>NZ_CADFGI010000005.1:0-608625 GCF_902833695.1 Paraburkholderia sp. BCC1876 | reverse complement strand
GGAAAACAAGGAAGTGGTGATCGGTTTCGGCCACCCGGTGTACACGATTTCGGACCCGCGCAACAAGGTCATCAAGGAAATCGCGAAAAAGCTCTCGAAAGAAGCGGGCAACAACAAGCTGTTCAACATCGCCGAGCGTCTGGAATCGGTCATGTGGGAAGCGAAGAAGATGTTCCCGAATCTCGACTGGTTCAGCGCGGTGTCGTATCACATGATGGGCGTGCCGACGGCGATGTTCACGCCGCTGTTCGTGATTGCCCGTACGGCCGGCTGGAGCGCGCACATCATCGAGCAACGGATCGATAACAAGATCATCCGCCCGAGCGCGAATTACACCGGTCCGGACGATCTACCGTTCGTGCCGCTCGCGAAGCGCGTGTAACACCGTTTGTGTTTTCTCCTCCATTGCGTCTCTAGAGCGCGATGCAATGAAGTTAGGCCTTGGCTCGCTGAAACCCCGAGCCAAGGTCGTTTTTTGCAGCGGCATGCCACGGCGCGTTTACCCGGCCAGCAGCAAACCAGCGCGCGACAGCGAGCTAAACTACTCACACTGTCCGACTGATCCGCCGGCCGAGCGCCGCTAACAAAAGGATCAGCGGATCGCGACCGGCACCAGCCGTCGTCCCCGGATCATTACTGTTCGTCCCCTACGCCATGAATACTGCCAACCGCAAACGCCTTCCCGGCACCCAACTGGACTTCTTCGACACGCGCGCCGCGGTCGACGCGATCCAGCCCGGCGCTTACGACACCTTGCCGTACACCTCGCGCGTGCTGGCCGAAAACCTCGTGCGGCGCTGCGATCCGGTGACGCTGGTCGCGTCGCTGAAACAGATTATCGAACGCAAACGCGAGCTGGATTTCCCGTGGTTTCCGGCGCGCGTGGTGTGTCACGACATTCTCGGCCAGACCGCGCTGGTCGACCTCGCCGGCCTGCGCGATGCGATTGCCGCGCAAGGCGGCGATCCCGCGATGGTCAACCCGGTGGTGCCGACGCAACTCGTGGTGGACCATTCGCTGGCCGTCGAATGCGGCGGCTTCGATCCGGACGCGTTCGCCAAGAACCGCGCGATCGAAGATCGTCGTAATGAAGATCGCTTCGATTTCATCAACTGGACCAAGCGCGCGTTCAAGAACGTCGACGTGATTCCGCCGGGCAACGGCATCCTGCACCAGATCAATCTCGAACGGATGAGCCCGGTGGTGCAGGTGAAAGACGGCGTGGCGTTTCCCGATACGCTGGTCGGCACGGATTCCCATACACCGATGGTGGACGCGCTCGGCGTGATCGCGATCGGCGTGGGCGGACTCGAAGCGGAAAGCGTGATGCTGGGCCGCGCTTCGTATATGCGCTTGCCGGATATGGTCGGTGTGGAACTGACGGGCAAGCCGGCTGAAGGCATCACGGCAACCGACGTGGTGCTCTCGTTGACCGAATTCCTGCGCAAGGAAAAAGTGGTCGGCGCGTACCTCGAATTTTATGGCGCGGGTACGGCGAGTTTGACGCTCGGCGACCGCGCGACGATCGCCAACATGGCGCCGGAATTCGGCGCGACCGCGGCGATGTTTTATATCGATGAGCAGACCATCAAGTATCTGAAGCTCACCGGCCGCGATGACGAACTCGTCAAGCTGGTGGAGACGTATGCGAAGGAAACCGGCTTGTGGGCCGATAGCCTGAAGCACGCCGAGTACGAGCGCGTGCTCACGTTCGATCTGTCGACGGTGGTGCGCACGTTGGCGGGGCCGTCGAATCCGCATCGCCGTTTGCCGGTGTCGGAACTGGCGGCGCGCGGCATTAGCGGCAAGGTGGAGAACGAGCCGGGTTTGATGCCGGACGGCGCGGTGATCATCGCCGCGATCACCAGCTGCACGAACACCAATAATCCGCGCAACATGATCGCCGCCGGTCTGCTCGCGCGTAATGCGAACCGGCGTGGCCTGACCCGCAAGCCGTGGGCGAAGACGTCGCTCGCGCCGGGCTCGAAGGCCGTCACGTTGTATCTGGAAGAGGCCGGCTTGCTGCCGGAACTGGAGCAACTCGGCTTCGGCGTGGTCGCGTATGCGTGTACGTCGTGCAACGGGATGTCCGGTGCACTGGATCCGGTGATTCAGAAGGAAGTGGTCGAGCGCGATCTGTATGCGACCGCTGTGCTGTCGGGTAACCGGAATTTCGATGGCCGGATTCATCCGTACGCGAAGCAGGCGTTTCTCGCTTCGCCGCCGTTGGTGGTGGCGTATGCGATTGCGGGCACGATCCGTTTCGATATCGAGAAAGATGTACTCGGTGTCGATGCCGACGGTCACGCGGTCACGCTGAAGGACATCTGGCCGACCGATGCGGAGATCGATGCGATCGTGGCTTCTAGCGTGAAGCCGGAGCAATTCCGCAAGGTGTACGAGCCGATGTTCGCGGTTTCAGTCGACACGGGCGCGCCGGCGAATCCGTTGTACGACTGGCGTGAGATGAGTACTTACATTCGACGTCCGCCGTATTGGGAAGGCGCGCTTGCAGGTGAGCGCACGCTCGCAGGCATGCGTCCGCTGGCCGTGCTGGGCGACAACATCACGACGGATCACCTGTCGCCTTCCAACGCGATTCTGCTGGATAGTGCGTCGGGCGAATACCTCGCGAAAATGGGCCTGCCGGAAGAGGATTTCAATTCGTATGCGACGCATCGCGGCGATCACCTGACCGCGCAGCGCGCCACCTTTGCGAATCCGACGCTGAAGAACGAGATGGTGGTCGAGGACGGCAAGGTGAAGGCCGGTTCGCTGGCACGTATCGAGCCTGATGGCAAGGTTACCCGCATGTGGGAAGCCATCGAAACGTATATGGAGCGCAAGCAGCCGTTGATCGTGATTGCCGGGGCCGATTATGGCCAGGGCTCGTCGCGCGATTGGGCGGCTAAGGGCGTGCGGCTTGCCGGTGCGGAAGCGATCGTGGCGGAAGGCTTCGAACGGATTCACCGGACGAACCTCGTCGGCATGGGCGTGCTGCCGCTGGAGTTCAAACCTGGGGTGAACCGGCTTACGCTGGCTATCGACGGTACTGAAACGTTCGACGTGATCGGTGAACGCAAACCGCGTGCAGATTTGACGCTGGTGATTCATCGCAAGAACGGGGAGCGTGTCGACGTGCCGGTGACATGCCGGCTCGATACCGCGGAAGAGGTTTCCATTTACGAAGCCGGCGGCGTGTTGCAACGCTTCGCGCAGGATTTTCTGGAATCGTCGAAGGCGGCGGCTTAAGGCTGCTTGATCAGCCTTTCTGTTGGATTGGTTGGATTGGTTACGCCGCTGGAACTGCATTGAAGGGGCTTTATCACTTCATGCGGCTCCCGGCGGCGAACGTAACGCAGGGTGCGAGCGGCAGAGTTTATTAGAGCCGCTCGCCATATCAGGACACTTTCATGGCCCACTCACCCCAGATCAAGATTCCGGCTACCTATATGCGTGGCGGCACCAGCAAAGGTGTGTTCTTTCGCCTGCAGGATTTGCCCGAGTCGGCGCAAGTACCCGGCGCCGCGCGCGACGCGTTGCTGATGCGCGTGATCGGCAGCCCCGATCCTTATGGCAAGCAGACCGACGGTATGGGCGGCGCGACGTCGAGCACCAGCAAGACGGTGATCATCGCCAAAAGCAGCAAGCCCGATCACGATGTGGATTACCTGTTCGGGCAGGTATCGATCGATCAGGCTTTTGTCGATTGGAGCGGGAATTGCGGCAACCTTTCCGCTGCGGTCGGGCCGTTCGCGATTAGCGCGGGACTCGTCGATCCGAGCCGGATTCCGCGTGACGGTGTCGCTATCGTGCGGATCTGGCAGGCCAATATCGGCAAGACGATCATCGGCCATGTGCCGATGACGGATGGCGCTGTGCAGGAGACCGGCGATTTCGAACTGGACGGCGTGACCTTTCCGGCGGCCGAGGTTCAGCTTGAATTCATGGACCCGGCGGCGGAAGAAGAGGGCGGCGGCGGGTCGATGTTCCCGACCGGCAATCTGGTGGATGAACTTGACGTGCCGGGCGTTGGTACGTTGAAGGCGACCATGATCAACGCGGGTATTCCAACTATTTTTATCGAGGCGGAAGCGATCGGGTACAAGGGCACGGAGTTGCAGGACGCGATCAATAGCGACGAGAAAGCACTCGCGATGTTCGAGACGATCCGTGCGCATGGCGCGTTGCGGATGGGGCTGATCAAGCAGCTCGACGAGATCGCGACGCGGCAGCATACGCCGAAGGTCGCGTTTGTCGCGAAGCCGGCTGAGTATGTGGCTTCTAGTGGCAAGCGCGTTGCGGCGGCGGAGGTTGATGTACTGGTGCGGGCGATGTCGATGGGCAAGCTGCATCACGCAATGATGGGAACGGCTGCGGTGGCGATCGGCACGGCGGCGGCGATCTCGGGGACGTTGGTGAATCTTGCGGCTGGTGGTGGCGAGCGCGAAGCGGTGCGATTCGGGCACCCGTCGGGGACGTTACGCGTGGGGGCGGAGGCGCGCGAGAGCGGCGGGGAGTGGACCGTGACCAAGGCCATCATGAGTCGTAGTGCGCGGGTGTTGATGGAAGGGTGGGTGCGGGTGCCGCGTGAGGGAGATTGATTAAAGGAGGTCGAGATGCGGAAGGATCCTGTCAGGCTCAAGCTGGAAGAACTTCTGGATGCAAACGCCCGCTTCGATCTGGCGGCCAGAGGCACAACCAACCATTGTCCGATGGCGCTTGTCGCATTGGCCGAAATGGGGGCGTCCGCAGAGAGACTGCAGGCGTTCTTCGATAGGTGGGAGCGAGAGTACGCGTTGAGCGCGTCTCCGGTCGAAACGCTCATTGCGCGCGGAGAATGGTCCCGGCACCTCGGCAATGCCGCTGCGTTCGGTGCTTTGCGTCTATTGTTTCTGGACTGGATCACGGAAGTCGGATCGGCTCCGGTCATCGTGGCTGTGCTGAACGAAGTGCCGTTTGCACCGGCAAGCGAAGCCTTTCACGCGCTCATCAGGCTGACGTATGGCATTGAGGCGGCGCATTCCGGCGAGATCGCTTCGGGCCTGGCGGCGTTGGTTTCTTCGCATCTGCCTGTCGACGTGCAGTTTGATGAAAGGCGTGCCGCGGAAAGTGTCGAGGCCGCGTTTGAACATGTCGTCGACGCAATGGGCGGTAGCGCTGTCGAAGGGAGTTCGATTACGTCACGCCTGCGCGTTGTTGCAAGCGACGTGCGATTCAGGCAAGCCGTCCTTGCACCTCCAGTCTCGGCATGTTTACTCGATGACGTGGCGCAGGCGACGATTGCCGCTTACTGGCGCTCGCGAAATTTCACGATCCTCCACACGGTGACCGCCTCACACGCGGCGCGAATTCTTTTCGCGCAATTGCCGGAGGCGATGGCGGCGCGATTGTTGCCCGGCTTGTGGGTTGCGTTGTGCGCGGCTTATGTGACGGTGGGCAGGCGGGCGAGCGGGGAAGGGGATGTTCCTGATCTCGCCGTGAGCTGGAGCGACGTGCAGCGATTAGCCGTGGCTTCGAACGACGATCACGTGATCAAGCTGGCGTACACGTGTCTTTGTGAGTACCGTCGGCAGCCATCGGCGGTTTATCTTGCGGCGGCGGCGCGGGTGGTGGGGTTGGATTTGGGGCGGCGGTAGAGGCGTCCCCGCTTCGCCTCCCACGCAACGCCCGTCGCTCTCGCCTGTGAGGGTATCTCCGGCGACGACCCTCTACCCTGCGACAGCCTCTTCGCGCAAACGACGAGCTTCGTCGCGCAGGAACTGCTGGTAATCGTCAAGATCGCCGTCAAAGGGCTCGACGCCGCCCTTCGTGACCAGCCAGAACTCATCGCAGACGGCGCGCAGCAGGGCGCGGTCGTGACTGACCAGCATCACAGTGCCTTCGAATTCGTTGAGCGCCATGGCCAGCGCTTCGCGTGTGGCCAGGTCGAGGTGGTTGGTCGGCTCATCGAGCAGCAGCAGATTCGGGCGCTGCCACACGATCATGCACAACACGAGCCGCGCCTTTTCGCCGCCGCTCATCGTGTGAACCGCCTGATGAACCATGTCGCCACTGAAGTTGAAGGTGCCGAGGAACGTGCGAAGCGATTGTTCGGTGCTGCTCTGGCCAGGGGCGCGCATTTGCGGCGGCGTGTCCTTGGCGAGACGGATCATGTGTTCCATCGGCGTATCGAACGGGCGCAACACGTCGAGTTCCTGCTGGGCGAAGTAGCCGATGTTCAGGCCCTTACCTTCGCTGATTTCGCCGGCGATCGGCGCCAGCGAATGCGCCACCGTCTTCACTAGTGTGGACTTGCCCTGGCCGTTGGCACCGAGAATGCCGATGCGCTGCCCGGCCAGCACGGAACGGTTGATGCCCCGCACGATGACCGTGGGCGGCGTGTCCGGCGGCGCGTCGGCCGGCGCGGGGTAGCCGAAGCTCGCGTCCAGCATCGACAACAGCGGGTTCGGGACGTTGAGGGGCTCCTTGAACTCGAAGGTGAACTCCGCATCGGCAAGCACCGGTGCGATCTTCTCCATGCGTTCGAGCGCCTTGACCCGGCTCTGCGCCTGTTTCGCCTTCGAGGCCGTGGCCTTGAAACGGTCGATGAATTTCTGCAGGTGGGCGATCTTGTCCGCCTGCTTGGCCACCGAGGCCTGCTGCAACACGAGTTGCTCAGCGCGCATCTCTTCGAACTTGCTGTAGTTGCCGCCATAACGCACGAGTTTGGCGTTGTCGACGTGCACCGTCACCTGCGTCACCCCGTCGAGGAATTCGCGGTCGTGGCTGATCACGACGAGGGTTCCTTGATAGCGTTTGAGCCAGGCTTCCAGCCAGACCAGTGCGTCGAGATCCAGGTGATTGGTCGGTTCGTCGAGCAGCAGCAGGTCGGACGGGCACATGAGCGCGCGCGCCAGTTGCAGTCGCATGCGCCAGCCGCCGGAGAAACTGTTGACCGGCTGGCTAAGCTGCTCAGCGGTGAAGCCAAGACCCTGGATCAGCGCCTGGGCACGCGCGGGGGCGTCGTGGGCACCGGCGTCGTGCAGCTCCATGTAGGCGTGCGCCATACGCATGCCGTCGTCGCTGGCCTCGGCGGCGGCGACTTCGGCTTGCGCGGCCAGCAGCACGGTGTCACCCTCGACGACGAAGTCGGTCGCGTTCTGGTCGGTTTCCGGCATGTCCTGCGCGACCTGGCCCATCCGGTATGCGGCGGGAATCGAGAATTCACCGCTATCTTCGTGCAACGTGCCGTTAAGCAGGCCGAAGAAGGACGACTTGCCGGCGCCATTGCGGCCGACAAGACCGATCTTTTCGCCGGGGGTGAAGGTGGCGGACGCGTTGTCGAGTACGACGTTAACGCCGCGGCGCAGGGTGAGATTACGGACGGAAATCATAAGGAGCTACTTCGGAGAGGAGTCGCATGATAGCCGACTGGACGGGTGGGGCTGGTTATTGTCTGAGTGGGCTGGCGGTTTGGGGCGGTTGTTGGAGGCAAAGCGAGGCGGGGACTGGCGCAGCGGGGGACGGTTGTGGGTCAGTGAATAGGGCGATGAATGATGGCGCCTGGCCGCACTTTTTGCGCGATGACGATCGGCTGGGCGCTCTTCGCCGAACCCCTTCGGAATCTCCGCCTCCTGGGCCCGCTTGCAGCAACCTGCGAGACGGATAGTCCTGAAGTAAAGACAACTATTTCCCAATACCGAGAAGGAATTCGCGATCGGACTCGGGCATTGAATTGAGCCATTCCGATTCGGCTCCAGGTGCGGGCAACACCTTACCGTACTCAACCATCTGGGACGGCGATAACTCCGAGAGATACACCCAAACGGAGCGCTTTTCGGCCCCCGTCGCGTTTGCGACAAGCGTGACGAGAGCTTCGAGCAAACCTTTCTTCTGATCCGCGCTTCTGCCCGCACGGATCTGTCCCTGGACGAATAACAGATCCGACACGAGCGGTGCTCCGCCGAGGAAGTGATCGCCAGCCGGAATGGCCTGAAAAATCACCTGCGCGAAAAAACCTTGCGCGCCGGTCGCCTCACTGTGTACGCGTGTAATGTCTCGCGCGATCTCCCGCTTCTGCGGATCGGTAAGCCGCCCAGCGGCCGCAATGACGGTATAAGTTGGCATGCTGCTCTCCTGTTGCGATTGCACGTTACGATTAATACGCCTTGCTATCGACAGATTGTGACCCATTCAGCGTTACCGATCCATCGATCGAGACGCGTTGATCCCGCTCTCCGTAGAGCGCCGCTTGCATCATCGACCGATCGAGTTCCCCCTCCCACGCCGATACTACGCCAACCGCTACTGCATTACCCATGACGTTCACCAACGGCGTGACTGTGCCGACACGGCCACCGGCAACGCAAAGGCAGTGGCCATCGCGAGCGCAGCGGCGCGGAACTTAAGGAGGTTCATGATTAATCTCTTTCGCAAGATGGGTTGGCGGACTTACTGGGCGGTCGTGGCGCTCGGCGTGTAGCGCGGCGCGGCCTTGGCGTTCGCGAACCGGGGAGCCAGCGCGCGACGGTCGGCTTCCCACTTCGTCCAGTCGTCACCATCGTGCAGCGTTGGGATGCTCACGAGTTCGCCCTGATCGAGGCCCACGAGCGCGGCATCCACCAGATCGTCGGCTGTCATCGTGCTCGCGGCTTCCTTTTGCTTCGAATAGCCGGCGACGTCCCAGAACTCGGTTGCCGTCGCTGCCGGCAGCACGGTCTGCACACGCACGCCCTTGCCTGCGAGGTCACGCTGAAGCGCATGACCGAAGCTCAGCACGTACGATTTCGAGGCGCTGTACACACCGTTCAACAGCTCGACTGCAATGCCGACCACCGAACTGATGTTGATGATCGTGCCCGAGCCCCTGGCGACGAACGCAGGCGCAACCGCGTAGGTGAGACGCGTCAGCGCCGTGATGTTCAGGTTGATCATCGATTCCATGGCGTCGACGTGGCCGTCGAGAACCGATGCAACCGAGCCGATGCCCGCGTTGTTCACCAGCATCGTGATACGCGGGTCTTCGCGAAGCAGGGTCTCGATTTTCGCGAGCGCAGCCTTGTCGTTGAGATCCGCGGCAATCGTTTCGATCGAGCGACCCGTCTCTTTCGTGAGGCGCTCTGCGAGAGCGTTCAGGCGCTTCTGGTTGCGTGCCACCAGAATAAGGTCGAAGCCGCGCTTGGCGAGTCGGTCGGCGTAGATGGCGCCAATGCCAGCCGACGCACCGGTGATCAGCGCGAAACCGTTTGTAGAGGAAGTCATTTTTAGTCCTTGAGTGAATTGTTGAACCAACAAGGCGTTGGTTCATGGAGCGAATTCTGAACTCGGCCGTCCACGACCTCAATGCCATATATGCAATGATTCCGGACACTCCCACCTCCACATTGATGTCCGTTATGTGCTACCTTCAACGAATCAAGCCATGACTCGCGAGGCATCAATGCATTCCGTCGGACTTGTCGTCTATCCCAACTTCCAGTCGCTCGCGCTTGCAGTGGCGAGCGTCTTCGAATATGCCAATCTGCTGCGCGGCGAAGCAGCTTACGAATTCAGCATCGTGTCCGAGCACGGTGGACCTATCGCTTCGTCCCAGGGTTTTTCGGTTCATAGCGAACCACTTGCCGAAGGGGGCTACGACACCCTCATCGTGGCAGGCGACAACGAATGCCGCCTTCCTTCGGCTGCGCTCGTGGATTACCTTCGAAAAGCGCCGCGCCAATCGCGACGAATTGCGTCGATCTGTACCGGTGCATTTGTTCTGGCTGCTGCAGGTCTGCTGGAAGGAAAGCGCGCAACGACACACTGGTTCCATGCGCGCGACTTCGAGAAGCAGTATCCGAACGTACAACTCGAAGAAGACCGCATCTTCGTCGTGGATGGACAGGTCTGGACGTCGGCCGGCATGAGCGCCGGCGTGGATCTCGCGCTTGCGATCGTCGAAAACGACTTCGGGCTGGACACCTCGCGCATGGTTGCGCGCAAGCTGGTGCTTTATCAGCGTCGCGGTGGCGGTCAGTCGCAGTTTTCGGCGCTGCTGGAGATGGGCGCGCGCTCAGACCGCGTTCAGATGGCACTCGCTTACGCGAGCGAAAACCTGGCGAGCGATTTGTCGGTCGAGCGGCTGGCCGAAGCGGCACGGCTCAGTCCGCGTCAGTTCAGCCGCGTGTTTCGTGAGGAAACGGGTCAATCGCCCGCGAAGGCAGTCGAGCGGCTTCGCGTTGAAGCCGCTCGACTGATGATGGAGACGACTCGTCACCCGATCGAGATCGTTGCGAGAGAGACAGGCTTTGGTGACCGGGAGCGGATGCGTCAAGCGTTCCTGCGTGCATTCGGTCAGCCACCGCAAACCATACAGCGGGCGTCGGGTGTCACACCCCTTGCGCTTTAAGCGTAGTTCGCCTTACTGCCCGCCCGGCGCCCACTCCGGGCTATAACGCGGTTGACGGCGCGCGCGAAATTGGCCGTGCGACGGTTGGTCTGTCTACATCGCAGCCTTCGGCAGTTGCCAGCCGTGTGTGACGGCAAGCATCCGCAGCACGAAGCAGACCGCGCCGCTGAGCAGCGCAGTTGCGACCGGTGGCACCTCGAAGCGTCGCGCGGCGACGAGCGCAACACCGCCGACGAATGCCGCACTCGCATAGATATCGGTGACCAGA
Organism: Paraburkholderia sp. BCC1876; assembly: GCF_902833695.1. Taxonomy (NCBI): domain Bacteria; kingdom Pseudomonadati; phylum Pseudomonadota; class Betaproteobacteria; order Burkholderiales; family Burkholderiaceae; genus Paraburkholderia; species Paraburkholderia sp. BCC1876. The sequence goes on along the minus strand of NZ_CADFGI010000005.1, from coordinate 597,988 downwards.
ACGCTCGGCACGCGCGCGAGCAGCAGGTCGCGGATCACCCCACCGCCCACGCCAGTCACAGTGCCCATGAGCGTCGCGATGAACGGTCCGATTCCGAAGTTGAGCGCCTTCTGGGCGCCCGCCACCGCGAACAGCGCGAGCCCTGCCGCATCGAGCGTTGTGACGAGCAGCGGAGGAAGTTCGCGCGCGGCGCCATGAAAGACGAAGGTCAGCAGTCCCGTCGCGAACGCGAGCACGGGATAACGCCAGTCGCGTACCGCATTCGGCGGCGTCGCGCCAATCAGCAGATCGCGTATCACGCCGCCACCCAGCGCGACTACGAACGACAGCACCATCACGCCGAGCAGATCGAGGCCGCCGTGCATCGCGGCTAACGCACCTTCGAACGCGAATACAGCGGTGCCTGCAAGGTCGGCAGCAAGCACGACCGATTCGATTCTTTTCATAGAAGTCGGGAGCGGATTAAAGAGGAGGACTGGCGGAATGCCGCCCGGTAACTGACCGCGATGATAACCGCGACTGGGCCTTTCATTACCTGCACCCGTTAGCGAACCCGGGCCAAACGAGCAAGCAATGCCATGATGTTCGCATTCGGGGAGCGCACCCACAAAGGCACATGCTCAGAAGAAGTGGCGCCCCAAAGCGCCTCGTCGCGGTCATGCCGTCGATTTGGCAGGCCGACGGCTGTGGGTCGAACTCGGTCCGTCGGCGAGCTCAACGTTCCCACCGACGAGAGACGACATTTCATCTTATTAAATTCGATCCTCCTTCGCGCGCAATAGTTCACCCGACCGATACACCGAAACGTTAGCGTCACGCATCGACGCACTGTCGAACGTCCGAAAGTGGCCGAACCAAGACCGCTGGTGAGTGCCTCAATTCGACCCGTTGCCGCCGTCTAACGGGACGCCGCTTTTGTGACCGCTCCCGCAGGAGAAACGGTTGTCCGCATCGCGGATCTCGTCTCTTCGCAATCTGGGGGAGGAATTCTGGTCGGGCACGTAAGGCAATTCTCAGTTAAAAAGTCGATGACTCCGTGGATGGTATCCAGGGCCGCGGCATAGTAAATGAAGGTCCCCTCTCGGCGGCCCGATACAAGATTCGCTCGCGACATGTCCTTGAGATGGAAAGACAGGCTGGACCGAACGATTCCCAGTCGCACGGAAATTTCGCCTGCGGGCAAACCGCGCGGCCCCACGCCAACGAGGATCCGGAAGATGGCCAATCGCGACCGGTGTGCTATTGCGCTTAAAGCGAGCAATTTGGCGTCTTCGTTCATTTCCATTGGTCGTCATTTGTCGAAGGTCGTTTGCTCGGTCTCAACGTTCGCGGCGAATAAGTAATCAAGGCTATAAACCGGCTCTGGTAACCCAAAGTCAGACCACCTTGCCAGTCGTCAAATTGAAGCTGGAACCGGTAGGGGATGACGCGCGAAATACACCGACGATAAACACAAGTGGGTCTGGATCGCCCGGAAATTCGCGCGTCCGCGGTTCTATACGCCGCCGACGAGGACGGCTCGATAGGTCGCACCCTTGAACCGGTGGTGGGCTGCGGCCTGATACTCCGGGCTGTCATACCAGGCACGCGCAGAATCGGTGTCCGGGAACTCGACAATGACCGTGCCCTCGGGCGCCGGTCCTTCGAGCACCTGCTGCGCTCCATAGGCTGCAAGTACCTTGACCGGATGCCCGGCAAAGGATCCCGCTGCCTTGGCCTGGTAAGCATCGAGTTCTATCTGGTCCTGTGTGCTTTCCCGCAAGAAAACAATATAAGAAGCCATGATCGCTGATCCTGAAAAAAGGGGTGAAGTATCAAACTCGCTGATTGGCTTGCTGGAAGCGAAACTGCTGTTCGGCTTACTCAGGCGATCCACCCACCGTCGACCGTCAGACTTTCACCCGTCGTGTAGCCTGCTTCGGGGCTTGCCAGGTAGGCTACTGCTGCCGCAATTTCTTCGGGCTTACCGAAGCGGCCGACGCTGGCGAGCCTGGTCATCGTTGCGTGGTCCTCCGTTCCAGGCTGGGGAGCCAGTTCGGTGTCGATGGGGCCAGGCTGGACCGCGTTGACGGTCACGCCGTGCTTCCCGAGCTCGCGCGAAAGACCTCGGGTGAAGCCGCGAAGGGCGAACTTCGACGCGATGTAAAGCGTTACGCCGGGCAGCGGCGCTGCTTCACCGAAAGCGGAGCCGACATTAATGATGCGCCCCCAGCCCGTCTTGATCATGCGCTTTGCCGCATCCTTCGCCAGTTCGATCGGCGCACGCACATTCAGATTGAAGTGCGTGTCATACGACGTGTCCGACGACTCGATAAACAGTCCGTATTCGACGGTGCCCGCGTTGTTGACGAGGATGTCGAGTCGACCCTCGAACTTGCCGCCGAAAACGCCATTCAACGAATCGATCAAGGCGGCCACACCCTCGGGGTTCGACAGATTCGCGCCGACTGCCTCGGCTTCGCCACCAGCATCGCGAATCGCCTGGACCACGTCCTTTGCGCGGTCCGGACTCGATGCATAGTGGACGATGACCGATGCGCCGTCCCCTGCCAGACGGGCTGCGATGGCGGCCCCGATGCCACGAGAAGCGCCCGTCACGAGTGCAAGTTTGCCTTTCAGAGCTTGAGTCATGATTACCTTGATAGTGAGTTTGATGAGTCTGCTCACATGCCCAGTCGCAGGGACTCGCGGACCTCTGCATGTGCGCCAATGCACTCATGCATTGGTTGATGCGTATCGTCCGCTCGCGTCGCAATACTCGGTAGTAACCGCTGAGGAATAGCTCCTATTCCTGGCGCGATACGCTTTCCCGAATCGGAACCCCGATTGCGATGTCAGTTATCGCCACGATTTGCAAAAGGGCGCAGGTGCGCCACGCGAAACATGCCTGCCTGGAATAACTGTTATCGACGAGGGATGTCTTCCGTCGCTGATCCTGGCGTTTCATCCTGTGGGTATCGTGAGCAGTCAGGCGTAACGGCAACGCATATGTCCGCTTTGCTGACAAGCGATCCTGACCCAGGTCCCCAAAAGACCTCACCACTCAAGGAGATTCGCGATGGCACTGCAGGACAGACTCGATGCTTTCAAACTTGAATTCAAGGTCGGCAAGCCACCCTGTCACGCGTCGCCGGACATCCACCCGATCATGGCGCGCGCGACCGCCGAACTGATCGCAAGTGGGCAGGCAGCCCGCGCGATAAAGGCAGGCGAGCGCGCTCCGCAGTTCACGCTGAAGGACCAGAGTGAAAGCGAGGTCTCCTCGGTCGACCTGCTGGCGCAAGGCCCCCTTGTCGTGACGTTCTATCGGGGCATATGGTGCCCGTACTGCAACATGGAACTTCAGGCGATCAACGAAGTGCTGCCGCAGATCCGCGCCAATGGGGCGAACGTGGTCGCGATCTCGCCGCAGACGTGGGCTAACAGCCGCAAGACGGTGCGCGAGAACAAGTTGGCGTTCCCGGTGTTGAGCGACGTCAACGGCGAGACCAGCGCAGCATTTGGCCTGCGCTTCCCGCTGCCTGACTACCTCGTCGATCTGTACAGGCGCCTAAGAAACGACCTGCCGGCGTTTAACAACGATCCTGGCTGGACTCTGCCTATGCCTGCGCGCTACGTCATCGGGCACGACGGTATCGTGCTGTACTCGGAAGTCCATCCGGACTATGCGTTTAGATCCGATCCGGGTGACATGTTTGCGGTGCTCGAGAAGGCGATCGCGAAGGTGTAGAGGATAGCTAGCCCATCCGGATTGTGTTGTCTTAGGGGGCAAGCGGCTCAATCGACAAACGTGGATGCTGGGTCGACCTGCGTACTGCCACTGTGCCTGCCAAACAGCTGATCGACGAAAGCGACGAACGCGCGCGCCTTCGACGTCGCCATGCGTCCGGACGGGAAGACCGCCCAGACGTCGATCGGTGGCAGCGTCCATTGGGTGAGGACGGCTTGCACAGTACCGTCGGCGAGCTCGGGGGAGAACATCCACTCCGACGCGACGGCGAGGCCCATGTGTCCAAGTACCGCTGTGCGCACTCCCTCGGCGGCACTCACGGCGACTCGGCCCGAAACGGTCACGGCGACCTCGCTGCCATCACTGCTGCTAAACGACCAGGACTCTCCACCGCCTCGTAGCGAATAGACGACTGCCTGGTGGCGGCTCAGCTCGGCCGGCGTCATCGGAATGCCAGCTTCCGCAAAATAGCGCGGTGTCCCGACCACCAGCCGACGTCCGCGCAGGACGCGCCTGGCGGTCATCGTCGAGTCGTCGAGCGTGCCCATGCGGAGCGCCACGTCGACGCCCTGTTCGAGCAAATCGATAGAGCGGTCGTCGAGAATGATATCGACACTGAGTTTCGGATGCTGGTCGAGGAAGATTTTCAGCGCGGGCAGAACATGCAGCCGCGCGAACGTGACGGCAGCACTGATCCTCAAGCGCCCTGAGAGCCCATCTGACGATTCCCTTACCACCTGTTCAGCCTGATCCGCCTCATCGATCGCGCGTCGCGCATGCTCGTAGAATCGCTGACCCGCATCGGTCGGCGTGAGGCCCCTCGTTGAACGCAGCAGGAGCCGCGCGCCTAGATGTTCTTCCAACTGAGCAATTGACTTGGAGACCGCCGGCTGTCCCAACTTCAAGCGCCGAGCGGCGCCAGAAAACGAACCTGCGTTTACCACGGTTACGAAAGTTTCCATCGCCGTCATGCGGTCCATGCTGCCTTCTCCCGCAACTTTTGTGATCAAAAAGCACAGTCTACCGAGCATCGGCACCTGCCGTCTTACGGGATCATTCTCTGCGACAGACATTGGGGGATACACAGGCTGTGAGGATAGCGACCGCGCGTCGCGCGTATTCATGGCCTGATCCTGGACGACTGCTGAGCGGGGGTAAAGCGCTCATAGAAAGTTACGTTGTCATCGTGCTTCGGGTGTCCGCACCTGGCCGAACTCTAACGGATGACGACCAGCTCAGTTCGCGCCTCAGCGGCCTTTCGCAGCGGCCCGCCAATGGAGAGTTCTCGCTCCGAAAGAGGCCGTGGGGCAGTCTGCAACGACCACTGCGCTACAATTGTGAAAGTGTGCTTGGCGTAACGGCCATGGCATTTCGCTGCTCAGCAGTCAGTTCGCCGAGGCGAAGCCCAGTCAGGCAGCACTGCCTTTTCCGACCGACGACTGGAGCCTTCGGTCAGAAAGGAATATACGCGATGGCTAATCAGGTGATTTTCCGCGGAGCGCCGTCGCAGGTCTGCAACCTTCCCGCGCTCCTGAAGGGGGGCGCTGTCATGGTTATGATTGGCGGTGTGCATCTCTCGACGACGAACTCTTTCCCGTTTCAGTGGAATGTGTTGCTCGCACAAGCCGGCGCGGTTTTGATCGGAGTCGGTTTGCCCTTCGTTAAGACCGCGTTCACCCGAATCGTCATCGATACCACACGAATTACTTGGACGCAGGGCATTTTGCATCGCCGTGCGTCGACTCTCGATCTTTCCCGGATTCAGTGCATCACCTCGATCCATCCATGGTGGCAACGCCTATTCGGCACCGGCACAATCATCCTGACGACCAACGACGCAGTTCATCCCGTGAGGCGTTTGCCGGCCATCAGCAACGCGGAGCAGCTCTGCCAGAGGCTCGACGAGGCGATGCATCAGGAACGCCGTATTCCCGTATAGACGAATGATCCGCACGCACCTGATTACTCTCGGGTGCACAGTATTTGAACGGGCGACATTAGTTCGCAAATGCCAGATCTTTGCTGACAGTTCAGTTCAGTTCAGTTCAGGCCAAGCTCAGCCCGCCGGCCGGCTGAATCCAAGCCCTGATAAAGACACTCAGCCTCCTTCACAAGAGGCATTTGCAGGCCGTTTCGTCTCTTACATACAGCGGAATTGCAACGAAGCGCTGGCGGGTTTGGCGAACCCGGAATCGCTCATTTGCAATGACACGGTTTGGACCTTTTTACCTTGTTTACCGCAGAAGTCGTTTGCCTCGCGGTATATGTCAGCTTTCGGCCCGTCAGCGGGACCGAATCCGACTTGCGCACTTCGCTTGGATACTGTGTATGTATCACCGTCCATCGGCACGACACCCTTGCTCGAACACGCTGTGGTTAAACAAGCGAGAACGAGCCTCGCAGTGCAGGTCTTTTTCATTGTTCTGTTTTCGGGGAGATCAGCTACTTCTGTTGGATTTCGATACGCTGATTCGCTTCGGCCCTGAACTTCGGGCGTTGAAGCTGCGGGTCGTCGGGCCTTAGGCAATAGAAAGTGATTTCAGCTTCGCCGCAACCGCCGTGCAACGCGCATTCGCTTGACTGTTCGTGATCGAGCAGGATTTCCCGGGTCTTCGACTCACAAAAGGCATTCGCCTCCGTCAGGGCTTGACCCTTGGCCGAAGCAGGACCGCCGAACGGAACACGCGTGGAAATCGTGTAAGTGTCAGGACCGACTTTTATCGGTCCCGTGTCAGTGCAACCGGCAAGTGCGAGCACTGCACCGCATAGGACTAGCAGTTTCATTGCGTTCCCTCGCTATTATTATCGGCACCTCGGCTTAGCGGCATTTCGCCGCCCGAAGTTTAGCTCGTACCGGCTGATCGTTCCTTGCACCAGGTTGTGACTGGAAAACGGCGTTGATTGTCGACCGTCTGAGAGCCGATGTCGAATGACCGTTCCTGGCCCGAACCCGGTCCTCTGGTCAGAGTAGGCGATCGTGCGCTCGCACGGTGTGGTCAAACTTCCATAGTCGACCCAAAGGAGCCCGTCGGCGCCCTCGTTAACGGACAACCACGGCGGGGCCATACGAGTTCAGTTGGTCTCGAAATTAGAGGCCGGCTCATGAAATGGATAGACGGACTTCTTATTTTCACCTCTGCTCAGAAGATCTCGCCGCCGCTCGTCCCAAGCCACACACCGCATCTCGAACGAAAGGTTGACGCGTGTATAGACACTCCATACTCCGGAGAAACACGGATCGTCTGGCATAGGCAGATTTCCGGCGTGCGGCTGCGCAAACGATAGCGTTGCCGCAAAAACGCATGCAACGAAAGCATACACATTCTTCATAGAGGCACTTCTACAAGTGTTGGTCGGCCATGATTCTGCATGAACTGTTGACGATTTGGAGCAAGCCGTCCTATACCCGCTTCTGGCCGGACACTGCCTCATGCAAACCGCATGCGCCGCCCGAATCTCGCCACGCAGCGATCGGCAGCACGCGACCCTGAGCTGCCGTTCGATTGGCCGGCTCTTTAAGGGCGGCTTCCGCGGTACACCGGACGGTTGAGCAATCCCTCGGGCCGGCGCATATCGGCCACAATGATCGCCGGGTGACGCGGCCGTAAGCGGCCGAAACAGGGTCTAGATATCCGTCATCGCGATGCCTATGTCATAAAATGGGACGTGGAGATCGCTGTTTGATTCGACTCGGATTTTGGTCGGATTGGAAAAGAATCTTCACCATTCCTCTCCGAGGCTATGTGGCAGTCAGCGGATTATTCGAACCTCTCGTTTTGAGCACGGTGTTCATTAAGCTCGCGAAGCGCTTCGCGCTCAATCACCTGCGTCAAATTGTTCCTCCAACGTGCAACTTGATCTGCATGCTCCGGGCCCAAAACCTCTGCAAACTTATCCAACAGTGGAAGACGTTGCCGGATAACCTCCGCACGGGACCCACTCCAACTTGAGGGCACGATGAGATCGACGATTGACTCGGCGACGTGTATAGGCGACGGTGAATTCTGCAGCAAGGCGAACACGTGTTCCGACCAGCCAGGGCCGTTCTTATCGTCGCTCCGTTCGAACGCTGGCACGAGAGGGGCAACACGGACCCATCGCTCGGGGGCGCCTTCACGGCACCATTTCAGCAGTGCCTCGATCGAAATTCCGGCTAGCGCACTTGAACGACGTCCGCCAGCGAGCGAGTATCGCCGACGAAAATCGGCACCCTCGACATCAGGCTCCTCACCGACAAGCAGGTCAAGCGCTATGCCGGGCTGCGTCTTGCAAAGAGAGGCAAGCGTTTTGGTCAAATCGTAGCGTGACAGGGTGTAGTTATCGAGGCCCGCGCCTATAGAAATCAATACTTGACGGGCAACAGTTTCGGCGTCGGTCCCAAGTAGAAATTTCTCGATTACGCCAGCCAGTTCATGGTCTAGGCGATGATTATTCTTGGCGAACGGTGCATGTGCGATTAGGTTGAGTGCGACATTATTGAGATATCCCGCTATCGGATTGGGGTTATCGTGAATATGCATGTATAGGATGTCGATGGCGACACCCAACCCATCGGGCTTAATACTTAATCGCTGAAGCATCTGCGCTAGGCGTTCTTCCCCAATAGTTTGCGTCGTGCGACCGAGACTCAGGTATTGGAACATCCAAGCCGACACCGCCGGATTGTCCATCGACGCCAGCAAACGCAGACAACCCCGATCATCTAATGGCGCACTGAGTTGAAGCACCGGAACCCATTTGGCAAGCGACACGCAGCCCATGGCTTCATCGAGAATTCGCTCGAATAAGGGGCGATTTTTCTCAGACGTCGCGCTCAAGAACCCTCTAAGCACCTGCACATTTCGCTGATCCTCTGGCGTTAACTCGAATGCCTCTACCAGAGCACCCCAGTAGACCTCTGCTGACTTTGCCTTGGCCGCCAAACCGGCACCGAACATCCATTGCCGGCCCTGCTTGTTGGTAACCACAAACGGTAACAGCGTTCTGAATGCGACTTGGTCGGCGGCAACGAGTTCGCCGAGCTCACGCGCGGCGTGCTCCGCATCTTCGTATCCGTTCGCTCCACTCTCCCCATCATAGAAGCCTACATCCGCGGAGTTGCCGTTGAGTACGACAGCCTTTACGCGTCCTACAAGTGTTTGTGGGCGAGCATGTGCCTCGAGTTCCGACAGGCGAGTCCGAATATCCACGGACAGGTGCTCTCCATCGAATTGGATAGTCTGCCGAATCGCTAGCCACCCGCGTTCCCATCCCGTGCCCAGCAACGGGCCGACAGCCGCTTCGAGTGCGTCTGCCATCCCCGCAAACGTCCATAACGACCGGAAGCTCTGGGCTAGGAGATCGCGCGCACTCTCGGCCAACAAGCCGTCGCCGCGCGCGAACTCCGCGGTCAGCTGAATGAAAGTTTCAAACCACTCCGAAATGGCTTTGCCACGCGGGTCAGCACCGTAATTTCGCACGCGTGCCCCAAATTCAAAACCGTAAAACGAAGAGAAGTGGTCACTCTTTAGCGCAGATGAGAGCGCCTCGAAGCCGATCGCTTGGATCTGCGTGTCATCGGACTCCACCGCTTGTCTGATCCAGCCAGCTCGCTGTTGCGTGGATGCGTGTGTGCCCGACAGATAGACTGTAAACAGCGAGGAGATAACAGCTCGCGTGGGGTCTGTCTTGTTGTCCGCTGGCTCGACGCGGGCGAACGCCACAAGAACATCAAGACAGTCCTCAAAAAACTCTTTTTCATACGCAATAGAACGGATAAGCCTGACCAGACGAGAGCGCGAAATATTTGATAACGCCAGCACCTCTGCCGATCGTGGCCCTTTTATGGCGCGCTTGAGGGACTCAAGAGCGGCAGACGGATCTACCGGTGCAACGTTGGCCAGCACGTCAACTAGCAGGGGCGAAAGACCGGCTAAGTCGCCTAGAAGTTCGCCCGTCGAGAACCACGCGCGAACGATGCCGACAGCTTCCCTTGAGGTGTGCAGGTAGCCAAGCCGTCGTGAAAACGAACGAAGCAAGCGCTCTTGACCAACCACCAGCTTTAGTTTGATTAAGCTGTACGGAATGGCTTCCAACGCTTGTTTGGCCAATGTGTTTGCGATTGCGTGCGGAAGCACGGCGCGCCAACGTCCTCGCCGTTGGGCCAGACCGCGTTTCTGAAGTTCGCTTACACGACGATAGAGTGCCAGAGCTGGCTCCCCAGCTAGCGCCGCCAGTTGGGCAAGTTCGCCTTCCATATCCTCCCCGTCAAAAGAGTAGACAAGCGCGCAGGCTTCTGCGGCAACTTTCAGCTCGTGCTGGATTTCTTTGCCGAGCCAAAAGAGGCGATCAAACAATTCCCGGTCGGTCAAGCCGGCCAGCGAATCGTTGCTGTCCATCGTGGACGCGAGCGCAATTGCCACGCGGGAGTTACCGTCGGCAAACTCGGTAATCGTTCGCACGTTCACTTGAGATATATCGGGGAACTGCTGTTCAATCACCTTTTCGATCAGGTCCGATGACGCGGCCTCCAGCTGGAAAACGTTAGTCTCCAAGGGAAGGTCTTCGCGAATGTCGTACTCAATGGTGAGGAGGCTCACTCGATCCGACACTTTGCAGCGTGCGGTAAGCTGGTTGTGCAACTGAGATCCGCAGTTGTCGACGACTAGAATGGCGCGGCGGCGCGACGCAAGAAGCTCTTCAAGAACCGCTAATGGAGAGGGATCCGGGCTATGTGAGGTATCGGTGTAAACAGCGAGCCCGGGAGACAGCGGATCGGGAACAGCGCTTTCCTCAAACAACGCTTGAGCAAAGCGCGTCTTGCCAACACCCGAAAGCCCCGTCAGCCGGACCGAGCTACCGCCGATGCCGAGCGCCCGTATCACATGGGTTAGGCCCTCGATGAGCGTAAAGCTGCGTTCGCGATCATGCGGGTCACTCAACCGGTGCTTATCATCCGGCAGAAACGGCTGCGCCTTCCCACCGTGGGTATTGGCCCATTGCCCATGGGGCTGCCACCCTTGCAGCGGGCGACCCAATTGGCTCCGGACCCAGGCAACCACTCCTGGATGCCGGTTCGCCCAGTCGGCTAGCCGACGCGCGTCGTAAAAGTCGAATTCCGCGTGTTCATAACCGGCGTCAGAAGCGGCAGCCGCCTCCATCGCGGCGACGCGCTTCTTGTACTCCCCATCAGCGGCGGAATCGGAACTCGCAATGATGTAAGCGCCACGTTCCTGAATCAGTTCGCGGATCGCTGGTCTGAGCAGCCCACCCGGGCACATTTCGCTTCGGACTTCGCTCGCCCCCATTTTAGTGGCCTTGACTTGGAAGCCAACGCTGCTGCGAGAGAAGGGTTTGCCTTGCCTGTCCCGATCAGAAATCTGAACACGGACATCAATGCCGCCATCCGGGGCGCGCTGATCACCGCCCCAGATGACAGATGCTGTCGGCAAACCTGCGTCGGCCAAACGCGCCATACATAGGCGTGCCACCAAGGCCCTGAGGTTGATGTCGGATAGGTCGGCGATATCTCGAGCTGACACCTCGAAAAACTGAATGGCGCCCGGTGCAGTGGGTTTGCCGGGCTTCGGACGTGCGCTTCGGGCTCGGCCCCGAGTCACCTGTAGATCGCCGCTGGCTTCGAGCGCCCGGACGTGCTTCTGCGCGCCACTTCGGGACGCAAAGCCGCACGCGCTCGCGATTTCTTCGAGTGAGGGAGCACATCCGTCCGCCTCGACGCGAGACTGGATAAATTTCAGCACTTCGCTGCGGCGATCACCAGGTCGGCTCATGGGGAAATCCAACTGGCTCGTAAAGAACAAATGTACTCGAAGGAGAGTACATTTGTACACTAACCGTCGAGTTGACAGTTTCTTGCTACCACTGGACAGCTTACGAGCCAAGCTAGCAGGCCACTTCGGTGCACCGGTCGATGCTGGCGTTAACTTTAGTCGCCCTGTTTCACTGCTTCATTGATCGGCTCGTAGGGCAGCAGGAGAGCGCCGTTATCGCGCGCTAGGCGCATTCCACGTGTCCGCGTCAGTCGGTAGTCGCCAACGCGGCAAGCCTCACGAGACCGTGCTCTTCCGCCGAGCGCAGCCACTGAATCGATCGTGGAGCGGTCGCTTCGGCCGGGAGGCGGCCTCCATCACCGCGATTCCAACGGCCGCGTTCGAGATACAACAGACCGCTGAATGTCCGAACCTTGTTTCCAATGAGTATCCCTTCCTGGCCGCGCGCAGCCCGATGCGTTTTGGCTCAGTTCGACCCACTCCAGACCTTCGACCCAACGACAGATAATTGGCAGCATTCAGGGTGGCAGCGGTCATTCACCGCTTCAGATCATCGGTTTGCAATCGGCCCTGTTCTGGGCAAATTGAACCGTCAACTGAGATGCCAATTCCTCTCGTGTCGATATGTGCCCGGCCAACTCCAAGATGGCGGCTCTGACTGAATTCGGGTGTGGCCCACACAATGTTGATCGTGCGGTTGCGGGACAGTGTAAATGACCTCCTGTTGAATCCTCGCGGCGAACATCTGAGGGCCGAACTTGAGTGGACTGCCGCAATAAGGCAATCCAGATCAATCCCTGAACACCAGTCTTTCGCGTCGAGATGTTTGGACTTGTATTGGCGGAAGGGGTCTGGCTTTCCATGATCCCACGCCACACATCTACTTCTGTTTTTTGAGCAGTTTGAATGTCTCGACAGAATCGAGAATCACGACCTTGGCGTCGTCTTCCTCTCCAGCGTCACAAGCCGAATCGGGACCTATAAAAATAACGCAAGCATTGGCACCCTCGTGTCGAGCACTAGGGTACAAAATACCGTCTATTCGTCGGTCCTTCCGATCACGATGAACAAATCGCAGATATTCGGCAACGACTTGCGTTGGAACATATTCGATGTGCTCGCGCCCATCCTTTTCGATAGGTGCGGTGAAGTCACGTAGAAAATTACGGAGGAATATTATGCCATTCCGTTTCGAGCGCGAGTTTTTCTCAAAGACACTTGGTATGGGAGGCAATTTTGTAAAATCGACGAGATGTAAGTCTTTGAGCAACCTGAAATTGCCAAGTGTTGCTTCTTTCGGTTCGTGCACTGATATCACCGTTTCAGCAATTGAGGTCTCTCTATCAAACGCGCCGTAGAAAGCCGTTATACCTGCTGCACTCATTCGATTAGCAAACCTCGCCACTTCTGGAGGGGGCGAGCCAAGTTCGCGAGCTTTTGTGAATTGCTCGCCAGGTGCATGCAGACGCAGACGACATATTGCTGTGCCAGCTATGAGCTTCGTGTACAGGCGACATCTCGAAATGACCGAACCGAGAGCATCAAGAAAATCTGAGGGTGGAATCTCTTCGCTGCCACGCCACTCGGCCCGCGCGTCTTCACGCCGAAAAAAAACGTAGCGCGATTCGTGTTTGACGACTTTTGTGAATTCTCGCCATCCGGACGAGAGTGCCTGATGTGGCTCAAGTTCATAGAAGTTCTTTTGGCACCATTGGCGATCGGCGAGCGACGACTGAACGTCATAAAAAAGACTTTCATTTACGAAACCAATATCAAGCTCTTCACTCAGCAGGTCATAGCTATCTTGGACATCACCAACCCATCCATGCTCCCAAGCAACGCCCTCGTTGTTAGGGTCGCCCCATTCTGTCTCAATGCCGTCCAGAATGCGTTGGACAAAATCATCAAACGGGATAGTCTTTTTCCCTTGAGCTTCAGTGTTGCAGTATGAACATTGACTGCCCGTTTCGCCTTCTTGCTTAATGTAATCGCGCAAGGCGTAGTCCTCGATGCACCTAGTACAAACACGCGTGTTGTTTGAATAGAAACCTTGTTCTTCCTGCTCCATTGCCCATGCTTTTGCGCGCCCCATTCTGCCTCCTATGTCCCCACTATTTTACAGGTGGCAAAGCTTGTTGGGGCAGATGGTGACAACTCAGCGAGCCTTTGCCGTCATCACCATTGCTGAGTTTTGATGTCCACACAGACTGTTAAGACACGTTGGAAATCAACATCGACAGAAATAAAAGTTGATGAAATCCGGCTCGTACCGCCCATGCGTGCGGCGGCTTCGGAATCTTTTGCGGCCGTCCGCATGGCTGGAGTCTTGGATAGCCGTATGACTGCTCATGGCCGAGGCTGTGTGAAAACACGTGTTGAAAGTGGCCTTCTAAAAAATCGACCCTTTAGATGGCGCTGTATCGGCTTGGTAGCAACTCGGGAAGGGTAACGCGACACCCGAAAACCGAGTACTTTTGCGTTTTCACACAGGTGCGACGGGAGACCGGCAAGGAGTAAGTGGTGCAAGTCCACTGCGATGAAGGAATAGCGAACCACATCGGCCCCGAGCCGTGCGCAGGCATCCGCGAGGATGTCGGCGAAGCGTCGGCAGGGGTACGTGCAGGCCAGCCATTGAGCCACGATAGAAAACTGATTCCGGGTGCCGACGCTGTCTGTGTAGCGGAAGGCAAAACGTCTGAGCGCGCAATCGCGAGCGCCCGGATGACCCGGCGTGGTCGTAGAACCTGGCATGTGCGCACGCTCCTTGTTCGGGAACCGGGAGATCTCCAGTCTGGCCTGCCGCAGGATGGACAGGTCCGCATCTGGAAGGCGAGGAGCCGTAGCCGATGATGAACGGACGGGAGAAGTCAGACTCCGCCATAGTAGCGATGAAGCCTGCGAACAAGGCTGGGGAACCAGCTGCGGAGTGGGCGGAGCCAAGGGCGGGGACCAAGGGGAACACGGGTCAGTCACACACGCACCGGGCGCAGAATCGGGCAAGCGTGTTGCTCCGATCTTCCGACAATAGTTATGCTTCTGCTTTCGGATCGTTGCCTGAAACAGACCTCTTTGCAAAGGTATCCTCCGCTCGCTCCAAAGGAGTGCGCCAAAAAAAGAGATAGGTTCGATTTATATACTCGTACTCAAGGTAAGCCCAATATAATCCAAGAAATGCACAAACGGCTGCGCTGAAAGTAGTTGCAGTCAGCGCTATTTCAGATTGAATAGAGATGGCAGCGAAAAATATGATGATCGAAGCTAATATTAAGCCGATATATATTACGAGTTTGGAAATGTGGAATGAAAAAAAGGCAACCAGATTTCTTCCGGTTTCATCATGCTGTATGGCTGCAGCGCTATAACCTAGCATATACGCCTGCTTGGTAACTCTCTGGCGATGTGATTTTATTGGCGTAGGAAGTAACTTTATCACCATGGGCTTTAAAATATGCCCTATTACTACCGCCAGTAGACTTCCGATTGCGCCCAGTAATATTATTCCGGAAATCGAGTCTTTGAGCCAAGCTGTTAAAGCGTGGATTGTCATTTCAGTTTCTTAAAAATTAAGATTATCTTACTGGAAAAGGTTTGAGCGAATTAAAGTGCCTCACGACAGCTTCGACTTCGTCTCAAGGATATAGGCAAGCTCGTGACCGGCTTGCCAGGCTTTCATTTCGTGATGCTTTTCGACAAAGTTAATTGCGATTTTTCCAATCTCAATTGCTGCTGCGGCGGCTAAACCTAACGTTGTCCCACCGAATAATCCTGCCACAAGACCGGCACCGACGGATGTGGGCAATGCCTTCGCATCAAGAAGCATCGAGAGTGATGACACCGTCGTCTTAAAACCGAACTTTCTGCGCACCTGATCGTACTCTTCCAAACGCCTGCATAAGTCATCCTCGATATATGCGAACGAACATTCCGAGTAGTTGTTATGCATAAACAAGCGAAGGCGAGCAAGCTTGCGATGCGATTGAATGTCTTTTCGGACCTCGATAATCTGCCGCCAATCCGCTTGCCGAGCATCGATCAAGCTAAGTCTTGAGAGCGTGATGCTAGGGTCGCACTGACTGTGTAAGCCTTGAAGACTGGCGGGAAGCGAAACGCAGAATCGCTCAAATCCGACACTTAGCGCGTACTCTCGGAACGTTGTCCTGATCGGCAATGCACCTCTCGAAGAAGCATCGGAACAGTATGCGTTTTGCAATTTTCGATATTGATCGAGGACGTCCCAGCCGAGGGAATCACTGGGATCAGGGCACCAAAGGTTGGCGTATGGGCTTACTTTTTTCGCGAATTCACCCCACTTCTCGCCGACGAGGTCAATAACCCGGGTTGCGTGGCTATAAGTGTTCGTATCCCCCTCTACGCCATCAATTAGGTGGGAAAGTGCGGCAGACGGAATCTCCTCTGGAAAGCCGACCAATATGTCTCCAACATCAGGATCGCCTCGCATTCTTCCCATGTTCAATGGCAGAAGACGATCAAAGTAGAGCGCATTCTCTTTGAAATTTTCAAAGCAAAGCACCGTGTTCGATGGCTGGTATTGGTCGATGGACATTTAAGCTTTGGAGGCCAAGGCCTACGTTCTTACAGCGTTGTTTTTGAATTGAGACCTGAAGTGTGGCTTTTTTTGGCGGACTTGAGGGTTGGCCATGGTGGATGCTTGCTCAATTGTTCCGCCCGACGTTTCAATACCAAGGCGATGTAGTTAGTCTGGATCGCCAGATTGTCGCTGATCTATCGCTAACCGACAAACGTCCGTTCATGGCCGCACTGAGTCCTTTCCCGTGCAGGCAGGAATCGGTTCGCCCGCACCATCAGCAGGCACTTCGAGACGCCGCCGTGAGTTGCTCCAGTGCGTCGCCTAGATAGCCCGCGAATGCGCGTACGCGCGCGCTCATGTCGCTTCGCGACGGATAAACGAGGTAAAGGCCGAGCTGGGCAGTGGCGTGCACGGGCGCGTCGATCTCAACCAGCGTGCCAGCGGAGAGCGCGTCCGCGCACAGATGAGCAGGCAGCGTCGCCACGCCAGCGCCACGTATCGCCAGCTGCTTCAGCAAGCCGAAACTGTTGGACTTGACGCTTGTGTAGGCGCCCGCTGTACGATTCGTACCCGTGGCAAAGGCGAGCGAGGAGTGTGGGGCGAAGGAGCCGGGCGCTATCGATTTGCGCTCAGGCGCATCGCCGTCGGGGAAAGGATTTGTCCCCGCGCGCTGCGCGAGCCACGCGGGACTAGCGAACAACGCCATACGGAAACCGGCGATTCGCCGCGCAACTGCGTCGTTGCCGCCCGGTTTGCCGCCGCGTATCGCAAGATCGAACCTGTCGCTGACGAAATCCACGACATCGTTGCTGGCGTGCACCTCGACGCATACGCGCGAGTGCGCGCCGACAAATGCGGTGATGGCATCGGCGAGGACGGTGTCAGGGAAGTCGAGCGGCACGCTTAGGCGGATGGTGCCCGACAACGTCGCGCCTTCGGCGAGACCGCGTTGTTCGGCGTCGCGCAACATAGCAATGGCGCCGCCGACGCTTGCGTACCAAACCTCACCGTCTTCGGTCAGCGCGAGCTGGCGCGTCGAGCGCCGCAGTAGCCGCACGCCGAGCCGCGCCTCCAGTGCGGCCACGCGCGCACTCACGGTCGAGCGGGGCAAGCCCAGTTCGCGTGCGGCGGCGGCGAACGAGCCGCTATCCACCACGGTTACAAAGGCGAGAGAGCCGTTGATATCCATTGTCCATCTCATTGGCAGGAGCCGCCATTCTATCGGTCTTATCGACCGCGATTAGCGGGTGCAGACTGGCGCTTTCTCAACACGCTTTGCAACGCTCATGAAAACCGCCATCTTCACGCCATCGGCTGTGCTCTCTTTCTCCAACATGAAGACTCGCGTGATCGCGGGCACGGCCGACGCCGATCACGCCTGCACCGACGTTCCATACACCGTGATGGAGATGCGTATTGGTGCGGGCGGCGGTGCCCCTGCGCATCGCTCGCTGGACGAGGATAAGACTTTTGTCGTGCACGAAGGCGCGCTCGAATTCCAGATCGGGGACACTGTTCAGAGGGTGTCCTCAGGTGCTGTGGTCACGGTCGCGCCCGGGGACGTCCACGGATTCATCAACCGCGAGACCGCCGACGCACGCATGCTGCTGGTCGCTGCGCCGGCGCGTCACGATGCGTTCTTTCGCGCGATGGCGGCGTTGCCTGTGCCGCACGATGTTGAGGCGGTTCGCCGCATCTGCGAGAGGTATCGGCAGGTGATCGTGGGGATGTGAGCGACGGATATCCGGGCGGAGTTCTTTGTTGATCTGTATCCCGTTACCACGACCGTGCAGTTCAAACGTTCAAACGACCTCTACCACCACGACTGATGGTCGTAGCTAGCTGCAGTCGCAGAGACCCCCGTTCAAGGTGTCGGCGACCCTACGCATTGTCCGGAATTGTCAACGATGCACGAGATGCCGGCGAGTGACCGGTTGAGTCCAAAGGCCGACTTGAGCCCTTCGCCATCGCCGGTAGCGGCCATTCGCCAGCGTGGACGCCCGAACCACGCTTATGCATGGTCGCGGGACGTGGCTATTGAGATAAGCCAATTTATCTCTGTACCGCCGTCGCGCGAGCGGCCGTCACCCTGACGGCGGCGACTAGGCCGGTGAACAACCGCTGCCACTTTCGGCGAAAGGCGCAAATCGGCCGAGGCTGTGTGAAAACGCAAAAGTACTCGGTTTTCGGGTGTCGCGTTACCCTTCCCGAGTTGCTACCAAGCCAATACAGCGCCATCTAAAGGGTCGATTTTTTAGAAGGCCCTTTCCAACACGCGTTTTCACACAGCCTCGGCCGCACTCGGTCCGATGATGATCGACTCAGTTCGCCCCCCACTCGCCATATGTCAGCACGCTCCGGAACAGGCACGAGCCTGCGGCCGTTCAATTCTCAGTCAGGTTAAGACGTTAGTTTGTAGGCGACGGAATTCGCGCTGCAGCGACTTGCAATGAAGCTTGAAACGCGCCTCCTGGGTTCTCGGCTGTGAGCAGCGTAAATACAAATCCTGTTGCCGCATCGGTTGCTGACATTTGATATACGAGTTCATGAAGGGGTCCCGCTGGGCTGGGTAAAATCTTATCTTCGACTACCGTGAGATTAAGTCCGGGACGTTTGCTTCCGTCGATCAGTTTATGAAAATCGGCTTCGACTTCTCCCGGATCAGCAGCTCTTGCCCAAACAGCGCATGCGCGGGTCGTCCCTCTGATCGAGAGCGCAAAACTCCCATATTTCGCCGGTACTGCCCACGCTTTTCCATTTTCGCCGTCTCCAACGAAGACTTGCAAAGGAATTGCGTCGGTGATTTCGTGTAAATGCCATCCATCTGCCCAAGCTTCAACCCCACTCGGCCGTCCCATATTGGGTACGCAAACCTTCATGAAGAGTCCAACTAAAAACCCGGCTGCTGGATCTGCGGCCAATGCGTGGTGGGATGCGAGTGCTGAAGTAACGCCTAGAACCAAGACAAGCTTGCGGATTTGATTTCTCATGGTTTTCCTTTTACGGCGCCGAGTTTGGGCTGAGTTCTGCCGCTTGCTGATTGTCTGCGATCTAGGCAACGATGTCGACCGTCCGCACATGGCCGACTACTGCGCGACACGGCGCGGAACGGCGACCCGAATTGGCCACGTAGCTTAGCGATAGGCCACGCCGCGCTCAGAGGAAGTTCCTGATCAGCATCGTCACCCACCGCCAGGCACCGCCGCAGCCGGCGGCCCGGCAGCGCGCATTGGGATCCGCCAGAAGGCGGCCATTGACGTCGCTCACCGAACTTGAGTTGCGCAGGAAGTACGCCACGCTGTCGTGCAAAGGATCGAGCCCGTCCTCAGGGATATCTATCCACAGACCGTTTTCGGTATTCAAGTGGGCCGACAGCGAATCAAAATTGAAACTGCCGAGATAATATCGATGGCCGTCGATGAGGACCAGCTTGGCGTGCATCATGCGGTTCTCCCGGTCGGAATATTCACGCACCTCGATCCCGGCATTCACCAAACCGGGCAGATCGTCGGCATAGGCGCGTCCGACTGCGGGGAATTCCTGCGTGATGCTCGCCAGCGAGGCGCTCACCAGGATCACGTGGACACCTTCGCGCCGCTTGCGCTCAAGAACCTCGCGCAGTTCCGGCACCAGGATCAGGTAGGGGTTGATGATCAGGATCTCGTGCTGCGCCGTATCGAACGCTTGCAGCATGTCCTGCAACGTGCCTGGCGAGCGCTTGTCGGGCCAGTCGTAGGCATAGCGCAGGCGATCGCAGGCGATCGGCATCCAGGCAGGATCAAAATCCGCCCCGGAAGCGGGCGGAGCGGCGGGATCATTGGGCGTATCGGAGGCCGTTGGTGTATCGGTAACGGCCAGGTCCGTCGCCCGGGTTGCAGCGTCGATCGGAGCCAGCAGCCATTCGCGCCAATAATGGATACGCGCCGGGTCCAGCGTCGCATAACCCTGCGAGATGCGATAAGGCGTTGCGACTTGAAGGAATTTTTCCGGCTCGGGGCGAACCACTTCCGGGCTATCCCAGAACAAGGCGAAATGCTGGTACATGGCGTGCAGGGAGGACGCATCCTGGCCGGGGTCGCCCGACACCATCAGATCGCGCTCGCTGAGCCAGTTGAGGAAGCTCGCATCCCAGATCGAGGTACTGCCAATCACGGCCGTGTCGCCAACCAGGAACAGCTTGTCGTGCATGCGATGCGAAATCTCGATGAGATCTGATCGTGGATGGAAGATTCGCAGTTCGATGCCGGGAGCCACCTCGTGCAGGGCGACGATGAACTCGTCCTCGAACGGGAAGTGCGGCTCGGGGCCGATGCCGTCGATCAACAGCTTGACCGGCACACCTCGGCTTGCGGCCTCGACCAGATGACGCAACAGCAGGCCGCCGGTCTGATCGATTTCGAAGATGTAGGCGAGGATGCGGATCTGCTCGCCAGGCGTGGCACGGTCGACCAGCGCAATCCGCGACTGCATCAACTGACCATCGTCAAGACTGGCGACCAGGTCGACACATTGCGCGTGGGCGTGCTGAGAAGAGGCAAACACGCATGCCAGAATGAGCGCCAGGCTTCTCGTTGTGGTCATGATGTGGCGTTCGATGTGTCTCGGGCCCTACGTCCTTGAAGGCCTGGAAGGTTTCGACGCGGTAGCACGGTCAATTAGCTCGCTGTTACTTCGAGAAGGTGAACAGAACGGCGAGCGCGAGATAGTTACCGTGGACAAGAGCGGCGCAAATCCGGCTGCACTTTAAGCACTCAGTGGACAGGACATCAGCGCAGTTGAAAGAATGGCTTTCCAGAATGTCCGATTGTCGCCGATTTATGAGCACTGTTCCAGCAACCGTTCCTGGCCGAGCCGTGCCCGATGCAGACCGCGATTCGCCGCTGCTTGTCGTCGGTATGCGAACGGCATAGAGCGGACCCATTCCGGCCGTCTGGTTTGCCTCATAGCGGACGTTCAGCGCCGAAAACTCCGGCGTTATCGAGCATCTGAATTAGCTCTTCAGGGTAGACAGTCTCGGTGGTGCTGGACAGTTCGTCCCGGCTCCACCATTGATGATCCACCATCACTTCCTTCTCTTCGGCGGTCCAACTGTCGCGTGAAATGGATTCCGTGTCGGTATCGACGACGAAATACTGCTCGACGGCGAACACGTGCTCGCCGTCCGGCAACTGCAAGAGCAGTTCGCGTCGTCCCACTGGCTGTGATATCCGCGCCTTGTGAATGCCTGTTTCTTCGCGGAGCTCGCGTATCGCCGCGCCTGCAAACGTCTCGCCATGCTCGACACCGCCGCCCGGCGTTGCCCAATAGGCCGTCCCAGCGAGGGCGCCAGATTTGTGGGCGAAACGGAATAACAACACGCGCCGCTTTGGAGTGGTTATTAAAAGCCTGGCCGATGGCCGCTTGCGCAACGGATTCGCCGCTTTCTCGTAGAGTGACCATACATAGCCACCGGTCTCTGGCTCGACGTATTGCCCTACGCGGATGAATCCAAACGACTCGTAATAGGCACACAGCTTTGCGTTGTGGACGGCGCAGTCGAGTCGAATAAAACACCGATCCAAGGCGCTAATCTTGTCACCGCACCAATCAAGCACAAAGCTGCCAAGTCCACGTCCGTTAAAGTCCTTCCGCACAGAAAGACCATGGACATAACCGGCGATCGGTTCTTGAGGCCCCCAATGCTTGTCCTCATCCAGAACGAGCGAAAACGTTGCGACGGGGGTGCCTTCCAGTTCAACTACATACACTTCCTTTTGAGAGACATTGTTTCGTACCCAGTTTTCCGAAAACCCGTCCCCGTCCTTCCCCCATGCATAGTCGCGGTAGGCGACCTTCTTCGCATGCGCATCGTTTCGAATCTGTGTAAGTATGGGTACATCATCTGCCGTTGCCCGGCGGATGCTTTTCAAGGCCATCGCTCATATCTCCGTTGAGGAGTCTCCGTAATGAAAAAACACTAAGGTGAACTGCACTCGAACCTACGACGCGAGATTTTCAACGATTTACATGCTGTCGTCGACCATCCGTTTCTGGCCGGCGAGCGACAGAAGATCGCAAGCCGTTTCGGCAAACTGGCTGCGGTACTTGACGAAACCTCGCTTTCGGTCACCAAGGAAGCCAAACTGCTCGAAGAATCGGTGCGCGTCGACGCGAGCCGCCGAACTAAGAAGCATTATCTTCGAACAGTCTCGCGATCGACAGAATTGCTCGACCTCACGTAGCAGTGCCCGCCCGATTCCATTCCTACGGCATTCCTGATCAACGACGAGATTTTCAACTACGGCGAAAGGCTGTCCGGCGTACATGGCATCCGCACAAAGGCAAACCAATACGGTACCTCGAATACGACCATCAATCTCGCAGACTAGCAAGCGAGTGCGAGCGTCGTCCTCAAGAATCTGGATTTGGCGCGCCGTTGCCTTGACGTTCTCGTCGTCGATCAACTGACGATACAGCGACTGAAGGATGTCAGCATCAGCGCCTCGCGCGGTTCGAATAGTCAGATGGAAATTCACTGCGTTCAGTGGTAGTTGGAGTCGAGCTTGATTTTAGACGAGCCGCGGCATCGTCTGTCGGCGCGTTAGCGCCTCAGAGTGCCCGTTCGTTGACGATCTGAATGCCTATGTCGACCGACCGGTTTTGGCCGAGGCTGTGTGAAGACGCAAAACTACTCGGTTTTTCGGGTCCCGAGGTGTCCGCAAACCGATATGGCGCGATCTGAAGGGTCAATTTTTTAGAACACCGCGTTCAGCATGCGTTTTCACACAGCCTCGGCCGCAAACGCTCATTCGCTCGCCGAGCGCCGCTATCATTTCATCCTCGTTTTGTTGGCGTTGGAGTGAAGCGAGTACAGGCATACGCCTTTTTTCTGGCGCAAAAAAAACAGTGAACACGATCCAGTTTGACCGGAACACGACAGTGCCGATTCGCATCCGGGTTTCCACTAACTCGAATCATTGTCGATTTACCATCACATCGCGCGTCGTGTGAATGAAAGCCAAACTATCATCTGGCTTCGAAGCTCCATCACTTAACGTGCCAACGGAGAAGTGAATGACTAAAGTAAAAGTTGCCGGGTTCAGTGTCTCGCTTGATGGCTTTGGTGCGGGAACCGCTCAAAGCCTAGATCAACCGCTTGGCGTGCGAGGCGAGGAAATCTTTCAATGGTTTTTCCCGACGCGGACTTTTCTGCAGATGCTGGGCAAAGAAGGTGGTGACACCGGCCTCGATGACAAATTCGCGCAACGGGCCATGGAAGGTTTCGGTGCCTTCATCCTCGGTCGAAACATGTTCGGCCCGATTCGTGGGGAATGGCCGGACGATCAATGGAAGGGCTGGTGGGGTGACAATCCGCCGTACCATGCGCCAACCTTCGTACTCACGCATCATCCGCGACCGTCCATTGAGATGCTAGGCGGAACGACATTTCATTTTGTTTCGGGCGGCATTGAAGACGCGCTAGAAAAAGCGCGCGAAGCGGCGGGCGGAAAGGACATCAAGATTGGCGGCGGAGTCGAGACCGTGAGGCAATACGTTCAGGCTGGCTACGTGGATGAGATTCATCTCGCCTTTGTTCCAGTTGCGCTCGGTCAGGGCGAATCGCTCTTTAGCGGCCTGGATCTCCGCGCCTTGGGATATCGCACAGTCGAGCATGTAGCGACGGAGCGAGCCACGCACATTGTTCTCGCGAAGTAGGAAAGTGCGCATAGCCTGTCCGCAAGGTTTCGGGCTCCTCCTGCCCAGCCGCTTGCGATGACAGGCAATACGCACATCCTCAGCAAAAAACCGCTCTAAACAAAACTGTGCAGCGCCTTCGCAAACCTGGCCACCGCACCTTCAACGTCATGCAGTTTGTCCAACCCAAATAACCCGATGCGGAAGGTTTTAAAATCCTCAGGCTCGTCGCATTGAAGCGGAACGCCTGGCGCGATCTGCAAGCCGGCATCGGCGAACTTCTTGCCGGATCGTATTCCGTCATCGTCCGTGTAGCTGACGACCACGCCCGGCGCCTCGAAACCTTCGGCCGCCACGCTTTTGAAACCGTTTTCCGCGAGGAGTGAGCGAACGCGTTTGCCGAGTTCAAGCTGCTCCGCTCGCACTTTTTCGAAGCCGTATGCCTCGGTCTCCTTCATGACGTCACGCAACGTCGCGAGTCCGTCGGTGGGCATCGTGGCGTGGTACGCGAACCCGCCGTTCTCGTAGGCTTCCATGATCTGCAGCCATTTGCGAAGGTCGCAAGCAAAACTGGTGCTGGTTGTTGCGTCGATTCTTTCGCGGGCAAGCGGGCTGAGCATGACCAGCCCGCAGCACGGCGACGCGCTCCATCCCTTTTGCGGGGCGCTGATCAGAACGTCGACGCCGCTCGCTTGCATGTCGACCCAGACCGTGCCGGAAGCAATGCAATCCAGTACAAACATGCCGCCGACGTCATGCACAGCATCGGCCACCGCACGCAAATAGGCGTCCGGCAGCATGATCCCGGATGCGGTTTCGACATGCGGCGCAAACACCAGATCCGGCTTGTTTTCGCGGATCGCAGCGACCACGTCTTCGATCGGGGGCGGCGCGTAAGCAGCCTGTCTCCCTTGTTCGACCGGACGCGCCTTCAGCACGATCGACTCAGACGGAATGCTGCCCATGTCGAAAATCTGCGACCAGCGAAAACTGAACCAGCCATTGCGGATGACCAGGCACTTTCTGTTCGTCGCGAATTGCCGGGCAACAGCTTCCATGCCGAAAGTCCCGCTACCCGGGACAACAATGGCCGACTTCGCGTTGTAGACCTTTTTTAGCGAAGCGGAAATGTCGCGCATGACTCCCTGGAAGAGTTGCGACATGTGATTGATTGATCGGTCGGTGTAAACGACTGAATATTCGAGGAGCCCCTCGCGGTCGACATCGGGAAGTAAGCCTGGCACGTTTGTCTCCGTTTATAGACGAATAGTTGGATCGAAAACTGATTCTAGCTAAACCACCTGTGGCTGAGGCAAAAAGCATTCTGGCAGGGTTGGAGCCGTCCTCGCACTATGCTCCGAACGCGCCTTTCACAAGACCCCCTGTTCCCCATCGTTTCCGGCGATCTCCGCCGCCAACTCATCGATTTGCGACTCCGCGAACACGCGGATGCCGTGCTCTCGCAGCAACGCGACAGTCACTCCGACGCCTGGATGCGTTTCCCCACTGAATGCGCCGTCGTAAATGAAGCTGCTACCACAAGAGGGACTGCCGTCCGCTAGCAACGCATAGCGGCAGTTTTCAGCCTTGGCGCGGTTGAGCGCATGACGGGCGCCTGCGATGAAGAGCGCGGTCACGTCCGCGCCGGTGTTGTCCTCAATCGTCGCATTGCTCGCCAGAACATCCACACCTGTGCGGCGCAGTTGTATTTCCGCCGGTGGGCGCGGAGTCGGGAAGCCGGCTGCCACTTCGGGGCAGACGGTGACGAGGCGACCTTCGTCGCGCCAGCGGGACAACCACGCGTCGTGCCTGAGTTTGGCCTTGCCGTTGTAGCGAACGGGGTGGCCGACGAGGCAGGCGCTGACCAGGATCTTCAACATGAGCGGTGACTATGGGTTCCGTGGGGCGTGGGTTTGAGGTTTGTAGATTGTAGCCTCGCCAGCAGAGGTTTCAGGCCGACGCGCGATCCGCGCCCGCACCTCAGGCGTCGCCAGACAGGTAGCAACCGCTTCACAACCCGGTGCGCCGGGGTACGGTGCCACACGAACCGGCGCACTATGATTCGCGGGACAAAGAATAATCGCCTCATAGGGTCCGACCGCCGCCAAATCCAGAATCGCCGAAGAGCGAGTCATCAGGAAAAGAGATCGCATACTGGCACTCGCACGAAGGCGAAGAAACGTGATCAACGCTTCCTGAGTGAGCCCATCGAGATCCTGTTCGACCATATCGACAACCAGTGCAGCGGGGCCATCTGTTTCCCACCCCACCAGCAGGATTGTCAATGCTTCAGATTCAGTTGCGCCCTCATCGATAAGCCACTCGACGGCCCGATCGACGCGCGACTTTAAAGCCGTATCGGCCTTCAGCAGATCGAGCGCCGCCGCGCCTTTATCCTGCAACCGGTCCAATCCGAGGAATACCGCGTCAGGCAAAGTCTCCGCGAGACGAAGCGCCAGCCTGGTCTTACCGCTGCCCAGAGAACCGATGATGTAGTTAAGCGGACGAATGTCGCGAAGTTCGAAACGTTCTCCGCCCCAAGGCCAAGGCAGCGCAAATGCCACGCTAATCCCCGGTCGGTCGATAAGCTGGGTCAGCTCTCCACCAACCGGCATCTGGCCACGCGCGAGATCAGAGCGAACGCGCCGGATTCTGTCCAGCTTCTGAACAAGATCCTGCAGTTCCTCATTCAATGCGGTTGCATGCGTCGCCAAAGCAATGGCCAGGCTTTGTGGATCGCCATCCAGCACGCGCGCGACCTGGGCAAGACTGAGGCCGAGAGCACGCAGAGCCACAATCTCGCCGGCGCGATCCATCTCCTTCGGACCATACACGCGATATCCGGCCGCCGTTCGGCCCGGAGTGACCAGTCCCTGCTGCTCATATAACCGCAATGCCTTGATCGACACGCCGAGCTGACTGGCCGCTTCTGATGCGTTCAAACACGGGGCGGAAGAGCTCATTCAGTCACCTCTTTCTGTTGACCAGTTGCGGTAAGCATGAGGGCGGCCCCTGGGGCCGGGTCAACGAAATTTTAGAGTACGTGGCTTACGCGGACAGCGAGTTCGCACTCTGTCGTTATGACACGATCCCAAACCCCGCCAGAACATCCCACGCCACGTGCATCAGAATCCCCGCGCGAATATTGCCGCGCCAGGCCGCAAGTGCTCCCAACACAAGCCCATTGAGCACGATGCTGAGAACCGAAACGATGCCTTCATAGCCGTGTCCGATCCCGAACAGAATCGCCTGGGCCAGGATGGCGATGCCTACTCTACCGGTGATGACGGTAAGTTGGCGTTGCAGATATCCGCGAAACACGATTTCCTCGCACACACCGGCGCTTAGCGAGAGGCATACCCACAACGTGACGGCGAGCAGGCCAACCGGCAATGCGGGCAGTACCGGGTTGGCCGGTTGCGCGCCATGTTGCAGCAGGCCGACCAGGCCCGCGTTACAAAAATAGTCGACGCCGAAAGCCAGTGTCGCGTAGACGATGTCTTTTCCGAATTCTTTGAGCGTCAACCGATGGCGACCGAAGAACTCGACAATAGACCGTTGGTACTCGCGCATGCCTTTGTAAACGAAGCGGACCCACATCCATTCCATGCCAATCACGAACGCATAAAACAGGTTCAACTGCTTCGGCGTAGCGGGCGAGTCCGCTGTTGAGTTGTGCATGCCGTTAATGGCGCTGACTACGGTCAGGACCAGGCAGACAGCCATGAAATGAAGCGTGTGTCTTGGTGATGCCAATAGAGCGCGTGGTGCGCCCGCCTGATTCGAAGCTGCCAGATCCGGACTCGCAAGATTCTTCATGGGTCACTCTCTTCGTAGCGTTAAGGTCGGGCAAGTCAGGTTCGCGATTTGCCAGGAGCATTACCGGACATCGAAATGAACACCCCCAGCGCCGCACTGGTTCGGGCCAGGTCGCCGGTGCTCAGAAATTCCAGCATCAAGCCGTCGATCACGGCGACATACAGCGTGGCCGTGGCGCGGCGCTGAGGCGAAGGTGGAAGCGTGCTTTCGACAAAGCTCAACCAGTTCGAACTGTTGTCGTCCATGAAAGGCGCGTAGACGGCAGGGTTCTGCATGGCCAGAACCTGCACTTCGTACAGCAGGCGCACGTAAGGAACGTTGTTCGCATGCGTGGACCACTGCCAGAAAATCTTCATGCCGCCTTGCCCGCCTGATTCGCGCATCAAGGCGGTGAAGGACTGTTGCGCGCGCTGCCGCACCTCGCCCATGACTTCGGCGATGAGCCCGTCTTTGGAACCAAAGTGAAAGATCAACAACCGTGCGCTGGTTCCGATCTGCTCGGCCAGCGGCCGTAACGAAAGATCGGCGATGCCGTGTTCAAGGAAGTAGGCCAGCGCCTGGTCGCGAAGCGTGTCTTTTCTGTTCATGAAACGAACGTTACATGAAACACTCGTTACACTCAAGGGGGAATTCACGAAGTTCACCGGCATCGCTTCGGCGGGCTGGGTGCTGACGCTGAGTTTGTCCGGCACACGTTCGCGCAGCGCACGGTGACCTTTAACGGCAGTGGGACGTGGGTAGCGGCACACTTACCGCGGATGGAATGCTTTTTATTGCGGCGCTTTTCCATCTGGGCTCAACGGCTCGACGTTAGTGGTGCCGTCCGCTGCCACCGTCGCATTGAGCCGGCGCTTGCCCGCGTTGTCCACCAATACGACGCCGGACCCGCCCGCGTTATTGAGGAACAGATAACTCGACGCGCCACCTGGCCGGTCGAACTTCACATGCGCGCCCTTGTCGTCGACGGCAAGCGCGGCCGTCGGCCACGCCGGATTCGGATTGGCAAGCGTGACGGACGGCCTGCCCGCGGCATCGAGTGCGACAGTCGCACCGACCGTGCCGGATTCGCTGAGTAGCACCAAGGTCGGTAC
Organism: Paraburkholderia sp. BCC1876; assembly: GCF_902833695.1. Lineage (NCBI taxonomy): Bacteria > Pseudomonadati > Pseudomonadota > Betaproteobacteria > Burkholderiales > Burkholderiaceae > Paraburkholderia > Paraburkholderia sp. BCC1876. The sequence continues at coordinate 569,356 of NZ_CADFGI010000005.1, read as the reverse complement.
ACCGTTGCTCGCCGACAGCACGATGCGGGGACGGCCTTGTTGATCGACGATGCGTACTTCCTGAGTGACGACGGGTTCGGGTGGCAACGAAACAGGCATGGTCTCTTCCCTTGATTGATGGTTTGCAGCGGCAGTAACGGTAATGATCAGGCCATCGTCCGCAGCAGGTATTTATGCTGCCCGGACAACACCAGTTCGCCCCGCTGATTGTGAACGGTGCGCGCGGGGACGATCTGCCAGTCGGTCGGGTCAAAGCTGAAAGCCATACGTTTTCTCCTTAAGTATTACGATCAGTGGAGTGAGCGTATCGGCCTGAAGCTTGAAAATCTTTGTAGTTTTCTTAATTGACCTTAACCGGCCAAGGTGCCGGCAAAGCTTTGACGATCAAGGTACTCCGTTGTCTCACGCGATTGCCGGATCAAAGCAACGGCAACGTCACGCGAATATGCTCCGCAAACGCGGTGGTCAAATGCGAAGGCCGATCCCGTTCGAACTTCAGCGTGATGCCGATAGCCGGCAAAGCAGGCAACTGCGGATCGTCGCTGATGACGCAGAGATCCGAAGCAACCGCCGTTTGCGTGATCACCGCGAAAGCCTGCCCTGAGCGCACCAATGCCGTGAGCCCGGCAAGACTGCTACTCGCATAGGCAATACGATAACGCCGCCCCACACGCTGCAGCGCCTCGCATGCCGCCACGTGATCGAGCGTATCCGGATCCGAAAGCGCCAGCGGCAGCGGATCGAAGTGCGCGGAATCCATTCCCGCACAGCCCACCCAAACCAGCGGCTCGCGGCGAATGATGTGCGCATCGGCCGCGTCTTCCGGCAGTGAGATCATCGCCAGATCCAGCGCATGCATGTCCAGTTGTTCGCGCAAGCGCGGGGTAGGGGCGCACATAACCTCCACCAAAGCCTGCGGATGCTGACTGGAAAATTGCCGCAATAAATGCGGCAGAAAGACGGCTGCGTAGTCGTCCGGACACCCGAAGCGGATCGTCCCCGACAAACCTTTTCCAGAAAGATCCGCCATCGCTTCATCGTGCAGCCGCAGAATGCGCTGGGCGTGGACCAGCAACCGTTCACCGGGATTCGTCAGCACCACCCCGCGACCCGTGCGCTGGAACAGCGGCTGATCGACGATTTCTTCAAGGCGTTTCATTTGCTGACTCAGCGCCGACTGGGTTCGCCCGATCCGATTGGCCGCACGACTCAACGCCCGGACTTCGGCAATCACGACAAACGAACGCAGCAGATCGATTTCGAGTGAGAGGCTCAAGATATTAGACTCGCTTCTAGCTTCCATTAGAACTATTCGTTTCTATGAAACCAGAGAGCCATCTAGACTGCAAGCTATTCCCGCTACCCGGTCAAGGAGAAGCACAGTGTCCCGCAACGACGACGCAACGTTCTGGCGCAACGCCAGGCAGCACCTGATCCGCTACGGCGGCACCTTCGAGCCGTTGATTATCGAGCGCGCTCAGGGCAGCTTTGTTTATGACGCGGACGGCCGTGCGATTCTCGACTTCACCTCGGGGCAAATGAGCGCGGTGCTGGGGCACAGTCATCCGGACATCGTGTCGGTCATCAACGAATACGCCGGCAAGCTCGACCATCTGTTCAGCGGCATGCTGTCGCGACCGGTGGTCGACCTCGCAACACGCCTCGCCGACATCACGCCCGACGGACTCGACCGTGCGCTGTTGCTCAGCACCGGCGCGGAGTCGAACGAGGCCGCTATTCGCATGGCGAAGCTGGTCACCGGCAAATATGAAATTGTCGGTTTTGCGCAGTCGTGGCATGGCATGACGGGGAACGCCGCGTCTGCAACCTATAGCGCGGGTCGTAAGGGCGTCGGTCCCGCGGCGGTCGGCTCTTACGCGATTCCCGCGCCGTTTCCGTACCGGCCGCGTTTCGAGCGTCACGGTGAATACGATTACCTGGCGGAACTGGACTACGCGTTCGATCTCATCGACCGTCAATCCAGCGGCAATCTGGCTGCCTTTATTGCAGAGCCGATTCTTAGCTCCGGCGGGATCATCGAATTGCCGGAAGGTTACATGGCCGCGTTGAAGCGCAAATGCGAGGAACGCGGCATGCTGCTGATCCTCGACGAAGCGCAAACCGGAGTGGGGCGTACGGGCACGATGTTCGCCTGTCAGCGCGACGGCGTCACGCCCGACATTCTCACGCTATCGAAAACACTGGGCGCCGGTCTGCCGCTCGCGGCGGTCGTGACCTCCGCGCAGATCGAAGAGCGGGCCCACGAATTGGGTTACCTGTTCTATACGACTCACGTGTCCGATCCACTGCCCGCCGCCGTCGGTTTGCGCGTATTGGATGTGGTCGAGCGCGACGGGCTGGTCGAGCGTGCGAACGTGATGGGGGCGCGACTCAAACGCGGTTTGCTGGATCTGATGGAAAGCTTCGAATGCATCGGCGACATTCGCGGACGCGGCCTGCTGCTGGGCATGGAGATCGTCAAAGACCGTCGCACGAAAGAACCGGCGGATGGACTCGGTGCAAAGATTACCCGCGAGTGCATGAACCTGGGGCTCAGCATGAACATCGTGCAGTTGCCGGGTATGGGCGGTGTGTTCCGAATCGCGCCGCCGTTGACCGTCCGCGAAGAAGAGATCGATCTGGGTCTGGCACTGCTGCGGCAGGCGATTGAGCGCTCTCTCTGACCTGCCGCTTATTTGGCCTGGTTCTAGTTATGCGGCCACAGGTAACAGTATTGCTGACTGTCTTCGAAACTGGGGCCGACGGTGCCGTCGGTCGCGATCTCTTTCAGCCATCCATTCGGATCTTGCGAGGTGGGTGCGTCGCCGCAATTGGTGTGAACCCAATGAATGCCGCCTTGAAAAGGAAGGCCGCATAGTTCGAGTCGGTCGCCAACCGCAATGCTGTTCAACGGCGGCGGCACAACGGCTGCATCCTGCTGATAACCCGATGCGAAGACGTTGTCGATGGCGACGTCGTAATCGGCACCGTCCGCGTCGCCCTTCAGCGTTAAATGCGTATGCGACAGCTCGACGCCTTTGCGGAACATGCCGTGTTTGAAGGTGGGTGCAGACACAACCTGACCGACGAGCAGCGTTCCAGCATTCGCGGCGCATTGCTGTGCGTCGTCGGCAAATGCACTAGTGGATAGCAAAGCAAGCACGAAACATAAACTGGCCGACGACCGGACGCGTTGCCGGATGCTGCGGCCTTCGTGAAAGTTTAAAGACGACATGGCAGAAGCTTCCTCAGTGTTTGGATTTGATCATGCAGCCCGCGCAGCAGAACAATCCATGCGAATGGAATTGCCTTCACGCCGACTCGCTTAATACGCCTATCTTCGTCACCGAAACGCTGCGGCAGTTTATCAGCCTGGTGCGTGCAAATTATGCGCAAGCGTTCATTTTCCGGTGAACAGATAAAGCGTGATCAGTCGGGTCGCTTCTTTCGCTAACGAGTCATTCTGAGTTTGCGCCGGATCGGTCATTACCGCGCGATGAGCGAGTGCTTCCATGGTGGTTTCGATCATCGTCGCGGCCACGGTCATATCGATTTCCGGCGCGATTTCATCGGCATGTCTTCTGAGTGTGGATTCGAGTACTTTTACCGCTGTTTTTCTGACGACTTCTGTACGGTCCGCCACGCCGAGTCGTGGCGCCAGCTCGAGTACACATCGATGACGTTCGGGCGTCACGTGATGTGAGACGAACGCGAAGTCGACGAGCGCGCGAATGCAATCGTCCAGCGTCGTGCAGCGACGTTCGTCGAGCGCGTTTTCGAAAGCGATCAGAAATTCTTCGCAGCAGCGGTCGACCACGGCCACGGCCAGCGCCGCCTTGTTCGGGTAGTACTGATACAAGGTGCCGACGCTAACGCCGGCGCGTTCGGCCACGCGTGCTGTCGTAAAGCTTTCGTAGCCTTCGTCCAGCAAAACCTGAATAGTGCCTTCGATAATTGCGTCGACGGTCGCTTTGGCGCGCGCCTGACGCGGCGATTTCCTTGGTTTTACGTCCATTGGGCGGCCCTATAAGCGTGCTCGGGAAATGCGAATAGTCAATTCCAGTGATTTGTCCGATATTCGATGGACGCAATCACGGGGCGCCGCAGCGGCGCCATTCACTCCCATCACGCTAACACGTCATGAACACCAATTCCTATTCGCAGCTCGTGCGCTATCAGCAATGGGCGAGTCGTGGCCTCTATGAGGTGCTTGACCATCACATCGATCGACTGAACGCCGAGGATGCCGCGAACCTCATGCGCATTCTCGATCACATCTTTGTGGTCGAGCGGATCTTCCAGCATCATCTTCAGGGGCGGCCGCACGGATTCCGTGCGGCGCGTTCGGATGCCATGCCCGACATGCATCGACTCGCTAAGGACGCGATGGAGGTCGACGACTGGTACGTTTCCTACGTCGAAAATCTATCCACGCAGGCCGTGGAGCAAGCCGTGGATTTTGCTTATATCAACGGCACGCCGGCTCGCATGACGCGCGGCGAGATCCTTCTGCATGTCTGCCTGCACGGTACCTATCATCGCGGCAACGCCGGGGTGATTCTGTTGAAGAACAACGTCATGCCGAATCAGGACCGCATGACAGACTTCCTTGAAACCGTCGCTTGAATGCCGTTGAGTCGATTGTCAAAACGGCTCATCCAATACGAGGAACGAGAAGAATGAATCCGCAACCACTTCATGATGGTCCGACGGCGCTTCACCTGAACGACACCTGTATCTTTCTGGCGCGAGACGGAACCGTGCGCTCCTATGCGAAAACCGCCGAGACCCTGAGGAAATCGGGCAGCGATCCCGAGTTGACAGACGGCCGCATGCTCGCGATGTTTCACGTGAGCAGCCCGCGTGACGTGCACTATCCGACCTGGGAAATGCACCCTGACGGAGACGAACTCCTCATTCTTGCGTCAGGTTCGCTCTCAGTGGAAGTGCGCAATGGAACGACGATACGCTCGGCGCGCTTGCCTTCGCAGGCGGCCTTCGTTGTGCCGGCCGCGCAATGGCATCGCCTGATCGTGCATGAACCGTCGGTGTTGATCGCTATCACGCCGCGCCGCAATACCGTTCACCGGAACTGGGAGGACGATGCGCGAGCGGCAGACTGAAGCAAGCCCGTGCGGACTCACCTGTCGCGGGAAAGCCGGGTCATACGCGTGAGCGTCGCGTCCTGAAACACGAAGTGATGGGCGAGCGCCGCGAACGTGTGTAATCCGATCAGCCAATAGGCGGCGTTACCGATCAGAAAGTGCGCGTTGTGAAGGAATTGATGGGCAACGGGATCGGCTCCAAACAGGCGGATGTGCCATCCGATGCCGGCGAGCGTCACGGCGTTCCCACCGGTATTGACCATCGCTATGCCGAGCAGAGGCTGCACGAAGATCAGCAGATAGAGCGCGAGATGCGTGAGCCGCGCCATGAAGAGCTGAACCGGCGAGTGCGTGAGTTCCGCGGGCGAACCGTGCCAGAGCCGCCACAGTAAGCGCAAAATCGACAGGCTGAGAATCAGCGATCCGGCCCAGATATGAACGGCGTTCCAGACGATGCGGCTATCCGATCCTTTCGGACCGCGTATTTCAATGGCAAAGAGCGCAACGACGATCAGTACCGCCGTCGCCCAATGGAAAAACATGGCGGGCTTCGAATAGGAAGGGGCGCGCTCGGACGACTGCATGGATTCACTCCTGGTGTTGAATGGCTGAAAGACCACGTGAGTGAAGCGCAGCAAGCGTAACAAGCGCCCAAAGCACTACCTTCGACACGATCACACCCGTCGTAAACGCCCATGTCGTTCGACTTATTCCAGCGGGATCGCAATCAGAAGGCGGCTTTTTTGTAATGGATTGTGTTGCGCAGGGAAACGCGTCAGAACGACTCGCCGACCATCGCTTCGCTTTTGCGCCAGAGCGCGGCAGCATGATCCGTGTCGAGCGCATAACGCCGAACGCCTTCGCTGATGGGCGTAATGACCACGTCGTCCGCAACGATTTCGCTGACGTGGCAGTTTTCGCAGTATTTGCCGCCCACCTCGTCGGCTGCCGCTACCACTGCGGTCCATACCGAGGTTGCCGCGCCTTGCGGAACTGTCTTGAACTGGAACGGCTCCTTGCCCTCCGACGCAAGCTGACTGTTGATGTTCTCCAGCATCGCGGTCAACTGGCCTTCGTCCATGTGGCGCGCCAGTTCCGTCATGATTCCGCCCGGATGAACGGCCGCTGCCCGCACACCGCGCGCCTTGTGACGTTGATCGAAGGCCACCGCAAAGAGGATATTCGCGGTCTTCGCGCGACCGTATGCGACGAACGGATCGTAGGGCGTGTGCTCGAAGCTGGGATCGTCGAGATCCACGTCCGCGAAACGATGCCCTGACGACGCCAGCATGACCACACGACCACCCGGGCGGATCAGCGACGCCACGCGATTCACGAACACGAAATGCCCCAGATGATTCGTGCCGAACTGCGTCTCGAAGCCGTCCGCTGTTTTGCCGAACGGCGTGGCCATCACGCCCGCATTGGCGATGATCACGTCGAGCGGTTGGCCTTGTGCGAGTAGCTTGTCGGCGCAAGCGCGAACGCTAGCGAGGCTCGCGAGATCGAGTTCGATCAGCTCGATATTGCCGCCTGCGGCCGTGGCCTCGCGTTGTGCTTCGGCGGTCGCCTGCTGCGCCTTTTTCAGGTCCCGGGCCGCGCCGATCACGTTCGCCCCACGCGCGGCGAGTGCCCGTGCCGTCTCCACGCCCAGCCCCGCGGAGACGCCCGTTACGAGAATTCGCTTGCCGTGAAGGTCGACGCCCGCGAGTACCTCGTCGGTCGTTGTGGTTGCACCCAATTTCTCAGTCATCTTTGCCGCTCCATCACAATAGAGTTGACGTCATTCCCTGCCCGGGATAAAACGGAGTGAGCCTCCGCTTTTAACTATACTAAACGGAGCCAGCCTCCGTTTGCAAGCACTCAAACGTATCGATGAACGAACCGACACCCAAAGAACGAAAACCCAGGGCGGACGCGCTGCGCAATCGCGAGCGCATTCTTGATGTAGCAAAAACGGCATTTACCCATGCGCAAGGCGAGATCAGTCTGGAGGAGGTCGCCCGCCAGGCCGGCGTTGGCGTCGGCACGCTATACCGGCACTTTCCGACGCGCGACGCCCTGCTCGAGAGTGTCTATCGTGCCGAGGTGGAGAAGCTGGCGGAGGAGGCGCGCAAGCTGATCGATTCGCTGCCGCCGCTCGAAGCGCTGCGCGCCTGGATGACGCTTTTCATCGACTACATTGCGACGAAGAAGATCATTGCGCCTGCGTTGAATTCGATTGTCGGCGGGCCGACCAAACTGTTCGAATCGTCGGGGGCGCAGATCATGGGCGCGATCCAGTCGCTGGTCGCGCGCGCCGTCGCGAGTGGTGATATCCGGGCGGATCTCGATCCGCTGGATCTGCTTCGCGCGCTCGTGGGCGTTTCAAATGTCGCGTCCGCGCCGGACTGGCAGCAGAGTGCCAAAAGGCTGATCGATATCCTGTTGCTCGGCTCGCGACCGCAGGATTAGTAGGGGTTTTCAAATCGATGCGCGGACAACCAAAGCGCGGATAGCGTCATGCGACGCGATGCTTTCACTCTGCGCGTCGCGTGGCTCGCATTGCCCAATAGCGTCGGTAGCCCGGACACGCTATGCTTTCTCGCCACCCTCCACGTGCGCAGAGGTGGCCTTTCGACCCGGCAGGCAAGCGCGCCCGCTCAGGTGGAACGCAGCTGGACCCAACCAGCAGTGCGCACCAACGAGTCAGCGATCCGCCGCCCGCCTGTATGCCATTGAGCCACCTGTTGTTAGCGGCCGAGCCGCCCCAGCTTGCACCGGGAATCGTACATAGCAATTTCAGCGTGCAGGGCGACGGCCGTCATAGCTTCCTCGCGTGGCAGGAGCGCATGAGTCCGGTCTACGACATTCAACCTGCCTCAAAGCGCGTCGACGAAACGTTCGACGCAGCGATGTCCCGCTACTCGATCGACGATCTCAGTTTTTTCCATTTCCGCACCGGTCCGAATCTGGCCGTACGCTCACTGGGACGCGTGTCGACGGAGAACATACGCGACGTTTCATTTAGCGTGTTTCTGGAAGGCCGGCCTGGTGAATTTGTGAGCGGCAAGCGAGCGCGCGACGCATCGCCCATCGCATCCGTGCCGAGCATTCTTGCGCTGGATATGGATCAGCCATGTGCCGTTCGGAGCTTTCATGGCCGGATATTGTTGTTCTTCGTGCCGCGCGCGCTGGTCGAAAAAGCCTTCCCCGACGCCGCGTCGCTGCATGGCCGCCGGGTCGAAGCGACAACGCCATTAACCCGCACGCTGATAGCGCATCTGATCGCGCTCAACCGGCAGATCGTCGGCCTGAGTAAAGACGACGCGCGTCAATCCTTTCTCACCGCGGTCGAATTGCTGGCCGCAGCATTTGGCCGGCAAGCGGGCCTATCCGGCAACGCGCGCGCGGCGGTGCGCGCCGCGGTGTACGGACAGGTGCGGCGCTATGTCGAGGCGCATCTGCACGACCCGGAGTTGTCGACGGAGCGCGTATTGGCCTCGCTGCATGTGTCGCGTGCCAGCGTGTACCGTCTGTTCGAGCATGAAGGTGGTCTGGCCACGTATATCGCCAGCCGCAGGCTGCGCATGGCCGCCGATGAACTGGTCCGCTTTCCGCATCTCGACGTGCGGGACATCGCGGCGGGACTCGGCTTCAACAGCGCATCGAGTTTCAACCGCGCATTTCGCCGCGCGTTCGATATCGCACCGCGCGATTTGCACGGCTATGCGCCATTACTCCGGCGAGAACGGGAAGGGTTGGCGCGTCATGCGACCTGGCCGACGACGAGCCAGGCGGCACACGCTACACATGTAGCACACGCGGCGAACGTTCACGCGTAAGCTGAACGTTTGACGCTCGCTGCAGCGGTGCTTATATCGTGGTTCGTGAGCTCGATTGCAGCGTCGAACTGCTGTCGCTCCTGCCCTGTACGATGAAATCCGTTGCCTGAAGCGCAACCGTGTCCGAACCGGCCACTGAACGCTTGATGCCGGCTCGCGCCAGAATGCGCTTCAAGAACTTATAGAAGAGTTCGAGTTGTCTTGCGTCCGTGGCTTTCGGCTCGAGATCGAATACATGCTCGAGCACACGGCGTGACACGTAGAAACGTTGCAGTCCGTGGACGATACGAACCTGGAAGACGACGCCGTCGCTGTTGTGCGGCACCGCTGCCCAAATGAGTGAATGACTACTCATGGAGCCCCCGTAGATCACAATCTTAAGTTCTGAAGCTGGTCAATCCATACTCGCACATCCAAATCGGAGAGCAGTATTTTTCAAAATTGTGACACCCCAAGATTTGACATTTTCACCACAGATTTTTATTGCAATGCAGCAAACAGTCTATAGACTCAATGATGAGCGACCGCATGGGTGCGCTCGCAGTTTTGCCACGACGGGAGAATGCGCCATGACGACGCTTCAGTCTTCATCCACTCCGACCGTCCCTGTACTGCACGTCTTCGAACAAGCCGGTGGCTGGCACTGGGGCATTACGATTCCGCGAGGTCTGGGAAGCGGATTCAAAGTGATCGCGTTCAGTGAGAGTACTTTTCCGGTTGAAGACGCTGCACGCACCGACGGGAGTCAGGTACTCGCCAGCCTTGAGGACACGGCGGCTCACAACTGACTCGTTCCGACACCTGTTCACCGGGAAAGCTGGGCCTGGCCCGCGATCTCCCGGTATTGGGAAAATTTCGACGTCTGCCCGATCCCGGGGTTGAAGCAGTTGCACGGATCGAGTTGCTGATAAAACGCCGCAAGCTGCGGTTTCGCGTGGTACAGGTGGCCCACGTTGTGTTCCGCCGGATATTCGGCGCCACGCCGGTCCAGCAGTGTCCACATCTTGTGTTCGACTTCCAGGCAGTCGTTGCCCTTCCTGACGATGTAGTCCTGGTGGAAGACGTGGCACAAGAAGTGCCCGTAATACAGCTTGATGACGATCGTTTCCTCGATCTCGGGCGGCAGCGTCTCGATCCAGTCGCGATCGTTACGGCGTAGCGCAATGTCGAGCGCGACGATGTCCTCGACCTCGCGGGTATGCACGGCACGATAACGGACGGCTGCGCCAGCGGCGGCGAAGCGATGCAGAAATGCTTTCGTGCCTTCTTCGTCGGTGCATTCGAAAAAACCACCGGTCGCTTTTGCAAAAAAATCCGAGAGAAACTCGCGCGTTTCGTCGACGCTGCCGGCCGCGACTTTCAGCATCAGGTGATGCTCGTATCTGTCGCGGTACTGTTTCATCCGTTGCGGCAGATGACTCGGGAACAGCCGGCTCGCGGCCTGCAACACGCGGTCGGTGAGATGCGAAGGCAGAAAGCCGAGACGATCGAATAGCGCGTCGAAGCGGCTTTTGAGTCCGAACAGCGCGGGCAGTCGCGACGTGCCGAGATAGTTGATCGCCAGAAACGTATCTTTGCCGTATTCCTCGGCAATATCGAAGGCGTCCCGATGGAGATATTCGCCCGAGATCGGCACGGCTTTGAAGTCGTGCAACGCGTGGCGGCGGATCTCGGTGAGTTCGTCCGGGCGGTTGGTGCCGATATAGAACACCTTCGCGTTCTGTTCGATCGGGAACGTGTCGAGCCGCACGGCAAACACCATCAGCTTGCCGGCCGAGCCTGACGCTTCATGGAGGCGCTGCGGGTCGGCGTTGAAACGCGCGGGTGTGTCGGCGTCGATCTCGCGGACGTGGCTCGCGTAGCCATGGTCGGATCCGGCGCCTGCGTCGTGCCGGACGTCGGCGTCCGAAAACGCGCTGCGCTCCAGACGCCCCAGGATATCCTCGGGCGTGTCGCCGAGTTCGATCCCGAGATGGTTCACGAATTGCAGTTTGCCTGCGGCATCCACCTGTGCGAATGCCGCCATTTCCGTATAGGCGGGCCCCCGCTGCACCAGCGCGCCCCCCGAGTTGTTGCAGACACCACCCAACACCGACGCCCCGATACAGCTCGAGCCAATCACCGAATGCGGTTCGCGGCCGAGGGGCTTCAGCGTCTTTTCCAGTTGATCGAGCGTGGCGCCCGGCAGGCAGACCACCTGCTTGCCGCCGTCGATCACCATCACCTTTTTCATGCGGCTCGTACTGACAATCACGATGTCGCGATCATAGTCGTCGCCGTCGGGCGTCGAGCCGCCGGTGAGTCCGGTGTTCGATGCCTGCGCGATCACGATTACGTTCGCCGCGATGCACGCCTGCAGGACTTTCCATTGCTCGACGATCGTGCCGGGCTGGACCACCGCGAGTGCCTTCCCTGCACCAAAACGGAAGCCCGTGCGAAAGCGCCGGGTCGCGGCATCGTCGGTCAAGGTGTGCTTTTTGCCGACGATGGCGCGCAGCTCGTTGATCAACGTATGGGCCACGTCGTCCCGTTCGGCGACTAGCGGTGTGTGCGCTGCGGACATCGAATTCTCCTCATAGGCGTTGGGTGTGACGCGTGTCGATTTCGTCCGATGGTTTGGGCTGCGACCTTTGAGCGCATCAGGTTGACACGAAGGTTAAAATCAGCCCGGTCATTAGTCCAATATCTTGAAGTCGCTATTTGGAGACGAAAAACATATGGAATTTCGCCAACTGCGTTATTTCCTCGCCGTCGCCGAGCACCTGCATTTCACCGACGCCGCGACCCATCTGGGGATAGCGCAACCCCCTTTGAGCCAGCAGATCCTGAAGCTCGAACGGGAAATCGGCACGCCGCTGTTTATCCGGCATCCGCGCCGAGTCGAACTGACTGAAGCGGGGCGGCTCTTTCGCGAACGCGCGCGGCGCATCATCGAAGATACGCAAGAGGCCTTCGTCGAAGTGCAGAACGCGGGACGTGGCGAAACGGGGCGGCTCTTGCTCGGCTTCGCGGGGTCGACGGTGTTTCATCCGGCCGTTGCAATAACCATGCAGCGCTATCGGCATGCGTACGAACGCGTGTCGATCAGTTGCGAGGAGAGCAACAGTTCGCTGCTGCTGGATAAAGTTGCCGAGCGGCAACTCGACGCCGCGCTCGTGCGCATGCCGCTGAACTGCCGGGATCTGATGGTCGAGCCACTCGTGGACGAAGACATGCTGGCCGTGTTGCCGGCGAACCATCGTTTGAGCCGGCGGCGGCGCATCAATCTCGCGGACCTGGCGACTGATCCGTTCATTCTCTTTCCGCGACCCATCGGCCCGGATCTCTACGATTCCATCATTGCCGCCTGCCAGGAAGCCGGCTTCGCGCCGTCGATCGGCATGGAGTCGCCGCAGATTTCATCGGCGGCGAACCTGGTGGCGGCCGGCTTCGGCGTTGCCGTGGTTCCCGCGTCGATCCGGCAGATTCAGGTGGAAAGCGTGTCATATCACGCGCTGCAGGGTAATCCGCTTTCGACGGGTATTGCGTTGATTCACCGGCCGCGCGAAAAGTCGCCGACCGTGCTGAACTTCGTCAGGATTTTGCGGCAGCAGCGAACCGTGGCGCGGACGCGGTGAGGCACATGTAAGCAGAGAATTTTTGATTCGTAAGCATGCGGCGTTCTGATCGTGCGTTGCCTGGATTAGCCTGGGTTTGCCTGGCGCAGGTTCGGAGTTTCCCTGGTGCGTTTTGCTCCGCTTTACCCTTTAGGACCTCGCGAAAAGCGTCGATAACGTAGAGACATGCCGGCATCGAAATCCCGTTCATCGATGGACCGGATTCGGTCGTCGTCGATCACACATGTCCGTCGTCGCGTTGCATATCGAGGTGAAACTATGGGAACGAAATGGCTGCTGGGCGTTTCAGTGGCGCTGGTGTCTTTTGCCGGGCTGCTGCATCCCGTTTCCGCGCGCGCCGACGGCCCGGCATCGGCTTATGGCAAGGGCGCTGCCGATGCCTCGCTCGATCCGGGCGAAGAGCGCATGACCGCCGACGAAGAGAACAACGCGCGCCTGAAAGATCTGAGCGATGCCTATCACAATGGCTACAACGCGCGGGCCAAGGAAGACGCCGAGACGTACACATCGTTGCGCGAGCAATTGAAGCGTCCGCCGAAGGCCGCCGCGGCGCAGGTCATGCCGCCGCTTCCCGAAGGCATGCCGGGCGATGAGGCGGCGCAGGTGACCTCCGTACAGAAGCCGCAGATAGCGCAGCGCGCGTTGCCGGCGCAACCGCAACCGCAACCGCAACTGCAGCTAATGCAACCGCAAGCACAACCGCAACCCCAGCCGCAATACCGCCAGGCGTACCAGCAGCCGCAATATGCGCCGCCACGGGCCATGCAGTATCAGCCGGCGCCGGAATACGCGGAAGCGCAGACCTACGCCGAAGCGCCGGCATACGCTGAAGCCGAGGACGAGTCTCCGCAGTATCAGCAGCCCGCGTATGTCGCGCAGGCTTACGGTGCGCCGCCTCAGGCGCCGCAGCGCGTCGAGTATGTGGCGATGGTTGGACAGCCCGCATACGTGCCGCAGCCGCCTCCCCAGGTCCTCGTGCAGCCGGTCATGATGGTTCGCCGCCCACAGGCCTACGCGGGATATCGGCGCGCTTATTGGGCGCGTCCTTATCGGCAACCGCGTCCGGTTCGCTACGGCTATTCGGTGCAGGCCGCCGACTATAGCGGATGGCAGTAAGCACCTGCTTCACGTTACACGTCCTGACACAGAGAGGCGACGGGGCGCATGCGGAGCGTCGCTTCGATGGCGACGCCTTCCGTCACTCGCTCGACAAACCTTCGTCACGTAAAACCTGCTGCACAGCGGGCCGGTTCCGCACGCGCTCGTACCACGCTTGCAGATGCACGAGCGGGGTGAAATCGATGTCGGCGTTGTACACCGATTTCATCCACGCGGCCTTGCCCCAACCGGTTAGCGCAAACAGATATGCGTCGGCGATCGTGAAGACCTCGCCCATCAGAAACGGCTTGTCCGATAGTTGTTTATCGAGCCACGCAAACCGGCTTTCGAGCTTCGGTTTCGCGGTGTCGACATACTTGCCCGCCGCAACGGCGTAGAGCAACGGAATAAAGCCTTTGTGGATTTCCGACGTCAGAAAGTTGAGCCACTCCAGAAGCCGGTATCGTTCCATGGTGCCGTGGCCCGGCGTCAAACAGGATGCCGGCCGTTGATCGGCCAGATACTGCGCAATCACCGGCCCTTCACGCAGGTAACTGCCGTCGTCCAGTTGGAGTAGCGGCACATAGCCCAACTCGTTCACGCCGTAATAGTCGGCGCCGCCTTCGATCAGATGCCTGCGCGCATCGACCTTGATCATGTCCGCGTGAAGTCCCGTTTCCTGCAGGACGATATGAATCGCCTGCGAACAACTGCCGGGTGCGTGATAGAGCTTCATCGGATTTTCTCTTCCAGGTAAATAGGGTGTTCTGCGCGCTGTCGCGGCAACGCGGCTAATATCCGGCAAGCGGGATAAAAAAGGAAGAAGGCAGAATATTGTGGTGAAGGTACAAAAAATATACTTACCGAGGACGGGCGAATGAAGAGCAGTGCAACCGGATGTTCGGTCGAGGAAGCCATGCGCCTGCTGGGCGGACGGTGGCGTTTGTTGCTGGTTTCCTATCTTCTGGATGGCCCCAAACGCTTCAACGATTTACGCAGGGACGTGCCCGGCATTTCGCAACGCATGCTGACTCTCGACCTGCGCGCGCTTGAAGAAGCCGGCCTCGTACTGCGCACGGTTTTTGCGGAGGTACCGGTTAAGGTCGAGTATCAGCTCACCGAAGACGGCGAACGTCTAAGGCCGGTTGTCGAGGTGATGCGGGACTTCGGCCTTTGGCTCAAAGCGCGGTCTGCGCTACTGGTTTGACGCGTTCGGCGGCTGTTCCGGCGCCGGTTTTGTCGGGCTCTCCCGGCGCGCAATTTAAAACGGACGTTCTTTTGATGAAGTGGAGACGGCGTTGCAAGCGCGTGAGGTTTCGCACCACGCGTGAAAACACGCACCGGCAGAGTGCACCGTGTCGCCGGCATTGATTGCCACCGCACGAACAGCCGGCGCCAACCATGGCACAGTGAGACATGAGCGGACCCGTCGGGGCATTACGATGAAATCGACTGTTTTCAACACGCTGGCGGCCATTGCGTCGCTAGGGGTCACTTTTGTTCCGCTGCCGTGCTACGCCGACGAGCTCGATCGGCAAATGGACTGCACATCGAGCCCGCATGAGTTCATCGGCGCGCTTCTGGACAACCAGTCCATCGACCCGAAACCCATGCGTATCGAAGCCAACTCGGTCAACTCGTTTCGCCCGACGCGCGGGACCAAATTAAGCGCGTTCGGCTTTCACGTCTACGCGGTGTTCGGCTATGAGCAGGACGAGCCGATGTTCAAACGGGGAAGCGGTCAACCCGTCAAACCCTCGACGTACGGCGTGGTGGTGACCGCGCCCGCCACGTCGGTCGAAGCGAGCGTGCGCCGTGCGGGAAGCGAGGCAACCGTTCACGAGGTGATTCCGTTTCTTCTCACGGCCGTCTATTGCAACGGGCATTGAGGTATTGACCTTATTGATGGGAAGCCGCGTTCTCCGAGCGGGCTCGCGTCGGTCCATGCACAGGGCCAACCTGGCGCATGTGCGAAGATAGTCATTGGAAACACCGCCTCCGAACGGTTATTTGCGAGGTGTGTTTTTCGCCCGGCGGAAACCGTCAATGACTGAGCATGGCCTATGAACTCCAATACCTCACATCGCGCCGACGGACCCGCGTGGATGCCTGTTGCGATTGCCGAAATTGGCGTCGCGCGTTTCCCGATCGGCGAGACGAATCCGCGCATCGTCGAGTACAACAATCACACCAACCTGGTCGGCTATGACGACAAGGTGTCCTGGTGTTCCTCTTTTATCAACTGGTGTCTGGCAGGCGTGGGCGTCGATGGCACGCGCTCGGCGTTAGCACGGTCGTGGCTCGAGTGGGGCGCGCCGCTTGAAAATCCCGTCTATGGTTGCATCGCCGTATTGACACGGGACGATCCTAGCAGTTGGAAAGGACATGTCGGTTTTTATGTTCGACATGACGCCGAGTCGATCTATCTGTTTGGTGGAAACCAACTGAACGAGGTTCGCGAGTTGGCTTATCCGCTGGCTTCGGTGCTCGGTTATCGGTGGCCGGCATAGATCCGACCGGGCCGGGGAGTGGGCGACGCCTTCTCAGAACGCGCGCTTCCCCCTCCCCAATTCAAACCCGACTCAAATCCCACTCAACCGCAAGCCGGCTTCGCCTTCTTGCACGCATCCGCAAGCTGCGGCGGCGGATCTTTCTTGAACACCGTCTTATAAGATTCAAGCACGTTCGACTGCACCACCGGCAACGATTGCACGCCGATCCACGCCGGCGGCGTCTGTCCGATCAGCGCTTTCATCATCGCCAATGCTTCGGCGACGCCCTGGTCATAAGGACGTTGCGAGCCCGTCGCCTTGAGCGGTCCGCCCTTGGCGATCTCGATCGCGGATTGCAGACCCAGATCGACCGTCGTCACGGGAATATTCACCCCCTGCGCGCGCATCGACGTCAGCGTGTCGAGCGCCGGCTGATCCCAAACGGCGAACAAACCCTTCACGTCCGGATTGCCCGTCAGAAAGTCGCCCGCGATCTGGCCGACCTTCGACGGATCGGTGAAGTCGACCTGCTTGATCTTCAGGTCCGGACGGTTCTTCTTCATCCAGTCGTTGACCGCCTTGGTGCGTTCTTTCGTGCTGAAGTAATCCACACCGAAATTCACGAGCCCGATAGTCGAGCCTTTCGGCACGCACGAGGCGAGCACTTTGGCCGCGATCTGGCCATTGCCTTCGCTATCGGCCGAAATCATCGACGCATATTGCTCCGGATGCTTCAACCCCGTCGGCACGTTGTCCATGAACACGAGCTTGATACCGGCTTCCGACACCTTCTTGTAGGTGGCGGCCGTCGCGGTGCCGTCGACCGGAATGGAAATGATCCCGTCCGGATGGCGCTGAATTGTGTTCTCGATATCGGCGATCTGCTTGTCGACCTGGTATTCGGCGGATGCCGTGCCGATCACTTCCACGCCGTACTTCTTGAGCGTGTCGGTAATCCCTTGCACCTGCAATTGCGACCAGTCGAGGTTCATGGTCTGCATCGAAATGCCGACCTTGAATTTACCGGCTTTGATCTTGGCGACGTCGGCGGCGCTCAGTTGCACGGCGTCCACTGAAGCGGCTTTCTCGCCATTCGGCCCCTGGCCGACAATCGTCTTCGGACCGATCGAACCGACCGGCAGGCTGGTCACGCATTGCGCGTAAGCCCCCGACGAAACCAGCGTTGCAACGGCGGCCGCTGCGAGGACGCCACCTAATACCCTGTTTGAGCCACGACGATGTTGCTTCATGATTCTCCTCCGTTGGTCTTCACGTTTGTATTACGGCTTAACCTGTCTCCTGCCATTCGCGGACAACACGCGGGCACATCGCGCGGTTTCCGCCCATCACGAGTGGTCGACGTGCCCTCGTCACTTCCTGGTAAACGCCACGGCCGCGACGATGATCGCCCCCTTGATCACCAGTTGCAGCGACGAACTAACGCCAAGCAGCACCAGCCCGTTATTCAGCGTACCGATGATGAGACTCCCCAGCAGTGTGCCGAGCACGAAGCCGCGGCCGCCGAACAGGCTGCAGCCGCCGAGCGTCACCGAGGCGATCACGTCGAGTTCGAGTCCTTGCACCACATCGGGCCGCGCCGCATGCGAGCGCGCGGACAGCACGAGCGCGGCGAGTCCGGCCAGCATGCCGGTGAGAATGAACGCCAGCGTGGTCACGCGGCGCGTGTTGATGCCGGAGTAGAGCGCGGCCGTCGGGTTGCCGCCGGCGGCATAGATCTGCCGCCCGAACACGCTGTAGTGCAGCAGCAGAATGCCGGCGATCACGGCCAGCACCGTCCAGATGATCGGCACCGGTACGCCGAAAAGATCGCCTTCGCCGAAGATCGCGATGAACGAGTCGTTGCTGATGATCACGGGATGGGTGGTCGTCACCATCAGCGCGAGACCGCGTGCGGCGCTCAAGGTGCCGAGCGTGACCAGAAACGAGGGGATGTTCAGCCGCGTGGTCAGCACGCCGTTCAGCGCGCCGACAATCGCACCGGTGCCGATGCCTGCAATCGCGCCGATCATCCAGTTGTCGCCCACATACGCCATGGCGAGCGCCGCCGACATGCCCGACAACGCGAGCGTGGAGCCCACCGACAAATCGATCTGCCGCGCAATGATCACAAAGGTCATGCCGATCGCGATGATCGACACGAGCGCGGTCTGCCGGCCGATATTGAGGAAGTTGTCGATGGAGAGAAACCACGGCGACGCGAAACTGAAGACGACCAGCAGAATCGCGAACGCGCCGTACAGCGCGTACGGGCGGTCGCCTTGCAGGAGAAGTTGCGCGATGCGCCGTGCGCGGCTTTTTTGCGGCAGTGAGGCTTGCCGTTCGGCCGTCAGCGGCGAGACAGATTCATTCATGTTGCGTGCGCTCCGGCGGAAGTCCCTGCGTGGGACTCGAAAGAAGAACGGGAAAGTTGGATCAGGTGATGCAACGCTTCGGCGTTGGCGAGTTCAGCGCGCGCAACGGTCTTGACGATACTGCCGTCCGCGACGATCGAAATCCGGTCGCACAGGCGCAATAACTCGTCGAGATCGGACGACACGACGAGCACGCCGGTGCCCGCTTGTGCGGCGTCGTGGACCACGCCATAGATTTCCTCGCGCGCGCCAACGTCCACGCCGACAGTCGGTTCGTCGAGCAGCAGCAACTTCGGGCGCGGATGATTCCACTTGGCGAAGACCACTTTCTGCTGATTGCCGCCGGACAGAAACTTGACGGGCGTCGACGAGCCCGGCGCTTTAACGGCGAGTTCTTTCATTGAGCGTTTCGCCTGCTGCTCGGCTGCTTGACTGCGCAACCATCCCCAGCGGGAAAATTGCGGCAGTCGCGGCAAGGTCAGGTTGCGTTCGATCGAATGCTCCAGCACGAGCCCTTCGAGGTGACGATCCTCCGGCACTAGCGCTACGCCGAACTGGATCGCGTCGGCGGGTGAGACGCGCGAGCGTGCAAGACCGTCGATCTCGACTGTCCCTGCCTCCACGCTTCTCAGTCCAAAGATGGTTTGCAGAATCTCGGTGCGGCCACTGCCGATCAATCCCGCGAGCCCATGAATCTCGCCGCGTTCAACGACGAGGTCGACAGCGCGGAGCCGGTCGTTGCTCACGCTGGAGAGCTTGAGCACTGCGAAGGCCGTAGCGTTAGAAGCCGTAGCAGGCGCGGCCATAGAAGAAGCCTCATCGCCAGCAACCTCTGCCTTTGCCTGCATGGCAGCGTGCTTCGGACCGACAATCGCCGCGACCAGTTGCTTCATATCGGTCTGCGCGGTCGAGAACATGCCGGCATTCGCCCCATCGCGAAAGACCGTGACGCGCTGCGAAATCCGGAACACCTCATTCAACCGATGCGTCACATAGATCACCCCCACGCCGCGATCCGTTACCGCGCGAATCGCGTCGAACAGAATCTGTTCTTCGCCCCCCGTGAGCGCCGACGTGGGTTCATCGAGAATCAGCACCCGCACGTGACCCATCAACGCCTTGCAGATTTCGGTCATTTGCCGGTACGCGAACGGCAATGCGCCGACCGGTGTTTTCGGATCGAGCGGAATACCATGCGAGCGGAGAAATTCGCTGACCTCGGCCATCAACTGGCGGTTCTTCACAAAGCCGAGCCGCGTGCGAGGCTCGCGCCCCAGCATCAGATTGGCGCCGACCGATAACGACTCGACCAGACTCAGGTCCTGATAAACCACGGCAACCCCCGCCTCGCGCGATCGCGCCGGCGAGTCGAATGCCACCTTCTGCCCATCGATTTCGATGACACCTTCGTCATAAGCGTGCACGCCGCTGAGGATCTTGATCAGCGTGGATTTGCCCGCGCCGTTCTCGCCGAGCAACGCATGGACCTCGCCGGGCAGCACGTCGAGGTTGACGCCGCGCAGCGCTTGCACGCCGCCAAATCGTTTGGTGACGCCCGCTACACGGATCAATGGAACCTGAGGCGATGACGCGGCCGCGACCGCAACCGGTTCACTCATCTGGCATGTCTCCTTCGTCAATGTCGACGATTTTCTTTTCTTTGTGTCGTGCGCTCGGAAAACTCCGAGTTGTGATGCTCGCACCATGATTTTGGTGCGTCAATAACATTCGTTGCAGGAAAACGGGCCTTCTGACCCGCTCATGTGAAGATTTGCTCGTAATGCTTGTTATGATTCTATCAATCGTTGTAGCATAAGTGCGAACAAATTGTCAGCGGCCGTTGTGCGCTGCGCCAAATTTCCGGATGTCTTATGCCTGAAGCTCCTTCGTTGTCTTCATCGGTCGTCGCGCTGCGCGGCGGGCCGCTCGTTCATCCCGTGCGCAATCCCGGCACGCCGTTCGACGCGTCGTGGCTGGACGGCTTGCGCGTCAATCAGTCCGCCGTCGAGCGGCGCACGGCGACGCTGGCCGCGCGCCGCACGGTCAAGAAAGACGCGCAGGCGGCGTGGTTGTTAAAGGCCGTCACCTGCATCGACCTGACCACGCTCAATGGCGACGACACCGAGGGCCGCGTGCGGCGTCTCTGTGCGAAAGCGCGCCAGCCCGTGCGCGCCGATCTTCTGGAAGCGCTCGGTATCGCGCCGCAGGGCATCACGACCGGTGCGGTCTGCGTGTATCACCGCTTTGTCGCGGCTGCCGTGGACGCGTTGCAAGGTAGCGGCATTCCGGTCGCGGCAGTGTCGACCGGTTTTCCGGCGGGCCTGATTCCCCATCCGCTGAAGCTGAAGGAGATCGAGGCGTCGGTCGCGGACGGTGCGATGGAAATCGACATCGTGGTCACGCGCGAATACGTGCTCACCGGCAACTGGCAGGCGCTGTACGACGAGGTGCGCGACTTCCGCGCCGCTTGTGGCCCCGCGCATCTGAAGACGATCCTCGCGACCGGCGACATTAAAACGCTCTCCAACGTGGCGCGCGCGTCGATGGTCTGCATGATGGCCGGCGCCGATTTCATCAAGACGTCGACGGGTAAGGAGGGGGTCAACGCGACGCTCGACGTGTCGCTCGTCATGGTGCGGATGATCCGCGAATACCAGGAGCGCACCGGCGTGCCGATCGGCTTCAAACCGGCGGGCGGCGTGTCGAACGCCAAGACCGTGCTGGCGTATCAGATCCTGATGAAGGAAGAGTTGGGCCGCGCCTGGCTCGAGCCGGCGCTGTTCCGTATCGGTGCATCGAGCTTGCTCGCCGATATCGAACGCCAACTCGAACATCACGTGAGCGGCCGTTATTCCGCTTTCAACCGTCACCCCGTAGCCTGAACAGAAGACCGATCCCATGAGCGTAGCCGAGTATTTTTCATCGATGGAGTACGGTCCCGCACCCGAGGACGATCAAGCCGCGCGCGCCTGGCTCGCGCGCCATGAGGCGGGCTTCGGGCACTTCATCAACGGCGCGTGGCATGCGCCCGCGGCCGGCGAACGTTTCGTTTCGCATGCGCCCGCCAGCGGTGAAATGCTGGCCGAAGTCGCTCAAGGCGACGCCGCCGACATCGACGCGGCCGTCGCCGCCGCGCGCGCCGCGCAGCCGGGCTGGCTCGCATTGGGCGGCGCGGGGCGCGCACGGCATCTGTATGCGCTGTCGCGCATGGTGCAACGTCATAGTCGCCTGTTCGCGGTGCTCGAAGCGCTCGACAACGGCAAGCCGATCCGCGAAACGCGCGATATCGATGTGCCGCTGGTGGCGCGGCACTTCCTGCATCACGCGGGTTGGGCGCAACTGCAGGACAGCGAGTTCGCCGACCATGCGCCTCTGGGCGTGGTCGGTCAGATCGTGCCGTGGAATTTTCCATTGTTGATGCTCGCATGGAAGATCGCGCCGGCGATTGCAACAGGCAACTGCGTCGTGTTGAAACCCGCTGAATACACGCCGCTAACAGCGCTCCTGTTCGCCGAACTCGCGCATCAGGCCGGCTTGCCGGCGGGCGTGCTGAACGTCGTCACCGGCGACGGCAGCACCGGCGCGGCGCTGGTCGAGCATCCGCAAGTCGACAAGATCGCGTTCACCGGGTCGACGGAAGTGGGTCGTCTGATCCGTGCCGCCACGGCGGGCACGGGCAAATCGCTGACGCTGGAACTGGGCGGCAAGTCGCCCTTCATCGTATTCGACGATGCGGATCTGGACGGCGCGGTGGAAGGTGTCGTCGACGCGATCTGGTTCAACCAGGGCCAGGTGTGTTGCGCGGGCTCGCGGCTGCTCGTGCAGGAAGGCATCGAAGCGCGCTTCATCGCGAAGCTGAAGCGGCGCATGGAGACGTTGCGCGTCGGCACGTCGCTGGACAAGAGCATCGATATCGGCGCGATCGTCGATCCGGTGCAACTCGAACGGATTCAGTCGCTGGTGGAAGCCGGGCGGCGCGAAGGCTGTGCAATCTGGCAAGCGGCCGATACGACGATGCCCGCCAGCGGCTGCTTCTATCCGCCGACGCTGGTCACCGGTGTTGCACCGGCCTCGACGCTTGCGCAGGAAGAGATCTTCGGGCCGGTGCTGGTGACAATGAGCTTTCGCACGCCCGACGAAGCCGTTGCACTCGCCAACAACTCACGCTACGGATTGGCCGCGAGCGTGTGGAGCGAAACGATTGGACGTGCGCTCGATATCGCGCCGCGCCTTGCTTGCGGGGTGGTATGGATCAATGCGACGAACCTGTTCGACGCGGCGGTCGGCTTCGGCGGTTATCGCGAGTCGGGTTACGGGCGGGAAGGCGGCCGTGAGGGCATCTACGAATATCTGAAACTGCGTGACTGGCTCAACCTTGGCAAGCGTCAACCGCTTGTTCGCGAAGCCGGCGCAGGCCGCTTCGAGCCGAGTTCGAACGTCGCATTGATCGACCGTACCGCGAAGCTCTTTATCGGCGGCAAGCAGGTGCGTCCGGACAGCGGCTATTCGCTGCCGGTCCACGCGCCGGACGGAACGCCGGTCGGCGAAGTGGGCGAGGGCAATCGCAAAGACATTCGCAACGCGGTCGAAGCAGCGCGAGCCGCGCAGAAGTGGTCGCAGGCGAGCGCGCATAACCGCGCCCAGGTGCTGTTCTATCTGGCGGAGAACCTCGCGGTTCGCGCGGACGAGTTCGTGCGGCAGCTCATGGTGCGCAGTGGCGCGACGGAAAACGCGGCGCGTGCCGAAGTCGACGCGTCGGTCACGCGCCTCTTCACCTACGCGGCGTGGGCCGACAAGTTCGACGGCGCGGTGCACACGCCGCCGTTGCGCGGCGTCGCGCTGGCAATGCATGAACCGCTCGGCGTGATCGGCATTGCGTGTCCGGACGAAGCGCCGTTGCTCGGTTTCGTTTCGCTGATGGCGCCCGCGCTGGCCATGGGTAATCGCGTGGTGGTGTTGCCGAGCGCGGCCTGTCCGCTGACGGTGACCGACTTCTATCAGGTGGCCGAGACCTCGGACGTACCAGGCGGTGTGCTGAACATCGTGACGGGCGAACGCGCCGCGCTGTTGCCCGCGCTTGCCCGCCATGACGACATCGACGCGGTCTGGTGCTTCGGCAGCGCGGAAGACTCGACGCTGGTCGAACGTGAATCGGTCGGCAATCTGAAACGGACCTTCGTCGATCATGGCCGCCAGTTCGACTGGTACGACCGTTCGAGCGAAGGCCGGCCGTTTCTGCGTCAGGCCGTGCAGGTGAAGAACATCTGGATACCTTATGGCGATTGACGGACAGCCTCGTTAAATAGCGTCCGCCAGGCGACCGACTGACCTGCACGCCAACCAGAAAATGGAGGAGACAACGTGCTGAAGAATCTGCAACTGCTACTCGATGCCGACGTGCCGTGCGCACGTCAGGTATCCGCCTTCGTGTCCCCGAGCCGAACCATGCAAGGGGAACGCGCATGAGTGTGAACAACTCGATCGAACGGCGCGGTCGCGTCGTGATTCTGGGTATCTACGTGACCGACCTGACGTTTCGCGCCGAGCGTATGCCGTTGATCGGCGAGACGATCGCCGGCTCCGCGTTCGCGATGGGGCCGGGCGGCAAGGGCTCGAATCAGGCGGTGGCCGCCGCGCGCGCCGGCGCCGACGTGGTGTTCTGCACACGTCTCGGCAACGACGCGTTCGGTGAAATCGCCCGCGCGACGTGGGCCAGGGAAGGCATTACGGCGCGGGCGTCGGTGATCGACGGCGTCTCGACCGGCGCAGCGCATATCTTCGTCGAGGACACGAGCGGCATGAACGCGATCATCGTCGCGTCCGGCGCGGCCGGCACGATGAATGCGGCCGACGTCGACGCGATTGAAGCGGACATTGCCGGTGCGCGAGTTTTCGTTACGCAACTGGAACAGCCGCTGCCGGCCGCGCGTCGCGGACTCGAAGTGGCGCGGCGGCACGGCGTCATTACCGTATTCAATCCCGCGCCCGCGTTACCGCTCGACGACGACATCTTTCCGTTGTGCGACTACATCACCCCGAACGAAACCGAAGCCACTGCGCTGACCGGCGTGCCGATCGCGAACGCCGACGACGCTCGCCGTGCCGCCGACATCCTGCTCGGCAAAGGCGTCGGCACGGTGATCGTGACGCTCGGCGAAGCCGGCGCGCTGTTACATTCGGCGACGCAATCCGTCTTCGTGCCGGCTTATCACTGTGGCCGCGTGGTGGAAACAGCGGGCGCGGGCGACGGCTTCACCGGCGGTTTTGCCGCGGCGCTCGCGCGTGGCGACGATCCGATCGCGGCACTGCGGTTCGGTTGCGCGTTGGCCGGTATTTCCGTTACGCGTCCGGGCACGGCGCCTTCCATGCCGACGCTGGATGAAGTAAATCGCGTATTGAATCAGTCGGCCAGCGACTCGCAGGCATCCTGACCGGCCCGTTGTGAACTTCGGCCAGCGCGTGAAGTTCATGAAGCATGAGGAGAGTGTTGTCACCATGAAGTCCTCGTTCACCGCAGCAAAACTGTTCGGCGACCGGCAACTGAATTTTCTGCTGATCGTCAACGTGCTCGTCGTGCTGATCGCGACGTGGCTCTCGCATGGTCAGTTCGTCGATATCGACAATCTGCAGTCGATGGGCGGGCAACTCCCCGAACTCGGTCTGCTCGCGCTCGGCATCATGCTCTCGATGGTGTCGGGCAACGGCGGTATCGATCTGTCCGGCGTCGGCCTGGCGAACCTGTCCGGCATGGTCGCGGCGCTGATCGTGCCGCATTTTGTTAATGGCGACAATTCGCCCGCGCTCTATACGTCGCTGTTCTGCGTGATCGTGGTGGTGATGGGATTGCTTGGCGGGCTGTTGAACGGCGTGGTGATCGCGCGGCTCAGGCTCACGCCGATTCTCTGCACGCTCGGCACGCAATTACTGTTCACGGGTTTCGCGGTGGTGCTTAGTAATGGCGCCTCGGTCCATGTGGACTATGTCGATCCGCTGTCGGATATCGGTAACGGTACGGTGTTTCAGGTGCCGATCGCGTTCTGCATCTTTATCGCCGCGGTGATCGTGCTCGGCTGGTTGCTCAGGCGCAGCCCGTTCGGCTTGCGTCTCTATCTGATGGGCACCAATCCCAAAGCGGCTTTCTACGCCGGCATTCCGCGTGCGCGCATGCTGATCACCACGTATGCCATGTGCGGCGTGCTCGCGTCGCTGGCCGGACTGATTAGCGCGACGCATACGTCCAGCGCGAAATGGGACTACGGCAACTCCTATCTGCTGATTGCGATTCTGATCGCGGTGATGGGCGGCGTGAATCCCGCCGGCGGTCATGGCCGCATCATCTGCGTGTTTTTTGCCGCGACGGTGCTGCAGTTTCTGTCGAGCCTGTTCAATCTGATGGGCGTCTCGCAGTTCTTCGGCGATTGCGCCTGGGGCTTTCTGTTGCTGCTGTCGCTCGCGTTTGCGAGTGGCGAGCGGGTGCGGACCATTTTCGGATTCGGCGGCGGGACGGGCGCAACGGGGTCAGGCCCAAGCCCAGGCCCCGGCGCCGCGCAGAAACGTTAGCGAGCGCCAGCGCGCTCGATCAGGGATTCAGTACACAGCGGACAACGAGCCCTGGCTGTCCGTCACGATTAAGTGGGCGACATCGAACGAATAAAGGAGACTTGGCATGAAACTGACTCGACTGAGCGCCGCGTTGACAGCCGGCGCGCTTGCGGTAGGCGTGATCGCGGCGGCGCATGCGGCGACCAATGAGACGATCGTGACCGTCGTCAAGGTGACCGGCATCAACTGGTTCAACCGGATGGACGACGGCGTCAAGCAATTCGCGAAAGACAATCCGGGCGTGACCGCCTATCAGACCGGTCCGGGCCGCGCGGATGCAGCACAGCAACTCAAGATCATCGAAGACCTGATCGCGAAGAAGGTCACGGCCATCGCCGTGGTGCCCTACGATCCGCCCACGCTCGAACCCGCGCTGAAGAAAGCGATGGATCGCGGCATCAAGGTGGTGACGCATGAGGCCGACAACGAAAAGAACACGATGGTCGACATCGAAGCGTTCGACAACACCGCGTACGGTGCGGGCCTGAACGAACGGCTCGCTTCCTGCATGCACGACGACGGCAAGTGGGCCGTGCTGGTCGGCTCGCTCGGCAGCCGTTCGCAGGTGCAGTGGGCCGACGGCGGGATCGGCAACGCGAAGGCCAAGTATCCGAAGATGGATCTGGTCGAGCCGAAGCTCGAAACCAATAACGACGGCGAGCGCGCGTACGAAGTCGCGAAAGAAGTGTTGCGCAAGCACCCGGACCTGAAGGGGTTCCAGGGTTCGTCGTCGCTCGACGTGATCGGCATTGGCCGCGCGGTCGAAGAGGCCGGCATGCAGGGCAAGATCTGCGTGTACGGTACGGGCCTGCCGACAGAAGCGGGCAAGTTCCTCGAAAGCGGCGCGATCAACGGCATTGCGTTCTGGGACCCGAAACTCGCGGGCATTGCAATGAACAAGATCGCGCAGATGCTGATCGACGGCAAGACGGTCGAGAACGGCGCCGACCTCGGCATTCCGGGTTACACGAAGGTCACCGTTGCGAAAGGGCCGGGTAAGGGCATTATCGTGCGCGGTCAGGGCTGGGTGAACGTCGACAAGTCGAACTACAAGCAGTATCCGTTCTGAGCGCGTTGCGCAGTTTGCCTTGTCGGTCACGGCGTCCTCAACGGACTTCCTGCGGGGACGCCGCAACAGTTTCACGTCACGATGAATCGCACCATGAATCAAGACGTATCTTCAGCTAGTTCCGACGCAACGCAGCCGTTTCTGCAGGTGGTCGGCGTACATAAGCGCTTCACCGGCGTGCATGCTTTGCGCGGTGTGAGCCTGTCGTTCGAGCGTGGCCAGATCTATCACCTGCTCGGTGAAAACGGCTGCGGCAAGAGCACGCTCATCAAGATCATCTCCGGCGCGCAGCCGCCTGACGAAGGCGAACTCGTGATCGAAGGCGTGCGTCATGCGCGGCTCTCCGCGCTCGAATCGCTCGCAGCCGGCATCGAAACCGTCTATCAGGATCTTTCGCTACTGCCCAATATGAGCGTGGCGGAAAACGTCGCGCTGACCGCCGAACTGGCCGGGCATGCGGGCAAGCTCGCCCGCACGTTCGACCGCCGCGCGCTGGCGCGCACGGCGGCGCGCGCGCTCGAATCGGTCGGCCTGCCCGGCGACGCCGGGTTTCAGGCGACGCTCATCGAACAATTGCCGCTCGCCACGCGGCAACTCGTGGCGATCGCTCGCGCGATTGCCAGCGAGGCGAAGTTCGTCATCATGGACGAGCCGACTACGTCGCTGACGCAAAAGGAAGTCGACAACCTGATCGCGGTGCTCGCCAATCTGCGCGCGCAGGACGTGACGGTGCTGTTCGTGAGCCACAAGCTCGACGAGTGCTACGCGATCGGCGGCGAAGTGATCGTGCTGCGCGACGGACAAACCATGGCACAAGGACCGATCGCGGATTTCACCAAGGCGCAGATCAGCGAACTGATGACGGGCCGCCATTTGTCCACCGAACGTTATCGCGAAGGTGCGGTAGGGCAGGACGTCGTGCTGGAAGTACGTGGCCTTACGCGTAGCGGCCAGTTCAACGATGTCTCGTTCGCGCTGCATGCAGGTGAAATTCTCGGCGTGACCGGTCTGCTCGATTCCGGGCGCAACGAACTCGCGCGCGCGCTCGCGGGCGTGGCGCCGGCGCAAACCGGGCAAGTCGTGCTCGACGGAAAGAGCATCAGGTTGCGCACGCCGTCGGACGCGAAAGATCATCGCATTGGCTATGTGCCGGAAGATCGCCTGAATGAAGGGCTATTTCTCGACAAGACGATCCGCGACAACGTGATCACCGCGATGATCTCCAGCTTGCGCGACCGCTTTGGTCAAATCGACCGGACACGCGCGACGGCGCTCGCGGAACAGACGGTGAAGGATTTGCAGATCGCTACGCCCGGTGTCGATAAACCCGTGCAGTCGCTGTCGGGCGGCAACCAGCAGCGCGTGCTGATCGGCCGCTGGCTCGCCATCGATCCGCGCGTGCTGATCCTGCATGGGCCGACGGTCGGTGTCGACGTCGGCTCGAAAGACATCATCTATCGCATCATGCAGCGTTTGTCGCAACGCGGGATTGGCATTATTCTGATCAGCGACGACTTGCCCGAACTGCTGCAGAACTGCGACCGCATCCTGATGATGAAGAAGGGCCGCGTGGCGAACGAATATCAGGCCGATACGTTGAGCGAAGCCGACCTGTACCACGCGCTGCTGTCGGAAGCGGCATAAGCACACACGCTGCAGAAAGGACGTCCTACTCATGAACTCGCGCATCCATTCGCGCATGAACCAGACCATGACCACACCGACCGTCGTCGAAGTCGCCCCGGAGGTCAAGCCGCCGAGCTTGCGAGCCAGACTCGCGCGTAATCCCGAGTGGTTCACCGTCGGGCTGATCGTGGTGACGTGCGTGATCGTCGGCGCGATCAACCCGCGCTTCTTTCAACTGGCCACGCTGTTCGATCTGCTGCATTCGGCCACCACGACATCGCTGTTTGCGCTGGGCACGCTGGTCGTGCTCGCGTCCGGCGGGATCGACGTGTCGTTCACCGCCATCGCCGCGCTGACCATGTACGGCATCACGAAAGCGGTGTTCGCGTGGTGGCCCGATGCGCCGTTTGCGCTGATCCTGATGACCGGCGGGATTGGCGGTGTGATGCTGGGCGTGATCAACGGCTTGCTGGTGCATCGGTTGAAAGCGCCTTCGCTGATCGTCACGATCGGCACGCAGTACCTGTATCGCGGGCTGTTGCTGACGTTCATCGGCACGTCGTTCTTCATGAACATTCCGCACAGCATGGATCGCTTCGGCCGCATTCCGCTGGTGTCTTTTCAAACGGCGGATGGTTTGCGCGCCGTGTTGCCCGTTTCCGTCGTGGCGCTGGCGGCGGCCGCACTCGTGACGTGGTGGCTGTTGAACCGGACGATGATGGGGCGCGGTGTCTACGCAATGGGCGGCAGCCTCGCGATTGCCGAGCGACTCGGCTACAACCTGCGCGCGATCCATCTCTTCGTGTTCGGCTATACCGGCATGCTGGCCGGCATTGCGGGCATTCTGCATGTATCGAACAACCGGCTCGCGAATCCGTTCGATCTGGTGGGCTCGGAACTCGATGTGATTGCCGCGGTGATTCTGGGCGGCGCGCGCATTACCGGCGGCACGGGGACGGTGGCGGGCACGCTGCTCGGCGTGGTGCTCGTGACGTTGATCAACAACGTGCTGATTCTGGTGGGCGTGCCGAGTACCTGGCAGAAGGTGATTATCGGCGCGTTCATTCTGATTGCCGGCACGCTGTTCGCGTTTCAGCGGAAGAATTGAATGCGGTGGTGTTGAACGCGGTTTGCCGCGCTTGCCGCTTGCCGCTTGCGACGCGACGCGTTATGACGCGCGCCGCGGCAAGCCGGCTTATTTACGCTTGCGCGGCGTTTGACCGGCTTCGGTGATGATCGAATCGAAGTCGTCGACCTGCGAGAAACGCACGGCCTTGACGACGCCGAACTTGCTCTTGTCCACTACCAGATGACGCTCCACGGCACTTGCCATGGCCGCCTGTTTGAGCGCGACTTCATGGAAATTCCAGCAGGTGACGCCGCGCGCGGTGTCTACGCCGCCCGCCGAGATAAACGCCTTGTTGATGCCCATGCGGCGCAGCATTTCCAGGCTTTCTTCCCCTGCGAATGAATCCGAAGAAGGAATGTAGACGCCGCCTAGCAGAATCATTCGCACATTCGGCTTGCGCCGCAAAATCTCCGCGACGTTCAGCGAATAACACACCACGGTCACGTGACGTTCAATGGGAATCAGCCGCGCCAACGTGGTGAGCGTCGTACCGCAATCGATAAACAGCGTTTCGTTATCGCCAATGAGACCCGCCGCCACAGCGGACGCTTCCGCTTTGGCCTGCGCGAAATGGTCTTTCTCTTCTTCGAGTGAGTAGCCGGCGTTATTCGGCACGTCCGTCGCGCTGACGATGTAGCCACCGAGATAGGTGAATCGTTCGGGACTGCCGGCGATGTCGCGGCGGACAGTCATCTCCGAAACGTTCAGCAGGCTCGCGGCGTCGCGCAAGCGCATCACGTTCTGCTTGGCCAGCGCTTCGGCGAGGGCGCGGAGGCGATCGGGTTTCAGCATGGAGTTCCTGTCGCGCGATGTGGGAGGTCGTTATGTTTTGTACGGTTTGATGGGAGAATTATAACAAGGTGTGTGGGTCGCGGCGAGGGCGATTATCAGATTGCCGACTGTTAAATGCGGGGCGATTTTGAATGAATAAACCGTCAACGCCGAACGGCCGGAATGGGCCGATTGGCGATGACGGTTCGGTAAAAGGACGTGACGTTTATTTTGCTGCGGCTGCGCGTTCTATTGCGGCGATGTCGATTTTTTTCATGGTCATCATGGCTTCCATCGCACGTTTTCCGGCTTCGCGATCGGACCCGGTGACGAGTTCGAGCAAGCGCCGGGGCGTGATCTGCCACGAAAAGTCCCAACGGTCTTTGCACCATCCGCAAGGCGCTTCCGCTCCGCCGTTGCCCACAACGGCGTTCCAGTAGCGGTCGGTTTCTTCCTGGGTATCCGTCTCAACCATGAAACTGATCGCCTCGTTCGGCTTGTAGTTGGGGCCGCCGTTCAGCCCCACGAAGCGCCGCCCGAGCACGGTGAACTCGACTGTCAGATCCGGGCCCTGGCCCACACCCGGCATAGGGGAAGGATGACCTGCGGTGACATGACTATCGGGGAAGGTCGCGGCGTAAAACTCCGCCGCCTCACGTGCTCTGCCTTGATCGAACCACAGGCATGTTACTAGCTCGGCCATTGCACTCTCCTTGTAGAAACTCGCACTATCGACTGGTTTCGAAGCAAGCGCCAAAGGTCCATATCGTCGAGACGGTTGGCACTCTTGCTGACACGATCCCGGTTGTCGAGTTCCTGATTTACGGAAAGTCGAGTCCCACCAGGTCCCGCTTGATCGCGACGCACTTTATCTCGACCAGCAAGCCCGCAACGGCGAGTTCGGATACGCCGATGGCGGTCCATGCGTATGTGCCTCGTGGGAACACGCGATTCTTGACCTCGCGGAATCCCGGCATATGCGTGCTCATTTGCACGTGGTACGTCGTCATGTCGACAACGTCCTCGAACGTACAACCGGCCGCTTGCAGTACTACGCGCAGGTTCTCCCAGCAGGCCAGAAATTGCGCCTCGGGATCGGCAATGACGTCGAGATCCGCTGTACGGCCAACCTGGCCGGCGCAGAAAACGGTGGCGCCGACTTTCACGGCGGGGACATAGCCTGCACGCTCGACAATGGGTTGCATCGTCGGCGGGATGATCAATTCGCGGTCTGTCATGGGTTTTTCCGTTGCCGGGTTGAGGCGGTGACTTGAGGTGTTTCGGATTGCGGTTCGTTAGTCTCTGGCGATCATCACTTTGTTCTCGTGTTTGACGCCGCCAAGCTCGAAGTACGTTACGCCGTCCTGCAGCATGCCGCGGGAGTGGTAAAAGGAAATGGCTTTCTCATTGTGTGAGTTGACCATCAGCCAGATTGCCCGATTGCCGGTTCTCTCCAGTGCAATGCTTCTGGCTTGTGTCAGTAATGCAGACCCGATACCGCAGCCGGCGAAAGAGGCCTGAATGTAGAGCGTTTCGATCTCGGTGGACACATCGGCATGGTGCGAATCTAAGCGCATGACGAGATAGCCGGCGAGATTGCCTTCTGCCTCGGCGATCAATAGAACCACTTGTGGGTCGCTTAATAGCGTGAGAACTTTTTCTGGCGTGAATGTCGTCAGCACATAGTGCGCGATGATCTCGGATACGCCACCTGCTGCGTAGGTATGTACCCACACCTGTGCGCCCAGTACCGCGATGCGTGCTGTGTCGGCCGGCTCGGCCGTTCTGATTGAATGCGTCGGTATCATCTTTGTTCTTTTGGGGTAACGCCGTACAGGCGGTTCGTCTGAGCGCTTGCTGACATTTCGTAATGTTGGAGTCTATAAATGGGTGACTGTCAAGCCGATTATTTTCCCCGCCAGTGAGACAGATCGACACAGAACATGTATTAATGACGTCGGCACGACAGTAGCGAAATCGGCTTGCAGGCATGAGCCGCCAGTTGAGACATGCAACTCGAGAGGAAACCATGAAAGTGGTTTTGAGTATAGCGGTCCGCACTTTTGTCACGACCAGCCTGGCTGGTGGTGCATCGGTCATCCAGGCGCAAAGCGTCCTGCCACCGCCGGCTCAGCCCTTCAAGGGCAAAATCGAGTTGCGCGCCAAAGACTCCAAAGTTGACTTTCCGCGCCAGACCACCGCGCCGGCCGGTGCCCCGAATATCCTGCTGGTTCTGCTCGACGACGTGGGCTTCGGCGCGGCCAGTACGTTCGGCGGTCCGGTCGATACGCCCACGCTCGAACAGCTCGCGCAGCATGGTTTGCGCTACAACGAATTCCACACCACGGCCATGTGCTCGCCGACACGCGCCGCGCTGCTATCCGGGCGCAACCATCATTCGGTCCACACCGGCCAGATCATGGAAATGGCGACGGGCTACCCCGGTTACGACTCGCTGGTAGGCCGCGATACGGCAGGGATCGGCGAAATCCTCCGGCAGAACGGCTGGAATACGGCCTGGTTCGGCAAGGATCACAACGTGCCCGACTGGGAAACGAGCCAGGCGGGGCCTTTCGACCGTTGGCCTACGGGCCTCGGTTTCGAGAAGTTCTACGGCTTCATTGGCGGCGACATGAACCAGTGGCGCCCGCTCCTCTTCGACAACACCACACCGATCGAACCGTATGTCGGCAAACCCGACTACAACCTCGACTACGACCTCGCCGATCAGGCGATCAAGTACGTCCAGACCCAGCATTCGATGGCGCCGGACAAACCGTTCTTCATCTACTACGCGCCGGGCGCCACGCATGCGCCGCATCATCCGCGCAAGGAGTGGGTGGACATGTACCGCGGCAAATTCGATCAGGGCTGGGACGTGTTACGTGAGCAGACGCTCGCACGTCAGAAGCAACTCGGTATCGTGCCGCAAGATACCGATCTGACTAAGCGCTCGCCCGGCATTCCGGCATGGAACAGTTTGTCCGCGGACGACCGGAAGCTCTATGCCCGCATGATGGAAATCTATGCCGGCTATCTGGAACAGACGGACTACAACGTGGGCCGCGTGATCAAGGCGATCGACGACATGGGGCTGTCGGACAATACGCTGGTGATTTATATCGTGGGTGACAACGGGGCGAGTGGGGAAGGCGGCGTGGGTGGTTCGACCAACCTCGAAGGTGCGATGAATGGTGTCGTGCCGACCACTGCGCAAATGCTGCCTAAGATCGAGGATCTCGGCACCTGGAAGACCTATAACCATTTCCCGGTTGGCTGGGCGCACGCGCTCGACACGCCGTTCCAATGGACCAAGCAGATTGCGAGTCACTTCGGCGGGACGCGTAACGGCATGGTTATTTCGTGGCCCGCGCATATCAAGGAAGATGGACAGATTCGCTCGCAGTGGCATCACGTGATCGATATTCTGCCCACCGTGCTGGATGTTTCTCACGTGCCGCAACCGGTCGAAGTCAATGGCGTCAAGCAGCGGCCGATTGAAGGCGTCAGCATGGCCTATACGTTCGATCAGCCGAACACGCCTTCAACGCGGCGCACGCAATATTTCGAGCTGTTCGGCAATCGCGCGATCTATCACGACGGCTGGATCGCCGCGACCACGCCGATCGCGCCGCCGTGGGCGACCGAGGTGCCGAATGTCGACGTGATCGACGGTTATAAATGGGAACTGTACGACGTCGACAAGGACTTCAGCGAAGCGCACGATCTCGCGGCGAGCGATCCCGCGAAACTGAAACAGATGCAGAAGCTCTTCTACAGCGAAGCGCGCAAATACAACGTGCTGCCGCTTGATAACGACCGCGTGATGCGCCTCAATCCGTCGAACCGGCCGAGTCTGACGGCGGGCCGCACGTCTTACACCTACTACGCGGGCACTAAGCGCATTCCCGAAGGGGTTGCGCCGGACATGAAGAACCGCTCGTGGAGCATCACGGCCAAAGTGGAGATTCCGAAGGAGGGCGCGCAGGGCATGATCGCGACGCTTGGTGGCCTGTTCGACGGCTGGGCACTGTATCTCGACGAAGGCAAACCGGTCTTCCACTACAACTTTGCCAACGCGGCGCATTACAACATCGAGGGCGCTGAGGCACTGACGCCGGGGCTGCATACGATCGTTTTCGATTTTAAGTATGACGGCGGCGGGATCGGTAAAGGCGGCCTGGGAACCTTGATGGTGGACGGCAAACAGGTCGCCCAAGGACGGATCGAGCACACCGTGGCGGTGCGTTTCACCATGAGCGTGGAGACGCTCGATATCGGCGAAGACACCGGCACGCCGGTGAATCTCAGCTACGACGTGCCATTCACCTTTACCGGCAAGATCGACACCGTCACGATCGATCTCAAGCCGCACGACGCGGCGTCGGCTTCGATGCAGAAGGAAGTCGAGCGCAAGGCGGCCGAGGCGGCCCTGTCGCGCGAATAGAACCCGCCATGATCGACTCGCACGCGGCAGACACACACGCATCGTCCGCCTTTTCCGACGCCGCGAAGCAGAGCTTTCACGCCATGTCGAAGCCGAGCGGCTCGGACTGCAATCTCGATTGCGAGTACTGCTTCTACCTCGAGAAAGAGGCGCTTTATCCGAGCGAGCGCAGACGGCGCATGAGTGACGATGTGCTCAGCGACTACGTGCGCAACTACATCGCGTCGCAGCCGGCCGGCCATGAGGTTGCGTTCACGTGGCAAGGCGGCGAGCCCACCTTGCTCGGGATCGACTTCTACAAACGCGCCATAGCGCTGCAAAAGCACTTTGGCGCCGGCCGCACCATCACCAATAGTTTCCAGACCAACGGACTGCTGCTGGACGATACGTGGTGCCAGTTCTTCGCCGATGAAGACTTTCTGATCGGACTATCGATCGACGGTCCCGCGGACATTCACGACGAGTACCGGATCACGAAGGGCGGCAAGCCGAGTCACGCGCTGGTGGTGAGTGCGCTGGAGCGGCTCAGGAAACATGGCGTTCGCTTCAACGTGCTCGCCTGCGTCAATCGACGCAGTTCGCGCGAACCGCTTAGGGTCTACGAATTCCTGCGCTCGCTGGGCGTGGAGTATGTGCAGTTCATTCCGGTGGTCGAACGGCGCGCGGATCCGGCCAGCGAGGCGATTGGACTCACGCTGCAGGGTCCCGGCGGGAAGGTGTTGCTGAAGGCACAACCGCATACGGCTGAGCGCCTGACGGACTGGTCCGTCTTGCCTGAGGACTACGGCAACTTTCTGAATGCGATTTTCGACGTATGGGTGCGTCGCGACGTCGGCCAATGCTATGTGATGAACTTCGAATGGGCGCTGGCCAATTACATGGGCGAACCCGGCGCCGCGTGCCACCATCAGCCGACCTGCGGCAACGCGGTCGTGGTCGAACACAATGGCGACGTCTATGCGTGCGATCATTTCGTTTATCCGGAATATCGCCTGGGCAATCTCTCCGAGGCGTCGCTGTCCAGCATGCTGGATTCACCGCAGCAAACCCAATTCGGCGAAGACAAACTCACGACGTTGCCGCAGCAATGCCGACAATGCAGCATGTTGCGCGGCTGCTGGGGCGGCTGTCCGAAGCATCGTTTTGCCGTGACGCGCGACGGCGAAGCGGGACTGAATTTTCTCTGCGCGGGGTACTACAGTTTTTTCTCGCACGTCGCGCCTTATTTGCGTGTGCTGGCGGAGTTGATTCGCAGCGGCCGGCCTGCGAGTGACATCGTCAAGGCGACGCTGATGGTGGTGGGCGATTCTGCTGCGGCGAAGACCTCCCGCGTTTAGCGTGGCGATCTGGACGGCCGGTTAGGCCGGCGAATCCGCCGGCCTATTGTCGCAAGTCCGCACGTTCACCTTCGCATTCGAGCCATGAGCGAAACAGCGCGACCAGTTCATCGGCCGACTTCTCATCCGGCACATACGTGCAATAGCTCCGCGACGCCAGTCGAGGACCGGCGAACGGTGTGACAAGCCGGCCGGCCGCGAGATCGTCGGCGATCAGCGCGGTCGGTCCCATCGCGATACCGATTCCATCGACGGCGGCTTGCAACGTCAGATAGAAGTGGTCGAAGGTTAGCGCCGCAGCCGGGGCGAGTGCGGCAATTTCTGCTCTCGCCAGCCAGTCCGGCCAAAGCCGCGGCAGGCTCGACGTATGCAGCAACGTGTGCTGCCGGATGTCTTCGGGTGTTTGCAGCGGCAGTCGCTGCAGCAGCGCGGGACTGCAGACGGGGATCCGCTCTTCGGCCAGGAATGGCCGCATCGAATAGCCGTAGAAAGTATCCGGGCCGCCGCGGATGATGACCTCATAACTCCCCGGCAGACTTTCCACCGGCTCGTTCGACGTTTCTACGTTGACGTCCACGCCGGGATGCGCAGCGCGGAATGTGGCCAGTCGCGGCACCAGCCACCGCAACGTGAATGTGGCGG
This sequence comes from Paraburkholderia sp. BCC1876, assembly GCF_902833695.1. Lineage (NCBI taxonomy): Bacteria > Pseudomonadati > Pseudomonadota > Betaproteobacteria > Burkholderiales > Burkholderiaceae > Paraburkholderia > Paraburkholderia sp. BCC1876. The sequence continues at coordinate 532,225 of NZ_CADFGI010000005.1, read as the reverse complement.
GTGCGTTGACGGAGAGTGTTCGCGAGACCGGTTGAGGCAGACCGTATTTCGCGGTTGCTTGCGAGATGTGCTCGAACAGCGGACCGATTTCCGCCAGGTAAGCTCTGGCCGCCGGTGTCAGCGCCACGCGCCGGTTGTGCCGCTCAAACAGCAATGCGCCGAGCCATTCCTCGAGCAGGCGCACCTGCTGACTCACCGCGCCGTGCGTGACGTGCAATTCGGCGGCGGCGTCCTTGAAGCTGCCGAGCCGGCCCGCGGCTTCGAAAGCGCGCAGGGCATTGAGCGGAGGCAATAGCCGTTTCATTCGGAGTAGTTTATCTAACGCGAATTGCGAATTTATCTCAGTTGTTCGCGGGTCACAAGATAGATATTCTGTTTACTCGATTGAATCTATCCCTTCTTTTGTGGCCCGGAATTCGCATGCTGAGTTATACCGGCGGCTTCGTCCTCTTTGCCGCCTTGCTCCACGCGAGCTGGAACGCGATGTTGCACAGCAATCGCGACCGCTTCCTTTCCATGACGTGGATGAGTATCGCCATCGCAACGATCGCCACGCTCGCGGTGGTGTTCGTCACGCCGCGGCCGGCCGCCGCGGCCTGGCCATATATCGTCGCGTCGGGGTTCGTGCATACCTTTTACAACGTGACCCTCGTGCGCTCGTATCGCAGCAACGATCTCGCGCGGGCCTATCCGATTGCACGCGGTTCGTCGCCGCTGCTCGTCACGCTCGGCGCGGCGCTGTTCGCGCATGAAGCGATCGGCCTCTTGCATGTGCTGGGGATTGTGATGATATCGGGCGGCATCGTCGCGATTGCGCTGGACGGGAGTCGTGTTTCGCGCGCCGGTGTGCTGGCCGCATTGACGACCGGCGCGACAATTGCTGTCTATACCGTGATCGACGGTATTGGCGTGCGCCTGTCCGACGGCCGGGCACTCGCCTATACCGCGTGGATGTTTCTGTTCTATTGGCTGATGCCGGTACTGTTCGTCGCGATGCGAGGACTCGCGGCGTTGTGGGCGCCGGTGAGGGCGGAGCCTTGGGCGGTGAGCTCGTCGCTGGTCGGCGGCCTCGTGTCGATCGCGGCGTACGGCATCGTGATCTGGGCGCTGCAGTCGGGTGCGATGGGCGCGGTATCGGCATTGCGCGAAACCAGCGTGGTGTTCGCGGTGCTGATCGGTCGACTGTTTTTGCGGGAGACGGTCAGCGCAAAGCGCTGGCTCGCGTGCGTGGTCGTCGCGGCGGGGGCGGTGTGTCTGGGGCTTTGACATTGTCTGAAGCGCATGATGGGGTGCTCTTGCGTCAGCGTTTCGCTGAATGCTCGCAAACTCATGTCCCCTGGCGGCCATTCGAGGCGACAGGCCGGACCACTTCACAAGAAGGATGGCTTCATGCTCAAGAACATTGCAACCGGCCTGCTCGACGTTGTCTATGACGAACAGGGCGACCCCGGCGGATGGCCGGTCGTGCTGCTGCACGGTTTCCCCTACGACATCCGCGCGTACGACGATGTGTCGCCGCGCCTCACGTCACAAGGCGCTCGCGTCATCACGCCGTATCTTCGCGGATATGGGCCAACGCGTTTCCTCGCACCAGCAACCCCTCGTTCGGGTCAGCAGGCGGCGCTCGGGGCCGACCTGTTAGCGCTGCTCGACGCGCTTCAGATCGAACGGGCCGTCCTGGGTGGCTACGACTGGGGCGGCCGGGCAGCGTGCATCGTGGCGGCGCTGTACCCGTCACGAGCGCGAGGGTTGGTGTCGGTTAACGGCTACAACATCCAGAACATCGCCAAGGCCGTGCGGCCGGCCAGCCCTGAGAAAGAACATCGGCTCTGGTATCAATACTATCTGCATGGTGAACGCGGCCGGGCTGGGTTGACTGAGAACCGTCGCGCGTTCTGCCGGCTCTTATGGTCGTTGTGGTCGCCGACCTGGCGCTTTGACGATGCCACCTACGCGAGCTCGGCAGAGGCGTTCGACAATCCGGATTTCGTCGACGTGGTGGTGCATTCCTACCGGCACCGTTTCGGACTGGTCGAGGGCGATCCTCAGTTCGACGACATGGAGCGACGCCTCGCGGCCATGCCGTCGATCACCGTGCCCACGATCACACTCGAAGGAGACGCCGATGGCGTCTCGTCGCTGTCGGAAACCAAGTCGGATTCAAACCGTTTCACCGGACGCCATGAGAACCGCGTCGTGCCGAATGTCGGTCACAACCTGCCGCAGGAGGCGCCAGAAGCGTTCGCTAGCGCGGTGCTCGATATCAACGCCTGGGCCGATTGAGCCGCCGCCCTTCGCTCAGTCTCAGCCTGAATCACTATTTCATCGTCACGTGGAGGTTCGTTCAATGAATGCTGTTTCGCAGACCCCGTTGATTCTGATAACCGGTGGCGCTCGTGGCGTAGGCGCGGCGACTGCGCGGCTTGCTGCCGCGCGGGGCTACGACGTGGCGATAAGCTTCGTCTCCAACGAATCCGCCGCCCTTGCTGTGGCGGCCGATGTGGAAGCCGCCGGTCGACGCGCTTTAGCGACGCGCGCGGACAGCGCAGATCCTGAGCAGGTCGCTCAGCTATTCGCCGCGATCGACCGGAAGTTCGGCCGGATCGATGTGCTGGTGAATAACGCCGCGATCATTGCACGGCAGTCGCGGCTGGAGGATCTCGAATTCGCGCGGATGCAGCGCATTTTCGCGGTCAATTCGATCGGTCCGATCCTTTGTGCACAGCAGGCGGTGAAGCGGATGTCGCGTCGTCACAATGGTCGAGGCGGCGTCGTGATTAACGTCTCGTCGGCATCGGCCCGGCTCGGTAGTCCAAACGAGTATGTCGACTATGCCGCGTCGAAGGGCGCGCTTGAGACGTTCACCATCGGCTTCGCCAAAGAAGTCGCGCGGGATGGGATACGCGTCAACTGTATTCGCCCTGGACACATTTACACCGAAATGCATGCGAGCGGCGGAGAGCCGGGGCGGGTGGATCGTGTCAAAGACTCGATCCCCATGGGACGAGGCGGTCAACCCGAAGAGGTTGCGCAGGCGATTCTGTGGCTGGCGAGCGCCGAGGCTTCGTTCGTCACCGGCACGTTCCTCGATGTCACCGGCGGCAAGTGAGGTGAACGACAACGTGCGGCGTGCGACGTGCAGGGCTTTCATTGACGCAAGGTGTCAGGCATCTAAGCCCGGGTGCTCACGCGCGTTCCGCCACCCTCAGCAGTTGATCGAGAACCGGCGTGAGAAAGTGCACGCTCACGGCGTTGCCCTGTTCGATCGCGGCTGATAAAAGGCCGATGACCCAGAGCGACGCGTAGAAGCCCGTCGCGCGCCTGCGCTCGCCTTGCGGCGCCCAACAGCGTAGCAGCGCTTCGGCGTAGCGGCGGCCACGTTCCCCGACCAGCGTGTCGATGTGCGCGAGCGTCGTGCCCAGCACGAGCAGTGGATCGCCGTAGCACACCGAGTCGAAGTCGATCAGTCCGCTCAGTTCGTTGTCGTCCACCAGGACGTTCTTGATGGTCAGATCGTGGAGAAAGCAGACCGGGCGCAGTGTGTCGAAGTAGTCTTCGAGCGACGCGCGTACGAGGCCCAGTCGCGCGCGAAAGCGGTCGATCGGCGTGGCATCCGCACGCGCGAGTGTCGCGACGTGAGACGCAATCGGGGTAGGCTCGTCGAAGATCTCCGTCCAGCGTGCACGAGGCGCACGGGCGCCGATCGCGGTCCAGCCGAAACCACCCTGCGCGGGGGCGGGCAGTTGTTGCGCCACCCGGCACTGGAAGGTGATCACGGCTTCGGCAATCCGTTCGGCCTGCCGGGCATCGAGCGAGTCGAAGACGTAGAAGAGATCGCGGCCGGGCAGCCAGTCGAGCACCACGAAATCGCCACCCGTGGGCGTGGTGCCTTGGGCCAGCACGGTCTGCACCGGCAGGCCGAGGCCATGCAGCGCCGCGAGATTCGCGCCGGTGTGCAAGAACGTTTGAGCTTTGGGGCTGACGCGTACCGCCAGTGAACGGCCGCCGGCCATGTGGGCGCGGTACACCGTGTTGCTGCTGTGAGCGAACGCCTGGCGCTCGAGTCGCAGCGGCCGTTCGCCGTGTACGTCTGCGATGCATTGGGCGATTGCTGCATCGTCGTTGCCTGGCTGATCGCCCATCTTGCCGCCCGGTGTGCCTTGGTAGCGGCGTATTACAGCAGGCGGGGGCAGGGCTCGGCAATTGACCGATTATTGGAGAATGTTTCGGGCGTAACGGGAGAGGTAAGGTAGGTGGGCGTGTGCTGTTGGTGTTGTCATGCCGCGTAACCCGTCGAAATATTCTGGCTGAGTTTGTGGGGGCGTTGGTGAGGTTAGGCGGGGGGCGCTGATTCAACCGGTTTTTTTCAAGGGTTCCGACTTCACCCAAAGCAGACCGCCGCGACTTCTGACAGCGACGATTCAAAAATATTCGTAGCCGGCGAGGAGAGCGGAGCGCTCCTCCACGAGCCCCGAATAGGTTGCTGCCTATGAAGATGGATGATCGATGAATTGGTATTGGATTATCGCGTCGCGATATCCCAGGATGGTGCCGATAATAATCGCCAGAAACACAACGCCCAGAATGATTGGTTTTTTTGAGCGATGACGGATTCCGGCATCGAAGTAAAATAGGCTAAACGTTGTGACCAACCCCTGGCATGCCAGCGTCGCGAGATATCTCTTCAGGCTTATGCCGTGTTGATACGGCATCCAGTTTTCCCCCTCATTTATTCCAAGATTGAAATCAGTGGGTGTCAAATAATCATAGCAATACCAGGTCGCAATCGAGATCAACGGGACCATCAGACCGATAAAAATGTACGCGTATCGACCAACACGAGGATGAAGAACGCGCGTCATGAACGACTGGGCGATCTGGGATAGTGAAAATACAATAAATATTCCAATCGCCGCTACAAGGCTAAACAACGGCGGAGTTAAAATCATCATCAACACGGCGTTGCTTTTGGATCTGTTCGGATTTCCGTGGATAAAATCGATCAACACCAGGGAGGTGACAATAGATATGGACAAAATCAAGGCAGCGAAAAAGGCGATCCAAAGTAGGCTTTTTGTAAATAAATATCGCGTATCAGTTCCCTTCTCGCTTCTTGTATTCATATTTTGATCGAAAGAGTCGAACGTTATTTATCGTGACAATTATTGTTCCAGAAAAACAGAAAGTCGACATCTCGATCACATGTCGCCGTCTGGCCGCCCTCGGAATCCGACGACGGCCCGCGTGCGACCCATCAAGGGCGGCTTGACCGTCAAAAACGGCCATTTATAGCCCAAGTCCCTGCCCGCTGGCATTCCGGCCAGGCAGGCGATGCAGGGCGATCCAATATGCGCCGGCCGACCTCGCCGCCCAGATTGTGCGATCATTGCGCCCAAAGTCGACAATTGACGCGACGGAAGAGTCTTTGGCCCATGATCGAACCCCCAATCGGGCGCCCGGTATCGGATAGACCACCGTTGCACGTTGCCTGTCGAGTCACCGGTTAACGAGGAGTATTTGCAACATGGCAGTCCCAATTTCGCAGGCCTGGACGGTCGCTACCTACGTCCTGAAACAGAAGCTGATGCGGCGTCGTCGCTATCCGCTCGTCCTCATGCTCGAGCCGCTGATGCGCTGCAATCTCGCGTGTGCGGGATGCGGGAAGATTCAATACCCGGCGCACGTCCTGAAATCTGAGCTGACGCCGGAGCAATGCTTCAAGGCTGTCGAGGAATGCGGCACGCCGATGGTCGCGATTCCGGGCGGCGAACCGCTTCTGCATCCGCAGATGCCCGAGATCGTCGCCGGCCTCGTCGCGCGTAAGAAGTACGTCTATATGTGTACGAACGCGCTGCTCCTCGCGAAGAACCTGCACCTGTTCAAGCCGAGCAAGTACCTGTCGTTCTCGGTTCACGTCGACGGCCAGCGCGAGCATCACGACTTTGCGGTGTGCCGCGAAGGCGGCTATGACATCGCGATGGAAGGCGTGCGTGCGGCCGTGGCGGCGGGTTTCCGCGTCACGACCAATACCACCCTGTTCGACGGCGCCGATCCGAACAGCGTGCGCCTGCACTTTGACGAAATGATGGAAGCGGGCGTCGAAAGCATGATGGTGTCGCCCGGCTACACGTACGACAAGGCACCGGACCAGAAGCACTTCCTCGGCCGCGCACGTTCGAAAAAGCTGTTCCGCTCGATCCTGTCGAACCGGAAGAAAAGCTGGCGCTTCAACGCGTCGCCGATGTTCATGGAATTCTTGATGGGCAAGAAGGAGCTGACCTGCACGCCGTGGGGTATGCCGACGTACAGCATCTTCGGTTGGCAAAAGCCGTGTTACCTGCTTCAGGACGGCTACGCCGACACCTTCGACGAACTGATGGAAAGCGTGAAGTGGTCCGAATACGGCACCGAAAGCGGCAATCCGAAGTGCGCGAACTGCATGGTGCACTCGGGTTACGAGGCGAGCGGCGTGAACTACACGTTCGGTTCGTTCAAGGGCATGTTCCAGACGGTCAAGGCCATGCTGTTCGATCGCTACGAAGACCGCGAGGCGACCGAGATTCTCGCCGGCTGGAAGAAAACCACGCACGAAGTGCCGATTACGTTTATCCCGAAGGCGCAGCGCGCCGACGCCGCGAAGACTGAAGAAGTCCAGGCCGTCGCGCAACCGGTCAAGGCAGTCGCGCCGGATGAGATGGAGAACGCTCCTGGCACGGCACACGAGAAACTCGAAGGCTGGGCGCCCGAACTGACGACCGAAGCGGAAGTGCGCGAGGCGATGGAAAAGGCCTTCGACTACCGTGGCGACGTCACGATCACCCGCAAGGACGGCTCGGCTGTCGCGGGCTATCTGTACGACCGCCAGTACGGCGCGGCCTTCAAGGACTGCTTCGTGCGGATCATTCCGACCGGCAAGAAGGACAAGGAAACCATTCCGTACGCGCAGATCGGTTCCATTGCGTTCACCGGCAAGGACACCGCCGCCGGCAAGACCTTCGAGAATTGGGTCAAGCGATACTGGGAGAAGAAAGCTGCCGGTGAGCAGAACATCCAGATCGAGCCGGAATATCTCGGCGACTAATCGTAAAAGACGGCCAGCCGGCATTCAGACGAATGCGCGGCTGGCGTCTTGCGAACTTCAATCCTGTCGAAGCCAGGTGGGCAATGTGGATGCCATGCACAGCGCCCCGGGCTCACTCGCATAGTGGCAACGGTACTTCAACCGCGGACCGCCACAGTAACCACCACAAGAGCCGAGAAGAGCAGCGCCGGGGCGAGATGCCGGAACGGTTCCCGATTGCGCACCAACGTGAAAAGCGCGCCGATCATGATCGCGCCGGCCAACGCCAGGCCTAACACTCTCGTTTGTTGTCCAGCGAGAAGCGCCGCACTCAACAGTTCAAGCGCGCCACAAAGCAAATGAAACCAGGCTGGGTAACCCCAGCGTGCGAAGTCACGCCTCACCGCGCCGCGTCCCACGAGATTGACCACGCCAGCCACCGCGAACAGCACCGCGACGATCATCGCGAGAATCGATTCTAAAGATGCGGTGTTGAGCGCCATCGTCATGCTCCGTTGCCTTGCTGAAAGTGCGTCTGCACGGAGAGGTCCGCGATCAGTCGTGGGCCGTGGGGTTCCCAGGCAAGAACCCGCCGGGCGTGCTGGCCGCTGACTGTCTGGTCGAGCGCTAGTGCATCAGCAAATGGCCCGAGCGCTTGGCGAGCATCGTCGAGCGGCCAGAATTCGACGCGATCTGCGCCGACCGAGGCCCGGATCGCTTCGCCCATTTCGGCGACGGCAACGGCGTCTTCCGCGACTACGTTGAGGATTTGTCCCGTAACTGGAGCGTCTCCGCTTGCCGCCCGCTCCACCGCGCTCAGATATGCCGTGGCGAGATCGTCGACGTGCACGGCAGGCCAGTGGTTGCGACCATCGCCGACGACTCTCACACTGCCGGTCTGACGGACCATACCGGCGAGCATGCCGAAGACACCGCCACCGTAGCCGTGCACCATCGCCGGTCTGAGGATCACGGCGCCAATCGAGCGGCGTGCTGCCAGCGCCAGCACGTGTTGCTCCACAGCCGGCCGCCACGCGACGAGTGGTGTCGGGTTCAGCGCCGTTGCTTCAGTCGCGCATTCGCCCTCCGTATTCCCGTAGACCCAGGTGCCCGACGTATAGACAAACGCCGCGCCCGGACGCAAATGCGACAGCATTGCCTCAACGGCGGCCTTGTCGGCAGCAGCGGCGGAAGCGTCGTTGGTCGACGCGGCGTGCACCACGCCATCAGCGGCGCCGGCAGCCGCCGCGAAAGACTGCGGCTCACGCAGGTCGCCGGCATGCAGTTTCACGCCGAGACGTGCCAGCGCGCGGGCGGCCGCCGAGCCGTCCTGGCGCACCAGCGCCGTCACTTGATGGCCGAGGCCGATTGCCTTGCGCGCGACCGCTTGCCCGATGTAGCCCGTGCCACCAGTAATGAACAGTTCCATAGCGTTTCCCTCGATGAATGTCTGCGAAGTCGATAAATCACTCGAACGAGACTCATGAGTCTCGTTTCCGCAAATCTAAACGAGACTGACCAGTCTTGTCAACGGTCCGGCGATCTGTTATTTATCGGGGGATGAACACGCCCTCTCTCCCCGATCTGAGCCCGCTGCAACTCCGTAAGCGATCCGCCATCCTCGACGGTGCGAAAACCGTTTTTTTACGCCAGGGTTTCGGCCTGGCAACGATGGACGATGTCGCCGCGGCTGCTGGCGTCGGCAAGCAGACGGTCTACCGCCACTTCAAGTCGAAGGAGGCGCTCTTCGTTGGCTTGGTGAGTTCGATGTGCGCTCAGGTGGGCGGCGCTCTGGTCAGCGCTCAGGACGGGCAATCCGATGGCTCACCCGAAGTCGAGTTGCGCCAATTGGGATGGGTGATGGCACAAAGCCTTATCGAGCCCGATTATCTGCGGCTTTACCGGGCCATCGTTGCCGAGGCCGAGCGTCTTCCGGAACTCGGTCAGGTGTTTCACGAAAACGGCGCAAAGGTCGTGCGCGCCTTCGCCGCAAAAATTCTGCGAAAGAGATTTGATGAATCGACTGCCGCATTGCGGGCAGCGACCTTCGTTCAGTTGGTGCTCGGTGACGCGTATCTGGAACTGTCGATTGGCTTCACGGTGCCCGATGTTGAAGCGCGTTTCGCGCTGCAGATTGACGAGGCGGTGGCGGCTGCGCTTCGCTAGGGAGCGTCGCATCAGGTGTCGAGCCGCCGCATGTGGGGCGCTTAGCCATTCCCGCCGTGCCACAACGTCAGCTTGTTCGACACGACCAGTACGCCGGGGACGGTCCGCGCGATTTGTTCAGCCTGGCGGATCTGATCGGCGCTATGCACCGTTCCGGTCAGGAATACCGCGCCGTCACGAGCACGGACGAACACGCCCGCCACATTGAAACCAGGCGCCCGCGCCAGCGCTTGCCGGACTGCCTTTGACAGATCGCTGTCGGACTGTGCTTCGTTGTCGCCACCGATCATCCGCTGCGGCGCCGGCACGGAGTACGTTGGACCCGTCTGCACGCAAGCCGACAAAGCCGCCGCTGCAACAGCCGCCCACAGGGTCCGTACGGGTTTGCGGATCATGACTTTCGTCCAGTGTGCGGGTTGTCGTTCCCCACGGTCTGAATTATGGAGTGCCAGAAGGCGTGCCGGCACCGATTTTTCTCGTCTGCAGAATCAGCCACATTCATCACAGCCTGGGCACACGCTCGCTAGAAAGAAATCCACGATCAGGTTGGCGTTCTTTGCCTTCCGGTCAGCTTGTTCTCGCCGCGTTCGGTAACGCGTTCAATGCAGACACCATCTGTTCACGCATCCAGCGGTGCGCTGGCGAACCGGCGTGTCGCTTATGAAAAAATACCTTGAGTACGTAGCGCGGAATATCGAACGGCGCAGGGTAAATCGTTAGCGGGATCGCGTTCGCCAGTTGTCGCGCTACCCGTCGAGGCAACGTGATCAGAAACTGCGAATTGGCGACGATGAATGGGGCGGCCATCACGCAAGGCAATTGCACGGCGACGTCGCGAACGAATCCCGACTTCAGCAGCGTCCCGTCAACAACACTGCCTTCGGCGTTCCATGGGGTAACGACGACGTGCCGTTCTGCCAGGTACTGCGCCAGCGACAGCTTTTTCCTGATTCGCGGATGCCCCTTGCGGACCGCGACCACGTAATCGTCCGCCGGGCAATCGAGCGATTCGAGTCCGGATTCGGCATTTTCGTCTTCTTCCGAAAACCCGAGGGCGAACTGAACCCGCCCAGAGGCGAGGTCATCCAACGATTCGCGATGGGTCGAATAGATCACGCGGACGCGGAGTTGAGGGGCGTCGCATTCCAGCGCCGCGATCAACGGAGGTAGCAACGCGAACGCGGTGAAGTCAGTCGCGGCGAACACGAAGGTCTGACTGCTCTCTGACGGAACAAACGGGCCAAAATCCGCCAGACTGCCCGTCAGGTTTCGCAATGCTTCGCTGACGCCCGATGCAATCTGTTCAGCTCTCGCCGTCGGCTGCATACCGTTTCCGTAGCGGACGAAAAGCTCGTCTCCCAAAGCGCTACGCAGACGCGAGAGCGCGTGACTGCATGCCGACGAGCTTAGGCAAAGCTCCTCGGCCGCCGAGATTACGCTCCGATGTCGGAATAGCGCGTCGAAGACCAGCAGCAAGTTCAGATCGATACGGCGAAGGCTGTCATGCATGATGTGCAATGTTGGATGAATGAAATGCAGCATGTGCATATTGCATCTCTTTTATCATCGTGTCTTTCCTACCTTCAGCGACCGGTCTCCGGTCGAACCTTGCAGATGACAACGCCGAGCTTCCGACAAGCGATTCCGTCCGACACCGACCACTGCTTTGAGATCGAAACCTCGGCCTATGAGGGCGACGAGGCTGCCACACGGAATAAGATCGCCACTCGAATTCTCGAATACCCGCAAGGGTTCCTGGTGATGGAACTCGACGGGAAGGTGATCGGCTTTATCAACAGCGGCTGTGCGTTCGACGTGGTCATGTCCGACGAAGCGTTCAAGGAGCTTGTCGGGCACGACCCTGCCGCGCCGAATGTCGTGGTGATGTCGGTGGTGATCGATCCGGCGCAGCAGGGGAAAGGCTACGCGTCGCTGATGATGCAAACCTTCGTCTCGCGGATGGTTGAGATGGGCAAGGAAACCATTCATCTCATGTGCAGGGAGCGTCATGTCGCACTGTATGAACGCCTTGGTTATCGCTATGTCAGGCCGTCCGGTTCCGATCATGGCGGCATGTCGTGGCACGAGATGATGATGGCGATTTGAGTCGCGAATCGATTAACCGCCGGATGGCGCAGAGGCGCCAGGGTCCGGGAGAGCGCTCCATCCCGCAGACGTCCATTTCCCGCTTGCAATCGGCTATTCGATGATCGTTATCCTGACGCGCGACCACGAAAGAATTTGTCAAAGTGCGCGCTGCATCCAGACCGAACTCACGTAGCTACCGTGCTTGACGGCGTACTCAGAAAACGTCCCAACCTCAGTGAACCCCGCCTTCCGATGCATAGCGATTGATGCGTCATTCGGCAAGGCAATGCCAACGACCGCACGGTGTAAGTCGGCACCCGACAGTTCCGTGAATAGTCTTTCATACAATGCCGATCCGATGCCGCGACCTACTGCTCCTGGCGCGACATAAATACTCGTTTCAATCGTTTTGCGGAAGGCCGGATGATTGCGATAGGGTTGGCTCCCAGCGAAGCCGAGCAATCGCTCTGCGTCGGTCGCCACATACAGTCGGTGCGGGCCAGCGTGGCTAAATGAATCCATCCACGTAGTCACTGCCTCCTTGGACATCGGCTCCTCATCGAAGGTCGCATACGAATGAGAGATGTAGTGGTTGCGAAGACTGTGTAGGGAATCGAGGTCGGTAGCGTCGGCAGGCCGAATAATCATGGGTGTTCTTGAGGTCGATTGCATTGGTTTTTTTGCCGCATCTGGGCCGCTTCACACCCGTCGGGTCATGCCTGTGTTCGGTACATGCTGTCGCGGATGGCGAATCGTTGCCACCAGCGGTTCAGTTTTTCGCATCTTTCCATTAACGAAACAGCTTCAGACGCCTGGGTGAAGCAGGCGAAGATTGGCGCGGCGTACAGATCGGCCACGGTTACGCTGTCGCCGATCAGGAATTCACCGTCATCGGACAGCCGGGTCAATTCCGACAAACATATGGCGGCACGCGGCAGCGCCGCGGCGATCTTCTGTTCATCCGCGAGTCGGCCTTCACGAATCGAAACAACGCGTTCCACGTATATTTCCCAAACAAGCGTTCGATACGCATAGGCGTCCAGTATCCCAACGATCTGGTTTGCCCTCGCGCGCGCTTTCGGATCTGCCGGCAGAAGCGCGCATCCGGGGAAAGCCTCGTCGACGTAATGAACGATCGCCGCCGTCTCATAGAGGCTGAAATCGCCATGCTCGAAAGCCGGAATGCGGCCAAACGGGTGACGCTTCAAATGCTCTTGCGGAACACCGGTCTCGGCGAATACATCGATCTCTATCAAGCCGTAATTGACTCGTTTCTCTTCCAGGGCAAGCCGGGCAATCCGCGTATAGACGCTCCACGCGGCTCCGTATAGTTTCACTTCTTCGGTTGTCGGCACAGGATTGCCCCCGTCACGAATGAAACGCGAGGATACGACAGTTCGCAGTCAGGCAATCGTCCCACGAGCGTTCGTCATTGCCTGACTGCGATTCTATAAACTTCCACTAACCTTCTCCGTCTCCGCTTTTTCCCGTCCCCGCAACGACCGATTGCGCCAGATCCAGTACTTTCGGCCTGTCCGGTTCTCCGTCCATATACGGCGCCTCCGCCAACCGGCCGACGGCCTTCAGGCTGCGGATCATCACCTTGCCGCTGTCCGGATAGGTGCAGACCTCGTGCGGATCATTCAAACCGACCGCGAAGTAGACAAGATCCTCGTCGAATGGATTCGCCAATTGGTGAGCGACGCCGGTGCCCGCCGGGCACGAGATGCAGTCGCCCGTCCGGATTTCCTGCACGGTATTGCCATGACGGAACACGCCGCGGCCGGACAGCACGAAGAACACCTCGTCCTCTCGTGCATGCGTGTGAAAAGGGCAGGCCGTTCTGCCCGGAGGCACGCGTGACAGATTGGCGCCGAGACGCCCAGGGCTCGCGGCGAGAGCCGGCGTTAGGGGCTTCCATGCGCCTCCCCAATGATCGCCTTCCATTTGCTCGATTTCCTTAACGTCGGCGACGTTGACGACAAGCGGTGGTGTCACCGGACGCCCAGACTCTTCTTCCATTTTCATCTCCGTCATTGATATCAGGTTCGGACACGACAACACGACAGACAGGACAGGCGTCGTGATCCATTCTCATGCCTTACACGTTCTCACATAACGCCTTTCAACGCGCTTTACTCAAAGTAATCCCCAGCTCGTCGTTTACCCGCCCGCCTATCGCTCGGCGTCTTGCCTGGCGGTCGCCATAACGATCACGCGAATCTCACTATATCGCCCACGCGTATTGCGCCTCGACGCGTGCGGGAATATTTTTCGGCAGCCGCTAGAACCCGATGGCGAACGATCGGCGTCGCGGCGAAAAAGTGCGGTGACTACCCACGATCCGGCCCAACGCGATTGTCCGGTCCGCCATCGCAACGACAATCAAGGAGACGATCAGTGGTTACCGGAACGATGCCGATCAACGTCGGCAATACTGCATTCATGTTGCTCTGTGCGAGCCTGGTCATGTTGATGACGCCAGGGCTCGCGTTCTTCTACGGCGGCCTGGTTGAACGCAAGAACGTGCTGTCGATCATGATGCAGAGCTTCATCTCGCTCGCATGGACCACCGTGCTCTGGTTTGCGTTCGGGTACTCCATGTGCTTCGGCCCGAGCTGGCACGGCATCATCGGCGACCCGACTCACTACGCCTTCCTGCGCGGCATTACCTTGCAGACGATGTACACGGGCAACGACGCCGGTATTCCGCTCGTGGTTCACGTCGCGTATCAGATGATGTTCGCCATCATCACACCCGCGTTGATCACCGGCGCATTTACCAACCGTGTGACTTTCAAAGCCTATTTCCTGTTTCTCACCGGCTGGCTCGTGCTGGTGTATTTTCCGTTCGTGCACATGGTCTGGAGCCCGGATGGCCTGTTCGCGAAGTGGGGCGTTCTCGACTATGCGGGCGGTATCGTGGTGCACAACACCGCCGGATTCGCCGCGCTGGCTTCGGTGCTCTACGTGGGCCGCCGTCACGTGATGACGCACAAACCCCATAACGTGCCGCTCATTGCATTGGGCACGGGCCTCCTGTGGTTCGGCTGGTACGGATTCAACGCCGGCTCCGAACTTCGCGTTGACGCCATTACGGCCTCGTCGTTTCTCAACACCGACGTCGCCGCGTCGTTTGCCGCCGTCACCTGGCTGGTGATCGAATGGCTGAACGCGCGGCAACCGAAGTTCATCGGCTTGCTGACCGGTTCGGTGGCGGGTCTTGCGACGATCACGCCCGCGGCCGGCTATGTGTCGCTCGGCACAGCGTCGATCATCGGGATTATCGCGGGACTGGTCTGCTATTACGCGGTCGCCCTGAAAAACCGGCTCGGCCTCGACGATGCGCTCGACGTGTGGGGCGTACACGGCGTCGGTGGCTTGATCGGTACGATCATGCTCGGGGTATTCGCATCGAAGGCGTGGAATCCGAACGGCGCCGACGGACTCCTGCTCGGCGGTGTCGATTTCTTCTTCAAACAGTGCGTGGCGGTAGTCGTGTCCGGTGTCTGGGCATTCGTGTTTACCTGGGCCATGCTGTGGCTGATCGATCGCGCAACGCCGGTCAAGGTCCATGCCTCAGCCGAGGAGCGCGGACTCGATACCGAATTGCACGGCGAGGCGGCCTATCTCGACTAAGGTTCAGCCGAAACGAAGAGACGGCTGCCGCTTGCTCGAAACCTGCTATTTCGAGCAGGCTGCACCCAGCGTTGGCGTCGTCTCTATTTCGACGCGTTGACCATTGACCTGAATGTCTCGCAGTCGTGGTTCAACGAGCTGAAACGTCCCCTTCGTCAACGCATCGCGAAACGCGGCGCAGTCTGGAGCAATCGAGAACTTGCCCAGCAACTGCCAACCGCCGCCGCTGGCCTGGTCGAAAACGAATCCAATATTTCCGCCGTTCTGGAAGAGCACGACGTTGGTTTTATGATCGCCGGTCAGGTCGACGAGGTAAGCGTCACACTTCATGGCGTCAAAGTTCAGGCAGGTTGGGAGCATCCTGTCTCGCGAGACTCGCCCCCAGTCCGTCGACAGAAATGACGCGGGAACCGGCTGCCCCGGCGTACGTGACACGATGGTGAGAGCGAGCGCCGCGGCATCCGGTTGGCCTGCGCCCAACGTGCCTCTAGCAGACTGATGTGCGGCCTGAGCGCTCAGTTCACGAATGGTCGCGGCATTCGCTGTCTTTGTCTCGCCTTGCAGGCGCGCGAGCGCCTGCACGCCGTATCTCGCCGATCGATATCGCAAGAATTCGTAATCGAACTTCTCGGGCTCGACTTTGTTCGAGAGGAGACGGTCGACCTGGCTGTCGACTGACAGACGTGCCGGGTCCGCCAACGGCGTGAATACAGCAACGAGCACAGCGACCGATACCCACGCCGTGATCACATTCACGGGCGCGATTCCCGCGAGTGTGTCGTTGCGAGAAAGCGCCGCCCATGCATAGCCGATCGCATAGAAGTAAGCCACGAACGTTGCTGCACAGGCCAGAATGCGCGGTGGCGTGAGGCCGTACTGCTCGATACGCAGCGCGAGTGCGTAAGTCGCGAGTATCACCAGCACGGGAAGCATCAGACACGCAATTCTCATGCAGACGCGCAGCACGCGCGGTGCGGGATTGGAACCTGGGCCACCCTTAAAAACGACGTTGACGAGGACGATTTTCAACGCCGCGACGCCGAGCAGGATCCAGGTAGCGGATCGCGTGGCCCACAGCAGTCCAAGTCCGGTGAACGGCAGGGACGCGAGAAATCCGCCGACGATGACCACAAGGACCAGCAGCAGCCAGGAGAGCAGCGACAGAACGAGCGTACGCGAGCCGCGAATGATGTCCGGCCGCACATCGGTAATGTGCAGGGCCGACGCAAACGCCATCGCGCTGACGGGAATGCTGAACCACGATTCGCGTAGCAGTCGTTCGAGAAAATGCAGCTTTAGCAACAGGAAGAGCGCGGCCCCCAACCAGAGCACGAGAAAGAGCGCACAGACGAACAACCCGGAAAGGCAAACCTGAAGCCCGAGTTTCCAACTGAATTCGAAGTACGACTCGTAGGGCGCAAACCACGACCTTGCAGTCTCGCCCGTGAACACGAGGCAATAAGCGATGAATACAATCACACCGCTATGGAAGCTCACTGCCATTGACGGCAGCGGGCTCCCGGTGCGGCCGTACGGCTGCATGCCGACCAGGTCGACGCCTGCCGATCGCCACGCATCGTGATAACCAAGGATCGCGACAACCGCGGCGAGCATGGCGAGCCACATCGCGAGTCGAACGCTCCGCATTTGTTGCAGACCGAGGATAAACGCCGGCGGAGTGAAGAGCGTAACGAGAAGCAGCGGAAAGAACAGAAGCGGGATCGTTGCGATGCCGCTGCGATTGTGCGCAGCGTTCATGAGCAGATACAGGACCAATCCCTGGAAAATGCCGATCACGAGTCGTGGCACGAAAAGCGCTCGACCTGGCGCAGCCTGCAGTGTCCCCTGCGGGTTATCTTGCATCTCCACCCCTCATTCCCGAGTTTGTTTTCTTTTACGGTTGCGCCGGTCTGATGACCTTGTGCGCGAACGCCTTATTCGAGTGCAAGGTCATTATAGGTATTGATCGGGGACACATGGGGAGAAGCCGGCTTGATGCCGGCTTGGGTCTAGCCATCGCTCTTTATTACGCCCAGCAGGCTCAAGTCCGGGTAATCGATGCACCGCCATCGACGAGTGACGCCGTACCGGTCACGAAGGACGAGTCGTCCGACGCGAGATACAGGACCGAGCGTGCCAGTTCTTCCGGCTTTGCAACCCGCTTGAGCGCATGCAGTCCGGTCACGAAGGCCTGCGATTCGTGGCTATCGTTCATGCCGCGATACATCTCCGTGTCCACGGCGCCCGGCAATACCGCGTTGACGCGCACGCCTTGCGCGCCGTACTCGGCGGCGAGCGCCTGGGTCAAGCCGATCAATCCGGCCTTGCTCGCCGCGTAGGCCGCGGTGCCGGGAAACGCGAACGAGTAACCGACGAACGTCGACGTGAAGATGATCGAGCCGCCGCCTTGCTTCAGCATTTCGGGAATCTGATGCTTCGCGCCCAGGAAGGCACTGGTCAGATTGGTGGCCAGCGCGGCGTTCCAGCCGGCTTCGGAAATGCCGGTGGTGGGGCCCATTTCGCCAAGCGTGCCGGCGTTGTTGTAGGCGATATCCAGTTGGCCGAAACGGCTCACGGTGAACGCGACCAGTGCCTTCGCGAAGTCTTCCGACTGCACGTCGCCCGCCAGATACGCGGCTTCGCCGCCTTCGCTGACGATCTCCGCGACGAGCGCTTCGAGTTCCGTCGCACGGCGCGCCGCGATGACTACCTTGGCGCCTTCCTTGGCGAACAGCTTTGCCGTAGCACGGCCAATTCCTGCACTGGCGCCCGTCACGATGGCGACTTTTCCTGTCAAGCGTTGCATGTTCAATCTCCGGTGTCTTTAGTTGGTCAGTGCCCTATGCGTTGACCGTGAAAGGAATATAGGCTTCAGTCCTGATTGCCGAAAGGCCTAAAACATGGTCCTATCGTTCAGCTTTTGTGAATGATAGGAGAGAGGTATGGACCGCCTGCGCGCTTTTGAAGTTTTCGTGACCGTGGTGAGCCGTGGTGGTTTTGCGCGCGCCGCGGACGCGCTCGGCACGTCGCCCGCCAACGTCACCCGTTATGTGAATGAACTGGAGGCGCACCTGGGCACGCGCTTGCTGAATCGCACGTCACGTACGCTTTCTCTCACCGACGGCGGCGAGACGCTTTACGCCCGCTGCAAGTCCATCCTCGACGATGTCGCGGACACGGAGGGGCTGGTGTCGTCCGCGTCGGTCGAACCGCGTGGACGACTGCGCATCAATGCGCCGGTGAGCTTTGGCATTCAGTACCTCGCGCCGCTCTGGCCGGAGTTCATGCGCAGACACCCGGGAATCGAACTCGACGTGGGGTTGATCGACCGCGTCGTCGATATCGTCGACGAAGGCTACGATCTCGCCATTCGCATCTCACGCGCCGGTTCGACCAGCCACGCTGCGCGCAAGCTGGCGACCTCGCAAAACATTCTGTGCGCGTCGCCGGACTATCTGGCTCGCGTCGGCAATCCGGCCTCGCCCACGGATCTGATCGGGCATCGCTGCATCGGCTACACCTATGCGGCCACCGGCGATGAGTGGCAACTGATCGACGGTCACGGCAAGACTCACGCGGTGAAGGTCGACTGTCACATGCATACCAACAACGGCGATACGGCGCGCGCAGCGGCGCTCGCCGGGCACGGCGTGATCTGGCAGCCCACGTTCCTGATCGGCAACGATCTGCGTGCCGGCACACTCGTTCACGTGTTGCCCGAGTATCGCTTGCCGGAGATCGACATACTCGCTATGTATCCTAGCCGTCGGCACCTGAGCGCCAGAGTGCGCGTCATGATCGATTTTCTGGTTGAAGCGTTTGGCGGCGTGCCTCCGTGGGATCGGGATGATTGAGATTAAGTGGTGTCTCCTCTATTAACTTATTCACCGTGCAGTACTCGGCGTGCAGGTTGGCGAACGACACGACGTGCCCGGCAATAAGCCGCCGTTCAGCGCAGAAGCCCGCAACCTAAGGTAGTCTTTCGCAAGCGGTCCAGCAGCAGCGACCTTACGGATCGATTCCCGCTGTATGACAACGTTTTCAGTGACCAGATGGAGGGTACTTACTGTGGCTACGAAGAATGGCGGTACGCTGTATGTCCTGCAGGCACGTCCGCCTGCGATCATCGCTCTGTCGCCCGACGGTTCGCACGAAGTCGTTCTCGCGAACCTGACGCGCACACCCGACGGTATCAAGGTGGATCCTGAAGACCAGGTGGTCTACTGGACCAACATGGGAACCGGCATCCATCTGATCGATGGCGACCCGGCTTCCGGCGCGGTTCCCCCGAACGACGGCACGATCGAAAGCGCGAAGCTCGACGGCAGCGAGCATCGCGTGCTGGTGCCGTCCGGTCAGGCCGGCACACCGAAAGAACTCGTGCTCGACAAGGAAAGCGGCCACCTGTACTGGTGCGATCGCGAAGGCATGCGCGTTATGCGCGCGCGGCTGGATGGGACCGAGGTGACGGAACTCGTCCGCACGGGGAATTTCCCCGACGACACGGCCGACGCGACCCGCCATTGTGTCGGCATCGTTCTGGATAAGGCTAACGGGCATGTCTACTGGACGCAGAAGGGGCCGCCGGATGCCGGCGAGGGCCGCATCTTCAGAGCGGGCATCGATCTGCCGGCCGGTGCGCGACCCGACCAGCGCCCGGATGTGGAATGTCTGCTCGCCGATTTGCCCGAGCCGATCGATCTCGATCTCGATCACCACGAAGGCGTGCTGTATTGGACCGACCGTGGCGACGATGCACATGATGGCAATACGCTCAATCGCGCGAGAATCACGGCTTCGGGATTGATCGATCGCGAAGTCCTGGCCCGTGAATTGAAAGAAGGCATTGGCGTGTCGCTGGACCCACAGGGGCGGCGCGCATTCGTGACCGATCTGGGCGGTAATGTGCGCGAGTTGGACATCGATACGAAGCATGCGTCGCACTTCACCACGGTGGCTCATCTCGGGCCGCTGACGGGTATCGATTACGCTGAAATCTAGGTTGAATCCGTCAAGACTGCCCGGCACATTGCCGGGCAGTTTTTTGATGTCGATGCGATGGTCACGGTGGCGGCCGGCGCGCTTGAGGAGTTTTTACGTTGATCCATGATGTCGTGATTGCCGGAGCCGGCCCCGTCGGCTGTTTTCTTGCCTGTGAGTTGCGCCTTGCGGGTCTCTCGGTGTTAGTGCTGGAGCAAGCCGACAACCCGAGCTCGCCGTTGAAGCGGTTGCCGTTCGGATTGCGCGGTCTGTCGGCGCCTACGCTCGAAGCCTTCTATCGTCGTGCCTTACTGAGCGAGATCGAAGCGCCGCAACGCGCGAAAGAGAGCTCGGGCAGCAGCGCGCCGAATGCCGAGCATTGGATGCAACAGGCGCGTCGACCGGGCGGCCATTTCGCCGGCATTCAGTTCTTTCACGACAACATCGACACGTCGACATGGCAGTATCGTCTGCCGACGCCGGCCGGCACGAGCACGGCGGTGGAGATGGAGTACCTCGAATCCGTATTGGCCGCTCGCGCGATTGCGTTGGGAGCGGAAATCAGACGCGGCCTCCGCGTCGACGGCGTCGACCAGTCGGAAGAGGGCGTAACCGTTCGCGCGGGCAATGAAGTTTTTCGCGGACGATGGCTCGTGGGTTGTGACGGTGGCCGCAGCACGGTGCGCAAGGTGGGCGGCTTTGAGTTCGTCGGCACCGATCCCGAGTTCACCGGTTATTCCGTTCAGATCGAGATGGCCGATCCGGATCAGCTCAAGGCAGGGCGTCATTACACGCCGACCGGCATGTACACCTACCAGAAGCCCGGCACCATCGCGATGGTCGATTTCGACGGCGGCGCTTTCCATCGAACCGATCTGATCACGCTCGATCATGTGCAGGCGGTGTTGCGCCGTGTCTCTAACACGGATGTCATCGTGACGGCGCTCCAACTCGCCACGACCTGGACGGACCGCGCCTATCACGCGACGACTTACCGCAAAGGGCGCGTGCTACTCGCGGGCGACGCCGCGCATATCCATTCGCCGTTAGGTGGGCAGGGCCTCAACCTCGGCCTCGGCGATGCAATGAATCTTGCGTGGAAGCTTGCCGCTACGCTTCGTGGCGACGCGCCGGCGGATCTGCTCGACAGCTACACGAGCGAGAGGCATCCGGTGGGCGCGCAGGTTCTCGACTGGTCACGCGCCCAGGTTGCGCTCATGCGGCCGAGCCGCAGCTCGCGTGCGCTCGAAGCCATCATTCGCGATCTCATCGACACGCGCGATGGCGCCACCTACTTCGCCGAGCGCGTTTGGGGCACGGCGCTGCGCTACGACCTTGGCGGTAGTCATCCGCTCGTGGGCCGCAGCGCGCCCGATTTCGAGTTGATCGACGGGACGAAGCTCGGCCAGCTTCTTTTGAATGGAGGCGGCGTGTTGCTGGACTTTGATTCGCGTCCTTCGCTTCAGGCATTGGCGAGCCGCTGGAATGACCGGATCGCCTACGTCGGCAGTGACGTTAAGGAGCGGCTCGGCTTGAGCGCGGTGCTCGTGCGTCCCGATGGTTTTGTCGCCTGGGTCGCTGAGACGTCTGCTGATCATGACGAGGCCGCTCAGGCTACGTCACGATGGTTCGGTGAACCAGCGAGCGGTGAGTCCGCCTGAGTCCGCCTGAGTCCGCCTGATGGCGTGCATCGCGCTGAAGTAAAAGATTTTCGAAGTCAGCCAAAATATTTGTTCTCCTGAAACGTCTCTCCATGTTCCGGATATTTAATCCGCCAGGTTGAGCCCAAGGAGACCCTATGACGTCGACAACCACGGCACTTCTGCAACGACTTCACGAACAGAGCCTGACGGAAGTCATGGCCCGCGCGCGGGCCCAGTTCCATGGATCGAGCGAGGAGTTCATGACACTCGCTGACGAATACGACATGCTCGCGCCTCGTCTGCGTGGACGATTTCTGGAATCGCATGGTCTGACTACTGAAGATTTCGAATCCTCGCAAGGCACTGCGCTGTCGTTAGCCGTCACGCCGGAAATGGGCGCGTTCTTACGCAACATGGTGCTGGCACACAGGCCGGCCCGGATTCTTGAACTCGGCAGTTCCTGCGGCGTGTCTACGCTGTATTTCGCCGACGCGCTTTGCACGATAGGCCGCGGTATCGTTGTAGCGACCGAGCTTAATCCCGGGAAGTGCGCACAGCTTCGAGCCCATGTGAGCGCCGCGGGTCTGGACGCTTACGTCGATCTGAGAGAAGGCGACGTGTTCCAGACCGTTGCCGAACTGGACGGTACTTTCGACATGGTGTTTATGGACGTCTGGGCCGATGCGTACCTGGATCTGTTCCGGGACGTCGAGCGTCTGCTACGTCCGGGCGCGATCGTTCTTGCCGATAACATGTACACCGCCGAGGACGCCGTCTGGTACTACAAGCAGTACCTTGAAGGCAACCCGCGCTTTTCGACCACGACACTGGGCTTTGAGTCAGGGGTTGAATTTACCGTCGTTGCGGCCTAGTTCGAGGTTCAATCCTTGCCGGGAAATTTTGCTTTCCAGACCGCTCGCCGGTATTGTGTCGGTCATTGCCGGACAGCCGGCTCGACAATCTACGGGAGCCAATAATGGCACCCGTGCAACGAACGAGCACCAAGACGTGAGTGAGCGGGAAGCGAGTGCCATCGATGCGATTAATTACACATTCGGCTATTGCGACGAGCTGAATCCGCTACGCCTGCAACTTCCTTTGCTCCAGGCAGGGTTTGCGGTGCCGAGCGTGCATACCGCTTGCGAACTGGGTTTTGGCCACGGTGTAAGTGTGAATATTCACGCGGCAGGGTCGGCTTCGCGATGGTATGGCACCGACTTCAATCCGTCTCACGCAAACTTCGCACGGCAACTCGCGGGCAGCGCCGAATCGCCTGCGCACTTGTTCGGCGAGTCTTTTTCGGCATTCTGCCGGCGCGACGATTTGCCGGACTTCGATTTCATCGGGTTGCACGGCATCTGGAGTTGGGTCGCCGCGGAGAATCGCGCGCTGATTGTCGAGTTCATTCGCCGCAAGCTTAAACCCGGCGGCGTGCTGTATTTGAGCTACAACACCCAGCCTGGGTGGACTGCGATGCTGCCCGTGCGCGAATTGATGCAGCGCCATTTTCAGGTCGATCCCGCATCCGAGCCGGGCAATCGCGCGGACGCCGAAGCGCCCGTGCAGGCGCGCATTAGCGCCGCCGTCGAGTTTGCGTGGGCTGTATTTGCGACGCAGCCGGGTTATGCGTTGGTCAACCCACTGCTTGCCGAGCGCGTCGACGCGTTGTCCCAGGCGAACCCAAATTATCTCGCGCACGAGTATTTCGCTCGCGACTGGCACCCCATGTCTTTCCTGCAAGTGGCCTCGTCGCTCGAGGCGGCGGGTTTGACTTACGCGGGATCGGCTGACTATCGCGATCATATTGATGAGATCAATCTCACGCCGGCGCAACGTGATCTGCTAGCGAATATTGCAGATATGGGCTTGCGAGAAACCGCTCGCGACTTCTGCGTTAACCGGTCATTGCGGCGCGATTACTGGGTTAAGGAACCACAGACACTCACTGACGATGAGCGTGATGCGGCATTGCGCGCACATCGTGTGATCCTGGCGCTGCCGAGAGATGCCGTGGCGCTGAAGGTGCGCGGCGCGCTTGGTGAAACGACGCTGCCGGAAGCGTTATACAGCCCTATTCTCGACGCGCTGTCCAGCCATCGCCCTACGACGCTCTCCGAGATCGAACACAGCGTCCGCGCATGGGGCGTCGCATTTGCGCAGCTCGTCAAGGCAGTGACGCTCCTGGTCAGCATGGGCGCGTTGCTGAATGTCCAGGACGACGCGCGGATCAGTGCCGCGCGGCCGTTGTCAGCAAGACTGAACGCGGCGATTTGCGAACAGGCACGCCATGGTGAGGACGTTCAGTTTCTGGTGAGCCCGATTTCGGGTTCGGGCGTCTTTATGCCGCGTGTGGCCCAACTCTTTTTATTGGCGAGACTGCACCACCTGCAGCAGCCGGAGCAATGGGCCGAATTCGCCGACGCTGTGCTACGTGCGGATCATGCGGATACCCAGGCTGGCGGGGAACCGACGGCACTGCAGTCTGCCGCGGTTCCATCTGCCGCCGACATGGTCGCGAAAGCGAACCGTTTTGCTCAGGTTCATCTACCGATATTGCAGGCGCTGGGTATCGTTTGACACGAGATTGCGGCGTAGTCCCTTACTCGGAAGCCGCCGAAAAACCCAGGTATTCGAATCCAGCGGTTCTGTTTGCCTCGAAGAGAGAACCGAGCGCGCCCACCGACACAAGCGCGTCGACAGTCGTTTGACGATTGGACACGAAACGCCACGTCGGCGGCTGCGTCGACGCCGCGCGTTCGTCGCTGGCCAGAAGCAACGCCGCGAGCAGATCGATGGGATCAGGCGAATGCGCAACAAAGCCCTCATTCGACACCGCAGCCTGATCAATACCCAGCAACGCACACACCTGCTGCTTGATAGCGAGGTCGCTCTCATCGGACTCGCGTGACTGCTGGATCAACGCGAACGTGTCCGCGTCGACCAGCTTGCCTGCGCGTATCAGCGGCGGTAATCCAGGCGTCCAAGCTTCGGGCGGACAGGCCTTGTGCGTTGGCGTCAGTTCGATGAAAGGATTGATCTCCGCCGGGTAGATGCGGCACACCAACGGCCTTTGTTCATAGATACCGCAACGCATATCGGGCTGGAGATTGGGGCATGGGCCCGCATGCGTGGCCGCCAGTATGGCCACGACCCGCGTCGGCAGCGAGCCGCTCGTCGCAGCAAACGAACGACGACGTTTGTGCGCCGCCTGAAGATTGTCCGCAGGCGGCTCCTCAAGCCATGGCAACGCCTCGCACATTATCTGCACGCTGTCGCCGCGCTCCAGCCAGGCGAAAGCTTCCTTGACCGTCAACGGCAAACGTAGATCGTGACAGCATTTGCCGCACATCGTGCACTCGAAATCGATATCCATACCCTTATTGCCCTTGCGTCGCGCGACGCGGTCCGGTTGTCCAGCAGTCGGGATTAGTCGCGCGACGGCGGCGGATCTGACAGGCGGCTCGTGATTTTTTTTGCCAACGTCGGCCGGATTCCGCGGGATCGGTTCCTCACATGGCTATGCCCTGCGGGAATAGCTGTTATGTGTCGCCGGGGACTACTGCGTGGAAGGCGATTGCCTGACGATGGTTTCCTCGACGTGCCACCCGGCACTCAACCACATCGCTTACGCAAGGAGCAGTCAACATGTCACTGCAAGACAAACTCGACGCCTTCAAGGCAGACTTCAAGGCGGGCAAGGCGCCGTATTTCGCACCGGCCGAGATCCATCCGGTGATGGAGCGCGCCACGGCCGAACTGATCGCCTCAGGGCAGGCCGAACGCGCATTGAAAGCTGGCGACAAGGCACCGGCTTTCACGCTAACCGATCCGGACGGCACGCTAGTTTCCTCGACCGAGCTGCTGGAGAAAGGCCCGCTCGTGATCAGCTTCTATCGCGGCGTCTGGTGCCCGTACTGCAACATGGAATTGCAGGCGCTTGAGGAAGCGTTGCCGGCATTCCAGGCGGCGGGCGCAAACCTGGTCGCGATCTCACCGCAAACCCCGGTGAATAGCCGCAAGTCGGTCCGTCAGAACAAACTCAGCTTTGCCATTCTGAGCGACGCCCACAACGACGTCGCCGCCGCGTTTGGCCTGCGCTTCGCGTTGCCGGATTATCTGGTCGAGTTATACAAGATGCTGAAGAACGACCTGCCGGCCGTCAACGGTGACCCGAGCTGGACGCTGCCGATGCCCGCGCGCTACGTGGTCGGCCAGGACGGCACGATCCTGTATTCGGAAGTGAATCCCGACTACACGCGTCGGCCGGAACCCGCCGATATGCTGTCGGCTTTAGGCCGGTCGGGTGTGAATGCATCCTGAGATGGTGAGGCGGACTTCACCGGCAAGCCGCGCGGCCGCACTAGGCGGTTGGGGCGGTCAATCCCAGGGTCGCCTCAACGAAGGCGACGAACGCGCGCGCCTTCGCACTGGCCATACGACCGGTCGGAAAGACGGCCCACAGATCGACCGGCGGCAAGGTCCAGTCGGTGACCACCGCCTGGACGGCACCGCTCGCGAGCTCTGGAGCAAACATCCATTCGGATGCAATCGCCACGCCCATGTCCGCGAGCACAGCCGCACGGACGCCTTCGGCAGCGG
This sequence comes from Paraburkholderia sp. BCC1876, assembly GCF_902833695.1. Classification (NCBI taxonomy): domain Bacteria; kingdom Pseudomonadati; phylum Pseudomonadota; class Betaproteobacteria; order Burkholderiales; family Burkholderiaceae; genus Paraburkholderia; species Paraburkholderia sp. BCC1876. Next base: position 506,050 of record NZ_CADFGI010000005.1, on the reverse strand, counting down.
TGACGCGCATCCGGCCGGATACCGCCACCGCCGTCTCCGAACTGCCCCGTTTGAACGACCACGTCGCGCCGCCGCCGCGCTGCTCGTAGATGATCGCCTCGTGCGTAATCAGGTCGGCCGGAACGTTCGGCGTTCCAGCCAATTCAAAGTAAGCGGGCGTGCCGACGACGATCCGCCGACTCTGCCCGATCTTGCGCGCGGTCATGCTCGAGTCGCCGAGTACGCCCATACGCAGTGCGACGTCGATGCCCTCTTCGAGCAAATCGATATGGCGGTCGTCGAGCACGACTTCGAGTGTCAGATCCGGGTGGGCGGCCAGAAATGCCTTCATCGACGGAACAATGCGCAGGCGTGCAAACGTCACCGGCGCGCACACTCGCAGTCTTCCCGACAGACTTGCGCCCGAGATACGCACGGCGAGTTCGGCCTCGTCAGCTTCCTCGATGACGCGCTTGGCCCGTTCGTAAAACTTCTGGCCGGCATCCGTGGGCGTGAGGCCGCGTGTCGAGCGCAGCAGCAAGCGCACCCCGAGCCTTTCCTCCAGTTGCGCAATCGACTTCGATACCGCCGGTTGACCCACGTTCAGGCGGCGCGCAGCAGCGGAAAACGACCCGGCCTCGATCACGCCGATGAAGGTCTCCATCGCAATCAATCTGTCCATTTCGTCATTCCTCCAGGGAATGAATGATATTCAAGGAGTAACAAAGATGGAACTCAAGCAGGAGCTAGTGGCGTTTCGCGCCGACTACGAGCGTACGGCACCGGCCGAGCGGATTGCGCTCTATAACGCCAAGGTGGAAGAACTGAGAGCGAGCTTCCCGATGGACCGGGTCCTCGCCGTGGGACAGGACGCACCTGATTTTGAGCTGCCCGGCGCGTCGGGGAGGGCAGTTTCGCTCGCGGAAGTTCTTCAGAAGGGCCCCGCCGTTCTGGTGTTCTATCGTGGTGGGTGGTGCCCTTACTGCAACATTCAACTCAGAGCGTACCAACAGGCGCTACCGGAAATAGTGCAACTCGGCGCCACCCTGGTTGCCATTTCGCCCCAGTTGCCGGATGGGTCACTCTCCACCGCCGAGCGCCATGCGCTCGACTTCGCGGTTCTGAGCGACGCCGGCAATGGCGTCGCCCAGTCGTTCGGTCTTGTGTATTCGCTTCCGGAGGAACTACGCCAAGCCTTGCGTTCGGTCGACAAAGCGCTGCCGGACATCAACGGTGACGAAAGCTGGGAACTGCCGGTTCCCGCGACCTTTGTGATCGCTAGCAATGGACGCATCGCTTTGTCCCATGTCGACATTGACTACCGGGGGCGCTGCGAACCCGATGTCGTACTCTCAGCGCTTCGCTCGCTGCAATCGACGGCGTCGAACATGCGCTCACCTGCCGCTTGAATTACCCAAGCCGCTCGGCTAATCGTTCGTCGGGCCCGCCCAGGTGCCTGGCGTGCGGCCCGCCCACGGCAAACTCGCTTCGAGTTGACCTGCAATACGGAAGAGCCGATCTTCCCGACCTGCTGACGCGACGAACTGCATGCCGATCGGCAGAGCGCTCGCTTCGTCGTTAAAGAGCGGCATCGACATGGCAGGCAATCCGGCTGCGTTGAATACCGGCGTGAATGGCGAGCTGCTGAATACGCGGTCGGTCCATTCGTGCCCGCTCATCGTCTCCGCGCCGAGTGCGTAGGTGCCGATACGCGGTGCAAGATCAGGCAAGGTCGGCGTCAACAACACGTCGTAGCGGGCGAAAAACGCCGCCACGCTTCGGGTGACGGCATTGCGCAAATCAAGCGCACGAATGATGTCGATGCCGCCGATCTCGCGTCCCGTTCGATACACCGCGAGCGTCTGCGGTTCGAGTGTGGTCGCGTCGATTTTGCGGCCGGTCACCGCCGCCATGTCGTCGATCCATGCCGCGATGTTGACTGCCCACAGTACCGAGCTTGCGTGAACGAACGCTTCCCAGCTCACGCCTAGCGGCATTTCCGCGTCCTCGACCTCGTGATCCAGCGACGCGCAAAGTTGTGCCGTTGCAGCAAGACGTTCGAGGACCACGGGCTGAGTACGCTGGCCGCCCCACGCCTGTGACAGCATGCCGATTCGCAAGCTGCCCGGCGGCGTGCTCACCTGGTCGAGATACCGCGATGTGGGCGGTGCGATCGTGAAGGCTTCTCCACCTGTTGCTCCCTGCACGGCGTCGAGCAACGCCGCGCTGTCACGCACCGAGCGACTGACGCCGAGCTGTACCGCAAGGCCGTTGATGGCTTCGTCCAGCGCGGGACCGTTCGAGACGCGGCCACGCGTCGGCTTCAGACCGAACACGCCGGAACTGGCCGATGGAATGCGAATCGACCCGGCTGCATCGGTTGCATGGGCGAATGGCACGATGCCCGCCGCGACCGCTGCCGCTGCGCCGCCGCTGGAGCCCCCCGCGCCGTGCTCGAGATTCCACGGGTTGCGCGTGGCGCCGCACAGCGCGGATTCCGTCGTGCCGCTCCACGCGAACTCGGGAATTGCCGTGCGTCCGAGCGTGACGAGGCCGGCGTTGCGAAAACGTTGCATCAGAATCGAATCCTCGGTGGGCGTGAAACCTGAGGACAGACGGCTGCCGAATTCGAGTTTCCTGCCCGCCATGGTCACGCCGACGTCCTTGATCAGGAACGGCACGCCCGCGAGCGGCGACCGACGCGCTAGCGCCGGCGCGACATCCGCAATTTCCGGCTGCCATGTTTCGATCACCGCGTTGATCTGCGGGTTCACCGATTCGCAAGCGCGAAGGGCCGTTTCGGCAAGCTCTTGCGGACTGAGTTCGCCGCGACTGACAAGATGGCCCAGACCGACAGCGTCGTAGCTGATGTACTCCGACAGTTTCATCATGGAATGCTCCCAGGCGATGACAAACACGGCGGGGCCGTAGTGCCATCATGTTGAGATACCGGTCGGTATCTTTGTGGGCTGGTATAATGATACCGACCGGTATCACTGTCAAGGCGATATGAAGAAAATACTCGGTAGTGAAAAGCGCGTGAGCGGCTCGGTGAAGTCGGCAACTAGAGCGACGGGGAAGGTGGCCGCCACGGCACCCGTCAAGCTCGCGGTCAAGCGTGGTGCGAAGGCGAAGGCGTCAGGCGCGGTAAAGCAGGATCCACCGCGCGAGCGTGTACTCGCCGCGGCCGCGGAGCTCTTTTATAACGAGGGAATTCGCGCTACTGGCGTCGAAGCGATCGCGGCGCATGCGAGCACCACGAAGATGGCGCTCTATCGTCATTTTCAGTCGAAGGACGCGCTGATCGTCGAATGGTTGCGCCAGGTCACCGCCCACTATTGGGCGGCGTTCGATCGCATCGAAGCGGCTCATGCCGACGATCCGCGCGCGCAGATTCTTGGCTGGGCCACCTTTGCCGCCGACGAAGTGGCGGCGTGGTCGCATCGCGGCTGCCCGTTCATCAATTCGATTGCGGAGTTGCCGGACCGAGATCATCCGGCACGGCAACTGATCGAGGAACATAAGGCACGGCAGTGGACGCGACTCGCCCGACTGTGCGAAGCGGCGGGTCTCGCTTCGCCGGACGATACCGCGGCCGAGATCATGATGGTTCTCGAGGGCGCGCAGGTTGCGGCGCAGAACAAGTCGGTCGCCGAGATCGGCGCTCGACTATTGCGTATTGTTGAGGCGATTGTGACGCGACAAGCGGCTTGGGCGAATGAAGCGAAGCGGAAGCCGAAGAAAAAATTAACTAGAAGTTAATCCGTGCCGGGCGTGGGTTTCCGAAAGCGGTCACTCACGAGTGTGTTTCGACTATGAACATTCGGGCTTGCTGGGCTTCCTGACGCTCGGCCTTGATCGGCGCATACCTCTCGGAATGGTAGAAGGCTTGCGCCTGGGCGAGAGTCGGAAACTCAAACACGCCAGCCATCGGCAACGGCACCTCGTCCCCCTCCAGAATCTGCGCAACAGGACCGAAATGTAGAATCCGCCCGCCTGCCTCTTCCAGCGCGGCCTGAAAGCGCGGCGCGAGCGCGGCCTGCCTGGCGGAGTCGATGACGCGCAGATTGACGTGTACGTAGGCTGGCATTGTGCCTCCACTAATAATGCATATACATTATTATAGGAAGATGAGGTTGTCAACGAGGTCGATATGAAGGGTTTAGATCGCGAATCTTTGATGGGCGTCGAAGCGGAGTGTCCGGGCTTCCAGGCTCGTGTAACGGCGCGTGCACTCACGCGGTACTACAACGCGTGCCTCAAGCCGCTTGGGCTGACGGCCGAGCAATTCAGCCTTCTGGTTGGGATCGGCGCAGCCGAGGGCACGACGCTCGTCGACCTCGCGGATAAAGCCGGGGTCGATCCAACGACCCTCAGCCGAAATGTTCAGAATCTGGAAAGCCGAGATCTGGTCCGCGCTACAGGCGGACGTGGCCGTGCCGGAAAGCGGCTAGCGCTGACGGCATCCGGGCGTCGACTCATGGCCGATGCGTTCCCGGTGTGGAGGATGGCCAAGGCGGAACTCGCCGGTCGCATGGGCGATGAAAAACTTCGTTCGGCAAGGCAGGCGATGGCTGAGCTAGCCCAGGCCGCGGAATCCTCGTGTGTATGACTTCCGTAGTCGACCCGGAGCAGTCCGACGACTCTCTGAAAAGCGGACATTCCATGTCGCGAATCACCCGTTGAACTTGTGGTGCCAAAAGATATCTCGACCCGCGACGTCTAAAGCGTCAGGCTATGAGGGGCTCGTACCGCTCAAGGGGAACGCAACCTACTTTGCGGCACCCTTTGTCGCGTGCGTTATGAACTCGGCTTTGGCGGCTCTCGCCAACTCTTCGGGTATCGGTATGCTACGAACGGATTTGTCCAGTTCTGCCAACTCACTGTTGCTGGCAATCAATGCTGGGTACACCTGGGTCAAGCAATACTCGCCAAGGCGCTTGTATTCCCATACTGCGGTCGCAGCGTCTTGCTCATACATGTCAAACATTGACGCTTCCACCTGCTGCAGCTCGCCTGAATATGCGTCCTTGTCTGTGCCTCGGGCCAAGGCGGTGAAGAAGACTTCACGTAAGCCTGCTTCTTTCATCGCCTCGTAGTCCGCCTCGGCCTGTTGTGTGTTCAAGCCACCTTTCAGTAAAAGATCACGGTCATATGTGAACCAGTTGCGCTCGTAGATCGCTTTCTTGCACGCAACAAGTTTGGTCTGCCCGTCCGCATCTTTGTACGCTCCAAAACCATCCTCAACGTTGACGGCCATGGCCTGGGGCAGCCATATCGCTTGCGCGACGAAGAGCACTGCAAGCAGAGATTTCATCATCCTAATCTTTGTTGGGTATTTCAAAGATCGCAATAGCGACCGACGAATTGGCGAAACTGGCGCCGGCGTTGAAAGGCTGCTCTTGGCCGGACATCGTAGTTTGCCAATCAATCAGATTGAAGGTTGGCTACGCAGTCATGGACTGCCTGCGCGAACTGTGGATGGGATAAATCGATACCGACACGCGCGAGCGAAAGCAACAATTGCTCGATGCCTTCAACGACCCCGACGATGCGCCCGTTTTCGACAGGATCGCTAAAGCTAGGTAGTGCCGCCGGCAAACAGGATTCGATACTTGTGATTCCGTCCTCGACCCTGAGGTCGATTCCGAACGGCAGCAAGAATTCTTGATTCTTGTTCATATTTCGGGTTTCCACGACTTCAGCAACTCAGCAGCCGTATTGTCAACGATCTGGCGGCTTTGGTCGAGTGACCGCACCTGGCCGCACACAGTCCGACGGCGACCAACTCACTCCGACTCTGCCGGCTATTCGGAGTTTTCTACAACGGACGTCGCCGCGAGTCTGCGGACGACCTACGTTACAAGGACAGCCTTCGCACCATTCAGCGGCCCGTAAGCCATGGCGAGTTCGATCTGATCGTGATGGAATTCCTTGCCGGTTCTGGTCGTGAACATGGGATCGTCGATCACACCCTCAAGCGTTTTTAGCGCGGCAGTGAGCTTCGCCTGCTCCTTCACCGTCCGGCTTTCGAAATTGCTGAATCGCCTCATGGTCAGGTTCTTCATCATGAACAGTACGGATGGGACAGAAACCGGCGCAGCGCCGCCCAAAAAGCCATAGAAATAGATCGTCGAATTCATCGGCAAGCCAGGGGCAATTCCCGTTAGCAAGTCGCCGCCGACGCCATCGAATACCGCCGTCGTCCCCAGTTCGGTGGACAGCGCAGCGAGCGTGTCGGTGAACCCCTCGGTGGTGACGATGACATGCTCCACGCCCAAACGGCACAGCGCGTCCCGCGCTGCGGCGGTGCGCACCAGGAAGATCGCCGGTACGTTTCTGCCGCGCGCGAGCGAAGCAAGCGCATAGCCGGTCGCCGAATTCCCGGCCGTGACGATGACGCCCTTGTGACCCGCGTTAGCGATCTCTTCGAGAAAGGCGTAGGCCGTCATGACGTTGACGAGCGAGCCACAATAGTCGCGCGCACGTACATGGTCCGGCAAGATCAGACAGGTCGTATAAGGTACATGAGCCTGTTCGCACCAAAGCCCGACACTCTCCGGGCTTCTGTCGAGCGACCGGTAGACCGCCACCTGCCTGCCCGAACATTCCACGGGGACGCCTGAGCCCACCGCGACCACGCGCCCAGCCCCCGACGCACCCCATACGTCATGCTGACCCAGCGCGAACGCGTTACCGGCCGCTGTGGGCATCCTCAGGAAAGTCTTGTCGCCATGGTTGATCGCCGAAGCATCCATGTCGATCAGCACATGACCCGGCGCAGGCTCACTCCGGGTCGGGATGTCACGTACCTCAAGCTCCCGGGCAGGCGTTACACAAATCGCTTTCATCGTTCAGATCCTTTGGTTTAGGTGTCGGTGATTGCACAGCCCGTACCATAAGCAACTTCATTGATTGCGGAAACGCTGTGTCAGGGCATACCATCCATTCCATTCTGGAATTGATGCGTATAGCCCATATGGACCGAGTGAATGCGATTCGCCTGTTTGTACGCCTCGTCGAATGCGGCAGCTTTTCCGCCGTGGGGCGCGAGGAAGGGATCGGACAGCCTGCGGTTAGCAAGCAGATCGGCGCGCTGGAACGGCATCTTGGTGCTCAACTCGTTTTGCGGACCTCGCGCCAGGTTGTGATCACGGACGCAGGGCAAACCTTTTACGAATCGGCCAGGCAACTGGTGGACGACTTCGACGCACTCGAGTCGTCCGTCGGGGACCGCCAGCAGTCGCCACGAGGCGTGGTGAGGGTCAATACGGCTCCGGCGCATGGTCGGCTTTGCATTACACCGCTGCTACCTGGGTTTTTCCGTCAGTATCCAGACGTCGCGATTGAATTGTCGGTATCGGAGCGGCATGTCGACCTCGTCGGCGACGGCGTCGATCTGGCGGTCCGCCATGGGCGACTGGTGGATTCGTCCCTCACCGCACGGAAGCTGTCCGAGACGGACTTCGTGCTCGCGGCGAGCCCTGGTTATCTTGCGGCTCACGGCGCTCCGACGAGCTTTGCGGACCTCGATGGGCACACCTGCGTCGTCTTTGCGAAAGGCCGCGAGCGCTACCCCTGGTCGCTCAAGGTCGGCGGGGAGCGTGTCTCCTATGTGCCGCACGGCTCGCTGCTGACGGGAGATGCGGAGCATATTCGCGCTGCCGTGCTTTGCGGCCTTGGCATTGCTCAGGCGCCGTTCTGGCTCATGGCGGAAGAGATCCGGTCCGGCGAGATCGAGGTGTTGCTGCCAGATTTGCAGCCCGAGCGAGTGCCTATCCACCTTGTCTATCCGGCGGGCCGTCGAGTACCGATGAGGGTTAGAGTGTTCATCGAATATCTTGTCTCGGCATTTGCGCGTTCAGAACTTTGAAACGCAGTTCAGTCAACTGCGACTGCAAGTCGGCCGACGTCGACACGCTGAATTGTGGGCAATCTACGTGTCGGATGCGAAGGTCTCAAACTGGCCGAGGCTGTGTGAAAACGCAAAAGTACTCGGTTTTCGGGTGTCGCGTTACCCTTCCCGAGTTGCTACCAAGCCAATACAACGCCATCTAAGGGGTCGATTTTTTAGAAGGACCTTTCCAACACGCGTTTTCACACAGGCTCGGCCGAACGGAGACGAATGACGACCGGCCTGGGCGACGAACCCAGTCGTCACGGCATTCAGGCCGAGCCGGTAAATGTCGCAGCGAAACTGAGAAAGAGAACGTACTGGGAAGAAAACCTGCCAGTCCGATCGCACTAACGCCTTTGACGACACGCGAGCAGCGTGGCGTAGCGAGGTGTAAGCCCAGAAACCCACCACCAAATGAGCCAAACCTTGGAGCACGATCTTGTACAACTCGCACAACGGAATCAATGGAACAAGCTGATTCTGGATCGAGCATCACAGCTTGGTTTTTCGGATTGGTGGTTAACCGCCGGTTGCATCGCACAGTCGATATGGAATCTGGCTTCCGGTCGTGACGTTCACGCGGGCATCCGGGACTACGATCTTTTCTACTACGACCCAGATACGTCATGGGAGGCGGAAGACGCCGTGATTGAAAAAGCCCGGCGCCTGTTTGCGGATATCCCCGTCGAAGTACAAGTTCGCAACCAGGCCCGCGTACCGGTCTGGTACCAGACCAAATTTGGCGTTCCGTTCGGTGCCGTAAGCCGTGCGTCGGATGGCATCGATCGATTTCCCTGTGCGACGGTTGCAGTGGGCATCCGACGCCGTGAAGAGGGCCACGAGATTTACTCGCCCTTTGGTTTGCGAGACCTTTTTGAAGGACGCTTGAAGCCGAACAGGCTACTGCCCATACCTGATGTGTACGCCGAGAAAACCGAGCGTTGGCTGCGCGAGTGGCCGCATCTGTTGCGAGACTCCTGGTAGGTATCAGCTAAAATCACCGCAGTTTAGGCGGCCCCAACGCTTAAGGCCGGGAAAACACATTGACGAGATTCCCATCCGGGTCACGCAATAGAAGCGAGCGATTTCCCCACGGCATCATCGTCGTCGGCATCACGACGGGCGTCCCCAACGCATTCATCCGTTCGAACACCGCGTCGACGTCCGCCACTTCGAACTCCAGAATCGCCGACTGATTCGCAGCCGCAATGGCCGCACCGGCATTAAAGCGCTGGATCAGAAGCTCGGACGAAATCGCAAGCACCGCGCCGTCGAATCGCATTTCGGCAAATCCATCGGCCGGCCGTGCGGCTTCGATACCGGAAAGCATTTGATAAAACTCAATTAGCCCATCGAGATTCTGGGTGACGACACGAACAGAGGCAAACTTCATGGTGAGCTCCTGACTAAGAAAGGAGCCTCAGCTTAAAGGCCGACACTGTCAGATTCTGGCAGTATGGTGCGGCTTGCTACATCGTTGGCCTTTCGCCACTCGCGCAGCAGCGTCGATCGTCTTTTCGGGTAACGCTCTTCGATTTGCTCGACGGCCGAGATCCGGTCCGAGCGGAAATTCCGAAAGTCTGCCCGAAGCTCGCACCAGCACATCAGCACGCGAGCCTGGTCGAAATAGACCAGTGCAAAGGGCCAAACTACACGCTGCGAGTGAGTGCCGCCGCCATCCACGTAAGTGATATTGAGCTTTTGCTCTGCGCGGACTGCGGCACGTAGAAGATCCGTGGAAACGTTGTGGGCAGGTCTTTTCAACGGCGCGCCCACTAGCAGCGATGACTCTTCCAACTCGCGACGCAGTTCCATGGGCAGTACGGCAGCAACCTTCGCCAGTGTGCTCAGCGCGCCGGCCGACAACGTCTTGTCGCCGCGATCCGCGACCCAGCGCATGCCAAGAACCAGCGCGTCGAGTTCCTCTGAACTGAACATCATGGGCGGCAGCATGAAACCTGGTTTCATCACATAGCCCACGCCCGGTTCCCCTTCGATCATCGCGCCTTGCGCTTGCAAACTGGCGATGTCCCGATACAGCGTGCGGATGCTCACACCGAGTTCATCGGCCAATACCTGGGCGCTCACGGGGCGTCGATAGCGCCGCAACACTTGCAAGAGGTGAAGGAGACGTTCGGAGCGGGTCATACGTTGATCCTGATATCGACACACGAGCAGATCGACGCCAGCAGTCGGTTACTGCGAACCGACCGCCATAGGCGTTGTTCAGCGGATATCGGATTGTTGACGATCTATGCGGCGCTGTCGAACCCACCCAATCCCCCCGGTTGACGCCATCACACCCCATCGCATAGCATCCTGCTTAGCGGTGCAGGCCGCTTCCGGGTCCGCGGAAAGGGTTGAACCCACCTGTAGGAGCGCTTCAACTATCTCACCATCCTTTGTGCTGGCGGTATTGCGGACCTTCGGCCATCAAATGCACGAGGATCCGTCATGAACAAGTTGCCTCCCAAGGCCAATCTCGACCACTTGAAGAAGCAGGCGAAAGAGTTGTTGCGGCTCTACCGCAACGGCAACGCCACCGCAGTCGAACGCTTCATCCTTCATCTTCCCGCCGCCGCGCGCCGCACTGAGAACGAAGTGCTGGCGCTTCAACTTCGCCTGCACAATGCGCAGTCCTGCATCGCGCGCGAGTACGGTTTTTCTTCCTGGGCGGATCTCGCCGCGTTTGTCGAGGCCAGCGCTTTCGCGCATCACGAACAGGCCATGCTGAACCGCCGCTGGCTGAGCCTGACCTATGGCGGCGATGTGACCGGCAGCTACGACGCGGCACGGCCACGGGTTGCCGCCCAACTCTTACGGGACCACGCCGACTTTCTCACCAGCGACCCCTACGCGGCCTGCGCAATGGGACGTCTCGACGTGATCTCGCGGACGATAACCGCCGATCCCGATTGGATCAACCGCGCGGGCGGCGCGCTCAACCTTCCGCCGCTCGTCGCGGTGACCCACTCATGCCTGGGACGGCTGCCGGAATTCGCCGCAGCACTACGCGAATGTGCACTTTATCTCTTGCGCACTGGGGCTAATCCAAACCAGCGTATCGGCAATCGCTTGCCACCGGCTTCCCTCGCAACGCCTGACGACACGGAACCTTTATCCGCCCTCTACGGCGCGGCCGGCGTGCTCCGCGATCCGGTTCTCACCGAGATGCTTCTCACGGCCGGCGCCGATCCCAATGATGGTGAATCGCTCTATCACTCGCTTGAAAATCCCGACTGCACGCGTCTGCTGCTGCAGCATGGCGCGCGTGTCGCCGGCACGAATGCCGTGTGGCGCGCCCTCGACATGCCGGAACCGGCCGCGCTCGAACTGCTGCTGGCTCACGGCGGCGACGCCAACGAGCCGGCCGGACCGGGCGTGACGCACACCTGGCGAACTCCGCTGCTGCGTGCGATCGCGGTGCGCCGATCACGCGGACATATTGCCGCGTTGCTGACGGCGGGCGCCGATGCGACGGCGCGAACGGGCGCCGGCATCAGTGCTTACCGACTGGCGACGCAAGTGGGCCTACCGGAGGTCACCGAGTTGCTGCGCGCCCATGGCGTGCAGGAAGACCTCACCGCGGATGACGACTTCATCGCCGCCTGTGGCCGCGCCGACGCGACCGAGGCGCGACGGATTCAGGCTCACTATCCGGGGTTGCCGGGCTCGCTGTCGGACGACCGGCTCAGGTTAATGCCCGACGCCGCGGCATGGGGATCGAGCGCCGCGGTCAAGGTCATGGTCGAACTCGGCTGGCCGATTGCCGCGCGTGGAGGAGACTGGGACGCAACGGCGCTCAACCACGCCGTCTTTCATGGCGACGCGGAACTGACCGCTTTTCTGCTCGCGCACGGCGCGAGCTGGCGTGAGCGCCACGGCTATGGCGACGACGTGCTCGGCACGCTGTCCTGGGCTTCGCTCGGCGAGCCGGGCGGCTCGGACAATCCGGATTGGATCGGCTGTGCTCGCGCGCTGAAGGCTCATGGCCTTCCACCTGTGGAGCAGGATCCGGCGGATCCGGAGCGGCTCATCATTGAAGGTCGGGTGAGGCGGTTTTCCGAAGCGGTGACGGAAGTCTTGCTGGGCGACAGCGGCGCGACTTCTGAAGCGAGCTGAATCGAACTGACGCGACTCGCTCTTTGCCAACCACGCCGTAGCAATCGCCATCGTTCAGCACGACGGCGGCGCTGGCCATGCCGCAAAGCATCGGCCAGCGCCGCGTGTCGTCACTACCGCTGCGCAGCTTAGCCGATCGGCCAGTTGAGCACGGCGATGCCGTCGTTGTAGTCGCCGTCGCTACCATCTTCCGAGCCGACCAGCGCGAAATTCAACTTGTTCGTGAGCGTTGTCTGAACCGACACGAGGTCCGACTGCCGGCCGTTGACCGACACCTTGATCTGCACGGCGCCGTGGCCCGAATTGAGCACTTGCGTGCCGATGACCTTGTTGTCGGTGCTTTGACCGTTGAACGTAGCGCGGACCTCGTTATCAACGAAGACCTGGATCGTTTGAACATTGGACGAATTAGCGAAACCCGTCACACCAAAACGGATGTTTGCAGGGAGGTTGAATACGCCTTGCTGAGCCATGTGTTTCTCCAGGAAAGGGAGCGTTTCCCACATTACGCGAGCCGACATCGGAAGCGTCATTCAGGCTCGAACGGGCGCGCGGATCGAAGACCGTCACAGCGTGGAGATCGCGGAATCACGCTGTCGCCGACGTAATGTAGACACGTTGCCTGGGTCACGTAGCTATCAAGGTGAGCAGGTCCGCGGCACTGTCACATTGCCGGGATTCCTGTCGATGCAGCCGAAGCGGGCATTGAAGATGCTTGTGAAGCCGCCTGCATTTCAGGTCGGTTTGTCTCTGCCGGATGGCGACTGTCGATGAGACGCGTGGTCGGCGATCAGCCGTCGCATGGTGGCGAGCAGCAGGGGACCCTCCACTGGCTTACGCAGGAAACCGTCATAGCTGACGAAGGCGGGCGGACTCGGCTCGCCGGAAACGAGGATGAACGCGACGTCGGGTATGTCCGGCAGCGTGCGCAACTGGTGACACAGTTCGCTGCCCGACATGACCGGCATGCGCCAGTCCGCCACCACGATATCGACAGGGAAATCGATGAACTGGGCCAACGCCAACTGGCCGTTGCTTGCCATCGTGACTTCATATCCGTCGGCGGCGCAGCAGGCGCTCCATGCGGCCAACGCTTCCAGATCGTCATCTACCAGCAGAACACTTGCCATACCGAACTCTTCTCCATCTCTGACCTCCTAATTGGTCAGTTTTAAGCGCCGGAAGTTCGGCGCCTGCGCCGATCGACGTTGCCGATTTTCATGCCGCAGCGCGGTCACTCAAGTATTCTCAAAAAAGATCATTTCGATCAGATAAATTCATTTTTTTAGATGGATGGTCGTGCGTATGCTTCAGGCATTGGGAACACCGCAGGCAAACGGCTTCGACCGACACACCGCTCGCGCATCCCGGCAAATTCGAGGAAATACGTCATGTCCATTCCTGCCAACGCCCTCAACGCAGCGTCGCTGCATTCGGATTCGCATAGTTACGCGGCGCGCAACGGCGCCTACTGGCAACGTAACCTGGCGGTCTGCGTGTTTGGGTCGTTCACGACGCTGGTGAGCCTGAGCATGCTGCTGCCGTTTCTGCCGTTGTACGTGGAGCAGCTCGGCATCCATTCGCCGGGCGCGATCGTACAGTGGTCGGGCGTGGCATTCGGCGCGACGTTTTTCGGCACGGCCGTCACCGCGCCGCTTTGGGGGCGTCTCGCCGGTCGCTATGGCCGCAAGCCGATGCTCGTGCGTGCGGCGATCGGCATGGCGGTCGTGATGTCGTTGATCGGCCTCGCTCACAACGTGACCGAGCTCGTCGTGTTGCGTCTCGCGGCCGGGTTGATCGGCGGCTACGCGTCGGCATCGATCGTCATGATCGGAACCCAGGTGCCGCGCGAGCGTGCCGGCTGGGCGCTCGGCGTGCTGTCGACCGGTGCGTTGGCCGGCAATCTGATCGGGCCGCTGGTGGGCGGCTTTCTGCCGACGTGGGTGGGAATTCGCGGCACGTTCTTCGTCGGCGGCGCGATGATCGCCGTGGCGGCCGTCGCGACCATCGTGCTGGTGCGCGAAAATTTCAACAGCGCCGTCGACGCAAAAGCAAAACCGGTCGCGAAAGAACAGTCTGGTGTGAAGCCGAATCGCGCGGTGATTCCCGCGCTGCTTGTCACGGCGATGATGGTGCTGCTCGCCAATATGTCCATCGAACCGATCATCACGGTGTATATCGGCGGCTTGGGCGTGCCGCATGCGGATCTCGCGCGCGTGGCCGGCATCGTGATGGCGTGCTCGGCGTTCGGCAGCATGCTGACCGCGTCGCGGCTTGGGGCGCTCGCGGACCGGGTTGGTAGCTGGAATGTGATTATTGGCTGCCTGATCGCCACGGCGCTGGTGATGTTGCCGCAAGCGTTCGTTACGCGCTGGTGGCAATTGGCCGCGCTGCGCGGAATCATGGGCATGACGATCGCCGGCCTGTTGCCTTCCATCGCGAAACTGGTGCGCCATTCGGTCGACGAACAAAGCTCCGGCACGACCTTGGGCTATCTGCAATCGGCGCAATTCACCGGGCAAGTTGTTGGGCCGTTGATCGGCGGAAGTATTGGCGCGCACATTGGCCTGCAACCGGTATTTTTCGTGACCGCTTCGCTGCTCGTGTTGTGTGCGGGCCTCAATCAGTGGATGCGCAGCCGGGCTGCGTGATGTGAGAGGATAGCCAGCTTGTGAGTCGCCCACCCATTCGAAACGGCCAACAAGCACAGACATGCCCAAGCATTCCATCCACCTGACTGATTCGCCGCAATCCGGCGACATCGAATCGATCTCTCGCAGTCTCAACGAATTCAACATCCAGAAGACCGGTATCGACGACGTTCGTCCGATCGCCGTGCTCATCAAGGACCCTGAAACCGGCAAGGTAATCGGCGGATTGACGGGACGAACCTCGTTGGGATTGCTCTTCGTCGATCTCTTCTATATTCCGGCGGCTCTTCGCGGTGAAGGCCTGGGCAGCCGGATTCTGGGCGAAGCGGAAGCCGAGGCCATCGCACGCGGTTGCCGGGGCGCGGTGCTTTATACGATCAACTTTCAGGCGCCGGAATTCTACTTGCGGCACGGCTGGCGAGTGTTCGGCGACGTGCCCTGCGAGCCGGCCGGCAGCAGCCGCGTGTTCATGAGAAAAGATCTGGTTTGAGGCGACGTTCTGTTCGTCGACGCACGCGAAAAGCTTTAACTCTAACTACCGGATTCCCATGCCGGCGTGCGTCCCAAGGGCGCCTCGATTCCGTATGCCGCGAGCAAGGCCGCGTTGAACCACATGACCCGCCTGTTCTGCTCTCAGACGGTGGGTTGAATCTCACATAGTGAGTTTGAGGGCGCGTTTTCCGAAAGCTTGCCGATAGCGAGCGATACCGCGAAATAGGCCGTAATTTCAGGCATTTCCTGATTCAGGTTATGCGCGTTGATGCCGTTATACAGCGACAACCCTCTGCCGGTCGACGCATTCCGCGCGATGCCAGCGAGGTTGAGCTTGGCGCGGGGGAATGACCTCGCGCTAGCAGGCGACGGAGAAAACCGCGTGAATCGACTTAGCTTGAATACGAAACTGTGGCTGGCCTTGTTGATCACATGGCTCGGCCTGCTGCTTCTAGGCGGTTGGGCGGCGTGGCAATCGCGCAGCACCATGTTGTCGGATCGCAAGGCGGCGGTGCAGAACGTCGTCGAATCCGCGTACGGCATCGTGGCCGATTACGCCAGGCTGGCCGACCAGCACGAACTCACGCTGGATCAGGCGAAACAGCAGGCCATGGCGCGCCTGTCGGTGATGCGCTATCCGGGCAACGGCTACATGATCATCACGACGGCGACGCCGGTCGTCATCATGCATCCGACGCTCGCGGATCTGCGCAACAAGGACGTTACCCATTACGCGGATACCGACGGCAAGCTGCTGTTCGTCGACATGGTCAAAGTCGCTCAGGCTCAGGGGCAAGGTTTCGTCGACTATATGGCGCGGTTGCCGGGCAAAACGGAGCACGTGCCGAAGATCAGCTTCGTCAAACGCTTCGAGCCGTGGGACTGGTATCTGATTTCAGGCGTCTACGTGGACGACATCAACACGGCGTTTCGCAACGCGCTGCTGGGTTATCTGCTCACCATTCTCGTGACCGGCAGCTTCAGCACGATCGCGCTGGTGCTAATCATTCGCAATGTGAAGCGCAGTCTTGGCGGTGAACCGGCCTACGCGGCGCAGGTGGCGGAAACCATCGCCGACGGCGATCTGTCGCGCACGGTTTCGATCGGCAAGGAAGATCAGCAAAGCATGCTGTTCGCGATGCAGCGCATGCAACATCGTCTCGCCGATACGATCCGGCGTATTCGCGGCGGCACCGAAACGATTACGGTCGCGGCCGAGGAAATCGCCGCGGGCAATCTCGACCTGTCGGCGCGTACGGAACAGCAGGCGTCTTCGTTGGGCGAAACCGCGGCCAGCATGGAGCAACTCACCGCGACCGTGAAGCAGAACGCCGACAACGCCGTGCAGGCCAACCAGATGGCGCGCAACGCGTCGAAGCTGGCCGGCGACGGCGGTCATGTCGTGCAGGAGGTCGTCGCGAACATGCAGAACATCGCGACGAGTTCGGCGCGTGTGGTCGACATCATCGCGGTGATCGAAAGCATCGCGTTTCAGACCAATATTCTCGCGTTGAATGCGGCCGTCGAGGCGGCGCGCGCGGGCGAAGAAGGGCGCGGTTTCGCGGTGGTGGCGGGCGAAGTGCGCAATCTCGCGCGCCGCAGTTCCGACGCGGCGAAAGAGATCAAGAGTCTGATCGAGGACTCGGTGGAACGCGTCAACGACGGCAAGGCGCTCGTCGAGAAAGCGGGCGGCACGATGCATTCGCTGGTCGATGCCGTGAAGCGCGTGACCGATATCATCAGCGAGATTTCGGCGGCGTCCGAAGAGCAGAGCCGCGGCATCGAGCAGGTCAACGTTGCGATTGCGCAGATGGACGAGACGACCCAGCAGAATGCCGCGATGGTCGAGCAGGCCGCAGCCGCCGCGCAGTCGATGCAGGAACAGGCGCAGATGCTGCGCGATGTGGTCAACGTGTTCCGCCTGGAAGGCGCGACGGCGTGAAGCCCAAGCGGGTAGTTGCGGGTAGTCGCCGACAGGGGCTTGCCGGCAACTAGCTGCAACTGCCGATCGCTACGGCGCCACGAAATCGTTCTGATCCGCGAGCTTGAGGCTCTGGGCAAACATCGACGAATCGCCGCCGAGCGCCGCGCTCGCGCGGGCCGAAGCGCTCAGTAATAGCTTGCAGGAGGCACGCATCGACTCCACGGCGCCGATCCGTTCCCGCGGTCCCGACACGGTCAGCGCGCCGACCAGCTCTCCTCCCAACGCAAGCACCGGCACCGAAATCGACGCGGTGTCCGGATCGCGCTCGCCGTACGACACCGCCCACATCCGATCCCGCACGTCGTCGAAACCCTTCTTGTAGGGCTTGGAAAACGCAAGCAGCACTTTGCCCGACGCGCCGCGATCGATTGGAAAGCGCTCGCCTTCGCGAATCGATACACGTACCGCACGCGCCGGTTCGACACGATGCAGCACGATCCGGTGGCTGCCCTGACGCACATAAAACGACGACGTTTCGCCCGAATCGATTGCGAGTTGCTGAAGCAGCGGCTCGACGACGTGGCGGACATGAAACGACTCCTGATAGATCTGAGCGAGCCGTAACGGTTCGGGGCCAATCGAATAGCGCCCATCTTCGAGCTTGCGCACGAAGCCGCCATGATCGAGCGCGCCGAGCAGGCGCAACAACGTGCTCTTGTAGTAGCCGGTGCGGCGCGCCAGGTCCGCGAGCGATACGCCTTTCTCGCCCGACTCGAACGCGCCGAGTATCGCGAACGCGCGATCGAGCGCCGCGACGCCGCCACCTTTTTCTGAGTCTTCGTTTTGCATGGGAGAAGATCGTTCTGTAGAGCGGACCATGCTAGAAGGCGGGACGGGCGGCGTCAAGGCGGTGAGACGTGGTTCTAATTTTACCCGGATGTAATTGATTGTCTATATTTATCCGGGTATAAATCACGCATTGCTCATTTCCGAGGTCAATGTGGCGACAAATTCACGCTTGAGTTTCGATCTGAACGCCGGCGCAACGGCGCCGGTTGTCGACGAAGTCGATCTCATCGACTTGCCCGTTATAGGAACGCTGCCGCTGGAACTCAACGGCGTGCTGGTGCGCAACGGCCCCAATCCGCTGAGCGGGCGCTTTGCGGGGAACGACGTGTTGTCGTGGTGGCCGGAAGCCGCGATGCTGCATGCCATTTCGTTTCAGCAGAGGCGTGCCGTGCGCTATTGCAATCGCTGGGCACGCACCAGGCGTTGGGCGCAGGCGCAGGATTTCGCGGACGTGTCGCCGATGCTCGACACAAATCCGAACGTTAACGTGCTCGTTCATGCCGGCGAAATCCTGGCGCTCGCGGAAGGCGGCGCGCCGCTGGCCATCACGGCGGGCCTTGATACGCTCGGCGCGGCCCGCTGTCATCCGGGCCTCGTGCAAGGCATGACCGCGCATCCCAAGGTCGATCCACGAACCGGCGAACTGATGACGTTTCGCGCCGGTTGGGAAAAACCGTGGCTGCGCTACGGCGTGAGCGATGCGCACGGCAACACGACAGTCGAGATGGAAATCGAATTGCCGTCCCGGTCTCCTTCGATGATGCACGACATGGCGATCACCGCGACGCGGAGCATCCTGTTCGACCTCAACGTCGCGTACGACTTTTCGATGCTGTCGCGCAGTTATCGGATGCCTTTGCGCTGGCATGACGATCGGCAGGCGCGGATCGGTGTGATGCCGCGTCATGGTGGCGCGATGCGCTGGTTCGACGTGACGTCGTGCATGATCCAGCACGTGGTGAATGCTTACGATGTGGGCGCAACCACTGTCGTTCTGGATGTTGTCCGGTACTCCGAGTTCCTGCGGTTATCGACTGGCGGAGCGGGTTTTCTAGACAACCCGCTCGGCGTGCTGTGGCGTTACGTGATCGATCTCGATCGCGGTACGGTGCTCGAAACGCCGCTCGACGATACGGGCATCGAACTGCCCCGCATCAACGAAACGCGGACCGGTCAGCCCTATCGGTTTCTATACGCGGTCGAGCAACCGACCAATACGGAAATGCGTGGCGTCGTGCGTTATGACCTGGAACGTGGCTCGCAGCAACGCTACGCAGTGCCGGAAGGGGATCAGAACAGCGAGCCCGTATTCGTGCCGCGTCCCGGAGCGACGAGTGAAGATGACGGCTGGCTGCTTGTATGTGTCTACCGGCAGGCGAGCGATACGACCGACGTGGTGATTCTCGATGGCCGGCAAATAGACGGCGATCCGATCGCGACCGTGCGACTGCCGAGGCGAATTCCCGCGGGGTTTCACGGAGCATGGCTGCCGGGGAACGGTTAGGCCGGTTTTCAGGCCGTGGGGTTTGAGAAATCGCTTGATTTGGAAATATTCATTTCCTATACTACCGCCATGACGACTCACACTCATGCACCGAGAGCCCCCCGTAGTCCTGGCCGTCCTCGTGAATTCGATATGGACATGGCGCTAGACGGCGCCATCAGGATCTTCCGCGAACGGGGGTTCCACGCGACGTCGCTCGGCGAGCTGGGCGCCGCGATGAATCTGACGGCGGGCAGTATCTACAAGGCGTTTGCCGATAAGCGCGCGGTGTTTCTTGCCGCATTCGAGCGCTACACCGAGATTCGTCAGGCGAGCTTGCAACGTTCGATCAATGCGGCGGGGTCCGGCCGTGACAAGGTGCTCGCGGTCCTACATTTCTATGCCGAGTCGGCTCACGGAGTCGAAGGCGAGCGCGGGTGTCTGGTCGTGGGCAGTGCCACCGACCTTGCGACCTTCGATAGTGAGGTGGCCGGTCGTATCACCGCCGCCTTGCAGCGTACGGAAAAGCTGTTGGCGGATCTGATCCGGTCAGGTCACAAAGACGGCTCGATTCCTTCGGCCGTTGAGGTTGCATCCACCGCGCGCTTGCTGCTGAGTGTGACGCAAGGATTCAGAATCGTGGGCAAAGCGGGGCGAACCCGCGCGCAAATGATGGCCGCCGCCGATCAGGCGATGCGCCTGTTGAGTTAGTACAAGCTGACTGCCTCCTTCAGATGCCGGGCGGTTTTTTTTTGCTATTTAGGAAGTGAATATTTCCTAACTATTTTTCTTCATCAAGCACTGATCGGAAAGCTTTCCGCACAGCGAAAATCAGGGAGTTCCCATGTCGACAACGGATTCATTTGCGGCTTTACCGGTCAGCCCAAAACTCGTCAATGCGGCGCCGCCGTCGAGACCGGTTGCCGGCTTAGCCGGATTCGAGCATCGGTACGAGACGGTCAATGGCGTCCGGCTTCATTATGTGCGAGGTGGCAAGCCGAACGGCGATGTCGTCGTGCTGCTGGCAGGCTTTCCCGAGAGCTGGTTCGCGTGGCGCAAAGTGATGTCGCTGCTCGCGCCGGTCTCCCAGATCGTTGCACTGGATCTTCCTGGGCAGGGCGATTCCGATCGACCGACAGACGGCTATGACACGCAGACACTGGCCCAGCAGGTTCATCGTTTTCTTCAGCAACTCGGCATTAGCCAGTACTCGCTCGCCGCTCACGATGTGGGCGCATGGGTCGCTTATCCGTATGCGGCGCTATTCGGCAGTGAAATTCATAGGCTCGCGTTGCTGGATGCGGGCATTCCGGGCATCACCTTGCCCGCTGCACTCCCCACCGCACCGGACCGCGCGTGGCGTACCTGGCATTTTTCGTTTCACACGATTCCTGATTTGCCTGAGACGCTGATTGCGGGTCGCGAGCGGGAATATCTGGACTGGTTTCTGCGTCGAAAGACCGCGAATCCGGATGCGTTTTCCGACGCGGACCTCGACGAGTATCTGCGTATTTTCGTAAAAGACGGCGGCCTGCGGGCGGGGCTGGCTTACTATCGCACCGCATCGCTCTCCGCGCGGCAGAACGGCGAGTTGAGCGCAAACGGCAAGCTGCCGACGCCTTTGTTAGCGCTCGGTTCCGATCAAGGATCTATTGCCGACATGGCGACGCCGTTGCGCGAGTTTTTCGTCGACGTTCAGGGTTGCACGATTAGCCACTGCGGCCACTTTCTTCCCGAAGAGCAACCGCAAATCGTTGCCGACGAGCTTGCCGCGTTTTTCGGACTGGACGCCTTATGCAAGAATAGGGACTCTTCAAATGGAATGGATTGAAGCTATGACCGCAAGTGGCCGCACCCGAGTCAATGTCCGACGCCTTACCCCGACTGAATGGCCGCGCGCGTTTCCCGTCATTGTCCAGTTGCGCGCACTGGATGAGGCGGAGTTCCTGCAACGGGCACGCCGCCAGGCGCACACCGGTTATGAACTCGTCGGCGCATTTGAAGGGGACGTGCTGATCGGCGTCATGGGCATGCGGCCGGTTCATACGCTCGCACGCGGTGCTCACTTGCATATCGACGACCTGGTCGTCGACGCCAGCGTACGAGGCAGCGGCGCCGGCCGCGCGTTGATGGACTATGCCGAAGCCGATGCACAGGCACGCGAAATGACGGCCGTGTTTCTCGACGCGCATCCGGATGCGGTTCCGTTCTATGAGCGGCAGAACTTTGCGCTGCATCTCGCACCGTCGATGAGAAAGCTTATTTCGCGGTAGTTGCCGCCCTGATCTCGTCTAACGCCATTGCCAAACAAATAAAATGAAATTGACGTTCGAACAGAAGTCGACGCTGCCACTCAGCGCACTCGACGTGTGGCGCCGCGTGACGACACCGGCAGGCATCAACGACGAATTGTTCCCCTGGTTGCGCATGACCACGCCGTTCGCATTGCGTGGCAAGACGATCGAGCAGTTACCGCGCGGTCAGTACCTTGGCCGAAGCTGGTTGCTCGCGTTCGGTTGGCTCCCGGTGGACTTCGACGACCTGACGCTAGCCGAAGTGGACGTCGAACCGGACTACCGGTTCAAGGAAACGTCGCGCATGCTGGGTATCCGCACATGGGTACATGAACGGACTGTTCGCGACGCAAGCGGAGGGTGCGAGGTGCATGACCGCTTGACCTTCGAATTGCGTTGGCCCGGCGCAAAAATACCGATGTGGCAGCGCGGCATGCTCGGCATGCTCAAGTTTCTGTTCCGACATCGCCATGCGCGGCTCGTTCGTTGGGCTACGAAATAAGGCGTTTCGTCTCCTCTCCAAGACGTTCTAACCACGACCTCTCACATGCAAAACGCTCGCGCGTTCTTTGACGAACTCAATAAGCACTATCTGCAACTGCTGCGCACGGAAGGCGAACTCTACTGGGCCACTCACACCGGTCAGAGCGACGAGCACGAGGCACTGGGCGCGGCCTCGCTGAGCCGCAAGATGTTCTCTGCCGACGCGGAGCGTCTCGCCCACTGTCGCGAGTATCTGGCGATGCTGGACACCGCCGAATCCTCGCCTGAACGCGATGCACTCGTCAGCGGTTTGCGTGGGTGGGTTGCCCTATTCGAGGTCAATGCGATCGGCACTGATCGCGCCGCTGCGTTGCTGACCGGGTTGGTCGAACGGGACGTCGATCTATACGCGCGACGCCAGGCGTACACCATGAACCATATCGGAGCCAAAGGCCATCGCGAGAACGCTTCGCCAGCGGCGCTCAGGAGCAATCTGGCCTCCAACCCGGACGAGTCCGCGCGTCAAAGTTCTCACGAAGCGCTGCACGGACTCGAGCGCTGGGTGGTGGAGAGCGGCTTCGTCGAGATTGTCGGCAAGCGCAACGAATTGGCGCGAGAGCTGGGCTACCGCAATTTCTTCGAGTATCGCTTGCAGACCAACAGCGGTATGACGCCCGAGCAGTTGTTCGAGATCTTCGACGGCTTCGAAGCCAGTACTCGCGACGCGCATCAACAATCGTTGCATCGTCTGGTGTCGGAGCACGGCGAGCAGGCATTGCTTCCGCGCAATCTGACGTACCTGATGCAGGGCGGTGCGTCACAGCGGCATGAAGCCTACTTTCCATTTGGGAAAGCACTGGAGCGTTGGGCCGAATCGTTTCGCCGCATGGGTGTGTCGTATCGCGGTGCCAGGTTAGAGATAGATCTGCTGGACCGGCAAGGCAAATTCCCGACCGGCTTTTGCATTGCCCCCACACCCGGCTATCACGACGACACCGACGGCTGGACGCCGGCCGACGTTCGCTTCACGTCGACGGCGCGGCCGCAACAGGCGGGCGCCGGTTTGCAGGGGCTCAACGTGCTGTTCCACGAGGCCGGTCATGCCGCGCATTACGCCAACGTCACGCGGAATTCGCCGTGTTTTTCGCAGGAATTCGCACCGAGCTCGCCGGCTTTGCTCGAAGCACAGGCCAAGTTCTTCGACGCATTGCCCGCCGATCCCTGCTGGATGAGACGCTACGCCATGGACGCGGCAGGCAAGCCGATGCCGGAAGAAGCGATTCGCGCACGCGTCGACACTCGCCAGGCTTTTCTGGCCTATATGGAACGGCGTGATCTGGTTCCAACCTATTTCGAATGGGCGCTGTACAACATGGACGACGCGCAGCGCACGCCGGACTCGGTGCTCGAACTTGCCCGTTCGGTGACGAAGCGCATTCTCGGCGTTGCGGGGCATACCAACTACGTGCTGGCCACGCCTCATCCGATCTATCACGACATCGCCGTTTATTACCACGGCTATCTGCTGGCAAAGATGGCCGCGGCGCAAACGCGCGCTTATCTGACCCGCTCGTTGGGCTATCTCGTCGACAATCCGGCAGTCGGGCCGCTGCTTGCTGAACATTATTGGGCGCCCGGCAATAGCGCGACGCTCGATCAGACGCTATTCGCGTTGACGGGGGAGACGTTGAATTCAAGCTATCTCGCCGCGGACTGCAATCGTTCCGCCGACGACGCGTGGCAATTAGCGCAAGAAGTTTGCAAGCGAAGCGAGCAGGTCGCGCCGTCCTCGCAGCAAGGCGATCTCGATGCGTCGATCTCGATCGTTCACGGCGCGCAGCGGATAGCGAGCAATGACGAATCGCTATCCGCGCTGTATGCGGAGTTTGAAGCGTGGGCCGCGCGGTTGGGGAGCGCGGCTTAGTTTTGACAAGGCTTTCGACTCTCGAAAGCCTTGTCGCGGAGAGTAATACGTTGTGGCGGCAAGCGGGTCAGCGTAGCCGCGACCGTGGCACGTCGACCTCTCCGCTGACAACCACGCACTACCAGCGCCCGATCATTTGGCATTGATATACCAAAGCGCATCGGTAGACGGAGCGGGCTTGGCCTTCGCCGCCGGCACAGACGACGGCGCGCTCGGCGGTTCCGTCGCTGCTTGCAGCGGCACCGCCTGCGCCGTGTTCGCCTGCGGCTTGCTCGTCGTCGGACTGCCGACGTACCAGAGCGCGTCCGTCGATGCCGCACGGGCCGTTTTCTGATCGCGGCTAGTCGGCGTAGAAAGCGGGCTTGACGCCGAGGTTGGCGCTGCAGTCGGCACCGCATCGCGGCTCGCAACACTGGCCGTCGACTGCGCCGCGCCAGGCGTACGCGACGCGCGCGCCTCGAACGTTCCGCTCTGGAAAATCAGCGTCTGCTCCGGGCGCGCGATCACGGCATACGGGAATTGCAGATCCCAGCGCAGCAGCACGCGCCCGTTCGGCGTCTCCGCGAAAATGGCCGGAATGTGCTTCATATCGACGAACTGGACGAACACCTTCGAGCCATCGTCGAATACCTGCATGGGCTTTGCCTGATCCGCGCCGGTGACGGTCCAGCCGAAGTTGTACGCCGCCGAGGCCGCAATCGTGGAACTCGCGCCGGTTACGCCGGTTGCGCCATTCGCGGCGGTAGCCGTGCCGGCCGGCGCGGCGGCGCGGGGACGGCCGCTCTGCACGGGCGTGATTTCGAGGCTCGTGAACGGGCTGTAAGTCTGCGGCGGCGTAAAGGAAGGCGGGAGAATAGGCATGGATGAATCCGGCGAAGCGGAGATGGATTGAACCGCATCATAGACCTTGCGCGCATAGCTCAGGCGCTTATCGGGCGACGCCGCGTTGTAGGCCCCGACGGCGTTCCAGTTCGGCCCGAACTGGCGAATGTTCTCCGACAGAATCCACGCGCCCACATAAGCGTTGGTGCAAGGATCGAACAGGCTTTGTTCGCTAATGCCCTCGCGCGCCAGCACCGGCAGCCATGAACTGTTGATTTGCATCAGTCCGATATCGGTCGTGCCATTGCTGTTGGTATTGATGCGATTCGGCTGCATGCCCGACTCGACCTGCGCAATACCGCGCATCAAACTCACGTTGACGTGTTGAAACGCCGCGGCGTCGTCGATGCAATCGGCTAGCGCTGTGCCATGCATAAAGCATAGTGTAGAGATGAATGCAGCGGTCTGGAGCAGCGCATTGACGTTCGGGTAGTGCTTCTGGAGCTGCATGATGAATTGGAATTGATTTTGCAGGCCGCTCGTAGTCGAACGCGGCGTTGGCCAGGAGGCGTCATCTTACCTTTTGCGACCGGCGCGGCTTGCTCGCAGTGTGCCGAACGCCGTGAAGATACGCTCGATGTACGGGTTCTTATGTGTAAGCGGCCCGCCGTTGCGCTCGTAATGCGTGAGCATTGTCGCATTCGCCTCGAAGACGAACACGCGGCCATCGGGCAGCAAGGTGAAATCGACGCCGCCGTAATCCAGATCGAGTCGTTGACCAATCGCCGCGATGGCGTCCCATGCACGGTCCCCGAGCGCGGCGCGCGCGTCGTCGAGAAAGCGGCGTTCTTCGTCGAGTTTCCACGCGTGCCGTTCCATATCGGCCGAGAAGTAATGGACCATCCAGTCCAGCGAAATCGCGAGGTGATAAGGAAACGGCTGACGGTCGACGAAAATTGCCCGGTATTTGCGGTAGTGACCATCCGCCGACTGATAGTCGGTGAAGCCGGTCAGATAGTGCGGACCGGTCAGCGCGTCGGGGCGAGCTTCGAGCGCGGCGAGCGAGTCGCAGCGCAGCACGCCTTCGCCGCCATGTGTTGCGGTCGGACGCACCAGTAACGGAAACGACAGCGTGCCTTCGGTGAGGCGTTGTTCGAGTTCGTCGCGCGACGCGGGTGGTGTGTCGTGTCGCACGCAGGGCGCGACGGCGACATCGTCGAGACCGGCTAGCAAAGCGCCGAGTTGGTGACGAAACGTCTTCGCGACGCTCGAAGGCGGATTGAGCAGCGGACGCTCGCAGTGTCTGGCGAAGCGTTCAAGTCGCGCTGCAAGCGGTGCCGCGACATCGGCGTCGCCGATCGCATTGAAAACGA
This sequence comes from Paraburkholderia sp. BCC1876, assembly GCF_902833695.1. Classification (NCBI taxonomy): domain Bacteria; kingdom Pseudomonadati; phylum Pseudomonadota; class Betaproteobacteria; order Burkholderiales; family Burkholderiaceae; genus Paraburkholderia; species Paraburkholderia sp. BCC1876. The sequence goes on along the minus strand of NZ_CADFGI010000005.1, from coordinate 479,757 downwards.
GATCGTACGGTGGAAGCTGCGCGTCTTCTTCTTCGCCCGCGTGGTCGATCGCGTATTTGATCCGGCAACACACGGTGGTGGGAAACAGCGCGTCGAACGGTATGTTGCCGATGCCGCTGCCCACGCAAAGTATCAACACGTTCAGCGCCGGCGACCCCACGCGTTCGACGTACACGCGCTGCAACGCATACGCGCGCTCGCGGCATGCGTCCGCTTCGGCGAGTTCGCCGGCGTTCGTGTGGATCGCGGCGAGGTTCAGATACGCGATCGCGACGTTCGGATCCAGCGCCAGCACGAGCCGATACCAATGCGCGGCGCGCTCGTCGTCACCTTTCATCATGTAACCCGTCGCGACGTCGCAGAGCGTCGCGGTCGTCGCGTCCGGCTGATTGGCCGCGTAGGCGTCGAGCGTTTGAGCCGCGATCAGATGCGCGAGCGCGCCGAGTTCATCGCCCTCCGCACGCAACGCGTCGGCCATCGTGCGATGCAAGGCCGCGTCGCGCGGCGTGGCGGCGAGGGCGCTGTCGAGCGTCGTTCGCGGGGCGTGGTGGGCGTTGCGTGTGATGTGATCCGGGGCCGTGGGCATGCCGTGTGTTCCTTTCACGCGTTATCGCGCGTTCGCTGAATCCGTCGCTCTTCGCATGGACTGCGCGACGATCGCGTGAGTGTAGCGGGAACGGTCGAGGCGGCGCAGACGTTTAGCCATGCGCGGCTATAGCCGCGCGATCGGCTTGTCAGGAACCTTACGTTCGCGCTGGCGGAAGCAGGAAGTAGAAAGCGGCCGCCCGCGAGCGCCTCTTTTACGACGTGACAAACGCCGGTTCAGTGTCTGCATCGCACCGCACGAAACGATGTTCCAGGCGAACGCGCAACACGTCTTGAAGTGTCAGCAGGTGCTCGCGCAATACCCTGGCCTGTTGCTCGCTGATGTCGTCGAGCGTGATCTTCTGTTCGAGGATTTTGCCGCGCTTGACGACCGCCCAATGATTGACGGGCGCGTGCTTGCTCTTGAGATGCGCGGCGGCCTGAGCGACGACGTCGAGATTGACGTCGGAGACGAGATGGAGAGTGTGGGTCAGTCGAAAACCGGGCAGACAGTGCGACCAGTTGTCTTCCGTTTTCAATGCGGGTGACGAGGAGAGATCCCGTTTCATAGCGACTCCGGATGAAGATTAAATTCGAACCGGTGCAAGCTATGCCGCTCCCGCTTCGTTGCCGACTATCGGCCGCATCGCCTTGAGGCAACCACCTTGCCCGGGTAGGCAGGTTGGCGTTTGTACCGTTTGGTACTAACTCTGGATGCAGGGATAAGTCTAGCAGATTGCCGGGTGACTGTGAAAGGGACCGCACCGTATGCGTCAACGCACTCGCTTGTCGCGTTGCACTTTGCCGAAATGGACTGCCATGTAGGTTCCAATCGCAAGGGCGCCCACGAGGCCCGCTAACGCGTCCACGCCGATCTCCGCCATGTTCGTATGGCGAGCCGCGATCAACACGCCGACGGCGAGGTTGGCGAAGCCCCAAACGACATTGACGATAGGCGAAGAATCGCCGACACCTCTAGGCTTGGCAAACGGCGTAGGAAACGGAAAGCCTTGTAATCCGGAAGCCAGGTGGGGAATGCAATTGCACAAAAGCGCCCCGGCGAGAAACGACCAAACCTGCTGCATGTGATCACCTTGAACGTGGTGGGGAGAAATCGGGTTGAGCCATTGATCGATATTTTGCGAGGGAATCCTCGCAAAATATAGTAGAGGACACCCTCGCATATGTCAAACGACAAGCCCGTGCAAAAATGCAGACTGATAGAAATAGCCTAATTTCAACGGAAATTCTCGCAACCCACATCATGCTAATATGCGAGGAATTCCTATCAAATCCTCGCATATCGGTCCCTCAGCATGATCTCGCCTAAGCCTGCCCCAGACGCCGCCCGCGCTTCGGAACCCAAACGGGAAAGGGGGCGTCTGCGCGTCGCCGCGATCCTGGAAGCCGGGGTCGCCGTGTTCACCGAAAAAGGTTACGACGCCGCCACGATGACCGAGATCGCGGCGCGCTCCGGGACCGCGATCGGCTCGCTTTATCGATTCTTCCCCTCCAAGGAATCGCTCGCCGACGCGCTACTGTTGCGTTACGCGCTTCACGTCCAGGATGGACTGGCCGACATGGCCCGCCAGGTTCCCGACATGACGCTCGAGGGCGTGGCCGACGCGTTTGTTGACTTCATGCTGGTGCTTCAGTCGCAACGCAGTTTTGCGGTGGCTCTCGTGGATGCGCGTGGCGGCAGCGCCGACGAACGTACGCGGTTTCGCGTCGCGATGCGTGGCGGGATCGCGGATATCCTGAGCGAGGCGATACCCGGTCTGAGTGCCGCCAAGGCGAAAGTCATGGCGGTCGTGCTGCTCCACATGCTCAAGAGCGTGGTGATTACGGCCAACGAAGAACCGGCCATGCGGGCCCTGCTACTCGCTGAAATTCGCGACCTCGTGCGTACGTATCTCGGGTCTGCTGCGGGGAAAAAAAACGAATAGCGCGGGGCGTCCTGCCGGTTTCTATCAAGCGCCGGTTTCTATCAGGCACTACGCCGCGCCGTTTTTTTCGCCGGCCGGGTTTTTATGTCACGGGACGTGTCGCGCGCCACGGTGTCGATGCATCGCGCGAGATGGCCGGTCGCGATCTCAATCTCTTCGTCACTGAAGCCGCCCAGGCCCAGGATCAGCCCCGTGGGCCCGTTGCCGCCCGCATACATGGGGGACACCGCCCGCACGGCAACGCCGCTTTCGGCGGCTAGCGACGCGACCCGTTTGTCGTCGACGCCGCCACCCAGCCACAGCACCATATGCATTCCCTGATCGGACGGCTGTAGCCACGCAACGTCGCTGGGCAACACGCGTTCGATCGTCTCGATGATTCGCGCGCGGCGGTCTGCATACACACCACGAATGCGCCGGATATGACGGTCCAGATGACCCTCCGCGATAAATGCCGCGAGCACATGCTGATCGGCATTCGGCGGATGGCGATCCATCAGCACGCGTGCGCCGTAGAACGCCTCGACCAGGTTCTTCGGCACCACGGCGTAACCCAGCCGCAACGACGGAAACAGGATCTTGCTAAACGTGCCGAGGTAAATCACCCGATTCGGGTCGAGCCCCTGGAGCGACGGAAACGGATGTCCCGCGTAACGCAACTCGCTGTCGTAATCGTCCTCGACGATCCACGCATGATTCGCGCGGGCCCAGGCCAGTAACGCGCTGCGCCTGGCCATACTCATCGGCATGCCGAGCGGGTACTGATGCGACGACGTGACGAATGCCGCTCGCGCGTGCGGGTCGAGTTCGATACCGGCATCGACGTTCATCCCTTCGGCGTCGACCGGCACGCGGATCATGCGCTCAGGACGGCCGGTGCTTTCAAGAATCGCGGTGATGCCCCGGTACGCGGGGTCTTCCACCCACGCCGAGTCGTCGGTATCCAGCAGCACCTGGCAAGACAGATAAAGGCCTTGTTGCGTGCCGCTCGTGATGATCACCTCGTCGGCCTCGCAGCGGACCGAGCGCGATTTCCTCACGTAATCGGCGATGGCTTCGCGAAGCACGCGCGCGCCTTGCGGATCGCCGTAACCTGCGGGAGCGCCAGGCCCGCGAGCCCGCAGACGGTTGCCGAGCCGGCGCCAGATATCGTCCGGCGCGGCGGGGCCGACCGGCACTGAAACCGCGAAGGGCGCCGCCGGCACGACCGAAAATTGACGCGCCACCTGAGTGAACAGGCGGGCACGTTCCGTGAGCGGCGCGGGCTCGACGAAGGAAACGCGCTCGCTTGCATTAGCAGCAGGCGCCAGCGCTTGCGCGACGCGCGTGCCGGCTCTCGGTTGCGATGTCAGAAAACCCTCGGCGATCAACTGATCGAACGCCTCGATCACGGTGCCGCGCGCGACGTGCAGCGACGTGGCGAGCGCCCGCGTGGACGGCAGCAGTTCGCCGGGCTTGAGGTCGCCCCGATTGACGGCATGGCGCAGCGCCTGCGCGAGCTGGCGGCCGAGTTGCCCGGCGCTCCGATCCAGCGTGCCGATCGACGGAAGCTCGACGGTTTTAGGCTTTCTGGCCATTGGCGTTCTTTCTGGTTCAAGGAAATTGCTTGAAACTGGCTCTACCAAACAATCCAGCTTACCGCGAAAATTTCCTGAACAACGCAAAACCCTTTCGCCCCGAACGGAGCCTTCATGTACATCCCCAGTCAATTCAACGAACCGCGCGCCGAGGTGCTGCATGCACTGATCGCGGAGCACCCATTTGGCACACTGTTTTCGCACGGCAAGAGCGGCATGGACGCAAATCACCTGCCATTCGAACTGAACGCCGATGAAAAAACGCACGGCGTCCTCAAAGCGCACGTGGCCCGTGCCAATCCACTCTGGCAGGAGTTAAGCAATGGCGACGACGTGCTCGTGGTGTTTCGCGCGGGCGATGCCTATATTTCCCCATCGTGGTATCCGAGCAAGCACGAGTTTCACAAGCAGGTGCCGACGTGGAATTACCGCGTGGTGCACGCGCACGGCCGCATCACGATCCACGACGATGAGCGCTACGTGCGCGGACTGGTCGCTCGCCTGACGCGCGTTCATGAGGCGTCGCAGCCGAGTCCGTGGAAAATGACGGATAGCGCGAGCGACTATATCGATGCGATGCTGAAGGCGATTGTCGGCATCGAGATCGAGATTACGCAACTGGTCGGCAAGATCAAGCTGGGCCAGAATAAAGACGCACGGGATATCCACGGTGCGGGCGCGGCGCTTAGTGAGCAGGGCGAGCATGCGATCGGCGATGCCATGCTGGCCTATGCCGCGAGAAAAGCGGAGTAAGAGGGTGGCGGCTTTCGGCGGGATGTTGATTTGGTTTCGACGTCAGTAGAAACTATCGGCTGGTGAAACACGCGGACATCAAGGCCAGGTTCCCCAGGTCTTTATCGACCGCTCAAAGGATAATCAATGCCTTTCGAATTGAGTCAAAGCCTGTTCGAAATAGAAGGCCATCGCGCCATTGAACTGGTTCCGGCCGACCTACCCGCCGTTCAAACGTTTCTGGAGAGCAACCCCGGGTATTTTTTATCGGCGGAAGGTTGTCCGCCGGTCGCGACGCAAGCCGAGGAAGAGTTGGCGAGCGAACTGCCGGAAGGATGGGCATTCAGTCGCAAGCACGCGATTGGTTTCATCGACTCGAACCACGCGTTGCGTGCGTTCGCCACGATCGTTTCGGATCTGTTTGCCGACGGCGTATGGCATATCGGCTTGTTCATCCTGGCTACCGACGGGCACGGCCGGGGAGAAGCACGCCTCTTGTACCAGGGACTTGAAGCCTGGCTGAAAGCGTCCGGCGCGAAGTGGTTGCGTCTCGGCGTGATAGCCGGCAACGCGCGGGCCGAACGTTTCTGGGAGCGGAACGGTTTCGTTGAAAGCCGCCGGCGGCACGGTGTTGCAATGAGGCATGCCACGCATACCATACGGGTCATGATCAAACCGCTGGGTAAGGCTGGCTTGAGCGAATACAGAACGCTCGTGAGCCGCGATTGTCCCGACGCGCCGTAGTGATCCGTCAACGCAGGCACAACGCCTCTGTCATCAAAGTTCGACTAGCATGAAGCCGTCGCCGCGCCGTCCTTGCAATTCAACTTTCGTCGTGGCTTGACGTCCGCTCGCAGCGTAACGAAGACCAAAGGAACGCCTTATGTCCCGCTTCGCAAGCCACCTTCGCGCCACGATTTCCGCTTTCGCTCTCGTCACGCTCGCAACCCTCGCCATGCTCGGCGCCGACAACGCGCAAAGCTGCACCCGAGTGCTCTATACCGGCGACGAAGGCCTCGTGATCACGGGCCGGTCGATGGACTGGTCCGAAGACATGCGCTCCAACTTGTGGGTTTTTCCTGCCGGCATTGAGCGCGACGGCGCGGCCGGCCCGCGCTCGCCGCACTGGACGTCGAAATACGGCAGCGTGGTGGTGTCTGGGTACGAGATCGGCAGCGTCGACGGAATGAACGAACGCGGGCTCGTGGCGAATGCGCTGTATCTGTCCGAGACCGATTACGGCAAGCCGGACGCGAAACGCGCGCCCTTATCGATCAGTCTCTGGGCGCAATACGCGCTCGACAATTTCGCCACCGTCGCGCAGGCGCTGGACGTGCTGAGCCGCGAGCCGTTTCAGATCATTGCGCCGCCGTTGCCGAACGGCAAACCGCTGACGATCCATCTTTCGTTATCCGACGCGCAGGGCGATTCGGCGATCCTTGAATACCTCGACGGCAAACTGGTGATTCATCACGGCAAGGCGTTCAAGATCATGACGAATTCGCCGATCTACAGCGAACAGCTCGCGCTCGATACCTACTGGAAAGGCGTGGGCGGTCTGACGTTTCTGCCGGGCACAAATCGCGCGGCCGACCGTTTCGTGCGGGCGTCGTTTCTACTCGACGCAATTCCGAAACAACTCGATCCGAACTACATTGCCGGCGTGCCGAACCGGTCGTATGCGTATCAGGCCGTGGCCGGCGTGATGAGTGTGATGCGATCCGTCAGCGTGCCGCTAGGCATTTCGACGCCGGACCAGCCGAACCTGTCGTCGACGATCTGGCGCACCGTGTCCGACCAGAAGAACCTCGTCTACTACTTCGATTCGTCGACGCGGCCGGACACGTTCTGGGTGTCGCTGCACAATCTGAATCTGAAACCGGGCGCGCCCGTGATGAAGCTGACTATCGACGCCGGGCAGGTTTTCTCCGGTGAAGTTTCGGGATCGTTCGTCGCGACGCCGTCGTTCAGATTCATGCCGGCGCCGTGAAACTACACCTGGCGGCGCGAGCCAGGTGCGCCACATACGCCACGCACGTAATCTCTAGCGCTTCAACGCAGCCGGCCGGATCGACCACTGCGTCGGCGTGAACTGCGTCTGAAACCGCGACAGGAACGACTGCCCGAGCAAGCCGTCCACGCCATTTCCCAACGACGACGCCGCCGGGCCGTCCACGGTCAGTTCGACACGTTCAGCCTCGGCTCGCCCCACCTTGATCGACGACGCCGAGCTCAACAGCGCTTGCCGCTGCCCGTTCACCGTCGTCATCTGGATCGGGCGGGCGGTGTCGAGCGGCACCTGGGCGCGGCGCGCGAAGTTGCGCGTCAACAGCACATACGTTGCGCCGGTATCGACGATAAACGTGCCGCTCACTCCGTTCACGAGCGCCTTGACGAGAATCGTCGTGCCGGCCTTGCGTGCGAATGTGTCGTTGCCGGCAGCGTACGAAGACTGGCAGGACTGATGCGCCGCATACGCCGCGATCTGCTGGTTCACCTGCGGGAAGTTCGCATGACTCGGCTCGGAAGTCGTCCATATGCGGATCACGCTGATCGCTTCGCAATAGCGTCCGGCTTTTGCCTGCATGTCCGCGGCCCGCATGAACAGGTCGCCGTTGACTGTCGACAGATCAGGCACGAGCGCGATGGCCTGCATGTAGTCCGCGAGCGCTTTTTCATAGTCTTGCGCGCCTTCATGCGCGCGGCCGCGCGTGAAGTAGAACTGCGGATTGATGTTGTCGGTCCGCACAAGACGGTCGGCGATTGCGGCGGCGGCGCGGTAATCGCTCACGGCAATGAGGTCTTGCGCCGCGGCATCGAGAAAGCCGTCCGCGCGGCCACATTGGTCCACGAATTGGGTCAGTGCGTTGGCCGCTTCGCGCCGGTAGCCGGTGCTTTGGAGTCGTGCGCCCAACACGCCCATGGCGTCCTGATTGCACGATTCCCGCGCTAGCTGCGAGAGCGCACGCGACGTTTCCGGCGTGGTCAGATCGCTCGCCGCCACGGAGCCGAGGTGATAGTGATCGACGGCGGGTTTGATCTCGTCTGGAATGGAAGGGCCGCAACCGGCTATCAGCGCAGCCAGTCCGCTGACGCAGAGGCGCAGTGCGGCGCGGCTCGCAACGCTTCGCTTTAATCCCAAAGCTAAAACTGAATTCGATTCTACGGATGCGTGATCGGTGTTATTTATCATTCTGGGCAAACCGTGATTTTCCGCGACGGCGAATTGTAATCATGCGGCAGCGATTTAAGGAAGCGATTCAGCATGAACTGAAGGATAATTTCTACTCTAAATCCAGCACACGCGAAAACAATGAAACTCCATCGCATGCTTTGCTTTGGCCGTTATGAAGGAACCGGCAACGCGGCTATCGTGGTCGAGCATTCGGCTTTGGCGGAGGCCGAGCGCCTGGCGTTCGCCCGGGAACAGAACGCAGCGGCGACGGTGTTCGTCGAAACCAATGCGGCCGGCGAGACGCAACTGGACTATTTCTATCCGCACATGCGCAGCCCGCTTTGTCTGCATGCAACGCTCGCGGCCAGCGCGGTGTTCTTCGAGCGCAATCCGGCTATTCAGCGAACCCGGTTCGTGACCAGCCTGCGTAAGCAGGTACTTGATGTCACGCATCTCGACCCGAGCCTCTTCGTCGACGTGAATCCGCAGCGTTGCCCGCCGCTGAGTGTCGACGTCGCCGACGCGGCGCGCCTGCTTCAGACCGATCCGGCTAATCTGATCGGCTTGCCGAGGCTCGCGTCGGTGGGCAGCGTCAAGCTGTTGGTGGCAGTAAGCGATCAATCCGTGCTCGACGCATTGCAGCCCGATCTCCCGGCTATCGTCAGTTGGGGACGGGAGCAGGGCGTGTCGGGCTTATACGTGTATTGCCGTCTGCATGACGAGGTCTACGCGGGCCGCAATTTCAATCATCTCGAACCCCACGCGGAAGACGCGGCGACGGGTGTGGCGGCCGGTGCGCTGGCATCTTTACTCGAGCGAAACATCACCTTGCTGCAGGGCGACGCACGTGGCCAACCCTGTACGCTGCAGGCTCGCTACAGGAATGGCATGGTGCAGGTGGGCGGTCGGGCGGAGCGAAGCGAGGTTTGACGGACTAAAAGCCGCCCGCTCCGTTTTGATCAGACCAAAACGCGTTCGCTGATCGATGCCCACGCCCGCCAAGGTTCTCCAGAACGAGCCGCCAATCCCCACCATTGGTCGGATTCTCTGGATGATCTATCCAGGAAACGAGGCCTGATCTATCGACGTCAGGCGATTAGACTCGAACTCCCTACCAATCACAGATGGAGAACCCCATGGCTGACCATTCAATCAAAGGGAAGGTCGTTCTGATCGCCGGTGGCGCGAAAAATCTCGGCGGCCTGATCGCGCGGGATCTGGCCCGGCAAGGCGCCGCCGCGGTGGCGATTCACTACAACAGCGCGTCGAGCAAAGCCGCGGCCGATGAAACCGTGGCCGCCATCGAAGCAGCCGGCGCGCGAGCGGCCGCGTTTCAGGCCGATCTGACCCACGCGAGCGCCGTCGAAAAGCTATTCGCCGACACGATCGCGGCGGTGGGCAAACCCGACATCGCGATCAATACCGTCGGCAAAGTACTCAAGAAGCCTTTCGTGGAAATCACCGAGGCGGAATACGACGAGATGAGCGCGGTCAACGCGAAATCCGCGTTCTTCTTTCTGAAAGAGGCGGGCAAGAACGTCAACGATCATGGCAAGGTGGTGACGCTCGTCACGTCGTTGCTCGGAGCGTACACGCCATTTTATGCCGCCTACGAAGGCACCAAGGCGCCGGTCGAACATTTCACGCGGGCAGCGTCGAAGGAATTCGGGCAGCGCGGCATTTCGGTCAATGCGATTGGACCGGGTCCGATGGACACGCCGTTCTTCTATCCCGCCGAAGGCGAAGAGGCGGTGGCGTATCACAAGACCGCCGCGGCGCTGTCGTCGTTCTCCAAAACCGGTCTGACGGATATTGAAGACGTGATCCCGTTCATTCGTCACCTGGTTAGCGACGGATGGTGGATCACCGGTCAAACCATTCTGATCAACGGTGGCTACACCACGAAGTAAGCCCGGCATGCCGGCGCCGTGGCTGCTCTGGCTAGCCGCGGCGGTTCGCTGCGCCATTGAAGGAAGCACTGATGGATAAACTCGACCAGCTTCGTATCTTCGTCCAGGTCGCGGACATGGGGAGTTTCATCAAGGCCGCTAACGCGCTGGATCTGCCGCGCGCGTCGGTGTCGGCGGCGGTGCAGGAGCTCGAATCGAGCCTCGCGACGCGGCTTCTCCATCGCACCACGCGGCGCGTGCAGCTCACCGCCGACGGCATTCAATTGCTCGATCGCGTACGGCCCTTGCTGGGCGATGTGGAAGACATCTACTCGCTGTTTCAGACGCGCCAGAAAGAAGTGTCCGGCCGCTTGAGCGTCGACGTTCCCAGCCGGATCGCCCGCCGTTTGATTGCCCCCGCGTTGCCCGGTTTCCTGCGACGTTATCCGCGTTTGCAATTGGGACTGGGATCGACCGATCGCGCAATCGACCTCGTTCATGAAGGCGTGGATTGCGTCGTTCGGGCGGGCAATCTCAACGACAGCAGTCTCGTGGTGCATCCGTTAGGCCATTTCGCCGTGATCAATTGCGCGAGCCCCGGTTATCTCCGCGCGAAAGGCGCACCGGGCCTGCCGGACGAACTCGCGCAAGGGCATGAAATGGTGGGCTATGCGTCGCCGACCACCGCGCGGGAACAGCCTTGGGAATTCCTGGTTGAAGGCGAACTCCGTAGCGTTGCCGTGGCTTCGCAAGTCGTCGTTAACAATGCCGAAAGTTATATTGCGTGCTGTCTCGCGGGAGTCGGGCTGATTCAGATTCCGCGCTTCGATGTGCAGCACTTGCTGGATCGTGGCGAACTGGTTGAAGTGATGCCTGACTTTCGCGCGGCGGCCATGCCCGTTTCGTTGTTGTATCCGCACCGGCGTCAACGGTCGCGGCGGCTGAATGCATTTATCGAATGGTTCGAGGCGTTGATTCGGCCGCAGCTCGAAGCGCACACGTAGCGCGCCCGGAATCCGGGCGCGCTACGCTCGTGAAGCGTAATAAGGTAATTCGTTTTAATTTCATTTAATCTAGGATATTCACGCGTACTCGGCGACATGAATGCGGAGTGTTCAACTCATCCGGTAAAAGAACACGAAAAGACCGATAGCGATAATCGCCCAGACGGCCGTCTCCGCCATAAATGCGAATCTGCTTTTCTGGATTCTGCGCTTTCGCCATGAACCCATCGCTTCAAAAAAAACGCCTGCCAGCAGGAATGCGATCAGATTCACCGCCACTTCGGTGCCTGTCAGCTTGCCGGCTTCGTGATATTGAAGCGCCAGATTGATCAGTAGCAAGGGAATAGAAAACATCAAACTGCGTTTGAAAAATGCGGCGCTCATTACGTGATCCATTTTTATTTGTCACAATAATCGATTATAAATTATTAGTTCTGGCGGTCAAGAGGGCCGAATGAACGATCCTTTCAATGTCGCGTCGCTGTAGGCGAATTGTCGGGTATAACTGAATGATGCATAACAGCTAAAGTTTCTCCTGGAATATGCCGAAAGCATGAATTAGGTATTCTGACTTTACGGATCATTCCTATGACGATTAAGTTGAAGCTTCGGCTGCTCATGCTGGTCACGCTGCTTGCCATCGGTTTCGGCACCGTGGTGACGTCGATCGGATTTAGTTCGGTCAGCAATGCGCAAGCTGCCTCGCATCGGCTGGAGAAACAGGCGCGGGGTCTCGCGGAGATCAAGGGCAGCGCGCTGTCCACCATCGAACTCGATCCAACTACCGACGACACCAAAAAAGTATTTACGGATGCCGAACGAAATGTCAGCAAGTGGTCGGGCGTCATCCTGCCGCTGTTCGAATCGCCCGAGCAACAGGATCGATTCAGCAAGGTGATCGCGGCGTGGACCTCGTACGATCAGAAGTCGCGTCAACTGATCGACCTGGCCGCTCACGATTCCAAGGCGGCGAACGACCAGGTGACCGCGCTCTATCACTCCGACTTCCAGCCGCTTCAGGCGTCGATCGAACAGATCATCGACGAGGCGAACAAGCAGGCCGAACAACGCGATGCGGCCGCTACCCTCACCAGCACGAATGCGGTCCGCACGGTGGTCGCGGTGATGGTGCTGGTACTGGCGCTGGTGGTCGGCTGGATCATGGTGCTGTCGCGTTCGATTCAGCGGGCGCTGCTCGGCATTCAGGGCACGCTGCAGCAGGCGAGCGAATCGCTCGATATGACGCTGCGCGCGCCGGTTCACGGCAGGGATGAAATCGGCCAGACGGCGAGCGCATTCAACCAGTTGATGGACCGTATCAAAGGCGTCATGACGGAAGTGCGGGATTCGGTCGCGTCGGTCAGCACCGCGTCGAAGGAAATCGCTGCCGGCAATACCGATCTGTCCTCGCGCACGGAACAGCAGGCGGCCTCGTTGCAGGAAACCGCGGCGAGTATGGAAGAGTTGACCGGCACAGTGCGGCAGAACGCGGAGAACGCGCGTCAGGCGAGCGGTCTGGCGGCGAACGCTTCCAACATTGCGGGCCACGGCAGTCAGGTCGTCACGAACGTGGTCGGCACGATGACCGAGATCAGCCAGAGCTCGTCGAAGATCGCGGACATCATCGGCATCATCGACGGCATCGCGTTTCAGACCAATATTCTCGCGTTGAACGCCGCGGTCGAAGCGGCGCGCGCCGGCGAACAGGGCCGGGGTTTCGCGGTCGTGGCCGGTGAAGTGCGCACGCTGGCGCAGCGTTCGGCATCCGCCGCGAAGGAGATCAAGGACCTGATCCATGCGTCCACGACGCATGTGAGCGTGGGCACTGAACTGGTGGGGCAGGCTGGGGCGACCATGCGCGACATCATCGCCGCCGTGACGCGTGTGACCGACATCATGGGCGAGATTGCCGCGGCGTCGGATGAACAGAGCAAGGGTATCGACCAGGTCGGTCAGGCTGTGACGCAGATGGACGAGGTGACGCAGCAGAACGCGGCGCTCGTGGAGCAGGCGGCGGCCGCGGCGCAATCGCTGGACGATCAGGCGGCCAAGCTGCACTCGGCGGTGACGGTTTTCCGGTTATAGCGCGATCGAAGCAATACGCTGGTAGGTCAGCAATGTATAGGGAGTGGGTCCGTCCACACGGGCTCTCTCGATGCAATCGAAGTCCGCCGCCGGAAGCTCTGGAAATAGCGTGTCGCCCGGTGGCGTCAGATCGATCTCGGTGAGATGGATCGTGTCCGCGTACGGCAAAAACAGGCGGTAGATCTTCTCGCCGCCTGCGATGAACACTTCGTCTCGCTTGTCGTTCGCGATGTGGTCGGCGGCTTCCTGAAAAGAACGGCAAGTCGTCACGTTTTCAGCGGCAACAACAGGTTGAGTGCCGATAACCAGTACATCGCGATTGGGAAGCGGCCGGCCAATCGATTCATACGTGAGGCGACCCATCACGACGAGATGCCCTTCCGTGAGTTGGCGAAAGCGGCGTTGCTCGCCGGGTACTTTCCACGGAATGTCGTTCGCCGCGCCGATTACGCGGTTGGTGGCCATGGCGGCCACCATGGAAATTCGTTTGCCGTTCAACATGGTTGTCTCGCTCGAATCAACGCTCTTTCACAGGCCGCGTCTCCCAGAACAACACCGCCTCGATCGCGACAAATGCAGCGAGCGGCACGACGGCCCCAATCGTCCCCGCGATCTCGTGCCCAAACCGGCTCACGACATAAAGCAGCACGATCATACTGATCGCCATGCCCGGCGCGCCGAGCCCGCGCAGCGCCGCGCTGCGATGATAGCCGAGCCAGAACGCGGCTCGTGCGACGATCCAGAGCACGGTTGTCGCCACGACCGCGCGCATGGACGAGCCGTCGGCAGAGTAGGCGGCCAGTCCGAACAACGCAGCGGCAAACACGACGATCTGCTCCAGCGTGTTTTGCAGGTATCGTTGATTGACACGTAACCGGCGCGTCTCGAAGCCTATTAGTGGATCGAACGCGGGCGACGTCAATCGCTCGTGCGCGACGGCCTCGATGCCCGTCACCAGGCAGAACAGTACGGCGGCGCAGCAGCATTTGAGCGTCAGCAGCATCCGTGCGCCGAGGCTGTCCATGCCAGGCAGTGGCGACACCCCCAGATCGATGCCGAGCCAGAGCCCCGAGGCAAACAGCGAGGCGACCGCGATGCCCGCCATGCCGACAAGGCGCTGCCGCCGAAAGTCGGGCGCGGGAGGGGCAGGGACGCTCATGGGTTTTCCTCCTGGCGATGGTTGCGGTGGCATCGGCATGGATATCGGCCGTGCCCGGCGCGTTGGTCTGTTGCGACGTAGTGTAATGCGCGGCTAACCGAAATCCCTTCGATAGAGAAAGACGGCTTGCGCGCCGTCAGGTGCGGCGACCGGCCAGGTTGCTATTCCCGACGATAGCGGGCAATGTACGCAGTCGACCAGCTAGTCCCTCTACTTCAGGCTTCTCAACAGAAGAAGCCGGCCAATCCGCGAGGTTCATGACATGGACGACCCTTCTGCCCACGGCAACGCTCGCGCCCAGATCCGGCCGCACGATGCGATTGCCGAATTCACGCGGGTTATCTGGCTCCTGCGCCACATTCTGGCCATGCTGCTGGCGCTGTTCTTCTTTCTGTCGATCGCCATGTACTACCTTGGCGGGACCGTCGGCGCGACGTCGAGAGCGCCGTCGTCGATCGGTGAGACCTTTTACTTTTGCGCGGTCACGGCGCTGACCATCGGCTACGGCGACGTCGTCCCGACCTCCGCGCTGGGGCGAATCATCGCCGTCCTGCTCGGACTGCTCGGCGTGTTGCTGACCGGCGTGGTGACCGCTTGCGCGGTTTACGCGATCCAGTTCGCCGCGCAACGGGCCGGCCTGCTACATCGCCAAACGCGAGCCGCGGATAGTGATCGCTAAGCCGCCATGGAAGTTAGCCGCTGTGTGCGGCGCCGCTCCTGCCTCTGCAAAATTCCGACGTAAACAATACAAACCCGCCACAATAGCTGCCAAAATACGACCGCCGCTCAAGAACGGCAGCGCGATGCCGATACTGCGTGAAGCGTGTCCTCGGATCGAACGCGTTATTTAAGCCACCTTCCTTCGCACGATGGAGCCACTGTGATTCGACACGGCCTTGGTGGCCTGCTGCTGGCGCTGAGTTGTCTGAGTAGCGCTTTCGCCGCGGGTCCCGACTGTTCGCGTACCTTTACGCTCGCGTTACACGATCATGGCCTGCTCTATTCCGTGGACACGGACAGCGGGATCGACAAGGATTTCGCCGACGAACTGACGCGCCGCAGCGGCTGTCAGATCCGTGTCAGCCTCATGTCGCGGGCCAGAATCTGGAAGCTGATCGAATCCGGCGGCCTCGATTTCAGCCTGTCCGGCATTGCCAACGACGAGCGCAATCAGTACGCCGACTTCGCCTGGTACTTCAGCAACAAATACTATTTGCTGGTGCGCAAAGACGCCGGCATCCAGCGGCCGGCCGATTTCGAGCGCAACCGTCAATTCCAGCTCGGCGTGATCCGCAGCTTCCGCTATAGCCAATCGGCGAACCGGCTGGTCGACACGCTGGCCGCGCAAAACCGCGTCAGCCAGGCGGGCGGCCTGGATCCGCTGTATCAGGCGCTGATCCTCCGGCGCATTCAAGGCATGATCATCGAGCCTTTCGATTACCCTGCAATCGACGAAAAGAAAATCCGCGACGTGACCACTATCGTGGAGTTCGACGATCCCGCCGTGCCTCACGGCCTGATCATGTCGAAGCGGGCGTTGTCGCCGGTCGAGCGGGCCAAATGGCGCGCGCTGGTCGATGAAATGCGCGCGGACGGCACCGTGCGGCGCCTGTTCGAGAAGTATTTCAAACCCGACCTCGCCGATGCGATGGTCGATTTCCCGACGCCGCCGTGAGTTGGGCGCGGATCGCCGTTCTGCCGGTGCTGGTTCTGACGGCCGCGCTCAGCGTTACGTGGGTGCTGTGGGACCATGAGCGGCAAGCCGCGCGTCATGAACTGCTCACGCAGTTCGACTTCTCGCTGGGCGATGCCGTCAGCCGCATCGAACAGCGCATGGGCACGTATGAGCTGCTACTGCGCGGCGTGCAGAGCCTGTTCGCCGCCGGCGGCGAGATGGACCGCGAGCGCTTTCGCGACTACGTCGACACGCTCAATCTCGACGCCAACTTCTCCGGCATTCAGGCCATCGGTCTGGTTGCGTGGGTGCCGGCGGCGCAAAAGAACGATCACATCGGCGCCATGCGCCGGCAAGGCCTGCGCGGCTACACCATTCTCCCCGAAGGCGCGCGCGACGATTACGCGCCCGTCATTCAGCGCTCGCCGTCGGTCGGCCTGAACCGCATGGAGCCCGGCTTCGATGCATGGGCCGACCCGGTGCGCCGGCGCGCCATGGAGCAGGCGCGCGATTCCGGTATGGCGACCGTCTCCGGCAAAGTCAGTCTGGTGGTGGACACCGAGACCAACGCGCGCCCCGGTTTCATCATGTATCTGCCGGTTTACGCGCGCGGGCAGTCGCAGGAAAGCGTCGCCCAGCGCCGCGCGCACCTGGTCGGCTGGGTCTACGCGTCGTTCCGCATGCACGACGTGATCGCCAGCCTGTATGGCGAGCAGCCGCCGGGGCTGTCGATTGCGATATACGACGGCGTCGAACCGTCGTCCGCAGCGCTGCTGCATAGAACGCCGGGGTCGGCCGGGCATCTGCCTACCGACATGTCGGCCAATGAATACCTGGTGGTCGGCGGCCATGACTGGACGCTGACAATGAGCGCTCAGGACGACTTCAAAGCCCGTTTCGGCCGCAACGCCGCGCTGCAGATCGCCGCCACCGGCACGGGCCTGAGCCTGCTGCTGGCGCTGCTCACCTGGCTCATGATGACCGGCCATGGCCGTGCGCTGCGGCTCGCTTCGTCGATGACCCGCGAACTGCGCGAGAGCGAAGCGAAGTTTCGCGCGATCGCCGATTGCACGGTCAACTGGGAAGTCTGGTGGGGCCCGGACAGCAAGCCGCGCTGGATCAATTCGTCCGTGGAAGAGTACATCGGCTATACCGTCAGCGAATGCATGGCGATGCCCGACTTTGCCGGCACGGTGATTCATCCGGCGGATATCGCGCGCGTCGTACCTGAAATTCAGAAGGGCCTGCGGGGCATTCGCGGCGACGACCTCGAATTTCGTTGCGTTCGCAAGGATGGCGCGTTGATCTGGCTGTCCGTTTCGTGGGTGCCGATCAGCGACTCCCGAGGCAATGGCATCGGCTTTCGCACCAGCGGCCGGGACATCACCGAACGCAAACACGCGGAGGCCGAACTTCGGATCGCGGCGGTGGCATTCGACTCGATGGAGCCGATGATGATCACCGACTTCGGCGCCAAGATCCTGCGCGTGAACACGGCCTTCACCGAGTGCACCGGCTACACGCCCGAAGAAATCGTCGGCAAAACGCCGCAGGTGCTCCGCTCGGATCGTCACGACGTCGCGTTCTTCCGCACCATGTGGGAAACGATTCATCGTGCCGGCGGCTGGCAGGGCGAAATCTGGGACCGCCGCAAGAACGGCGAGGTTTACCCCAAATGGCTGACGATCTCCGCCGTGATGGGCGAGAACGGCATTGTCAGCCACTACGTTTGCACCCACCACGACATTACCGAGCGCAAGATCGCGGAAGAGCGCATCAAGGAACTCGCGTTCTTCGACGCGCTGACCCGTTTGCCGAACCGCACCTTGTTGCTGGAGCGCCTGAAGCAGGCGATGACGGCGAGCGCCCGGAGCGACGCATGCGGCGCGCTGCTGTTCATCGATCTGGATCACTTCAAGACGTTGAACGATACGCTGGGTCACGACAAAGGCGACCTGCTGCTTCAACAGGTGGCGCAGCGTCTCGCTGTCAGCGTCCGCGAGACCGACACGGTGGCGCGGGTGGGGGGCGATGAGTTCGTGGTGGTGCTGGGTAATCTGCACGAAGACCGGCAGCAGGCGGCCGAACAGACCGAAGCGCTCGGCGAAACGATTCTCGCCGTGCTGGGCAGTCCGTATCAGCTCGGCGAGATCGAATACCGCAGCACCGCGAGCATTGGCGCGACCGTGTTCATCGGTCATCAGGCGTCGATCGACGAACTGCTGAAACAGGCCGATCTGGCCATGTACAAATCCAAGGAACGAGGCCGCAACGCGGTGCGGCTGTTCGATCCCGACATGCAGACGGTCGTCATGGAGCGGGCCGCGCTGGACGCGGGGCTGCGCACGGCGATTGAAGAGAACCAGTTCCTGCTGTATTACGAGGCGCAGATCGACGCCGACCGGATCACCGGTGTCGAAGCGCTGGTGCGCTGGCAGCATCCGCAGCGCGGCATCGTGATGCCGGCCGATTTCATTCCGGTCGCGGAAGAAACCGGCTTGATCCTCGCGTTGGGGAGCTGGGTCCTGGAGGCGGCCTGCGCGCAACTGGCGGCGTGGGCAACGCAAGCGGACATGGCGCATCTCACGATCGCGGTCAATGTCAGCGCCCAGCAGTTCCGCGAGCCGGACTTCGTGGACAAGGTCGTGGCGATCATCGCTAGAACCGGCGCGCGGCCCAACCGCCTGAAGCTGGAGTTGACGGAAAGCGTGCTGGTGGACAACGTGCAGGACATTATTCAGAAGATGGCGGCGCTCAAAGCGAGAGGCGTCGTGTTTTCGCTCGACGATTTCGGCATTGGCTATTCGTCGCTTTCGTACCTGAAGCGCTTGCCGCTGGACCAGTTGAAGATCGACCGCTCGTTCGTGCGGGACGTGCTGGTCGACCCCAACGACGCCGTGATCGCCCGGACCATCGTGGCGCTCGCGCACAGCCTCGGCTTGGGCGTGATCGCCGAGGGCGTGGAGACCGAGGCGCAACGCGACTTCCTTGCGGCGGCCGGATGCCACGCGTACCAGGGTTATTACTTTTGCCGCCCGCTGCCTGTCGAGGGCTTCGAAGCGCTATTGAGGCGGCGCGAAGCGCGTCCTTGCGTGGCCGAATAAACCTGATACCTGTCATTCAACACGGCTAGCCGGATTCGCGGATGAATGTAAAGCTCGCGATACGGACGCCGGTCGAGGTCGGCGCCCGTGCCTGATGGTGCGGATTCAGTCGCCGGTCCACACCGTGGTAGCTGTCATTTTCCTTTCGTCGAGAATGTGACGGGACGTAGTAACGTATGGGAGACTTGATCTCTTCCGCCCGGCCACATTGATTTTGAGGCATTTATGTCCAGGGACGTAGACACAATCACCGATGAGCGGGTCGCCGCGATCGCCGATCGCATGGTTGACGAAGACAAACGCGTCTCGCCCGTCGCCATCTGGAAAGAACTCGAAGGCGGTTCGCTGGTTGCGATCGTCGAGGCTTTGCAACGCTGGCGCGAAGCGCGTGTGCCCAGCACACCCGACTTGCAGGTCCAAAGCGGCTTGCCGACCGGCGTGGCCGAAACGATCATGAGCGCCGCGGATCGTATCTGGAGCGCCTCGCAGGACGAAGCGGAGAAAGCGTTCAACCAGCGCCTCAGCGCGCTCAGCGAGCACCTCGACGCCGCGCTCTCCGAACGCGACGAGGCGTTCGCCGAGTATCAGAAGACCATCGAAGAAGTCGAAGCGGGCCGCGAGCGGCTCGCCGCACAAACACGTGCGCTGGCCGCGTCGGAAGACACGGCCTTGAGCCTCGGCGCGGAACTGGTGGCGGCAAGCCGTCGCGCGGAAGCGTGCGACGCGCGCATCGAGGAACTGGAGCAGCGCGCGCTGGCGGACAACGCCAGGCTCGAAACCGTCCATGCGACGCTCGACGCGGAACGTCTGGCGCGTGAAGAACTGGTGGCGGCCGCGGCAGGCAAAGACGACGAGATAGCGCGGCTCACGCAGGAGCGCGATCACGCGCAGCAGCAGATCGTGACGTTGGGCGAGGCGTGTCAGGCGAAATCGGACGAAGCGGACCGATGGTCGCAGGACGCGGTTGCGGCAACCTCGCGCGCGCAAACCGCCGAGGCGCGCATCGAAGACCTGGAGCAGCGCGCATCGGTTGAAAACGCCGCGCTGGAAGCGACCAAAGCGACGCTGGACGACGAACGTCAGGCGCGCGAAAAGTTGATCGCGGTGGTGTCGGGCAAAGACGCCGAGATCGCTCGCGTCACGCAGGAACGCGACCACGCGCAGCAACAGGTCGCCACGTTGGACGACGCGTGTCAGGCGAAGTCGCAAGAGGCGAGCCGCTGGTCGCAAAACGCGGCGGCGGCCACGGCGCGCGCGCAAGCCGCCGAGACGCGCATCGAGGAACTGGAGCAGCGCGTGTCGGCGGAAAGCGCCGCGCTGGAAGCCACCCGCACGACGCTTGAAGAAGAGCGTCACGCGCGTGAAGCGCTGATCGTGGTGGTCGCGGGTAAAGACGCAGAGATCGCGCGCGTCACGCAAGACCGCGATCGCGCGCAGCAGCAGGTCGCCACGTTGGACGAGGCGTTGCGGGCGAAGTCGGAAGAGGCGGACAAGTGGTCGCTGGACGCCGCCGCGGCGACGACACGCGCACATACCGCCGAGGCGCGTATCGAGGAACTGGAGCAACGTGCGTCGGTGGAAAGCGCCACGCTCGCGGCCACGAACGCGATGCTTGAAGAAGAGCGCCAGGCTCGCGCGGCATTGATCATGGTGGTGGGCGGCAAAGACGCGGAGATCGCACGCGTCACGCAGGACCGCGATCATGCGCTGCAGCAGGTCGCCACGTTAAACGACGCATGTCAGGCGAAGTCGGAAGAGGCGCAACGATGGTCGCAGGACGCGGCGTCGGCCACGTCGCGCGCGCACACCGCCGAGGCGCGAATTCAGGAACTGGAGCAGCGTGCGTCTGAAGAAATGGCAACGCTTGAGGCCACCAGGGTCACGCTCGAAGAACAACGCCAGGCGTATGACGTATTGAACGAACTGGTCGTAAGCAAAGACGCTGAGATAACGCGAGTCACGCAGGAACGCGATCACGCGCAGCAGCAGGCTGCCACGTTGAGCGACACCGGGCAGGCCAGGTCGCAAGAGGCGGAACGCGCCGCGCAGGACGCGGCGACGGCCACGTCGCGCGCGCTAGCCGCCGAGGCACGCATCGAGGAACTGGAGCAGCGCGTGTCGGCGGAAAGCGCGGCGCTCGCCGCCACCCAAACCACGCTCGAAGAAGAACGCCAGGCGCACGAAGTACTGACCGAGCGTGTCGCCAGTAAAGAGGCCGAGATCGCGCGACTCACGCAGGAACACGATCACGCGCAGCAGCAACTCACCGCGCTGGACACCACCCGTCAGGCGCAATCGGCGGAACTCGACGCGAGCCGCGAACACGTCGGCACGCTGACCGCGGCCGCTGAAGCCGCGAGTGCCGAGCTGACGCGACTGTCGCAGGAAGCCACCGCCGCGAAGGAACGCGCGGACGCCGCCGAACAGCATGCCGCCCAATTGCAGCAACGCATTGCGGAGCGGCCGCACGCCGCCGCCAAACACAATCGACGCCACCCGCAGCCTGGCGTCAAAGAGGACGAGACCGACAGCGCCGAGGAAATCGCCGCGCTGCAGCGTCAGGTGGCAGCGCAAGCCAAAGCGCACACCAAGGCCTTCGACGAGCTTCACGCGAATGCCGAACAATGGGTGGCGCATGCGAAGGATCTCAAGCAACGCCTCGGTCTCGCGAGCGAGCGGATCATCTTCATCGACGCGCGCAGCACCGGAGAAGTGGTGCTGGTTCGTCGGCTCGCGTCGGAACTGGAGCGCCTCAAGCCGGATCACGAGTTGATATCGCGCGACATGCAGCAAAAACTGATCGGCGCGACGATGGCGCAGCAACTGGCGCAGAAGGGCTACCGTTACGACGCGACCACGGCGGTCATGTCGAAGATTGAGCGCTGATCGATCTGCTTATGTGTCCGTCTTCCCTTAGCGAACCTTCCCGTTCGGCTCAAGACGAGCCGGTAGCGCAGCCGGATCCGTCGGCGAGATTTGTCGACGCGCTGAACAAGGTGAAGCCGCTGCTCGACTTGCAGCCGCCGTTGCCGCCCAAGGAACTAGCCGAGGCGTTGCAACTCGCGGCCGTCAGTTCGCTTGGTCTGGGCGATCTCGCCGACGCCGAGGCTTACTGGCGTCGCGCTATCGAAACGAATCCGCGTTTCGCGGACGCGTACCTGAACCTCGCCACCTTGCTGAAGGGCCTCAACCGCCTGGCTGACGTGGAAGCGTTATTGCGGCAATTGCTCGACGTGTGCCCCGATCTCGCGGACGTTCACAACCAGCTCGGCTCACTCCTTCAGGACCAGGCGCGCATGGCCGAAGCGGAAGCGGCGTATCGGCAAGCGTCGCGCATTCTGCCTGATCGCCTCGAGTTTCATTACAACCTCGGCACTGTGTTGAGACCGCTAGGCCGCTGGAGCGAAGCCGCCGATGCCTATCGGCGCGCTATCGCACTGCGTCCCGATTTCGTGATGGGGTACAGCAACCTCGGCAACATCCTGAAGGAACTGGGCCGTCTGACGGATGCGGAGGCCGCCTACCGGCAGGCGCTTGCCGTTAGCGATGACTATCACATGGCGCGGTTCGCGCTGGCCACGCTGCTGCTGAGCATGGGGCGCTTCGACGAAGGCTGGCGGTTGCATGACGCGCGTCATGCGGACCCTGGGTCGATGCAACATAAGACGCAGAAGGTCGTCGGGCGTCCGCGCTGGCAAGGCGAATCGCTGGTGGGGAAAAAACTGCTGGTCTGGCAGGAGGGCGGACTCGGCGATGCGATTCATTTCGGCCGCTATCTGCCGCTGCTGAAGGCGCAAGGCGCGGCGCAGGTCGCGTTTGTCTGCGCTGCGTCGCTGCATCGGCTGTTCGCCACGGTGGAGGGCGTCGACGTGGTGTGGACGCACGAGGCGGGCTGGGCCGCGGCGTCGAGTTACGACTACTGGACGAGTCCGTTGAGTGTGCCGTTTTACCTGCGGACAACGACGGAAACGATGCCGCCGCCTCTTCGGCTGAACCTCGATCCCTCACTCGCCGACGTCTGGCGCGAGCGCCTCGCAACACTTCCCTCGGGCCGCAGAATCGGACTCGTCTGGAAAGGCAATGCGCTCCACCAGAACGACGCGAACCGCTCACTGTCGTCCCTCGCGATGCTCGCGCCGCTTTGGCGTTTGCCTGGTGTGAGCTTCGTGAGTCTGCAAAAAGGCGACGGAGAGGACGAGGCGCAATCGCCGCCCGCCGAACAGCCGCTGCTGCATCTCGGTTCTGCAACGAAGGACATGGCCGATAGCGCCGCGATCGTCGCGCAACTCGATCTGGTGATCTGCGTGGATACGGCGATTGCGCATCTCGCGGCGTCGGTCGGTACGCGCTGCTGGGTGATGTTGCCGGAGCAGTCCGTCGACTGGCGCTGGATGCTCGAACGCGACGACTCGCCGTGGTATCCGGAGACGATCCGGCTGTTTCGTCAGCCTTTGGGTGGACGTTGGCCTGCGGTGATCGAACGGGTACGGCAGGCCTGTGCCGAGGTGTTTGAAGCGTAATTCAAGGGACGGCCCGAAAACTGTCCCAAGGCGGCTCGTCGCCAAACGCGTCGACCAGGCAATCGATAAACCGCCGCACCTTCGAAGGCACGTAACGCGCGGACGGATACACCGCGTGAATCGTCAACTCGGGCGCTCTGAAACCCGGCAGCAGCACGACGAGATTGCCCGCCTTGATGTGCTCGCCGAATACGAAAGTGGGACCGTACGCAATGCCGATACCGGCGAGTGCGCCCGCCACCAGCATCTGCATGTTGTTGGCCTGCATTCGCAGCGGGCCGCCGATCACGTGATAGCGATCCTGCTCGTCCAGCAACGTCCATTCGCCCGCCGACACGGCCTCGCTGAACGCGAGACGCGGCGCACGAGCCAGATCGCCGGGCGTGTGCGGCACGCCTTCGCGCGCGAGAAAAGCCGGCGACGCGCAGATCACCATCCGGCAGGGCGCCAGCCGACGTGCGACGAGTTGCGAGTCCGGTAATCGGCCAATCCGGATCGCGACGTCGATGCCGTCGTTTTGCAGATCCACGTAGCGATCGTCGAGCGCAATGTCGATGTCGACGTGAGGGTGGTCGCTCAGATACCGCGTGACGACATCCCCCATATGCATCGCGCCGAACGTGACCGGCGCGGCGACGCGCAGCATGCCGCTCGCGACCCGCTGCGCGTCGCTCGCCTCGCGGTTGGCGTCGTCGAACTCGTCGAGAATGCGCTTGCAGCGGGCGTAATACGCGCGGCCGGCGTCCGTCAGGCTCAGGCTGCGGGTACTGCGTTGTAACAGGCGCACCTTGAGTTCGGCTTCGAGCCCGCTCAAATGCTTGCCGGCCATCGACGCCGATAAGCCGAAGCGCCGGCCTGCCGCGACAAGGCTGCCTTCGTCGACCGCGGCGACGAACACCGCGATGCTGGCGAAACGATCCATGGCGACTCCAGTCGATAGTTTTACGATCGAATCATGATAATGCAACCGGGATTATCGCGAGACACGATTAAATCTACCATCGAACTCAATGCCTGACGACGGGCAGAGACAGGCTCAACGCGCAGGGAGTTTCAAATGAAAATCGACTCGAATGGTGTACGGATTCACGTGAGGGAACTGGGTTTCGACGACGGCGGCGACACGCCCGCTCTTGTGTTTCTGCATTACTGGGGCGGCTCGTCGCGCACGTGGCACGACGTGATCGCCGCGCTGCCGAACGTGTACCGAACGGTCACGCCGGATCACCGCGGCTGGGGCGATTCGGACAAGCCGGCCGCCGGATACGCACTCGCCGATCTCGCCGACGACGCTCAGCGCGTGATCGAAGCGCTCGTGCTACGGCGCTTCGTGCTGGTCGGCCATTCGATGGGCGGTAAGGTGGCGCAGTTGCTGGCGGCGCGCCGTCCGCAAGGTCTGGCCGGTCTCGTGCTGGTCGCGCCGTCGCCGCCGGTGCCGTTGCAATTGCCGGCCGAAGCGTTGGCGCAGATGGAAAGCGCTTATGCCACGCCGGCTTCGGTCGAAGCGTCCATTGACGGCATGTTGTGCGCGAAACCATTGAGCCCCGCGCATCGCCGGCAAGTGATCGAAGACAGCTTGCGTGGCGCGCCCGAAGCGAAGGCCGCGTGGCCGCGAGCCACGAGCCGTGAAGACATTACGCGTGAAGTCGCCTCGATCGATGTGCCGACCACGATCATTGCCGGCGAACTGGATCGCGTGGATAGCGTGGCGGTGCTGCAGCGGGAAGTGCTCGGCCGCATTCCGCACGCGGTGATGCATGTGCTGCCCGGTGTCGGGCATTTATCGCCGCTCGAAGCACCGGCTGAAGTCGCAGAGCGGATTCACGACTTCGTTCGGCGTCTCGCGCGCGTTGAGCACGACGCGTAACGGGTAGGCGGGAGTACCGGGGCGCTTTTTCGCCAGCCCCGGCTGCTCTTTTACTTCACGCCGTGTTTCGCCTGCCAACGTTGCATGAACGCGATTTCATCGTGCTGGGCCTTGATGATGTTGCGAGCCAGGCGCTTCAACTCCGGGTCCTGGCCGTATTTCAATTCCACTTGCGCCATTTCAACCGCGCCCTGATGGTGCGGAATCATATGCGCGACGAAATCCTTGTCGGTGTCGCCGGTGTAGGCGGGCGCGCTCATGCCTTGCATCATCTTGTCGTCGGCGGCCTTGAACGCTTGCGTCGAATCGCTCGAGCCGGCGCCTGTCGAAGCCGGCATTTTCATGCCCGGCATGCCGGGCATCGTGCCGCTCTGCTGCGCGTGAACCGGCGCGGCCGCGACGGCAAACGCCAGGCCGCTGAACAGACAGAGGGCGCGAAAGGCGCGAAGGTTTTTCATGATGGATGTCCGTTAGGAAAAGGGTGTCCTGGTCGATGCGTTTATCGGCAGCGGTTCATTTCATTCAGGCTCTCGCCAACGGATGAAAACCCGCTGCCTCGATGACCTCGATGATCCGCTGCGACGATTGCGTCGACGTGACCTTGACGATTTTAACGGGGACGTCGACGTCGAGCTTCGCGGCGGGGTCGAGTTGGGTGACCGCGCGCTTGATCGCATTGGCGCATCCGCCGCACGTCATATCCGGGATTTCGAATTCCATTTGCTGCCTCCAATGAGTCGTTAATGAGTGGCCAGGACTCAAGCGTGGACCTTCCCACCGCAGTAAGGTCAAGCGTATTGGTTCATGTAGTCGACTGATATTGGGCATCACTGTATCTCGTCGCGCGAGACGCGCTTCTGGCCTTACAGTCGCCTTAATCAGCGTGCTAGACTCCGTTCCATGTCTTACTGGCGCAAACTCCTCATCGTCGTGCTGCTCGTGCTGAGCCTTCCGGTTCAGTCGTTCGCGGCCGTCTCCATGAAATGCGATTCCTCGTATTCCATCGGCGAGAGAGCGCCCGTGCGTCATGAGCCTGTTGCGAGCCAGCTTCAACATCATGACCACGCCGCGATGATGGCCGCGCAAGCCAGTGACATAGGCCATAGCGTCCATCTTCCGCATCACGGCACCGTTGGCGGCGAGCATCACGCGCACGCGTGCTCGACGTGCGCCGCGTGCTGTTTCGGCGGCGCGTTGCCGAATACCGCGGCGGCGTCCCTGTCGGTCGAGCCGATTCATTTCACCGTTCCCCTGCCTCCCGCTGTTCGTGTCGCGTCGTTTCTGACGGACGGCATCGAACGGCCTCCGCGCCTCTCACTCGTCTAGTTCTTTCGCAGCCTCGCGCTGCGTGGTTCCCATTCGCTCCGGCGGCCGGCTGCATGTCGGCGGCCGGGACGACATACGACGAGACAATTCATGCGAACGTTTATTGCGGCGCTGCTCGCCGCGACGGCAAGCTTGCCGTCGCTCGTGCACGCCCAGGCCCCCTCAGTCATTCCCGACCCGGCGGATGCCGCGGCGTCGACACCCGCGCTCAGCGCGCCGTCCTTCTTCGCGGACTACGTGAGTTACCGCGAGCCGGACGCGCCGACCTGGCAGGCGCTCAATCGCGCGGTCACGAAACCGTCGTCCGGTGACGCCGGCATGCATCACGACATGATGCATTCCATGAGCGCCAGCGCCGGCGCAGGGCATGACATGCACGGTGCTTCCCACGAGGAGCCGATGAAATGAGTCGGCCCATGTTTCCCACTTCCCGTGTATTGGCCATTGCCGCGGCGGTTTTATTGCTCGCCGGCTGCACGACGTTTTCGAAAGACGGCGGATTCGCGACCGTTTCCAGCACAGCCTCGGAACGGCTCGGCAAAGAGGCCGCGTTAATCACCACGGATCAGGACCGCAGCGCGGTCGCCAAACGCACCGATGAACTGCTGGCCAAACCGCTCGACATGGACGACGCGGTCCAGATCGCGCTATTGAACAATCGCGGCCTGCAAGGCGCGTACAGCGAGCTAGGTATCGCCGAAGCCGATCTGGTTCAGGCAGGGCGGCTGCCGAATCCTGGCTTCACGTTTAACCGCACGCACGGCGGCAACGACCTGAGCATCAGCCGCACGTTCACGCTCGGCCTCATGAACGTGCTGACGATGCCGCTGGCCACGCGGATCGAAAGCCGTCGCTTCGAGCGGACCCGTTTGCTCGCGGCGGACGCGATGCTAAAAGTCGCGGCCGATGCGCGACGCGCGTACATCAACGCGGTGGCAGCGAAGCAATCCGCGGCCTACGCGGTGCAGGTGACGGACGCCGCGCAAGCGAGCGCCGAACTCGCGTTGCGGATGCAGCAGGCCGGTCATTTCAGCAAGCTGGAATACGCGCGCGAGCAGGCCTTCTACGCGGAAACCATGGCGCAAGGTGTGCGAGCGCAGCAGGTGTCGGTGGCGGGGCGAGAGAAGCTCACCCGCGTGATGGGCCTGTGGGGCTCGCAAGCGTCGCAATACGCGCTGCCCGAACGCTTACCCGATCTTCCTCGCGAGCGTGCCGGGTTGCCCGACCTGGAGCGCTTCGCCATGACCAACCGCCTCGACGTTCAGGCGGCGAAACTGCAAACGCAAAGCGTCGCGAGTTCACTGGGCTTAAGCCAGGCCACGCGCTTCATCAATGCGCTGGACGTCGGCTATCAGAACAATTTCACCACCTCCGACGGCCGCGAGCAGGGCTACGAAATCAGCGTCGAAATTCCGGTGTTCGATTGGGGCGGCGCGAAGGTGGCGCGCGCCGAGGCGATCTATCTGCAATCGGCGAACCGGCTTGGCGAGACGGCGATCGACGCGCGTTCCGAGGTCCGTGAAGCGTATTCCGCCTATATGAGCGACTACGAGCTCGCCAGGCACTACCGAGACGAAGTCGTGCCGCTCCGCAAAACCATTTCGGACGAACTGCTGCTTCGCTACAACGGCATGCTCGCGAGCGTGTTCGAACTGCTCGCCGATTCGCGCGAGCAGATCGGCGCGGTAAATAGCGCGATCGACGCGTTGAAAGATTACTGGCTCGCCGAAACCGATCTGGAACTAGCGCTTGGCGGCCGTTTGCCGCCTGCCGCGCTGGCCGCGACACCTCTCTTACCGGCGACGCAAACCGCCTCGTCCAATGAATCCAAAGGTCAATGACATGGTGACACGTCGACATTTTCTCGGCGGCTCGGGCGCCGCTTTGCTGGGCGCGGCACTGGTCAGCAAGGCTGGTGCGGCGTCGTTGCCCGAAGCGCCCACGATGGCCACCGCCACGATGCAGCCGCCGCTCGCGCCGGCCAATGGCCGGCCTTATACACCCGTCGCCACGCTAAACGGCTGGTCGTTACCGTGGCGCATGAAGAACGGCTGGAAAGAGTTTCATCTGATCGCCGAACCCGTGGTGCGGGAAATGGCGCCGGGCATGAGCGCGAATCTGTGGGGTTACAACGGGCAGGCGCCCGGCCCGACGATCGAGGCCGTGGAAGGCGACAAGGTACGCATCTTCGTGACGAACCGGCTGCCGGAACACACCACGGTTCACTGGCACGGCATGCTGTTGCCGTGCGGAATGGACGGCGTGGGCGGTCTCACGCAGCCGCATATTGCGCCGGGCAAGACCTTCGTTTACGAGTTTCAGTTGGAGAAACACGGCACCTTCATGTATCACCCGCACGCGGACGAAATGGTGCAGATGGCGATGGGCATGATGGGCACGTTCATCGTCCATCCGAAAGACCCGGGCGTGATGCGGGTGGATCGCGACTTCGTGTTCATCATGTCCGCGTACGACATCGATCCGGGCAGCTTCACGCCGCGCGTCAACGAGATGACCGACTTCAATCTGTGGACGTGGAATGCGCGCGTGTTTCCGGGCATCGACGCGTTGCCGGTGCGCGCCGGCGACCGGGTGCGGATCCGCGTCGGCAATCTGACCATGACCAATCATCCGGTTCATCTGCACGGTTACCACTTCGAAGTGGTGGGCACGGACGGCGGCTGGATTTCACCGTCCGCGCGCTGGCCCGAGGTGACCGCGGACGTCGCGGTCGGGCAGATGCGCGCGATCGAGTTCACCGCGAACCGCCCCGGCGATTGGGCGTTTCATTGCCACAAGTCGCATCACACGATGAACGCGATGGGACACCAGGTGCCGAACCTGATCGGCGTGCCGCAGAAGGACCTCGCGCAGCGCATCAACAAACTGGTGCCCGGCTACATGGCGATGGGCGGCACGGGTGGCGCGATGGGCGGCATGGAGATGCCGCTGCCCGACAACACGCTGCCGATGATGACCGGCACCGGCCCGTTCGGCGCGCTGGAAATGGGCGGCATGTTCAGCGTCGTCAAAGTGCGCGAGGGACTCGGGCGCGACGACTATCGCGATCCGGGCTGGTTCAGGCATCCGAAGGGGACGGTGGCCTATGAGTACACCGGCGAGTTGCCGGAGGGTTGAGGTTAGGCGTCGCTTCCTGTCGATCGGCAACCTGTGATTCCAGGCCGCTGCCAAGCCCGGCTTTCACAGGTTTTTTACACCGCCGACCACGATCGTTGCCTGCTTTTTACGGCCTCTTGCGTATCGTCTGGGGTTGGCGGTTCGCCGCAACTACGATGAAATTCGCTGGAGGCTGTATGGCATTCAAACAAACGAAGGGCAACGTGACTGTCGAGGCTTGCGTGTTTCCCGCGCCGGGGCAGATGTTCAAAGGCGCGCTACGCGTGACGACCCGACGCGGCGACAAGGAGATTCAGCAAGTCATCGGGCGCGGTTGCGGCCGGCCGATGCGTAGCGCCGCCCAAGCGCTCGAACTGGCCGAAGTCGAAGCGCGCCGGATGCTCGGAGTCTGACATGGCCGCGACACCGTCAAAACAGGCCATGATGTTCCGCGGACTGTGCAAGGTCGTGGCGATTGCCTTCGTCACCAACCAGGTGCTCACGACCATTTTCACGTATGTCGCGCAGCAACTCGATTCGGCGCTGCCTCATGACACGATCTGGCTGTTTAGCTGCGTGACCTGCGGCCTGCTGACGCTCTGGCTGCAGTCCGACGCGCGCCGCGCGTTCGGCTTCGCACGCGAGAAGGGCTTCGTCAAGAAGACCGGCGACGGTAAGCAGGAACTGCGGATCGCGGAGGATTGTCCGAAGCGCTGGCTGGTGATTCTGCATATCGAGTTGAACCCCGCCGCGATCCAGGCGTAACCCGATCATGAACACCGGCCGTGAGCCGGCCTGAATCGCGCATTGCAAGATCCTCGTTAAAACCGGCCGATACTTTTACGCGCTTTTAACGCGGCATTGGATAAGCTCAAGGTATCGAATAGCGGCTACGGGTGCCCCATGATACGAATGCTGATCCCTGTCCTCGACAATGGCGGCGCGGTCGAAGCCGCACGTTACGCGGCGTTCCTGTTTCTGGAGCGCGGCGTCACCGAGGTGGAATT
This sequence comes from Paraburkholderia sp. BCC1876, assembly GCF_902833695.1. Classification (NCBI taxonomy): domain Bacteria; kingdom Pseudomonadati; phylum Pseudomonadota; class Betaproteobacteria; order Burkholderiales; family Burkholderiaceae; genus Paraburkholderia; species Paraburkholderia sp. BCC1876. Next base: position 448,989 of record NZ_CADFGI010000005.1, on the reverse strand, counting down.
GCTGGAAGTGCTCGAACCCATCGATCAGGGGAGAGCGGCGGCGTTCCACTCGCGCAGCTCGCTCGTGCGGGAAGAAAAACGCGCCATGCTGAAGGCGTTAATCGACGTCCGTACGATCCTCGAAGAAGCCGGCGTGCCGTATCACTGGAAACGGATATTCGGTCACCGCACCAAAGCGATCGCCGATTACGCGGCGCTGACGCAACCCGACGTCATGGTGATCGACGCCAGCCATATGAGCTTTTTCCGCAGAATGGTCACGCTGGCTTCGCTGGCGCGCCGCACGGTCACGCCCGTGACGATGGTGCATTAACTACGTAGTCGACGCTGCTTCGTTCAACGCGTCTTTCGACGAATCGCAGTAGCGTCCCCCCGCTTTATTGCCCTGCAATTGCAGGCGCGTCGCTTTCTACTCCGTACATTCCCTCGTTTTAACACTGCTTCAACCTTCCGTCACTTCGCTTGACATTGCTTGACTGTCCCCGCTCATCGTTCTCCTGATAATGAGCCCCGGCGCGGTCGGTTGAGCGCAACGCCATCGCTGAACCCGCCACACAGGCAGTTTTTCAAATACGACGTATTACTTATCATCAACGGGACTCACCATGAAAATCACGCGCTCAGGCGTTCTCGCCGCGGCTATCGCTGCCGCTGCCGCCGTGCCGGCCGTTTCGCATGCGGCCGACGGCACGATTACCTTCACCGGTCAGATCACTAGCCAGACCTGCACGATCAGCGGCAATGGCGGCGGCAAGAACTTCACCGTCACGCTGCCGACCGTCTCGACCTCGGCACTCGCCACCGCCGGCACGACCGCGGGCCGCACGCCGTTCAACATCGCGTTGTCGAACTGCACGCCGAATTCCGGCAACGTGTCGACCTATTTCGAGCCGGGCGCCACCGTCGACACGACGACCGGCCAGTTGATCAACGCATCGGGCACGGCGACCAACGTCGAAATCGGTCTGCTCAACGGCGACAGCAGCGTGATCACGCTCGGCGCGGCACAAGCTTCGCAAAACTCGAAGGCCGTTGCGCTGGCAAGCGGTGCAGCGACGCTCAAGTATTTCGCGCAATACGTTGCGACGAATGGCGCGTCGACCGCCGGCACGGTGAATACCACGGTGCTGTATTCGATCGTCTATCAGTAAGAAAAAAACGCTACGGGGTGGCAGTCGGCGTCCTTGGGACGCCGGCTGTCGAGGAGATCGAGGCGAGTCGCGAGTTCGCCTCCAGCATCGTGCTTCAGATCGGGATTGCAGAATGACAATGCGAAAGAAAATATCAAAAGCGATGACGGTTTTCGCGTTGTCATGGTTGGCAGGCAGTGCGCAAGCGGGCGTGGTGATCAGCGGCACGCGGGTGATCTATCAGGCGAAAGAGCGTGAAGTCACCGTGAAGCTCAGCAACGAGGGCGACGCGCCGGCACTGGTTCAGGTATGGCTCGACACGGGCAATCCGAATGCGTTGCCGGACGAGTCGAAGGTGCCGTTCACGTTGTCGCCGCCGCTGTTCCGTCTCGATCCGAAGAAAGGGCAGAGCCTGCGTTTGATATACACGCAGGAGCCATTGCCGCAAGACAAGGAGTCGTTGTTCTGGCTCAACGTGCTGGAAGTGCCGCCGCGCGCAACCACGGGCACGACCGCGGACCAGCCGAATTCGCTGCAATTGGCATTTCGTTCGCGCATCAAACTCTTCTTCCGTCCGGCGGGATTGCCGGGCAATGCGGATGACGCGGCCGCACAGGTGCGCTGGAAATTCGTCCGCAAGGACAACGGCGCTTACGCGCTGGAAGCGACCAACCCGACGCCTTATCACGTGACGTTCAGCAAGATCGTCGCCACCGAGGGGGCGAGCAACTGGACGAGCGAGAAGGGCGGCATGGTCGATCCAGGCGCGAGCGCGGACTTCGACGTCGGTCGTGTGGCGCCGCTTGCCGAGGTGCCCGCGCAAGTCGATTACACCTTCCTCAACGACTACGGCGCCGGTGTCGGCGGTAAGCGTCTTCGCGACCAGACCGGCCAGTAAATCATGCGCACCCGGAAACCCTCTGCGCGACCGCGTGCCGGAACATGGTTCGCGCTCAGGCGCAGCCATGCCGTGATGCTCGGTGCGCTCGCCGCCTGGAGCACGACGCCGGCATTCGCCGACACCACCACGCTCGCCGACGTGCAGTTCAACGGCGATTTTCTGATGAAACCCAAAGGCGAGAGCGTCGACGTGTCGCGTTTCGAGCGCGGCAATCCGGTGCCGCCAGGCCAGTACACGGTGGACCTCTACGTGAACGGCAATTGGGTCGGTCACGACACGCTGCGCTTTGTCGCACGCGAAGGCGCGACGAGCGCCGCGCCGTGTTTCGATAAGCCGCTGATCGAACGTCTCGGTCTCGACTTTTCGGCACTGTCCGACAAGGGCCGCGGCGAACTCGCGAAAGCGCAGGCGGGTCAATGTGCGAACGTGGCGGCATTGGTCGACGGAGCCTCGCAATCGTTCGATCTGTCGGATTTGCGGCTCGATTTGAGCATTCCGCAAGCGGCCTTGTTGCGTAATCCGCAAGGCTATGTGAGCCCCGAATTCTGGGACGAAGGGGTGACGTCGGCCACGCTGGGCTACAACCTGAATTCGTTTCGCGTGACCGGTTCGGGCTCGGTGGCGGCCAACACGCAGACGTATCTGGGCTTGAACGGCGGCGTCAATATCGGTAGCTGGCACTTCAGGCAGAACTCGGCGCTGACGTGGCAATCGAACGGGCCGCGCACGTATCAGAACATCGCGACCTATGTGCAGCACGATTTGCCGTCGATTCGTAGCCAGTTGACAATCGGCGATGCGTTTACTGACGGCGCCGTGTTCGACAGCATCGGCATTCGCGGCGTGGAACTCGCGAGCGACGACCGCATGCTGCCCGATTCGCTGCGCGGCTACGCGCCGCTGATTCGCGGCGTGGCCATGACCAATGCGCGCGTGAGCGTCACGCAGAACGGCAACAAGCTTTACGAAACCACGGTCGCGCCGGGGCCGTTCGAAATTAACGATCTGTACGCCACCGGCTACGGCGGCAATCTGCTCGTCACGGTCACGGAAGCGGACGGCAGCCAGCATAGTTTCTCGGTGCCGTATGCGTCGGTCGCGCAGTTACTGCGGCCGGGTATCACGCGTTTCAATGTGGCCGTGGGGCAGTTGCGCGACGCGCAGATCGGCCAGCACGACAATCTGCTGCAGGGCACCGTGCAACACGGCTTCAACAACCTCATTACCGGCTACGCGGGGACGATCGTCGCCGACGGCTATCTCGCGGGCCTGCTCGGCGCGGCGGTCAATACACCGTTGGGCGCGGTCGCCGTGGACGTGACCGAAGCGCGGGCGCAGATTCGCGGCGCGACGAATACCACGGGCCAGAGCGTGCGCGTCAGCTACAGCAAGCTGGTGCCGGCCACCAATACGAATTTCACGGTCGCGGCGTATCGCTATTCGTCGAGCGGTTTCTGGGCGTTGCGCGACGCGATGCTCGCGCGCAGTCTGGTGGCCGCCGGGCAGGACCCAGACGCGGTAGACCGGCAGCGCAACCAGATTCAACTGACGATGAACCAGAGCTTCGGCAACGGCTGGGGCAACGCGTATGTGGTGGGCACGACACTCGACTACTGGAATCGCGGCGGCACCACCACGCAGTTTCAGGTCGGCTACAACAACGTGCTGCGCGCACTCGGCACCAACTTCAGCTACAACGTCTCGCTGTCCCGACAACGCGACGGCGTGACCGGACAAATGAACAATCAGATTTTCGCGAGCGTGTCGATTCCGCTCGGCACCGGCCAGCATGCGCCGACCCTGTCGACCAGCTTCACGCACAACAATCAGAGCGGTTCGTCCGAACAGGCCATGTTGAACGGTTCGGCCGGCGTGGACAACGAATTCACCTACGGCGTGACCGCGAATCATGCGCCGGGCGCGAGCACGGGCGGCGTGAACGGCCAGTATCGCAGCCCGTATGCGACGCTCGCCGGCAGCGCAAGCGGCGGCTCGGGCTACTCGCAGGTTTCGGCGGGTGTGACCGGCGCGATCGTCGCGCATCCGGGCGGCGTGACGTTCGCCAACGACCTTGGTGACACGATCGGCGTGGTCGAAGCGAAAGACGCGAAGGGCGCGCGCATCACGAACTCATCGGGCGTGCGGATCGACAACTTCGGTTATGCGGTGATTCCTTATCTGACGCCGTACAGCCTGAACACGGTCGACATCGATCCGAAGGGAATTCCGCTCGACGTCGAATTCAAGTCGACCAGTCAGCAGGTCGCGCCGCGCGCGAACTCGGTGGTGATGATCCACTTCGGTACCGTCACGGGCCGCGCGGCGGTGATCTCGGCACACTTGCCGAACGGTGCGCCGTTGCCATTCGGCGCAACGGTGTTCGACGCGAAGGGCGCGAGCGTGGGTGCGATCGGCCAGAACAGCCGCCTCTTCGTGCGCGGCGTGACCGACGACGGCGCGCTCACGGTGAAGTGGGGCGACGCGGCCGACGAACAGTGCGGCTTCGGCTATCACTTGCCGCCGAAGGGTGAGGACCGCGGCGCGTACGCGCACATCGACGCGGTATGCGGGGCCATGGCAGGCGTGGCGAACGAAGCAGGCGCGGCTTCGTCCGCGGGAGGAAAGACGCAATGAACCGGTTTCTGTCACTCGGTCTGCTGAAGAAACTGCTCGGCATGCTGACGCTTTATATCGCGGGATGCCTGGTGTTGATCTTCAGTGTGCCGGCTCACGCGGCGGCGCTGCAATGCACGATCAGCGGCTCGGCCGCGATCAGTTTCGGCACGCTGACGGTGCCGCGCGATACGCCCGTTGGCACCGCGATCGGCCCGGTGCAATCGTCGACGGTCGCGGTCAACTGTCCGTCGAATCCCGGCACGGTGCCGCCGTACAACAACGGTTGGTACATTCAGTATTACCCGCAACTGACGGGTAGCCCGGTGGCCGGCGTATGGAATACCGGCATCGCGGGTATCGGCATTCGCGTGGTCGACGTGACCTACGGCAACCGGACGCTGTCGACGCTCAACGTGGGCAGCTGGAGCGACTTCGGCGCGCCGATCACCACGACCGCGGCGTTTCAGGGCAATTTCACGTTTAGCTATCAACTGGTCAAAACGGCCGCGCAGGTGACGAGCGGCGGCGCGATCAACATTCCGCAGTTGTTCACGCTGGTGAGTCACAACATTCCGTTGAACGTGACGTCGGCGGCGCTGGTGACGATTTCGGTGAACAACACCTCGATCGTGGCGACCACCTGTACGGTCACGACGCCGTCCGTCAGTGTGACTTTGCCGACCGTCAACGCCAGCGCGTTCACGTCGACCGGCACGACGGTGGGCAATACCGCCCTCAGCATCGGGCTCTCTTGCCAGGCCGGCGCGAACGTCTACGTGACCTTGACCGATGCGACCAATCCCGGCAATACCACCAGCAATCTGACGCTGGCGAGCGGATCGACAGCGACGGGCGTGCAACTGCGTGTGTTGAACAGCGGCGGCACGGCGGTCAGCTTTGGACCCGACTCAGCGGTAGCGGGCAATCCGAATCAGTGGCTGGTGGGCGCATCGGCGAGCACTACGCGGATTCCGCTGACAGCGCAGTATATTTCGACGGGGACGGTGGGGCCGGGTACGGTGAAGGGGCTGGCGACCTTTACGATGAGTTATCAGTGAGCGTGCGTGCGCTTGCCTGACGGGTAGACCGAACACACCGTTGGACTTCCGCCCCGCCTAACCCGCCAGGTCGGAAAACTGAATGCTGGCCGCCTGGCAAGCTTCGGTAAAGACCGTGTCGTAGCTGGAGAAAAACACCGTGCGGGTTTCGCCCAGCAGGGTGAACAATTCCACCAGCACCGTACGCGCGGAGGCATCGAGTCCGCCGACCGGCTCATCCGCAATCAGCACGCTGGTTTCACCCAACACCGACGCCGTGAGGAAAATCTTCTTGCGCGTGCCGAACGACATCTGCTCGAAGCGTTTGTCGAGATGCGGCGTCAGTCCGAAACGGTCCGCCAGATCCAGCGTAGTGGCGCCGACCGTGGTTTTTCTCGCGGTTGCCACGTCGTTCAGATAGGCGCGGCCGGTTTGATCCGGATACGTCATGCAGTCTTCCGGCACATACGTCAGCGCGGTTTGCGCGGCAAGCGGCGCGCTGTGCAGCGCGTGACCACCCATCCAGACATCGCCCGAATCGGCTTCGATCGTGCCGGCCAGCACGCCGAGCAGCGTGGATTTGCCGCTGCCCGATTCGTCGTTCAACGCGACGCAGCCGGCCTGACTCTCGTAGTGCAGTCCCTGAAAAATGACGCGTTCGCCGTAGCGCTTGCTGAGGTTGTCGAATCGGAGCATGGATTAAAACGGAGTCGGAGAAGAAGGGGGGCTTCGCAGCGTATCGGGCCGCGCAGTCTCTTCATGAAGTCGGCGTAGCCGGCGTGGCGCAAGTTTAGCAGCGCGGGCGGACGGTACTGGCGTGTGAGTATGCGAACACTTGCCGGCGCGGCACGGCGAATCGCTTCACGCGGTGTAAAGTTGCGCAACGTCCCGCCGTTAAAGAAGTAAAGTTCGCCTTTGTTTTCCGCCTTCCCTGACTTTCCCGACGACTCCGTCCACCCGACCTCATGCAAATTGCTGCCGGCAAAACGGCTCCGCCATCCCGCGCCGAACTCAGGCGTATCGTCGCCGCCATCGTGATCGGCAACGGCTTCGTTGCGTACGACTTCACGGTTTATAGCTTCTCCGCCGTGATAATCGGCAATCTGTTCTTTCCGTCGCATAGCCCTGCGTCGTCGTTGTTGCTCTCGCTCGCCACCTTCGGCGCCGGCTTCGTGATGCGTCCGCTCGGCGCGATCATGATCGGCCATATCGCCGACAGCCGCGGTCGCAAAGCGGGGCTCACGGTCTCGCTCACGCTTATGACGCTCGGCACGTGGCTGATCGCCTGCCTGCCGGACTACGCGTCGATCGGGCCCGCCGCGACTGTGCTGATGGTCCTCGCACGGCTAATGCAGGGGCTCGCGGCGGGCGGCGAGATCGGTCCCGCGTCGGCTTCGCTGATGGAATCGGCTGCTTACCGGCAGCGTTGTTTCATGGTGAGCTGGCGCGGCGCGAGCCAGGGCGCGGCCGCCTTCGCCGCCGCGCTGGTCGGCGCGAGCACCACGATGCTGCTGTCGCCCGCGGAAATGCATGCGTGGGGCTGGCGCATTCCGTTCGTGCTGGGCGGCCTGATCGGCCCGGTCGGCTGGTATCTGCGCCGCCGCATGCCGGCGGCCGCGCCGCAGAAACGCGCGCGGCTCTCGCCGGCGCGTATGTTCGCCGAGCATCCGCGTGCGCTGGTCTGCGGGCTGCTGATGATGGCCGCGCCTTCGGTGGGGATTTACCTTACCGTGTTTTACATGCCGGCCTACCTGGTCCGAACACTGCAGCGGCCGCCGGCGATCAGCCTGTGGACCGCCTGCCTGTCCGGCCTCGTGATTCTCGTGGTGACGCCGCTCTTTGCGCGTGCAGCCGACCGGCTCGCGAGCCGCAAGACGCTGCAATACGCGTCGCTTGCGGCGTCGCTCGTTCTGGCGTGGCCGGCGTTCTGGGCACTGACCCACGGCGCGGCCAATCTGGTTGCGCTGGCAATCATCACGACTTACGTCGCGCTGGCCGTTAACAATGCCGGCCCCAGTTCGGTGCTGATGATGGAAGCGCTGCCTGTGCACAGGCGCGCGGCCGGGCTAGCGGTGATTTACAGCTTTGGCGTGGTGCTGTTCGGCGGATTTTCGCCGTTCATCGTCACCTGGCTGATCAACCGGACCGGCGATCCGATGGTGCCCGCGTGGTATCTGATGGCGGCGACGCTGCTGACGCTGGCCGCGTTGAAGGGCTTTCCCGAGCCGGCGACGCGCGGCGCGTGCAGCGCCTGCCCGTCGCAACCGTCGGCCTGATGGCCGGTGAACGGATGAACGCTACGCCGCGTTGCGCAGTTGCAGGTCCAGCGCGCGCAGGCGCATGTCCTGCGGACTCATGTCGAAGGCGCGGCGAAACGCGCGGGTAAAGTCGGACGCGCTCTGAAAACCGAGCCCGTAAGCGATTTCCGCGATCTGAAGGCCCGGAAAACGGACTAGTTCGTCCGCCGCCTCGCGCAACCGGCGGTTGCGAATCACCGCGCCTAACCCGCCTTCGTGCTCGAACCAGCGATAAATCGTTGCGCGTTTCAATTGCAGCGCCTGAACCACGCTGGTGGGCGTGAGCTCGCTCTGGTGCAGGTTCTTGTCGATGTAGCGGCGCACCTGTGCCATCACCGCGGTCTGCAGCGCGGCGCGGCTCGCGCCGGTCAGCCGGGCGTGCTTGCCAAACGCGGCCACCAGCAACTGGCCGCCGGCCTGCAAGGCTTCGATCGCGCCGGCGGGGTCGAGCGTGGGCATTTCGCGGGCGAGCGCCGTCATATGGTCGAGTACGAGGCCGGTCAGCGGCGAGCCCTGTTCGACGATGCGGCCGTGAATGGCCGGGCCGTCCAGCTCCTGATCGACGAGCGCGGCCGGCACGAACAGGCTCAGCAGGCGCGACGCCGGGCGGTCGGCGCGAAACGGCTGGTTCAGGTCGAACGCCACGATGCCTTGTACCGAGCCCGTGGCACTGCGTTTCTTCTGCATGCCGGTGACGTGACCGACTTCGCCCTCCACGAACAGTTGAAACACGTAATCGCGCCGTGTGTCGGTAGAGACGCGGGCGACCGAGCGCTCCAACTGCATCGAATCGGTGCGGCAGTCGGTAAACACCATGCCGCCGACCGCATACAAATCGATTTCACCGCGAAATCCGCGGCCAATCTGTTCTTTCGACGGCGGCGCGTCGACCACGTGCCCCACCCGCTCGCGCCACGCCAACGCCTGCTTCTGCATGGCGACGCCGCGCGTGCTGAAACGGCTCGTGGAAATCGACGAGCGCGAATCGGCTGCGGCGGCCGCGGCCAGATGCGGGGGCAAGGAGCGCTGATTCATGAATAGCTTGCTGCGAACGGGAAAAGCATTTCCGGCGGGGAGACGGCGGCGAACACGTATTTTTGCACACCGTCGGCCAAAACTGAGACGTATGGTAAAGCGTGTCAAAAATTTTGCCTTATCGTCACATGATTAGATGCAGATCGTTTTCGCTGATGGCGCGGCAGATTGATCGACCGTTGCCCCGTGCTGGAACCGCAGCTGCGCGTGAAGAAAGCGCCGTCCGCCATACGCGGCGCAATGGGCGCGAGGTCCATGCTTTGCCGGCTGGCATTTCACGGGGAACGAAAGATGAGCGGCACGAACAGGCAATCCTCCGCGCAACGCGGCGGTCTGCGTCCGTCCAGTTTGGTGGACAGCCAATTGCAGCATCTTGAGAACGTGGTGGAGTTTGTGACGCGTGGGGACGCGTCCGGCGCGCAGCACACGCTCGACCACGAGTACTGGGAAAAGCGCATTCGTGCGCTGGAAGAAACCCACGAGTTGATTAACAGCCAGCGGCAGCGCATCACGAAGCTGCTTGCCCGGCTGGTGACTGAAGCGCAGGTGGGCCGGCAAAACCGGTCGGCCGCCTGAGCTACGAAATAACAGAGTCGCAAAGACCGGGGGCAGTAGCTGTGTAGTAGGGGACCAAACGATGCTCACGGGCATCGGTAGTACAAGTCGAGGAACCTGAGAGAAAGTGGCGATGATGCGAACGGGCCCAAAGAGGCCCGTCGCACATCGACCCCATCATTCGCCCATCGTGGCACCGTGCCCCAATAAATAAAAAATCCACGCGTGCAGTAATTTCGACCGCTTTTAAATAGGGCGCGGACTAATAGTAAGTATCCAGAGTACGCGCTGAATTTAGCGCTGATAAACTGTGCGCCGGAGCAGGACGCCGGGCCTTGACAGGCGCCGTTCGCTCCCCGAAATCCGGCCGCCTGAAATCGCCGGATAGACGGTAGAAACAGGCTTTTTCCCCGATTTTGAACGCGTGCCGACACGGCATACTAGCCCGTGTCCGAAGCGCAAAAAGGGACGCATGATTGGTTGTCCTGTCTTCCATTCATGCACGGTGTCGTATCGATCGATTCCCCTCGCCAACCTCTACCCACCTGATTTTGGCCAGTATCAGGGCTCGCCTGAGCCCGTTTTTGGAAGTGACTCATGAAGCCGGGAAAGAACTCGCTTGAGAAAAAACGCGCACACAGAACCGCCATGGCGATCGGCGCGGCGTTGATCGTGGCATTGCTCGCGTTCAGTGTGTGGCATTTTCAGCAGCGCACCGCGCAGGCCGTGCCGGCGCTGACAGGCGTCGCGAAACAGATGCGACAGGACCCGTCCGCATGGGCTCACGAAGAGAAAGACGCTTCGCAAATGCTGCGCGACGTTCGCGATGGCAACGTCGCGGCGGTGGGCGTGAGTCCCAGTGCGATTCTGGTGTCGAGGCGCGACGGGGCGAAGTATTTCGTCACCGACCACAACGCGACTTTCTCGCACGCGCTGCTGCTCGGTGAGCCCAGCTCGAATCAGGCCGCCGCGTATCAACTCGTCTGGCTACCCGACGCGGACATTCGCACGGGGGCGTCGCGCTGGATTCCGGTTTTCGATCAGGTGCGCGACGCCATTAGTCTGCTGCTGCCGTTGCTGCTGATCGGCGGCATGGTGTGGTTCATGCGCCGCGAAATGCGCGGCGGTGCGTCGCTGCTGAACAAGGCGCCCACGCTGCGCTTCGACGACGTGATCGGCGCCGGCGAAGCGAAGGCGGCGCTCGCCGATATTCGCGGCTACCTGTCCGACCCGAAGCAGTTCACGTCGATGGGCGTGCGCGCGCCGTGCGGCATTCTGATGGTAGGCGGCCCGGGCGTTGGCAAGACGCGGCTCGCGCAGGCGCTGGCCGGCGAATGCGGCGCGAGTTTCATCTCGATCACGGGCAGTTATTTCAGTGCGAAGTACTACGGCGTTGGCATTCAGAAGGTCAAGCATCTGTTCGAACTGGCGCGCAAGAATGCGCCCACGGTGATCTTCATCGACGAAGCCGACGGTCTCGCCAAACGCACCGATACCGGCGGCGGTCCGGTCGAAGCGGAGAGCAACCGCATCATCAATCAACTGCTGGCGGAGATGGACGGCTTCGCGTCGAACGAAGGTGTCATCATCGTTGCGGCGACCAATCACCCCGACAATCTCGACGAAGCGTTGCGCCGGCCGGGCCGTTTCGACCGCACCGTGCAGGTCCGTTTGCCGGATCGCGAGGACCGCGCGAAGATTTTCCGCTTCTACGCGGAGCGGCTGAAATCGAAGTCCGCCGACATCGACTACGACCAGCTCGCGCGACTCACTACCGGCCTGTCGCCGGCCACGGTCGCGATGGTGGTGAACCAGGCGGGGCTGGTCGCGCGCAAAGCCGGCGACGTCGAAATCGCGTCGAAGCATTTCATGGAAGCGATCAAGATTGCCCGTATCGGCGACGTGAGCGGCGCCGAGCGCGCGTTGAGCGAAGACGAACGCACGCGCATTGCCGTGCATGAGGCGGGGCATGGCCTGGTCGCCGCGCTGCTCGGCACCGGCGTGCTGGAAGAGGTCACGATTCTGCCGCGCGGCGGCGCGTTGGGCGTCGCGCTGATCACCAAGGCGCAAGACAAGCATCTGTATCGCGAGACCGAGATTCGCAATGAAATCCAGGTGTTGCTCGGCGGCCGCAACGCTGAAATTTTGAGGTTTTCCGAAGCATCGAGCGGGGCCGCGTCGGACTTGCAGGAGGCCTCGCGCATCAGTCTCGACATGGTGTCGAAGTTCGGCTTCAACCGCGATGGCGATCTGTTCAGCCTCGCGGCGCTGCCGTCGCAGTACGCGGGCCTGCAGATGAAGAGCGCGATCGAACACGCGAACGTGCTGCTCAAGGAATTGAACGAGTTGTGCTTTGGGCTATTGCACGCGTATGAACCCGTGCTGCGTGCTATCGCCGACGAATTGCTGGAACAGGAGACCGTTCCCGGAGAGACGGTTTACCGGCTGATCCGGGAACACAAAAGCACGCTCAAGATCGTGCATGAGCCGGCTGCGGCTTAACCGGTCTCTACTTTTCAGGCGAAGTCGGACGGACCCGGCGATGGCACGCCAGCGGGCGTGTCGGTTTCACCTAACGGGTTGCCGTCGTCGTCACCATCGCCTTTGGCTGGCGGCGGCGTTTCACCCTTTGGCGGCAGTGGCTGATCGAGGCCGGGCTCGACGGGCGTGGGAATGGCGTCGCCGATTGGCTTGGAGATCTCCGTAGGCGGGCTGCCGGGGTCTTCATCGGCCCGGCGTTCGGGCTCGTTCGGAAATTGGGTCAGGTTGGTCACGACGACTCTCCTGCTGGTCAGGGCAATACCCATTAGTCAGCAAGGCGTGTACCAGACACATTCGTCTAACCAACCCGCGCAGTTCGAAGCCGGATATAAAAACAGCCTATAAAACGCCGGATTTCCAGATCATCTGCGCGGCGGCTGCCACCACGAACACCAGCACCAGCGCTCGGAACGCCGTGGGCGGCAGCCGGTCGCGCAACGGCCGCACCAGCAGCATGCCCACGATTACCGGCACGCTCGCGCACGCCGAGATAAGCAGATCGGTCCAACTGGCATGTGCGCCGCCGCTCAACGCGAGCACCAGCGTGATGATCGACACCACCAGAATGATCGCGATCTGCTTGGTGAACACTCTCCCCGTGGCGCCCGTGGCGATCAGATACATCGCCAGCAAAGGGCCCGGCACCGACGCAATGCTCTCCATCAAAGCCGCACCGAAACCCAGCACGAACCCGGCGGGCTTCGCCCACCGCGGCGACAGCGTCAAACGCGGCGTAGCCAGCAGCAACAGCGCGGCGATCATCAGAAACGCGCCCGCGGCCGCCTGCGCGCGATGCGGCGCCAGCGAAATCAGCACGGTTACGCCGACGATATTGCCGATCACCGTGCCGACCAGCGGCGCCGCGATGCGCCGCACCGTGGGCAGCAGATTGCCGCCTTCCAGCGCCTGCGGGATATTGCCGAGAATGATCGGCATCGACAGCAGCAGCACCGCGCTTTTGATAGGCAGAAAGTGGCTGAGAATCGGCATCGCGACGAGCGGCACGCCGATGCTGACCACGCCCTTGACCATGCCGCCCAGCAATAGCGCGACGACGATACCCAGCAACGTGTAGAAATCGAGCGCCTGCAGGCTCGGGCCAAGCACGCCGTCGGCGAAATTGAAATGGAACATCGTTGAGGTCCGCGAGCCGGCCGCGTGCAGACGATCACAGGATGTCGCGCGGGCAGTGGCGTGTTGTTATCGGTCGGCCGGTTCGATGCCCGCGGATCGCGCAAGAGAGGAAGCAGCCGTTCAGTGAGGCCGCATGATACCGCGCCGTTGCTCGCGTCGCTTGCAAGTGAAACGTAAGCCAGGCTTGCGTCAAATGGCGTCTGAAGCGGTGTTGGTGTCGCGGCTTTGTTCGCGTGATTCGTCGCTTCGAGCCCGCTCGCGACGGGTGGCCGAAGCGATCGGCGTTTGCGGCGAAACCGGAACCGAAGCCGCCGCCGAAGCTGTGCCCGCTTCAATCGGCTTCACCTCAAGCCGGGTCTTCAACCGAAGAATCGGCGCTTCGATCCAGCGCCACGACAACATGGCCATGGCGATTGAAATTGCAAACGACGCCACGATACCGATCGCGTGCGCCCACAACGGCACCGTGCCGCCGAACAGCGCCGCCGCGTGACGGTTGCGGGTCAGGTCGGGGATCAGATTGTGATAGAGATAAAAGCCATAACTGATGCGCCCGAGCCCCGCCAGCCAGCCGGTTTCGAGCAAGCCGATCACCACCGCATTGCGGCAGCACGCCACCGAACACACCAGCGCCGCGATACAAACGCCGTACAACGCGCTGATCGCGGTGAAGAGAAGCGGATTATCCAACTGAGTCCACCTCGGCTCGCTTGCGCACAAGCCCGCTAGTGCAAGACTCAAACCGAACAACGTCGCGCCATGTCCGAGAAAGGCGCGCAATGCGCTCTGCTTCCGCGCAATCGTCAAGCCGCCGATTCCACCCAACGCCAGCAGCCAGAAATTGGTCAACGGATGCGTGTAAATGGTGATTTCCTGCCAATGCGCGGCACGCATGACCAGCAATGCGACAAGACCCACCGCGACGATCACCCAGCACACCACGCGATGCCGGCGCGCGGCCAGCAGTAGTAAAAGCGGCGCGAACACGAGATAAAACTGCTCTTCGATCGCGAGACTCCACAAGTGCGAGTAACGCCCGGGCCAGAAATGCAGCACCGAACCGATCCAGATATTCGACAGATAGGCAAAGTGATACGGCATGCCGCTCGCGAGTTCCGGACTCGCGATCCCGAACGCCATCAGCACGCTCATCACCACGAGCATCAGGTAGTAGATCGGAAAGATGCGCAGCGTCCGGCGAAACAGAAAGCGCCTGAGCTCGGCGCCGAAACGGCCGCCGCCGGTTTCGATCCGCGTGCGTTGCGCCGACAGAATGCCGATGATCAGAAAGCCACTGAGCGCGAAAAAAATCCATACGCCCAGATGACCGATCTCGCCGGCGTCGCCGAATAGTCGGTGCTGAAAAAATACCATCAGGACTGCAATCGCTCGCAGTCCGTCGAAGCCGGCAATCCGGTTGTTCATGTGATTGTCTTCCAGAGCGAAGGCGGCGCGCGCAACGCAGCCGGACTGGGCGGTAACGGAAGGTAGTCCATCGTACGATGAAAAAAACCGAAAAAAATCGCACGGCCTATTCGATGATTTATTTTTCGCGCGGATTACCGATTGCTTTTGCGAACCACGCCTGAAGCCGCAAAACTTGCCGCGAACTGAATTCACGACATCTCCGCATTACCGCATGCCAACAGCGGCATTTCAGATCGCCACTTTGCGCGCTGCGATTAAAGGCCACTTGTCAGCGCGCGGGAGATTGGCGCACGACATGGGTGGGAACGTTTTATTGTCATGGGGTTCCTACGAACAACAGCGGCGGCCGGCCGTCTGTCATTACGCGCCGCTTGCGCGTGTCATCCTGAGAGAAGCCGAATGGAAAACCGTCACGGGCGTTCCGAAGGCAGTCCGCATGGCGGACGTTCGATCGAAGTGGACTTCTTTCGCGGCGTCGTGCTGATCGTCATCGTGCTGGATCACATTCCGGGCAGCACGTTGTCGCATCTGATGTTGCACGCGTACGCACTGTGCGATTCCGCCGAAGTGTTCGTGTTTCTCGGCGGCTATGCGTCGGCGGCGGCGTACACGGCGGTGCTCGCCGGCCGCGGCGAAAGCGCGGCGAAGCTGCGCTTTGTCAAACGGTGCTGGGAGATCTACCGGGCCTATCTGCTGACGGCGGTGTTGACGCTGGTGTCCGGCGCGCTTCTCGCGCTGCTGCATCTGAATCCGCCGATGGTCGACCTGACCGGCTGGGCGCCGTTCTCGGCGCAGCCGCTGCACACAGCGTTCGATATCGCGGTGCTGCGGCGTCAGCCGTATCTGTCGAGTGTGCTGCCCATGTACGTGATTTTCGCGCTATGCGTGCCGTTCGCGGTGCCGCTCGCGCGCCGTTCGTGGTGGCTGGCGCTTGCCCTAAGCGTGGCGATCTGGGCGTTTGCGCGGCCGCTGGCCGCGTTTTTCAGCATTGACGACATGGCCGACTGGGCCTTTAATCCGTTTGCCTGGCAACTGATGTTCGTGCTCGGTATTCTGTGCCGGGTGCAGCCGATCAGCGAGCGCTTTCACACCAGCCGCACCTCGCGCTGGCTGACCCGGTTCGCCGTGATCGCGGTGCTGACATTCGCCGTGGTTAAACTATTCGTGCTGACGCAACCCTTGCCCGGCGCACTTAAACAGAACCTCTCTCCTGACCGCGTGATCAATTTCATCGTCATCGCCTGGCTCGCCGCGCAGTTCGTGCGCATGGGCAGTATCGCGTGGCTCGCGCAGCGGTTGCCTGCCGTCGTGACGGTCGGCCGCACCGGGCTGGTGTGTTTCGTCGCGGGCACGCTGGTGTCGCTGATCGTCGATACGGCCACGCCGCACACGTTCCATGGTTTTCGCGGTGTGCTGATCGGGCTGGGCGGCGACCTGGTCGCGATCGGCGCGCTGCTGATGATCGCGCGCGGCTGGCATGGCTGGAAGCGCCAGCCGCAGCGCGCGGCCGCCAATGGCGCGGGCTGCGGATGATGACGTGGGGGCGCCGGCTGAGTCGAGCGCGTGATCGGCGTCTGGCCGCTGCGGTCTCGGTCGGTGCCGCCGCGTTTTGGCTGGGTGCCCAGCCGGCGCTCGCCGCGCCCAAGGAAGCCCCGCTCGCCATGCGCTGCGCCGAACTCGCGGGCGCGGTGCTGCCGCCTGAACTGATCGCGTTGCCGACGGCCGGCGTGCTGATCGAAAGCGCGAACATGGTGGGCGCCACCGCACCCGGTAATCAGCAGGGCGGCGAGTATTGCCGTATCACCGGCCGTATCAAGGCGCTCAAAGCCACCACACCCGATATCCGTTTCGATCTGAATTTGCCGCGCCGCTGGAACGGCCGCGCGTTGCAGATTGGTGGCGGCGGATATAACGGGGTGGTGGTGAGCGGCACCGGCGTGATGCCGTTTTCACCGGATCGTGCGCCGCTCGCGCAAGGCTATGCGACCTTCGGCGACGACTCGGGGCATGTGGGCGATTCGTCGCTCGCGGTGTTTGGTCTGGTCGACGAGGCGGTGACGAATTTCGGCTACGCGCACCTGAAGAAAACCCACGACACGGCGCTCGCCTTGATTGCGCGCGCGTACGGCCGGCCGCCGCAGCGCATGTACTTTGCCGGCGGCTCGACCGGCGGGCGTGAAGGCTACACCGTGATGCAGCGCTATCCCGACGACTACGACGGCGTGATCGCCAATTCGCCCGCGCTCAATTTTTCCGGCGTGCGTCTGCTCGGCCTGAAGCTCGGCCAGGCCGAATATGCGACGCCAGGCGGCTTCATTCCGCCGTTGCTGCTGGAGCATGTCTATCAACGGACGCTGGCCGTTTGCGACAAGCTCGACGGCGTGGTGGACGGCATTGTCAGCGACGTCGCCGCGTGCCGCGAGCACGAGGCGGAGATCATCGCGTCATTACGCTGCGAGGGGCACACGCCGGTGCACGACGAATGCCTCACCGACCCGCAGCTCGCCACCTTGCTGGTGATGCGCGACGGACTCTCGTTGCCGTACAAGCTGGCGTGGGACGTTGGCGGTTATCGCGGCTACAACCTCTTTCAGGGTACACACCTGACGGGCATGCTGGGTCTCGCGCATCAACCGGAGCGCCTGCCGGTGCCCACGTTCTTCGCCAACGGCTATCTGTTCGCGCAGGGCGACGGCTATATCCGCTATTTCGTCGCACATGACGCGGCGTTCGACTCGCTCAGATTCGATCCACAGCATCCGGGGAAATATCGCGCGCAACTGGTTGCGTTGTCACAGACCATCGGCTCGATGAATCCCGATCTGTCGCGCTACATTGCGCACGGTGGCAAGCTCATCACGCTGCAAGGTCTCGCCGACGAAGTCATCAGCCCGAACCAGACCATCGCGTATTACGAGGCGCTGAATGAGCGCTTCGGCAACGATCAGGTTAACGGTTTCATGCGGCTCTACATGGTGCCGGGTTTTCAGCACGGCAGCGGCGTGTTCATTCCGTCGGTGGATCTGCTGGGCGCGCTCGACGCCTGGGTGACGCGCGGCGTGGCGCCCGAAACCTTGACCGCGACCGATATCGCACCGGCGACCAACGGACGCTCGCGGCCGTTGTGCCGATACCCGCTGTTTCCTCGCTATGTGGGCAAGGGGAGTGTCAATCTCGCCAGCAGCTTCATGTGCGCAGAACCGTGAAGTGATGCCGGGTCGTAGTGCTTGTGTTTGCAACGTTGGTAGAGGGTTTGAAGGGTTTGCAATTGCCACCTGCACCTACGCACCCCACACCCCATGTGAACAGAGCGGCAGCGCCCTTAATGAGCGCCACGAACGCCACCGCCCCCTTCCGCAGATCAAATCAGAAGCGCGACGCAAGCCCCGCATTACTGACCGTTCTGCATCGTCCCGCCGTTGACGCCATTGCCGCGAATACCGTTATTCGTTCCGTTGTTCATATTCGCCCCGTTGTTCATGCCGCCCTTCGAACCGTTCATCGGCGCGCTATTCGGCGACGCTCCCGTGCCGGTGCCCATGCCGCCACCGGTGCCGGTCACGCCCGGCGAACCGTAGCCCGAACTACCCGGGTTCTTCATCGAATTCGGACCGACACCCGGCGTAGCCGTGCCGCCTGCGCCGCCGGTCGTGCCGCCGCCGGCGCCGATGCCGTTACCGCCTCCGTTGCCACCACCATTGCCACCACCGGCTCCCGCACCCGCGCCGCCGCCGGCCTGTGCGTAAACCCCACCCGAGAGCGCCATCACGAGCGCCGATGCAAAAATCGCCTTGGTCATGTGTTTCATGGTCCACCTCCATCACAGTCGGTTAATGTCACGCGAGCGATGTCGCTCGCATGATGAATCTCGCGCAAGCGGTGTGCCTTGGCGACGCCGATCTTTGCGCATGAGGCGTTCCCGGCGACGTCTGCAAGAGTGGGTGCAAAGGTAGTTATCCCAAGCAATGACGACCGGACAGGGCGGCACGAAAAAGGAGGCGATCTGTACCGGGCAAAACCCAGATCAACCCAGGCAAACGTTTGCCTTGCGGCGCAGCCAGTGCGTCCAGGCCGACGCTCGACAGGTGTCGCCGCGACGTTCGGAGAAGGCAATAGTTACCTTATTTTTCCAAGATATTTGGACCGCTGAAGTAAAAGAATCCGATTCAGATCAAGGCACGTGATCGGTCCACTTGCACATCGGGTAGAAGGTGCCGATGAATCGCGGTAGCGGCACTGTTAAGGCGCTAAGACACATGCTAGAGTCCAATTCGCCTACCGGCAGCATCAGTGATTGCCACCAGAAAATACGCGGACCGGCCCGTCGCGCCGTCCGCTGAAAACGACTAGGGATATCCGTATGGAAACGCTTGGCGGAACGCGTCTCGCCCAACTCTTCAACGATCGGCAAACCGAGTTGCTGGGCGAGTGGATCGCTCAGCAATACGCTATCGCGTCGCGCCGCGGTGGCGTTGCCGAAGCGCAATTGCGCAATCAGTTCGTCCAGTTTGTCGCGTTGACCTGCGCAGCGCTGGGCGCTTCCGATCGTGTCGAATTCAAAACGCCTTTGTGGGACGAGGTCCGCGGTTTCCTGGCCGAAGTATCCACACAGCGCGCGCGGCAAGGATTCACGCCGGTCGAAACGGCCATGTTCGTGTTCTCGCTGAAAGAGCCGCTTTTTTCGCGCCTGCGCGTGGAGCTGCTGAACGATCCCGCCAAGCTGGCGGAACTCACGTGGACCGTCAGTACCTTGCTGGATGCCCTCGGCCTGTACACCACCGAGGTCTACCAGACGAGCCGCGAACAGGTGATCGTGCGTCAGCAGCAGGAACTGCTCGAACTGTCCACGCCGGTCGTGCAACTGTGGGACGGCATTCTCGCGCTGCCGCTGATCGGCACGCTGGACTCGGCGCGCACCCAGGTGGTGATGGAAAGCCTGCTGCAGAAAATCGTCGAAACGGGCGCGGCGATCGCGATCATCGACATTACCGGCGTGCCGACCGTCGACACGCTCGTCGCCCAGCATCTGCTCAAGACCGTGGCGGCCGCGCGGCTGATGGGCGCGGACTGCATCATTAGCGGCATCCGGCCGCAGATCGCGCAAACCATTGTTCATCTGGGCGTCAATCTGTCGAACGTGATCACCAAGGCCACGCTCGCCGACGCCTTCGTGATCGCATTGCAGCGCAGCGGCAAGTCGTTGCAGGTCGGCGCGTCACGCACCGAGGGCCCCGGCGCTGCGCCGGTCAACCCGTTTGCCGGCGTTTGACGCCGGTTCCCGCGCACATTAACCGGACCCGGCGATGGAACGCATTCCGATTTTGCGGATGGGCAAGTTTCTGCTCGTCACGATTCAGGTAGACATGCACGACCGTCTGGCCATGACCTTGCAGGACGATCTGACCAGCCGCATCGTGAAAGACCGTGCAAAAGGCGTGCTGATCGATATTTCGTCGCTCGACGTGGTGGACTCGTTCATCGGACGGATGATCGGCGACACCGCCGCGATGGCACGCGTGCTCGACGCGCAAACCGTGGTGGTCGGCATGCAGCCGTCCGTCGCGATCACGCTGGTCGAACTCGGGCTCGCGTTGCCCGGCGTGCGCACCGCGCTGAACGTCGAGAAGGGCATGGCGTTGCTAACCGGGTCGGACACGTTTTGAACGCGTTTGCCGGCGGACCTTCCGATACCGCGCCACTATCCTCCATGACGAGCCCTTCTTCGCTGCCAGGCGCTCAGGCGCCGTACGAGGTCCTGCCGATCCGCTCGGACGAGCAGATCGTACGGCTGCGTCGTCAGGTGCGCGAGAAGGCGGTGGCACTCGGTATGTCGCTCATCGATCAGACGAAATTCGTCACCGCGGCGAGCGAGCTTGCTCGCAATACCCTCACGTACGGCGGCGGCGGTGACGTACACTTTTATCAGGTTCAACAGAACAGCCGTAGCGGCCTGCGACTCGAGTTTATCGACCACGGGCCGGGTATCGCGGACATCCCGAGAGCATTGACCGACGGCTTCACCAGCGGCAATGGTCTAGGTCTGGGTCTCGGCGGCGCGAAGAGGCTGTGCGACGAGTTCGAGATCCGCTCGTCGCCAGGCGAGGGTACTCACATTTCGATTACTAAATGGAAGCCGTTCTAAACCGGTCGAGCGCCACCCAGCAGCGCTTCGAAATTGGCGATCCGAGCCAGGTCTCGTTCGCGCGGCGCGGCATCAGCGAAATCGCACAAGCCGTGGGCTGCAGCGAAACGATTGTCGGCCGGCTGGCGATCATCGTGACCGAGTGCGCCACCAATCAGCTCAAACACGCGCAGCGCGGCGAATTGCTGGTGCGCGCGCTCAGCGAAGTCGTGCCGCCCGGCTCGGGCCTGGCATCACGTTACGGCGTCGAGTTGCTGGCGATCGACAACGGTCCGGGCATTCATGACCTGCACGCCTGTTTCGTCGACGGTTATACGACGGCCGGCAGTCCCGGCAACGGCATGGGCGCGATCCAGCGGCTCGCCGACCAGCTCGATATCTGGAGCGCACCGGCTCGCGGCACGATTTTGCGCGCCGTGGTGTGGGCGGAAAGCGGGGCTTCGGCGGCGGGTTCAGTGGGCGCAAGAGACCCGAGCCATACCCGCGACACGGGCGCCTCCAGCGACTCCGCGCCGATCGAATTCGGCGCGATCAATCTGCCTCTTCAGGGCGAGTGGGTGTGCGGCGACGCGTGGTCATGCGGCTACGCGGACGGCGAATTCTCCGTGATGATCGCCGACGGACTTGGCCACGGTGAATTAGCCAATACCGCTGCGATTGCCGCGACCGATACCTTCGCCCAGCTCGGACCGTCGAGCCTCGAACAGATCGTCGAAGCCTCGCACGAAGCGTTGCGCGCTACGCGCGGCGCGGCGCTCGGTGTCGCGCGGATTCCCGCCGGCGGCGTCGCGCAGGGCGCGCCCGCCACGGCACGCTTTTGCGGCATCGGCAATATCGCCGCGAGCGTCTGGACGCCGCAAGGTCATCGCCATCTGGTGTCGCACGCGGGCATTGTCGGCCATCAGATGCACAAGGCGCAGGCCTTCCAGGTCGACTGGCCGCATGGCGCATTACTGATCCTGCACTCCGACGGTCTGGCCACGCGCTGGGATCTGAGTCCGTATCCCGGCCTGGCGCTACGTCATCCGGCGTTGATCGCGGCGGTGCTCTATCGCGACTTTGCGCGCGGCCGCGACGATATCACCGTGGTCGTCGCACGCGCCCGGCACAGCGAGCCCCTGTGATGATCGAACCGCTTCATATCGCCGTGATCGACAGTGAGCTTGCGGTGGTCGCCGCGCGGCGCAGCGCGCGCGAACTCAGCGAGGCGCTCGGTTTCGCGGTACAGGACCAGACGCGGATCGCGACCTCCGTGCTCGAAGTCGCGCGCGCCGTGCTGGGCGCTACGCGCGCGGGGCGCGTCGAGTTTCTGTTCGAAACCGCCGGGCGGTCGCATAGCCTGCTGATCCGTTTTGTTGCGCCCGCAACGGGCGTGGACCGGCTCACCGGGCGTTCGTCGAGCGCAGCCGGTGGACGCGCCGCGCAAGAACCGGCCGCCACGGTCGACGCATTGGGAGTCCTGGCCGCCCAACGTTTGATGGACGTCTGCACGTTCGACAACGCCGCAAGCGACGCCGTCATCACGCTGACGAAGCATCTGCCGGAGCAGGCGGCGCGGGTCGCGAGCGCGGCAGCGGTCGCGGCCGCCGCCGCGCTTGCCGCCACGCCGGCAGCGAGCGCGCAGGCTCCGTTCGACGAAGTGCAGCGGCAGAACCGCGAACTGGTGGACGCGCTCGGCGACCTGCAGGAACGGCAGGACGAACTGGTGCGGCTCACGCGCGAGCTCGAGGACACCAATCGCGGCGTCGTCGCGCTGTACGCCGAACTGGACGAGCGCGCCGTCCATTTGCGCCGTGCCGACGAAGCGAAATCGCGCTTCCTGTCGAACATGAGCCACGAGTTTCGTTCGCCGCTGTATTCGATCCGGGCGCTCTCCAAACTGCTGATGGACCGGGTAGACGGCGAACTGACCGAGGAGCAGGTCAAACAGGTGCGCTTTATCCGCAAGGCCGCGGAGGAGTTGTCGGAAACCGTCGACGACCTGCTCGACATCGCCAAGATCGAGGCCGGCAAAATCGAATTGCGGCCCGCCGAATTCGAAGTCGCCAATCTGTTTTCGGCGTTGCGCGGCATGCTGCGCCCCTTGCTGCCGGCCAGCGGCGTCGATCTGCTGTTCGACCCGTGCGACGACATCCCGCCGGTCTACACCGACGAAGGCAAGGTTTCGCAGATTCTGCGCAACTTCATATCCAATGCATTAAAGTTCACCGAACGGGGCGAAGTGCGGGTCCACGCGCGATACGACGACGCGGACCGCCGCCTGATCTTCTCGGTGAGCGATACCGGCATCGGCATTGCGCCCCAGCACCGTCAAAGCGTCTTCGAAGAATTCGAGCAGGTGGAGAATCAGTTGCAGACCCAGGTGAAAGGCACCGGGCTTGGACTGCCGCTTTGCGACAAGCTGTGCAAGCTGCTGGGCGGCACGGTCGGGCTCGAGAGCGAACTGGGCAAGGGCTCCACGTTCACGGCGACGATCCCGGCCTTTCTTCCGTATCTCGCGGCCGCACCGCAGGCCGCAACCGCACCGGTGGATGCAGGCAACGCGAGCGGCCCGGCCTACACGAGCGACATGAACGCCAGACCACACGGACACGATTTCTCATGACCGACTCGAGCGCAAGCCTGATTCTGAACGTCGACGACAACGAGGGCGCGCGTTACGCGAAAACGCGCATTCTGGCGCGCGCCGGGTTTGTGGTGATCGAAGCCGGCAACGGCACGGACGCGATCGAGCAGACCCGCATCGCCCAGCCCGACCTCGTGCTGCTCGACGTCAAACTGCCCGACATCAACGGCTTCGAGGTGTGCCGGCGCATCAAGGCCGCGCCGGAAACGTCCAGTGTTCTCGTGCTGCAGACCTCGGCCGCCGCGGTGCGGAGCATGGATAAAGTGCGCGGTCTCGACGGCGGCGCGGACAGCTATCTGATCGAACCGATCGAGCCGGCCGAACTGATCGCGCAAGTGCGCGCGCTGTTGCGGGTGCGTCGCGCGGAAGGCGCCTTGCGCGAAAGCGAAGAACGCTTTCGCCAGATGGCGGAAAACATCGACGACGTGTTCTGGATGCTCGATCCGGCCACCGCGCGTTTGCTCTATGTGAGTCCGGCCTATCGTCGCCTGTGGGGTGACGCGGCCCAGGAGCCGACGCCCGGCGCGAGCCACTGGGCAGGCCATATTGATCCCGAGGATCAGGCGCAGGTCGAGGCCGCCTACCGTGCGCTCGCCACTGGCGTGCCGTATGAGATCGAGTACCGCATCGTGCGGCCGGACGGCGAGACCCGTTGGGCGGCGGAACGCGGCTTTCCGGTGCGCGACGCGGGCGAGCGGATTTACCGCCTGGCCGGCATCGTCAACGATATTTCGGAGCGCAAGGCCAACGAAATGGTGTTGCGCGACGCCGATCGCCGTAAGGACGAATTCCTCGCCATGCTCGCGCACGAACTGCGCAACCCGTTGGCGCCGATTCGCAACGCGATCGAATTGCTCGATCCGAGTCGTTCACCCTCGCTGCAGAATTTCGATGCGATGCGTGCGGTGATCGGGCGTCAGGTCAAACATCTGAGCCGGCTGGTCGACGATCTGCTCGACGTGGCGCGCATCACGCAGGGCAAGATCACGCTGCGCCAGGAAATCGTGGAACTTGCCGCCGCGATCGAGGCGGCGATCGAGACCGCGCAACCGTCGCTCACCCGAAAAGACCATACCCTCAGAACCGATCTGCCCGACGAGCCGCTTTTCATTGTCGGCGACGGCGTGCGCCTCGCCCAGGTGCTCGGCAACATTCTCTCCAACGCGGCGAAGTACACCCCGCAAGGCGGCGAGATCCTGATCGAGGTTCGCGAGTTGCAGGACGACGTGCGGATCAGTGTGCGCGACAACGGCGTCGGCATGGCGGTCGACACCATTCCGCACATCTTCGACCTGTTCGTGCAATCGCAAAGTTCGCTCGAACGGTCCGACGGCGGACTCGGGGTCGGCTTGCCGCTGGCTCGCACGCTGGTCGAGTTGCACGGTGGACAAATCGAAGCGTTTTCAGCGGGGGCGGGACAGGGCAGCGAGTTCGTCGTGCGTCTGCCGCTGACCCGGCTCGCGCGTCCCGACCAGCCGCTCGCCGCGCCTTCCTCGGGCGCGTCGCGAGACGCGGGTCCGGCGTTGCGTTTGCTGCTGGTGGACGATAGCGTCGACGCGGCGCTGGCCATGTCGCTGGTGCTCGAATCGGACGGCTACGAAGTCCGCGTGGCGCACGAAGCGACGGGTGCGCTCGAGATTGCCGCGCAGTTCGAGCCTGAAATCGTGCTGCTCGATCTGGGCCTGCCCGGCATGGACGGCTTCCAGCTCGCGCGGGAAATGCGTGCGAGCCCGGCCACGGCCACGGCGTTGCTGATCGCGGTAACCGGCTACGGCCAGGCTGCCGACCGCCAGCGTTCGCACGAAGCCGGCTTCGATCACCATCTGGTCAAGCCGGTGTCCTCCGAGGAAATCCAGCAGGCGATCACCGCCCGCTTCCCCGGCGGGCGGCGCGACGCGTAGACGCCGCGCCGTGGCGGTCTGCTGCAAGCATCGCCACTTTCCATTACATTGCGGGGGCGGTGGCGCTTCTGCACCGTTCCCTCTAATCAAACAACGGTGTCTGCCATCGTCGAATCCATGCAGCCAATCGTCTCGGTCACGAATCTGTCGAAAACCTACGCCACGGGTTTTCATGCACTCAAAAACATCAATCTGGCGATCAACCGCGGAGAAATTTTTGCGCTGCTCGGCCCCAATGGCGCGGGCAAGACCACGCTCATCAGCATCATCTGCGGCATTGTCAACGCGAGCACGGGCAGCGTCACGGTAGACGGCCGCGACATCGCGACGGACTATCGCGGCGCCCGCTCGCTGATCGGTCTGGTGCCGCAGGAGTTGACCACCGACTCCTTCGAAACCGTCTGGGCCACCGTCTCGTTCAGCCGTGGCCTGTTCGGCAAGCCGAAAAACCCCGCTTACGTCGAAAAGGTCCTGCGCGACCTGTCGCTGTGGGAAAAGCGCGATAGCAAGATCATCACGCTGTCGGGCGGCATGAAGCGGCGCGTGCTGATCGCCAAGGCGCTTTCGCACGAACCGCGCGTGCTGTTCCTCGACGAACCCACGGCCGGCGTGGACGTCGAATTGCGCCGCGATATGTGGAAGCTGGTGCGCTCGCTCGCCGAGAGCGGCGTGACGATCATTCTCACCACGCACTACATCGACGAAGCCGAGGAAATGGCCGACCGCATCGGCGTGATCAGCGGCGGCGAGATCATGCTCGTGGAAGAAAAAACGGAGCTGATGCGCAAGCTCGGCAAGAAGCAGTTGACGCTGCAACTGGAGAGCCCGCTCGCGGCGGTGCCCGCTTCGCTCGCCGGCTACACGCTGACGCTGGAGAAGAGCGGCAACGAGCTGATCTACACCTACGAAGGCGAAGGCGGCCGCACCGACATCATCGCGTTGCTGAAAGCGCTCGACGACGCCGGCATCCGCTTCAAGGACCTGCACACCACGCAGAGTTCGCTGGAAGACATCTTCGTCAGTCTGCTCCGAGGTGATCAATGAACATCTACGCAATTCGCGCGATCTACAAGTTCGAGATGGCGCGCACCTGGCGCACGCTGATGCAGAGCATCATCGCGCCGGTGATTTCCACATCGCTGTATTTCGTCGTGTTCGGCGCGGCGATCGGCTCGCGCATCAAGGAGGTGGACGGCATCAGTTACGGCGCGTTCATCGTGCCGGGTCTGATCATGCTGTCGCTGTTGTCGCAGAGTATTTCGAACGCGTCGTTCGGGATTTACTTTCCGCGCTTTACCGGCACGATCTACGAGTTGTTGTCGGCACCGGTGTCGTATCTGGAGATCGTCGTCAGTTATGTGGGCGCGGCAGCTACCAAATCGATTCTGCTCGGGCTGATCATTCTCGCGACCGCGGGCCTGTTCGTGCCGCTGCAAGTGCAGCACCCGTTCTGGATGATTCTGTTTCTGGTGCTGACGGCGGTGACCTTCAGTTTGCTGGGGTTCATCATCGGGATATGGGCGGATAGCTTCGAAAAGCTGCAACTCGTGCCGCTGCTGATCATCACGCCGCTGACCTTTCTGGGCGGCAGCTTCTACGCGATCAATATGCTGCCGCCGTTCTGGAAGGTCGTGACGCTGTTCAATCCGATCGTCTATCTGGTCAGCGGGTTTCGCTGGAGCTTTTATGGACTCGCGGACGTGAATGTCGAAGTGAGTCTCGCCATGACCGGGTTGTTCCTTGCCGTGTTTCTGCTGATCGTGGCGTGGATCTTCAAGACCGGCTACCGCCTCAAGTCGTGATGGGCTGGTGAGCCGATGACCTGCTGGATCGTGCTCGTCGCCGCGCGAAGCTGACCGACATTCTTCACCACGGAGCCGAGAGTCAACATGTCCGTCGATTTGAGTCTGATAGAGCGAAGCGCGTGCGAAGTCGTCGATCTGCTGCGCGAAGAGGCCGTGAGTCCGCACGATCTGCTCGACACGCTGGCCGCGCAGGTGGCGCGTGTCGAACCGCAGGTGAACGCGCTGCCCACGCTGTGTTTCGAACGCGCGCATGCGCATGCCGACGCGCTGCTGAAAAAACCGGTCGCCGAGCGTGGCCTGTTGTGCGGCTTGCCGGTGCCGATCAAGGATCTGACGGACGTGGCCGGTGTGCGCACCACACGCGGCTCGCTGGTGTATCGCGACCGTGTGCCGGAAACCTCGGATATCGGCGTGACCTTGCTCGAAGCGCGTGGCGGCGTGGTCTACGCCAAGTCCAATACGCCGGAGTTCGGTTCGGGCGGGCATACGTACAACAGCGTGTTCGGCATCACGCGTAATCCGTGGGACCTGTCGCGTTCGGCGGGCGGGTCGTCGGGTGGCGCGGCGGCCGCGTTGGCGTCGCGCACCGCGTGGGTCGCGCAGGGCTCCGATCTGGCGGGCTCGCTGCGCACGCCTTCGGCGTTCTGCGGGGTGGTCGGTTTGCGTCCCACGCCGGGACGCGTGTCGTATGGACCGGTTGCCAATCCGTACGACACGCTCGGTATTCATGGGCCGATGGCGCGCAACGTCACCGACGCGGCGTTGCTGCTCGACGCGATGTGCGGCGAAATCGACGGCGCGCCGTTGTCGGTTGGCGAACCGGCAACGTCGTTTCTGACGCATGCGCGCAGGCCGCAGCGGCCAGCCCGGGTGGCGTTCAGCGAAGGGCTCGGCGTCGCTACCGTCGAGCCGGAGATTATGTCGATCTGCCGCCGGACCATGGACCGGCTGACCGCGTCCGGCGTCGGCGTGGATGACAGCGACCTCGACCTGAGCGGCGCGAAGCAGGCGTTCCATACGCTGCGCGGCCTCGCGTACGCGACGAATTACGAAGACGTGCTCGCGCAGCATCGCGACGTACTGAACCCGAACGTGGTCTGGAACATCGAGTTCGGTCTGCAACAGGACAACCGCGCGATGCTGTCGGCGCAGCGCACGCGCAGCCAGCTGTTCTACAAGCTGAATGCACTGCTGCAACGCTACGACGTGCTGATCTGTCCGGCTTCGATCGTGCTGCCGTTTCCGGTCGAGGCACGCGATATACGCGACGCGGTCGGCCAACATTTCGACACCTATATCGACTGGCTCGCGATCACTTACGCGCTGACGCTCACCGGCATGCCGGTGATCGCGATTCCGTGCGGGATGAGCGCGTGCGGCCTGCCGGTCGGTATCCAGATCGTCGGCAAACCGCGTGGCGAGGCGGCGTTGCTGTCGGCGGCGCGGGCCATTGAAGAGACCATCGGCACGTGGGCCACCGGCACGTCGCAAGCTTTCTGAAAGTACGGGCCGTAGCCTCTCTGCATGCCTGAACCGGCGTGGCGGCGTCCTGCCGCCACGTCCTCCGCAGTCCCTTCACGCCCTCCGCAATCCCCCTTAGTCCGTCCGGACGATGCCCATGCACGCCGAATCGCCGTCAATGGCGGTATGCGCCGACAAGGCGCGGACGTCGATCGTCACACACGACGACGCGATGCGGCAGCCGCCAGGGCCGCCGACAGAGGGAGACACGCATGAGAGCAGGAGGGCTGCAAATGAAATCCAGAGTTCAGCGCGATGGACTGATTGCCGGTTTGCTGGTGGCGATCGGCGTGATCGGCGTATCCGTGCGGCAACTCTACGCGTGCGCGTGGAGCGACGAGTTTCCCGGCATGGTGTGCACGGCGGGCTCGTCGTTGTCGCTGTTTCTCGGCATTACCGGCATTGCCGCGCTGGCCGGACGAATCTGGGCGCGCCGCTCCGGCGCCGACGAGCAATGCTTCACCTTCCTGGGGGCGGTAGGCGGCGCGGCGGTGGTGTTCGCGATGGTCGTGAGCGGGTTCTAGTTGCGGGCCCGGTGACGGGCCTGTAGTCGCGTGCAAACAGGTACCTCGACGGCGCGCGCGAAGCGGGCCATCGATGTCACCCGTGCAACCTCACGCGACGATCGCCGGATGCGCCTGCACCGGCCCGCCCAACGCTTCACGATGCGACGGCGGCTGCCGTCCGTCGAGATCGGTGATGCCGTACTCATGCGCGAGTTCGGCGCCCACCAGCACCAGGCCGGACTTGCTCATTCGCTGCGGGTCGCGATACAGCGCATCGATCAGGCGCCCCGTGAATTGCGGCGTTTCCGCGAGTTCGCTGAAGCCCGCATATTGCTCGGGATTGGCGGCAATCACGCGCGCGGTGCGTTCGGTTTGCAGCATGCCCATCCAGATCGATAAGGCGGCCACGCCGTACGGTTTCAGATCGACGGCCATGTCTTTGGCGAATTTGTCGACGCCCGCTTTCTGCGCGCCATACGCCGCGCCGTGCATATAGCAGCTCGCACCGAACGACGAAGTGAACGCGATCAGTCCGTCGCCTTGCGCGGCCATCATCCGCGCGGCGTGCCAGCTCGCGACATAGGCGGAGCGCAAACCGACGTCGAGAATATCGACCAGATCGAGCGGTTTCTCCCAGAACGGCGCGGGACGTATCAACTCGTCATGCAGGACGGTCGCGTTATTGACGAGAATATCCAGCCGCCCGCTCGCCTGACGGATGTGCTCGAAGACTTCAGCGACTTGCGCGTCGTCGGCATGATCGCAGGTGAGGGCGATGCCTTTGCCGCCCAGCTTGTCGATTTCGATCGCGGTGGCGTGTACCGTGCCGGGCAACGGCGCGTCGCCTTCCCGTTGCGTGCGGCCGGTGACGTAGACGGTCGCGCCGGTGGCGGCGAGCGCGAGGGCAATGCCCTTGCCGGCACCGCGCGACGCGCCGGTGACGAGCGCGACGTAGGGTTGATTGCGCTGAGTGATTGCTTGAGTCGTGTCTTGAGTCATGGGCAGTTCGTCAGGAAGTGGCCTGGAGTTCGTACGAAGCGGTTTGTGGTTCGGCATGAACCGAAGCAACCGATACAGCCGCCGCAACCGCCCCACGTGACGTATTCCCACGCGCAGCGGAATACGCGCGCGCGAGCGGCGCGGTAGTCATGGAGTCGAACGTGTGCGGATTGTCGGGATCGGCTTCACCAAGCGGAATGAACGCCATGATTTCCAGTTCATGCCCCGACAGCGCCGGCAATCTGAACGGACTCGACAACACGTTCAGGCGACGCACGCCGAGGTCGCGCAAAATCTGCGAGCCGATTCCCGAGAGCCGTCCATCCTTGCGCGTCGCCGTACCGTGATTGCGCTGGCCGCGGCCCGCATCGGCATGCATATCGCAATCGAGCAGCACCGCTACACCGCAACCGGCCGCGTCGATCTTTTGCAGCGCCGCGTGCAACGGCCACGAATGCGCGGACGGTTCCGCATCGAGCAGATCGAGCAGCGAGAAGCATTCATGCACGCGCGTCAGCACCGGGACATCGGGCGAGGGTTCGCCGCGCACCAGCGCGAGATGCGTGGAAGCGCGCACGGTATCGCGATACTGGATCGCGCGAAACGGTCCCCACGGCGTGTGAAGCGGCCGCTCGCCGACGCGTTCCACGAGCGACTCGTTGACGCTGCGATAGTGGATCAGATCGGCGATGGTGCCGATTTTCAGCCCGTGGCGCGCGGCGAATTCGATCAGTTGCGGCAGGCGCGCCATCGTGCCGTCGTCGTTCATGATTTCGCAGATCACCGCGGCGGGCGTCAAGCCGGCCAGCGCGGTGAGATCGCAACCGGCCTCGGTGTGGCCGGCGCGCACCAGCACGCCGCCCGGCCGCGCCGCGATCGGAAACACGTGGCCCGGCTGCACCAGATGCTCGGCACGCACGTCGGCGTGAATGGCAGTGCGGATCGTATGCGCGCGGTCGGCGGCGGAGATGCCGGTGGTGACACCGTGCGCCGCCTCGATGCTGATCGTGAACGCGGTACCGTATTGCGTGCCGTTCTGTCTGGCCATCGGCGCGAGTTTGAGGCGCTCGCAATGGTCGGCGCTGAGCGTCAGGCAAACGAGGCCGCGTCCGAAGCGCGCCATGAAATTGATCGCTTCGGGCGTGACGTGGTCGGCGGCGATCAGCAGATCGCCTTCGTTCTCACGGTCTTCCTCGTCGACCAGAATGATCATGCGGCCGGCTTTGAGTTCGGCGACGATTTCGTCGGTGGTGGCCAGTTTCATCGGTGTGGTCCCGTGCTGGGGTGAAAAGGGGAAGTGACGCGCGGGCGTGTCGTCAACGCGCGCCGGAGCCGAAAACGGGGGGACGTCGGTCGAAAAACGCATCGATGCCTTCGCGGAAATCGTCGCTGGCCGCGCAGTGCAGGAAGCTGCTTTGCTCGGCGTAAAGATGATCGGCGAAGCTGCGTTGTGGCGCCTGGAGCAGCAGCTCTTTGGTTTGCGCAAACGCATCCGGGGCAAGCGCGCCCATGCGCTCGAGCAGCGAACGCGTCTGTTCGGCGAGCTGATCGTCGGGCACGACCCAGTTGACGAGGCCGGCGCGCAACGCTTCGTCGGCGCTATGACGCTCGTCGAGATACAGCCATTGTGCGGCTTGCCGTACGCCGAGCGCGCGCGGCAGCGTATAAGTCGCGCCGCCGTCGGGCGAGGTGCCGATACGGCCGTACGCCGAGGTGAACGTGGCGCGCTGCGCCGCAATTGCGAGATCGCAAGCCGCGACGAGGCTTAGACCGAAGCCCGCGACCGCGCCGTTGACACTCGCGATCACCGGTTTGCGCGAAGCGGCGATGGCCTCGACCGCGCTCTGCGCGAGCCGCACGAGTGTGCCGATCGCACGGTCGCGAACCGCCGGCTTCTCGTCGAGCGCCGTGCGCATGCTGTGCAGGTCGCCGCCCGCCATGAACGCGTGGCCGGCGCCGGTCAGCACGATCGCGCGGATGTCGTCGTGATGCGCGAGCCTCGCGAGCTTGGCGTTCAGTTCGATCGCCATCGCTTCGTTGAGGGCGTTCAACGCGTCGGGGCGGTCGAACGTGAGCGTCGCAATGCCGTCTTCGGCCGCGAGGCGGATCAATGCAGTCATGTCGTGTCGGGTTAGCGGAGTCGGAAAGGCTCGACGTGCAGCGCGTGGCGCAACGCGTGCGCTGCCGTCGTGAGCGCGTGGTCGGCGGCGTCGAGCACGCCGAGCAGGCTCGCGAAACCATGAATCTGGCCGGGCCAGCGCACGTGCGTGGTCAGCACGCCGGCTTGCGCGAGGCGTGCCGCGTAGTGCTCGGCCTCGTCGTGCAACGGGTCGTATTCGGCGCTGATGACGGTGGCGCTCGCCACGCCGCTCAGATCGTCGGCGGCGAGCGGGCTGGCGAGCGGATCGGCGCGCTGGGCGCGGTCGGCGGCAGGGCCGAAATACTGGTCCTTGAACCAGCGCATCTGGTCCGCGCTCAGAAAGTAGCCGTCACCCTTCGATTCGTATGACGGATGTTCGGTTGCGCAATCAACGACCGGGTAGAGCAGCAGTTGGTGCGCAATCACCACACCGCCAGCCACGCCGCTATGACGCAACTGCTGCGCGGCCACTGCGGCAAGATTGCCGCCGGCGCTGTCGCCGGCAACGGCCAACGCGCCGGGTCGCACGCGCAGGTCGGCCGAATGGGCGGCGGCCCAGCGCACGGCGTCGAGCGCATCGTGCACGGCGGCGGGGAAAGGCGCTTCGGGCGCGAGCCGGTAATCGACCGATAGCACGACCGTTTGCGCCCGCTGCGCCAGACAGCGGCAGATATTCGCGTGCGTATCGAGCCCGCACGAAACGAAGCCGCCGCCGTGGAAAAACACCGTGAGCGGCAGCAGCGCGTTGCTGTCGCCGCCGTCGACCACCGGCCGATAAACGCGCGCGGCAATCGAGCCGTTCGCGGTGGGAATCAGCAGGTCCTCTTCCGCGGCGATCGGGTCGCCTGGCGCAAAACCACCGCCCGCGGCGAGGATCGCGCGATAAGCCGGCGCCGTGAGTTGCGTGAAATCGAGCGCGGGCATGCCGGCGAACGCGGCGAGCAGGGCTTGCGCCTGGGGATCGAGCGCCATCGGGTCTCCTTGGAATGGTTCAGCAGCGGCTATAGCCGGTATTTGAAAACGCTCGTACGCCCCGCAAAACGCGAGCGGCGGCGTATCGGACACGGCACTGAATGCATTGAAGCGCGGCGCTCTGGCCGGGGCATCGTCCGATTGGACGAGAGTTCGTTCGCACGCTCTGCGAAACTTTCCCCGGCTAAGTACTTCCACCGATGCCAGCGGACGGAGCGGCCCGTAAGCTTGGCGTCGCGATGCTAAATCGCATGGAGGACGGAGCGTGTTGATGGAGACAAAATGGGCCCCTGAAGAGGGCCAGGCCGCGAGTGAATTGCCGGACATGAACGTCGCGCAATTCAGCGAGCTTGCCGCGCGTATTTATCAGGGCCCGCTGGAAAGCACCCCCTGGGCCAGCGCACTTGAACTGATTCGTACCTCGCTCGGCGCGAGCTACGTGACGCTGATTCTGCGTTCGCCTTCGAGCGACCGGCGCGGGCTGATGGTGCATGCGTCGGAAATGGGCACGGGCGTGCCGGGCGAAGCGTCGTACAACAACTACTACTATTCGCTCGATCCGTTCGTCGGTTTGCCTGCGGATCGCGTGGTGACCGTCGACGAGGTATTCGGCGACACCGGCTGGCTCACCAGCGAGTTGTACAAGCAGTTTCTGAAGCCCGCCGATATCCGCTACATCATGGGCGCGGATCTGCGGACGGAGTCGGGCGTCGAGTGTCGTTTCCGCGTGTGCCGCAAGCACAGCGCGACGCATTTTTCCGCGCGCGACAAGGCGTTTTGCGCGTTGCTGTTGCCGCATTTGCGGCGCGCGGTCGAATTGCATTCGCGGCTCGATATCGTCGAATCGGAGCGCACGCTGTACGCGAGCGCGATAGACCGGATGCTGGTGGGCACGGTCACGCTCGACGAGAGCGGCGCGATCATGCGCACCAATAGCGTGGCCGACGAAATC
This sequence comes from Paraburkholderia sp. BCC1876, assembly GCF_902833695.1. Taxonomy (NCBI): domain Bacteria; kingdom Pseudomonadati; phylum Pseudomonadota; class Betaproteobacteria; order Burkholderiales; family Burkholderiaceae; genus Paraburkholderia; species Paraburkholderia sp. BCC1876. The sequence goes on along the minus strand of NZ_CADFGI010000005.1, from coordinate 414,751 downwards.
CTCGCGCAAGGCAATGGGCTGCGTATCACGCACGGCAATGTCGAGGCGACGGACGCGCAGGAGAACCGCAATCTGCAACGCCTCGTGCGTCATGCGCTGATGGGACACTTCGGCACCGCTGCGCCGATCGTGGAAGCCATGCCGATCACGCGCGGTTGCGACAAGCCGAAACTCGGCGTGCTGGTGCGCACGATTCCGCTGTCGGACTGGTCCGAGGACAACAAGCGGCGGCCGGCGACCGTGCTGTTCTTGCGCGACCCCGATCGCAAGTCGCAAGGCTCGCAGGAGATCGTGCGCAAGCTGTTCGATCTCACGCCGGCGGAGACGTCGCTGGCGTTGCTGCTGACCAATGGTTTGACGCTTGAAGAGGCCGCTGACGAGTTGGGGATCAGCAAGAACACCGCACGGGCTCATTTGCGGGCGATCTTTTCGAAGACCGGCGTGACGCGTCAGGCGACGCTCGTGCGGATTCTGCTGGGTAGCGTGGTGCCGCTCGGTTAAGGAAGCACGAGACACACGAGACACAAGAGAAACACAAGTTGCTTGCGGCTCGCAGTGCCTGTTTCGGCAACGCACTGCGGGCAGTTTCGACTGAACTTCAATTCTTCAATTAACTGACGCGCGCGTATCCGGCGCGCGTCAGTTAAACCTCAACCCACGCGCTTCTGCGACAGCACCAGCAGCGCACCGTTTTTATCTTCCAGCACCGCGCGCAATTCATGCGGACCTTGCTGCACCGGCACCCGCACTGAAGCGCCAGCCGCCACGACGCGCGCCATTGCCGCATACAGGTCGTCGTTCTCTTCCACGCGAAACACCAGCGCCGGGCGTTCGACGATCCGTTCCTCGCCCGCGACCAGGGCGATGGTCAGCCCCACGCCATCGAGCGCGCAATAGCGCTCGCCGTCACGGAATTTCACCGCCAGTCCCAGCCCGTCGACAAACAGCGGCAGTGCCGCGTCGATCGAGTCGACCGGGTACAGCATTATCGAAGCCTTCATTGCATGGCACTCCCATCGTTGAGCGTTGTCGTTCGCGTTGTTTTTGATTGACCGCGCTTCGATCGTAGCGCCGCGCGCACGCGTCGCACGAGGTCCAATCGGACTAGCCGCCACGCAAAAAACGGCCTTAAAACAGGCCTGAAAACGCTGCCGATAAAAACTTCCCCGCCAAACCCTCGCCGTTAATCCAAACAGACGATGCCGGCAAGCACGCGCGATCTGAAACTGCGTTTCGTGGACCGTCACGATTCCGACCAGGTTCAGCGCCGGATCGCGGGCGGACCGCCCGATTCAGCACAGTCCAAAATTCATGGAGACGCACGCAATGAAGTTTTCTCTGATTTACGAAGCCCAGACCACGGACGCTTCGCGGGAAGGCGATCACCGGGTATTCAAGGAGACCGTCGAGCAGGCCCTGCTTGCCGAGCAGATGGGTTTCGACACCGTCTGGTGCGTCGAACACACGTCGCTGACGAACTACGCGCACATGAGCGCGCCGGAAACCTTCCTCGCCTATCTGGCCGGCCGCACCACTCGCATTGGCCTCGGCCACGGCGTGATCTGCCTGCCGCCCGCGATGAACCATCCGATCAAGGTCGCGGAGCGCGTGGCGATGCTCGACATTCTATCGGGCGGCCGCGTGCATTTCGGCGTCGGCAAGGGCGGCAGCCAGCAGGAGGCCGGCGCGTTCGGCTATGACCTCGCCGAACTGCAGCCGATGATCGACGAATCGATGTACCTCGTGCCGAAGATGTTCGTGCAGGACGAGATCGAGCACGACGGCAAATACATCAAGATCCCCAAACGGCCGATTCACCCGAAGCCGTTCCAGGACCCGCATCCGCCGATGTACATGGCGTGCACCAACAACGACGGCCTGTTGCGCGCCGGACAACGCGGCCTCGGCGCGCTGGTGCTCGGCTTCGGCGGCCCCGATGAAGTGGCGAAGAAAAACGCGCTGTATCGCGAAGCGTGGGCCACCCGCAAGCCGGAAGACCAGGTCGGCTTCCGTCCGACCCAGCATCTGGCCGCGCTGTGCCCGGCGGTGGTGATGAACGACGGCCAGCAGGCTCGCAAGATCGGCATTCGCGGACAACGCTATTTCATGGAATCGCTCGCGTACTGGTACACGGGCGGCGAGCGTCCCGATCCGTCGAGCTGGGGCGACGACCTCGTGAAGGGCAACACCGGCGAAATGGTGATCCGCTCGCGCTTCGCGTCGGAAGAAGTGGTGGTGGACTTCAGCGACCCGGCGCTCTCGATGATGAACCCGAATCACGCGTACGGCACGGTCGACGATTGCATCGGCTACGTGGGCCGTCTGATGGAAGCGGGTGTGGACGAAGTGCTGTTCCTGTGCCAGATGGGCACCGTGTCGCAGGAAGCGCAGCTCGAAACGATCCGCAATATCGGCGAGCACGTGATCCCTTACTTCAATCGCGTCAAAGCGGAGAAGCAGGCTCAAACGCAGGCTCAAGCCGTCGCCTGACGCAACGCGAGCGTGCACCGGCCGCGCGCGGGCCGCTAGTCTCTTCAGACGATGCGACGCGCCGGCCGGCCCTCGAAGATGACCCTGACAGAACAAGCGCGAACTCAGTCGCGCGTAAGACTGGAGCCAGCGCCAACGCGCACGCTCCGCTCGACCTAGGAGACAGCCGTGCATCGAGACAACGATTCGAATACGCTTGCAGCCGAACTGATTGCCCGCGCCGAAGCCCTCGCGCCGGTGCTGGCCGGGCGCGCCGCGCAGGCCGAGGAAAACGGGCGCATTCCCGCCGACACCGTGGCCGATTTTCAGGCGGCCGGTTTGTTCAAGGTATTGCAGCCCAAACGCTATGGCGGCTACGAACTCGATCCGCAAACCTTCTTCGAGATTCAGATGGCGGTGGCGCGCGGCTGCATGTCGAGCGCGTGGGTGTACGGCGTGGTCGGCGTGCATAACTGGCAGCTCGCGCTGTTCGACGAACGCGCGCAGCAGGACGTGTGGGGCCAGGACCCGAGCACGCTGATCGCCTCGACCTATATGCCGGTGGGACGCGTCACGCCGGTTGAAGGCGGCTTCCGCCTGTCGGGTCACTGGAAATTTTCCAGCGGCAGCGAACTGTGCGACTGGGTGTTTCTCGGCGCATTGGTGCCGCCCGCGAAAGACGGCGAACCGCCCGAATACCGCACGTTTTTGCTGCCGAAAAGCGATTACACGATTCAGCAGGACTGGGACGTGCTCGGTTTGCGCGCGACCGGCAGCCACGACATTCTCGTCGACGACGCGTTCGTGCCGGACTACCGCACGCACAAAGCGATAGACGGCATGATGGGCACGAGCCCCGGTCTCGCGGTGAACGACGCGGCGCTGTTTCATCTACCGTTCGCACAGATTTTCGTGCGGGCGGTTTGCACGGCGTGTATCGGCGCATTGCAGGGCGCGCTCGACGATTTCACCGGCTACGCCGCCACGCGCGTGAGCGCCAACAGCGGCGCGAAAACGACCGACGACACCGGCGCGCAAACAGCGTGCGCCAACGCGTCGGTCGCGATCGACGAAATGAAGGTGCTGCTCAAGCGCAATTTCGCCGAGCTGATGGCGGCGGCCAACGGCGGCCCCGAGGTATCGATCGAACGTCGCGTGCTGTTCCGCTATCAATCCGCGCAAGTGGCCGAACGCTGCGCGCAGGCGGCCAATGCGCTGCTGCGTTACGCGGGCGGCAACGGCATCTATCACCGCAATCCGCTGGTGCGGCGCTTCCTCGATCTGCATGCGGCGCGCGCGCACTACGCGAACAACGTCGACCGGTTTGGACAGAACCTCGGCGCGGTGATGCTGGGACGTCCGAACACCGACTTCTTCGTCTGACGGGCGCCGCCATGAGCGAACAGCAAACGCAGACGCAGGTGTTCGATGTCGTGGTGGTCGGTTCCGGCGCGGGCGGCATGCTGGCCGCTTGCCGCGCGGCCGACCGCGGCCTCTCGGCGGTGGTGCTCGAAAAGAGCGACGTGTACGGCGGCACGACGGCGGTGTCGGGCGGCGGTATCTGGATTCCGTGCAATCACCATATCGCCGAACTCGGCGCGACCGATACGCGCGCGGCGGCGCGTACCTATCTCGACGCCTGCACGCAAGGCGTGACAGCCAGCGACAAGCTCGACGCGTACCTCGACGTCGCGCCGGAGATGCTGCGCTATGTCGAAGCGAATACGCCGGTGCGCTACGAATCGCTGCCGAAGTATGCCGACTACTTTCAGCACCTGCCGGGCTCGATGCCGGGTTATCGCGCGCTCGATCCGTTGCCGGTCGACGGCGCGTCGCTCGGTGCCGAATTCGCGCGGCTGCGGCTGCCTTCGCCGGGCACGCTGATCGGCGGACGCGTGGCGGTGACGTCGAAAGAAGCGCATGTGCTGCTGTCGAAGGCACCCGGTTATATCGGCCTCGCGTTGAAGCAGTTCGGCCGCTACTGGTTCGATATCGGTTCGCGGATGCGCTCGCGGCGCGATCGTCGCCTGACGCTGGGGAATGCACTGGCCGGCGGCTTGCGCCGTGCGTTGCTCGACCGCAAGGTGCCGCTGTGGCTGAACGCGCCGATGCGTGAACTGCTCGAAGCCGACGGACGCGTAACGGGCGTCGTGGTCGAACGCGACGGCCAGGCCGTGCGTGTGCTGGCCAGACGCGGCGTGATTCTCGCGGCGGGCGGCTTTGAACGGAATCAGGCCATGCGCGAACGCTATCTGCCGCATCCGACGCAAGCGGATTGGAGTGCCACGCCGCCCAACAATACTGGCGACGCTATCGCGGCAGGCCAGCAACTCGGCGCACGCATCGCGCTGATGGAGCATGTGTGGGGCGCGCCGACCGTGCATGTCGATCGCGAGGAAAAGCAGCGCGCGCTGTTCGTGGAGCGCAACTTGCCCGGCTGCGTGATCGTCAACGGACTCGGCAAGCGCTTCGTCAACGAAGCGGCGCCCTATTCGGAGTTCGTTCCCGCGATGTATCGCGACCATGCGCAAACGGGCGCGTGCGTGCCCGCGTGGATGGTGTTCGACGCGCGCTTTCGCCGCAACTATCCGTGCGGGCCGATCATGCCGGGTTCGATGATGCCCGACTCGCGGATTCCCGCGGCGTTTCGCTCGCTGCTGTACAAGGCCGACTCATTGGACGCATTGGCCGCGCTGATCGGCGTGGACGCAGCGGGCTTGCGCGACACCGTGGCGAAAATGAATCGCTACGCCGCCAGCGGCGTGGATGAAGAGTTCGCCAAAGGCGGCAACGCATTCGACACCTACTACGGCGACCCGAGCGTCAAACCGAACCCCTGTCTCGCGCCGCTCGACACCGGCCCGTTCTACGCGGTGCGTGTCGACGCGGGCGACATCGGCACGAAAGGCGGGCTCATCACCGACGCGTTCGCCCGCGTGCTGCGCGAGGATGCGTCGCCGATTGCCGGTCTCTACGCGATCGGCAACACCAGCGCGTCGATGATGGGCGCGAGCTATCCGGGCGCGGGCTCGACGCTCGGCCCGGCGCTGACCTTCGGCTACATCGCCGCCAATCATCTCGCCGACGGTAAAGCCGAAGCGCGCGCCGAAGCGAATACCGAAACCAACAGCGAACTCCGCGGAGTCACACCATGACCGAACTCAATGCCCATCCGCTGCGCGCCGACATGCTGCTCGCCATGCGCCGTCTCGCGCGCTCGGTGGCCGTGATCAGTTGCAGCGACGGCGAGCGCCGCTATTCGATGTCGGCCACCGCGGTCGATTCGCTGTCCACGGAACCGCCTTCGCTGCTGATCTGCATCAATCGCAATTCGTCGATCTTTCCGCCGCTCGATCAGGGCGCGGCGTTTTGCGTGAACGTGCTGTCGGCGCAGCATCAGCACATCGCGATCGATTGCAGCGGCCGCCTGAAAGGCGAGGAGCGTTTCAGCACCGGCGACTGGCAACGCTCGGCGAACGGCGTGCCGTTTCTGCTCGACGCGCAGGCTAGTCTGATCTGCACGCAGGACGGCCGGTTCGACTACGGCACGCATGCGATTTTTATCGGCCGTGTGGAGCAGGTGCTGATCAGCGGCGAGGTCGATCCGCTGGTGTATGTGGACGGCGTCTATACGACGGCCACGACGCCCGCGCGTTGCGCGACGGCTTGAACGAGGCACACCGCGCCATGCACGAATCCGCAACCGCCCAGCACGACTTCGCGACACCGGTGGACGCGCCGCTCGTCGTCGACGATGCGGCGCTGATGCGCTGGGACGATGTCTGCGACGTGCTGATCGCGGGCTTCGGCGCGACCGGTGCTTGCGCCGCGCTCGAAGCGGCGGCGGCCGGCGCGAAGGTGCGCATTGTCGAGCGTTTCGAAGGCGGTGGCGCGAGCGCGAAAAGCGGCGGCGTGGTGTACGCGGGCGGCGGCACGCGTTATCAGAACGAAGCGGGCTATAGCGACACGCCCGAGGCGATGTTCGCGTACCTGCAACAGGAAGTGGGCGACGCCGTCTCCGCCGCGACGCTCGAACGCTTTTGCGCGGGCAGCGTCGAGATGCTGCGCTGGCTCGAACGGCTCGGCGTGCAATTCGGCGCGTCGGTGCCGCCGCGCAAGACCTCGTATCCGCAGAATCGCTACTACCTGTACTACTCCGGCAACGAATCAGTGGGCGACGCCGAGCGCGAACATGCGCCCGCGCCGCGCGGTCATCGCGTGGTTGGAGACGGTATGTCGGGCCGCGTGCTGTACGACACGCTGCGTCGCGCGGTCGAGTCGCAACCGTTTATCGACACGATGTGCCACGCCAGCGTGCGCCGCCTCGTGACCGACCGCAGCGGTCGCGTGATCGGCGCGCAGGTCTGGCAGGTCGCGCCGGGTCAGGCGCAGCGCGCGCATAAGCGGCTCGCGCGGTGGGCCGAACGTTTGCATAACGGCATGCCGGCGTGGGCGGATCGCTTGCGCGCCGCGCTGCATCGTATCGAGTTGCGCGAAAGCCGGCTCATCACGATCAAGGCCGACGCGGTGATCCTCAGCACCGGTGGTTTTATCTTCAACCGGCCGATGATCGCGCGCCACGCGCCGCGTTATCTGCCGAACTGGCGGCTCGGCACGACCGGTTGCGACGGCGCGGGCATCCGGCTCGGGGTGTCGGCGGGCGGCGTGGCGACGCGGCTCGAACGCGTGTCCGCATGGCGCTTCATCAATCCGCCGTATGCGTGGGCGCAGGGCTGCGTGGTGGATCGTCGCGGCGCGCGCTTCTGCAACGAGGAAGTGTATGGCGCCGCGCTCGGCCACGCGATGTGCGAAACCCGCGACGGCCACGCGTGGCTGATTCTCGACGCGCGTCTTGTCAGGCACGCATTGCATGAGTGCCGGCGCGGCAAGCTGTGGGCATTTCAAAGCGTGCCCGCAATGCTGCTGATGCTCGCCGGCCGCAAGCGCGGCAAGTCGCTGGACGAACTTGCCGCACGTATGCGCTGCGATCCGGCGGTGTTGAAGCAAACCGTCGCCACTTACAACGCGGCTGCGGTGAGCGGTGTCGATCGCGAGTTCGGCAAATCCGCCGCCATGTTGCAGCCGCTCGCGCACGGTCCTTACTACGCGATCGATATCTCATCGGACAGTCGCATTTTCCCGTGCCCGTCGATCACGCTCGGCGGCTTGCGGGTCGACGAAACGAGCAACGCGGTGCTGTCGGCGCAAGGCGAACCGGTCGCGGGCCTGTTTGCCGCCGGCCGCGCCGCGTGCGGACTCGCATCGAATCATTACGTGAGCGGCCTCTCGCTCGCGGACTGTATCTGGTCCGGCCGCCAGGCGGGCCGGGCCGCAGCGGGCGTGGTTCTCGCGAACCGCACCCATTCCCTGACTGAAACTGACTGACACTGAAAGAGAGAATGAAGATGGGAGACAGACTCAAAGGCAAGATCGCCGTCGTGACGGGTGCGGCGAGCGGCGTCGGCAAACAGGACGCGCTGCTGTTCGCGCGTGAAGGCGCGCGCGTCGTGCTGACCGACGTCAACGAAGAAGCGGGTCGTGCGGTGGCGGCGGAAATCGGCGACGCGGCGCGTTTCGTGCGTCACGACATCACGTCGGAAGCCGGTTGGAACGACGTGTTCGGCGCCGCGCAAACGAACTTCGGCACGCCGGACGTGCTGGTCAATAACGCCGCCGTGCTGTTGCTCGGCAGCATTGAAGACACCACGCTTGAAGAGTGGCAGAACGTGCTGCGCATCAACGCGGAAGGCTATTTTCTCGGCTGCCGTGCGGCGGTGAAGGCGATGAAGGAGAAGGGCGGCTCGATCGTGAACATGTCGTCGGTCGCGGCGTTGGGCGGGCTCGGCGCGTTTTGCGCGTATTCGGCGAGCAAGGGCGCGGTCACCGCAATGACCCGTGCGATCGCCGCGCATTGCAAGACCCAGGGCTATAAGGTTCGCTGCAACACAATCCATCCCGACGGCATTCTCACGCCGATGACCGCGCCGTTCTTCGGTTCGGCGGAAGGCACGCGCGACGCGCTGACGCAATCCATCGATCCGCAAGCGCGCATGTGCCTGCCGGAAGACATCGCGAATCTGGTGCTGTTCCTCGCTTCGGACGAATCGCGCTTCATCAACGGCAGCGAGTATCGGATCGATAACGCGCAGTTGATCATGGGCGTGGCCTGAGTTCGCCCGCCATGGCTGATGCGCGTTTTCACCGGCTCAAAGTGGCGGACGTGATCGCGGAGAGCGCCGACGCGCGCTCTTTCGTGTTCGACCTGCCGCAGGCGCTGCGCGAGGCGTTCAGCTATCGCCCGGGGCAGTTTCTGACGCTCAAGGTGCCGTGCGCCGACGCGAACCTGCAGCGTTGTTATTCGCTGTCGAGCGCGCCGGGTATCGACCTCGCGCCGAAGATCACCATCAAGCGGGTGCGCGACGGCCGCGTGTCGAACTGGATGTGCGACAGCGTGCAGCCAGGCGACGAGCTCGACGTGATGGCGCCAGCGGGCGTCTTCACGCCGCGTTCGCTCGACGGCGATCTGCTGCTGTTCGCAGGCGGCAGCGGTATCACGCCGGTGCTGTCCATTCTGAAATCGGCGCTGGTGAATGGACGCGGCATGCTGACGCTGATCTATGCGAACCGCGACGCGCAGTCGGTGATTTTCGCCGATGAACTGCGGCAACTCGGGCAGCGGCACGCGGGGCGTTTGCGCGTGATTCACTGGCTCGATAGCGTGCAGGGGATTCCGCAGCAGCGTCATCTGGAAGAACTGGCGCGGCCGTGGAGCCAGCAGGAATGCTTTATCTGCGGACCGGCGCTGTTCATGGAGAACGCGTTGGCGACGATGCTGGCGCTCGGCTTGCCGCGTGCGAAGGTGCATGTGGAGCGGTTTGTTTCGCTGCCGGATCTGCCGGATTTGCCGGTAGCCGAGCGTGGCGGCAACGGCGAACCCGGTGTTGCCACCAACGCGATCACCCCGCCCACTGTCGCCGCTACCGCCGTCACCACCGTCACCACCGCCTCCATCGAAACCCAACTCGACGGCGCCACCTTCCACCTCACCAGCGAGCCCGGCGAAACCCTGCTCGACGCGATGTTGCGCGCCGACGTCCCCGCGCCGAACTCGTGCCGCAGCGGCTTATGCGGCGCCTGCATGTGCCGGGTCGTGGCCGGTAGCGTGACCCTGAACGCGAACCACGTGCTCGACGCAGCCGATCTCGCCGACGGCTGGACCCTCGCGTGCAGCGCGACCCCTGCCAGCGCGACGCTGCGCGTGGCTTTCCCCGACTAGGTTCGCGGCGCGTAGGCGCGCCGTTCGTGCGTACGCGTGCCGCGAACCCTCTTCATCGAATTCATCATGACGCTGAACCACATTCTGACGACGCCCGCGTTGATCGCGCACGGCGCCGCGCGCCACGGCACGCGCACCGCGATCGAAACGGCGCAGGGCAATCTCAGCTACGCGCAACTCGACGCCGCCCGCATCACGGCGGCGCGCGCGCTGATCGGCTGCGGTATCCAGCCGGGCGAGCGGGTGGCGATCTGGGCGCCGAACGTGGCGTCATGGATCGTCGCGGCGCTGGCGATTCATAGCGCGGGCGCTGCGCTGGTGCCGATCAACACGCGCATGAAAGGCCTTGAAGCGGGCGCGATTCTCGAAGACAGCGGCGCGCGGCTGTTGTTCTGCTGCGGCACCTTCCTCGGCGACTCGTATCCGGCGATGCTGGCATCGCACCGTCCTGCGTCGCTGGAGCGGATCGTCGTGTTCGACGGAGAAGCGGAGCCTGGCGCGAGCGAGCATCACGGCCGCGACGAAACCTGGAATGCGTTTCTGTTGCGCGCGGCCGGTACGTCGATGGAAACCTTCCGCAGCCGCGAGGCGATGGTGCGGCCCGATACGCTGATGGACATCATGTTCACGTCCGGCACCACGGGCCGGCCGAAAGGCGTGATGACCACGCACGGCCAGAATCTGCGCGCGGTTCACGACTGGGCGCAGATCGCGACGCTGCGCGGCAGCGACCGCTATCTGATCGTCAACCCGTTCTTTCATGCGTTCGGTTACAAGGCCGGCTGGCTCGCGGCGCTGGCGAGCGGCGCGACGGTGTTGCCGCATCTGGTGTTCAACCCGGAGCGCGTGCTCGAACGGATCGTGCGCGACAGGGTTTCGGTTTTGCCGGGACCGCCCACGCTGTATCACGCGTTGCTCGACATGCCGGATCTGGCCGCGCGCGATCTGTCGTCGCTGAGGGTGGCGGTAACCGGCGCGGCGGCGATCGCGCCGAGCCTGATCGAAAGGATGCGCGCGCAACTGGGTTTCGACACGGTGCTGACGGGCTACGGTCTGACGGAATCGTGCGGATTCGCGGCGCTCTGCCGGCGTGGTGACGACGCCGAGACCATTGCGCACACGTCGGGCCGCGCGATGCCGGGCGTCGACATCCGCATTGCCGACAGCAACGGCGCGGCGCTTGCCCCGGGCGAAACCGGTGAAGTGCAGATTCGCGGCTACAACGTGATGCAGGGCTATTTCGGCCAGCGCGAAAACGCCGTCGATACCATCGACGCCGACGGCTGGCTGCACACCGGCGACCTCGGCACGCTCGACGTCAACGGTTATCTGCGCATTACGGATCGCATCAAGGACATGTTTATCGTCGGCGGCTTCAACTGCTATCCGGCGGAGATCGAGCGGCTGTTCAGCGGACATCCGGCGGTCGCGCAGGTGGCGCTGATCGGCGTGCCCGACGAGCGGCTCGGCGAAGTGGGGCACGCGTTCGTCGTGCTGCGCGCGGGCGAGCACGCGAGCGTCGAAGAACTGACCGGGTGGGCGCGCAAGAACATGGCCAACTACAAGGTGCCGCGCTTTCTGTCGCTGGTCGAGCGGTTGCCGGTCAGCGCGGCCGGCAAGGTGCTCAAGTACCGTCTGCGCGAAGGGGCGGGAAATGACGCTGGAAGCGACGCGGAAACCAACGCCGTCAACCACGCCAAAACCCCGGAAAACAGCGCCGCAAGCTAGTCCCAACAGACGATGTAACGCCGCCCCCGCAGCGCCAGAATAAGCCTGACAACAACAGCTTCTGGAGGAGTCGGAGATGATCGAAGTGCGGGCTTTAGGCTACGTCGTCGTGCAGTCGGCTGCGGTCGACACGTGGCGCGATTACGCCGAAAACGTGCTGGGCATGCAGACGCAGAACGCCACGAACGGCGCGCTGTATCTGAAGATGGATGAGCGCGATTTCCGCTATCTGATCGTGCCCGGCGACACCGATCGCTACTTCGCGTCCGGCTGGGAACTGGCCGACGCGGCGGCGCTCGACAACGCGATCCGCGCGCTCGAATTGTGCGGCGTGGAAGCGGTTCGCGCGAGCGCCGACGAAGTCGCGCTGCGCCGCGTGCAGGCGATGGTGTGGTGTGTCGATCCGTCCGGCAACCGGCACGAGTTTTTCTGGGGCATGCGCGCCGATTTCCGCCGCTTCGCATCGCCGCTCGGCGTGCCCGGTTTCGTCACCGGCGCGATGGGTCTCGGCCATACGGTGCTGCCCGCGCCGCAGTTCGACGCCACCGATTCGTTCATGCGCAACGTGATGGGCTTCGAGCTCTCGGACATTTTCCGCGTGCGTTTCACCGACGACCCCGCCGAACCCGAAAAGCGCATCCACTTTCTGCATTGCAGGAACGCGCGTCACCACAGCCTCGCGATCATGGAGATGGCCGTGCCGTCGGGCTGCATTCACGTGATGGCCGAAGTCGATTCCATGGACGAAGTGGGCCGCGCGCTCGACCGTGTCGCCGCGCAAGGCGTGAAGCTTTCCGCCACGCTCGGCCGCCATTGCAACGACCACATGACCTCGTTCTACATGAAGACGCCGGGCGGCTTCGATCTGGAGTACGGCTACGGCGGCCTGACGGTCGACTGGGCGCAGCACAGCGTCTACGAAGCGACCCGCGTGAGCCTGTGGGGACATGATTTCAGCGTGGGATTCCGCTAGACCGATATGAAAACTCTCGACAAACAACTCAGCGCGCGCGACGTCGTCGCGCAACTCGCCGACGGCATGACGATCGGCATCGGCGGATGGGGGCCGCGCCGCAAGCCGATGGCGCTGGTGCGCGAAATCGTCCGCTCGGATCTGAAGGACCTCACGGTGGTCGCCTACGGCGGACCCGACGTCGGCTTGCTGTGCGCAGCGGGCAAGGTGCGCAAGGTGGTGTTCGGCTTCGTCTCACTCGACGTGATTCCGCTCGAACCGCATTTCCGCCGGGCTCGCGAAACCGGCGCGATCGACGTGCTGGAACTGGACGAAGGTCTGCTGCAACTCGGCTTGCGCGCCGCTGCCGCGCGTTTGCCGTTTCTGCCGACGCGCGTCGGGCTCGGCACCGATCTGCTCAAACATGCGCCGCATCTGCGCACGGTGCAGTCGCCATACGGCGGCGAGACCTTGCTCGCCATGCCCGCGCTGGAACTTGACGCCGCGCTGCTGCACGTGAACGCGGCGGACAAGTTGGGCAACACGCGGATCGACGGCCCGGATCCTTTCTTCGACGCATGGTTCGCGCGGGCGGCGGCGAAATGCTTCGTCAGCAGCGAGACGGTGGTCGATTCGCTCGCGAGCAGCGACCTCGATCTCGCGCGCCGCAATACCTTCGAGCGTTCGCTCGTGAGCGGCGTGGTCCACGCGCCGTGCGGTGCGCATCCTACATCGTGCGCGCCGGCTTACGGCTGGGATCTGCCGCAGTTGAAGACGTATTGCGCGAGCGCCGAGGACCCGGCGCAAACGGCGGCCTATCTGCGCGACGTAGTGGGCGCCGACGAACCTGGCTATCTGCAACGCGCAGGCGGCCGGTCCCATGTGGCGGCTTTGCCGTTGCCGATTCTGTAATGGAGCGCAAATGAGCGACTCTCTCGATTATTCCCTCGCGGAACTGATGATTGCCGCCGCCGCGCGTGTCTGGCGCGAAGACGGCGAAGTGCTGGCCACCGGTATCGGCACGGGGCCGCGCCTCGCGGCGGGTCTCGCGCGGCTGGCCTATAACGCCGGCCTGATGCTGACTGATGGCGAGGCGTATCTGGTGGAAAGCCCGGTGCCGCTCGGGCCGCGTGAAGCGGGCTATCGCGTCGAGGCAAGCGGATTGATGACCTACGAGCGCGTGTTCGATTGCGTGTGGCATGGCAAGCGTCATGCGCTGGTCATGCCGACGCAGATCGATCGCTTCGGCCAGGCCAACATCTCGTGGCTCGGCGACGACTACGCGCGCCCGAAAACGCAATTGCTCGGCGCGCGCGGTTTTCCCGGCAACAGCATCAATCACGCGAATTCGTTTTTTGTCAGCGGACATGGCAAGCGCACGTTCGTGGCCGGTGAAGTGGACATGGTGTGCAGCGTGGGCTACAACCCGGCGCGTGAAATTGCCGGCATGCGTGCGTTCACCGATCTGCGCAGCGTGATTACCGATCTGTGCGTGATGGACTTCGGCGGCGCGGATCACGCGGTCCAGGTGCGTTCGTTGCACCCCGGCGTGAGCTTCGACGAAGTGCAGGAGCTGACCGGTTTCGCGTTGCTGGCGCACCCCGAGATGCAGGTGACGCCGCCGCCCACCGCGGACGATCTGCGTATCGTGCGCGCGCTCGACCCCCACAACCTGCGCGCGAGCGTCGTGCGCAATAACCCCGCGCCACGCAGCGTGTGAGGGACGTCATGTCGATCAATCCATCCACGGCGACGACCGACGCCGCCGACGAAGTTGTCGAGTATCGCGTGAGCGACGGTATCGCGACCATCACGATGAATCGCCCCGAGTATCACAACGCGCAGAACTCGAAGATGACGTACGCACTCGACGCGGCGTTCAAACGCGCGTCGAACGACGACGCCGTCAAGGTGATCGTGCTGGCCGGCGCGGGCAAACATTTTTCGGCGGGGCACGATATCGGCACGCCGGGCCGCGATATTCATCAATCGTTCGAGCGCGCCTCGCTCTGGTACGACCACGTCGGCAAGGAAGGCGGCGAGTTTCTGTATGCCCGCGAGCAGGAGGTCTATCTCGGCATGTGCCGCCGCTGGCGCGATCTGCCCAAGCCGACCATTGCGATGGTGCAGGGCGCGTGCGTAGCCGGTGGTTTGATGCTGGCGTGGGTCTGCGATCTGATCGTCGCGTCGGACGATGCGTTCTTCTCCGATCCGGTCGTGCGGATGGGGATTCCCGGCGTCGAATATTTTGCCCATGCGTATGAGCTGAATCCGCGCATTGCCAAAGAGTTTCTGTTTCTCGGCGAACGGATGGATGCGGCGCGCGCGTATCAGATGGGCATGGTGAACCGGGTCGTCCCGCGCGAGCGTTTGCAGGACACCACCACGGAAATCGCCGCGAAGATCGCGCGCATGCCGCGACTCGGATTGACGCTCACCAAGCAGGCGGTGAATCACGTCGAGGAATTGCAGGGCAAGCGCGCGGCCATGGACGCGGCTTTTGCGTGGCATCACTTCGCGCATGCTCATAACGAGCTGGTGAGCGGCGACAAGCTGGGCGGTTACGACGCCCGCAAGATGGCCGACTCGCAACGCACGGACGCGGCCTCAAACGGAGAAGCCGCATGACCGCCGCGCTGCACACGCCGCTGTGCGACCTGCTCGGCTGCCGCTATCCGATTGTGCAAACCGCAATGGGTTGGGTCGCCGACGCGCGGCTCGTCGCGGCCACCTGCAACGCGGGCGGCTTCGGTTTTCTCGCGGGCGCGACGCTCGAAGCCGAGCGCGTGGAAGCGGAGATTCTGCGGGTGAAGGAACTGACGGACCAGCCGTTCGGGATCAACTTCCACATGTTCCAGCCGAACGCGGCGCAAGTCGTCGATCTGGCGATCAAACACAAACTGCGCGCCGTGAGCTACGGCCGTGGACCCGACGCAAAGACGATCCGCCGTTTCAAGGACGCGGGCGTGATGTGCATTCCCACCGTCGGCGCGCCGAAACACGCGCAGAAAGCGGTCGAACTCGGCGCCGACGCGGTCACCGTACAAGGTGCGGAAGGCGGCGGCCACACGGGCTCGATACCCACCACGTTGCTGTTGCCGCGCGTGCTCGACGCCGTCAACGTGCCGGTGATCGCCGCAGGCGGTTTCTTCGACGGACGCGGCCTCGCCGCCGCGCTCGGCTACGGCGCGGCCGGTATCGCGATGGGCACGCGTTTTCTGATGACCGAAGAATCGCCGGTGCCGCGCACGACGCTCGAACGCTACGTGTCGGTCGACGACCCTGCGCGCATTCGCGTTTCGGCCGCGCTCGACGGGTTGCCGCAACGCATGATCGACAACCCCTACCTGCTGCGTCTCGAAGCATTCGGGCCGCTACGCCGCACGCTGTTCGCGCTGCGTACCGCCGAAGCGTGGCGTCGTCAGAGCGGCATGAGTTTCGCGCAGATGGCGTCGCTCGGTTTCAAGGCGTTGCGCGAGCACAGCTACACCGCGAGCCAGACGCTGATGGCGGCGAACGCGCCGTTTCTGATCCAGCGCGCGATCGTCGACGGCGAGCCGGACGAAGGCGTGCTGCCGAGCGGCCAGGCCGCCGCGATGATCGGCGCGCTCGAGTCGTGCGACAGCGTGATTGCACGCATCGTCGACGAGGCCTCGGCGCGGCTCGACACACTCGCCGCGATGCGCGGCATTCCGGTTCACGCGTGAGCCGGCCGAGTCTACAGACACCATTCACCAGGACGGAGACCATGACAGAACCCCTCGACAGCGTCCGCTCGCTGCCGTTCAGGATTGAACGCGAAGGCGGTATCGGCGAGCTGGTGATCGATCAGCCGCCGGTCAATGCGCTCGACACGCGCGGCTGGCAGGCGCTGGCCGATGCGATCGACGCGCTCGGCCGCGACGACAGCGTGCACGTGATCGTGCTGCGCGGCGCGGGACGCGGCTTTTGCGCGGGCGTCGACATCAAGGAACTGGCCGCGCATCCGGAGCGGATCGTCGCGATCAACGCCGGCAATTACGCGACGTTTCGCGCCGTGCACCGCAATCCGAAACCGGTGATCGTCGCCGTGCACGGTTTCGTGCTGGGCGGTGGCATCGGCATCTGCGGCGCGGCGGACGTGATCGTCGCGTCGGACTGCGCGCGCTTCGGCGTGCCGGAAATCGATCGCGGCGCGATGGGCGGCGGCGCGCATTTGCAGCGCATGTTCGGCGTGCAGAAAGTGCGCGCAATGTATTTCACCGGCGACATGGTCGACGCCGCCGAAGCCTATCGCCTCGGCGCGGTGGAACGTGTCGTGCCGCGCGAGCAGTTGCGCCATGCCGCGCTCGAACTCGCGCGCAAGATCGCCGCCAAAAGCCCCGCGATGCTGCAACTCGCGAAAGAGGCGCTGAACGGTGTGGAAGACGGCGACCTCGAAGACAAATACCGCTGGGAACAGGGCTTCACGCTGCAGGCGTATATGACGAACGATTCGACCGAAGCGCGTTCGGCGTTCGTCGAGAAACGCGACGCACAGTTCGATGCCGCCGCATCTCAAGGTGAATCCAAAGGCGGACCACAAGCCGAACCGCAAGCCGGAGCGCGCGCATGAAGCTCGACTACACGCCGGCGCAACGCGCGTTTCGCGCGGAGATTCGCGACTGGCTCGCCGCGCATGTGCCGCGCGAACCGCTGCCGAGTTTCGACACGGAAGCGGGTTTCGCCGCGCATCGCGCGTGGGAACGCACGCTGCATTCGGGCCGCTGGAGCATGGTCACGTGGCCGCGCGAGCTGGGCGGACGCGGTTGCGATCTGATCGAGTGGCTGATCTTCGAAGAGGAATACTGGCGCGCCGATGCGCCGATGCGCGTGAATCAGAACGGCATCTTCCTGCTCGGGCCCACGTTGATGGACTTCGGCACGCCCGAACAGAAAGCCCGCTTTCTGCCGGCCATGGCCGCCGGTGAGCACGTGTGGGCGCAAGGCTGGTCCGAACCGAACGCGGGCTCGGATATGGCCGCGATACGCGCGAGCGCGATCCGCACCGACGGCGGCACGGGCAACGAATACATTCTCAACGGCCAGAAAATCTGGTCGACGCGCGCCGTCTGGGCCGACTGGCTGTTCGGCCTGTTTCGCAGCGACGCGCAATCTACCCGTCACCACGGGCTGACGTTCCTGATGGTGCCGCTGTCCACGCCCGGCATTACCGTGCGGCCGATCCGGCAGTTGAACGGCCACACCGGTTTCGCGGAAATCTTCTTCGACGACGTGCGCGTGCCGGTCGACAACCGTCTTGCGGGTGAAGGCATGGGCTGGCAAGTCGCGATGGCAACCGCCGGTTTCGAACGCGGCCTGATGCTGCGCTCGCCCGCGCGTTTTCAACGCACCGCCGAAGCGTTGCGCGATCTCTACCTCGCGCATCGTGCCGAGGCCGACCGCGATCCGACCTTGCGCGACCGCGTGACGGCCGCATGGATGGACGCGCAGGCCTACGCGTTGTCGACCTATGCCACCGCCAGCCGTCTGCAGAAGGGCGGCCATATCGGCGCGGAGTCGAGCACCAACAAGGTGTTCTGGTCCGAACTCGATCTGCGCATGCATCAGACCGCGCTCGACATTCTCGGCGCGCGCGCCGAGGTGGTGCCGCAAACGCGCGAGCAGCACGCCGCGCTCGGCAACTGGCTCGACGGTTTTCTGTTCGCGCAGGCCGGGCCGATTTACGCGGGCACCAACGAGATCCAGCGGAACATCGTCGCGGAACGGATGCTGGGCATGCCGCGCTCGTGAGGCCGGCGCCGACCGCCGCCGACCGCCGCAACGAGCCCGCCTGCGGGCGCTTAAAGGATTGAGCGAGGAACTATGGATTTCGTATTCAACGAGGATCAGGAAGCACTGGAGAGCAGTGTCCGGCGTTTTCTCATGACGGAGATGACGCCCGAACTGATCCGCGAGTTATGGCACACGCCGACCGGACGCTCGGACGCGCTGTGGCAGATGATCGCCGCGCAAGGTTTGACGGCGGTGTCGGTGCTCGAGGCTCACGACGGCCTCGGTCTCGGCGAAGTGGAATGGTCGCTGCTCGCGCAGACCTACGGCTATTTCGCCGGACCCGAGCCCCTGCTCGATACGGCGCTGGTGGCCGTGGGCCTGCTCGACGGTTTGCCCGCGAGCGGGCCGCGCGACGCGTTGCTGCGCGATATCGCGGCGGGCTCGGCGCGGGTGGCGGTTGCGCATCCGGTGAATCCGTATGTCGCCGACGCGCACGTCGCGCAGGTTCTGCTGGCCGAGCGCGACGGCGAACTGCATTGGCTCACGCCGCACGCGTGCCGCTTGAATGCGGTGGAAAGCGTCGATCCTTCGCGGCGTTTGTTCGAGGTCGACTGGACGCCTTCCGCCGCGACGCGGGTAGCCTCGCGCGAAACGGCCGCGCCGCTGCTGGCCAGCGCGCTGGATCGCGGCGCGTTCGCCGTGGCCGCGCAACTGCTCGGGTTGACGCAGCGCGTGCTCGACGTCGCGATCGACTACAGCGCGCAGCGCAAGCAGTTCGGCAAACCGATCGGCTCGTATCAGGCGCTCAAGCATCTGCTTGCCGACGTCGCGATTCGCTACGAGTTCGCGCGGCCGGTGGTGTATCGCGCGGCCTGCGCGATTGCCGACAACGACCCGCAACGCGCGCTGTACGTCTCTCACGCGAAGCTTGCCGCCACCGCCGCCGCGCAGCTCGCCGCGCGCCACGCCATGCAGGTACATGGCGCGATCGGCTACACGTGGGAACTCGATCTGCAAATTTTCATGAAACGCATCTGGGCGCTCGCGAATAGCTGGGGCGACACGACGTTTCACAAGGCCCGCGTCGCCGCTGCGCTGATCGAAGATCGCGCACCGATCGGCCCGGCCCGTACTTTCGAACTGGAGTCGTGATGAGACAGGCTTATATCGTCGACGCGCTGCGCACGCCGACCGGCCGCCGCAAAGGCGGCCTCGCGCAGGTGCATGCCGCGGACCTCGGCGGCTTTGTGCTGCGCGAACTGGTGGCGCGCAACGCGATTCCCGCCGACGACTACGACGACGTGGTGTTCGGCTGCGTCGATACGATCGGCCCGCTGGCGGGCAATATCGCGCGCACCTGCTGGCTGGCCGCCGGTTTGCCGCTGACGGTGCCGGGCGTGACGGTGGACCGTCAGTGCGGATCGTCGCAACAGGCCGTGCATTTCGCCGCGCAGGCGGTGATGAGCGGCACGCAGGATGTGGTGGTCGCCGGTGGTGTGCAGACCATGACGCAGATTCCGATTTCGTCGGCCATGACGGCGGCCGTGCCGCTCGGTTTCAGCGATCCGTTCTCCGGCAGCATCGGCTGGCGCGCGCGTTTTGGCGATGCGCCGGTCTCGCAGTTTCACGCGGCGCAGCGGATCGCGGATCACTGGAATCTGTCGCGCGAGGACATGGAGCGCTACGCGCTCGAAAGTCATCGGCGTGCGCTGGCGGCGATCGAAGGCGGTTATTTTGCGCGTGAGATCGCGCCGTTCGCGGGCGTCGTGCATGACGAAACGCCGCGCAAGGACACCACGCTCGCGAAAATGGCGTCGCTCGAACTGCTGATGCCGGGCGGCGCGTTGACGGCTGCCGTCTCCAGCCAGACGTGCGATGCGGCCGCCGCGCTGCTGATCGTTTCCGAAGACGCGCTCAAGCGCTACGGCCTGACGCCGCGTGCTCGCATTCACCATTTGAGCGTGCTCGGCGACGACCCGCTGTGGATGCTCACCGCGCCGATTCCCGCGACCCGTCATGCGCTGAAAAAAGCCGGCCTCACGCTCGACGATATCGACGTGGTCGAACTCAATGAGGCGTTCGCATCGGTCGCGCTGGCCTGGCTCGCTGAAACGCGTTATCCGCACGAACGCACCAATCCGAACGGCGGCGCGATCGCGCTCGGCCATCCGCTCGGTGCAACCGGCGCGCGGCTGATGACCAGTCTGCTGCACGAACTCGAACGCACGCAAGGCCGCTACGGCCTGCAAACCATGTGCGAGGGCGGCGGGCTCGCCAACGTCACGATCATCGAGCGCTTGTAGGCGCATAGCAAGCACGTCGATAAGCGCATCACTGTCTACAAGGATCAAGCATGGGAATCTGCAACGGCCGCACGGTGATCGTCACCGGCGCGGGAGGCGGGTTGGGCCGCGAATATGCGCTGGCGTATGCCGCCGAAGGCGCGGCGGTGGTCGTCAACGATATTCGCGAGGACGCCGCGCAAGCGGTCTGCGACGAGATCGCGCGAGCAGGCGGACACGCGCTCGCCAACGCGGACGACATTACGCGCATCGATACCGCACAACGGATCGTCGATGCTGCGCATCAGACGTTCGGCGAGATTCATGTGCTGGTGAACAACGCGGGCATTTGCCGCGACCGGATGTTCGCCAGCATGAGCGAAACCGATTGGGACGACGTGATGCGCGTCCATCTGCGTGGCCATTTCTGCCTTGCGCAGTTGCTGGCGCGTGAATGGCGCGAGGCGTCGAAGGGCGGCGCCGAGGTGGACGCGCGGATCGTCAACACGAGTTCCGGCGCCGGGCTGCAAGGCTCGATCGGGCAGGCGAACTATGGCGCGGCCAAGGCCGCCATCGCGGCACTCACGCTGATGCAGGCCGCCGAGCTGCAGCGCTACGGCGTTCGCGTGAACGCGCTGGCGCCGGCCGCGCGCACGTCGATGACCGAAGGCGTGTTCGCCGACATGATGAAAAAGCCTGCGGATGGCTTCGATTACTTCGATCCCGCCAACGTCGCGCCGCTGGTGGTGTGGCTCGGCAGTGCCGCGTCGCGCGATGTGACCGGCCAGGTGTTCGAGGCCGCGGGCGGCATGATCGCGGTGGCGGAAGGCTGGCGCACCGGCCCGAGCATCGACAACGGCGCGCGCTGGCACGTCGCGGAGATCGGCGGCGCGGTCGCCGCGCTGGTCGCGCAGCGCGAGCCCGCGCAGCGCGTCTACGGAAGCTGATGCGATGAACCTCGCTCTTTCCGAAGAACAGATCATGATTCGCGACGCGGCGGCCGAGGTGCTGACCGAGTGCAGCGCGTCGGCGGCGGTGCGGCACGCGATCGAACAGGGCGCGGGTCGTGATGAGGCGTTGTGGCGCACGGTCGCGGGCGAACTCGGCTGGTGTGCGCTCACGGTGCCGGAAGACGCGGGCGGCGCCGGTCTGGGCGCGACGGAACTGGTGCTGATGATGGAACAGCTCGGGCGGCGGCTCGCGTGCGTGCCGTACTTTGGCACGGTCTGTCTGGCGGCGACGGCGTTGGCGGTGGTGAGCGACGGCGTGGATGACGGTGTGGGCGATGCGGAGGCTGCGCGTGAGCACCTTGCACGGATCGCGAGCGGTGAATTGAGCGCCACGCTCGCGTTGCCGCTGTCGGCGGGTTTCGACTTCGATACGCGAGCGCTACCGGTTTCAAGCGGATTCGGATTCGGATTCGGATTCAACTTCGACGCACGCACGGTGCCGCTGCACGCGGAAGAAACCGGCGGCGGTTACCGTCTGTCCGGCACGCTCGATCAAGTGATCGACGGCGCGAGCGCCGGACTGTTACTGGTGCCGGCGCGTGTTGCCAACGAAGCGCAGACGCTCGCACTGTTCGAGCTGCGTGGCGCGGACATCGCGGGGCTGACCCGCACGCCGCTCGTCACGCTCGATGCGACGCGTCCCCTCGCGCGGCTCGAGCTGCATGACGTCGACGTCCCGCGTCCCGCCGTTCTGGCTCGCGGTCGCGAAGCCGAACGCGTGCTCTCGCACACCGCGTGGTTCGCCGCGCTGGCGCTCGCCGCCGAACAGGTCGGCGGCGCGCAGCAATGTCTCGATCTCACACTGGCCTACACCGCGGATCGCGTGCAATTCGGCCGCGCGATCGCATCGTTTCAGGCCGTCAAACACCGCTGCGCACAGATGCTGGTCGAGATCGAAGCCAGCCGCTCCGTCGTTTTAGGCGCCGCGCAAGCGTGGGATCAGGCGAGTGTCGCTGCGTCACCCGGTGCCGACGTCTTCGCGGATATCGCCGCAGCCAAAGCGACCGCTAACGACGCGTTCCGCTTCTGCGCGCAGGAAGCGATCCAGTTGCACGGCGGCGTCGGTTTCACCTGGGAATACGACCCGCAGTTGTATTTCAAACGGGCTCAGGCGTCGAGCGCGCTATTCGGCACGAGCTCGCAAATGTTGTCGTGGATCGCGCAACGATTGGTGGATCGCCGTGATCCGCAGTCTGAGGCGCCTGCCGACGCGCACACCGACCACGCGCAAAACGTGCTCGCGGGAGTCCTGTGATGAATAGCGAAACACACTACGAGCGCTTGCGTGTCGAAGTCGCCGACTGGATGCGCACGCATCTAACGGGCGAATTCGCGTGCCTGAAATACCGTGGCGGTCCCGGCGACGAAGACGCCTATCCGGCGCTGCGCAAGCAATGGGAACGCGAACTGGCGGACGGCGGCTGGACGGGACTCGGCTGGCCCACAAGCGAAGGCGGCCGCGCCTTGACGGTCGCGCAGCAGGTGATCTTCCACGAGGAATACGCGCGCGCCGGCGGCCCCGGCCGCATGGGACATATCGGCGAAGGCCTGCTCGGCCCGACGCTGATCGCGTGCGGCACCGACGATCAGCGCAAGCGTTTCCTGCCCGGCATCCTGAACGGCACGCAGTTCTGGTGCCAGGGCTATTCGGAACCCGGCGCGGGCTCCGATCTCGCGAACATCCGCACCCGCGCCGTTCGCGACGACCACGGCAACTGGCGCGTTTATGGCCAGAAAGTCTGGACCTCGCTCGCGCACGATTCCGACTGGATCTTCGTCGTTGCGCGCACCGATCCCGATTCGCGCGGCAATCGCGGCCTGTCGTTCCTGTTGCTGCCGCTCGATCAACCCGGCGTCGAGATCCGGCCGATCCGGCAGATGAACGGCGGCGCCGAATTCAACGAGGTGTTCTTCGACGGCGCGCTTGCCGCCGCGGACGATCTCGTCGGCGCGCCTGGCGACGGCTGGCGCATCGCGATGACCTTGCTCGGTTTTGAACGCGGCATGTCGACGCTCGGCCAGCAGATGCAGTTCATCCGCGAACTGGACTGGGTGATCGACGCCGCGCACGAAGCGGGCGTTGCGCACGACGCCGTGATCCGCCAACGGATCGCGCGGGCGTGGGCGGGCTTGCGTGTGATGCGCTACAACGCGCTGCGCATGCTGGCCGGCGCCGACGATGCCAACGCGGCCAACACGGCAAACGCGGCCGCCGCTACCGCGCCGGGCCGCGAGGCGCTGATCTACAAGTACTACTGGTCCAACTGGCACCGCGAACTCGGCCAGCTGGCCATGGACGTGCTCGGCCCCAACGCCAACCTGCTCGACGCCGATCAGGAGAAACGCAGCCGTCTGCAAGGCGTTTTCCTGTTCTCGCGCGCCGACACGATCTACGCGGGCACCAACGAAATCCAGCTCAACATCATGGCCGAGCGCGGGCTCGGCATGCCGAAAGAACCCAGAGGAACGCTATGAACGAGTCTCAAACGGTGCGCAGCGCGCCCGCGTATGTGCCGGGTCATCAGTTGCTGGCCGGCAGGTCGGTGCTGATTACCGCCGCCGCCGGCGTCGGCATCGGCTTCGCCGCCGCGAAGCGCTGCGCGGAAGAAGGCTGCCGTGCGCTGTTCATCTCCGACATTCACGAACGGCGGCTGGCGCAGGCGGTCGAGACGCTGCGCGCCGAAACCGGTTTGCAGGCCATTTACGGGCGCCTGTGCAACGTCTCGGTGGAAGAGGACGTGCGTGCGCTGGTGGCCGACGCCGAGGACAAGCTGGCCGGCGTCGACGTGCTGATCAACAACGCCGGGCTCGGCGGCGCGCGCCGCATCGTCGAAATGGACGATGCCGAATGGTCGCGCGTGATCGACATTAGCCTCACCGGCACGTTCCGGATGACGCGGGCGATGTTGCCGCACATGCAGCAACGCGGCCATGGCGTGATCGTCAACAACGCGTCGGTGCTCGGCTGGCGCGCGCAGGCGGAACAGGCACATTACGCGGCGGCGAAAGCCGGCGTCATGGCGCTGACGCGCTGTGCGGCGCTCGAAGCCGCGCCGTACGGCGTGCGCATCAACGCGGTCGCACCGAGTATTGCGTTGCACGATTTTCTGAAGAAATCGGCTTCGGCCGATCTGCTCGATCAACTGGCGTCGCGTGAAGCATTCGGACGCGCCGCCGAAGTGTGGGAGGTGGCGAACGTGATGGTCTTTCTCGCAAGCGACTACGCGTCGTATATGACCGGCGAAGTGCTGTCGGTCAGCAGCCAGCACGCGTGATGGAGCGCGCCATGGCTGAGATCGACGACAACCCGCAACCCGCGTGCGTGTTCGCGCATCCCGGCGAACTGATCGCGGCGGTGGGGCAAACGCTCGGTGAAAGCGCGTGGCTGCAGGTCGATCAAACGCGTATCGACCGTTTCGCGGACGCGACGCTCGATCATCAATGGGTCCACGTCGATGCCGAACGTGCTCAGCACGGTCCGTTCGGCGCGTGCATCGCGCACGGTTTTCTCACACTCTCGCTGGTCAATTTCTTTTTGCCGCAAATCGTGCGCATCGACGGCGCGCGGCTCGGCGTCAACTACGGCTGCGACAAGATCCGCTTTCCCGCACCGGTGCGCGTCGGCACGCGGATTCGCGGCGTCGGCCAGTTGCTGCGTGCCGAAGCGTTCGAGGGCGGCGTGCAGGCATGGATTCGCGTCACCGTGGAAATTGACGGTGAGCCCAAACCCGGCTGCGTGGCCGACACCATCAGCCGTTACTACCTGTAGCCATTTGTAGCAGCAGAACCCGTAGAGGAAATAGCTCATGAACGAAGCGGTCATCGTATCGGTTGCACGCACACCGATCGGCAAAGCGTATCGCGGCGTGTTCAACGATACCGAAGCGCCCGCGTTAGGCGGCCATGTGGTGCGTGCGGCCGTGGAGCGTGCGCAACTCGACGGCGCCGAGATCGACGACGTGCTGATGGGGTGCGCCGCGCAGCAGGGCACCCAGGGTTACAACATCGGCCGGCTCTCCGCGGCGGCGGCGGGCTTGCCGTCGTCGGTGCCGGGCATGGCGATGGACCGCATGTGCTCGTCGGGCCTGATGACGATTGCGAGCGCCGCGCAAAGCATTCTGTGCGGCGACGCGCGGATCGTGGTGGCAGGTGGCGTCGAATCGATCACGCTCACGCAGAACAAGTACAAGAACAGCTATCGGGCGCGCTCCGAAGCGGTGCTCGCGAATCAACCCGCCGCGTATATGGCGATGATCGAAACGGCCGAGGTCGTCTCGCGCCGCTACGGCATTACGCGCGAAGCACAGGACGAGTATGCGTTGACGAGTCAGCAGCGCACGGCGGCCGCACAAGCGGCAGGGCGCTTCGACGAAGAAATCGTTGCGCTCGACGTGCAACGCGCGCTGTTCGACAGGGAAGGCAAGCAGACGGGCAGCGAAAACGTGCGCGCCACACGCGACGAGTGCAACCGCGCCGACACCACGGCCGCGAGTCTGGCCGCGTTGAAACCGGTCTGGAGCGGCGGCGAAGCGGTCGCGCAAGGCGAGTTCATCACGGCGGGCAACGCGTCGCAATTGTCCGACGGCGCGGCGGCGGTGGTCGTGATGAGCGCGGCCGAGGCTAAACAGCGTGGCCTCGCGCCACTCGGTATTTTCCGCGGCCTCGCGGTGGCCGGTTGCGACGCGGACGAGATGGGCATCGGCCCGGCGCTCGCGGTACCGACGCTGTTAGGGCGGCATCGGCTCACGGTGAACGACATCGGTCTGTGGGAAATGAACGAGGCGTTCGCGTGCCAGGTGATTTATTGCCGCGATCAACTGGGCATTGCGCAGGACCGTCTGAATGTGAACGGTGGCGCGATTGCGGTGGGGCATCCGTTCGGGATGTCGGGCACGCGTATGACGATGCACGGTTTGCTTGAAGCGCGGCGGCGCGGCGTGCGCTATGTCGTCGTGACTATGTGCATAGGCGGCGGTATGGGTGCGGCGGCGCTCTTCGAAACGGCGGCGTAGATCGCGGATCGGAGCGTTGCATGGGATCGGAGATAAGTGCTGTGCATGGGACCAGAGTAACGCGCTGAAGCGCGAACTCTGGTCGACAGCTTTGCATGGGACCAGAGTAAGGCGCTAAAGCGCCAACTCTGGTCGACAGGAGACAACATGAAAACGACATTACCTGGCTTGCTGCTGTCGGCGGCCGTGCTCGGCGCGGCGCTGTTCGCGTTCTCGCCGCGCCCGCTACCGGCGTTCGCGGCGACGACGCTTCAGGCCGATCGTCTGCAGATCAATGGACTCGCAAAGGCCGGCACGCGACTCGTCGCGGTCGGCGAGCGCGGCGTGATCCTGCTCAGCGACGACAGCGGCGCATCGTGGCGGCAAGCTACGGTCGCGACCGATGAAGCGTCGGCGCTCACGCAAGTGTTCTTTATATCGCCGCAGATCGGCATCGCGGTCGGCCACGACGGCTGGATCCTGCGCAGCGTCGACGGCGGCGCGCACTGGAGCGAGGTCCATTTCGACCACAAGCATTCGGACCCGCTGCTGTCGGTGTGGGGCAACGCGGACGGCCTCGTGTTCGTGACCGGCAGCTTCGGCCAGCTCTTCGTTTCGCACGATGCGGGCGCAACCTGGGCTCAGCAAAAAACGCCCGCCGACGACCGCCATCTGAACGCGATTGCCGGCGACGCTAACGGCAACCTGATCATCGCCGGCGAAACCGGCACGTTGCTGCGTTCCACCGATCGCGGCGCGACCTGGGAAAAGCGGCCGGTGCCGTATCAGGGCTCGCTATTCGGCGTGCTGAAACTGGCCGACGGTGACTGGCTCGCATACGGCATGCGCGGCAACGTGCTGCGCAGCACCGATCAAGGCGAGACGTGGACGCATGGGGATAGCCGCGTGGGCACGTCGTATTTCGGCGCGGTGCAACTGGCCGATGGCGAACTGGTGCTGGTGGGGCAAGGCGGCGCGATCGTCACGTCGCGCGACGACGGTCTGACCTACGCGGTGCGCAAGGTCGGCGGCGTGCAGAGTCTCGCGGCTGTGGTGGACGTGGGGCATGGCGAGTTGGCGCTGGGCGGCGAAGCGGGTGTGTCGCTGTTGCCGGTGTCGCCGATGTTGCCGAAGTCACCGCCAGCGTCTCCACCGCGTGCGAAACAGGCAGCGGCCAGCGCGCCGTCTTCCTGATCCCGCAGCCCAGCTAGCCAGTCGCCAGACGATCTTTCGCCGCGCGTTCGCCCGCCGTATCTCGGCCGCGTTCGCGGGGCATTCCGTTGCCTTGCCGTGAGAAGCCTCATGAACGCTCCGTCCCGTCCTTCTTCGTCCCGCGCGCCGTCGCGCCTGTCGCGCTTTGTCGATCGTTGCGCCGACACCATCATGCGGCACCGTCGCATTCTGCTGACGCTCTGCCTCGCGCTGACTGTCGCGTTGGGTTGTTCCGCGACGCGCTTGCGGCTCGATCCCGGGTTCAACAAGATGATCCCGATGCAGCACCCGTACATGCAGGTGTTCAACCGCTACGCGAGCGCTTTTCCCGGCGCCAATACCATACTCGTGAGCCTGCGCTGGAAAGGTCACGGCGATATCTACAACCAGGCGTTCATGGACGACCTGCGCCACGCCACCGACGACGTGTTCTTCATTCCCGGCGTGAATCGTTCGCGGGTGTTCTCGCTGTTCACACCGAACGTGCGCTACACGGAGGTGACCGAAGCCGGGTTTCGCGGCGACGTGGTGGTGCCCGGCCAGTTCAGCAGCGCGAATCCGAACGATCTCGCCACCGTGCGTCGCAACGTCGCGCGTTCGGGGCAGATCGGCCGGCTGGTCGGCAACGATCTGCATTCCGCGCTGATCCGCGCGGAGTTGCGCGAGACCGATCCGACCACCGGCAAGCATCTCGACTACGGCGCGGTAGCGCGACAGCTCGACCAGATTCGCGCGCGCTATTCGAATCAGGACGTCGAGGTCGACATTATCGGTTTTGCGAAACTCGTCGGCGATGTCGAGTCCGGTATTAGCGGGGTGATCGGGTTTTTCGCGTTAGCGTTCGTGATTACCGCCGGGTTGCTGCTGCTTTACACGCGTTCCATCAAGACCACCGCGCTCGCGCTGTTCGTCGCGTTGCTGCCGGTGGTGTGGCTGCTCGGCGCGCTGCCGGTGCTCGGACTCGGCATCGATCCGATGTCGATCCTCGTACCGTTCCTGATCTTTTCGATCGGCGTCTCGCACGCCGTGCAGATGACGAATGCGTGGAAGCAGGCGCTGGTGACCGGCATGCCGCCGGTGGATGCCGCGCGCGACGCGTTTCGCAAGCTGTTCGTGCCGGGCACCGTCGCGTTGCTGACCAATGCGCTGGGCTTCATGGTGATCATGCGCATCCAGATCGAGATCGTGCGCGAACTGGGCGTGACCGCGTGCCTTGGCGTGCTGTTGATGATCCTCACCAACAAGGTGTTTCTGCCGATTTTGCTGTCGTACACGCAGCTGGAAAAAATGACGTTGGCGCGCGCGCAGGCCCACGCGGCGGCCGGGGGTAGCCGTCTGTGGACGCGTTTCGCGGTGTTTGCGCGGCCCGCGCCCGCTTTAGGCGTGTTCGTTGTCGCGCTGGTGCTGCTCGGCTTCGGCGCGAAGGCGTCGCGCGATCTGCAGATTGGCGACATTGGCTCCGGCGCGCCGGAATTGCGCGCCAACTCGCGCTACAACCTCGACAACGCGCGGATCACGAGTCAATACGACATTGGCGTCGACGCGCTCTCGGTGTTCGTCGAGACGACGGGTTTCGACGATGCCTGTCTGCACTATCCGGTGATGAGCGCGATTGAACGCTTCGAAATGGAGATGCGCGGCGTGGCGGGCGTGCAGTCGGTGGTGAGCGTGCCGTCGCTGGCGAAGATTTCGATTGCCGCGTTCAACGAAGGCAATCCGCGCTGGGGCGCATTGCCGCGTTCGAGCGATGGCTTGACCCAGGGCGCCAACGCGTTCGATCCCGACAACGGCATGAACACCGAAAACTGCCAGGTGATCCAGGTGTTGATTTACACCACGAATCACGAGGGCAAAACGATTGCGCACATTGTCGACGAGATCAAACGGCTGGCCGCGGAGGATCACACACCGAACGTGGCGTTCCGGCTCGGCGGCGGCAATGTCGGTGTGATGGCGGCGACCAACGAAGCCGTGGCCGATGCCGAAGTGGCGATGCTGCTGTCGATCTTCGGCGCGATTGCGCTGCTGTGCGTCGTGACGTTCCGCTCGTGGCGCGCGGTGTTGTGCATCGTGGTGCCGCTGACGGTGGTGTCGATTCTGTGCAACGCGGTGATGGCGTGGCTCGGCATCGGCCTCAAGGTCGCCACCTTGCCGGTGATTACGCTGGGCGTCGGCGTGGGCGTCGATTACGGCATCTACCTCTACGAACGTTTGCAGCATGAGGTGCGTGACGGCGCGAGCCTGCCGGATGCGTTCGCGGCCGCGATGCGCCAACGCGGCACCGCTGCGTTGTTCACGGCGGTGACGATGTTTATCGGCGTGGGCACGTGGGCGTTTTCCGCGCTGAAGTTCCAGGTGGACATGGGCGTGCTGCTCGCGTTCATGTTCCTCGTCAATCTGTTCGGCGCGGTGTTCCTGCTGCCGGCGCTGGCGGCCTGGCTCGGTGTGGAGCGTGCGGAGCGGCGTGCGGGTCGGGTGGAGAGCACCGGCGCCACCGTTGCCTCGCCTGACGGCGGCGCACGAGCGACTGCCGTTGCGGTGAAGGCGAACGAAGCCGCGACGTTCGAACACGGCAATTCGGCGCGCCAGGGCTAGCTGAAATACCTAGTCCGTCGAGACGATGAACGAAGCGATGGCGGCGTCTATCGTCAGGCGTAAGCGCGCGGGTCCGCGCGCGGTCCAGACAGACCTATGACGGCGGCGGGCTGGTGGCGCCGCCTTTTCCATCGGAGGAGATAAGAGATGTCCGCACGTCCCTACAAAATCGAAGCGCAACCGCTCGTGCAGCGCTATGCGCGCGGCTGGCATTGCCTGGGTCTCGCGAGCGACTACAAGGATGGCAAGCCGCACACGCTGAATATTTTCGGCCGGCGTCTCGCAGCGTTCATGGATTCGCACGGTCGCGTCAACGTGGTCGATGGCTTTTGTCCGCACATGGGCGGTGATTTGAGCGCCGGCCGCGTGGATGGCGATACCTTGGTGTGTCCGTTTCACGGCTGGCAGTGGGACGGCGACGGCAATTGCCAGTCGATTCCGTATTGCAAGCGGATTCCGCCGAAGGCGAAGATCGGCACCTGGCAGACTTGCGAGCAGAACCAGTTGCTGTTCGTCTGGCACGACCCGGAGGGCAATCCGCCGGACGAGGCCGTGACGATTCCGCGTATCGAAGCGTGCTTTTCCAGCGACTGGTCCGCGTGGGTGGTGGACCGGATGGAGATCGGCACGAACTGTCGCGAACTGGTCGATAACATTTCCGACATGGCGCACTTTTCGACCGTGCATGGCGCGCCGGTCGATTACTTCGCCAACCTGTTCGAAGGCCACAAGGCGACGCAACTGCTGGTGGGTCGCAGCGAGCGCCTGGGCGACGACGAACTGATTGCGCTGTCGACGTATTTCGGGCCCGCGTATCACATTACCGAAATGACAGGGCAGAGCGGCGGGCATCCGATTCATTCGATTCTGCTGAACTGTCATGTACCGACCGACATGAACAGTTTCGAGCTGCGTTATGGCGTGATGGTGAAGAAGGTGCCGGGACTCTCCGACGAGCAGAACATGGAGATTGCGCGCGCGTATGCGAAGCAGGCGCAGGCCGCGTTCTACGAGGACGTCGCGATCTGGGACACGAAGACGCGGATCGACAATCCGTTGCTGTGCGAGGGCGATGGGCCGCTGTATCAGATGCGCGACTGGTACTCGCAGTTCTATCTGGACGCGGCGGATGTGCGTCCGTCGAGCACAGCGCGCAAGGTGGTGGAAATCAAGGTGCGCGAGGGCGGTACGCCGCCGCCGTTGAGGCATGTGTTTGAGGCTTGAGGTTTGAGGCTTGATGATTGAACGGAGGGCGGTGCATGCACCGCCTTCTTTCTTTTGCGGGTTCAGTTCGTGATGGGTTGCGCGGGCGGGGTGAGATAGTTGGCGCGGATCTTCGCGATGTCGATGTGGAGTACGTCGACGAGGTAGTGCTGCATGCCGCCGTATTGCTGGTCGATGACTTGCATGGATGCGCCGATGTAGTCGGGGTCGACGGTGAGGAGCGGGGCGGCGACGTCGGGGGCGATGCCGAGTTTTTGCAGTTGCTGGGTGGCTTGGGCGTTGCTTGCTGCGTTGTAGCGGTTTGATTCGAGGTAGTTGGCGATGGTGGTGGGGCGGTCTACGCCGAGTGCGGACAACAGCAGGACTGTGGCGAAGCCGGTGCGGTCTTTGCCGGCGGTGCAGTGGTAGAGGATGGTTTTGTTGTCTTCGGCCAGTTTCAGGAAGTGGGCGAATTGGGGTTGGTAGTTGCTGGGGAACTGGCGGTAGAGGTTGAGCATGAAGTCGTGCATTTGCTCAGGGGTGGAGCGCTTGAGGAGTGGGATGATGGCTGAGGGCGCCAGGTTGCCGGCGAGGACTGGGTCGGATTGCCAGGGGAATTGTTCTGCGAAGGCTTTTTCTGATGGCTGTTTTTCGCTTGCGGCGCGGAAGTCTACTATTGCGTCGAGGTGCATTGCCTGTAGGGTTTTTATGTCCTGCTTCGAGGCTTGGGAGGGGTTGCCGCTGCGGTAGAGGCGGTGAGGGGTTATTTGACTGCCGTCTTTGGTTTCTATGCCGCCCAGGTCTCGCGTGTTCTGGATCTTTTCTAACTGAATGTACTGGTCGGTGGGGTGCGCGTTCGCGCTGATTGATATTGTTAGCAGTAAGGTCGGTAGAAGTTTTGATTTGGGCATTTTTTTGTTCCGTTTAGAGAGGTTTTTTGCCTGCGTGGCGCTTCTTTTCTGGGCTCTCTTTGGTGTTGGCCTTTCCTTGTGTTCACGGTGGTCTATTAGTGATCCCCCTGTGCGGGGGGGCACCTACTTTTCTTTGCCTGCCGCAAAGAAAAGTAGGCAAAAGAAAGCGGCTCACACCGCCAGCTCTTAAGTGGGTTTCGTGGTACTCCACCAGTAGTGGTGCATCTGGAATCCGCGCTCTCGCGCATTTGGCGTTAGTGACAAAGGCGTCATTCTTCCGGCGGCGCTTCGCGCGCCGCGGCGGTTGTTCACGCAAGACCCCTGCTAAGCGGGTCTCCCGCGCAGCCACGGTAGTGGTGCATCTGGAATCCGTGCTCTCGCGCATTTGGCGTCAGTGACAAAGGTGTCATTCTTCCGGCGACGCTTCGCGCGCCGTGGCGCCTGTTCGTCAAATCGGCGGTCTTTACCGGTGGTGGCACCTGATTCGGCAATCAGTCTGGGCATCTAGCCGAGGCGAAGCCGAGGGCCCCCGCCGCGCGAAAACGAGCCGAGTGTTGCAAAGCCGACCGTTCCGCGAGCGCGTAGCGCGACGCGGGATGAATGACTGCTGTGTCACGAGCGCGGAGTGTGCGGGGGCACGGATTCCAGATGCACCACTACCGGTGGTAAACCACGAAACCCACTTAAGAGCTGGCGGTGTGAGCCGCTTTCTTTTGCCTACTTTTCTTTGCGGCAGGCAAAGAAAAGTAGGTGCCCCCCCGCACAGGGGGATCGCTAATAGACCACTAACAACACAAGGAAAGGCCAACACCACAGAGAGCACAAACAAGAAGCGCCGCGCAGGCAAAACACCTCAACCCGCCCGCAATTTAGCAAGCGTAAGCGCCGTATCTTCAATCATATCCTCCTGCCCCCCCACGAGCCTCTGCCTCCCAAGCTCAACCAGAATATCCCTGGCAGGAACCCGATACTTAGCCTCAGCCCGCTTAGCAAAAAGTAAGAAAGACGAGTAAACCCCAGCATACCCAAGCGTCAGCGCATCTCTATCAAGCCGAATAGGCGAATCCATAATAGGCACAACAAGATCCTCAGCCACATCGGAGATGCGAAACACATCCACCCCGGTATGAATCTCCATCCGCTCGCAGACCGCGACAAACACTTCCATCGGCGTATTCCCCGCCCCAGCCCCAAGCCCGGCGGCAGCCGCATCAATCCGATTAGCTCCAGCAGCCACAGCAGCAATAGAATTCGCCACGCCCATCGCGAGATTGTGATGCCCATGAAACCCAAGCTCAGTCTCAGGACGCAACGCCTCGCGCACCCGGCTAATCCGCGCAGTCACATCGTCGGGCAACATATGCCCCGCGGAGTCGGTGATATAGATGCAATTCGCCCCATACGACTCCATCAGCTTCGCCTGCGCAACCAGCTCCCCAGCCGGCGACATATGCGCCATCATCAGAAAACCAACCGTATCCATGCCAAGCTTGCGCGCTAACCCAATGTGCTGCTCGGACACATCCGCCTCGGTACAGTGCGTCGCCACCCGTATCGTATGCACGCCAAGATCGTGCGCCATCCGCAAATGCTCGACCGTCCCAATGCCCGGTATCAACAACGCGGAGACCTTGGCCTGCTTCAACTCGGCAATCACCGCACTCAGATAAGCCTCGTCGGTATGCGCCGGAAAACCATAATTCACCGACGCACCGCCCAAGCCATCGCCATGCGTGACTTCAATCAACGGCACACCGGCTGCATCGAGGCCGCGCGCAATGCCGCGCATCTGGTCCAGCGAAATCTGATGACGCTTCGGATGCATGCCGTCGCGCAACGTCATGTCGTGTACGGTAATTCGCGTTCCTGCTAATGACATGGTCGCTCCTTAGGCGGTGGTGGATGCGGCGAGCATCTGTTGGGCGAAGACTTCCGCCGTGCGCGCGGCAGCGGCGGTCATGATGTCGAGATTGCCGGCGTATTTGGGCAGGTAGTCGCCGAGACCTTCCACTTCCATGAACACGGAAACGCGTCGGCCGTCGAATACGGGGCCGTTTTTCAGCGTGTAGCCGGGCACGTATTGGCGCACTTCATCGACCATCGCATGCACGGACGCGGTGATCGCGTCGACGTCGGGATCGCTCTCGGTCAAACAATGAATCGTGTCGCGCATGATCAGCGGCGGCTCGGCCGGATTAATCACGATGATCGCCTTGCCCACCGCCGCGCCGCCAATCTGCTCGATCGCCAGCGACGTGGTACGGGTGAACTCGTCGATATTCTTGCGCGTGCCGGGACCGACCGAACGCGACGACACCGTCGCGACAATCTCGCCGTACACCACGCGCTGCACACGCGACACGGCATGCACCATCGGAATGGTCGCCTGGCCGCCGCATGTCACCATGTTGACGTTCATCACCTGCTGGTCGTTCTGCGCGGCAAGGTTCACCGGCGGCACGCAGAACGGGCCGATTGCGGCAGGCGTCAGGTCGATCACGCGCACGCCGCGCGAGGTCAGCTTGTCGGAATGCTCGCGGTGGACGTAGGCGGAAGTGGCGTCGAACGCAATGCGGATGTCGTCGGCGGCGAGATGCGGCAGCAAGCCGTCTATGCCGTCGGCGGTGGTCTTCAATCCCAGCTCGCGGGCGCGTGCGAGACCTTCGGACGCCGCGTCCACGCCGACCATCCAGACCGGTTCGAGCACCGCGCTGCGGCGCAGCTTGTACAGCAGATCGGTGCCGATGTTGCCGGGCCCGATCAACGCGCATTTGATCTTGCTCATTCAATGCATCCTTTAGTGAAAGACGGTCAAGCAATCAGACGAAGCGCACCGAACAACCGCCGATGCCTTCGATATGCATCTCCAGCACGTCGCCGCCAGCAACGGGAATCAACGCCGCGAGCGAACCCGACAGCACGACCTCGCCGGCGAGCAGCGGCACGCCGAGTTCGCCGAGCGTATTCGCGAGCCACGCGACGGCGTCGGCGGGGTGGCCGAGCGCGGCGGCGCCGACGCCCTCCGCGACGCGCGCGCCGTTTTTGTCGAGCGTCATGCGGCAGGCGGCGAGATCCAACGCGTCGGGCGATACGCGTTCGTGGCCGAGCACGTAGACGCCGCACGACGCGTTGTCGGCGACCGTGTCGCCAATGCGGATCGCCCAGTCGCGAATCCGCGAATCGACGATTTCGAAGCACGCGCCGACGGCGTCGGTGGCGGCGAGCACGGCCTCGCGTGTCACGCCTGGGCCGCGCAGATCGTGTTTCAGGTAGAACGCGATTTCACCTTCGGCGCGCGGCGCGATCAGCGTGTCGATCGGAATCGCCTCGCCGGCGACGTAGTGCATGCCCGACAGCAAAATGCCGAAGTCCGGCTGATGAACGCCGAGCATGTTCTGCACGGCCGCGCTCGTCAGCCCGATCTTCTTGCCGATGACGGTCTCGCCCGCATCGATCCGGCGCGCGATGAAATGCTGTTGCACCCGGTAAGCGTCGGCGAGCGGCAAGCCGTCCGCGCGCGCGGAGAACGGTGCGATCGGCGCGCGGTCGAGCCAGGCGCGATAAAGCGTGTCGCCGAGTTCGGCGTGAAGGGTCGAGGTCATCGCAGTGTTGAATGGCTGGGTTAGAAGCGGGCCGTTGGCGTCACACACGAACTGAGTCGCAACGGCCCGGCTCCCATGCGCCCGAAAGCGCAGGCGGGGTTAATTGCCCGCGCCGCGAATCGCGTCGGGCGAGAAGTACGCTTCGGTCAGTTGCGAGCCGCGCGTAAGCACCGGCATCGGTTCCTGATTCGACAGACGGTCGGCGTAATAGGCGCCCGAAATCAGATCGTGATAGAACACCGCAGTCGAATAGAACGACCTGGCGTCGAACGCATACAGCGTCGGCGCGAGGTTCGTGCGCCACAGCGTGCCGCGTGCGTCGTAGTTGTCGGCGGCAACGGCATTCCATGTGTCTTCGTCGAGATACAGCACACGTTTCGCGTATTGATGGCGATAGCCGGACTTCAGCGTCGCCTGCAATACCCACACGCGATGCAGTTCGAAGCGCATGTACTGGGTGTTCTCGTGACCCTTGGTCAGCAGATCGGTGTACTTGATCGACGGGTCCATCAGCTTGTAGTTGTCGTACGGCACGTAGACCTCGCGCTTGCCGACGATCTTCCAGTCGTAGCGTTCGCCCGAGCCGTTGAACAGGCGGTCGTCGTCGACGGTGCGGAAACCGCCGGGGCCTTCGGGCTGGTCGAAACCGAATTCGGGCGCCTGGCGCACGCGTCGCGTGCCGGGGTTATATGACCAGGTACGGCGCGTGTCGGAGCCTTCCTGGTCCCACATTTCATAGCCGGTGATAATCGTGCCGCGGTCGGACAGCGGCAACATGGTGGTCTGACGGAAGAAGCTCTTCGCGTTCAGTGCATTCTTCGGATCGAAATGGTCCGCGCTGCGCGGCCCGTAAATCGCGTATTGCACCTTGCCCCATGCAATATTGCCGTCCGGATAGACGACCGCCTGGTCGTAGGTCGCGGTTTCGCCTTCAATCGCCGACGCGAAGCGCAGATCCCACATCGCTTCCACGCCACTCTTCGGCACCGGGAACGGCGTGACCGGCGGAAAATCCTTCAGGCCGTTCTGGTCTTTCGTCATCGTCGTGTTCGGCGCGTACTGGCGAATGTCCTTGTACACGGCGTCGCCGTAGCTGAAGTCGCGGTGGCTCGGATAGACCGGAATCTTGAACGTGTCGGGATATTTCTTCAGCAGCGCTTTTTCGCCGTCGGTCAGACGCGCTTCGTATTGCTGCATGTTTTGCGCGGTAATCACAAAGAGCGGCTTCTCGCTCGCATACGGATCGGGGAAGCGTTGCCCCGCTTTATAGTCGACGCCTGGCGGCGTGCCGAACCATTTGCCGCTCCACGCGGGGATCGTGCCGTCGGCGTTGCCCGCGCGTTCGGCACCCATCGGCGTGAGGGGGCCTTCGAGTTTGGCGAGATCTTCCGGGCTGGTTTTGGCGAACGACGGGGCGCCTAATGAGGCAGCGAGCGCGGCGCCCACGGCGAACACGCAGACACGCAGGGCGGGATTGAAAATTCGACTCATGACCAAATCCTCTTGCAGTAAAAAGACGGCTGATTCAAAGGGTGATGCAGGTTCTGACGCACCGGCGCGTCATGTTGACGACGCGGGCCGGCGCGTTAAAGTC
Organism: Paraburkholderia sp. BCC1876; assembly: GCF_902833695.1. Taxonomy (NCBI): domain Bacteria; kingdom Pseudomonadati; phylum Pseudomonadota; class Betaproteobacteria; order Burkholderiales; family Burkholderiaceae; genus Paraburkholderia; species Paraburkholderia sp. BCC1876. Next base: position 377,172 of record NZ_CADFGI010000005.1, on the reverse strand, counting down.
AGAACGGTCAGAACGAGTACTTCGCGGTGGCGAGCACGTAGTCGCGATCGGCCAGCGGACGGTTGACCGGGTCCGGCGTGCCGAGGAACTTCGCGTAGACCAGCGCGAGCTGCAGGTTGCTCAGGCGCGTGAAGGTCACGCCGACCGTCACGCGGTGGTCGCCCACGCCGGTCATCGAACCGAGCGCGCCGGCCAGCGACGACTTGCCGGTGAAGTCGTCCGAGTAGGTGAGCGGCACGTCGACGTCCCAACCGTTGAAAACGTTCTTGTAGCTGAGCGTCCAGGCCACCTCGAACGCAGCGGCATTGCGCGTGTTGGCGAGCGTGGTGGAGCCGAGCAGCGGCGTGATGTTGCCGGCGTGAACATACGAGACTTCACCTACCAGCGTCTGCGAGGCGGCGAGGAAGGTCGGGCCGATCGAATAGATCGCGGACAGGTTCGATTGCCAGACGTCGCCGCGCGTGGACTGCGCGCCGAGCGGCGTGTTGACGAGCACGGCCGCGCCCTGGCGGTACGAGGTTTCGCCCGCGACGTTCACGCCGTTCAGATCGGTCGAGAAGCTCAGGCCGGTGAGCTTGATGTTGTCGAAGAACTTCTCCTGATACGACAGCGTGGGGAAGTACGTCGTCACGACACTGGGATTCATGTCGTTGTAGTGCAGGTAGTAAGCGCCGATCTCGGTGTCGCCGAGTACTCGCCAGCGTGCGCCGAGACCCCATTGGCCGCTATTGCCGGGACGACTGTCGGGAGCACGCGGGATCTGCACCCCGCCGGGTCCGATGATGTATTCGGCGCCCGGGCCGACCACGTCGGAATAGCTCATGTAGCTGCCCGGCGCGCTCAGTTGATTGGGCTGGAACGAGAACTGGTAGTAGCCGAGCAGGCTGAAGTTCGGCGCGATCTGCCATTGCGTCGAGATCTGCGGCACCGGCAACAGAATGTCTTTGACTTCCGCGCCGGCGACGAACGATTTGGTCGCGTCGGCCGGGCCTTGCGCGCCCGCGATGTTCGGGAAAAACACGCTCTCGCCCCACGCCACGACCTGATCGCCGACCTTCACGTTCAGGCTCGTGCCGCCCAGTTTGAAGGTGTTGTAGACGTAAGCGGCGAGCAGTTGCGTGCGGCCGCCCGCCCAGTAGTTGGCCTGTTCGGTGAAGTTGTTGTACACGCCGCCGTGATTCACGGTGCCGGGCGCGTCGTTGTAGTTGGAGTGCTGATACGCCTGATCGTAGAACGTGTCGGCGCGGACGAAGACGCCCCAGTCGTCGTGCTTCAGGTTCACTTCGCCGAGCACGCTCACCTGGTTTTCAATCAGCTTGTTCTTGCCAAAATTGCGGTCGCCGTCGTCGCCGTTGATGTTCGCGGGCGTCAGCAGATTGCCGCTCGGCGCACGCGTGCGCATGCCCAGACCGTAACCGAGCGTGAAGGTGTAATCGAGCGTAGTGTCGACGCCGAGATTGACCGTGTCGCCCGCGTAAGCGGGTGCGACGGTTAGCGTCGCCGCTGTCAGCATGGCGAGTTTGCATGCCGCGCACACCGCGCGCAGTGCCGGTGCGCGCTCCTGTGTTCCGTTGATCTGCATCCTGTCTCCTCTGTGGTCACGTCTGAAATTTGTTGTGATCAGAGGTTAGGGGCCACGTGCGGGGCGGGAATCGTCAAAACGGACTAGTCGCTTGTCCTGGGGGACGCAGGCTGTGTGCGCGTGTGCTTTACGCGGTCGACTGGCGAAGCTGGCCGCTCGCGGCGAGAAAGGCCGGCACTTCGCCACCACCTTCGAGAATCAGGTTGCTGCCCGATGCGTAGGTCGCGTGCGGCGAGGCGAGGAACAGGCAGGCGGACGCGATATCGGCGGGCTGCGCGAGGCGGCCGGCGGGAATCGTCGCGGTAATGCCGGCGAGTGCGTTGTGCGCGTCCGCCGCCGACGAACCGGTGTGGCCGCTGGTGGCGGCTTCGGTTTCCACCAGACTCGGGCTCACCGCGCAGACGCGCACTTTCGGCGCCCATTCGACGGCGAGCGAGCGCACCGCGTTGAGCAGGCCCGCTTTGGCCGCGCCGTAAGCCGCCGTGCCGGGCGACGCACGCAAGCCGCTCACGCTGCCGATGAACAGCAGCACGCCGCCTTCGCTTTGCCGCTGCATGCGTGTGTTAGCGCGTTGCGCGAGTTGCAGCGGCGCGAGCAGGTTCAGGCGGATCACCGCCTCGGTGAAGCGCGGCGAGGCGTCGGCGGCGAGTGCGAACGGCGCGCCGCCCGCGTTGTTGATCACCACGTCGAGGCGGCCGGTTTCGTGTTCGATCTGCGCGAGCAGGGCGTCGATCGCGTCGATGTCGCGCACGTCGGCGGCGATGAAACGGGAGGCTAAATCGGGTGCGTGTGCATCGGTGCGTCCGCACACATAAACCGTCGCGCCTGCTTCGACAAACGCCTGCGCGATGCCTGCGCCGATCCCTTTCGTGCCGCCCGTCACCAGCACGACCTTGCCGCTGTAATCGAATCCCGTCATTGCCGCTGTCTCCATTCGTTCGTGTGGGGCCGATGGTAGGAGAAATGCGGCGGCGCCTCGTAGTCTGAAAAGACGATGCCGACGCGCGCCCGCGCGCCGATGATGGTTGCGCTGGTGATGTTCCTACCATCGGCCGCGCCGGAGAGCGCGGCGCGAGACCGCAACCGTGTTGCATGGACCGCAGTAGGCGCAGGAGCGCCGAGCCCGGTCGAAGGAGACAAGCGCGCATGACCGCAACGCCCACCGGCTTCCAGGAAGCCACACCGAAAGCCCACACGCCTTCGGAAGCGCCCGTCGGGATTTTCACGGAGGCGCCCGGCGGCCTCACGCTCCATCACTTCGAAGCCGGCAGCGGCGCGCCCGTCGTGTTCATTCACGGCAGCGGACCCGGCGCAAGCGGCTTCAGTAATTTCAAACACAATTACCCGCGTTTCGCCGCGGCCGGACATCGGGCGATCGTGGTCGATCTGCCGGGTTACGGCGCGTCGTCGAAACCTTCGGACGCGCTCTATACGCTCGACTTCTTCGTCAAAGCGTTGCGCGCGCAACTAACCGCCAACGGCATCGGCCGCGCCACGTTGCTCGGCAATTCGCTCGGCGGCGCGATCGCGCTGCAATACGCGCTCGACTATCCCGACGACGTCGACAGTCTGATCATGATGGCGCCGGGCGGTGTCGAAGAGCGCGAAACGTACTTCAAAATGGACGGCATCCAGAAGATGGTGTCGCTGTTCACGAACCGGCAGATGAACCGGTTGACCCTGCGTCAACTGCTCGAAATGCTGGTGTACGACCGCAGCCTCGTGACCGACGCGCTGGTCGACGAACGCCTGCGCGTGTGCGAACAACAGCCGCCCGAAGTGCTGTCGACCATGCGCGTGCCGAATCTCACCGGACGTCTCGCCGAACTGCAATGTCCCGTGCTCGGTTTCTGGGGCAGCGACGATCGCTTCAATCCGGCCAGCGGCGCGATGCGTTTTCTCGAACACTGCGCCGACGCGCGCTTTGTGCTGATGAATCGCTGCGGCCATTGGGTGATGGTCGAGCATCGCGAGTACTTCAATCGCGAATGTCTGGAATTTCTCGCGGACAGGCGCGCCGCTTGAGGCATCCTGCAGGCTGCGGCGCTGCATAGTTCAACGCGCCGGGCAATCCCACTACAACACGAAGGAGACGGTATGGCATTTCCCCATCAACTGTTCGACATGAGCGGCAAGGTGGCCGCGATCACCGGCGGCGCGCGCGGCATCGGCGCACAAACGGCGCGCACGCTGGCGGCGGCCGGTTCGGCTATCGCGGTGCTCGACGTGCTGACGGAAGCGGGCGAGCAACTGGTCGCCGAGATCAACGAGTCGGGCGGCAAGGCGGCATTCTGGAAGATGGACGTCACGCAGGAAAACGACGTGCAGCGCGTGTTCGGCGAAATCGCCGCGCGCTTCGGCCGGCTCGACGCACTGGTGAATAACGCGGGCATTGAAGGCGCGAATCTGCCGACGCACGAAATGACGCTGCAGCAATGGCAGAAAGTCATCGACGTGAACGTGACCGGCGTGTTCCTCTGCACCAAGTACGCAATTCCGCACCTGCTGACCGCGGGCGGCGGGTCGATCGTGAATCTCTCGTCGATGTACGGGCTGGTCGGCGGACCGGACGTGCCCGCGTATCACGCGTCGAAAGGCGCGGTGCGTTTGATGGCGAAGACGGAAGCGATGCTGTACGCGACGCAGAACATTCGCGCGAATTCCGTGCACCCCGGCTTTATCCGCACGCCGCTGCTCGAAGAAGCCTTCGCCAAACTCGGCGACCCGGAGCAGATTTTCGCGCATATGAAAACGCTCGTGCCGCTCGCGAAGATCGGCGATCCGCAGGATATCGCGGCGGGCATCCTGTATCTGGTGTCGCCGGCCGGCCGCTATGTGACGGGCACGGAACTGGTGATCGACGGCGGCTACACCGCGCGCTAAGGAGGACGGATGAACACCAGCGAAACCATGAAGGCGCGTCTGCTCGACTATATCGAAGCGTTCAATGCGGCCGACGCCGCGCGCGTCGCGGCGCTGTTCGCCGATAACGCGACGATCGAAGATCCGGTCGGCACGCCGCTCAAGGAAGGCCGCAGTGAGGTCGACGCGTTCTACGCGTACGCGACCTCGGTGGGCGCGCGGCTCGAACTGATGGCGCCGCCGCGCGGCTCGCATGGCCAGAGCGCGTCGATCAGCTTTCGCGTGCATATCGCGACGCAGGACGGGCAGCCCGCTCATATCGACGTGACCGACGTGATGGATTTCGACGCCGCCGGCAAGATCGTGCGCATGCGCGCGTATTGGGGCGCCGACGATTATCACCTGACGGAGCGCGCGGCTTGATGCGCGGGCTTATGCGCTCAGGTCCGTGTTCACACCCACACCGGCATTCACATCCGCATTCACGCCATGGCGCTCTTTGAGTTCAACGGCAAGCGGCCGCGCGTCGACCCGTCCGCGTATGTGCATCCCAACGCGGTACTGATCGGCGACGTGACGATCGGCGCGTGCTGTTATATCGCGCCGTTCGCGAGCCTGCGCGGCGATTTCGGCGCGGTGGTGGTGGAGCGCGGCAGCAATGTGCAAGACGGTTGCGTGCTGCACACGGGCGTCAATAACCACTGCTGGCTCGGCGTCGACAGCCATGTGGGTCACGGTGCGATCGTGCACGGCGCGACGCTCGAGCCGAATACGATGATCGGCATGCACGCGGTGGTGATGGACGGCGTGGTGGTTGGCGAGGCCAGCATCGTGGCGGCCTGCGCGTTCGTCAAGAAGGACTGGCGGGTGCCGCCGCGTGTGCTGGTGGCGGGTGTGCCGGGGCGCGTGGCGCGCCTGCTGAGCGACGAGGAGATTCGTGCGAAGTCGTCGGGAACGCGGATGTATCAGCAACTCGCGGCGGACTGTTTGCGCACGCTGCGCGAAGTGGTGTGACGGCGCGCGGTTCTGTGTTGCGCGCATGCCGCGCGAAATGGGCGTGCTACGTGTTGCCGCTTTGAACGCGCGGCTTTGCGGCCGGGCACCTTGCTGCCAGTGTCCGGCGAATTCGCCGCGGCCGACCCGCCAATCGGGCCGGCCGCGACTCTACCTGCTTCAGCTTTACTGCTTTACTGCTTTACTGCTTCAGTACTTTATTGCTGCGCTGCTGGTCTCCACCCGACGCCTGCCCCTACGACACATAGCCCTGCGCGACATTGATCAACTGCACGCGGTTGCGCACGTTGAACAACTGCCGCAAGCGGCGCAAATGGTAGTCGACGTTATGCGGCGACAGTCCAAGGAAATACGCGATCTCCTTGTCCCGCTGCCCCTGCACGACCGCCCGCAACACCGCATGCTGCAACTCGCTCAGCGTCACGCGCCGCTGCTGCTCGGGCGCGAGGCCGATCACACTCTTCGCGTGCGTCCAGATGAATTCGTGGATCGTGTGCGCGAACATCAGCGTTTCGGCCACGATCGACTCGGTCATCCAGCGCGGGTTGCCGATCTCCGCGTTGAAGCACAGGCTGGCGGACAGCTCCGGCTCGGGCAGCGGCATCTGCGTGAGAATCCCGCTTTTACGGCCGGTTGCCTCCAGCATGTCGATCAAACCGCCGAGCCGCTCGCTGCGCATTTGCGCGCGCGGCAGGTCGGCGCGCATGTCGGCCGTATTCCAGAGGAACGGCAGACCGGTCGGCGACGCCGACGCCACGCGCGGATCGAGCTCGAAATAACGCTCGCGAAAATAACGCGTGAGCCAGGTCTGCGACTCGTAGCTCGTCAGCACGAACATCGTCTTGTGATGCGCCGACGTGCGCGTAGCCGTATAGCTGAACGAATCGAAGCCCAGTTGCTTGATGCGCTGCCGCACAAATTCAATGCGGTCCTGCGCACTGCCAAAACGCACCAGCGGACTGATGACCGGCGCCGCTCGCCGTGCGGCGGGCGAGGGCGTGCCGATCTCCTCTTCGGTGAAGAGCGTGAGAAAACCGGTGGGCGCCGCGCCTGCCGCGGTACGGCTTGACGCCCTGGGTGCTTCGGCCGCGTGGGCCGACTTTCCGGGTTGTCGCGTGCCGGCCGGGTAAGCCGGTTGTGCGGACACCACGGAGTTGTATGCCGCCGGCGTATGCCCGGTTTCGCCTGACGGCGAGCCGGTCAGCCAATGCGGCAGCGCATCGCATTCGTGTTCCATGAAACGGTAGCTCCAGCGTTCGAAACGCGTGAAAGACGACAACCTGAATGATTAGCTATTTCCAAAAATTACGGTAGCCGGTTCCTTGCTATCATTTTTGATTTCTTGCTCCGATAGTTGACCGGCAACTCGGGTGTGGCGGGCTTCTTTCATTGGCATACGGCACCTCCTGGGAATAGACGTCATGGCACGAATTCCAAAGCTGACAACGACGCTCGCCGACGATCGCTACATGGCGGGCCAAAACCTGGTGTCGAGCGTCGACCGCCCGTGGCGGCATCGGGTGTTGCGCTCGTATCTCGAACCGAACGAGCAGGCACTGCTGGAGGCGCCCGGCTTGCAGGACCTCACGCCGATGAGGCTCGCGAGCGGCGCCGAGCATCTCGAACGCAATCTGAACGGACGCTGGGAGAGCGCGGATCTGCGGGTGGGCGACGTCTGGTTCGTGCCGCCCGTGCCGATCTCGCGGCGCTGGCGCTCGATCAGCGACGCGCCGCTGTCGACCGTTCACCTGCATATCGAGCGCAGCCTGATCGACAGCGTCGCGCTGGTGCCGCGGCGGATTCGCCGTGTGACCGACTACATTCGCGCGAACCTCGTCGGCGATCTGGCGATCTGGCGATCAGCGAACTGGCCGCGCAGGCCGGGTTCAGCAGTTTTCATTTTGCGCGGGTGTTTCGCCGCGAGACCGGCGAGACGCCGCATCAGTTCGTGACGCGTTTACGGCTCGAGGAAGCGGCGAGACTGCTGCGCGCCACCGATCAGACTGTGCTGCAGATTGCTCTTGCGGTTGGTTTCGAGAACGCCAGTCATTTCTCCGTGCAGTTCAAGCGTGGCTACGGCGTGACGCCGCTTGCTTACCGGCTGCGCGGCTGATGGTACGGATTGCGCGGCGGCAGGGGTGACCAGCGGGCCGGCGTTCCGGCGGGCCGGCAGACAAAGTCCGGGTCGCCGCCGACGCTTAAGTACACTAGTTGAAGGCGCCGGCTATCAACCGGTGTCGCCGCCGGGCGGCATGACGATTTTGCGCTGCCGCACCGCGCTGCCGCCATGAGTGTGGCGGCGGGCCGTGGGTCGCTCACCGGGGCAAGCAAGCCGATGAATCGTCCTGAGGGTAATCACGCACCTTGCGCAGTGTGCTGTGCATTGCGCGGCTTGCAAACTACGAACTTTCGTGGCCGAGGATGCTTGAAGCTGGCATGGGGCGGGCGTCCCACGATTTAGGCCGCATAGCGGACAGGTCGCGTCAACTGGTCCAACTGGCCTGACCAGATGGCGGGCAACTGTATCTGTCGAAGCCTTGCATCGGACGACAGAATAGGCCGCCTGCAGCATGGCCCCTTTGCCTGCGTCCGACCGACCCTTTCATCAACCGTCTCACCGGATATCTAGCGATGACCCGACTCCGAATCACCTCCTGCGGCCACGTTTTTACCGCCGAAACTCATCCCGACGCGCCGGCAACCGTCGCCGCTTTTCTGAAGCTGCTGCCGTACCGTCAGAAGATCATTCACGTGCGCTGGAGCGGCGAAGGCTGCTGGGTGCCGCTCGGCGATTTCAAACTCGAGAACGACGGCGCGGCGGTCGGCTTCGAGAATCACACGAGCCATCCGTCGGTTGGCGACATTCTGTTTTACCCCGGCGGCTATAGCGAAACCGAGATCATTCTCGCGTACGGCTCGTGCTGTTTCGCGAGCAAGATGGGGCAGCTCGCGGGCAACCATTTCCTGACCATCGTCGAAGGACAGGACAAGCTGCGTGAGCTCGGCACCAAGGTGTTGTGGGAAGGCGCACAGGACGTGCTGTTCGAGAAGATCTGAACGCGCGATAAAGCACAACGCCCCGCGTGTGAAAACGCGGGGCGCCGGAACGCGACTTAGTGGAACAGCTTCATCGCTTGCGTGAGCGTGTTGAACACGCCCCACGCGAGGGGCAACGTCACATACAACCAGAACACGGCGAGCTTGCCCTTGTTGGTCGGATGCGCGGTTTGAATGGTCGACATGCGAGTCTCCTCAGGCGCCTTTGGCGAGTTGTGCGTCGGTCATGTGGTGCTTGTCGTCCACACGCTTGACCAGCAGATTGCAGACGAAGCCGACCACCAGCAGCACGGCCATGATGTGAACCGTCATCGTGTAGGCATCCGCCTTGGCCACGCCGTGCGCCACTTCATACGCGCGGATGTAGTTCACCAGCACCGGACCGGCTACGCCGGCCGCCGCCCACGCCGTCAGCAGACGGCCATGAATCCCGCCCACGAACGCCGTGCCGAACATGTCCGCGAGATACGCGGGCACCGTGGCGAAGCCGCCGCCGTACATCGTCAGAATCACGCAGTAGGCGAGCACGAACAGTGCGATCTGGCCGGATGCCGCGAAGCCCGGCACCAGGTAATACAGCACTGCGCCGAGCGCGAAGAAGATGAAGTAGGTGTTCTTACGGCCGATCCAGTCCGACGCCGACGCCCACACAAACCGGCCGCTCATGTTGAACAGCGACAGCAGGCCCACGAAACCGGCGGCCGCGGACGCGGTGACCGTGTCCTTGAAGCTCTCCTGAATCATCACCGACGCCTGGCCGAGAATGCCGATGCCGGCCGTCACGTTCAGGAACAGTACCAGCCAGATCAGATAGAACTGCGGCGTCTTCAACGCCTGATCGATGTGCACGTGATTGCGCGAAATCATCTTTTTCTGATTGGTCGCGGGCGGCGTCCAGCCGGCCGGTTTCCAGTCCGCCGGCGGCACGCGGATCGCGAGTGCGCCGATCGACATCGAGATGAAATACGCAATGCCGAGCACCACGAAGGTCTCGGCCACGCCGATGCTGGTCGCGCTCTGGAAGTGCTTCATCAACGCCACCGACAACGGCGCGGCGATCATCGCGCCGCCGCCGAAGCCCATGATCGCCATGCCGGTCGCCATGCCGCGGCGGTCCGGAAACCAGCGGATCAGCGTCGACACCGGCGACACGTAACCGAGCCCGAGCCCGATGCCGCCGATCACCCCGTAGCCGAGATACAGCAACGCGATCTGATGCAGATGCACGCCGAGCGCCGACACGAGGAAGCCGCCGCCGAAGCAGCACGCCGCGGTAAACATCGTGCGGCGCGGGCCGACATGTTCGAGCCACTTGCCGGCGAACGCCGCCGACAAACCGAGGAACACGATCGCCAGCGAAAAGATCCAGCCGAGCGAGGTCAGCGTCCAGTCGTCGGCCGTGGATTGCGTGATGCCGATCACTTTGGTCAGCGGTCCGTTGAACACGGAGAACGCGTACGCCTGGCCGATACAAAGGTGGACAGCGAGTGCTGCGGGCGGAACCATCCAGCGCGAAAAACCCGGTTTCGCAACGGTGGCCTGTTTGGAAAAGAAGGGGGCAGAGCCTGAACTCCCGCTCGGCTCGGTGATGCTACTCATGGTCGGTCTCCAGTTACGAATTCTTTGTTATCGGCTGCCATACAGAATGCTTTAGGTCTCACGGCGTAAAAATTACAGGGTTGTAGGGCGTCAATATATGTATTTGTATTTCATATGACGTAGGCAAATCCTGGAGCGGACCCGCTTCGTGGAACGATAGGTCGCGAAGTATGCGTTTGCAATATGAGATAGAAAGACATAAGGCATTAGCCTGGTGAAATGCGACCGTAATCTGTCGAATTGCGGCGGCGCGCGGTAGAAACCCGCGGAACGCATTACCGGATGCCCAAAGCAAACGGGCCGGCGGTGGCAATAACGCCACGCCGGCCCGGCTCGACAGTGAAAAGGAGAAACTCAGGCGACGCCGCGTCCCGTCTTCATTTTTGCGGCAACAAGTACCGAGATCAGGCAGCCGCCCGCGAGATACGCGGCCACCGGATGCCACGAGCCGCCCGCGAAGTTGACCAGCGCGACCGCGATGAACGGCGTGAAGCCGCCGCCCACCACGCTCGCCACCTGATAGCCGACGCCCGCGCCGCTATAGCGGTACTCGGTGCCGAACAGCTCGGTGAACATTGGCTGCTGCACGCTGACCACCATGTCGTGCGCGACGTTCGCGAGCATCACCGCGAAGATCACGATCCAGACCGTCGCGCGCGCTTCGAGCGCGAGGAAGAACGGCACCGCGCTCAGCATGCCGATCAGCGCACCGATCATATACACGCGGCGACGCCCGAAGCGGTCCGCGAGCAACGCGAAGCACGGAATCGTCACGCAACTCAGCGCGCCGACCAGCAGGCCGATGGTGAGGAAGAATTCGCGCGGCATGTGGAGGTTCGCGGTCGAGTAGTTCAGCGCGAACGCGGTCACGATATACATGGTGAACAATTCGGCCAGACGCAGCGCGATGATCAGCAGGAACGCCTTGGGATGCCGCAGCAACGCTTCGACGATCGGCAGACGCACGCTGCGTTCGCCGTGCTGGCCGACCTTCTCGACGAACTCCTTCGACTCTTCCATGCTCGAGCGGATCCACAGTGCGATTAGCACCAGCACCACGCTGAACAGGAACGGCAGGCGCCAGCCCCAGTTCAGGAACGACGCGTTGTCCATTGAGCGGCTGATGATCGCGATCAACCCAGTCGACAGTACGAGGCCCACGCCGTAGCCGACCTGCACGCCGCTGCTGTAGAAGGCCTTCTTCTTCTCCGGCGCGCTTTCCACCGCCATCAACGCCGCGCCGCCCCATTCGCCGCCCACCGCGAAACCCTGAATCGCACGCAAGGTCACGAGTAGCACCGGCGCCCACCAGCCGATCGTTGCGAAGGACGGCAGCAGGCCGATTGCCGCGGTGGATAAACCCATCATCATCACGGTGAGCACCAGCATGCGCTTGCGTCCGAGCCGGTCGCCGTAATGACCGAACACGAAGCCACCGAGCGGCCGGAACAGAAAGCCGACGCCGAAGGTGGCGAAGGCGGCGAGCGTGCCCATCGCCGGGCTGACCTTCGGAAAGAACTCAGCGTTGAAGACCAGCGCGGCGACGATGCCGTACAGCAGAAAGTCGTACCAGTCGACCACGGCGCCGATGAAGCTGCCGAGCGCGGCCTTGCGGGCCTGGCTGCGTGCCGTGCGGTTATCGGCCGGCGCGGCCGTCGGAAGGGTAGTGCTCATGACGGTGTCTCCTGGAAACTTTCGAGCTGCTGTGAGGTGGCCGGCGGCGTGGCCGCGGTTGTCACATGGCAGGATTTCCCCGAAGGTTAATGATGCGCGACAGATCTCACAATCCGCATTGAAGGCAAATTGCGCGATTATCGGACGCTACTGCGCGCATAGCGCGCGTTTTGCGCGTTTACACCGAGCGTGGACCGAGTGTCGAGCGTTTGAACGGCGGGGGCGAACCATCGGCGATTCCCGCGTGCTACCTTGAGGATGTCATCTTGAAAACAACAATCGCTGATATACTACATACGGAATATTGATAAATGCGGCGCTGCAGCATATGATTGAGGCATTCGATTACTCAATCATTCGGAGTTGCAAAATGGAATTTGTTCCTCTCGCGCTGCTGGCCGTCTCGGTCGTTGGTTTGGGCGCTGCCGCCACGGTTCTGCTGACACGCTGGATTCCGCAACCGGTCGCGCAACTCGCGGCGCAGCATGGCCGGTTCGTCGGTTTGGGTGAACAATACGGGGGCGCAGTGGCCGCACCGTATCGTGCGCACGGTCAACACGAGGCGATGAATGTCGTCAGAACTTCAAACTGAAGCAGTGGGTACACCGCTGACTTTGTCGTTGCAGCCGATCGGCGCGAGCGTGAGCTTGCGCGATCAGGCGTATGCGATGCTGCGCCAGGCGATCGCCGACGCGGACATTTACCAGAATCGCGAAGAAATCCGCCTCGACGAACGCGTGCTGAGCGAATCGCTCGGCGTGAGCCGTACGCCGGTGCGCGAAGCGATGACTCTGCTCGAACAGGAAGGTTTTCTGCGCATGGTGCCGCGGCGCGGCATTTACATCGTGCGCAAGAGCAAGCGTGAAATCGTCGAAATGATCCAGATGTGGGCCGCGCTCGAAAGCATGGCAGCGCGCTTGGCCACGCTGCACGCGAGCGACGAGGAAATCGCCCGTCTGCGGCACATGTTCGACCATTTCCGCGACGCCACGCCGGCCGAGCATATCGCCGAGTACTCGGACGCCAACATCGCGTTTCATCAGGCGATCGTCGAACTGTCGAAGTCGCAGATTATTCTCGACACGATCAAGAACATCTTCATTCACGTGCGCGCGATCCGCCGCATGACCATCTCGCAGAGCGATCGCGCTTCGCGTTCCATCGTCGATCATTTGCGCATTATCGAGGCGCTGGAGCAGCGCGATACCGAACTGGCCGAACGTCTCACGCGTCAGCATTCACTGGATCTGGCCGCGTTCGTCGAGGCGAATTGCGACTTCCTGGATTGATGCCTCGAACGGTTTCCTGACCGGTTTCAGCGGATTGAATCAAGCCCGCGGTGTGCAAACACCGCGGGCTTTTTTGTTGCCGCGCAGCGGAGGCGCTACGGGAAAAGCCGCGCTTGACGGTCTTTAAAATATGGTATGTGATATATCAACTGCCGCGCTGGGCACCAGAAATCAAACGATGCACAAAAAAGACGCACCTTTTCGCAACTATCTTGGATAGGACGAGAGTCAGCGCTGAAGCGCCAACTCTGGCCGAACGGAGACACGACATGAGCAAGGCACTCGACGGTGTGCGCATTCTCGACTTCACGCATGTGCAATCGGGCCCGACCTGCACGCAATTGCTCGCGTGGTTCGGCGCGGACGTGATCAAGGTGGAACGGGCGGGCGCCGGCGACATCACGCGTGAGCAGTTGCGCGATATTCCGGACGTGGACAGCCTGTACTTCACGATGCTGAACCACAACAAGCGCTCCGTCACTATCGACACGAAGAACCCCGAAGGCAAGCAGGTGCTCGAAGCGCTGATCCAGAAGTGCGACGTGCTGGTGGAGAACTTCGCGCCGGGCGCGCTGGATCGCATGGGCTTTACGTGGGAGCGGATTCAGGAATTGAATCCGCGCATGATCGTCGCGTCCGTCAAGGGCTTCGGTCCTGGACCCTACGAGGACTGCAAGGTCTACGAGAACGTCGCGCAATGCGCGGGCGGCGCGGCCTCGACCACCGGTTTCGACGACGGCCCGCCGGTGGTCACTGGCGCGCAGATCGGCGATAGCGGCACGGGTCTGCATCTGGCGCTCGGCATTGTGACCGCGCTGTTCCAGCGCACGCAAACCGGACGCGGTCAGCGCGTGCTCGCCGCCATGCAGGACGGTGTGCTGAATCTGTGCCGCGTCAAACTGCGTGACCAGCAGCGGCTAGAGCGTAACGGCCAGATGAAGGAGTACCCGCAATATCCGAACGGCACCTTCGGCGAAGCGGTGCCGCGTGCGGGTAATGCGTCGGGCGGTGGACAGCCGGGCTGGATTCTGAAGTGCAAGGGCTGGGAGACCGACCCGAACGCGTATATCTACTTCATCACGCAGGCGCCGGTGTGGGCGAAAATCTGCAACGTGATCGGCAAGGAGGAGTGGGCCACCCATCCCGATTACGCGACACCCGCCGCGCGCTTGCCGCATCTGAAGGACATCTTCGCGGAGATCGAACGCTGGACCATGACCAAGACCAAGTTCGAGGCCATGGAGATCCTCAACAAGTACGACATTCCGTGCGGCCCGATCCTGTCGATGAAGGAAATCGCGGAAGAGCCTTCGCTGCGCAAGACCGGCACGATCGTCGAAGTGGATCATCCGACCCGCGGCAAGTATCTGACGGTCGGCAATCCGATCAAACTGTCGGACAGCCCGACCGAAGTCAAACGCTCGCCGCTGCTCGGTGAACATACCGACGAGGTGATGGCGGAACTCGGTTATTCGCCCGAGCAGATTAGCGCATTGCGTACGGCCGGCGCGATCTAGGAGCGAATGATATGGATACGTGGATGCGTTTCATGTCGAGCGACGGCGGCATTGTGTTCGGCCGCGTCGAAGGTGGCTATCTGCACGAATACGCCAGTCTCGAACAACCGGCGCCAACCGGCGCGGTCCTGTCGACGCGCGCGCTCACGCCGCTCGCGCCGTGCGCGCCCGGCAAGATCGTTGCGTTGTGGAACAACTATCACGCGCTGGCCGCGAAGCTCGATAAGCCCGTGCCGACGCACCCGCTGTTTCTGCTGAAGCCGGCGGGCTCGGTGATCGGTTCGGGTGAGCCGATTCGTCGGCCGCTCAGTTACGCGGGCAAGATCGTCTACGAAGGTGAACTCGGCATTGTGATCGGACGGCGTTGCCGCGATGCGAGCGTCGAGGAAGCCGAAGCCGCGATCTTCGGCTATACGCTCGTCAACGACGTCACTGCTGCGGATCTATTGAGCGAGAACCCGCATTTTCCGCAATGGGCGCGCGCGAAAGGCTTCGATACGTTCTGCTGCATCGGCCCGGCGATCGTCTCCGGTTTCGATTGGCGGCAAGCACGGCTCGTGACCTTGCTCGATGGGGTCGAACGGCAGAACTATCCGCTCGACGATATGGTGTTCTCGCCGGCGGAGCAGGTGAGTCTTCTGTCGCAGGATCTCACGCTCGAACCGGGCGATGTGATCGCGTGCGGCACGTCGGTGGGCGTCGGCTCGATCAAGGACGGCGCAACGGTATCGATCACGATCGACGGAATCGGCACGCTCAGCAATACATTGACCGCCATACAGGCGGCAACGCAAAACGCCTCGACAATAGCAGCGGTCTGAATGGCGGAATAGAAGATCGCGCGGTCAATTGACCGCGCGTGATGGCGTCGCAACACGGGGAGTACGCATGCCGCAAGGTACGATCGACTCGACCGGTTCTATTGGCTCGAGCGGCTCAAGCGACTGCCGCGGAGAATTCGCCGTAGTAGTACTGCGCCTGCTTTTTCAGGCTCAGTCGCATGGCCATCGCCTACTGCTTATACACACTCAGTTCCTTCACGCGCGTGATCTTCTCGATCAGATTCGCGCCTTCCTCCATCAGGAAGCGCTTGAATGCGACGGCGACGGGCGGCAGCCGTTTGTTCTTGCGATGCACGACGTACCAGTTGAGCATGACCGGAAAGCTCTCGACGTCGAGCACCACCAGATGGCCGAGTTGCAACTCGAGGCTGATGGTATGCGCGGACAGAAAAGCGATACCCATGCCGGCAATCACCGCCTGCTTGATCGTCTCGGTACTCTTGATCTCCATTGCGATCTTCAGATTGGCGAGACGTCCCGCGAAACCTTCTTCCATCGAATTCCACGTGTCCGAGCCGCGCTCGCGCACGATAAACGCTTCGCTCGCCAACTGGCTCATCTTGATGTTGCGCTTGTGCGCGAGCGGATGCGTGGGCGCCGCCACGATCACGTAGGGATGCGGCGCGAACGGTTCGTTGGTGGCGTCGGTTTCGTGCGGCGGACGCACCATCACCGCGAGATCGGTTTGATTAGTGGCGAGTTGATGCAGCAGTTCGGCGCGGTTGTGTACCGCGAGATTCAACACGACGCCCGAGTAGCGGCGCGTGAATTCAGCGAGCACGCGCGGAAAGAAGTAGTCGCCGGCGCTAATCACCGCGACGTTCAGCTTGCCGCCGGAGACGCCTTTGAGCTGACTCATGGCCTCGTCGACTTCGTGGAACTGCTGAATGATCGCGCGGCTGTAGTGGAGCATTTCGGTGCCGGCCGGCGTCAGGTAGATCTTTTTGCCGAGCTGTTCGAACAGCGGCAGGCCCGCATGTTCTTCGAGTTGCCGCACCTGGGTGGAGACGGCGGGCTGCGTGAGATGCAATTCCTCCGCGGCGCGCGAGAAGCTCAGGTGGCGCGCCACCGTTTCGAAAACCTTCAACTGCCGCAGAGTCGCATTGCGCATCGTCATGGCCGATGTATAAGCAAACGTGAATCGACATAATAACAAACTTTAATTATTCGTAATTCAGCAATGACCCTAGCATGGGTTCGTAAAAGAGGCGGAATGGCCACTGCGGTATTGGGAGAAGTACTCGGCGGTAGTGGGCGTGTCGGTGTAGTCGGTGTAGTCGGGTTAACGCTTGGATCAAGGCACTAAACGGCAAGACAGGCAGAAATGACCTGCCGCATGGGCCATTAATTGATACGAATAAAGTACTTCCCGGAAAGCGATGCAATTCAGGCGATCCGGCGAAATAAAAAGCAGGCGGATTAAAGACGCAAATATTAAACATTCCCGAATGGCAAGGCTTTTCGGGTCATAACCATAAGGTGGGACGCATACAGTGCGGCAGGTTGAACCGCAGCACTGAATAAATGGCGGAGACAGGTCTCATGGACGATATAACTCAGCAGGCCCCCAAGGGCGCCTTCTGGACGAACCGCTGGTGGCAGCTCGTCATCGGCATGGTGTGCATGGCGCTGGTGGCCAATCTGCAATACGCATGGACGCTGTTCGTCACGCCGATGAATTCACGCCACCACTGGGGCGAAGCGTCTATTCAACTCGCCTTCACGATTTTCATTCTCACTGAGACGTGGCTCGTGCCGCTCGAAGGCTGGCTGGTCGACAAGTTCGGCCCGCGGCCGGTGGTCGCGTTCGGCGCGGTGTGCGCGGGACTCGCATGGGTGATGAATTCGTATGCGACCACCTTGCCGATGTTGTATGTCTCCGCAGTGATTGCGGGGATCGGCGCCGGCGGTGTGTACGGCACGTGCGTCGGCAATGCGTTGAAGTGGTTTCCCGATCGTCGCGGTCTCGCGGCGGGGCTCACCGCAGCCGGCTTCGGCGCGGGCGCGGCGGTGACGGTGATTCCGATTGCCAACATGATTACGCGTACGGGTTACGAGCATACGTTCTTCTTCTTCGGCATTCTGCAAGGCGTGTGCATTCTGGCGCTCGCGCTGTTGCTGAAGAAGCCGACCTTGCGTCAGCAGGTGACGGCGCGCAAGAAGTTCGCGGTGTCGAAGGTCGACTACACGCCGGGGCAGATGATCAAGACGCCGGTGTTCTGGGTGATCTACGTGTCGTTCGTCGCGGTGGCGGCGGGCGGCTTGATGGCGACCGCGCAGATTGGCCCGATCGCGAAAGACTGGGGGCTCGCGCGCATCCCGATGACGATGTTCGGCATGACCTTGCCGCTGCTCACCATGACATTGTCCATCGACAATGTCTGCAACGGCTTCACGCGTCCGCTGTGCGGTTTCATTTCCGACAAGCTCGGCCGCGAGAACACGATGTTCGTGATCTTTATCGGCGAAGGCCTCGCGTTGCTCGGCTTGATGCAGTACGGCAGCAATCCCTATGCGTTCATGACGTTCGCCGCGCTGATCTTCCTGTTCTGGGGTGAAATCTTCTCGATCTTTCCGGCCATCTGCGCCGATACGTTCGGCAGCAAATACGCAGCGGCCAATGCGGGCACCTTGTACACCGCGAAGGGCACGGCGTCCCTGATCGTACCGATCGCTTCGGTGCTGGCCGCTACCGGCGGCTGGAATCTCGTCTTTATCGTCTCGGCGGTCGTGACGATCGCCGCCGGCGTGTCGGCGAAATTCATTCTCGCGCCCATGCGCTCGCGCTGGATCGAATCGCACAATCAGCCGCAAGGTGTGGTGGCGGCAGCCAGCGGCGGCAACGCTTCGCGTCTGAGCCACTGGCCTGAGCAGACAGGGGAATAGGGTGAATCGACCGCATTGGGCCGTGACGTCATGAACGTTTCGCTGCAGCAGCTCAAGGTGTTTGTCGCCGTTGCGCGTGAACGGAGTTTTACGCGCGCGGCGCGCGAGTTCGATCTCACGCAGTCGGCGGTGAGCCGTTGCGTGCGCGAACTCGAAGACGCCGTCGAATTGAAACTGTTCGACCGAACCACGCGCCAGGTCGAATTGACGAATGCGGGCGCGAGTCTCGAACGAAGAATCGGCCGCCTGCTCGACGAAATCGAGCTGACGCTGCGCGAAGAACGCGCGGCGTTCGACGGTCACACCGGTGTGGTTGTGGTCGCCAGCAATCCGGTGTTGTCGTCGGGCTGGGTGGCGCAGGGATTGGCCGTTTGCGCGGCGGCGTTTCCCGGGTTGATCGTGTCGGTCAGGGATCAGCCACAGAGCAGCGTGCTTGCGAGTGTGGAGCAGGGAGAGGTGGATTTCGGCGTGGTGTCGTCGGCTGAACCGCTGGACAGCGATCTGTTGCACGCGCAAGCGATTTTCTCGACGCCGCTGCACGCGGTGTTGCCGTCCTCGCATCCGCTGGCCCGGCAGAGCAATGTTGCATGGACACGATTGAGCGAGTCTCCGATCGTCACGCTGAACGCCGATGCCGGAGTGCGCGCGGCACTCGAACTCGCGTTGAGTTCGAATGGGATGAAGCGGCGGCCGATGCAGGAACTCGGACATGTCGCGGCGGTGCTGCGCATGGTCGAACTCGGCCTTGGCGTCGGCGTGTTACCCGTCGATACGCGCTGGCCTGGCTTGAGTGCCGGCTTGGTCAGCCGGCCGCTCGTGCCTGAGATGAACCTGACCACGTGGCTCGTGCATCGCCGCAATCGTTCTCTTCGGCCGAACGCCTCGGCGGCGTGGGCGCAGTTTGCCGCGGCCGCCGCGCCTTCGCATGAGGACGCGGCTACGTCTTCGCACACCGACAGTGCTACGCCGTTGCATGTTGCGGCCGTGTCTTCACATTCTTCCGCTGCTATGACTTCGCCTGCCACCGGCGCACAGTCTGCCGCTTCTTCCTCGGAATTCAAACGCTCAGCCACGCTGCGCGGCGGCGCCGCTCTGCACGAGCCCTAGCCTCGACCTCACACTTCGCACTTCGCCTCAGCCGACGCGCCGCCAGTCAGCCCACGCAACATGCCATGCAAGGAGCTTCACCATGGACACCGCAACCGAACTCCAGCGCCACGATCTGCTGATTGATGGCAAGCGCTTGCCACCGGGCACCGGCGAGTACTCCATCGATATCAACCCCGCCACCGAAGAGCCGATCGCGCTGGTCGCGCAAGGCAGCGCCGCCGACGTGGACGCCGCGGTGAAGTCGGCGCGTGCCGCGTTGAAAGTGTGGAACGGTATTCGCGCGGCGGATCGCGGCCGCATCCTGGCGCGTCTTGCCGGACTGATGCGCGCCAATCTGGAAGAACTCGCCGCGCTCGAAAGTCTCGACGCCGGCAAGCCGATTGCCTCGGTGATGCGTCAGGACATTCCCGCCGCGATCGATACGCTCGAGTATTACGCCGGCTGGTGCGACAAGATCAACGGCCAGGTCGTGCCGGTTCGCCCCGACGCGTTGACGTACACGCTGCGTGAGCCGGTCGGCGTAGTCGCCGCGATCGTGCCGTGGAATTTTCCGTTGATGATCGGCATGTGGAAGATCGCGCCGGCGCTCGCGTGCGGTTGCACGCTGATCGTCAAACCGGCGGAGATCACGCCGCTCACCGCGTTGCGGATTGGCGAACTGGCGCTCGAAGCCGGTGTGCCGCCCGGCGTGCTGAATATCGTCACCGGCAAGGGACGCGTGGTCGGCGACGCATTGGTCGCGCATCCGGGCGTCGATAAGGTGACGTTCACCGGTTCGCCATCGGTAGGGCGAGGCATTCTGCAAGGCGCGGCCGGCAATTTCAAACGCGTGACGCTGGAGCTTGGCGGTAAGTCGGCCAATCTGATTTTCCCCGACGCGAATCTCGACAATGCGGTGCGAGCCGCAGCCTCCGGCATCTTCTTCAACACCGGCCAGGTGTGTTCGGCGGGCTCGCGGATTCTCGCGCATCGCGATGTCTACGACGAAGTGGTCGAGCGGCTGGCGGTGCGCGCCAAATCGATCAAGGTCGGCGATCCGTCGGTACGCGAAACGTCGATGGGTCCACTCATCTCCGCCGCGCAAATGAAGACGGTGCTCGGCTATGTGGAAACCGGGCGCGCGGAAGGGGCGTCGCTCGTCACCGGCGGCGCGCGTATCGGCGAGCGCGGTTTCTTCGTCGAGCCCACGGTGTTCGCGAACGTCGAGCATGAGATGCGTATTTCGCAGGAGGAGATTTTCGGGCCGGTGGCCAGCGTGATCCGTTTCAACGACGAAGCCGACGCGCTGCGTATCGCCAACGGCACGCTGTACAGCCTCGCGGCGGGCGTGTGGAGCGCGGACATCGGCCGGGTGCATCGGGTGGCGCGCGACCTGCGAGCGGGCACCGTGTGGATCAATACGTACGGCTATACCGACGTGCGTTTACCATGGGGCGGCTCGGGTGATTCCGGTTTCGGCCGCGAGCACGGCGATGTGGCGATCGAGAACTTCACCGAGCCGAAAGCGGTGTGGCTCGCTATTGACCAATAGCCGCCAGACAACAGATTCACGGCAACCGAATCGCACAAGAAAAAAGGATCGAACGCCCACGGCGTTCGATCCTTTATCGCATCAACAACTCAAACCTGAAAGTACTCAGGCGCCCTGCAACGCCATCCGTTCACGCAGTTTGATCAGTGCCAGCACGACATCGATAGTCGGCGTCGGTTCGGCGACGAGGCGGCCCATCTCCTGCACGACCGTTAGCAGCGGATCGATCTCCATCGGCCGGCGGTTTTCCAGGTCGACCAGCGTCGACGTCTTGTGCGCACCGACCGCGCCTGCGCCGTCGATGCGCCGCTCCACGTCCACCCGGAAATGCACGCCGAACTGCTCCGCGATGCGTTTGGCTTCGAGCATCATGGTGCGCGATACCGCACGCGTGCCGGGGTCGCTGGTGAGCACGTCGAGCGTGGCGTGCGTCAATGCGCTGATTGGGTTGAAGCACAGATTGCCCCACAGCTTGAGCCAGATCTCGTCGCGGATATTGTCACGGATCGGCGCTTCGAAACCCGCCGCCTGCATGATCTCGTGCAACTGCTGAATGCGCGGCGTGCGTTCGCCGTCAGGCTCGCCGATCGGGAATTTTTTGCCGTACACATGCTTGATGACGCCCGGTTCGACGATCTCGGCCGCCGGATAAAGCACGCAGCCGATCGCCCGCTCAGGGCCGAGTTTCGTCCATTGCGAGCCGTCCGGATCGACGCTGGCGAGACGCGTGCCGGCGAACTTGCCGCCGTGTTGATGGAAGTACCAATACGGAATGCCGTTGACGCCCGTGACGATCGCCGTGTGCTTGCCGAGCAACGGTTGCATCGCATCGACCACGCCGGGCAGCGAGTGCGCTTTCAGCGTAATGATCACGAAGTCCTGCACGCCGAGTTCACTCGGGTCGGACGTGCAGCGCACCGGCGCGCTGATCGTTTCGCCGTCCATGATCAGCCGCGCGCCATGCTCGCGCATGGCCGCCAGATGCGCGCCGCGCGCGACGAAACTCACGTCGGCGCCGGCGCGTGCCAGTTGCACGCCCATCAAACCACCTATTGCTCCCGCTCCGAAGACGCAGATCTTCATGGTGCCGCTCCTGTGACGATGAAAAGTCGCTGAACCGATGCCGGAAACACGTCATGCGCGGCGGCGGGTCTCAGCATGAGCATACGGATTCGGGGACGATACGGATAGTTAAAGTTTCTCGGTTCATGCATTCGGTATCGGTTATAGAAAGAGCGACGCGGGTCAGGGCGGCTTACATTCAGATTGCTCATCAGCAGGTCGAAGAGCGCCCCGGCGAATGCTGCGACGAATTGGGAAATTTCTCGGGCCTAAGTGGCGGACGCGAAGGCAGAATGCGAGTCCTTCTGAACAACGAAGTATTCGTTAGCCGCCATGCACACAGTGATTCGTCAAACCACGGGCCGTGATTTCGCCGACATGGAAAGCGCTCTCGCGCGCCTGCTCGACGTGATGCTGATCGCGCTGGGTGCGGCGCTGGCTTCGTTGCTCTGCTTCGTGGAGCCGGCGCTTTCGATCGTCGCAACGTCTTTCGTAGCGTTCGACATGGGCTTCGCGATCTTGCTGTTGCCGTGGTTCGGTGTGTACGACTCGTGGCGCGGGCGTTCGACATGGCGCTTGAGCTTGCGCATCGTGTTCGGCTGGATCGTGGTTCAGGCGTGCGGCGTGGCCGTCATGTTTCTGCTGCATCGCACCGCGTCGTTGTCGCGGCTCTGGTGCGTGACGTGGACTGCGCTCACGGCCTGCGCGCTGGTGGGTTCGCGCTTGCTGGTGCATGCCGCGCTCGGCCGGATGCGGCGTGCCGGCCGCAATCTGCGCACGGTCGCCGTGGTGGGCGCGGGCGCACATCGCGACGGCGTGATCGCTCATATCGCGGCTTCGCCCGATGCGGGTTTTCGCGCCGTGGCGACCTTCAACACCTGGCCCGACAGCGAGCCGGACATTGCGGGTTTGCCCGCATTCCGGCAACTGCGTGAATTTGCCGACTGGGTGCGCCGCGAACAGATCGACGAGGTATGGCTCGCATTGCCCATGTCCGAGGAGGACACCGTGTTGCGAGTCCTCGCGGAGTTCAGCAGCGACCTCGTCAACGTGCGTTTCCTGCCGGACGTACGCAGTCTCGTGATGTTCGATCGCAATGTGGTCGATCTGCTCGGCTCGCCAGCCATCAACCTGATGGCCTCGCCGATGACACCCTACGCGCTGCTGCAGAAAGCGCTGTTCGACCGGTTGTTTGCCGCTGTGGCGCTGCTCGCGTTGGCGCCGTTGATGCTGTCGATTGCGCTTGCGGTGAAGGCAACATCGAAAGGGCCGGTGCTGTTTACCCAGCGACGCAAGGGTGCCGACGGTCGCGTCTTTCACATCTACAAGTTCCGGTCGATGCGCGTACACGCGCAGCAACCCGGTGTGGTTCACCAGGCCACCCGTGGCGATCTGCGAATCACGCGCGTCGGCGCATTCTTGCGGCGCACGAGTCTCGACGAGTTGCCGCAATTTCTCAACGTGCTGCGTGGGGAAATGTCGGTGGTCGGGCCGAGGCCCCACGCTATAGAACATGACGATCAATACCGCAGCCTCGTCGACGGTTATATCCACCGCTACCGGATCAAACCGGGCATTACCGGTTGGGCGCAGGTGAACGGCTTTCGCGGCGAGACCGATCGCATCGAAAAAATGCAGAGGCGTGTCGAACACGATCTGTACTACTTGCGCAACTGGTCGTTCGGACTGGACATGCGGATCGTCGTCGCGACGGTCGTGAAGGGTTTTCTGAATCGCAATGCTTATTGACCTGAGATTTCCACGAAAGCTGCGGTGGAGTATTGGCACTCGGCATTGCTGAGCCTGTAGGGATTACGTCTCGTCACATCATGAATCTGCCTGCCACGGCGTGGCGGGCGAGAGTCGTGCTTCGGCACGCTCGTTTGAGGAGTAGGTTGAACACGATGTTTGCTTTAATGAAGAACCGGTCCCGCTATCGGCTTGCTTTACTGACAATGGCGGTGACGCTGTTGAACAGCGCATGTGCGGTGGCGCCGGGCATGCGTATGCAGACCTCGGCGACGGCAGCAGTGGATACGACCGATGCGGCGCAGTCCGTGGAGAAAAGCAGTCAGCCCGCTGCGAGCGAGAAAGTCGACGCAACACCCGCCACGCCCGAAATCGAGATCACCGAAGTCGACGCGGCGTTGATTTCGCAACTGGCCCAACGCCGTCAACAGCAACAACTCGAACTCTCGCAACTGCTGTCCGGCACGCCGCGCGAATACGTGGTCGGCGCGGGTGATGTGCTGCAAATCGTGGTTTGGGATCATCCGGAATTCGCGGCCGCGCTCGGGTCGTCGCAGATCCAGTCGTCGGCGCGGCCCGGCGATCCGCTCGCCGGTTTCATCGTCGATCAGAACGGCAGTCTGACGTTTCCGTATGCGGGCACGCTGCAAGTGGCGGGCTTACGCACCGACGAGATCCAGCAACGCTTGAGCATCGCGCTCGGCAAATACTTCGTCAAGCCGCAGGTGACCGTGCGGATGGCGTCCTATCGCGCGCATCAGGTTTACGTGGACGGTGAAGTGCATAGCCCCGGCGCGTTGTCCGTGAACGACGTACCGATGACGCTGTACGAAGCACTCAGCCGCGCCGGCGGCTTCAGCGAAACGGCGGATCAAAGCGATCTCGTGCTGGTGCGCGGTGGCCAGTCGCATCGCGTGAATCTGACTCAGTTGCTCGCACAGGGCGTGAGTCCGTCGCGGCTGTTTCTGACTACCGGCGACGTGCTGCGCGTCATGCCGCGCGATGAAAACGGCGTGTATGTGATGGGTGAAGTGAATAAGCCGGTCTCGGCCGTACCGCGCAGAACCGGTGTGATCACGCTGGCCGATGCGCTGTCGCAGGCCGGCAGCGTGAACGCTTCGACCGCGGACGCCGCGCAGATGTTCGTGATTCGCGGTTCGTTGACGGGTACGCCTGAAGTGTTCCATCTCGACGGCCGTTCCCCCGTCGCGATGCTGCTCGCCAAAGACTTCGCGTTGCAGCCGAAAGACGTCGTCTATGTGGACGGCAGTGGTCTGGTTCGCTTTAACCGCGTGTTGACGCTGTTGATGCCGCTGATCAGTTCCGGTCTGACCGCGGGAGTGATCGCGAAATGACCGGCGTTCTGATGGTCTGTGAAGGCAACGTTTGCCGTAGCCCGATGGCGGCCGCGCTGCTGACCAAAGCGTTGCCGCAAGTCCCCACGCGCTCGGCCGGCACGCGCGCGCTCGCGGGTCATCGCGCGGCGCCGTTAGCCGTGGAGTTGATGGACGTGCAGGGAATCGACCTGCGACCGCATGTGGCGACGGCGTTGACATCGGCTCAGGTGCGTGGCGCGCCATTGATCCTGGCCATGACGCGAGCGCAATGCGGCCTGATCGAACGCGTCTTTCCGTTTGCGCGGGGCAAGGTGTACCGCCTCGGCGAGCACGATCAACTCGACATCGTCGACCCGTATCGACGCGGTCGATTCACCTTTGAAATGGCGGTGGCACAGATCGAGCAGGGCGTGCAGCGCTGGCTGGGTGCGATTGCCGGACTGCAGCACTGAATCATGAGTATTCACACTAATCCTGTTCCCGTCGCGGCGCGCCACGACGATGAAATCGACCTGTCCGAAGTCACGTCCGTGATGATCGAAAACCGTGTGCTGATCGCGGCGATGACCGCGGTGATCCTCACGCTCGGCATCGCCTATGCCTTGCTTGCCACGCCGGTTTATCGGGCCGACGCGACGGTTCAGGTCGACGACGAGAACGGCGCACTCAACGACAAGCTGGGCGATCTCGCGCAGATGTTCAATGGCAAGGCGAGCGCCGACGCCGAGATTGAACTGATCCGCTCGCGCGGTGTGGTGGACGACGCGGTCCGGCAATTGCACCTCGATATCGACGCACGGCCGCGCTATTTCCCGCTGATCGGTCGACGGATCGCGCGCAGCGCGTCCGCCGACATGCTCGCTGAACCGATGTGGGGATTGGCGCGTTTCGGCTGGGGCGGCGAAGCGCTGCGCGTGTCGCAATTCGACGTGCCGCCAAGTCTCTACGACAGGAAATTCACGCTGATCGCCGGCGACGGCCAGCAATTCGACTTGCTGGACCCTCACGGCGACCCGGTGCTGAAGGGGCGCGTCGGCGAACTGCTGGACGGCATGACGCCGGACGGACCGGTCCGTCTGCGGGTGGACGGCGTAGTCGCGCGAAGCGGAACCGAGTTCAGGTTGAGCCGCGCGTCGACGCAACTCACCACGGCGTTACTGCAAAAGACCCTGGACGTCGCCGAGAAAACCAAGCAGTCGGGTGTCATCGGGATTCGGCTCGACGGTGACGACAGTGCGCGTACCGCCGCGACGGTCAATGCGATCGTGCACGGATACGTGCGCCGCAACGTCGGCTGGAAATCCGCTCAGGCGCAGCAGATGCTCGGCTTCCTCGGCAATCAGCTGCCGCAATTGAGGGGCGACCTGGAGCAGGCGGAGCAGCGCTACAACACGTTCCGTAACCGCAACGGCACCGTCGACCTCGACGCGGAGAGCCGCTTGTTGCTGCAGGCGATCGCCGATGGCAAAACGCAAACCGCCGCGCTGCGACAGCAACGCTTGGAACTGCTGCAACGCTTCACGCCGACGCATCCGTCGGTGACTGCAATCGATGCGCAACTGGCCAGTCTGCGGCGTCAGCAGGCCGACCTGGGTGCGAAGGTCGCCGCGCTGCCGGATACGCAGCAATCGGCCGTGCGGCTGATGCGCGACGTCGACATCAATTCGGGCCTCTACACCAGTCTGATGGACAGCGCGCAGCAGCTAGGCGTGATGAAGGCGGGACAGCAGGGCAACGTGCGCGTGGTCGACTACGCGGTGACGGCCGAAGAACCGGTGAAGCCGAAGCCGGCCATTGTGATCGCGGCCGCCGCGGCGCTGGGTTTGATGGCGGGTATCGCGGCCGCCTTCGTGCGCCGTGCGTTGCTGAACGGCCTGGACAGTCCGTTCGAGATCGAGCAGATCGCCGACGCACCGGTCTATGCGGTCATCTCGCACAGCGAGCGGCAACAGCGCCTGCAGCGTGCCGCCGACCGGAGCGAACCGGGTGCTCACATTCTGGCGGTCGCCGCGCCCGACGATGTTGCTGTCGAAGGCGTGCGCAGCCTGCGCACGGCGCTGCAGTTCCGGCTTGCCGGCGCGCCGAATAACGTCGTGATGATCACGGGGCCGCGGCCCCACATCGGCAAGTCCTTCCTGTCCGGCAATCTCGCCGTGGTGCTGGCGTCGGTGGGCAAGCGCGTGCTGATCGTCGACGGCGACATGCGGCGCGGCAAGCTGCATCAGTACTTCGGACTGTCGCGCGAACGTGGGCTGCCGGACATGATCGGCGGCGCGAGTCTCGATAGCGTGGTGTGCCGTGAGGTGTTGCCGAACCTCGACGTGCTGACGCGCGGCGGCGGCTCGCCGATGCCGGCGGAAATGCTGTTCGGCGAGCGCCTCGGCATTGTCGTCGAGCAGTTGGCTAAAGCGTACGACATCGTGATTCTCGATACGCCGCCGGTGCTCGCGGTGACCGACTCGGCGCTGATCGGCAAACACGCCGGCACGACGCTGCTGGTGATGCGCCACGCGCGCCATAGCGTCGCGGAACTGCGCGAGACCACCCGGCTGCTCGGCGCGGCCGGCGTGCCGGTCGACGGAATCGTGCTGAGCGACGTGCCGCAACGCGCGTCCGACTACGCGTATTCCCCTTACCACAGCATGCCGGAGACGGCGGCTTAAGCCCGCGTCGCGTTGGAGACGAATCGATGAGAAGAAGAGTTTTGCTGACGTTCGGCACGCGGCCCGAGGCGATCAAGATGGCGCCGCTCGTCAAGCGGCTGCAGCGTGCCGCCGGGATGGAGTGCCTCGTGTGCGTGACCGGCCAGCATCGCGAGATGCTCGATCAGGTGCTCGACCTGTTCGACATTCGCCCGGACTTCGATCTGAATGTGATGAAGCGCGGCCAGGATCTGTACGACGTGACCGCGTCGATCATGCTCGGCATGCGCGACGTGCTGAGCGCGTGCCGACCCGACATGGTGCTGGTTCACGGCGACACGACCACGACCTTGGCCGCGACGCTCGCGGCGTTCTATCAGCGGATTCCGGTCGGCCATGTCGAAGCGGGTTTGCGAACCGGCAATTTATTGTCGCCTTGGCCCGAGGAGGCCAACCGCAAGATAACCAGCGTGCTGGCCTCGCTGCACTTCGCGCCGACCGACCGGGCGCGAGACAACCTGCTGGCGGAAGGCGTCGCCGCGCAGCGCATCGTGGTGACGGGCAACACCGTCATCGACGCGTTGCTGCAGGTGCGCGGCAAGCTCGCGACGGATGCCGCGCTGTGTCACGCCGCCGAGCGGCTGCTCCCACGATTGGCGCCTGAACGGCGCGTGATTCTGGTGACGGGGCATCGGCGCGAAAGTTTCGGCTCGGGCTTCGAACAGATTTGCGCCGCCTTGCTGCAGATTGCACGTACGTATCCGGATGTCGACATCGTGTACCCGGTGCATCTGAACCCGAGCGTGCGCGAGCCGGTGAACCGGCTGTTGACCGGCGTGGCGAACATCCATCTGCTGGAGCCCCTCGACTATCTGCCGTTCGTGCGGTTGATGGATCGCGCGTCGCTGATTCTGACCGACTCGGGCGGCGTGCAGGAAGAAGCGCCGTCGCTCGGTAAACCGGTGCTCGTGATGCGCGACACGACCGAACGTCAGGAAGCGGTCGACGCCGGCGTCGTGCGGTTGGTGGGCACGCACGCGCAGCGTATCGCCGACGGCGTGGCGCACCTGCTGGACGACGCCGACGGTTATCGCGCCATGACGCGCGGCGGCAACCCATACGGAAACGGCCAGGCCAGCGAACGCATTGTCGATGCGCTCGCAACGTTCTGGAACGACGCGATCGCGGCCTGAAAGAAGCCAAACAATAGAAGGAAGAGAAGAGTAATGAGTTTCGAAGTCATCTCAGTGATCGGCCTGGGCTATATCGGATTGCCGACCGCGGCGGTTTTCGCGGCGCGCAGAAAGCAGGTGATCGGCGTGGACGTGAATCAGCACGCGGTCGACACGATCAACCTCGGCGAGATTCACATCGTGGAGCCCGAGTTGGACATGCTGGTGCACGCGGCGGTGACGCAGGGCTATTTGCGCGCGACCTCGACGCCGGAGCCGGCCGATGCCTTTCTGGTCGCGGTGCCGACGCCCTTCGCCGACGGTCATAAACCCGACCTCAGCTATATCGAAGCCGCGAGCCGGGCGATTGCGCCGGTACTGAAGAAGGGCGATCTGGTGGTGCTCGAGTCGACCTCGCCGGTCGGCGCGACCGAGCGGATGGCCGCGTGGATGGCCGAGGTTCGTCCGGATCTGACGTTCCCGCAGCAGGCCGGCGAAAACTCGGATATCCGCGTCGCGCATTGTCCCGAGCGTGTGCTGCCGGGGCACGTGCTTCGTGAACTGGTCGAGAACGATCGCGTGATTGGCGGCATGACGCCGAAATGTGGCGAGCTGGCGCGCGATCTGTACCAATGCTTCGTACGCGGTGAATGCATTCTGACCGATGCTCGCACCGCCGAGATGTGCAAGCTCACCGAGAACTCGTTTCGCGACGTGAATATCGCGTTCGCGAATGAGATGTCGGTCATTTGCGACAAGCTCGACATCAACGTGTGGGAGTTGATCCGGCTCGCCAATCGTCATCCGCGCGTGAGTATTCTTCAGCCGGGGCCGGGTGTGGGTGGGCACTGCATTGCGGTGGACCCGTGGTTCATCGTCGATTCGGCGCCGGAGCAGGCGCGTCTGATCCGCACCGCGCGCAATGTGAACGACGACAAGCCGCGCTATGTGATCGAGCGGGTCGAGCGTGCGGCGAAGCGCTTCAGGGAGCCGGTCATTGCCTGCCTGGGGTTGGCGTTCAAGGCGAATATAGACGACCTGCGCGAGAGTCCGGCGCTGGAAATCGCACGCGAGCTGGCGGAGCGGTTTGCCGGGCAGGTGCTGGTGGTCGAGCCGAATATCAGAACACTGCCGGGCGTGCTGGAGGGTAAGGCCCGGCTTTGCGAGCTGAACGATGCGCTCGCTGAAGCGGACGTGATTCTGGTGCTCGTCGATCACGCGCCGTTCAAGCGCGTCGATCCGGTGCGATTGCAGGCGAAGGTGGTGATTGATACGCGTGGATTGCTGGCGAATGGTTAAAGGACAGAAGCTGTGTGTGGCAGCGCCGGGATCGGACCATGCGTAGCGTTGTGATCAAACGGTTCGAAGCGCTTTTATGCACCGGTTTGCCGGGACTGTATCGCGTGGTGACGTTCTTCGCCGTGCAGCATATCTACTCGCTGGCGGAACTGGGACACGTCGCGTCGACGATGTCGGTCGCGCAGATGGCCGGTTTTTTTACGGCGATCGGCTGGGCCACGCTAATTCTGGTGCGCCTGCCCGGCGCGACCGACGAGCAGGCTGCGATCGACGCGTTCTATCCGCTCGCGGGCATGGCGGTCGCGACGACGCTGGCGGTGACATTGGCAGTGACGTTCGCGAGTAGGGCGTTAGCGCTGTCCGGTCGGCTCCATTTCGACGTGTCGGGCTTCGTTTTCCTGCTGTGGGGATGGACGGCGTATCAGGTCGCGCGGCACTACTTTGTCGCGCACAAACGCTATCGAACGGCGGTCCTGTTCGACGTGGCGCTGATCGCGGGTTCTGGTTTATTGCTGTATCTCGGCCATTGGAGTGGATGGCCGCCCTCGTACGCCCTGGCCGCGGCGCTCGGCCTCACGGCCGCCGGCATGTTCGTCGCAATCGGTCTGCCGTCGCACGGCGCGTGGTGGCAAGCATTCGACGTGAAAGGCCTGCAGTTTGGCCTGACGAACTTTCTGTCCGGTGGCATTTCGCTGGTTCTCGTGCCGACGGCAACGCTGATGTGCGGCGCGTCGTTCGCGGGCATGTTGTCGCTGCTCGCCTCGCTGACGGCCGTCGGCATGCTGCTGCCACGCGCGATTTCGATCGCGCAATTGCCCGAGCTGGCGAAGTGCAAATCGGCGGGGCGGCCGTTCGACGACACGCTGCGTGACATGCGTCGAAACATTGGGTGGTCGAACGTCGTGGTGCTGGCGATCAACGTGGCGATGGTCGTCGGCATGACCGTTTGGCGTCTGAACGACAACGGCGAGCGCATGGCTGTGATCGTGGCCGGATTGCTGCTCGCGATTCAGTGCGCGGTCGGCATGATGGGCATGGTCGGCAGCAGCGTGATGATGGCGTTCGAAAAAGGTGCCGACACGGCGAGGATCAACCTGGCGACCACGGGGACCTTCGCCGTGCTGTTCGCGCTTTGCATCGGGTGGGGTGGTCAGGTGGGATTTCTGCTGGTGCTGGTGTCGGCCATTGCAGTGATCGCTGTTCGCAACTGGCTTGTCTGCGGCAAGGCAGCCCAGGTGTACCGCCAATACGCGATGCAGCGTGCCGGCGCTCAGGCCAACGGCGTGCACGCGGCGTCCATCGCGCAGGGGGGGCGTTCATGAGCGCCGCGCGATGGGCTCTATACGACGCTGCGGCAAGGCGACCGTTGACGCTCCATTCAATCGGCGCATGGGCAGTCGCGCTGGCTTATCTGGCGTTCTGCATCAGCGACACGATGCTCACGCTCGAAAGCGAGCGCGCGCAACTCGTCAAGATTTTCGCGTTCGGTCTTCTGCTGCTGGCGATTTCCCTCAGGCCGCGATTTCATCGCCTGATCGTGCTGGCCGCGCCGCTGCTGTTCGTACTCTGTATTGGTCTCGTGCGGTCGTTCAACGCAGACGCGGGAATGGAAGAGTTCCTCCGCTTTCTGTTTCCGATCGTTATCACGGTTGCGCTGTTTGCCTATCGCGACCGGATCGATACGGTGATGACCGTGTTCTTCGTGGTTGTGCTCAGCAACGATCTCTTTCAATGCTATTTCTATCTGGCTTATCTCACCGGTCTACCGGTGCTGTTGCCGATCCGTATCGATTCGGGTTTGTTCCTGCGGGCGCAGGGTTGGATGGGGTTCTTTTCGGAGTTCAGCTTCATCAACTTCTGTGCGTTCCTGCTGTGCCGACAGTACAGGCCGACGGAGCGATCCCGTGCCATGTCGTGGCTATTCGTTCTGTTCGCGCTTCTTGGCTTCTCGTTCAAGATGTTCGCGACGTTGGCGGTTTATCCGCTGATCGCGAGGAAGGTGAGTCCGCGTGTCTGGCTGATGGCGGGCGCAGTGGCAGGCGTGGCGCTTTGGGTGATGGCCAACGGCTATCTGGACTCGCTGTTCAACGTGGCGTCGGCCAAGATCTCGTTCTATATCGTCGAAGGCAATTCGGCGCGGGCCGAGTCTTACCGGGTGATGGCCGAGTCGCTGGCCAAAGGTAACTTCTTCGGAGAAGGGCTCGGGTCGTTCGGCGGCCCCGCATCGGTCAAGTATGGCTCGCCGCTTTATGGCGTCTATCACTTCAACTGGTACGGGCTCGGTAGCATCCTGAAGACAACCGACACCTTCTATCCGCACCTTTTTGTCGAAATCGGCTTGCTGGGCGCGCTCGTTTGGCTTGGGTTCGTGTTGCGCTACGGCCAGGGGCAACGTGTCGGCATGCCGTGGATGTTCCTTGTCGCGGCGTTCTGTTTCGACAACATTTTTTCAATGGCCTTTGTCTCTCCCTCCTATGTCTTTTCGGCGTTGCTCGTCATGCACGCCTTATCGCGGTCCGGCGACAAAGGTCTTGTTTCAGGCAGGGTCCGCTCACGCAACAACTTCGGGACACGCCGATGAAGATTCTCGTAGTAACGAACATGTACGCCGGATGCAATGCGGCTCATCCCACGCAGGGCGTGTTTGTGACCGAGCAGGTCCTGGCGTTGCGTGCACTCTACGGCGATGTGGTTGACGTCCTGGTGATCGAAGGCTGGCGCGGCCAACTCGCGTACCTGAAGTCTCTTCTCCGTGTGGTAAGCCGGGTCAGGGGTGACGCGTACGACGTGGTTCATTATCACTTCGGCCTGAGCGCGTGTTCGGCGCCGCTGGTCAGACTCTTCTCCCACGCGAAAATCGTCGTGACGTTTCACGGTTCCGATGTGATGGGGCGCGGCTGGATCAGAGCGATATCGCTCGCCGCGGCACGCTTCGCGCACGCTTGCATTGGCGTGAGCGATGAGATTTCCGCGAAGGTGAGCCGTGCGTCAAGACACTGCTCGACCCTTCCCTGTGCCGTCAACGAAACGTTGTTTGCGGAACCGGTCGACAAACATGAGGCCGTGGCTCGCCGGAAAATCGTGGTCTTTCCTTCATCGCCGAAACGAGTGGAGAAAGACTATCCGCTTTTCAGTGCGGTCATTGCGCGCTTGCCGGTGTCATTTGGATGCGACGTGGAGGAGCGATATATCGACGGCCTCGATCGCCATGATGTACGCGATCTACTCCTGCAGGCCGATTGCCTCGTCATGACCTCGAAAAGGGAAGGCTCGCCGCAATCGGTCAAGGAGGCCATGGCGGTCAATCTACCCATCGTGTCCGTCGACGTGGGCGACGTCAGGCACCTGCTTCAAGGCGTATCGAACTGCGCGGTGATCGAGGGCCGCGACGCGGGGACGCTCGCGCGCGCCACGGCCGATGTGCTGAAACATGCGAAACGCTCAAATGGAAGACAGCGGCTGAAGTCGCTCGGCTATTTCTCAGCGGACGTAGCGGCGCAAATTGACCGCCTATATCGATCGATTCTCGGCGACGGTCACGACGATCGGCAACGCCCGTCTTCCGACACGTCCGACACGACCACACAACCGGCTCACCACTCGAAGCAGCAGGAACCGTCATGAAACGCGTCGAACTCTTCTCCTGTCCCGTGGACATTGCAACGATGAACGAGACCGTCGACTGGATCGGCGGGCGGATCGAACGCAAGCAGTTCACGCAGCACGTCGTGGTCAATGTGGCGAAGCTCGTCCATCTGCAGACGGACGCGGAACTGGCCGCTTCGGTACGCGCGTGCGACATCGTCAATATCGACGGCATGGGCGTGGTGTGGGGCGCACGGCTGTTGGGGCAGCCGGTGCGCGAACGGGTGGCTGGTATCGATCTGTTCGAGCGCCTGTTACAGATGTCGGCGCAACGTTCGCTGCCGGTGTTCCTGCTCGGCGCGACGGATACCGTGGTGACGCGCACGGCCGCGGCGGTTTCGGCGCGCTATGCCGGGCTGCGGATCGTCGGCTATCACCACGGCTACTTCTGGGACGATGAAGCCGCGATCGTGGACATGATCCGTCGTTCGGGCGCGCGACTGCTGTTTGTCGCGATCACGTCGCCGAAAAAAGAGGCGTTCATCAACCGCTGGAAAGCGCAGCTTGGGGTCGATTTCGTGATGGGTGTGGGCGGGACGTTCGACGTCGTCGCCGGCAAGGTGCGCCGTGCGCCGCCCTGGATGCAGCGCAGCGGTCTCGAGTGGGCTTATCGTGTCGCGCAGGAACCGCGCCGTATGTGGAAGCGCTATTTCGTCACCAACAACCGCTTCGCACTGATGCTGCTCAAAGCGCGTATTGCCATGACGCTGGGTCGCCTGCATCGCGGTTCGGCAGGTGGATATGGCAAATAGACTGAACTGGGTCGCAGGGATGGGGATCGTGTTGGCGGCGTGCGGTACGTCGTCGCCCGACCGGCATGACAGCGGCGCTTACACGGTTTTATATCGCAGCGCATGGCACGACGGCATCGATCCTCGTTTGACGATTCAAGCCCCCGAACCGGATTCCATGTCGACCGTCGCGATGCCGCAATTCAACGGTGTCGCGCTGAAAACGACGATGCGTCGCTCGGAAAATTTCTCTCGTGTCGCGAATGGGACGCCTCGCGTGGAAATGGTCTTTGCGCCGGTCGTGCATTTCGCGGTGGGTAAAGCATACGAAGTTCGGTGGTCCACCATGATCCCCGCCGGTTATCGATTCGACACGCGGCAGCCGGAGATCATTACGCAATTGCATCAAGGCGGCTTCACCGGATCGCCGCCCTTCGCGCTGATGCTGGCGGGCGGCCATTACCAGGCCGAGGTGAGAAGTGGCCCGGGCGAGGCGAATCAATCAGTCACGTTCGGTACACCCGCAGCCGACACCGGCAAGGCCGTGAGCTGGCTCCTGCGCTATCGCCCTGACGACGAAGGCACGAATGCATTGACGGAGTTGTACAAGGACGGCGTGCGCGTGATGCACAGCGCCGGCGTTGCCAACGCCTATCCCGGCGACAAGGAGGCTTATCTGAAGATCGGCATTTACAAATGGTGGTGGAAAACGCGACCGTCCGATGTCAGCGAACGCACGCTGTATTACGGCGACGTGGAAATCGCGGAACGTGGCGAAGTCAGGCGTGCCGGACCAGTAGAAAGCTCACGCCGATAGCCGCCAGAAACGCGCCGCAGCAGCGATTGAAGCGGCGGCGAATCGGGCGCTAAAACTACGCGTATCCCGCTCAATTCACGCTTTTGACAAAGCCCGGATCGCCGATCAACGCATCGACGCTCAGCTTCACGGTATCTTCGATCGCAATGGTGTTGCTGGTGAATTTCGGCGACTTTTGCCTGACCGTTTTGGTGGTTGAAAACACCACTTTCTGGGTTGCGGCGTCGGTGACTACGTAGCGCATTTTCAGCGTCCAGGACGCGGGTGAGCGTTCGTCGTCTACCGTGAATTTCTCGATGCTGCCGCTCAGAATCCGTTTGCCCGTGTCGAGATGAAAGCCCGACATCTGCAGGCTACGCACGATCCCGTTGCGCACGGCTTCATTGATATCGTCCTTGAGCACGATACCGGTCATGGCGGTGTTTTCTATCCGGTTTGGCGAGACCTTGCCGCTGCGCGCCGCCATGTAGGCGAAATCGTGGGCAGGCGCCACGCTCAATGAACCGGTGGGATGCGCGGTACTCGCGCGCGGCGCGCAATTCAGACCGAACCAGGACCAGGAGCAGGCGGACAGCATCAACGGCAGCGCGATCACGCCGCAGCCTTTGAGGACCGTGGACCGGCGGGGCGAACGCAGGGAACGAAGCGACGGCAGGCTCCGTCGCGGCGTCTGAGGCGCTGTGCTGGAATGAGCGGCGGTCGAAGTCAGAAGATTTGCCTCTTAAATGAAGTCATCCGGTACAGAGCAGCATGGTAACAGCGAGTCGGGCCCGGCCATATTCTCCGTGCCTTGACGGCTGGATTCCCGCTGTTCGCACGAGGGTGTTCATCATAACGAGGCGGTTCGCCGATCGACACCGTGTCATTAGAGCGCCGCTGCTACAGCGGAATCAGTCGCGCGGATTCGAGGCGGGCAGGCCGCGTGGTTGCGTTGTCTGTATTGTTGCTCAGAAGAAGCCGGCTTTGCCCTGTGTCATATCCACCAACGCGCGCCGCGCATCGTCGAGTGCGTTGACGGGCAGGCGGATCGTCATCCTCACCAGCATGGCGTGGGCGGTGTCGGTCAGCGTATAGCCTTCGGCGTCGATCCAGCGGCGCACTTTGGCCTCGTCGGCGTAACTCACCTCGACGGTGAGCGTGATCTGCGCGATCCGTTCGACGCGCGGCGCGTCCAGCAAAGCCGATGCGATCGCGTCGGTGTACGCGCGCACCAAACCGCCTGCGCCGAGCTTCACGCCGCCGTAATAACGCACGACGGCCGCCAGAACGCCGTCCAGATCGTGATGCCGCAGCACTTCGAGAATCGGCCGTCCTGCGGTGCCGGACGGCTCGCCGTCGTCGGACATGCCGGACTGGCCGCCGGCCAGCAACGCCCAGCAAACGTGCGTGGCGGCCGGATGCTCCTCACGCAGACGACGCAATTCGGCCATCGCGGTGTCACGATCGGCGACGGGAATCGCGTACGCGATGAAGCGGCTCTTGCGGATCTCGAGTTCCTTGATGCACGGCGAGGAAAGGGTGTAACTCATGCGTAGGTTCGGTGCGGCGCTTCACACGGGGTTGTCTTCGGGATCGTCCCGGGTCTCATCGTGCGGTTCAGCGCCGGAGTGCAAAAGACAGAAGTCTAGGCCAGGAGTGCGCTCGTCTACAATGTTCCGCGGAACACGTGCTTGCACGCCGAACCCAGCGCACCATCAAGGAGACGACATGCTCGATTTATCGACCCTGGGGACTTTCGTTGCCGTTGTACTCGGGCTCTTTCTGATCCCCGGGCCGGCCGTATTGCTGGTGTTGACGCGTACCGTCCATGGTGGCCGCAAGGCCGGCATTCTCACCGGCCTCGGTGTCGCCACCGGCGATTTCGTTCATACGCTGGCCGCGTCGATCGGACTGTCGGCGCTGCTGATGACCTCGGCACTCGCCTTCAACGCCGTGAAATTCGCCGGTGCCGCGTACCTCGTTTATCTCGGCATTCGTGCATTGCGCGAGAAGCAGAGCCATGCGCATTTGCCTACGGTCGCGCCGGTGTCGCCTTCGAAAGCCTTCTTTCAGGCCATTCCCGCTGAAGTATTGAATCCCAAGACCGCGCTGTTCTTTCTCGCGTTTCTGCCGCAATTCGTGCGACCCGAACACGGTTCGACGTTTTTGCAATTCACCACGCTCGGACTCATTTTCGTCGGCATGAGCGCGCTTTATACGACGCTGATCGTGTTGACGATTCGTCCGCTCGGCAAACTCGTCAAGCGGCTGACCTGGTTGAGCCGTTGGCAGAACAAGATCATCGGTGTGCTGTTTATCTCGCTCGGCCTGCGCGTCGCCACGCAAACGCGCTGACCCAACCGCGCGGTGCCACGTCCGTTTCGTTATGTGCAGAGCGGACGATGACGCGCGGCCTTCGCTAGATATTGCGGCGCTGCCGTCTCAGGCGGCCCTCGCGTGCATATTCCATTTGCCCCTCGGTGCGGACCGCGAGCTTTTCCTGCGCGGCGCGACTCATTTGCCGCGTATCGTCGATGTCGCCGACCCGCAGCACTTCCTGTGCGATTCTGATGCGTAGCGTCATTAACGGTTCGCCGCGTTCGACCAGCGTGCGATCCGTGGCGCGCGCCTGCTGAACGCCACAATCGATCAGATTGCGCAACTCCAGCAGCGTGAGCCGCTGACGTTGGATTTCGAGGATGAGCCGCTGCACGGCATGTTCGTCACGCGTACGCCACCAGGCTCGCAGCTCGGCGAGCGTGGGAGGATCGAAGGGAGGAAGGCGCATTGCTCAGACGAAAATTACTGTATATATGTACAGTATATTCCGTCTTTTTTACGGAAGCGCGTCGTGCGCGTTGGGCATGCATCAGCCGGCTATTGACCGTGCATTCGCCGCTTACCGGCCGCAAAAACCAACGCAGCGGCCGGCTTCGATCAACTCAGCTCAACGCGAGCATGATCGACGTCGAGACCACGATGATGAACAGGCACGCGGCGGTGAGGAGGTCGTACGGATAGTTCATGGCGTAACCATCTAAGGTGTCGGCGGAAGCATCCATCATAGGCAGAAGCGTTGCGGGCAACTGTCAAGCATTGCAAGACCCGGCTTGTTCGATAAACGAATGTGAGGCGGCGCAATTCAATTCAATGCGATTCGAAACGCGCGCGCTTATTCGTCGCCATGCTGGCAGAAACGTCGCCCCGGCACATGTGAGACGACAGCCTGGGCGATCTCGAACGGCGTGCTTTCGGCGGGCACGACCCGACGGCTTGATTCGGGCGTGTGTTTCATGGTCCATTCGACGAGACGGTACGAACGTCCCCAAGGCGGCTGCAGAGGATCCGAGACCTTGCACGAGTGAATCTGCCGAACCCATTCGTTGCCGGGTAGGGCGCGCAGATGCTCGAATACCGTGTCTTCAACCATGTTTGACTCCTTCTTCGCAGGTATGCTGCCTGCCTTTCGGCGCGTCCCCGACACCCCGGAGAAAAAGCGCCGCCGATGTTCTGGCGGCTCAACAGGGGATGTTGTGGAGTCATAGTTACAGCAAAGAATTAAGCCAGACTTAAGAGCGCGGAAAAGCTCGCGCGAGCGAATGCGGGGCTGCGGGAAACCGCGCGCGAACTCAGATGAGACTCACGCGCGAACTCACACGACCGCGTGTGTTTCTATCCGCACCCTCAAGACCTCGCTGAATCGGCCGTTATTACAGCGGTTGGGGCCGTGGTCCCCGCTTCGCCTTCGGGCGCGCCTTATTGATAACGTGACGAATCTCGCTCAAACGCCGCTCTCCGACCGCCTTCGCTCGCTCGTCGATACTGTCCAGCACAACGAGCGCACGCTGCGCCGTTTCCAGAATGTCGAATTGCGGTTGATCGGCGCTCAGGATTTCGCGTCTTTTCTCGACACATTGTTCCGCCATCTGCCGCAGGAATTCTCGCTGGCCAGCGTGACGCTATGGCTCGACGACCGCGCGCCGATGCTGCTCGAATTACTCGAACCGGGCGCTATGCGCGCGCTCGATCAGTCCGGTTTGAAGACCTCGCGTGAAGGCGGGCTCGCCGCGCAAGGTCTGTGCGACGAAGGCCGCCCCTGGCTAGGTCGGCCCGCTCAACGGGATGACGCCATGTGCCGCGCATTCTTCGGCGACAGCGCCGCGACAGCCAGCGCGATTCTGCTGCCGCTCGCCGCGGGCGATATCGTCAGCGGCTATCTGTGTCTCGGCAGCGACGACCCGGAGCGTTTCGGCGAAGGCTTGGCCACCGATATTCTGGAGCGCTTCGCGAGCATCGTGACCGCGAGTCTCGACAACGTCGCGCATCGCGAGCGGCTCAAGCAACTCGGCATGACCGACTCGCTGACGGGTCTCGCCAATCGCCGCTATTTCGACGAACGGCTGCGCGAAGAGATCATGCGCGCGGCCCGATATAGCGTGCCGGTGGCGTGTCTGTTCATCGACATCGACAGTTTCAAGCGGATCAACGACACCTACGGGCACCAGACCGGCGATCGCGCGTTGGCGGCCGTGGCGGCCTGCGTGCGTCAGCAGGTGCGGCTGGGCGATACCGTCGCGCGTTATGGCGGCGAAGAGTTCGCCGCGTTGCTGCAAGGCGATCGGGCCGATGCGCTGACCGTCGCCGAGCGCGTGCGGCTCGCAGTCGAACGGCTCGTGTTGCAGGACGATCACGGCGAACGCATTGCGCTGACCGTGTCGATCGGCGTGGCGGCGCGCACGATCGGCGGTGCGCCGGCCGAGGCGATCACGTACGGCCGCGCGATGATGGAAGAAGCCGATCGCGCGATGTATCAGGCCAAACGCAACGGCCGCAATCGCATCGAGGCGTTGGTAAAAGCGGGCGATTGAACTAAACCCAGGCCAAACCCAACCCGCTCAAGTCTCCGGCGCATCCGGCGGCACGCCCAGCAACTGCAGTGCGCCGCCGGTCACGCCGCTGAACACCGGACCGGCCACCGTCCCCCCATAAAACGACTTGCCCGCCGGATCGTCGATCATCACGGCCACGACCAGGCGCGGATCGCTCATCGGCGCCATGCCGACAAACAGAGCGCGGTAGCGGTTTTTCGCGTAGGTCGCGCCGATCTGTTTGCGCGCCGTGCCGGTCTTGCCGCCGATCCGGTAGCCCGCGACGGTCGCCGCGCGGCCCGTGCCGCCAATTCCCGTGGCCATTTCCAGCATGGAACGGATCGCGCGCGCGGTAGCGGGCGTGGTGACCGCATGGCCCTTATCGGCGGAGTGCGCCGCCGCGCCCGCGCCGTCGCGCACCAGACTCACGCGATGCATCGTGCCGTCGCCGGCGTAAGCGGTGTAGACCTGGGCAAGTTGCAGCAGCGAAGTGGACAGCCCATAGCCATACGCCATGGTCGCCTGTTCGATCGGCCGCCAGCGTTTATACGGACGTACCTTGCCCGAGGCCACGCCGGGGAACGTGAGTTCGGGCCGCAAACCGAGTCCGTATTCCTGATACTTGCGCCAGATCGTTTCGGCCGGCAGATTCAGCGCGAGCTTGGCGAGCGCGATATTGCTCGATTTCTGCACGGCCTCCGCGACCGTCATCGCGCCGTGATTCGACGTGTCGTGAATCACGGCCGGCCCGATCTTGTACCAGCCGGGCGCGGTGTCGATGATGCTTTGCGGCCGCACCTTGCCTTCGTCGATCGATAACGCGACGACCACCGGCTTGATCGTCGAGCCCGGCTCGAAGGTATCGACGACCGCGCGATTGCGCAGTTGCCGCCCGGTCAGACGCGCGCGGTCGTTGGGGTCGAAGCTCGGATAGTTGGCCAGCGCGAGAATCTCGCCGTTGCGCGCATCGAGCACCACCACGCTGCCCGCTTCGGCGTGATGTTTCGCGATGGCCTCCTTCAACTGCGCATAGGCGAGCTGCTGAATGCGCCGGTCGATGGTCAGATGGATGGTGTCGCCGTTTTGAGCCGGCACCAGCGGCCGGGTTTCGGACACGACGCGGCCCAGCCGGTCGCGGATCACTTCGCGCTGGCCGGGCACGCCGAGCAGTTGCTCGTTGGCGGCAAGCTCGACGCCTTCCTGACCGTTGTCCTCGATATCGGTGAAGCCGACTACGTGCGCCGCGGATTCGCCTTCCGGGTAGAAGCGCTTCGAATCCGCGATCTGCGTGATGCCGGCAAGGCCCAGCTTGGAGAGATGCCCGGCCGTATCGGCATCCACCTGGCGCTTGAGCAGCACGAAGGTCTTGTCGCCGCCTAAGCGCCGGCGCAGTTCCTCCGGCGGCAGATCGAGCAGCTTCGACAGCGGCGCGAACGCGGCTTCGTCGATCAGCCTGGGCGAGGCCCAGATTTCATAAGTGGCGAGACTGACGGCGAGCATCGAGCCGTTGCGATCGACGATCCGCCCGCGCGTCGCGTCGAGTTCCAGAGTGCGCTGATAGCGTTTTTGCCCCTGATCGACGTAGAAATCCTGGTTCACCACCTGAATCCAGAACGCGCGGCCCGCCAGCGACGCGAACGCGGCGAACATCAGCACCACGACGAGTTTCGAGCGCCACATTGGCAGGCGCGCCGCCAGCAACGGGTTCTTCGCGACTGGCGCGTAGGGATCGTGCGACTGCGACTTCTTCTTCTGGGTCATGGGGTGCGGATAACGTACAGCTCGATTAACTTGCGCCGCCCGAATCGGCGGCGGTGAACACCTTGAATCGCCAGCGGAACCGCACGGCCAGCATGCGCACTGCGAAGCCGCCGAGCAGCACCACGACGGAGGCCGGGCCCGGTTCCATGCCGCAGTTTTGCAACGCCACGTACAGCGCGCCGGCGCCGAGCGCGATGCTGGCGTACAACTCTTGACGCAACACCAGCGGGATCTGGTTGCACAGCAGGTCGCGCAACATGCCGCCGCACACGCCGGTGATCGCGCCGGCCAGCACCACGATCGCGGGGCTCACATCCAGCGTGGCGGCCACGTCGCAGCCGATCACGGTGAAGGCGATCAGGCCGATGGCGTCGACGGTGACGAACAGCCACTGCCAGTTGCGCAGCCACTTCGCTCCGGCCGCCGCCACCGACGCCGCCCCGATTGTAATAAGAACGTAATCTGGATGCGAGATCCATGCAAGCGGATAGTGACCGAGCAGGACGTCGCGCACCGTGCCGCCGCCGAGCGCGGTGACGGTGCCGACGAGGCACAGACCGAAGCGGTCCATGCCGCGGCGCATGCCCATCAGCGCGCCGGACATGGCTTCGGCGACGATCGCAATGAGGTAGAGGAGGTGCAGCAACATGACGGCGAGCCTTGACGGAGCGGCGCGCGACGGAGGCTCTTTAGCGGAGGCCGCAGTCTGGCGCGCGTTTGAA
Organism: Paraburkholderia sp. BCC1876; assembly: GCF_902833695.1. NCBI lineage: Bacteria > Pseudomonadati > Pseudomonadota > Betaproteobacteria > Burkholderiales > Burkholderiaceae > Paraburkholderia > Paraburkholderia sp. BCC1876. Next base: position 334,425 of record NZ_CADFGI010000005.1, on the reverse strand, counting down.
AGCGGCCATTATCGTAAGCAGGTCGTCAGGATGAAAATCGCTTAAGCCGAATTCGGCTATGCCAAATTCGGCTTAAGTTGATTGCGGGTTGAGGTGGGGTAAGCGTTTGCTGGATCGCTCGGGCGCAATGCCTGCGATCAAGCGACGAGTAAGACGGCCGCGCGGGCATAAAAAAACCGCGCGGACTTGAAAAATCCGCGCGGCTGTCTCGTTCGATTGATGCGTCGACTCCGACGCGGCGTGTTAAAGGGGCGCTCTCCGCCTGTAGAGCGCCTTCTTTTTTGTAGCTGTTTTAGCGTTGTTTTGCCGAGTCTCTTTCCGCTCCGCCAGGCCGCCTATTTAACCCGCGGCGAGTCCCGAACCCCGCATCAAGCCGGCAACGCGAAGCTCGAAATCGCTTCGCGCAACACGCCCACCTGATCTTTCAACGAATGCGCCGCCGCTGCCGCCTCTTCGACCAGCGCCGCGTTCTGCTGCGTCACCTGATCCATCTCTCCGACAGCGCGATTCACCTGCTCGATGCCCGCGCTCTGTTCGCGCGATGCATTGCTGATCTCTTCGAGAATCTCATTCACGCGACGCACCGACTGCACGATCTCGCCCATCGTCGAGCCCGCGTTCGCGACCAGCGACGCGCCGGCTTCCACCGTTCCCGTCGACGTCTCGATCAACGCCTTGATCTCCTTCGCCGCTGTTGCCGAGCGTTGCGCGAGGCTGCGCACTTCGGCGGCAACCACCGCGAAGCCGCGACCCTGTTCGCCGGCCCGAGCCGCTTCCACGGCAGCATTCAACGCCAGAATGTTGGTCTGGAACGCGATCCCGTCGATTACGCCGATGATGTCGCCGATCTGCCGCGAGCTGGTGGTGATCTCGCCCATGGTGCGAACCACGTCGTCGACCACGCGGCTGCCGCGCGTCGCGACGTCTGCTGCCTGACCGGCGAGTTGCGCGGCCTGCGCTGCGCTGTCCGCGTTCTGTTTCACGTTGACCGTCATCTGGTCCATGCTCGACGCCGTTTGCACGAGCGCCGCGGCCTGTTCCTCGGTGCGTTGCGACAGATCCGTGTTGCCGGCGGCGATTTCGGTCGCGCCGATATTGATGTTGTCGGTACCGAGACGCACGCGCGACACCGTGTCGACGAGGCCGGCCTGCATGGTCTGCAACGCATGCAGCAGGCTGCCGGTGTGGTCCGAATCGACCGGCACGCGCGTCGCGAGATTGCCGCGCGCCATCAGTTGCGCGTGTTCGACCGCCACTTCGAGATCGCCGCCGAGCGTACGGCGAATGCTGCGCAACACCAGCAGCATGACGGCCGTGGCGATCGCGCCGAGCGTCACGGTAATCACGAGCCAGCGCAGCAGGTTCGCGTAGAACGCGCTTTGCACGTCGTCCATATACATGCCGGTGACGATGTACCAGTCCCACGGCGTGAAGTGGCGCGAGAAGCTGGTCTTCGCCACCGGTTTGTCGCTGCCGGGCTTGGACCACAAATAATCGACGAAGCCGCCGCCTTCATGATTGCCCGCGTTGACGATATCGACGAACAGATGATTGCCCGCCGGGTCGGTGAACTGCGCCATGTTCTTGCCGTTCAGCTCAGTCTTGATCGGATGCATCAGCATGACCGGCTGCGAATCGTTGACGGAGATATAGCCGTCCTTGCCATAGCGCATCGCGCCCAGAGCGTCGAGCGCCTGTTTTTTGGCTTCGTCTTCGGTGATCGTGTGTTGCTGCGCCATCGTGTAGTAACGGTTCACGATGTGGTTGGCCTGGTCGATCAGTGAGGTTAACTGGTCGCGGCGGTCCGAAATCATCGAGGCACGGTTTTGCCATGCGCCGAAGCCGCCGATCAGAATCAGACCGATCCAGAGAACGGCGATCATTGAGGCCAGTTTTTTGTTCAGAGTCATAGCAATGGCTTGTTGCTTTCGCAAAGTGGTCGGTCAGGTTTGGGTTCGCTGATGGGCATTCAGCGAGTCGCTTGTCGCTGACTGTGTTTACGGCTTGTCGGGATCGGATGCGCAGGGGAGGGGAAACCCGCTGTATTGCGATTCCATTTGTCTTACCAAATAAGGATTGAGCCGGAAGCGACGCCGTTTTATACGCCGGGTGCGCGAATTATTTTTGATTTATATCGGCTTGTTGAGTTTTTCTGTATAGGGCGCATTGCCGTTGCCGCTAATGCCGCCGATGTCGCGCAATTAAAGCGGCTGAAAAATAAAATCGCATAAAAACAAATAGATTATTCAGCGGCGCACGTTGATTCGCGCCCGCTTGCCCGCTTGTCTGCAAAAAACCGGACGTGCGTCCCCGCCGCATGTGCCACGCCTGGCCGCCGGTATTTGCGTCAAAAGCGCACATAACGCCAATAAATAGCAAATGCGTCGGCACGGTTCGAAAACGCAAAAAACGACACAATTTTCCACTTAATCGCAAGAAATGCGCGCTAACGGCGTCAAAAAGACGAATTAATAAAAATTCCGCTATAGTCGCCATTTTCCAGTCGCCAGCCGGGCAAAAAAGAGCACCAATAAGCCCGCCATCAGGAGTAAAGAACATGAACGCCCGCGAACCCGCTTTCGTCCCCACGTCCCGTAGCGCGCGCCTGCGCCAGATGCTTGTCAGCAGCGAACTCGAATTCATGATGGAGGCGCATAACGGCCTCTCCGCGCGCATCGTTCGCGAAGCCGGTTTCAAAGCGATCTGGGGCTCGGGCCTCGCGATCTCCGCGCAATTCGGCGTGCGTGACAACAACGAAGCGAGCTGGACCCAGGTGGTCGACAACCTCGAATTCATGGCCGACGCCAGCGACCTGCCGATCCTGCTGGACGGCGATACCGGTTACGGCAACTTCAACAACGTGCGCCGTCTCGTGCGCAAGCTCGAACAACGCGGCATTGCCGGCGTGTGTATCGAAGACAAGCAGTTCCCGAAGACCAACAGCTTCATCAACGGCGAAGCGCAGCCGCTCGCCGATATGGACGAGTTCTGCGGCAAGATCAAGGCCGGTAAAGACTCGCAGTCGGACGAGAATTTCTCGATCGTGGCGCGCGTCGAAGCGTTGATCGCGGGCTGGGGCATGGACGAAGCGCTGCGCCGCGCGGAAGCGTACCGCCAGGCCGGCGCGGACGCGATCCTGATTCACAGCAAGCTGTCGCGTCCCGACGAAATCCTCGAATTCGCGCGCGAATGGGCCGGCCGCGGTCCGCTCGTGATCGTGCCGACCAAGTACTACAGCACGCCGACCGAAGTGTTCCGCGAAGCGGGCATCAGCACGGTGATCTGGGCGAACCATCTGATCCGCGCGGCGACCTCGGCGATGCAAGCCGTCGCCAAAGAAATTCATTCGAGCGAAACGCTCGTCAACGTTGAAGACAGCATTGCCGCCGTCAACGAAATCTTCCGTCTGCAAGACGCCGACGAGTACTCGGAAGCGGAAGACCGCTATCTGTCGAGCGCGTCGGCGGGTTCCGCCGTGGTACTCGCCGCGAGTCGCGGCAAGGGCCTCGAAGCCGTGACCGAAGACCGTCCGAAAGTGATGCTGCCGATCGCCGGCAAGCCGCTGCTGCGCTGGCTCGTCGACGCGTTCAAGAAGCAGAGCGTCAACGATATTACGGTGGTGGGCGGTTATCGCGCCGATGCGATCGACACGGCCGGCATCAAGCTGGTGGTCAACGAGCAGCACGCGCACACCGGCGAACTCGCGTCGCTCGCCTGCGCTGCGGCCAAGCTCTCGGGCGACACGGTGATCTCGTACGGCGACCTGCTGTTCCGCAGCTATATCCTGCGCGATCTGGTAGAGAGCGAAGCGGCCTTCAGCGTGGTGGTCGATTCGTCGCTGACCGATGCGGAAAACGCCAGCGTGCGCGATTTCGCGTGGTGCTCGGCGGGCGACGATCGCGGTCTGTTCGGCAACAAGGTGACGCTGCGTCATGTGTCGAGCGGGCAGGACGCGTCGTCGGCCATCGCATCGCAAACGCCGCATGGCCGCTGGGTCGGTCTGCTGAACGTGCGCGAAGCGGGTCAGCCGCGTTTGCAGGCGGTGTTGAGCCAGTTGCAGGCGCGTGCGGATTTCGCCACGCTCGATATGCCCGCGCTGCTGAACGCGCTGATCGAAGCGGGTGAATCGATCGAAGTGCAATACGTGCACGGCCACTGGCGCGGTGTGAACGACCTGGAAGACTTCCGTCGTGCCGGCGACTTCGCGCATGCGCAAGCGCCGTTCGCGGCCAACGCTGCCGCCACGGACGCCGCGAGCGGAGCCGCGCAATGATCGAGGCAGCACAGTTTGTCGAAGCGGCGCGCACGCGCGGCTTCGACTGGTATGCGGGCGTGCCGTGTTCGTATCTGACGCCGTTCATCAACTACGTGTTGCAGGACGAATCGCTGCATTACGTGTCGGCGGCGAATGAAGGCGACGCGGTCGCGTTGATCGCAGGCGTCACGCTCGGCGCGCAAAACGGCCGGCGCGGCATCACGATGATGCAGAACTCCGGGCTCGGCAACGCCGTGAGCCCGTTGACCTCGCTGACGTGGACGTTCCGTCTGCCGCAACTGCTGATCGTCACGTGGCGTGGTCAGCCGGGTGTGGCCGACGAACCGCAGCACGCGCTGATGGGCCCGGTCACGCCGCAGATGCTGGAAACCATGGAGATTCCGTGGGAGACCTTTCCGACCGAGGCCGACGCGATCGGCCCGGCGCTGGATCGCGCGATCGCGCATATGGACGAAACCGGTCGTCCGTACGCGCTCGTCATGCAGAAGGGCAGCGTGGCGCCGTACGAGTTGAAGGACAACGGCGCGGGCGAGCGTCGCGTGCCGGTGCCGGCGCGCTCGACATTCAACAACGTCGCGGCGAACGAACTCGCTTCGCGTCACGACGCGTTGCAGAAGGTGATCGCACACACGCCGCTGGAATCGACGGTGGTGCTCGCATCGACCGGTTTTTGCGGGCGCGAACTCTACGCGATCGACGACCGTGCGAACCAGCTTTACATGGTCGGTTCGATGGGCTGCGTGACGCCGTTCGCGCTGGGTCTCGCGCTGTCGCGTCCGGACCTGCACGTGGTCGCGCTCGACGGCGACGGCGCGGCGCTGATGCGCATGGGCGCGTTCGCGACGCTCGGCGCCTACGGTCCCGCGAATCTCACGCACGTGCTGCTCGACAACGGCGCGCACGATTCCACCGGCGGCCAGGCGACGGTGTCGTCGCAGGTCTCGTTCGCGGGCGTGGCTGCCGCGTGCGGTTACGCGTCGGCGGTTGAAAGCGACGACGTCGGCGTGCTGGACGAACTGTTCGACGGCGCGCCGCTCGACGGTCCGCGCTTCGCGCGTCTGGCGATTCGCCGTGGCACGCCCGACGGCCTGCCGCGCCCCACCATCACGCCGCCCGATGTGAAGACGCGCCTGATGCGCCACATCGGCGCTGTTTAACGCACAACGACGCACAACGTACAAGCCAAGGAGCGCTCATGCTGCTACTCAATCCCGGCCCGGTGACGCTCACCGAACGTGTCCGCAACAGCCTGTTGCAGACGGATCTGTGCCATCGCGAAAGCGAGTTTTTCGACTTGCAGGAAGAGGCGCGCACGCGTCTGGTCGATCTGTACGGCCTCGACGCGAGCGAATGGCAAGCGGTGCTGATGACCGGCTCCGGCACGGCGGCCGTGGAAAGCATGACCGCGGCGCTGGTGCCGCAGAACGGCAAGCTGCTGGTGGTGGAAAACGGCGTGTACGGCGAGCGTATTTCGCAGATCGCCACGCAGTACGGCATTGCGCACGCGTCGCTGAAACACGAGTGGATGCAGGCGCCGGATCTCGCGAAGATCGCCGAACGCCTCGACGCCGACAAGGCGTTCACGCACCTCGCCGTGATTCATCACGAGACGACCACCGGCCGCCTGAACGAGCTGACGGCGCTCGGCGCGTTGTGTCGTGAACGCGGGTTGCGTTTGCTGGTGGATGGCGTCAGCAGCTTCGGCGCCGAAGCGATCGATTTCGCCGACAGCAGTCTCGACGCGGTCGCCGCCACGGCGAACAAATGTCTGCATGGCGTGCCGGGCGCGTCGTTCGTGCTGGTGCGGCGCGCGGCGCTCGAACAGGCGGCGAGCCGCACGTACTACCTGGACCTCGGCCGTCTCGCGCGTTTGCAGGATCAGCGCAATACGCCGTTCACGCCTTCGGTGCACGCGTATTACGCGCTCGTCGAAGCGCTGCGCGAACTCGCCGACGAAGGCGGCTGGCGCGCGCGCCACGCACGCTATGCGGCGCTCGCGGAGCAGGCGCGGGTGGGGTTGGCGGAGCGCGGCATGGACAGCGTGTTGCCGCCGGAGCAGTCGTCGGTGGTGCTGCGCGCGTATCGCTTGCCGGGCGGTATTGCGTATCCGCAATTGCACGATGCGTTGAAGGCGCGCGGCTTCGTCATCTATGCAGGGCAAGGCGGGCTGTCGGCCGAACTGTTCCGCATCTCGACGATGGGCAATATTCACGCTGCCGATATCGACCGTCTGTTGCAGGGCTTTACCGAACTGATGCGTTGATTCGGGCCGCCGCCGCTTTTAGCGCGCGGCGGTTTCGCTGCTGCGGGATCGCGCCGTCGGCCCCGCGTTTTCTACACCGGATCTTTGTCCGGCGGCCCATCGGGCCGCTGCGGCTCCTCGGGGTGATGGCCGGGCGACGGCGGCACCAGCGGATCGGCTTCAGGGTCGCGATTCGGATCGGCGTTGGGATCGGGAATCGGACTGGTATGCATGTCGTAGCTCATGGCATCACCTCGTGGTTGAGCGATCTGCGGGTCGGCTAACGGTCGACCTTCAGGCTTCGACCGCGGCCGCGCGTCGCGCCGGCTTGTTTCTTCCTCTTCAAGCCTAGACGTTTGCACGTCGGCTTGTCCGCTTACTTTCTCGCCCGACGCCCCACGCTCAGTTGCCAATAACGTTCGGTGGCGAAGACGTCCTCGTAATTGCCCGCGCCGAATGCCTGTAACTGGCTTCCATACGCATTGACCGCTTCGCGTTTGAGTTGCGCGCGACGCTGGACGTCGATCGTATGGCCCGCGCTCGGCTGGGCCGGTGTGGCGACCACGCCGCGCTGCACGAGATCGGCGAGGCGCGCCTGCACGACGCCGGGCGTGCGCCGGTGAATCGCTTCCTCGTAACCGAACCATTCCAGATGCGACAGCCGCGGCAGGATTTCGCAGCAGGCTTCGAAAACCCGCACGTGGTCGTCGTGATGCAGACCGAGCGGCATCAGCAAGGTGTTCGCGGTGGTGCGGTAAATGGTTTCTTCCAGCGCCGCCGCCAGTTTGCTGATGGACGGCGAGTCGCGATACTGGCCGTCGCGGAACGGCATGCGCAGCGGAATCGCGTCGAGCACTTCGAGCGCGAGGTTGTCTTCGAGCGTGCGCGCGTGGATGGCCTGATACGCGCCCGTGAAGCCCGACTTTTCATCCCATTCGGTATGCATTTCCTGTTCGGGCGGGGCGGCGAAGACGGTACAGATCGCCGTGTCGGGATGGGCGGCGAGGAGTTCGCCGCAACTGAAGACAGCGTCGTCGAAATGGGGCGAGACGATGAACAGGCGTGGGCTGGTTTCGCTCATGGGACGTGTGGTGGTTTCGGGGACGCCTGCCCGATGCGGGGCGCTGGCGTGGCGTTTATGCGGTGTTGCGTGTTAGCGCGGCGTGGAAATCGCGGCGTCTCATCAGCTTAGGCGGAAACGGCGAGATTTGCGTGGCCGTTGTGGGATGCGCAAGCGGTGTGCCTGGGCACTGCGCTGTCCCGCAAAGGTTCACCGTTGAGCATCTGACGTCTCCCGAACTGTCTCACCTTTGTGAGTGGAGGACGATAGGACGCAGGGTGGGCTTTGCGAGCGCTTGAGTCAGGCCGACGTCCCCGCCAACTCCGCCGCGCGCCTGAACGCCGCCACGATCGCCGCAACGATATCCTCGCGCAAACGTGCATCGGCGGTTCTCAGCGCGTACGACGGATGCCACGTCGGCACGATCAGTCGCCCGTCTCGCGCAATGGTCTGCCCGACGTATTCCGACAGGTTGACGTGCGCGCCGGTCAGCGCCTTCAGCGCGGTCGCGCCGAGCGTCACGACCACGCGCGGTGCGATGTGCGCCAGCTCCTGCTCCAGCCAGTATTGGCACGCCTCGACCTCGCGCGGCGCGGGCGTGCGATGAATGCGCTGCTGGTCGAGCGTCTCCCACTTGTAGTGCTTGACCGCATAGGTCAGATACAGCGCCGACCGCTCGAGCCCGGCACGCGCGAGCACGGTATCCAGCAACTGCCCGGCCGGTCCGGTGAAGGGCTCGCCGTGCTGGTTCTCATACTCGCCGGGCTGTTCGCCGACCACCATGAGCATCGACCGAGCCGGCCCGGCGCCCGAGACCGCCTGTTTCGCGTTGCGCCATAACGCGCAGCGCCGGCAGGTGGCGAGCGGGCCGGTCGGCTCGCGCAACGGCGGCGTCACCGCTGAATATTCGATGGGCGGCCTCTCCGGCACGGTGACGGCGGCGCGCTGCGCGCCGAGACGGCTGCGTTCGCGCGCGAGGCGGGCGGGCAGCGGCGGACCGGCGGCCGGCGTGCGCCAGTAACGCAGCGGTACGGGCGCCGGTTCGGCGTTGAAGGCGCTGGCGTAATAGGCGAGCCACAGCGCCTCGGTGGGTTCGCTGGTGATCGCTTCGCCGGTCATGGCGCTGGCGGGTAAGGCATGGGTGGTTTGCGTGCTTTCCTCGGTGGCCGGGCGGCCGATTCGCAGCAGCATGCCGTTCCAGAACGCCGCGCCCTGCGGCGTGGCCAGCATCCACGTGGAATCGCCCATGCGCTTGCCGAAATACGCGGCGGCGCGTTCCAGCAGATCGTGATGCGGGTCGTACCAGCCGACGAACTCCGGCAGTCCCATCGACGGATCGCGACGCCGGAACAGCGTGAGAGTCACCAGATCTTCGCTTTCCTGGTCGACCGACTGGATGCGTTGCGCGAGTTGAGCGCCGTCGGGGTCGTCGAGGGCGATGACCTGGCGCTCGCCATGGGTCCAGCGCCAGAGGACGCGGTAGAGAAGCGCCCAGCGGTCGGCGGCGCGGTAGCAGGCTGCCGCTTTTAGCCGCGACAGCAATTCGCGTGGGATGGCGGGCGGGGCGGTGGCTGAAGTAGCCGAACTAGCCGATGTAGCCGTCACGTCTGCCGCACCAGCCACCGCCGGCCGCGTCGTCTCTTGCCCGGCATCCGAACGATCGCCCTCTGCGGCGTCGCTCTCCGACTCGACCCACTCGATCTGCGCCGGCTCGATCTCCTGTCGCAGCAGCGCACGCGCCGCGCGGCGCCATGCGGCAAAAGACGGTTCGATGGGAATACGTGTCATACGGACAAAATCGGACAAAATACTGTATGGATATACAGTATCCGCCCAAACTGCCGCGCAGATCAAGCCACTAGACCTTGAGCAGATCCTCCGGCGTATCCACGTCCCGCAAAATACCCGGATCGTCGACATCCAGCCGCGTCACTCGTTGCGACATCAACAAGGCGCGCGCGCCGGTATCGCCGTCGAGCATCAGCAACGCGTCGCGATGTTCGATCCCGAAGCCAACGGGATGCCCCCGCTGTCCCTGGTAAAACGGCGCGACCAGCGACGCCCCGCCATCGAGCGAGTGAGCGACGGCTTCGATCGTGGCGGTGGCGATGCGCGGCATATCCGCCAGCGCGACGATCCAGCCTTCGGCGTCGTCGCTGGCTTCGATGCCGGCGGCAAGGCTCGCGCCCATGCCGCGCTCGGCGTCGGCGGCGAACACCACGTCGCAACCGGCATCGTTCAGCAGTCGCGCGAGCGCGTCCGAGCCCGGCCGCACCACCGCGAGCACCCGCGTCACCACCCGCAGCAGCCGATGCGCGGCTTCATGCGCGACCGGCGTGCCGTCGGGCATGCGTGCTAAAAGTTTGTTGTGCAGGCCCTCGGGATCGAAGCGCGAGCCGAAGCCGGCGGCGAGCAGCACGCCAGTGGCGAGTGAGGCGTAGGCCATGGGCGGGCACCGGTAGAAAGAATGAGACCGATTGTGCGATGCAACCCAGGCACAGGCAAGCGCCAATGCCTACGCCTGGCGCCTGCTGTCTAAATTCACGCCGCTTTCGTCGAGGTTCTCCGCCGAGGAACCTCACACCGGCATCGGTCCCATCACCTTATCGAGCGTGACCGGCAAATCGCGCACCCGTACCCCCGTCGCGTGATATACCGCATTCGCGATCGCGGCCGGTACACCGGTAATGCCGATCTCGCCGATGCCGCGCACACCGAGCGAGTTGATATACGGATCGGGCCGGTCGATAAAAGTAATGTCGAGCGAACCGATATCCGCGTTCACCGGTACGTGATACTCGGCGAGATTCGCGTTGGTGAAGCGCCCATAGCGCGTATCGAGCAGGGTTTCCTCCTGCAGCGCCGCGCCGATTCCCCAGACAATGCCGCCCATCAACTGACTGCGCGCCGTCTTCAGGTTCAGCACGCGGCCCACGTCGTAAGCGGCCACGACACGCGGCACGCGAATCGTGCCGAGCTCGGCGTCGACATGCACCTCGACGAACACCGCGCCGAACGAGTGGAACGAGTACTTCTGCTTTTCGTCGCCGGGTTTGACGGTCGCGGTCGCCTCGATCGGCTTGCCGCCCGAACGCGCGATGATCGCCGCCGCCGGATCGCGTTTGCCCGGTTGCGAACGGCTCGTCACCCAGCCGTCGATCACTGTGATGTCGTCGAGCGCGATGCCGTACACGGGCGAGGCCTCGTCGGCGAGCGCGAGCGTGATCAACTGGCTGCGCGCCTGGCTGGCCGCGTCGCGCACGGCCGGCGACACGCTCGCCGCCGATTGCGAACCGCCCGACACCGGCGCGCGCGGCAGCGAAGAATCGCCGAGCGCGAAGTGGATCTGCGTCGGCGCGAAGCCGAGCGAATCCGCGGCGACCTGGGTCATCACGGTGTAGGTGCCGGTGCCGAGATCCTGCGTGCCGGAGGCGACCATCGCGGTGCCGTCCGGCAGAATCCGCGCGATGGCGGCGGCTTCGCTGCGGTTGGCCGGATACGTCGCGGTCGCCATGCCGAGGCCGATCAGCGTGTTGCCGTCGCGCATGGAACGCGGCGCGGCGTTGCGCCGCGACCAGCCGAATTTTTGCGCGCCGATCTGATAGCACTCGCGCAACGACTTGCCCGACCACGGCTTGTTTTCCTGCGGATCGGCGTCGGCGTAATTCTTCAGGCGCAGCGCGAGCGGGTCCATCTTCAATGCGACCGCGAGTTCGTCCATGGCCGATTCGAGCGCGAACGAACCGGTGGTCTCGCCCGGCGCGCGCATGAAGGTCGGCGTGCCGAGGTTGAGCGGCACGATGCGGTGCGTGGTCACCTGGTTGGGCACCGCATACAGCATGCGCGTGACCATGCAACAGGTCTCGGTCCAGTCTTCGATCACCGACGTATTCGACGTGCTGTCGTGACGCATGGCGGTCAGCGTGCCGTCGTGGCGCGCGGCCAGAATGAAGCGCTGTTCCGTATGCGGCCGTGCGCCGACCGGGCCGAACATTTGCGGCCGTTCGAGCGCGAGCCGCACCGGCCGGCCGGTCTGCCGCGCGGCCATTGCGCACAGCGAGACATGCGACCACGACGAGCCCTTGCAACCAAAGCCGCCGCCGACGAACGGCGAAATCACGCGCACGTCGGCGGGCGACATGCCGAACGTTTTGGCGATGGCCTGCGCCGCGCTGCTGACACCCTGAGTCGCGTCGTACAGCGTGAGCTGCGGACCGTCCCAGCGCGCCAGGGTGGCGTGCGGCTCCATCGGGTTGTGATGCTCGATCGGCGTGGTGTAGGTCGCATCCACATGCACGGCGCCGCTGCGCATGCCGTCGTCGAAACTGCCGCGCTGCGTATCGGTCTGCCGGCCCTGCGGCCGATCGGGCGCATGCGCGTTCGGTTTCGCCTGCGTGAAGTCCACGGTCGCCGCGCTGGCCTGGTAGGTGATGCGCAACTGGTGCGCGGCGTCGGTAGCATGTTCGAGCGTGTCGGCGACCACCACCGCGACCGGCTCGTTGCTGTAGTGAACCTCGTTGTCCTGCAGCAGCGACAGACGCCGGCCGGCCGGCGGCGCGAGCGCCGGCTTGCCACCGTTCGGCAGACGCGGCGCGTTCTGATACGTCATCACCAGCAGCACGCCGGGCAGCGCCTGCGCGCGGCTCGCGTCGATCGACGCAATCGTGCCGCGCGCAATCGTGCTGGTCACCAGCACCGCATGCGCGAGACGCGCCTCGGGAAATTCGGCGGCGTAGCGTGCTTCGCCGGTGACTTTGAGCAGACCGTCGATCCGGTCGACCGGTTGTCCGATCAGATTCATACGACACCTCCCGCGCGGCCGGCGGCCTGGTTCACGGCACGCACGATCGCGCGCTGCGCGAGCTGCACCTTGAAGTGATTGTCGCGCTGCGGACGCGCGTCGCGTAATGCGGCGGCGGCCGCGTTGCGCAGCGTGTCCTGCGTGAGCGGCTGACCGTTGAGCAACTGTTCCGCCGCGCTCGCGCGCCACGGTTTGTGCGCGACGCCGCCCAGCGCGATACGCGCGCTACTCACCCGATCGCCGTCCATCTGCAAGGCGGCCGCGACCGAGACCAGCGCGAATGCGTAACTGGCGCGGTCACGCACTTTCAGATAATGCGAATGGCTGCTGAAGAGCGGCGGCGGCAGATCGACGGCGGTGATCAATTCGCCGGGCTGCAAGGTCGTATCGACGTCGGGGCGATCACCCGGTAGCCGATGAAACTCGGCGAACGGAATCACGCGCTCGCCGGCGGGACCGCTGACGCGGACCACGGCGTCGAGCGCTGCGAGCGCCACGCTCATGTCCGACGGATTCACGGCGATGCACTGCGGGCTCGTCCCGAGAATCGCGTGCGTGCGGTTCAGCCCGTCGAGCGCCGCGCAGCCGCTGCCCGGCATGCGCTTGTTGCACTGCGTGAAGGCGGTGTCGTAAAAGTAACCGCAGCGGGTACGCTGCAGCAGATTGCCGCCGACGGTCGCCATATTGCGCAGTTGCGACGACGCGCCCGCCAGCAATGCTTGCGAAAGCAACGGATATTGCTCGCGCACCAGCGCGTGATTGGCCGCGTCGCTATTGCGCACCAGCGCGCCGATGCGAATGCCGCCTTCGGGCTGTGTCGTGACCGTGTCGAGTCCGCCGATATGCGTGATATCGATCAGCCGCAGCGGCCGCGCCACGCCGCCTTTCATCAGATCGAGCAGATTGGTGCCGCCGCCGATAAACACCGCGCCCGGCTGCTGCGCCGCGCGCACTGCGCCGGCGATGTCGCCGGCGCGTTCGTAAGAGATCGCATCCATGCTGGTCGCTCCGTTACGCGTTGCGCTGGGCGCTGTCTTGCGGCTGGCCTTGCAACGGGCCGACGGCCGCGTTGCCGGGCTGGCCGCCGCCGTCGTGCACCGCGCGTACCGCGGCGACGATGTTCGCGTAGGCGCCGCAGCGGCAGATATTGCCGCTCATGCGCTCGCGGATTTCAGCGTCGGACAGTTGCGCGGGGTGGTTGCGCACGTCGGCGGTGACGGTGCTGGCCGTACCGTTGCGGAATTCGTTCAGCAGAGCAGTCGCGGAACACAACTGCCCGGGCGTACAGTAGCCGCACTGAAACGCGTCGTGTTCGATGAACGCGCGTTGCATCGGACTCAAGATGCCGTTGCTGGCGAGCCCTTCGACGGTCGTGATCTGTTCGCCTTCGTGCATGACCGCGAGCGTCAAACACGAGTTGATGCGGCGGCCGTCGGCGAGCACCGTGCAGGCGCCGCATTGTCCGCGGTCGCAGCCTTTCTTCGTGCCCATCAGCCCCGCGTATTCGCGCAGCGCATCGAGCAGGGTCACGCGCGGTTCGAGTTGCAGCGTGTAAGGCCGGCCGTTGACGGTCAACGTGACCGGACGCGGCGGCACGGTTTGCCGGACCGGCGCGGGCGGCGCGACTGGCGTTTGAGTTTGCGCGCGCAGATGCGGCGCGGCGCCGACCGTCGCGGCAGCGGCGGCGGTTTGCAGAAAGCGGCGGCGTGAAGGTTGATTGGGTGTGGCGGCGGGTGCGTCGCTCGAATCCGGACGGTCGGTATGCGTGGGCATGACGTTCTGTCGACTCCATTGAAAGGTCAATGCAGGCTGGCGAAGCGTCGAATTCCGAAGCGTCGCGATCCAACGGATTTCACGCAGCAATTTGGATGCCGTTGTGAGTACAACGGTATTAGAAAAAAGGGGAGACAGCAAAGCGAATCTCGCCGGCCGGCGGTGGCGGGTGCCGATGCCTTGCGTGGAACGCCGGGCCGGCGCGCGCCCGTTAGTGATGCCTGCCGGTTCGCGCACTACAGTTTTGTGTATTCAGATTTGAATAGCCGGGCGCGCACGCTATGCCTCGCTGACGGAAGCACACGCGTAAAAAGCCACCCGATTGAAATTCGGACACTAACGCGGCCAGTTCAAACCTTCGCATCCTGCAACGAGTGCGTCGAGCAGATGACGCACGGCCGGCACCATACCCCGGCGCGTGGGAAAGATGGCATGGACGAGGCCCGGCGTGCTGGCGAGCTGCGGCAACAGATGCTGCAAGCGGCCGGCCTGAATGTCGGCCTCGACCAGTTCCCTCGGCAGCATCGCCACGCCCACACCGGATAGCGCTGCGATCCTGAGGCTGGCCAGGTCGTCGGTGGCGAAACGTGGCCGATGCGGCCACGACGTCACGCGCCCCTCGGCGTCGACCAGGTTCCAGGCAAATCGCTCGCTGCTGCTCGCCATCGAGAGGGTGGGCCATTCCCGCATCGATTCAATCGAACCGGGCGCCGCATAGCGCGCCGCGAGCATTGGACTAGCCACCAGAATGTGGATCGACAGCCCCAACTGACGGACGGCGAGATCGGTGTTTTCCAACGGTGGAAGCCTGACCCGGATCGCGAAGTCCAGCCCTTCCTCGACGACATCCACGCGGCGGTTGGTTGCGTCCAGCAGGACCTGGACCTCGGGGTTGTCCTGCACGTAGCGCGCGATGATCGTGGAGATGCCCGACTCCAGTAAGGCCACCGGGCAGGCAATCCGCACCGTGCCCTGCGGCTGGGAGCGTGTGCGCTCGACGATATCTTTAGCGGCTTTGGCCTCCGCCACCAGCGCAAGGCAATGCTGGTGGAACTGCCGCCCGGTCTCCGTTAAGGACTGTCTGCGGCTGGTGCGATTGAGCAGGCGGACGCCAAGCTCCTCTTCCAGCGCGCGAATCCGCCGGCTGAGTTTCGACGTCTGCAGGCCGAGGCTGCGCGCGGCCGCCGTGTAGCTGCCGTGCTCGACCACCTCCGCGAAGAGCCGAAGGTCATTGAGGTCAGTGATTGCGTTCATGAATGGCCTTCGCTCGGTCTGATCGTTCTATTGATGGCAATGATGCGTTCCATTCTAGGAGATATGCATTGAGTCATTGCAAATTTAGCATTCATCTCATCGCAGCTTCCGACGCCGAACCCGGCAGATGGCGCAGGCGATCAGCGTCGCACTCGCGATGACTGCAAGCGGAGATGGACATGCTCATACACAGGCGTTGGCAATCGTTGGACAGGGCAGACCACGGCTGGCTGCGCGCGAAGCACCATTTCGCGGTGAGCGCCGACGGCAATGCCGCGCACGCCCCACTCGGCCCCCTCGTCGTCTGGAACGACGACGAGATCGCGGCGGGCAGCGGCTTCCCCATGCACGGGCATCGCGACATGGAGATCATCAGCTACGTGCGCCAGGGCGTGCTGGGTCATCGCGACACTTTGGGATCCGAAGGAGTTATCAGCGCGGGCGATGTTCAGGTTATGAGCGCCGGCGCGGGCATCCGTCACGCCGAGTTCAATCGCGGCGACGTGCCGCTCAAGCTTTATCAGATCTGGCTGCGGCCGCGCGAAACGGGCGGCACACCCAGGTGGGACACCAAGCCGTTTCCCAGAGGTGACCGGTCCGGGCGATTCGTGGTGCTTGCCAGCGGATTTACCGCCGATGAAGACGCTTTGCCGATTCGTGCCGATGCACGTGTACTCGGCGCAATGCTGAAGACCGGTGAACAGGTTCGTTACGAGCTGGCTGCGCGCAGTCAGGCCTATCTCGTCGTGGCCTCGGGACGCATCGAAGTGAACGGTGAGCACGTTGGACCGCTGGACGGCGTGGCGATCACGCAGGTCGCCGCCGCGCAGATTTCCGCACTTGAAGATTCTGAGCTGGTGATGGTGGACGCCGGCCCATTCCCTTTTTCGTAATCCACCGACGCAATTTCATTTATGGAGATCGTGATGGAACGCTTTAAATTTCTTCCGCTGTTGGGTCGCATTCTGATTGGTGCGCCGTTTGTGATGAGTGGGCTGGGCAAACTCGCCGCGTATGGCGCGACGGTGGGCTATATCGCCGCGATGGGTCTGCCCGTGCCGCCGCTCGCGTTCGCCCTTGCTGTGGTGACCGAGCTGGGCGGCGGCCTGCTGCTGCTGTCGGGCTACCGGGCTCGTGCTGTATCGCTGGGGATGGCGCTGTTCTGTATCGTGACGGCGATGTTCTTTCACCACAACTTCGCTGACCAGAACCAGATGATTCACTTCCTCAAGAACGTGATGATGGCCGGCGGTCTTTTGCAGATCACGTATTTCGGCGCGGGCGCACTCAGCCTGGACGCCCGTTCGCGGCGCACCGGGTCGATCGCTTCGACACTGAACGCGAGCTAACCAGGATCGACTCGTCGGGACGATCGCCCACCCGATCCGGTGCGCGATCGCCTCGTCGCCCAGTCATGCAGAAGATGGAGCATCGATATGAAAACACCTGCGCTTAAGCCGTCTTTCCAGCGAGACGCAAGAGCCATCGTCCTGCGTACGTCAGGCCAGCGGCATGGTCCGATCAAGCGGCTGGTCAGCCCGTCCGACCTTGGCGAAATCCTGAAGCCGTTTGTCTTTCTCGACTATTTCGATAGCTCGGAGAGAACTGAAATGCGCTTCTCCATGCATCCTCATTCCGGCCTCGCCACGACAACGGTGCTGCTGGAAGGCGAAGTCGAGTATGAAGACACGACGGGCGCATCCGGGATCATGCCGGCCGGTGGCGTCGAGTGGATGAATGCGGGCAAGGGCGTGTGGCACGACGGCCGCGCGCGCGGCGATGGGCCGGTGCGCGGTTTTCAGTTATGGGTCGCGCTGCCGCCCGAGCTCGAACTGGGCGAGCCGCTGAGCCGGTATTTATCCGCGAACGAGGTACCGCATAGCGGTCCGGCCCGCGTTATCCTGGGCCGATATGACAACGTCGAGAGCCCCATTCCCGCACCCCCGGGCATCAACTACCTGGTCGTGCGGCTTGCAGCGGGCGAGCAATGGCAGTACATGCCGCCGGCCGGCCATAGCGTGGCGTGGCTCTGTGTTCAACGTGGCGCACTGCGCGTCGCCGACGAGTCTATTGCGAATGAACTGGTCGTGTTTCGCGAGTCCGAAGACGCGTTGACCTTCACCGCCGACGAAGATGTCGAGTTCGTCCTCGGCTCGGCCGTGCCGCATCCCCACGATCTCGTGCTTGGGTATTACTCGGTTCACACGTCGGCAGAGGCGTTGCGTACCGGCGAAGCCGGGATCGTGGCGATTGGCGCAGACCTGCGTCGTCAAGGTCGGATTGGCTGATCTGGCCAAAGCGCCTTTGACGCTTGAAGCGAAAACGCTATCGGGAGTTCTTCATGCAAAACGTTCATGCGGGTAACGCGGCCATTCCGGCCATTGGTTTCGGCACGTACGGAATGACGGCGGCCGACATCCACCGGGTGATTCCCGCTGCGCTCGGTGCCGGTTTCCGCCATATCGACACGGCGCAGATCTACGGTAACGAGGGCGAAATCGGCCGCTGCGTCGCCGCGTCCGGTATTCCAAGAAGCGAAGTTTTCCTGACCACCAAGGTCTGGGTGAGCAACTACCCGGAGCAGTTGTTCGAGGCGTCGGTCGACGAGAGTCTCCGCAAGCTCGAGACAGACTATATCGATCTGCTTCTGCTGCACTGGCCCGGCTCGCATGTGCCGCTGGCCGAACAGATTGCGGGACTCAATGCAGTCGTACGCGCCGGCAAGGTGCGGCACATCGGCGTCAGTAATTTCAATCGTGCACTGATGGCGGAAGCGATTCAGCTTTCCGCGGCGCCGCTCGTGACGAATCAGTTTGAATACCATCCGTATCTGAACCAGTCCTTGCTCATCGACAGTACCTTGCAGGCGGGACTTGCCGTGACAGGCTACTGCGGCATGGCGGTTGGACGTGTCTTCGCGGAGCCCACGCTTAAGGAGATCGCGGCGCGCCATGAACGAAGCGTCGCTCAGATCGTCTTGCGTTGGCTGGTGCAACAGCGCGGCATGGTTGCGCTTTCAAGGACCACCCGGATCGATCGGCTGGCGGAGAACCTCGCCGTATTCGACTTTGAGTTGACTAGCGCGGATATGACGGAGATTTACGCCTTGGCGACGGCGGACAGCCGGATCGTCGATCCGCCAGGCCTCGCGCCGCGATGGGATAGCACGGGTGCGTGACGGGATAGACCGCGAATCTGCCTTCGCGAAGAGGGAATGATGGAAACCCTGGCCAATCTTCAGAGCTTCGTGAAGAGCGCCGAGTCCGGCAGTTTCTCGGAAGCGGGGCGGCGTCTTGGTCTCACAGCGGCGGCTGTGAGCCGCAACATGGCCATGCTCGAACGCAACCTCGGCGTGCGCCTGTTCCAGCGGTCGACGCGCGGACTCACGTTGACCGAGGCCGGCGTGCGCTTCCTGCAATCGATCGGCGACAGTCTCGAGACGTTGCAGGCGGCCATTGAGGAGGCGTCATCGGATGCGTCGGAACCCACCGGTGTTTTGAAGGTGAGCCTGAGCACGACATTCGGCATCGCCCATGTTCTGCCGTTGTTGCCCGAATTCCTGCAGCGCTACCCGCGCATTCGCCCCGAATGGCACTTCGAAAGCCGTCGGGTCGATCTGGTCCAGGAGGGCTACGACCTCGCTATTGGCGGAGGCTTCGCGTTCGCACCCGGTATCGTGGCGCGTACGTTGGCGCCGGCCCACATCGTTGCGGTCGCATCGCCGGAGTATCTGCGTGAGCGCCGGGTGCCCATGGAACCTGCGGAGCTCGCGGGACTGGCCGGCATCGCGATGCGCGCGAGCGGCACCGGACGCATTCGCCAATGGACGTTGCGCAACGCGACGGGCATGGAGGCCACGGCGCCGCTGAAGGAAGACATCGTGATGAACGATCCCGGCGCGATGCGCGAGGCCGCGCGCCTCGGTCTCGGGGTCGCGATGCTTGCGTTGCCCGATGTCGTGGCCGACTTCGAGGCCGGCACGCTAGTGCGTGTGCTGCCGGACTGGTACGCGGACGCCGGATCGATTTCGATTTACTACGCCTCGCGCACGCTGCTGCCGGCCAAGACGCGGGCTTTCGCCGATTTCATTGTCGAGGCCTTCGGGCAGCGGAAACTGGCGCGGAAATATTCGGCGATCTGAGCGTCGCGCGCTGGCTGCACTGCGACGCAGGGTGCTTCGAATCTCGTCCGACCATCAAGCGACCATCAAGCATCCGTTGAAGATGCTTCAAGCCGTGGGCGGCTACCCGGCAGATGGCAAAGCCGGCAAGATGGGTTCACCTCATCACGCACAAGGCACATTTTCATGGAAACGATCGGCATCATCGGCGCGGGCGCCATTGGCTCGGCCTTCGCGAAAGCGCTGGCTCAACAAGGCATTAAAGCGGTTATTTCCAATAGCAGGGGGCCGGCGTCGCTCGCGGATCTCGCCGGCGAACTCGGACCCACCATCACGGCGGGAACCCGCGAACAAGCGGCGGCGCAGAATATCGTTCTGGTCGCGGTGCCCTGGTCGAAGCTGCCTGCCGCCTTGTCGGGTTTGCCCGATTTCGGCGACCGTATCGTGATCGATGCGAACAACCCGATCGAGGCGCCGGCATTCAAACCTTTCGACTTGAACGGGCGCACGTCGAGCGAAGTCTTTGCGGAGTTCGTTCCGGGCGCGCGCGTCGTGAAGGCAATCAATCATCTGCCGGCGGCACTCGTGTCCGGCGACACGGGTGTTGAAGGCGGACGACGCGTGCTGTTCCTCGCGGGCGACGACGCACAAGCGAACGCGAAGGTGTCGAGTCTGTTCGAGCAGGTCGGATTCTTCGGCATTGACCTCGGATCGATCAAAGCGGGCGGCCCGCTGTTCCAGATTCCCGGCGGCCAGTTGGCTATTCAAAACCTGGTCAAGCTCGGCTGATCGAATAATGTGGCGCACGACGCCGCTTTGACCCGATCATCGATCACCGTTTGGCGTAGCGGAGGCGGTCGGCCGCTTCCGCTACGCGCTCATCGTGTGTCGAAAAGCTTACCGGCGATAGTCGCGTCCAGACGCGCCATGCGCCCAAAGCGCACCGGCGACGAACCCGGCCAATGCAACCACTGCAATCGCGGTGAACGGACTTTCGGCCGTGGTTTCACGCACCAGACTGGTCGTGCTCGCGCAAAGCTGTTGCGCCTTACCGCTGAGTTCGCGCGCTTTGCCGGCCAACTGTGTGCCGGTATCGCCCAACACATCGCCGACCGCGCTTTGCACCTTGCCCGCGACTTCGTTGACTGCGCCTTCCGCTGAATTGGTGTCCATACGTTTTTGCTCCCATTGTCATATTTACGCGTGGCGGGTCGTCATCGCAACGCCGCCACACCAGGGTTTCGCGCAAACCGCCCGGCGAGAGGCGGCGTACGTCCACCGGACTGGGCGCAAGAAGCGCGCCCGGGAACGTCATGGAATGGACACCGGGAAGTTAGAAAACGCTGTAAAACCTCAACGTCTACGCCGCGAATTGATGCCGACGAACACGGCCATCAGCATCAGAAAGCCGCCGAACAGCAGCGCGGAATTGAGCGCCGCATGCGCGACACCCAGCCGCCCGACGTTGATGAACGGATAGGGGTAGTAGTCGGATAGACCGCCGCGCCAGAAGGTCACGGCGAGATAGGCCAGCGGATACACGAGCCACAGCAGACCGTGGCGCAGTTTCAACTGGAAGCGCGGTACGAACAGGAGCCAGTAGAGCGCGGACAGCATCGGCAAAATGCTGTGCAGCGATTCGTTGAGCAACATCCTGAACGCGGTCGGCGTCCACCAGCCGCGCAACAGCAGGTTATAGGCGATGCCGACAAACACCATGTAGCCGACCACCGCGGTCACGACTGTCGGTTGCCGGAAGAAGCGCGGTAGCGGCGACCTGAGTCCGCGCAGCGCCACGCCAGTGAAACAGATCGCGCACGCCAGCACCGTCAGGTTGGTCAGGTAGCTGCTCATGCGGGCCAGTCCGTCGAGCACGGTCAGCCCGCGCGACAGCGTGCGGTTGAGCGTCACCTCGGCTTGCGCGACGATCGCGAGCCACGCGATGACGGCGATAATCGCCGCTAACGTCACCGACGAAACACTAGGCGTAGGCAGCGGAAGATCGGGCTTCGGTTCCTGATGAGGGGCAGGGCGCATGCGATCGATTTTATACGCGCCACCGGGGCTGCGCAGTGTGCGCTATCGATCGCATGCGTTCAGGTTGCGCAGGCCCAACAGCAGCGAAAAAATCTACGGCGTGCCATGCGTTCCGGTCACCGGTTGCAGGCGTTCCACGACCGCTGGAATGGTCGAGCTTGCCGGCGTGGCTTCATCGATCGCGGTGCGGCCGCCATCGTGGAAAAAGGCCAGTTCCGCCGCCTTGTTCAGCACGAGAATGCTGATGCGCCGGTTGGTCGGCTCGTCGACGACCTTGCTGTTCAGCGGCAAGACATCGGCCAGGCCGCGCACCTGCAACAGCTTCTCGCCGTGCATGCCGCCCTCCACCAGCGCGCGGCGCGCGGCGTTGGCGCGCTCCGACGACAGCTCCCAGTTCGAATAGCCGTCCGGGCCCGCGGTGTACGGCACCGCATCCGTATGGCCGGCAATCGAAATACGGTTGTCGACGTCGTTGAGCGCGGCGCCGATCTGCGTGAGAATCGTCACCGCATACGGTTGCAGCTTCGAACTGCCGGAGGCGAACATCGGCCGGTTTTGCGAGTCGACGATCTCGATGCGCAGGCCTTCGTTGGTGATCGAAATGCGGATCTGATCCTTGAACGCCTTCAAGGCCGGGCTCTGTTCGATCAGCGTGGTGAGCTTCGCCTTCAGTTGTTCGAGGCGGGCCGCATCCGCGGGCGCCACGGTCGGTGCGGCGGTGGTCGGCGGCGTCGGTTGGGTTTGGCTCTTCTTGCCGTCGCCGGGCCGCGTGTCGGAGATATCGCGGCCGCCGCCCTGCACCACGCTCGGTCGCGCGGCGGCGGTACCCTGACTACCGCCGAGCAGGCTCGACAGCGGCGTGTTGAAATAATCTTCGATACCCTGCTTGTCGTACTTCGACGTCGAGCCGAGCAGCCACATCAACAGAAAGAACGCCATCATTGCCGTGACGAAATCGGCGTAGGCGATCTTCCATGCGCCGCCGTGATGCGCGGCGTGATCGCCGCCCTTGCGCAAGCGGCGCACGATTACTGGAGCAGGCGTCTCCACCTGTTGCGACGCGCGCGACGGTCTTTCGCTCATCATGCCGCTCCGCGTCAGGCCGACTTCGGCATCTTGGTGGCGCGCACGGCGTCGTCGAGCTCCTGGAAGCTCGGGCGGTCGGCGGTGAACAAGACCTTGCGGCCGAACTCGACCGCGATTGGCGGCGCGTAGCCGGACAGCGACGCGAGCAGCACGGCCTTCACGCACTGATACGGCTTGGCTTCGGCGCGGGCTTTGGCGTTCAGCAGATCGGCAACGGGGCCGATGAAACCATACGCCAGCAGAATGCCGAGGAACGTGCCGACCAGCGCGCCGGCGATCATTTCGCCGAGCACGGCGGGCGGTGCGCCGACCGAGCCCATGGTGTGAACCACGCCCATCACGGCCGCGACAATGCCGAACGCCGGCAGGCCGTCGGCCATTTTCTGAATCGCGTTGGCCGCGACCGAGGCTTCCGCGTGATGCGTGGCCAGTTCCTCATCCATCAGGTCCTGCACTTCGAGCACGTTCACGTTGCCGCCGGACATCATGCGCAGATAGTCGACGATAAAGTCGAGCAGATGATGATCCTCCAGCACGTGCGAGTATTTCTGGAAAATCACACTGTCCTCGGGCGCCATCACGTCGGCTTCGAGCGACATCATGCCTTCCTTGCGGGCCTTCTGAAGCAGCTCGTACAGCAGCGCGATCAGTTCGAGGTATTTCTCTTTGGTGTAGCCGCCGGTCTTGAAGCATGACGGAATCGCCTTGAGGGTTTTCTTCAGCGTGGAAGTCGGATTGCTCACGACAAACGCGCCGATCGCCGCACCGAAAATACACAGCAATTCGAACGGCTGCAGGAGTGCCAGCACGTGGCCGCCCACGCCGACAAAACTACCGATCACAGAACCGATCACCAGCACCCAGCCGATTGCGACAAACATACTCTCTCCGATTATCTTGCCGGACGCGTGATCGAACACGATCGATCGAGAACAGGCCCTTTTTGAAGGGACTTTTCTCGTGCGTCATTAAAAGTTTGCATGTACTGGTAAACGGCGCGAATCTTTTTTGCTGAAGTGCTTGCACCCATGAAAAACGCAAAATTCACCGGATAGTTAGTTTGTGATGACGCTTCCGGTAATTTTGTCCGTCAATCGGGCGATCGTTGCAGCCGCAACTTCTTCGGCGGTGTAGGGGGA
The DNA here is from genome assembly GCF_902833695.1 of Paraburkholderia sp. BCC1876. NCBI lineage: Bacteria > Pseudomonadati > Pseudomonadota > Betaproteobacteria > Burkholderiales > Burkholderiaceae > Paraburkholderia > Paraburkholderia sp. BCC1876. The sequence goes on along the minus strand of NZ_CADFGI010000005.1, from coordinate 310,637 downwards.
AATCCCGGGTGAGCGGCTGCGTCATGCGAAATGGATGGCGTCACCTTTTTACCGATCGGTCTGCTAGCATGGCTACCGGCTCGTGGCGCCGGCTGTTTCAGCCGCCACGCTCATGCGCCGGACGTTCCGCTTTATCGTGCCCGCACAAGTCGTCTCTAGAACCGATCGTGAAGAGTCACACAAACGGAGAAGAGCATGAAAGCCAGCACCATTGCCGAACGGGAGGCCCGTGGCCGTGCCGCCCGCGAGCACTCGAAGCGCTCGAGCCATAAAGCGATCGGCGAATTGCACCGCGATCCGGTCGCGTTGCTCAGGCAAAGCAGCGAGGGCCGGGTCGACAATCTCGTGCCGCTGCGTTATGGGCGCATGGCCGTTTCGCCCTTCACGTTTTTCCGCGGCACCGCGATCCTGCAGGCGCACGATCTGAGCAAGGTGCATGACAGCGGCCTCACCATGACGATCTGCGGCGACGGCCATCTGATGAACTTCGGTGGGTTCGCCACGCCCGAACGGCAACTGGTCTTCGATCTGAACGACTTCGACGAAGTGGCGATCGGGCCATTCGAATGGGATCTGAAACGCCTCACAGCAAGCCTCGTGGTCGCCGCGCGTCATATGCGCCTGAGCCGCGGCACGGCGGAGCATCTGGTGATGACGGCGGTCGCGACCTATCGCGACCGCATGGCGCAGTACGCACAATGCGGAGCGCTCGAACTCTGGTACGACCGCATTACATTCGATCTGATGGCCGAGACGGCGCTCACGCCGGAACGTCGCCGCGCGGTGCGGCGCGGCATGGAAAAGGCGGCGAGCCGCACGCACGAAAGCCTGCTGGAGAAAATGGCCGAGTTCGACGGCGAAGCCTGGACGATTCGCGATGCGCCGCCCGGCATGTTTCACGTGCACGGTGCGAACACGCTGTTTTCGCCGGAAGACGACTGGTTCAGCATCGGCAATTGGCGCACGCTGATCGAGCCGATGTGGGACGAGTACCTGAAGACCTTATCGCACGACCGGCGTGAATTGCTCGGTCATTTCACCGCGCAGGATCTCGTTTTCAAAGTGGTGGGCGTGGGCAGCGTGGGCACGCGCTGCCTCGTGCTGTTGAACGTCGATCATATGGGCAAGCCGCTGTTCATTCAGATCAAGGAAGCGCGCAAGTCGGTGATCGCGCAGTTTCATAAGTCGCCGCCGTACAAGCACGAAGGACAGCGGGTGGTCGGCGGTCAGCGCATGTTGCAGGCGGCCAGCGATATTTTTCTCGGTTGGGCGACCGGCCCGTCGGGGCGGAATTTCTACTTCCGCCAACTGCGCGACATGAAGCTGTCGGCGAATATCGAACTGTTCGACACGGATCTGCTGGAGGGGTACGCGCGGTTGTGCGGCTGGATCATGGCGCGTGCGCATGCGAAGGCGAGTGGCCAGGCGATCGAAATCGGCGCGTATATCGGCCGCGGCGATCAGTTCGCGGAGGCGTTGACCGGCTACGCGACGGCATACGCGGACCAGGTGGAACGCGATTACGACGTGTTTCTGAAGGCTTGCCGTAGTGGTGAACTTGAAGCGCGTACGGATGAGGATATGGCGGCGGATTTCCGCGTGTAGCGCGGGGGCGGAGGGGGCTTGCGGCGCGGTTCGGTTCGGTTCGACTCGACTTGCCTCGACTCGACGAGCCGCGCTTCACGCAGCTTGCCGCGCCTTAGTGCTCGACGCGCGCTTCGCGCAGCGTGACGAAGCGGAGACGCTGTTCGCGCGCCGCGTCGATCACACGCGGCAGCACCGCGAGAATGAGCGGCTGGCCTTCGGTCGTGAGGGCCGCATTGCCGTCATGCAGCAGCAGAATGTCGCGCGGCGCGAGACCGTCGAGCAGGCGCCGCGTCACTACGTCAGGATCGCGCTCGCGCGTGTCGTAGCCGCGCCGTGTCCACGCGGCGAGCCGCAAATCGAGTTTGCGCAGCACGGGTTCGAGGAAAATATTGCGCAGGCCCGCCGGCGCGCGGAAGAACATCGGTCGCTCGCCGCTCAATGCTTCGAACGTGCGTTGCGCGGCGTCGATCTCGCGCGTGAGCGAGCCCGGCAGCGTGACGGAAAACGTGTGCACGTGAACCTGCGAGTGGTTTTCGAGCGCATGGCCGCGCGCCACGATATCGCGTGCGAGTTCCGGATAGCGCTGCGCCTTTGCGCCGATGCAGAAGAACGTGGCGCGCACGCCGTGCGCGTCGAGCAGGTCCAGCACTTGCGGCGTGACGGCAGGATCGGGGCCGTCGTCGATGGTCAGTGCGATCGCGTCGGCGTTCTGCGCGCCGGCGGGCAGGCGCGTCCAGTTAGGACCCAGCAGTGAGGTGCGCGGCAACAGGCCGGCCACGGTGAAGACGGCGTGATTCGCAAACATCGCGGCCAGCCACCAGGGCCACTGGGCCGGCGTAATCAGCACGCCAGCCAGCACGAAGACGTGCCAGGCGGCGGTGGCCGTGAGCATCGCGGGATAGCCGGTGCGCGGCCAGCGCAGTGGCGCTTGCGTGGCGCGATGCGGCGAGGAGTGTTCAGTCATAAAGCGTACTTCCGGTCAGCCTTCCTCCGTCCTGGGAAGGTCTTGAATCGCGCGAGCGGCGCGCAACATCGAACGATACCATTGATGCGCGGCGCAACGTAGCCGCGGACAGGATCGGGAAATAATGACAGCGCTTTGAAAGACGGCGCTTCGCAGCAGGTGGGCCGTGCATGGGGCGTTGCTTTTTTCGCGGTGGAGTTCGCTGCAGATCGGCGCGTCGGGTTGTATGGTGCTGAAGGTGCTGAAGCCAGGCACGTAGATGCGGACGGGCCGCATACGGGCATTTGCCGGATTCACGGTGTGCACGCGCAGCTGGTCCGCACAAGGGCAACTATCGTTCAGAGTCGACAGGAGAGATGTCGTGACGGGAGCAGGAATCAAGAAGGTCGCGCTGGTGACGGGCGCGGGTAGCGGGATCGGCCGTGCGTGTGCGCTCAAACTGCTGGAACACGGTTATAGCGTGGTGCTGGCCGGCCGCCGCCAGGCGCCGCTCGACGCGCTCGCGCACGAAGCGCAACAACTCGGCGGCGACGCGTTGGCGGTGGCCTGCGACGTGACCGACGCCGTGAGCGTCGCCGCGTTGTTCGACGTCATCCGCGAACGGCGCGGCCGGCTCGACCTGCTGTTCAACAACGCGGGCCGAAGCGCCGCGCCGGTCGAGATCGACGAACTCGATATCGACGAATGGCGCTCGGTGGTCGATACCAATCTCACCGGCGTGTTCCTCTGCACGCGAGCGGCTTTCGGTCTGATGAAAACGCAAAACCCGCGCGGCGGCCGCATCATCAATAACGGCTCGATCTCGGCGCATGCGCCGCGGCCGCACAGCATCGCGTACACGGCGACCAAGCATGCGATCACCGGCCTCACGAAGGCCGTCTCGCTCGACGGTCGTCCGTACGACATCGTGTGCGGACAGATCGATATCGGCAATGCGGCCACGGAAATGGCCGCGCGGATGGCGCAGGGCACGCCGCAAGCGAACGGCGAAATCATGATCGAACCGTTGATGGACGTTCAGCATGTGGCCGACGCGATCTTGCACATGGCCGAACTGCCGTTGTCGGCGAACGTGCAGTTCATGACCATCATGGCGAGCAAGATGCCGTTCGTCGGGCGGGGCTAATACGGGCTGACACTGGCGGCCGGCGACCGGTAGTGACCGCCTGCCACCCGCAGCGCCGCGCCGGAGATCAACTTATACTGAGCGCTTTCTCTCCCACGGACCGCGATTCGCCGTGTCTCGAGCCACACTCGCCACACCCAGTGACGACCCGCAGCCGGTGCCGCCCGTGCAGCCCGATCTCGACGATTGCTGTCACAGCGGCTGCAATCCGTGTGTATTCGATCTCTACGACGAAGCGCTCGACCGTTATCAGGCCGCACTCGAGCAATGGCAGGAACGTCGGCAGCGGCAGGTGGCCCAGGTCTCGGTGCCGACGCAGGCAACGCAGGCAACGCCCAAACGCCCGAGCAAGCCGCGTCAACGTCGCGGATCAGGTTAGACGGCTCGCCGGGTTCGCTCTGAAAAGCCCCAGCATTCCACCTCATCCGTCATGACCGACCTTCAGCCCGCGCCTCTCGAACCCTCGAACGAATCCCACACCCTGGACGACCTGCATCGTTTCGTGCAGCGTTATCCGCGTCTGTTCGTGCTGACCGGCGCGGGGATCAGCACCGATTCAGGCATTCCCGGCTATCGCGACGACAACGGCGAATGGAAGCGCTCACCGCCCATTACGTTGCAGGAATTTCTCGGTACGCAGGCCATGCGTCAGCGGTACTGGGCTCGTAGCATGGTCGGCTGGCCGGTGGTCGCGCACGCGCAGCCCAACGCCGCGCATACCGCGCTGGCGCGGCTGCAGGCCGCCGGTCATGTGCCGACGCTCGTCACGCAGAACGTCGACGGTTTGCATCAGCGGGCGGGGAGCCGCGACGTGATCGAACTGCACGGCGGCATCGACGGTGTGACGTGTCTGGACTGCGGCATGCAGCATTCGCGCGCGTCGATCCAGCAGACGCTCGAAGCGGACAATCCCGCGTTGCTGAACGTGACCGCCGAAACCGCCGCCGACGGCGACGCGCATCTCGAATGGCACGCGCTCGACACGTTCCGCGTGCCGGCCTGTTCGAATTGCGGCGGCCTGCTCAAACCGGCGGTGGTGTTCTTCGGCGAAAGCGTGCCGCGCGAGCGTGTCGAAGCGGCCTCGCATGCGCTCGATGCGGCGGATGCGGTACTGGTGGTCGGTTCGTCGCTGATGGTCTATTCCGGTTACCGCTTTTGCGTGTGGGCGCAGAAGCAGGGCAAGCCGATCGCCGCGATCAATCTGGGGCGCACGCGTGCCGATCCGCTGTTGTCGCTGAAACTCGCGGCGCCGTGCGCCGACACGCTCACCGCGCTGGCCGGACGGCTGGCGCTGGATTGAAGGTTGAAGGTTGAAGGTCGAAGGTCGACTGCGGCGCTCAGCCGACCGCCGCGCTCACCCGAAGCAGAACAACACCCGCAGCAACGCAAAGGAACACCGATGTTGACGACGATCGAACAGCTCGAAGCCATCTATGGTCAGCCGCATGAGCGCGCGGTACGCAAAGAGATTCCGCACATCAACGAGGACTATCGCGCGTTCATCGAGGTCGCGCCGTTCGTCGTGCTCGCCACGGCCGGCCCCGAAGGTCTCGACTGTTCGCCGCGCGGCGACTCGCCGGGTTTCGTGCGCGTGATCGACGAACGCACACTCGCGTTGCCGGACCGTCCCGGCAACAATCGCATCGACAGTCTGCGCAATATCATTGCCGAGCCGAAACTGGCGCTGCTGTTTGTCATTCCCGGTGTGGGCGAGAGTTTGCGGGTGAACGGCCGCGGCCGCATCACCGACGACCCCAAATGGCTGGACAGTTTCGCGGTCGTTGGTAAACTGCCGCGCACCGTGCTGCTGATCGACGTCGACGCAGTCTATTTTCACTGCTCGAAAGCGCTGGTGCGCTCGAAATTGTGGGATCCGGCGCGGCATGTCGAACGTTCGCGGCTGCCGAGCGCGGGCGACATTCACCGGCGTATTAACGGCGCGAGCTTCGACGCCGCGACTTATGACCGCGAGCTCGACGAGCGCGTGCGCACCACCCTGTATTGAAACTTGAGCTGAAACTTAAGCGGCAACACGAACGCCAACACGAGCTGAACCTCGCGTTGAACCACAAGCAGAATCCCAGGCTGAACATGACCGAATCCCATCTGGCGCTGCGGCAACGTTCGCCTTCCGCCGAACGCAATCGCGAACCGATTCTCGCTGTCTTGCGCGACGTGCTGCCGGCCTCTGGCCGCGTGCTCGAGATCGCGAGCGGCACCGGCCAGCACGCTATCTGCTTTGCCGGCGCGCTGCCCGGACTCGACTGGCAGCCGAGCGATGCCGACGCGGACGCGCGCGCGTCGATCGCCGCGTGGACCGCGCAGGCCGGCCTCGCGAACCTGCGCGCGCCGCTCGCGCTCGACGTGCATCAGCCGGAGTGGGGCATCGACACGCTCGACGCCGTGGTCTGCATCAACATGATCCACATTTCGCCGTGGAGCGCGACGCAAGCGCTGTTCGCGGGCGCGAGCCGGCGTCTCGTCGACGGCGGCGTGCTCTATCTTTACGGTCCGTACCGGCGCGGCGGCGCGCATACTGCGTCGAGCAACGAGGCGTTCGACCAGCAATTGCGCAGCCGCGATCCGTCATGGGGCGTACGCGACATGGAAGCGGTGGTGGCGCTGGGTGCTTCGGTGGGACTCGTCGCCGATGAGCCGGTCGCGATGCCGGCCAACAACTTCAGCCTGGTCTTCAGGAAACAGGCGGACACGGCGCGAGTCTGAAGGCCGCGGTGAACAACGCAGGATCTCGCAGTAAAAAAATCTGCCGCCCGTTGCCTGCCAGCGAGCGGCAAGCCGGCATTTCTTTTATTCTTTCACCCTCGACGTCCCGCCGACGTTTCTTCCCGGCGCGGCGTCCCGACATTTATTGGACTCTGGAGAATTCACATGGGCAAACAGGCAATCGGCGTGGTGGGGCTGGCGGTCATGGGCCGCAATCTGGCGCTCAACATCGAGAGCCGCGGCCACGCGGTGTCGGTGTACAACCGTAGCCGCGAGAAAACCGACGAACTCATCGCCGAATATCCGGACAAGAAGCTGGTGCCGGCTTTCACGCTGGAAGAATTCGTGGAATCGCTGGAAAAGCCGCGCCGCATTCTGCTGATGGTCAAGGCGGGCGAAGGCACCGACGCGACGATCAACCAGTTGAAACCGCTGCTGGAAAAGGGCGACATTCTGATCGACGGCGGCAACACGCATTTCACCGACACCATCCGCCGCAATCAGGACCTCGCGAAATCCGGTCTGCATTTCATCGGCACGGGCGTGTCGGGCGGCGAAGAAGGCGCGTTGAAAGGCCCGTCGATCATGCCGGGCGGCCAGCGTGACGCGTATGACCTGGTGGCCCCGATCCTCACCGAAATCGCTGCCAAGGCGCCGGACGGCGAGCCGTGCGTCGCGTACATGGGTCCGGACGGCGCGGGCCATTTCGTGAAGATGGTGCACAACGGCATCGAATACGGCGACATGCAACTGATCGCCGAGAGCTACGCGGTGCTCAAGCAGGTGGTCGGCCTGTCGAACGAAGAACTCGGCAAGGTCTATACCGAGTGGAATCAGGGCGAGCTCGACAGCTATCTGATCGAAATCACCTCGAAGATTTTCAGCAAGAAAGACGACGAAACCGGCAAGGATCTGGTCGACGTGATTCTCGATCGCGCCGCGCAGAAGGGCACCGGCAAATGGACCAGCCAGAACGCGCTCGACCTCGGCGCGCCGCTGCCGCTGATCACCGAAGCCGTGTTCGCGCGCGTGCTGTCGTCGCTGAAAGATCAGCGCTTGGCCGCGAGCAAGGTGCTCGAAGGACCGCAGGCGAAGCCGCTCGGCGTCGAACGCGACGCGTTCATCGAGTCGGTGCGCCGCGCGCTGTATTTCAGCAAGGTGATCTCGTACGCGCAAGGCTTCGCGCAACTGCGGGCCGCGTCGGAGGAGTACAAGTGGGACCTGGACTACGGCACGATCGCGAAGATTTTCCGCGCCGGCTGTATCATCCGCGCCCGCTTCCTGCAGAAGATCACGGACGCCTATTCGAAAGACAAGGCGATCGCCAATCTGCTGCTCGATCCGTATTTCCGCGACATCGCGAAGAACTATCAGGCGGCGTTGCGTGAAGTCGTGGTCGCCGCGATTAACGCGGGCGTGCCGGTGCCGGCGTTCGCGTCGGCGGTGGCGTATTTCGACGCGTACCGCTCGGAACGTCTGCCGGCCAATCTGGTGCAGGCGCAGCGCGACTTCTTCGGCGCGCATACGTTCGAGCGCGTCGACAAGCCGGGCAGCTTCCACGCCAACTGGAGCTGAACGGCGTCGGGTGTTTGAATCACGGCCCGCTGCGCCCTTTTAACCGGGCGTGCCGGGCCGCGTGACCGATTGAAATGCGAGTCGGCAAATTGTTGCCGAAATCTGTCAGCCAGATGGCATGAAGCTGGCGCGAAACCCTTACTGTTGCGAAATTCGAAATAGAGTTTCATCTTTTAAGGGGTTTCCCCTAGATGTCGACGCTCCTAAACTTCTACTTAAGCGCTACGGACAACAAGCCCAACGCGCATTACAAAACAAGTTCTGGAGGTTTACATCATGAAGTCCCTTATCTCTGCTGTTGTTGTCGCCGCGGCTCTGGTCGCTCCTGTCGCTTCGTTTGCTCAATCGAACCAGCCGCTGACCCGCGCCGACGTCCGCGCCCAACTGGTGCAACTGGAAAAGGCCGGCTACAACCCGGTCGGCGATCACGCTGATTACCCGTCCAACCTGCTGGCCGCGCAAGCACGTGTCGACGCTCAGAACGGCACCGCTCAAGCCGAGAACAGCGGCTACGGCGCACCGGCTGTCGGTACGTCGCAGTCGGGCCGTCCGCTGAATGGCAACAACCGTAACTCGATCTACTTCGGCAATTAATTTGCGCTGAAGCTGCTGCAAGCGTCGCCTGATTGATCGCGGCGCGCAAAAAAAACGCCGACCGGCTTTGGCCAGGTCGGCGTTTTTTTATGTGCGCGACGCGCGACGTCGCTGCAGTTCGCTGCGCAGCCGTTCGGCCCGCGCCCCGGCGCCTTCAGACGACGCCGATGGTGCGGCATGCCGGCGGGTCTGGCGGGTCGAGCGGTGAGCGAAAAGAGGCGGACCGGCGGCGCCGGCAAGCGGGCGTCGCGGCGGCGCGGCACTGGGGGTGCCGTCCGCGAGCGCGGTGCTAATGCAGCGAGCGATGCCGGCGGCCTATTTCATCGAATAGCGCGCGGCTCGGTTCGAGGGCGAGCAGCCAGGATTCGTCGTAGCCGCTCAGGTTGTCGAGCGCTTCGCGCAGTCGCTCGATGGCCAGTGCGGGAATCTCGACGCTGGCTTCGACGCCGCTCGACAGTCCCGCGATGCTGGCTAGCTGCACCAGAGCGTCGGCGGCCTCGGCCACGTCCGCGGCGAAAACCAGGTGCGTGTTCAGCAACTCGACCAGACCGGGTGACGCCGCCACATCGTCGACGTTGAGTTGCACGGCCAGAAAGGTGGCTTTGTTCATCCCCAAACTCCTCGCAGGATCAGGCGTTTGCGTTCGGCGTACTGCGCGCGGCAAGTCTGAGTATAGGCGAGAGGGGAAGGGATTCAATGGTCACACAATTAGGCATGCATAAGCGGAAGGCGGCGGTTGGGACGATCGATCGGCTGGAGCGACCGGCCGACCAGAGGCTTTTGCGGCATCCGCGGTCGGCGGTTCAGCCGTCGCGCCTGTTGCCGGACCTATAATGGGGCCAGCGCAAAAAGCATCCTTCCCGCGGCCTGGCCTGCTCCGGCAGGCACCGGTGCCGCCGCTTCGTCTCTCTCAACGGCTCGATGACCATGAAGATCATTCGCAGCAAGAGCTTCACCGCCACGCGCGCCTGGGGCGCGCTCGATATCGCCAACATGGGCGGCATCACGACGCGGCTGCACTGGACCGATCAGCCCTACAAGTGGCATGTCAACGACGGCGAGGAAGTGTTCGCGGTGCTCGATGGCCGCGTCGAAATGCGCTATCGGCAGGACGGCGTCGAACAGTCTGCGATCCTGGAAACGGGCGACGTGTTCTACGCGTCGGTGGGTACCGAACATGTCGCTCATCCAATTGGCGCGGCGCGCATTCTGGTGGTCGAGGCCGAAGGTAGCGTCTGAAGGTTGGCGTGTCTGACTGCCATGCCGACGCCGTCGCCATCGGGCGCGGCGGCATAATGGCGGGTCGCCGTCGTGCGCTCGAATCGAGCGGCATGGCAAATGCTTGAGGCTGATTGCATCCGATTGAATCAACGTGTCGAGGAAAATCACATGACAAGACAATGGCATTTGACGGGCTCGAGGTTGCTGGCCGCAGCCTTGCTGGGCGTGATGTTCGGCGGTTGTACCACGATGCCGTGGGACAGCACGCCGTTCTACAGCAACGCGCCGTCCCGTCCGACCACGCTCGGCACGGTGCCCGTGCCGGCCGGTTTCTACCGGGTCAATGCAGGGGACACGCTGCCCGCCATCGCGTCGGCGTATGGCCGCAAGCTTCAGGAAATCGCGTCCTGGAACGGGTTGCCGGTCAATGCCGCGGTCAGTCCCGGCGAAGTGCTGCGCGTTTCGCCGCCGATGGCGTCCGGTAGTGTGGTGACGCCGCCGGTCGGCGTTGGCCAGAACGGCGGGCCGAACGTGCCCAATGTATCGGGTGCACCGGGTGCGCCGATCGCGTCGTCCGGGCCGCAGCAGGGCGTGTTGCAATGGCCGTTGCGTGGGCCGATCCTCAAGACTTTCGCGCCGGGTCGATCGAACGGCATCGTGATCGGCGGGCGTCCGGGCGATCCGGTCAAGGCGGCCGCCACCGGCCGCGTGGTCTACGCGGGCACCGGTATCGAGGCGTATGGCCCGCTCATCATCATCAAACACGACGATTCGCTGATTACCGCCTACGGGCAGAACAGCACGCTGCTCGTCAAGGAAGGCGACGCGGTCGCGCAAGGGCAGACCATCGGCGAGGTCGGGGTGGATAGCCGCGGTGTCGCGTCGATCCAGTTCGAAGTGCGCCAGAACGGTCAGCCGGTCGATCCGCTCGCGTGGCTGCCGAAGTCGGGCGGTTAGGCGTTGCTGCTGCCAAGGCTTGCTCCTGGGGCTCGCGGTTAGGCCTCGCTGTTAAGCCTCGCTGTTAAGCCTTTCTATCAGTGCGGATTTTGAGCAAGGTTTCTCCTCGCCGTCTGAATTGAATACACTGTGTGGCTCACCAGCCGGCGCCGCCTCCCTTCGTCGCAACAGACGAAGCGGCGCGCCGGCCGCCACGGGCTGTCATCCATAGACGAGACGCACAGGGACACACCATGATCGATTTGCGCAGCGATACCGTAACCCGTCCGACCCCGGCGATGCTCGCGGCCATGTCCGCCGCCGAAGTGGGCGACGACGTCTGGGGCGATGACCCCACCGTGCTGCGTCTGCAAGCCACGCTCGCCGAGCGCACCGGCAAGGAAGCCGGCCTGTTCTTCCCGAGCGGCACGCAAAGCAATCTCGCCGCGTTGATGGCGCACTGCGCGCGCGGCGACGAATACATCGTCGGCCAACTGGCGCACACCTATAAGTACGAAGGCGGCGGGGCGGCGGTGCTCGGCAGCATTCAGCCACAGCCGCTCGAGAATGCCGCGGACGGCTCGATCCCGCTCGAAAAAATCGCCGCCGCGATCAAGCCGATCGACAATCACTTCGCGCGTACGAAGCTGCTGGCGCTGGAGAACACCATCGGCGGCAAGGTGTTGTCGGCGGGCTATGTCGACGACGCGGTGCAGCTCGCGCGCAAGCACGGTCTGTCGGCTCACCTCGACGGCGCGCGGGTCTATAACGCGGCCGTTGCGTCGGGCAAGCCGGTCGCGGAATTGTGCGCGCCGTTCGACTCAGTGTCGGTCTGTTTCTCGAAAGGGCTGGGCGCGCCGGTCGGCTCGGTGCTGGTCGGCAGCCAGGCGTTGATCGACGTGGCGCACCGCTGGCGCAAGGTGCTGGGCGGCGGTATGCGCCAGGCCGGCGTGCTGGCGGCGGCCTGTTTGTACGCGCTGGATCACAATGTCGAGCGTCTCGCCGATGACCACGCGCACGCCGCGCATCTGGCGGCCGGTCTGGAAGCCATCGAGCACGTCAAGGTGCAGTCGGTCGCGACCAATATGGTGTTCGCGCAGTTTCCGCAGCAGCATTGCGTGCCGCTCGAAGCGTGGCTCAAGGAGCGCGGCATTCTTACGCAGATGTTGTACGCGTCGCGGTTCGTCACGCACAAGGACGTGTCGCGTGGGGATATCGATACGTTTGTTGCGGCGGTGAAGGGGTATTTTGCGGCGCGATGAGGTTATGGCGCGGTTGAGTGAGGCGGTGAGGGAAGGCGGTAGCTAGAAGATCGCAACGAAACGCCTCAGCAAGAAGCCTCAGCAAGAAGCCTCACCGAAAAGCGGACGCACTGTCATCACAGTGCGTCCGCTTTTTTCATTTCGCCGCCGCCTTCGCATGCGCGCCCGACCGATGCGACGGCGCCAGCAAGCGCAAGCCGCTCGCGAGGCTCGCCGCGCCTGCGAAGAAAGCGCCGGCGCTAAGCGCCAGCGTCGGACCATGCCGTCCGGCGATCCCGAAGCTCAACGCGACCAGCGCCGCGCCCGTGGTCTGCCCGAGCAGCCGCGCCGTCGCGACGATACCGCTGGCGCCGCCGCTACGCTCGGGCGGCGCGCTCGCCATCAGCGCCTTCAGATTCGGCGACTGGAAGAAGCCGAAGCCCGCGCCGCAAACCGCCATCCGGATGCCGATATCGAGCACATGCGGATGCACCGGCAACAGCGCCAGCGACGCCATCCCCGCCGACATTACCGCCAGCCCGATCGCGCCGAGCAGGCCGGGCGGATAGCGGTCGGACAAACTCCCGGCCAGCGGCGCGGCCAACGCAACCACCACCGGCCACGGCGTCATCAGAAAGCCGGTTTCCACCTGGCTGCGATGCAGCACGTCCTCGAAATAAAACGGCAGCGACACGAACGCGAGCCCTTGCGCGGCGAACGAACACACGGCCGTCACCGCCGACAACGCGAACACCGGCCGCTTGAACAGATCGACGGGTAGCATCGGCGCCGGGTGGCCCGCCTCGCGGCGAATCAGCAGCGCCCCGAACACGATCGCGATCGCCGCCGCGCTCAGCACCAGCAGCGTCGACGCGCGCTGCGCCGCCTCGCCGAGCGCGAAGATCAGCGCGGCGAACGTGATCACGTTGAGCAGCGCCGCGACCGGATCGAACTGGTGCGTGCCGCGTTCGGTGTGCGGCAACGCGGGCCACGCGAAGGCGAACGCCAGCAGGCCGAGCGGCACGTTCACCGCGAACAGCCACGGCCATGCGGCAACGGAAAGAATCAGCGACGCCACCGTCGGCCCCACCGCGAACGACACCCCGACGATCAGCGCATTGGTGCCGAGACCGCGTCCGAGCCGGTGCGGCGGATACAGATAGCGGATCAGCGCGGTATTCACGCTCATGATCGCGCTCGCGCCGAGCCCTTGCAGCACGCGCGCGGCGGCGAGCATGGGCAGCGTCGTCGCCAGCGAGCACGCCAGCGACGCCAGCGTGAACAGCGCAATACCGCCGATATAAATACGCCGATGCCCGACGATATCGCCGAGCGCCGCCAGCGGCAGCAAGGTCGCGACCATCGCGAGCTGATAGGCGTTGATGATCCACACCGACGCTGCGGGCGCCGCATGCAGATCCGCGGCGATCGCGGGCAGCGCGGTGTTGGCGATGGCGGTATCGAGCGTGGCGAGGGCGACGGCGAGCATGATCGCGGCCATCGCGCGGCGGTTGGCGGCGGACATCGGGCCGTCCGCGGGAAACGGCGGGGCGGCGGTGGCGCTGGGTTTGTCGGACAAGGCGTGGCTCGTCGGGTTGGGCATACGGCTCGCGCCGGCGCGTTGAACAGCGTGGCGCGCGAGCGGCAGGATTGCGGGTGAGGGAGGATGCGCGTGGCCCGAGTCCAGCAGTCGAAGCGGTGCGCGCGGCGAATGGCGCAATTGTTACAGAGACGTTGAAATCGTGCTGGGAGTCAGGCGGAGCGGGGCGCTGTGAATCAGGTTCATAAAGCAACTAACGGTCAGCCCCGCGCAGCGTCTCCGAACTACGTGAGCCTTGCGGTGTCACACGCCTTTCCGGCCCACCGCCCGGCAGACGAGGTGAACCGATTCGATCACGCATCCGCGATATCGGCTGATTCATCCGCGCGTCACGCGTCGAAAAAATAATGGCGTTGTGCTCGTGGCTGAATTCGCTGCTTGCGTGTCTTTCATTTCGCAATCGTTTGCCTGTTTTGCGGGCCGATGCACGCGCGCAGTGCCGCGCTCACGGGGCTTGCACCGCGCGCGTGCGAAAAATCCGCGTGGCGGCGTGCGGCGGCGGGCATGGCATGTGCGTCATCAACCGCTCGCGCTTGCCGGTGTCCGGTGGCCGTAAAATGTCCTACTCTGTTTCTTAACCCGCCTGACCGGCACGCGCCTCCCGTCCGTCATCTGTGCGGTTCGCGCCTGTCGCGTCGCTTTTTCCCGGAGGCTTCGATGACAACCGTCGATCTGGAATTCGACCAGCTCAACAGTACCGTCGACGCGCTACGGCGCTCAATTTCCAATCGCATGATGTACGGCGTCGGCAAGGACGCCGTCACCGCGCATCCGCACGACTGGCTGCACGCCGCCGCGCTCGCGGTGCGTGACCGGCTGGTCGCGCGCTGGATGAAGACCACGCGCCTGCAATACGAACAGGATGTGAAACGCGTCTACTACCTGTCGATGGAGTTCCTGATCGGCCGGACGTTTACGAATGCATTGCTGGCGCTCGGTATCCACGATCAGATGAAGGAGGCGCTCGCGAGCCTCGGCGTCGATATGGAGATGCTGATCAATATCGAGCCCGACGCCGCGCTCGGCAACGGCGGCCTCGGCCGGCTGGCGGCCTGCTTTCTGGATTCGATGGCGACGCTCGGCATTCCGGGTTTCGGCTACGGCATCCGTTACGAGTACGGCATGTTCCGTCAGGAGATCGTCGACGGCGAACAGGTCGAAGCGCCGGACTACTGGCTGCGCGCGGGCAATCCGTGGGAGTTTCCGCGGCCCGAGATCAAGTACATGGTGCACTTCGGCGGCCGCACGGTGCAGCGCGGCGAGCACACCGAGTGGATCGACACCGAGCACGTGAACGCGACCGCGTACGACACTGTCATCCCCGGCTACGCGACCGACGCGACCAACACGCTGCGTCTCTGGTCCGCGCGGGCCACCGAGGAACTCGATCTCGGCGCATTCAACCGTGGCGACTACCGCAACGCGGTCGACACCAAGAACATGTCCGAGAACGTCTCGCGCCTGCTGTATCCGGACGACTCGACACCGGCCGGTCGCGAACTGCGGCTGCGCCAGGAATACTTCTTCGTGTCGGCGACCATGCAGGATCTGATTCGCCGCTATCAGCGCACGCACAGCACGTTCGGCCGTTTCGCCGAAAAGGTGGCGGTGCATCTGAACGATACGCACCCCGTGTTGGCGATTCCTGAATTGATGCGTCTGCTGGTGGATATTCACCACGTGCCTTGGGACAAGGCGTGGACGCACGTCACGAAAATTTTCTCGTACACCAATCACACGTTGATGCCCGAAGCGCTCGAAACGTGGGACGTCGAAATGCTCGCGCGCCTGTTGCCGCGGCATCTCGAGATCATCTTCGAGATCAACGCGCAGTTTCTCAAGCACGTCAGCGAGCAGTCGGGTCATGACGGCGAGATGATCCGCCGCATTTCGCTGGTCGATGAATACGGCCAGCGGCGCGTGCGCATGGCGTATCTGGCGATCGTCGCGAGTCACAAGGTGAACGGCGTGTCGAAGCTGCATTCGCAACTCATGACACGCGACATCTTCGCCGACTTCGCGCGCGTCTATCCCGACCGCTTCACCAATGTGACCAACGGCATCACGCCGCGCCGCTGGCTCGCGCAGGCGAGTCCGTCGCTGTCGTCGCTGATCGATCAGCAGATCGGCAAGCAGTGGCGCAGCAATCTGTTCGAGCTGGAACAACTGCGCAATCTGCGCACGGACAGCGGCTTTATCGAGGCTTTCCGCGAAGCGAAGCGGCAGAACAAGATTCGCCTCGTGCAGCGGCTCGCGCATCACACCAAGCTGCATTTCGATCCGGATGCGCTATTCGACCTGCAGGTCAAACGCATTCACGAATACAAGCGGCAATTGCTGAACGTGCTGCATGTGATCGTGCGCTACAACCAGATTCGCGCGAATCCCGAGCGCGACTGGGTGCCGCGCGTGGTGCTGTTCGCCGGCAAGGCCGCGTCCGCGTACCGGATGGCGAAGACGATCATCAAGCTGATCGGCGACGTGAGTGAGAAGGTCAATCACGACCCGCTGATCGGCGATCGCCTGAAGGTGGTGTTCGTGCCGAACTACGGCGTGAGCGTGGCCGAGCTGATCATTCCGGCGGCCGATCTGTCCGAACAGATTTCGATGGCGGGCACCGAAGCGTCGGGCACTGGCAACATGAAGCTCGCGCTCAACGGCGCGTTGACGATCGGCACGATGGACGGCGCCAACATCGAAATCTGCGACGCCGTGGGCCGCGAGAACATCTTCATCTTCGGCCATACCGCCGACGAAGTGGACACTCTGCGCGCCTCCGGCTACCGGCCGCGGCAGATCTACGAGGAGAACGCGGAACTGCGCATGGCGCTGGATCAGATTCGCACGGGCTTCTTCTCGCCGGACGACCCGTTGCGCTTCTCGGACATCTTCCACACGCTGGTGGACTGGGGCGATCACTACATGGTGCTGGCCGATTTCGCCGCGTTCGCGAAGGCGCAGGACGACGTGGATGCGCGCTTCGTCGACAAGCGCGCGTGGGCGGAAAGCGCGATCGAGAACGTCGCGGGGATGGGGCAGTTTTCGTCGGACCGGACGATCGGCGAATATGCACGCAATATCTGGCATGTGAATCCGCTGGATATTGAGTGAGGGGTGGTATGTCAGGCTAGCCGCCTTGACCGTATCGCCCGTTACACGCTAGAGTTAGCATCACAAATAGGTTGCGACTACGCGGCCGGCGCCAGGCTCCAGGGACTACCTTGGGGCCTTTCGCTTTTCTAGGGGAAGATTTTCAGCCCGTTGCCCGAGACGGCGCCGAATTCCCCGGTAAAGAACTTCTTCAGATCAGCGTCGCGTCCCGTGGCTACTGAGTCAGACTTTCCCTGGCGCTAGCCGCCCGCAACCCCAGCTCGCCACGCGGAAAATCGAACAGCACGTCCAGCTTCTGCATGCCCATCAGTCCGATCACGATGCGGTTGGCGTCCGGTTTCGCCTTCACGATCGTGACCTGCGCGTCGTCGTAGCGATGCACCCACTTACCCGAGCCGACCGCCGCGTCGTAATTACCGCGTTTGAGCACCTTGCCGACGTCGTCGTCGCCGGTCCAGTCCGGGGCTTTGTCCGTCTCGATGCGGATCATGTCGGTGCTCGCCGTGGCGAACACCAGCGGCGCGCAAAAGGTCATCTTGTCGCCGACATTCACGCAGCCTCGCGGCCATTGCACGGTGCCGTCCTGGGCGACGACCATCGGCAGCAGCGTGTAGTCTTTCGTGAGCGCGTTCGACGGGCTCAGCAGCAGGTACGGCTTCGCGAAGTTCGCATGCACCAGATACCGTTGAGCGACGTTGCCGGGCAGCGCGCGTAACGGCTGCGTGCAGCAACTGTCGTCCGGCTGCGCCGCGCCGATGCCGAACAGGCCGGAGAATGCCCAGCCGAACTCGGCTGTGTAGCCGTCGAAGCCCACGCAACGCCGCGCGGCGGCCTGGCAATTCACCAGATCGACCGCCTGCACCGTAATTTGCGCGGGCTTGAGACCGGCGACGCTCATCGGCAACGTCACCGCCGCGCCAGAAACTTGCGCGCCGTTCGCGAGCGGCAGCGAACTCACCGGGCCGGCGTTCGGATAGTCCGTGCCCGGCAGCGCCGATTTCAGTACGCGCACGCCTTGCGTGCCGGTATCGAGCGCGACATACAAGGGCTTGCCGTCGAGCTGGACCGGCAGGCCGAGGCGCGCGTGATCCTCGTCGGCGCGCTCCACGTGCAGCGGGATCAGCAAGCCGTCGGCGCCGCCGTTGATGAGCGCGGCCGTGGAGGCGGGCGGCGTGGGCGTGGGGAACGTGGTGGAGCAGCCGCTCAGTACGGCAAATGCGGCGCTGGCGAGTAGCGGCGCCACAGGAAGATGACGCAGGAAGGTGTGTCGATCAGTGCAACCGGAACGGCGGGCACGCAGGAGAGACGACGGAGACAGCACGAACGATAGGAACGACAAGGACATAGATCACGCTTTGCAAAGAGGCGAGTCCCTGGCGAAGGCGAGGCGTCGTGATGTTGCGAAGCGAGCGGCACGGCGGCGGTTTTGTTCGATCGCCGCGTCGTGATGCGGAGAAACCGGAACGCTTGCTAACCTGCGGGCGGGAACACGCGTGGACAGGAGCGGCGACTCTACATGGCCGCTCAGGTGTACTTGCAAAGATGTGTCAAGGTGCGGCGGGTGGCGACGTCAGCGCGCCGCGTGTGGATGCCGGCTAGCGTCGACAGCCGCAAGAGTGTGGCCTAAGGCGACGCCGGCCCGCATCGAAAGTCGCTGCCAGGCGGGCCTTTCTGACTCGTTCCACATCAATAATCGCGCGGACGCCGGATCACCGTGGCCTGCGCGCGACCTAGCGTCGCGCGGTCGAGTACGGCGGTCAGCAGGCCGATCACGTCGTCGAGCGTGCGCGACGTGACTTCGACGCGAAAGGTCACGCGCTCGTGTTGCTGGTCGACGGTGACGACGTAAAGGCGCAGATCGTCGCCGAGCGACGCGTGCAGCGCGCGCCGTCCTTCGGCCGACGAGGTGCCGGGCACGGTGACGTCGATGATGACGAGCGGAACGACGTGATGGGTGCGGCGGCGGATCGTGCGCGGTGCGCGCGGAACGGAAAGGTTGGACGTGGCGACGGAGGTGTGCATCGTGGTTGCGCCGATTCGGCGAGGCGGCGCGCGTTGTTGATACCTGGCCACTCTATCGGCGCGCGTCTCAAGGACGCGCTAAAGCTGCTGCGCCGCGAATCAAAATCGTGTTAACGATGTCGTGCCGTCGCGGCATGTCTTGAACGTCGAGCCGTGGGCTCGAGCCGATGCCTCGACGCCTTCAAAACACCGCCCACAAGCGCGCGACGCACAGCGCCGCCCGCTCAACCCTTCGGCGCCGCTGCCGAGGCCTTCGCTTCATCCACGGCCGCGCCGACGCGCTCGACGAACTCGCGGTCGACACTCATCAGTGCTTCGCGCTCGCCGTTCGCCGTCTGCACCATCAGGCGATGGGTGACGTCCTGGGTCACCCAGGTGAGCCAGCCCACCACCGCGAGCATCGTGCCGCACACCATGCCGACCGGTGAGCGCAGTATCGCGCCGACTATTGCGCTGGCCACGCCGACGAGCGAGATCGTGATCGGCAGGATCCTGTTCCTCTGCACGGTGACGACCTGCACGCCGACGATATCGCGCAACGGAAAGACCTGGCCAGCGGAAGAGAGCGCGTTACGCGTGACCGACACGCCACGATCGTTGAAAGGAGTTTCCATCGAGTCGAATGCAAGGGATAGCAAAGGGCGCAGCGTAACAGATGCGGCCAGGTCGCGGTAAGTGGCGGCGTGGCACAACGACCAGGCATGCCGCGGCAAGCTGCCGTACATCAACGATTGCCCTGAAATTCGCGGCATTGTTGAACCATGGTTCGCCGCGACGCTCGACGTTCAGCGAACCCGATCCGCTGCTACGCACCGGCAGAACCCGACTCCGCACGCCCCACCCGCGTCAGCACGAACGTGCCGCACACTTCGAAGCCAAGCCGTTCATACAGCGATATCGCGGAACGGTTTTCACTGAACACGTGTAGAAACGGCGTCTCTCCCCGTCGCTCGATTTCTCCGCGCAAGATTTGTATGAGCCGGCCGGCAAGTCCTTTTCCGCGCCAGTTTTCGTCGACGCAAACCGCGCTGATCTCAACGTATCCGTCGATGCGCATCCGCTCGCCAGCCATCGCAATCAGGCGACCGCCGTCGCGCATGCCGATGTAGTTGCCCATCTCGGGCGTCCGCTTGCCGAAAGGACCGGGCTTGGTCTTCTGGACCAGCTCGAGCATCTCATCCGTGTCCGCGTGGCCGAGGCGGATCATGTCGAGGGCGGCGTCGCTGCCGCTGCCTCTGTCGCTGCCGGCTTCGGCAGCGCGCGTTGCCACCATGCGATGGAGCAGGCCGAGACGCGTCGCTTGCAGCGCGTCGATGAGACTCAGTTCATCTTGAGAAAGCAACGCGACCTGTTCGTGAGGTTGCAGAAGCGCGTGAAGCGCCTGATAGGCGGCGGGTGTCTCATCGGCCAGCGCGGCGAATGGCGCGACGTCGGCAAGGTATCGACGGGCGAGGGCATCGCCCTGGCCGAGATGCGCCTGACGGGTGGTGAGCGCGGTCCAGATCACGCGCTCGAGGGTAGCTTGAATTGAACCACTCATACGGTTTCCTTTTGCCTGGGGACTAACGGCTTGATTGCAGGTTGACGTGACACCCGAGGCTCAGCGCGGCGCGTGTCGACGACACACCGTCAGCACGATTTGCCGCAGCCAGCGATGAACCGGATCGACTTCCAGCCGAGGGTGCCACATCTGCGAGACGGTAATCTTTCCGGTCGCCACGGGGAGTTCGAAGGCGTGGATCGCGACGCCCGCAACGTGTTCTTGCGGGCCCATTCCCTCGCCGAGAAAGGACGCGGGCACGAGCGCCACCAGATCCGAGGTTTGCGCCACGGCGCGCGCCGCGGAAAAGCCCGGGACCACCGCGACGATGGTGCGTTCGAGACCTAGCGCGGCCAACGCTTCATCGACCGGTCCACGGGTTCGACCGTGCCGTGACGCGACGACGTGGCCGAACGCGACATACCGTTGCGCCGTCACCTCGCCATCCCGTTGCAGCGGATGCCCCTCTCTGACGATACCCACGAAACGATCGCGGAATAACGCCTGGAGTCGGACCTCGGGGCCCATTTCACCCAACACGCCGATCTCGAGATCAGCCGAACCGTCTCGCAGATGCGTCGCACTCTTCTCTGGCTTCGGCGCAAAGCGCAAACAGACGTGCGGCGCCGCCGCCGTTACCGCGGTGATCAGCGGCGAGCCGAAAACTTCGACGAAACCGTCGTTGGCGCGAATGGTGAAAGTGCGCCGCAAGGTCGAGAAATCGGTTTGCGCCGTGGACGGACGGAGCACGGCACGCGCTTCATGCGCCGCATTTTGTGTGCGCTCGCAGATCGCTTCGGCGTACGGCGTCAGCACCATATGGCGCCCCGCGCGAACCAGCAAAGGGTCGCCGGTTGCGGCGCGAAGCCGCGCGAGCGTTCTGCTCATCGCAGAAGCGCTGAGTCCCAATCGACGCGCCGCGCCGGCCACACTTCCTTCGGCGAGCAGCATGTCGAGCGCGATGAGCAGATTGAGGTCGGGTTCGGCCATGGCCGATCGTAACATTCCCAGGCGTGACAGCGCGTCTGGTGCAGGTTATGAGTGCGGCTGCTGCGCCTTCCGCCATGTCTCAGCCAGCCCTATATTGAATGCACCGGCTCGCTACCGACGAGCCCTCGTCCGATGCGTTCGGACCTGCGTCATTCAAAAGGATCGCTCACATGCAAATATCACCCCGGCAGAAAACCATTCTTCTTATCGGCGCGTCGCGCGGTCTCGGGTTGGCGATGACCGCCGAATACCTCAAACGCGGCTGGCGCGTCATCGCCACCGGGCGGCCGACATCGACGGACAAGCTTCGCCACCTAGGCGGCGCGCTCGACATCGAAACCGTCGACATCACGCTGCCGGAGCAGGTCGCGGCCTTACGCGCTCGCCTCGCGGACCGCCAACTCGACGTGCTGTTCGTCAACGCGGGCGTGAAGAACGACGACCGCGAAACCATCGCCGACGTGTCGACCGATGAATTCATTCGCGTGATGGTGACGAACGCGCTCAGTCCGATGCGCGTGGTCGAAGCGTTTCAGGATCTCGTGCTGCCCAACGGTACGATCGGCGTGATGTCGTCGGGACAGGGCAGCGTCACGAACAACGTCAACGGCAACTACGAGGTGTATCGCGGCAGCAAGGCCGCGCTGAACATGTTCATGCGCAGTTTCGCGGCGCGCCACGCCGACGACCCGCGCACCTTGCTATTGATGGCGCCGGGTTGGGTGCGAACCGACATGGGGGGACCGGAAGCGCGCTTGAGTATCGAGGAAAGCATTCCGAACCTGTTGAATACGATCGACGCCTACGAAGGACGCTCAGGATTGCATTACCTCGACTATCTCGGCCGGGTGGTGCCGTGGTGACGCGACCGTCTGCGTTCTCGCCGGGCAAGGACTACTGAGGCAGCTACTGAGGCGCGCCGCGCCCGGCCGTCTCCAGAATGGGCAACACCTCGCTGGCCCATTCGAGCCAACCCTGTTCCGTCATGATGCCGCCGCGCAAGACCGCGTGCTGCAGCTTCTGCGCGATCGGCATATCGCTCGCCGCAAAGTCGCGCTGTTCGATCTCGAGATAGGTGTCCAGCTTGGCCCGATGCTCGGCGATGAGCCGGCGCAATTCCCGCTCCACGCCATGCGGGCCGATGACGGATTCCGCCCTGAGCTTGATCAGCAGGGCGCGGCTTGCGTCGCCGTCCGTCGTGGGCTCCGACACCCAGCGCGCCAGTTCGTCCTGCCCCGGCGCCAGCACCTGGTACAGCCGCCGGCGGCGCTTGCCGCCATCTTCGTCGTCGCTCGCGACGATCCAGCCCGCCTCGGCCATCCGCCCAAGTTCGCGATAAATCTGCTGATGACTGGCATGCCAGAAATAGCCGATCGATTTGTCGAAGCGCCGCGCAAGGTCGTAGCCGCTGGAAGGCTTTTCCAGCAGCGAAGTGAGGAGGGCGTGTTGAATGGACATGGGCGCCATTTTAGCGGCTGCCGTCCAGGTCGTAAAACTTTATGCACTCAGTTGCATATCGGTCGACATGTCGCTATTCTTTATGCAACTAGTTGCGTATTGATGAACGCCTATACCAAGGAGACCGACGTGGAAGCACACCCCTTATCCGAAGCCGCGCAGCGCACGCTGTCGGCCTGGCACGACCTTCTGCAACGGAGTGCGATGGACGAACTGGACCCGCTGCTAGCCGACAGCATCGTGTTCCGCTCGCCGGTTGCGCACACGTCCTATCCGGGCAAAGCGGCCATCCGGCTGATATTGACAACGGTCAACGGCGTGTTCCGCCAATTCGAGTACCACCGCCGTTTCGTCAGCGAAGACGGGCGCAGCGTGGTGCTGGAATTCAGCGCCGAAGTCGACGGTAAGTCGCTTAAAGGCATCGACATGCTGCGCTTCGACGAGCACGGCAAGATCGAAGAATTCGAGGTGATGGTGCGTCCCATGAGCGGCTTGCAGGCGCTGGCGGCTCAGATGGGGGCGCAACTGGCGTCCGCCCAGGCCGTGCTGAGCGGCAAGAGCGACGCGGTCTGAGCGGTCGCACTCCCGAGTTGCCGCCGCCGCGGCTTGTTGCCGAACTTGCCACCCAACCCGTCGCCGGTTTTCTGCCGGATCGTTACCGGCAAGCACCGAACATCGTTCTTTCCTTCCAGGAAAACTCATGTCCTTACCCGCCGTACTTAAAGGCCGCCTCGCGCTGCCGATGATCTGCTCGCCGCTGTTCATCATCTCCAACCCCGAGCTCGTGATCGCCCAATGCAAGGCCGGTGTCGTCGGCTCGTTCCCGGCCCTCAACGCCCGGCCTGGACCGGTGCTGGAGGACTGGCTGGCGCGCATCACGAACGAACTGGCCGAGCACGACGCCCGGCATCCGGAGCGGCCGGCCGCGCCGTTCGCGGTCAATCAGATCGTGCATAAGTCGAACAACCGGCTGGAGCATGACCTCGAGCTGTGCGCCAGATACAAGGTGCCGATCACCATCACGTCGCTCGGCGCGCGCGAGGACGTGAACCGTTCGGTGCACGCGTACGGCGGCATCGTGTTGCACGACGTGATCGACAACACGTTCGCGAAGAAAGCGATCGACAAAGGCGCGGACGGCCTGATCGCGGTCGCCGCGGGAGCCGGCGGACATGCCGGCCGGTTGTCGCCGTTTGCGCTGCTGCACGAGATCCGCGAATGGTTCGACGGCCCGTTGGCGCTGTCCGGCGCCATCGCCAGCGGCGATGCGATCCTGGCCGCGCAGGCGGCCGGCGCCGACCTGGCCTATATCGGCTCGGCCTTTATCGCCACGTCGGAAGCCAATGCGGATGAGCGCTACAAGCAGATGATTGTGGACAGCACGGCCGCTGACATCGTGTATTCCAATCTGTTCACCGGCGTGCATGGCAACTATCTGCGTCACAGTATCGCCAACGCCGGGCTCGATCCGGATGCGCTGCCGGAGTCCGATCCTTCCAGCATGAACTTCAGCGCCGAGAACATCAGCAAGGCCAAGGCATGGCGCGACATCTGGGGCGCTGGTCAGGGCGTGGGGGCGGTCAAGCGGATCATGCCCGCAGCGGAACTGGTGGCGCGTTTCGTCGATGAATACCAGGCCGCGCGCGATCGTCTGGAGCTCGCTGCCGGGCTGGTCCGCGCCCTCTGAGGGGAGCAGAAAGAAAAAAACGCCCCGTAGGGCGTTTTTCTGAATCTCGAACCGGCAAGGCGCTTGCGCTCCTCGCCGGCAAGACCCGCTTAGAACTTGTGACGGATACCGACGCGGAACGCCAGTTGGTTGTCAGCCGTGCCCGAGTTACCGAAGTAGCTCGTGCTCGAACCGATCTGTGCTGCCAGATTCGACGAACCGACGCGGCCCGAAGCGATCTGGTAGATGCCCAGTGCGTACACGTCCGTGCGCTTGCTCAGCGCGTAGTCGAGGCTCAGGTCGCCCTGGTTGAAGTGACCCGTGTTCGAGCCGCTCAGGTGCATGTACGTGTAGCCCGCGCCTGCCGTCAGAGCCGGCGTGAAGGCGTACTTCGCGCCTGCTTCATACGCTGCGAACGTCGTCGACGCGCCCGTGATCGGCGAGAAGTGCGTGTTCGTGTACAACGCCCACAGCGTCGCTGCGCCGATCGAGTAACGGCCGCCAACGCCGAACGTACGCAGATCGCGCACGGTGTTGAGCGTCAGGTTCGAGATAGCCGTCGAGAAGGCCGGCGATGCCTGGCCCGGGTAACGGATGTCCGTGTACGCTGCGCCGACGCCGAACGGGCCGTTTGCGTAGTTCACGCCGAAGCTGTAAGCACGCGACGAACCTGCCACCGATGCCGTTGCCGGTCCGGTTGCCGGTGCGCCTGCAAATGCGCCAGCCTGGTTCGAGAAGCCGTACATCGCGCCGAAGGTCAGGCCCGCGAAATTCGCGCTGCTGAACTTGACTGCGTTGTTGATACGGCTCGACGTCAGTTGGTCGATGTCGTTGATGTGGTAAGCGTAGTTACCCGCGACGGTCTGGCCGCCGGTCGAGTAGTTGCCACCCAGATAGTCGGTCGAGAACGAGTACTGGCGACCGAACGTCACCGAACCGACGTTGTTCTGCGACAGACCGACATAAGCTTGACGGCCGAACAACGCGCCGCCCTGGCCGAGCGTGCCGTTGCCGCTGTTGAAGCCGCTTTCCAGCACGAACAGTGCCTTCAGGCCGCCACCCAGATCTTCGGTGCCGCGCAGGCCCCAACGGCTGCCTTGAGCGACGCCGTCGTCGTACTTGACGAGCTTGTCGTGACCGCTTGCGGTCTTCGAGTTGTTGGCGTAGCTGATACCTGCGTCGATCAGGCCGTACAGCGTGACGCTGCTTTGTGCGTGAGCGGCGGAAGCGAAGACTGCGAGCGTAGCGGCGGCAAATACTTTCTTGTTCAAGACTTTCTCCGGATAAAAAATTGAGCAGATCGTCAGCCCAGCTCTTTGGCAAGGTCGTGCGATGGGCCGAAATTTAAGGGAACGCAGAGTAAGGTATGTGACAGCTTCGCTTATTTTTGAAATCTGTAGCGCCGGCGCGACACTCACATAGCTTTGCGCGGCGAATTCGCGCAAGCCCCGCCGCATATAAGCTTTTTCACTTTCCGCCATCTAAGCGTGTGAAAAACGATTGGTTTTCCGGGGCGATTAGCGCATGCGACGATGCGCCCCTACCAATCACATTGCTTGTGGGGAAAACGTATGCAACGCCGGACAATCATCCAGAATCTGCTCGCAATCGCCGCTATTTCGCTGACGGCAACGTTCGCGCACGCCGCGGACAAGGAACTCCGGATCGGCACGATGAGCGGCCCGGATGCGCAGATCTGGTCGGTCGTGACTAAAGTCGCGGCGCGCGAAGGCCTGAACGTGAAGGTGATCGAGTTCAACGACTACGTGCAGCCGAACGCCGCGCTCGACTCCGGCGATCTCGACGCCAACGGTTTTCAGCATCAGCCGTTTCTGGACAGCCAGATCAGGCAGCGCGGCTACAAGATCGTCAACGTCGGCCTGACCTATGTCTCGCCGATGGGCTTCTATTCGAAGAAACTGAAGTCGCTCAAGGACTTGCCGGAAGGCGCGAAGGTCGGCATCCAGAACGATCCGTCGAACGGCAACCGCGCGTTGCTGCTGTTGCAGAAGTACGGCGTGATCAAGCTGAAGCCGGGCGTCGGCACGAACGGCGTCAACGCAACGCCGCTCGACGTCGCCGGGAATCCGAAGAAGATCAGGCTGGTGGAACTGGATGCCGCGCAACTGCCGCGCGCGCTCGACGACCTCGACGCGGCGTCGATCAACACCGACTACGCGGTCAAGGCCGGCCTGCAGCCGACCAAAGACGCGATCGCGATCGAAGACCTGAAGGGCCCATACGCGAATCTGATCGCGGTGCGTGTGCAGGACCGCAATCAGCCGTGGGTGAAAAAGCTGGTCGCGGCGTATGAGTCGGATGAAGTGCGCAAATACATCGACACGCAGTTCAAAGGCGCGATTATTCCGGCGTTCTGAGCTTAATTGCTCAGCAACGAGCCGCTTCTGAACGCCTTCGCCCCGGCAATCCGCGCGAACTCCAGCCCGGCCGTCGCGAAACGCGTCAGATGTCGTGCGTACAGCACGCCGGCCACGCTGCTTTTCAACGTGACGACGCGATCCGTCAGCGGGTCGACGATGTCGGCGATTTCATGGCCGGCGTCGACCCAGGTGCCGACTTCGCAGCGGTACACCAGCACGCCGCTGATCGGCGCGACGATCGGCTCGGCGCCGGCCAGCGGCGTGGCGGCGAATTCGAGCGGCGGCAGCGGGGCGGCCGTGCCGTCGATCACGCCGCGCGAGGTCAGATACTCGACGATCGCCTGCGCGTCGCGCTCGGCATACTCGTACGACACCTCACGCTGGCCGCGCAGTTCGATCGTGACCGAGATCGAGCCGTTCGGAATCGGGAAGCGCTCGCCGAAACGGCCGCGCAGATCCGACCAGCAGAAGCTGTGAATTTCGTCGAACGGATTGCCCACCGAATTGAGCGCCAGCAGCGAGGCCTTCGCGTCCAGATAGCGCGCGAGCGGCTCGACTTCCGGCCACAAGTCGGGGTTCGTGTAGAGGTGCAGCGCGGCTTCCCAGTCGCAATGCAGATCGAGCACGACGTCGGCGTCGTACGAGAGCTTTTGCAGCGCCAGACGTTGCGATTCGAGTTCGGTTTCGGGCTTTTGCGCGTCGAGCGCTTCACGCATGGCCGTGCGGATGGCGCTGCGGTTCGCGTCGATGTCGTCGGTGAGGCGCGCCTCGATCACCGGCTGCACTAGCGCCGACAGATCGTGGAAATTGCGGTTGAAGTTCTGCGCGGTGTTGGTTTCGAA
Source organism: Paraburkholderia sp. BCC1876 (assembly GCF_902833695.1). Classification (NCBI taxonomy): domain Bacteria; kingdom Pseudomonadati; phylum Pseudomonadota; class Betaproteobacteria; order Burkholderiales; family Burkholderiaceae; genus Paraburkholderia; species Paraburkholderia sp. BCC1876. Next base: position 283,059 of record NZ_CADFGI010000005.1, on the reverse strand, counting down.
GCGGCCGGTCAGGTGGCCGAGAAAATGCTGATTCAGGCCGATCGGGTTGGCCACCGGCACGATCACGACTTCGCCGCGCACCTTGCCGGCGGCTTCCAGCGCGGCCAGCTTGCGGCGCAGTTCCCACGACACCAGCATGCCGGGCAACTCGTCGGCGTGCAGCGACGACTGGATATAAATCTTCTGCCCGCCGCCGGAACCGTAATGAAAACTCGTCAGGTTACGGGCAGTGCCGAGCGTCGGGGCAATCAGCGGATGGGTTTGGGTTTGCATGGTCTTCGGAGTCGCGGGCAAGCGGGGCGTGCCGCGCTATGTCGTTGATTTCAGTGGGAAAGCAGGTTGGGTGGCAACGCAAAAGCAGGGCGGAGGCGGCGCGTATGGCGCGCCTCGACCGCACGATCTTAGCCGATCCGGCGCACGGCGTGGGTCGAGCGGGCGGCACAAACGAAACGGGCCCCGCGTGTGGCGGAGCCCGTTTTATGCAACCCGGCACGCGCGCCGTCAGGCACGCGGAGAGGGCTTAGCTGCCGTACACGTCGAAGTCGAAGTACTTCTTCTCGAGCTTCTTGTACGTACCGTCCTTGATGATGTCGGCGATGGCCTTGTCGACCTTCACCTTCAGATCGGTGTCTTCCTTGCGCATGCCGATGCCTGCGCCGTTGCCGAGGACCTTCTCGTCGACGATGTCCTTGCCTGCGAAGTCGTAGCCGGCGCCGCGCGGCGTCTTCAGGAAGCCGATTTCAGCTTCCACGGCGTCTTGCAGCGACGCGTCCAGACGACCCGACAGCAAGTCGGCGTAGACCTGATCCTGGTTCTGATACGGAACGACCTTCACGCCCTTCGGCTCCCAGTAGGTCTTCGCGTAGGTTTCCTGGATCGTGCCCTGCTCGACGCCCACCGCCTTGCCCTTCAGCGAGTCAGCCGTCGGCATCACGCCCGAACCTTTCTTCGACACGAGGCGCGTCGGCGTGTTGAACAGTTTCGACGAGAACGCGATCTGTTCGGCGCGTTGCGGCGTCATGGACATGGACGACAGCACGCCGTCGAACTTCTTCGCCTTCAGGGCCGGAATCATGCCGTCGAAGTCGTTTTCGACCCACACGCATTTGGCCTTCAGGCGCGTGCAGATTTCATTGCCGAGGTCGATGTCGAAGCCAACGAGCTTGCCATCCGAGCCTTTGGACTCGAACGGGGGATAGCTGGCGTCAACGCCAAAACGGATAGTCGACCAATCTTTAGCGTGTGCGCCAATCGAGACGGTAGCAAGCAGAGCAACCGTCAAAGCCGCTAGCAGTTTTTTCACTGTTTAACTCCTCGGTGTAGTTCAAATACGCCCGTATGCGGTTTTGCCGCGGCGGGCCGCCCGGCGCGACTCACGACCGGGCTTGGGTGGAAGCCGCCAGCCGGGGCGGCCAGCAGCGCGCGCCAAGCTTATCAGTTCAAAAATATTGGGAAGCTAGTGAAACACCGGATGGCGGGTGAGGATAGCTTTTAACGCGAGAATGTGGTGGGGTTTAAAGTGCCGACCGCGCCGCACCAGAGTTCGCCTTTACCCATCATTTCCGCCTCGCGTGCATTCATGCCCGCGCATGCGCCATGCGAGTCCTGCAAGTCCTGCGGATTGGCTGAATCGCGCTGAATACGCGCGAGCGACGCGCGGTTCATTTCGCCTTGCAGCCAGTTTCCAAAACCCATGACCGAGCCGGCCACGACGGCCAGCAACATCCATTCTGTTTTCTTCAAGCGCATTGTGGTTGTCTTGTTCGACGACCCGAAAACCGGTTCGCTTCATGCTTTGCCCTGGCCGTGACCGGCGCGGGACAAGTTAACGTTATCGGCAGCCTCGCCGTTCTTCTTTAAGTATTGCCCCGGTGTAAGCGCGGCCTGCTTGATACCATAATTCATCGGGCATAGTTGTTCTTTCGAATCGCGCTATTAAGCAAACTTGATTACGCCCTGTTACTACGCGCATGCGTTTCAAGCGGCGGGCCGCCAAATTAAAGATTCCGCATAAATCGCCGTTAATGCGGATGTGCCCGTTTGACCGGTCACGCCAGGTTGCCCGTTTTTCCCGACACCGTCGTGGCCGAAAACAAAATTGTATTGCTTTAGCGCTATCATCAATGCTCCTCGCGCTCGCTTCCTGCGGCGCAATGAGCGTATCTGTCTGAAGAAAGTCACCGAACACCACCTGCGCGGATCGCCTCCGCGTGCGGGCGTTCGTCGGCCAGGCCTTCTGCTAAACGGTGTTGTATATGCACAAGATGTTGATGGCAGATGACATGCGCGGTTGTAAACGATTCTTCCCGCGGAGAATCGCGGGCGCTGCAGCCCGCGCGAATGGTTCGCGCGGCCGGGCTTTATCCGTAATGCTGGCGTTTCTGATCGGCGCGGTTTTTTGCTGCGGGCTTTTCTCTGCCGCGCCGGCGCAGGCCGGCGAGAAAATCCTGCGCGTACTGGCGTGGCCCGGTTATGCCGACGACGACGTGGTCAAGACCTTCGAGTCGCGCTACAAGGTCAAGGTGGAAGTGACGCTGGCCGATTCCGACGAAGCGTTGTGGACGCTGATGCACAGCAAGGACACGCCGCCGTTCGACGTGCTCGCCGCCAACACCGCTGAAATCCAGCGCTATACGCGCGCCAATCTGCTGGCGCCGCTCGATCTCGCGAGCCTGCCGAACACGAAACTGCAACTGCCGCGGTTTCAGGCGCGCACGTCGATCGAAGGGCTGACGTCGGCCGGCAAGGTGTACGCGATTCCGTTCACGTATTCGTCGATGGGCCTGATCTACGATCGCAAGCAGATCGCGGTGCCGCCGCATTCCATGCGCGAGTTGTGGAATCCGAAATACCGCGGCAAGGTGCTCGATTTCAACAGCGCGCAGCACAACTTCTCGTTCACCGCGCTGGCGCTTGGTTACACGCATCCGTTTCAGCTCGACGCCACGCAGATTCACACGATCGCGCAGAAGCTGGTCGATCTGCGCCGCAATCTGTTGACCTATTACACGCTGCCCGAAGAAGCGACCGCGGTTTTCATGCAGCACAAGGTCGCGCTGATGTTCGGCAATTACGGCACCCAGCAGGTCGAATTGCTGCGCCGTGCGGGCGCGGACGTAGGCTATGTGATTCCCGACGAAGGTGCGCTCGCGTGGCTCGATTGCTGGTCGATGACGCGTTCGGCGCAGGACCCTTCGCTCGCGCTCGCGTGGATCAACTACATGCTCGAACCCGGCGTGAGCGGCTTGCTCACGCAACGTCAGGGGCTCGCCAATACGTTGAGCGCGCCGGTCGACAATAGCGAAAAAGCGCACATCGTGTGGATCGGACCGGTGGAGGATATTCAGCGTCGCGAGGACCTGTGGGCCCGAATCGTGTCCGGCGACCGGTCGGAGCGTTTCTGATGATACGGCCCGGCCTGACCGTCAAGTTGTCGGTGCTGCTCGCCTGCATCGGCGTGCTCGCGTCCGGCGCGACCGGCTATTACGCGTATCGCGCCAATCGCACGATGCTGGTGAACGAAGCCGGCCACAGTCTGTTGACTTCCACGGAACTGCTCGGTCAGCGCTTTTCCGCCTCGATCGACGACGTCGGCGCCGACGCCCAGGTGCTCGCGAGTTTGCCGTCCGCGGCGGATGTCGCGCAGACCGACGACGGTCTCGGCAAGAATGCGGCGCGCGAGCAATTGGCGCAGGTGTATTCGAGCTTCATGATCCATCATCCGGAGTACCTGCAGATCCGGTTGATCGCGCGGCAGCACTACGGGCTCGAACTGATCCGCTTCGACCGCGACGGCGACGGCCTTGCGCGCGTGCAGGGCAACAGCCTGCAGGAAAAAGGCCAGTTCGCGTATGTGTTCGAGACGCTGGCGTTTTCGCCGGGCCGCATTTACACGTCGCCGATCTCGGTCAATCACGAGTACGGCGCGCATGGCGCGGAAGGCAAACCGACCTTGCGGCTCGGCACGCCGGTCGCGAACGCGAGCGGCGAGGTGGTGGGCGTCGTGGTGATCGACGTCGACCTCGCCGGTTTGCTCAAACGCCTGCAAAGCGATTTGCCGAGCGACTACCAGGTCTATCTCACCAACGAGTGGGGCGATTTTCTGGTTCATCCCGATCCGTCGAAAACCTTCGGCTTCGACCGGGGGCGGCGTGTGCTGATCCAGGACAGCTTCTCCGTCACCAAACCCCTGTTCGTGCAGTCGCAAAGCGAAATCCTCGTCAACGGCCTCGTGAAGCCGAAGCAGGCGGCGGGTCAGGTGCTCGCCTTCGTGCGGCGGCCGTTCGGCGATTCAGCGGGCAACCGCTTTATTGTGCTCGGACTCGCCAAGCCGCTCCAGGACGTGTTGTCCGGCGCGAATCTGCTCGGCGATCGCATTGTTCGTATGGTGCTGGTGTTCAGCGTGCTGGCGCTGGTCCTTGCCGTGCTGTTCGCGCGCGCGCTGACCAAGCCGCTGCATCTGCTCGCGCACGCGGCGACGCATCTGTTCGCCGAACATGCCATGGAAACGTTGCCGCTCAAACGGACCGACGAGATCGGCGTGCTGGCGCGCTGCTTCGATCGTCTGCGCCGCGAAATCAAATCGCAGATGGACGTGCTGCACACCAAGCAACGCGAGCTCGTGCATCTGGCAACGCACGACGGGCTCACCGGCTTGCCGAACCGCATGCTGTTCATGCAGAAGCTCGAAAGTGCGATCGACGAAGCCACGCGACGTCAGGAGGGCCTGGCGGTGCTGTTCGTCGACCTCGACCGCTTCAAGCAGATCAACGACCAGTTCGGCCATGCGATCGGTGACAAGGTGCTGGCCGCGGTGGCGCGCCGCCTCAAGCAGGTGCTCTGTTCCGCCGACGTGGTGGCGCGACTCGGCGGCGACGAGTTCATCGTGCTGATCGAGGGGCCGCGTTCCGCGGAAGCGGCGCCGGCGATCGCGTCGCGCATCATGGACACGCTGAACGAAACGCTCGTGATGGACGGGCAAAGCATGAACGTGGGCGCGAGCATCGGCATCAGCCAGTTCCCGGACGACAGCGGCACGGCGGAAGAGCTGCTGCTGAACGCCGACGCGGCCATGTATGCGGCCAAATCCGGCGGACGGTGCGCGTATTTGCTCTATCACGATCTGCTTGAAATACGTCGGCGCGAACAGCGCGCCCAGCAGGAAGCGGCACAGGCGAGGGCGGGTAAAGACGCAACGGCCGGCCGCGAGGCCGAGCCGATGGCCTGACGGACGACCTGCCGTGCGTCGTGCCGCGTCTTCGTTAGCGGCTTGCCTTGCACGCCGCTAACGAACGCCTTGCGCGATCCTTCACGCGCGTCGCTTCGCCGGATTTCCCTCTCTCCGACCCGCGCCAGACGGCGCTTTCATCAGACCATTGCGCCTCAAAAACACGAGGCAAGTTTGCCTCCATCGTCGCTTCGGCGAGCGCTCGAGCAATCGTTTGCGCCGATCTTGAGGCAAGTATTTTTCATTTCACTGGAAGCGTTTTCGTCGTCTCAACTTTCGTCGCGGGCTTGCCGACAACGTCGTTATGGCAACAGGATTGACTGGAGATTTTCCGTGAAGCGACAGGTTTGTTTCTTGGTGGCTGCACTGGCGCTCGCCGGTTGCGCGCAGATGCCGCCGTCGACAGCGGCGCATCCGGACAAGGCGCCGAACGAAGTGATCAGTTTCGACATTCCGCCGGACGCACTGGGCGCACGCGATCCGCAACTCACCGCCGTGCTGGCCAAAGCCGGCGCGCTGGCCGCCGCGCAGCCGCAGCCGACGGTCGTGCTCGTCACCGCGTTGGGACAGGATTTCGGCTATCTGAATCAGGCGGTCTGGAAAGGCGTGCCCGCGCAACGCACCGCGCGGGTGAACTTCGAGAACCGGACGGCCGGCTTGGGGCAGCCGTATAGCGTGTCGATCAGGACGGTTCAATGAACGCGCACCTCGTGATCGCTCGCAGCGCATTGCTTACCCTGACCGCACTGCTGGCCGCATCGGCGTTCGCGGGTCAACCGGGTGCGGATCTGCAGTCCGCCGCCGCGTTCCCGCCCGCAGCGGACAAGGTTTATCCGCCGTTGCCGTCGCTCGCCATGCTACCGCCGCCGAGTGCGACCGATGACGACGCCGCGCCGCTCAAACCGACGCCGCATCGCAAGAAATCGCGCGTGTCCGCCCAGATGCAGGAGCGCCGCACGCCGCCGGCGCCGGTGGTGCGGCTGATCGTGTCCGACGCGTCGCACGCGTATCTCGACACCGTACAGCGCCAGATCGATCTGGCCATGAACAAATAGCGCGGCAAGCAGGACCACACACCACGCCGCTTTCACCTCTTTATCGCTCTCGAGCGGAAGGATGAAGCATGTCCTTGAAAATCTTCTTTGCCGCGTTCGCCTGCTGGATGGCGTGCGGTACAGCACAAGCAGCCGATGACTGCTTCAACGAAGCCGCGGCTTATCAAGGCGTCAACCCGTGGGTGCTGCGTGCGCTCGCGTGGTACGAATCGAAGGGCGACCCGAGCGCGATCCGGCGCAACGCCAATGGATCGATCGACGTTGGCCAGTTGCAGATCAACTCGATCCACTTCGGCGATCTCGCGCGCGAAGGGGTGCCGCATCGCGCGCTGATCGATCCGTGCGTGAACGTCTACGTCGCGGCCTGGCTGCTGAAACAGAAGATGGTCAAGCACGGCAACACGTGGCGCGCGATCGGCGCCTACCACTCGGAAACGCCGAGAGAGCGGGACGCCTACGCACGCAGTATCCAGAAGGTGCTGGTGGCGTGGGGGCAACTGTAGTCGGATCGCCAGGCCGTTTTTCCCACGCCCGCACGCACACTCAATCTCAAGCCCGCACCTAGACGATCCGTGCGCCGCCGCGATACGTGGCGCGCGGCACCGGCAGCGTGTCGAGCATCGTCACCCGCACGAAGTCGGCACGCAGGCCCGCTTCGATCGCGCCGCGGTCATGCAAGCCGGCCGTGCGCGCCGGTTCGGCGGAGACTGTTGCCATCGCGCGCGGCAGCGTCCAGTCCGCTTTCGCGACCAGTTCGAACACGGCGGTCAGCAAACTCGACGGCACGTAATCCGACGACAGGATATCGAGTAGATTCGCCTCGGCCAGTTCGAGCGCCGACACGTTGCCCGAATGCGAGCCGCCACGCACGATATTCGGTGCGCCCATGATGGTCGAAATGCCGTGCTCGCGCGCGGCCTCCGCAGCCACGCGAGTGGTCGGGAATTCGGCCAGCACGATCCCTTCGGCGCGCGCCTGTTCGACGTGTTCGACCAGCGTGTCGTCATGGCTCGCCACCGGAATGCCGAGCCGGTTGCAACGTTCGACGATCTCGCGGCGGTGCGCGTCGGCGTAACGGGCCTGTTCGATCGACAACTCGGTCAGCGCGGTCGCGACATGTTCGTCGCTCAGCTTGCCGTTGCGCTCCTGAAAACGGCGCCATTGCTCGCGGTCGTGCCACTGGCGCTGACCCGGCGTATGGTCCATCACCGAGGCGAGTCGCAGCAGCGGATGCGCGCACAACGAATCGAACAGTTCGACTACGTCGGCGGTGGCGATTTCGCAGCGCAGATGCAGAAAGTGTTCAGCGCGCAGCAGGTTGCGTTCGGACAGGCGCGTGAGCGATTCGGCGCATTGCGTTTGCACGTCGCGGCCGCGCAGCCCCACGTTCGAGCGCGAACCGATTGCGAGCGCATCGAACACGGTGGTGATGCCGGCGGCGGCCACCTGCGCATCGTGAATCACGAACGCGGCGTCGGTATTCCATTGCACGCCGGGACGCGGCGCGAGATGTTTCTCGAGATTGTCCGTGTGCAATTCGATCAGGCCGGGCAACAGATAGTCGCCGTCCCAATCCTGCGCTTCGCGCGCCGCGGTCGTGCCGCGCTCGACGTCGCGAATCACGCCGTCTTCGACGTGTACCACGCCGGTGAATATTTCATCTCGCGTCACGATGCGAGCGTTTCTGATCAACATCGACTTGCTCCGTAGTCAGTCAGACTGGAATGGTGCGACTGGGTGGGTGGTTCAGTGTAATGCACGTTTCTCATGCCGTACGGCGCAGATCGATCCGCTCAATGACGCAGCGGCGGCCTCAGTTCGAGCCGGCGCGTCGCCACCTTGTTGCGCGTATCTTCGTCGTGAAAGATGCCGACGATCGCCGCGCCGCGTTCGCGCGCTTCGACGATCAGATCGGCAACCACGTCGCGGTTCTCCGCGTCGAGCGAAGCGGTCGGTTCGTCGAGCAGCAGCAGCGGGTGGCCGGCGATCAGGCCGCGCGCAATATTCACGCGCTGTTGCTCGCCGCCCGAGAAGGTGGCGGGCGCCAGCGTCCACAGCCGCTCCGGCACGTTCAATCGCGCCAGCAACGCCGCGGCCCGCGTGCGGGCTTCGTCTTCGGCAACGCCACGCGACAGCAGCGGTTCGGCGACGAGCGTGAGCGTCGGCACACGCGGAATCACGCGCAGAAACTGGCTGACGTAGCCGACTACGCCGCGCCGCAGTCGCAGCACGTCGTGCGGCTCGGCGCCGGTGATCGACACGGCGCGGCCGTCGTCCGCGGCGTCGCGAATCTCGATCGAACCGGTGCTCGCGAGGTAGTTGCCGTACAGGCAGCGCAGCAGCGTGCTTTTGCCTGCGCCCGATGGGCCGACCAGCACCACGCATTCGCCGCGCTCCACGTCGAGCGACACGCCCGCGAGCGCTTCGATCTGCACGCCGCCCTGGCCATGCAACGTAAAGGTCTTGCCGATGCCGACCGCGCGCAGCATCAGCGCGGCGTTGTCGGCGAATGCGTGCCCGGCGGCGTGGATCGGATTGGCGGTATCAATGGATTGCATCATGAGCCTCAAACCGGCAGAACCGAGGAAACCAGCGTTTGCGTGTACGGGTGCTGCGGATCGTCGAGCACCTGATCGGTCAGACCCGCTTCGACCACTTCGCCGCCTTGCATCACCATCAGCCGATGCGCGAGCAAACGCGCCACGCCGATATCGTGCGTGACGATCAGCACCGACAGATGCAGCGTGGAGGTCAGCGTGCGCAGCAGATCGAGCAGGCGTGCCTGCACCGAGACGTCGAGACCGGCGGTGGGTTCGTCCATGAACACGAGCCGCGGACTGGTCACGAGATTGCGCGCAATCTGCAAACGCTGCTGCATGCCGCCTGAAAACGCGGCCGGAAATTCGTCGATCCGCGACGCGTCGAGTTCGACGCGCTCCATCCACTGCGTGGCCGCGTAGCGAATATCGCCGTAGTGGCGTGCGCCGACAGCCATCAGCGGCTCGCCGATATTCGCGCCGGCCGAGACGCCGCTACGCAGTCCGTCGCGCGGATTCTGCTGCACGAAGCCCCACTCGGTGCGCATCAGCATCCGCCGGCGCGGTTCGGACAGCGTCAGCAGGTCGAGTTTTTCCCCATGCGAGGCGGTGTAGTGCAGCGCGCCGCTGTCGGATTCGGTTTTCAACGCGAGCGCATTCAGCAACGTGGTCTTGCCCGAACCGGATTCGCCGACGATGCACAACACCTCGCCCGGATACAGATCGAAGCTGACGTTCCTGCAGCCGTTGCGGCCGCCGTATTGTTTGGTGAGCGCACGGGCGCTCAGCAGCGGCGTCATGCTGCTTCTCCTTTAGCGGTGGGGCGCGACGACGGATCGAATTCGGCGTCGCCGCGGCGTTCGTGGCAGTAGTCGCTATCGGAGCAGACGAACAGGCGTTGGCCCGCGTCGTCGACGATCATTTCGTCGAGGAAACTTTCCGTCGAACCGCACAGCGCGCACGCGTGCTGCCACTTCTGTATTTCGAACGGGTGATCGTCGAAGTCGAGGCTGCGCACCGGCGTATAAGGCGGAATCGCATGAATGCGCCGCTCGCGGCCGGCGCCGAACAATTGCAGCGCGGGGTTCATATGCATCTTCGGATTGTCGAACTTCGGAATCGGCGACGGTGACGCCAGATAGCGATGATTGACGATCACCGGATAGTCGTACGTGGTGGCGATATTGCCGTGATGCACGATGTCCTCGTACAGCTTCACGCTCATCAGACCGTAGTCCGCGAGCGCATGCAGCTTCTTGCTTTCCGCCACGCGCGGTTCGAGTCGGAACAGCGGCTCGGGCATCGGCACCTGGTAGACCAGAATCTGTTTGTCGGTGAGCGGAGCTTCCGGAATGCGGTGGCGCGTCTGGATGATGGTTGCTTCGACGGTGCGGCGCGTGGTCGCCACGCCGGTGGTGCGCGCGAAAAAGCGGCGGATGTTGACCGCGTTGGTGGTTTCGTCGGAACCCTGATCGATTACCTTCAGCGTGTCGTTACGGCCGATAATCGCCGCGGTGACCTGAATGCCGCCCGTGCCCCAGCCGAACGGCAGCGGCATTTCACGCGAGGCGAACGGCACCTGGTAACCCGGTACGGCGACCGCTTTGAGCAACGCGCGGCGCAGCATGCGTTTGGTCTGCTCGTCGAGGTAGGCGAAGTTGTAGCCGTCCGCGGCGGCGTCGTACGACGGAGTGGGAGGCGGGGTAATAAGCGGTGTAATAAGCGGTGTAGCGGCTGCGGTCATGCTGCCTGCTCCTGCTGATCGTGATCCGTTTGCTGGGGCGTGGTTTGGCTCTCGCTGTCGCTTTCGCTTGCGCCGCGATTCTGCGTGGCGTTCTGCGCGACGTGTTGTGCGCGCAAGCGCCGCACGAGTTCCAGCTCCGATTGAAAGTCGACGTAGTGCGGCAGCTTCAGATGCTGAACGAAGCCCGATGCCTCGACGCTATCGCTATGCGACAGCATGAATTCGATGTCCTGCGTGGGCGAGGCCAGCGTTTCACCGAGTTCTTCAGCGCGCAGCGCGCGATCCACCAAAGCCATGGCCATCGCCTTGCGCTCCGAGTGACCGAACGCGAGACCGTAGCCCTGCGTGAAAGTGGGCGGCACCGCGCCGCTGCCGGCGAACTGGTTGATCATCTGGCATTCGGTGATGTCGATTTCACCGATGTCGACGGTCTCGCCCAACTCGTCGAGTTCCATTTCGACCGAGATCGTGCCGAAGCGGATCTCGCCGGCAAACGGATGCGAGTTCGCGTAGCCGCGTTGCGTGGCGTAACCCATGGCGAGCAGAAAACCTTCGTCGCCGCGCGCGAGATTTTGCAAACGCGTGGCGCGACTCGCCGGAAAAGCGAGCGGTTCGCGCGACAGATCGCCGGGCTCCGGCGCGTTCGGCGCGGGACGTTCCTGTTCGATCAGCCCTTCCTTGTCGAGTAGCGTGACGACGCGCGGCATGGCTTCGGCGGCGACCGGTGCGGCGCGCTTCGTCGACGAGTCGGTCGGTGTGCCGCTTGCGTCGGCATCGCCTTCGGCGAGCAACGCGAAGTCCAGCAGACGCTGCGTGTAATCGTAAGTCGCGCCGAGCAACTGACCGCCCGGAACATCCTTGAAGGTCGCCGAGATACGGCGCTCCACCTGCATGGCTTCGGTATCGATGGGCTGCGTATAACCGAAACGCGGCAATGTAGTGCGATAGGCGCGCAGCAGGAAGATCGCTTCCACCAGATCGCCGGCCGCCTGCTTGATCGCGAGCGCGGCGAGTTCTTCGTCGTAGACCGAGCCTTCGGTCATCACGCGCGCGACCGCCAGACGCAATTGTTCGCGAATCTGCGCGACGCTGAGTTCGGCCAGTTGCGTGTCGCCACGGCGCTCTTTGTCGAGCAGGCGCCACGACGCTTCGATCGCCCGTTCTCCACCTTTGACGGCAACGTACATCAGTTCACCTTCGCTTGAGTTGTGCGGGGCAGGCCGATCAGCGTGTCGCCGCAGACGAGATAACAATCGACACCGCACGGAAACAGCGGCGCGAGCGCGGCGCGTTCGCGCCAGAAGTGTTCGGGCAAGCCGACCGGTGCGATCGTCTCGCTGTGCTGAATGCCGGGACCGCTCAGCACGATCGGCGCACCGCCGGTCAGCGCGTCGACACGGATCAGCAGCGTGACCGCCTGCTCGGGCGATTCCGCGGCGCCGAGCGCGAAGGTCTCGAGCGGCGGCAAGGTGGCGGCGTCGTGGATATAAGCGAACGCGGCCTCAGCGGGATCGTTCGCCAGCGGCGCGCCGGTATGAAAGCGCAACGCCGAACTGAGCGCCGTGTCGGTTTGCGCAAGCCACACCGGCGTGGCGTAGTCGCACAACGCGAGCAAGGCGGCAAACGCGGCGAGGTCGGCGCGCGTGGCAAGCGTGCCACTTACGGCCGGCAACACGTTCTCGACGACGCCGACCGTGCCCGGCCGCGACAACGCGTCGAGCAAGGTGCGGAACACCGCCTGAGTGTCATGCACCGGATCGGCGAAACCCGGCGTGAGCGTGGACAAGGCAATCGGTGAGTTTTCCATTAGTCGCCCCGGACCATCGTGAAGAATTCGACGCGCGTGGCCGCGACGTCCTTGCGCCGCGCGTCGCGTTGTGCGGCCTGTTGAGTGGCAAACGGCCCGATTAGTTGCTCATGCAAGGCCGCGTGATGCTCGGGCATTTGCAGTAATGCGTCCGCCAGCGCGGCGAGTTCGGCGCGGCGGCGATCGCGGCCCAGATGGCAGGCAACGCCGACCGTGGCAACGGCGCCTTCGGCCACCCGCAAACGCAACGTGGCGCGCGTGACCGTGGCCTCGCCGAGATTGAACGGATCGCCGCTGCCGCCCACGCGTCCCCGCACCATGGCGAGGCCGATTTCAGGTGGTCGCAGCCAGTCGTAAGCGGGAGGGGGGGCGTCGTTCAGCGCGTGCTGCAGCGCGGCTTCGAGATCGGCGCGCGGCGTGCGGGCGAGGACGGCCATCCAGGCGCGCCGGACCGATGAAGGCGCAGAGGAAGAGGGCGAGACGGAAGGGGCACTCATCGAAGTTCCTGTTGATCCAGCGAGTCAACATTTGACCATCTATTCATCTAAACGTCTAGACGTTTAGGGGTATGCTCGTCGAGCCGTGTAGCGCTTTGCGGACGTTTCACATTTCCATCACGGCTTGCGCACTACAATGCACGTCATAGCGATAATTTGAACTCAAGGGAATGACAGCACCATGACATCGAACGACAACGCGACGCCGGGCACGATGCTCGAACGCGGCGCTGGCGTTGCGGTATGGCGGCAGATCGAACAGATCCTCGCCAAGGAAATCGCCGCGAGCGGTTTCGGCGAAGAAGGGCGTTTGCCGAGCGAAGGCGAACTCGCCAAACGCTTCGAGGTGAACCGGCATACCGTGCGCCGCGCCATGCTTGGGCTCGCCGCGTTGGGCCTCGTCAGCGTCGAGCAGGGTCGCGGCACGTTCGTGCAACCCGGCGCGATCGACTACACGATCGGCCGTCGCACGCGCTTTACAGAAAACCTGCGTCAGCAGCATCACTCGGCAGCGGGCACGATGTTGTCGGCGATGCGGGTGAAGGCCGAACCGAGCGTCGCGAAGGCGTTGAGCCTGCGAGCCGGCGCAGCGGTCTACCGGATCGAATCGCTGCACGAGTCCGACGGTGTGCCGCTCACGTTCGCGCGCAACTGGTATCCCGCCGCGCGTTTTCCCGAGCTGCCGGAGGTGCTGGAGCGCACCGGCGGCATTACCAAAGCGATGGCGGAACTCGGGGTGAACGACTATCTGCGCAAGTGGAGTCGCATCGGCAGCGTGCTGCCCGAGCCGGAAGTCGCGCGGCGTTTGAATATCAATCGTCAGCAGCCGGTGTTGTGGGTCGAAAACGTCGACGTGGATCTGCAAGGCACGCCGATCAAATATGGCTTCACGCATTTCGCGGCGGACCGCGTGCAACTGCTGGTGGAGCACGACGTATGAGCGGCGCGGCGTGGCGGGCCGATGCGCGTTTCGCGGTCTATTACGCGCCGTCGCGCGAGTCGGCGTGGTGGCAAGCCGGCTCGACATGGCTCGGCCGTGATGCCGAAAGTGGCGACACCTGCGTGCCGCCGCAACCGCCGGGTCTGACACGTCAGCTGACGGCGTTGACCGAAGCGCCGCGCCGTTATGGTTGGCATGGCACGCTGGTCGCACCGTTTCGCTTGGCGGACGGCGTGACGCAAGACGACGTGCTCGCCGCCACGCGTGCATGGGCCGATACACAGCGCCCGTTCAACTTGCCGGTGGAGGCCGCGACGCTGGGCGATTTCGTCGCGCTGCGTCCGGCGGATCAGCACGCGGAGGCTGACATTCGCACGCTCGCCACGAGTGCCTTGCAAACGCTCGACACGCTGCGCGCCAAACCTTCGGCCGCTGATCTCGCGCGCCGGCTCGCCGCGCCGCTGAGCGAGCGGCAACGCACGCTGCTGATCGAATGGGGCTACCCGTACGTGTTCGATGAATTCCGTTTCCATATGACGCTGTCCAGTTCGCTCGCCGACGCGCACGAACGCGCCGTGCTGGTCGCGTGGTGGCAGGCGCACGCGGCGGAACTCGGTCCGCTGCCGGTCGATCATGCGGCGCTGTTCGTCGAGCCGGCGCCGGGCGAGCCGTTCGTGCTGTGGCAGCGGGTGCCGTTCCAGAGCCGCGAGGTGAAATAACTATGGCTGGTCGTTTGATCTACGTAATGGGGCCGTCGGGCGCGGGCAAGGACTCGTTGCTGGCCTTCGCGCGCACGCGTCTGATGGGCGAGCCGATCCTCTTCGCGCATCGTTACATCACGCGGCCGAGCGGCAACGGCGAGGCACACGTCGCGCTGAGCGTCGAAGAATTCGCGGTGCGTTCCGTGCTTGGCCTGTTCGCGCTCGAATGGTCTAGTCACTCGTTGCGCTACGGCATCGGCATTGAACTCGATGGCTGGCTCGCGCGCGGTTGCACGGTGGTCGTCAACGGTTCGCGTCAGCATTTGCAGCATACGTTGGCGCGTTATCCGCACACCGAGGTCGTCCACGTGGACGCCGCGCCGCATATTCTCGAAGCGCGGCTCGGTGCGCGGGCGCGTGAATCGGCGGAACAGGTCGCGGCGAGACTCGCGCGGCGCGCGCCGTTTTCATTGCCCGACGGCGTGCGCTGCACGACGATCGACAACTCCGGCGCGCTCGAAGACGCCGGGCACGTGCTGGTCAAGTTCCTGACGGCCGGGGCGCACGTTCAGTAAACAGCCTTAGCCGGCTGCCGCCAGTCGCTCCCGGGTTGCTTCCTGCAGACAGGAGATGAATTGCAGCACCGCCGGCGTAGGCAGCAGATCGCGCCGCGAGATGATGCTGAGGTCGTAAGTGGGGAGCGCCTCTTCGATCTGCGCGATGCGAATGCCGAGCGGCGCGACCATTTGCGCGAGCGGCCTCGTGAAGCAGCCGATCACGTCGGTTTGCGACACCAGCCCGAGCGTCACCGCGAACGAAGACGGCGCGCGCAACAGTCGCTTCGGCACCGGCAAACCGTGCGTGTCGAACATGGCCATCATCACGCTGTGCGGAAAGTGATCGGCGCCCACGGTGGCGATCCATTCGGCGTCGATCAACTCATGCAGACGCGTGACGTTCGCGAGCGGATGCCCCGCGCGCATCACGACGACGAACTCCGTCGAATAGAGCCGCGCTTGCACCAGATCGCTATCCAGCGTTCGCACATGATGGATCGCGGCGATGTCGAGCGCGCCGTTGCGCAAACGCGCGACCGCGTCCGGAATCGTCACCTCTTCCAGATGCAGACTCACCAGCGGCATCGCCTGGCGAAACTTCGACACCGCCTGCGGCAGCGCCGTTAGCGCGATCGACGGCATCGTCCCCACGCTGACCTTGCCGGCCAGTTCTCCCTTCACCTGTTCGACCGCTTCGACGGTGCGCCGCATGTCGCCCAGCAACTGCTCGGCGCGCGGCAGCAGCGCGAGCCCGCACGCCGTCAATTCGATGCCGCGCACGCTGCGCACCATCAACTCCGCGTTCAGCGCGCTTTCGAGTTCGCGGATGGTATGCGTGACGGCCGGTTGCGTCACGCCGAGTTCGCGCGCGGCGGCGCGCAAACTGCGGTGGTGAGCTGCCGCGACGAAGGCTTGCAGTTGCTGAAACTTCATTAGGGTAATCCCCGTGATAAGGCGTGTTAATCGGGGTGAAAAAAACAGCATCTTATTCGAACAAAACGGCGTGGCTATAGTGCTCGCCTGTTAGCCGCCTTTCGTGCGGCTTGAATTCATGGAGCGATAGCGATGAGCGAAGCCGCGCGTTTTACCGAAGTGTCCGATCTGGCGCCTGCCGCCGAGAGCCTGCGCGAGATCCGTCATCACATTCACCATCACCCGGAGCTGGCTTACGAAGAGCTGCAAACCGGCGCGCTGGTCGCCGACAAGCTGGAGCAGTGGGGCTGGCAGGTCACGCGCGGGGTCGGCCAAACCGGCGTGGTGGGGACGCTGACGGTGGGCGAGGGCACGCGCCGCATCGGCATTCGCGCCGACATGGACGCGCTGCCGATCATCGAGGAAACCGGCCTGCCGTATGCGAGCGGCACGCACGGCAAGATGCATGCATGCGGTCACGACGGCCACACGACCATGCTGCTCGGCGCCGCGCAGCGCCTGGCGGCAACCCGCAATTTCTCGGGCACGGTGCATCTGTACTTTCAGCCGGCGGAGGAAAGCGGCATCGACAGTGGCGCGCTGAAAATGATCAACGACGGCCTGTTCGAGCGCTTTCCGTGCGACGCCGTGTTCGGCGTGCACAACCATCCGGGCGAACAGCCGGGCGTGCTGCTGTTCCGCAAGGGGCCGTTCATGTCGGCGGGCGACAAGGCGATCGTCACGATCCAGGGCGTCGGCGGTCACGCGGCGCGTCCGCATCTGACGGTGGATCCGGTGGTGATAGCGGCGAGCATCGTGATGGCGTTGCAGACGATCGTCGCGCGTAACGTCGACCCGTCGCAGCCGGCGGTGGTGACGGTCGGCTCGATGCATGCGGGCACCGCGAACAACGTGATTTCGAGCAGCGCGAAGCTGGAGCTGAGCGTGCGTTCGTTCAGCCCCGAAGTCCGCGCGCTGCTGAAAAAGCGCATCACCGAACTCGCTGAAAGCCAGGCCGCGAGTTACGGTGGCAAGGCCGTGGTGCAGTACATCGAGGGCTATCCGGTCGTGGTCAATTCGGACGCGGAAACGGACTTCGCCGTGCAGGTGGCGCGCGAACTGGTCGGCGACGACAAGGTGGT
Source organism: Paraburkholderia sp. BCC1876 (assembly GCF_902833695.1). Lineage (NCBI taxonomy): Bacteria > Pseudomonadati > Pseudomonadota > Betaproteobacteria > Burkholderiales > Burkholderiaceae > Paraburkholderia > Paraburkholderia sp. BCC1876. Next base: position 265,940 of record NZ_CADFGI010000005.1, on the reverse strand, counting down.
CGCGCAGACGGACATGCTGATGGGCAGCGAGGACTTCGCGTTCATGCTGCAGAAACGACCGGGCACGTTCCTGCGTATCGGCAACGGCGCGGGCGAAGACGGCTGCATGGTGCACAACCCGCACTACGACTTCAACGACCGCAATCTGCCGGTCGGCGCGGCGTTCTGGACGCGGCTGGTGGAGCGCTACCTGGGTCAGTGAGTTGGGAGATGAGCGCGCGCCAACCGCGCGCCTCCAACCCAATCACCCGCGCCGCGCCACCATCTCCGACACGGTCTGCGCAGCCTGCTGCAGCGGCTCCAGAAACGCCTTCACCATTTGCTTCGCCGAATTGCGCTGGGCGTTGCCGCTGATGTTCATCGCCGCGATCACACGCCCCTGGCGGTTGCGAATCGGCGCGGACAGTGAAATCAGTCCGCCTTCCAGTTCCTGATCGACGATTGCCCACCCCTGGCGGCGCACCTGCGCGATCAGTTTCTTCAGCTCTTCCTTGTCGGTGACCGTGCGCGGCGTGTGTGCGTAGAGCGGCGCGGAGCTCAGCGTCGCTTCGAGCGCGTCGTCGTCGAGCGCGGCCAGCAGCACGCGGCCCATCGACGTGCAATACGCCGGCAAGCGGCTGCCGATCGACAGGTTGATCGTCATGATCTTGTGCGTCGGCACACGCAGAACATAGACGATCTCGGTGCGATCGAGCACGGCCGCCGAGCAGCTTTCGTGCACTTGCGCGGACAGGCCTTCCATGACCGGCTCGGCCAGATTCCAGAACGGCATCGAGGTCAGATACGCGAAGCCGAGGTCGAGGATCTTCGGCGTGAGGCGGAACAGGCGGCCTTCGGCTTCCACGTAGCCGAGCGTCTGCAGGGTCAGCAGAATCCGCCGCGCGCCGGCGCGCGTCAGGCCGGTGGCGGTGGCGACGTCGGTGAGCGTCTGTTCCGGGCGCGTGGCGTTGAACGCGCGAATCACCGCGAGCCCCCGGGCGAACGACTGCACATACGAGTCGCCCGGTTTGTCCGGGGCCGGATCGGCGCTGGCAGGAACGGCGGAAGACGGCGGCAGGGCTTGGCTCATGGACCTTGAAGGATGCGTTCGGGAAAGCGCGGGCGGCGCACCGCGCAAAGCCGTGACGATAGCTTAAGCCTTCTGTTTCGCCAACTTCGCGCTGGTTTCGAGCAAAAATCCCAGGGTTAGCGTGGATGCTCCCGGCAGACGGACTTTGTATGATGAGCCGACGACTTGATCCATCGGGGTATCGATGTTCGACAGGATCTTCCCCGGCAATCCACCCGCCGCGAGCGAAGTCAGCCCGGAGTCCCCGCCATGACCGCCACTTCACGCCGCGCGCTGCTCGGCTGCATCGCCGACGACTTCACCGGCGCCACCGATCTCGCCAACATGCTGGTGCGCGGCGGCATGCGCACCGTGCAGAGCATCGGCGTGCCGACGGCGGCTGAATCAGCCGACACTTTCGCGGCCGATGCGCTGGTGGTCGCACTGAAATCGCGCACGATTCCCGCCGCCGACGCGGTCGCGCAATCGCTTGCCGCGCTCGACTGGTTGCGCGCGCAAGGATGCCGCCAGTTTCTTTTCAAATACTGCTCGACCTTCGATTCGACCGATGCCGGCAATATCGGTCCGGTCACGGACGCGTTGCTGGACGCGTTGTCCGCCCAAGGCGGCGCGGGCGCATTGACGATCGCCTGTCCGGCGTTTCCCGAGAACGGCCGGACGATCTTTCGCGGCCACCTGTTTGTGGGCGATACGTTGCTGAATGCGTCGGGCATGGAAAACCATCCGCTCACGCCGATGCGTGACGCCAACCTGGTCAATGTGCTGCAACGGCAGACCCGCTCGCAAGTCGGTCTGGTGCGTTACGACACCGTGGCCGACGGCGTGTCGGCCGTGCGCGAGGCGTTCGACGCGTTGCGCGGGCAGGGCGTGCGAATGGCGATCGCCGACGCGCTGTCCGACGCCGACCTCTACACGCTCGGCGCCGCGTGCGCCGAGTTCCCGCTGATTACGGGTGGCTCGGGCATCGCGCTGGGCTTGCCGGGCAATTTCCGCGAGGCGGGGCTGCTCGCCGATCACGCCGACGCTGCTGAGTTGCCGCGTGTGGAAGGCTTGTCGGCGGTGCTGGCCGGCAGCGCGTCGAAGGCAACCAACGCCCAGGTGGCGGCATGGCGCGAGACACGGCCCGCGTTTCGGGTCGATCCGCTCGCCGTGGCGCACGGCGAGGCGGTGGTCGAGCAGGCGCTGGCGTTTGCCCAGCCCTATCTAGAACGCGCCGAGCCGGTGCTGATCTACGCCACCGCCACGCCCGACGAAGTCAAAGCGGTGCAGCGCGAACTCGGCGTCAGTCAGGCGGGGCATCTGGTCGAGGCCACACTGGCCTCGATCGCGCGCGGCTTGCGCGAGCGTGGCGTGCGCAGGTTCGTGGTGGCGGGCGGCGAGACATCGGGCGCGGTGGTGCAGGCGCTCGACGTGCGCACGCTGCGCATCGGCGCGCAAATCGATCCGGGCGTGCCGGCCACCGTCGCGACGGCGACCGATTCCGAACCGCTCGCGCTCGCGCTGAAATCCGGCAACTTCGGCTCGACCGATTTCTTTGCCAAAGCGTTGCGTCATCTCGATGGAGCCGCGTCGTGACCGGCAAGCCCGCTCTGCTCATCACGAACGAAGCCCGCGTGCGCGAGGAAATTTGCGCGACCGGCGCGAGTCTGTACCAGCGCGGCTACACGGTCGGCACGGCCGGCAACATCAGCGCGCGGCTCGACGACGGCTGGCTGATTACGCCAACCGACGCCTGTCTCGGCCGGCTCGATCCGGCCGACATCGCCAAGGTCGATCTGGACGGTCACGCGGTGTCGGGCGGCCCGCCGTCGAAGACCCTGGCGCTGCATCGCGGCATCTATGCCCGCAACAGCGCGGCGCGCGGCATCGTCCATACGCATTCGACGCATCTGGTCGCGTTGACGCTGGCGGGCGTCTGGAGCGAGGCCGACGTGCTGCCGCCGATCACGCCGTACTACGTGATGAAAGTGGGCCACGTGCCGCTGATACGCTACCGTCGGCCGGGCGATCCGCAGGTGGCGGAGCAGATCGCCGCGTTGGCCGATCGGGTTCGCGCGGTGCTGCTCGAACGGCTCGGTCCGGTGGTGTGGGAGCGCTCCGTCGCGCAGGCCGCGTACGCGCTTGAAGAATTCGAAGAGACCGCGCGCCTGTGGTTGATGACGAATCCGCGGCCCGCGCCGCTGAGCGAAGCCGCGCTCGAGGAGTTGCGCGCCGTGTTCGGGGCGCGCTGGTAGTGGATGGTGGCTCCGGCCTTAACCGAGCCGAGGCGAGTCGAACCGAACCGCGTCGAACCGAACCGAGCCGTACCGCTGTTTAAGCCATGAATCGAATCGCGCACGCGGCGCAGGTTTTCCCGCTCATGCCGCGCGCGCAGAATCCATCCGTTTTCCTGGAGTTGCTGTCATGCCCCGTTTCGCCGCGAACCTGACGATGATGTACAACGAGCACGCGTTCCTCGACCGCTTCGCCGCCGCGGCGAAAGACGGCTTCGACGCGGTCGAGTTCCTGTTTCCCTACGACTTCCGCGCCGACGAGATCAAGGCGCGACTCGACGCCCACGGTCTGACCCAGGCGCTCTTCAATGCGCCGCCCGGCGACTGGGCGGCGGGCGAGCGCGGCCTTGCGTCGTTGCCGGGCCGCGAGGACGAGTTTCGCCGCGGCATCGACACGGCGCTCGACTACGCGCGCGTTATCGGCAATCGCAAGCTGCATGTGATGGCCGGCCTGATCGGCGCCGATCAGCCGCGCGCGCAGCATCGCGACGTGTATCTGCGCAACCTTGCGCATGCCGCGCAGGCGGCGCGAGCCGAAGGCATCCTGATCGTGATCGAGCCGATCAACCTGCGCGATATGCCGGGCTTCTTTCTGAACCGCCAGGACGTCGCGCAGGCGATTTGCGCGGAAGTGGGCGCGCCGAATCTGAAGGTGCAGTTCGACTGTTACCACTGCCAGATTGTGGAAGGCGACCTCGCGGTGAAACTCAAACGCGACATGGCCGGCATCGGCCACATTCAGATCGCGGGCGTGCCGGAGCGCCACGAGCCCGATAGCGGCGAACTGAACTACCCGTATCTGCTGGAGTTGATCGACGCGCTCGGCTATGACGGCTACATCGGCTGCGAATACCGGCCGCGCGCGGGGACGTCGGCGGGGCTTGGCTGGCTCAAGCCGTATCTGGACGCCGCCGCCCGCTAACCGCGCCTGAACGACGACGCAATCCCGACGCAACCCCGACGCAACCCCGACGCACCCCGACGCACCCCGACGCACCCCGACGCACCCCGACGCACCCCGACGAAAAAAGGAAAACCGATCATGAAGGTTCTGATTACCGGCGGCGCGGGTTTTCTCGGTCAGCGGCTCGCCCGTGAACTGCTCGCGCGCGGTGCGTTGAAGGACGCGCAAGGCGTGCCGCAAACGCTCACCGAACTGGTGCTGCTCGACGTGGTGCGCGGCGACGATTTCGGCGATCCGCGCGTGCGCACGGAAGTGGGCGACATCGCGGAGCGCAGCGTGCTCGAGCGCGCGATCGACGAGAAAACCACGACGATCTTCCATCTCGCCGCGATCGTGAGCGGCCAGGCCGAAGCGGATTTCGATCTCGGCATGCGGATCAATCTGGACGCGCCGCGCCTGCTGCTGGACATCTGCCGGCAGCGCGGGCATCGGCCGCGCGTGGTGTTCACGAGTTCGGTGGCGGTGTATGGCGGCGATCTGCCCGAGGTCGTGCAGAACGACACCGCGTTGAATCCGCAGTCGTCGTACGGCGCGCAGAAGGCGATCGCGGAGTTGCTGCTCAACGATTATTCGCGGCGCGGTTTCGTCGACGGCCGGGTGCTGCGGCTGCCGACCATCAGCGTGCGGCCGGGCAAGCCGAATGCGGCGGCGTCGTCGTTCGCGAGCGGCATCATCCGCGAGCCGTTGAACGGTGTAACGGCCGTGTGCCCGGTGGCGGGCTCGACGCGCCTGTGGCTGCTGTCGCCGCGCAAGGCGATCGAGAGCCTGATCGCCGGGCTCGAACTCGACGCCGCCGCGCTCGGCAACCAGCGGGTGCTGAATCTGCCGGGGATTTCGGTGAGCGTCGACGAGATGGTCGCCGCGCTGCGCGAGGTCGCGGGCGACGCCGTCGCCCATCGGATTCTGTGGGAGCCGGATGCGCGGGTGGAAAAGATCGTCGGCAGTTGGCCGGGGCGGTGGGATACGTCGCGCGCCGAACGGCTGGGCCTGAGCGGCGAGCGCAGCTTCGCCGACGTGATCCGCAGCTATATCGCCGACGAGCGCATCGCGATTCGCTAAAGCGTGCCACGGGCCTCGTGTGGGCGGCGCCGAAGCAGACGCGCCGGCGCGAGCGCTTCAATCGTCTGATCCTTCGAACGACACGGGTCGCCCGGCGCAGATTCGCCGGCGCGGGACGGTCCGCGCTTGACATGGTTTCCGCCACGCGCCTATTATCGAGTCTGATTGTTCGATATATGACCTTGTGTTCGTGTAAAGAACAAATTGCACATCGACCGGAGACATTCCTATGACCGAAGCATTCCTGTGCGACGCGATTCGCACCCCCATCGGCCGCTATGCGGGCTCGTTGTCGTCGGTTCGCGCCGACGATCTGGGCGCGGTGCCGCTCAAAGCGCTGATGGAGCGCAACAAGGAGGTTGACTGGAACGCGGTCGACGACGTGATCTACGGCTGCGCGAATCAGGCCGGCGAAGATAACCGCAACGTCGCGCGCATGTCGCTGCTGCTGGCCGGCTTGCCGAAAGACATGCCGGGTTCGACGGTTAACCGCCTGTGCGGTTCGGGCATGGACGCGGTGGGGATCGCCGCGCGTGCGATCAAATCGGGCGAGGCGGCGCTGATGCTGGCGGGCGGCGTCGAAAGCATGAGCCGCGCGCCGTTCGTGATGGGCAAGGCGACCAGCGCGTTTTCGCGCCAGGCCGATGTCTTCGACACCACGATCGGCTGGCGCTTCGTCAACCCGCTGATGAAGCAGCTCTACGGCGTCGACTCGATGCCGGAAACCGGCGAAAACGTTGCGACGGATTACGGCATCAGCCGCGCCGATCAGGACGCGTTCGCGCAGCGCAGCCAGCAGAAGGCCGCTCGCGCGCAACGCGACGGCACGCTTGCGCAGGAAATCGTCGGCGTGACGATCGCGCAGAAGAAGGGCGACCCGGTCACGGTGTTGCAGGACGAGCATCCGCGCGAGACCAGTCTGGAAACGCTCGCGAAACTCAAAGGCGTGGTGCGGCCGGACGGCACGGTGACGGCGGGCAACGCGTCGGGCGTGAATGACGGCGCGGCGGCACTGCTGCTCGCGAATGAGGAAACCGCCCGGCGCTTCGGCCTCACGCCGCGCGCCCGTGTGCTCGGCATCGCGACGGCCGGCGTCGCACCGCGCGTGATGGGCATCGGCCCGGCACCCGCCACGCAAAAGTTGCTGGCGCGGCTGAACATGCGCCTCGATCAATTCGACGTGATTGAACTGAACGAGGCGTTCGCGTCGCAAGGTCTCGCCGTGTTGCGCGCACTCGGTGTCGCCGACGACGACGCACGCGTGAATCCGAACGGCGGCGCGATCGCGCTCGGCCATCCGCTGGGGATGAGCGGCGCGCGCCTGGTGACCACCGCAATGTATCAACTGCATCGCACGCAAGGCCGCTTCGCGCTGTGCACGATGTGTATCGGCGTCGGCCAGGGCATCGCGATCGCGATTGAACGCGTGTGACGGGATGACGGTTGGGGCGATGCGCGCCGTTTATCGAATGGAGGCCTGATTCGGGCTTAAGGCCCGTTTCGATTTTCAATTCGGCCGCGTCGCCCCATTCGCTTTTGATTCAATGTCTGTGCAGTATGTATTTAATGCTGGCTGGATATTTCTGCTGGCATCGAATACGATGAACGGAATCGGATAAAAACGCCGCGGCGGTCCGAAAGGGCGCCGCGGCTTGCCTTTCCAGCCCTTTGCGCTGGCTTGCGCGTCGACTTGAAGTCAATATTCAAACAATTGCGGCTTCCTGTCAGGCATGTACTATCATTCGCGCTGTACCTTTTTTAAATTGTCGTTCTGAAAAACCGGTATTCATGGCGTTATAAATCGGCATATCAGTGTGTCGAATCGCCGTTACGCCAGATCGAACAATTTCTCGAGGAGAGCGGAGATGAAGGCAGCCCTGGCCCAAGCCCTATCGGCAGCAGCATTCACGGTCGCGACGCTCGCGGCGAGTCAGCCGGCGTCGGCACAAGACGCGATGGCCAGCGCCGCGCGCGGTATCGTCAGCGCGGTGCAGCCGGTGCATGTGAAGGCGGAGATCGTCGGTATCGACCCGGGCAGCCGCACGCTCACGCTCAAGGGTCCGGGCGGCAACGCGGTCGTCGTGCTGGTGAGCCAGCAGGTCGCCGGCTTCGATCAACTCAAGGTCGGCGACCGGGTCGACGTGCTCTACAAAAACGCGTTGCTCGTGAAGGCCGACAAGGTCACCGGCAAAGACAACGGAATTCGCAAGCGCGTCGATACGCAGGTCTACGCGCCGGCCTCGGGCGGCTTCGAAGCGGCGCGTCAGATCGAAGTGCTCGCCACCGTGCAGAAGATCGATCACAAGAACCGCCTCGTCACGTTGCGCGGCGCGTATCAGACGCAAACGCTCGAGGTCGGTCCGGACGTCGATCTGAAAGGCGTCAAGGTGGGCGACACGATCCACGCGGTGTTCGTGTCGGCGGCGGCCGTGCAGGTGACGCCGCAAGAAGCGGCGCAATAAGCGAAGTAATAAGCGAAGCAATGAGCGAAGCAATGAGCGCGCGTCTCAGTTCGCCCGGCTGGTCGCGACGCTCATGCGAATCTGCGCGGTGAGCGCGGTTCGCAATGCATAGCGTTTGCGCTTCAACGCATTGCCGGTATCGGCGCCTTGATGCTCGGCCAGATAGCGCAACGGCGGCGCCAGCACGAACCAGCCGTTCCAGCGCGCGAGCGCGCCGCATTCGAGCGACAGGCCGTCATAGTCGGCGGCCACACGGCGTTTGCGCAGGCAGTAGCGCCAGTTCGCGTAGATGTGCGCCTGCTTCGAGACGATAAACGTGCCGCCCGCGTTGAGCGACGCCGCGACGCATTGCGCCAGATAGATCACCAGCACCTTGGGCCGCAGTCCGTGCCAACGTTTGGTCAGCGCGCGAAACAGCTCGCGGCCGTTGACCGTGCGGTCCGGACCTTGCACCGAGCCGATGCACAGGCGCGGCCGCCGCACTTTACCGCCGAGATACGCGAGGCTGAAGGTGCAGGACACAACGCGCTGATCGCGTCCGTCGCGAATACACAAGGTCCAGTCGCCTTCCTTCTGAAACTGTTCGATCGACTCCAGCGACACATACCAGCGCTCGCCGCCAATCGTGAACGACGCGATCTCCGCCGAACCGGTCGCGGCGATCCGCGCGGCGAGCAGCGGCACACGTTGCTGCGTCAGCCCATGATGATCGAGACTCGCCGCCAGGCGCTCACGCGGACTGAAACGGCTGTGCAGAAACGGCCGGTGCATCCGTTCGAGCGCGGTAGGGTGGCGTTGCACCAGGTCGCGCAACGGCGAAATCGCGCAACGGTTCAGCCAGACCTGGGTTGAACGCCAGGACACCAGCGAGCGCAGCCACAGGCGGGCGCGCCGCCAACGGTGAAACAGACTGGTGCCGGGGTAGAGGGCGTGGGCGGCTTGCTGAATCGCTGCGAAGGAAGCCTGGACTCGCGTGAACCACGGCGAGCGGGCGGTCTGGTTGGAAACAGTCGTCATGGCAACTCCTAGGCCTATTTCAACCGGGGCGATGCTATCGGCGCGTTTCAGGCGGCCTTGTTGAATTGGTTGCGCGTTTGTCGAGTTTTGTCGTCTGTGTCGCATGATGTAGGGCGCATCAGCTATGCTGTGCGTCGGACGCGGCCTCCGACGCCGCCATTCATACCGTCAGCCCTGAACGATTCGCCCCATGCCCTTCCGGATACTGCTTGTCGAAGACGATGACCGCCTGTCCGAACTGGTCGCCGCCTATCTGCGCAAACACGAGTACGAAGTCGAAACCGTGCTGCACGGCAACGACGCCGTACCGGCCATTCTCAAGCGCCGCCCGGACCTGGTGATTCTCGACGTCAACCTGCCGGGCAAGGACGGTTTCCAGATTTGCCGCGAGGCGCGCGAGCAGTTCGACGGCGTGATCATCATGGTGACCGCGCGCGACGAGCAGTTCGACGAAGTGCTAGGCCTCGAATTCGGCGCCGACGATTACGTGCACAAACCGGTCGAGCCGCGCGTACTGCTGGCGCGTATCAAGGCGCAGCTGCGCCGTGTCACCGCGCGCACGCCGGAATCGGCCCAGCCCGAGGGCTACGTGTTCGGCAAGTTCGAGATCAACCGCGCGAGCCGCACGGTCAAGCTGCCGGACGGCAGCCTGCCCGATCTGACGTCGGCGGAATTCGATCTGTTGTGGGCGCTGGTCAGTTGCGCGGGCGAGGTGGTCAGCCGCGACGAGCTGATGCGGCAGTTGCGCGGCATCGAATTCGACGGTCTGGACCGTACGATCGACGGCGGCATCTCCAAGCTGCGCCGCAAGCTGCATGACGACGCCAGCACGCCGCAGCGCATCAAAACCGTGCGCGGCAAAGGCTATCAATTCAGCAAGCTGGCGTGGGACTAACAAAGCGGCGCGGCCGGCTTCGTCCCGTAATTCACGGAAATTTGACGCGACAAAAATCCACAGTCGCCTCAGCAAATCGACAGTCGCGCCAGCCTCGCGCGACTAGGATCGCAGACTTGTCCTTCGACCGGTTTCGCGATGTCTGCATCCGTCTCTCCTCTTTCCCGCCATGCCGTGCTGATGATTCACGGCCTGGGCGGTACACGTCATGATTTCGGCACGCTCGATCGCAAGTTCGAGCAGATCGGCTGCGACGTGCATCTGCCGTCGCTCCCGGGGCACGGCTCGAATCCCGACGCGTTGAGCGGCGTGACGCTGAACGACTACATGAAGCTGCTCAGCCGCACGTACCGCGAACTGCTGACGCGCTATGAACGCGTCGACGTCGCCGGTATTTCCATGGGCGCGTTGCTCGCGTTGATGCTGAGCGCGCGCGAACGGATGACCAACGGCCGTTTGATCCTGCTGTCGCCGCCGGTGTTCCTCGACGGTTGGGGCGGTTCGCGCCTGCAGCCGCTGCGCTATCTGCTGTATTGCGTGCCCGGCTTGCGGCATCTGATTCGCGTGCCGGAAGGCGAGCCGTTCGGTATCAAGAACGCGCGGATTCGCAACCTGATCCGCCGGCATTTGCAGAAGGGCAGCGGGGTTCATTACCCGTATGTGCCGCTGTCGGCGATCGAACAGGTCGACTGGATGCGCTTCGCGGCGAAGCGCGCGATGCGGCGTGTTACCTGCGAGACGCTGGTGATGCATTCGGAAGAAGACGAAGTGACGAGCATCCGCTCGGCGGAGTTCGTCTGCGACAATCTCGCCAGCCGTTCGGTGACGCTGGTGCGCTTGACCGACAGCTATCACATGATCACACTGGACAACGAACGCGATACGGTAGCGCAGCAAACCATGGCGTTCGTTCAAAGGGCGCCCATGTTGGCGCCGTAGCACAGAGAGAAAGATGCCACACCGAGCGGAGCCAAAAAAACTCAATCCCTACCGCTACTGCAAGTGGCGTTTGCTTCGTTTTCGCCGCTCGTGGACCGACATTCGGGCCGATCGAATTCCGAGCTGGTCGCGTCTTTATGTACGGGTCTACACGCGTCTGCTGACACTCACCGTGCTCGTGCTGGCGTTCTCGATCACCACACTCGGGCTGGCGCTCAATAGCACGCCGTCGCTCTGGCAAACCTTGATGAATAGCCGGGTGCTGCTGCCTATCCTGATCGTTACGCTGGTGCTGCCGGCCATTACCGCCTACCGCTGGATGCGTCCGGTCTGGCTGGATCTGGTGATGGTTCGCGAACGCGCCATCGACTTCACCGGCGGCCGCTTCAACACGCGTGCGCGCGAGTCGTATAGCGTCATCATCGGTCCGCTGGCGCGCACGTTGAACGCGCTGGCCGAACGCATGGAACGTCTGATCGCCGCGCAGCGCGAACTCACCAACGGCATCTCCCACGAACTGCGCACGCCGCTGGCGCGCGTGCGTTTTGCGCTGGAGAGCCTGCGCGAACCGGCCTCCGCCGCCGAATATCACAGTGCGTTGATGAGCATCGACCAGGACGTCACGGAGCTCGACGAACTGATCGACATGAGCCTGACTTACGCGCGCCTCGAATACAGCTCGCTGCAATCGAACCTCGAAGCGACCTCGCTGGCCGCCTGGTTCGACAGTCAGATCACCGACGCGACCCTGCTCTACGCGGACAAACAGATCGTTCCGCACAAGGATATCGACGTCGCGTTGCGGGTGGTGATGGACAAGCGGCTGATGTCGTACGCCATGCGCAATCTGCTGCGCAACGCGAGCAAATACGCGCAGTCGCGCATCATGGTCGGCCTGAGCGCGCGGCACGGCAACGTGGAGATCTACGTGGAAGACGACGGCGCCGGCATACCGCCCGAGCAGCGCGAGCGCATTTTCAATGCCTTCGTGCGGCTCGATCGCCAGACCGGCGGCTATGGCCTCGGGCTCGCGATCACGCAGCAGGTGCTGCGCGCGCATCATGGCCGCATCGCCGTGACGGACCCGCAGACGCTGAGCGGGGCGCGCTTCGAAATGAGCTGGCCGGTCGGCACGGTGTGAGCTCCACGGCGCTAGCCGGAAAAGTGAACCCGGCCGGTACGACACGAACGCCGTGCAGGCCCGGCCACGCTCGACACGTCAGTACTTCAAGACGTCATCAATACGTGTGGCCGAGCTGGAAATAGAAGTTGCTGCGGCCACCCGGCGCGAACGCCACGCCCAGATAGATCGGTCCGAACGAACTGGTCAGCGCGGTGAAAAACGTCACGCTGCGTTTCAGCGATCCGCTGCCGAAATCGGAGTCGCGATTCCACACGTTGCCGGCTTCGACGCTCAATCCCGCGAACAGGCCGCGAATCGGCGACGCATTGAAGGTGGCGAGCTGGTTCATGTACGTGACCTGGGCGTACGCCATCGAGTTGCCGGATAGCTGATCGGCAGCGTAGGCGGACAAATGCTGGAAGCCACCCAACGTGAAGCCGAACGGATTGGTCAGATTGGTGCCGCCGAAATCGTTGCCCGCCTCGATACTCGCGTTGATGCTGTGGCGCCCATAGCTCGCCGCGACGATGGTCTTGGCGTACACCTCGGTGAAACTGTTGTCGCCCGCGAACAGCGAGCGCTCGGCGCGCAATTCGCCGAAATAGCCCTTGCGCGCGAACAGCGGATCGTCGAGCTGATCGATCACGAGGCGCGCGCGTACGCTGAGCTGCCGGCCGTAGATGTCGGGGAACAGCAGCGGCGAATTGGACGCGCTGTCGTCGAGCGGCAAGTTGTATTCAGGCGTGGCGTAGCCGTGCGCGTACGCGATGCCGACCCGGAAGTCGCCCAGACGCGCGAGCGGCAGGCCGAGGTCGAGGCCCGCGCGCTCGGTCTGCAAGCGGTATTGCGTGACCTTGACGTTGCCCGGGTCGTCGTAGATGTTCGCGTAGCGGCGTTGAAACTCCACATACGGCGCGACGTAGTAGCCGAACGAACTCGACAGCGGCTGGCGCAGCTCCGCATGAAAGTTGAGCAGATCGCTGCCGAGGGTGCTGTCCACGCGTCCTTCGAGCCCGGACTCCGTCAGCCACGGACGGCGATAACCCAGATGCAGCCGGAAGCCGCCTTCGTCCGTCGAACTGCTCGACAGGCCGAGTCCGAACAGCAGGAAATTCGGCCCCCACATTTTCTCGTGCGCGTTGACCACGAGCTTGTGCTGATCGCCGTCGTCGACGAGTTGCTGACTCACGCTGTCGAAGTCGCCGGCGGTGGTGAGCGAGAGCAGGTCCTTGTTGAGCGCGACGGGATCGTAGACGTCGCCGGGTTTGACGTGCAGCGCGTTGCGAATGCGTGACTGCGGCACCGCGCCGTGCGAGTCGATCTCGATCTGTGTGATCCGCACCGGGTGCACGACCGGCGTGCCATGGTGCGCGCGCCACGCGGCGTAATCGGCCGGCGACAGCGCGAGGTGCTGGAGTTGCGGCAGCATCGCGCGCGTGGCGGCGGCGCCCGCCGCGATCGCCTGGCTCGCGTTGGCGAAATCGGTGAAGCTCAGCGACCCCAGCGCCGGCTGGATCAATACGTCTTCAGGTTGCAACTGCTCGCGTTGTCGCGCGACGTTCTGGTGAATCAGAATGCCGATCATCTGCTGCATCACGTCGGCGGGCGACGCCAGTGCGTCGAGCGACCGCAGCGGCGAGCCGATGTCGACCGCGATCACCACATTGGCGCCCATGTCGCGCGCCGTTTCGATCGGCAGATTACTGACGATGCCGCCGTCCACCAGCGTGCGTCCGTCGATATCGGCGGGGGCGAACAGACCGGGCAGCGCCATGCTGGCGCGAATCGCCTGCGGCAGCGAACCATGGTCGAGCACGACTTTTTCGCCGGTGCGCAGGTCGGTGGCGATCGCGCGATAGGGGATCGGCAGGCGGTCGAACGAGACATTGCCCGGCACCGCCGAGGTCCAGTCCTGCAACAGCGCCTGCAGCCGGTTGCCCTGCACGAGCCCGACCGGCAGCCGGAAACCATTCGCGCCGTAGCCGAGCGCGAGGCTGTTCACATACAGCCGCTCGTCTTCACGACGCGATTGCGGAAGATCGGCGCGGTCGGTGACGTCGAACGCGATATCCGCGAGGTTGACGCCCGCGAGGCGGTTTTGCATGTCCTGCGCGGTCATCCCGCTCGCGTACAGGCCGCCGACGACCGAACCCATGCTGGTCGCGGCAATGCAATCCACCGGAATGCGATTTTCTTCCAGCACTTTCAGAACGCCGAGGTGTGCGTAGCCGCGCGCGCCGCCGCCGGACAGCACGAGTCCGACGGACTGCCGGCCCGGCGGACCGGCTTCGGCCTGGCAGGCGGAGTCGGCGGCCAGCGCGCGCTGGCTGAAAGCGGCGATCCCACACGCCAGCAACACGGCAGCAGTGCAGCGTAAATGAAGAGCGATAGGCCGGTGACGCGTGTCAGGCGCTGCTTGTCGTCGTCGGTGGCTGGCCAACACTCGGTTCATCTATTTCGGGATGGAGAGAAAACCGAGAGATTACATGGTTTTGCATCGGTAAAAACAGGGTATTTCGTGTAAGCGGGCGTTTACGGAAAAACGTAAGGGTCGCGCAGTCGATGCCGGCCGTGGCGACTCTCGATCTGCGCGCATAGCGCTCACGCCGTGTGGTTTGCATGGCGTTGCAGGGCGTTGCGATGCCGGGCGGCGCGGCTATCGGCGGGTACGCTCCATACGCTCCCGCGACCGCTCATCGCGCTGCGGCGATCTATGTCGGGATATGTCACGGCCTCGGCAAAATGCCCGCAAACCCTTGTCGCACGGGCTTCCTCCGTGGTGAAACAGGGCGACATATGTTCGTTGCTGATTAACCCGGGCCATCCTTCTATAGTCCGTTCGTCGCCACGCCGAAGTGACCGCAGTGGCCCGAATCCCAGAAGGACATACCGTGAAAATCCGTTCATTTGCCACGCCGGCCACTCCGGCCAACGCCGCCTGCGTTGTCTCAGCCACACCGCTTTCCTCCACTCGCCATGCGCTGCGCAAGCTCGTGCTCAGCGCCACCGTCGCCGTGCTCGCGTTAGGTAGCGCGTCGGCGTTCGCGTGGTCGCAGCACGGCACCGCTTACACCTCGCGCGGCACCTATAACGGCGCGCGTTACGGCTCGTGCGGCGGCGGCAGTTGCTCGCATGCGGGCGGCGTCGTCGGTCCTTATGGAGGTCTGGCCACCAACACCGGCACGGTGACGCGCAACGCGCCGGGGCAATTCTCGAACTCGGGCACCGCGACCGGGCGCTACGGCAACTCCGTCCAGCATGCCGGCGACACCAATTGCGCCGGCGGCACCTGCGCGCATACCGGTTCCCTGACCGGGCCGGACGGTAAAACCGCCACCACGTCCGGCTCGGTGACGAAGACCGCGCCGGGGCAGTATTCGTCGTCGGGCTCGGTCACGGGGGCGAACGGCAACACGGTCGACCATTCGGCGTCGACCAATTGCGCCGGCGCGACGTGTTCGCGTTCAGGCACGGTAACCGGTGCGGACGGTGGCACGGTCAATCACGCCGGCACGGCCACGCGGGTCGCGCCGGGCGTCGTGACGACTTCGACGAGCGTGACCGGCACGCACGGCAATACGGTGACGTCGAGTGGGGCCGTGGTCACGACGGGCGGGGTTGTCACGACGGGCGCGGTCGTTACGACGGGCGGCGCGACGGTGGTGGTTGCGCCCAAGCCGGTGGTGGTCGCGCCGCCGGTGGTTTATGTGCCGCCGCCTCCGGTGGTTTATGCACCGCCGCCGGTGGTTTATGTGCCGCCCAAGGCGGTAGTCGTAGCGCCGCCGGTGGTTTATGCGCCGCCGCCGCCGGTCGTCTACGTGCCGCCGCCCCCGCCGCGGGCGGTTTATGTCGCGCCGCGTGTCGTGTATGTCGCGCCAGCGCCGCGCCCGGTCGTGTGGGTGCCGGGGCACTGGATCGGTAATGTCTGGGTGCCGGCGCACTGGTCGTGAGGAGGCCGGTCATGCGAGTCAGAATCTTCACAAGGATGCTGTCATGCCGCGATCGGACGATGGGCGAGCGGCGCGCGGTTTCGCAGTCGCCCGTCGCGGTTCATGGGGCCCAAGCGATCCGCTCGACTCATGCGGCGCAAGCGGCCCACGCAGCCCAAGCAACCCACACGATCCGCTCCTGCCGCAAAGCAGCTGTATTAGCAACGATCGTCGCCGCCGCGAGCCTTGCGCTCGCCACGAGCCGCTACGTGGCAGCCCATGTCGATACCTCCCACGAGCAGCGGGAAATACAAACCTCGCAGGATTGTTCGGCACGCTACGCCGCGTTGCTCGATCTTGCCGAACTCGCCAGGCGTGACGGCAAATCGTCCGAGGTCGTGGTGCGCGGCCTGAGCGACCGCGCGGGCGCGATGAGCGCGTGTCTGCCGACCGTCCACGCCGCCCAGCCAGGCCGCCGCGCCGACGCCACAAAGAAAAGCGCTCCCGATTCCTGACGGAACCCGGAGCGCTTGCAGAACAGCTACTGCTACTTTTCTACTTCTACTGCCAGATACCAAGCCCCTGGCTTAACGTCCCTGCTGCTGCAGATACTGCTTCACATCGCTCAGCGTCACGCTGCCTTTATGTCCGCTGTCGATCTGATCGAAGTGCTTGGCCACAAAACCCAGCCCCTGGGTTTGCGCCTGCGTCTTCGTGACTGCCGCGCCATTGCTCAGCGCCGAGTTGGCCCCGAGGCGCGCTTCGAGCCGTTGCTGGGCCTGTTGCTGCAGCGCGGTCCCGGTCGACGGTGCGACCGGCGCCGCCCGATTCTGCGGAAAAAACGGACCGTCGACGCCACGCGCGCCGCTCGGCGGCGTCGCGGGCGCCACCGCTTGCGGCGGCAACGCATGCGCACTGCCGATCAAACCGGCGATCGCGAGCAACGGGGAGAGACGTCGCAACTTAGTGAAAAGAGACATGATGACTCACCTGAATTGAGTAATAGGGTATCGCGAACCGCGCATCTCGTCCGGCCGCTCAAGGCGACGGCAGTTGCGTGGAAGCGGTGGCGGTAGCGGTCGGTTCGCTGGCGGGACTTTCGTCGCGCCACGGGGCCGGCAGCGTCCACAGCGCGAGCGCGTCAGGCAGCGGCGTGCCGCGGTAGAAGCGCACCAGATCGCGCTTCATCGCCGGACGGGCGGTGTCGTCCAGATAAATCATGTGGCCGCCCGGGAAGAAGTTGACCTGCAAGTCCGGATTGATGCCGGGCACCGTCTGCAGCCGCGCCAACTGTTTCTCGGTATTGAAGAACGGCGTCGCCAGATCGTGGAAGCCGTTTTCCGACAACACCTTCAGCCTCGGATTGAGCGTCAGCGCGCCGAGCAGATCGGGGATCGTGTCGGGCATCGCCTGGCCGTCGTGCGAGAAATTCCACACCTGGATGATGGCGTCGTTCAGCGGCATATACGTCGCGTTCGGCGCCGTGTAGCCGAGGTAGTCCGGCATCTGGGTCGCCAGCGCGTTGGTGAACGGCTGCGAGATCAGAATGTCGGACGGGTCGCCGTCGCTTGCCAGACGCGGATCCGAGTTCGGCAACGACACGCGTCCGTCATACCGGCCGATCGTCGTGCCGGGCAGCAGGCTCGTCGAGAAGCCATTGACGTTGAAGTAGCCTTGCAGCGCCTGCATCGTCAAACCGGACGGAATGGTCCACGCTTGCAGCGTCTTGTCGTTCGGCAACACGGGCTTGCCGAGCGCGTTCGGTGCGCCGAGCTGACTCAGCACCCACGACTGCGAGTAGCGTCTGAGCTTGCTGTACTCGGCGGTCACGAACAGACTGGTTTGCAGCGCGTAAAGGCCCTGGTTGACCGGCGCCGGCGACACCTGGTTGTAGTACGACGCAACCGCTGCGTAGCCCGGGAAATAGCCCGCCAGCGTATCCGTATCCAGCGCGAGCGCGCTGGTCGAATTGGTGATGGCGACGGCTTCGATCGCATCCGCGAAATAGTTGAGAATCGCGGACTGCAACACGATGCCGGTCAGATGCACGCCCGACGATTCCAGCGCGAGCGCCAGCATGTCGGTACGCGGCGTCCCATACGATTCGCCGTACAGATAGATCGGCGAACTGCTGCGATTGTTGACCGTCAGATAGCGCTGAATGAAGTCGCGCATGATGTCGACGTCGGCGTCGGTCGTCCAGTACTTCTGGTTCGTATTCGGCAACACCGCTTCGGAGAGGCCGGTGCCCGGCGGGTCGATGAAGACCATGTCCGTGGTGTCGATCAGGCTGTCCTTGTTATCGACCAGCGGGTAGTTCGGCCAGTTGCCGAACACCGGATCGGGCGTCGATACGCGCGTCGGCGCGAACGAGCCGAGCCGCAACCAGATCGACGACGAACCCGGGCCGCCGTTGTAGACGAACGTGACCGGGCGCGGTGCACCGTTGGTGCTCGGCGCGGTGTAGGCCACGTAGGACATCGAGGCTTCGGGGTTGCCGTTCGCGTCGGCGGCGGTCAGGTGGCCGGTGGTCGTCGTGTAGTTGACCGGCGCTTTGCCCTGGGTCCACTGGTAATGCATGACCGCGGCTTTTTCCGACACCTGCGAGGGCGTGAGACCGTCCGTGGCGTTCAACGAATAGGCGACCGGATCGATATAGGTCTGATTGGCGGTCGACGCTTGCGACTGCGCGGCGGCCTTGGCATTGAGCTGCTGACTTGCGGGGGTTTGCTGCATGCTCACCGCCGCGCCGTTCGACGAACTGCCGTCGCCGCCGCCGCAGCCGCCGAGAAGCGTGATTGCAACCGCTAAAGTCCCTATGGCCGGCAGCTTGCGCTGGCGTAGAGGGGAGTTGCCTCTAAGACGCTCGTGTCGTTTCATCTCATTCCTTGGTGGATGGGTTCAGCTACCGTTTCACAAAGGTCTCTTCGCGGATGAATGTGCATTGAATTGGAATTATTTTTAATGCATCGCCGACGTGTAATAGTGAACAACGACAGACTCGAACAGCAACACGCGTCAATACCCACGGGCATTAAAAAATGCCCATGCTTATTGAATAAAAATGACTAACACTCTGAATGGGATAAGCCGGTTCTTTTCGGGAATTTTTTCCGTGAGTTCCGTTGGGTAAGAATTCGTAATATCTGCGGCAGAAGAAAAATAGGCGACGCGCTAGGGACTTGTCAAGCATTTAGCGAAATTACGTAATTCGAATATCGGCGTCTTGAATTTAAAGGCCGGTAGGGTTTAGGCGGGGTGAATGACTGCGCGGGTTTGTTTATTACGGCTGTAAATATAATCGTTTGCTAAATGTAATTGTTAATTGACGCATTGCGTCAAATCGCATTCCATAAAAATCGTTCCGGGAATGGGATTGAATACGTAAGCGGGAATCGGCACAAAACCCAGTAACGCATAAAGCCGTTGTGCGGCATTGCTTCGATTGCGCTCTACGCTTTATTGCGGTTCCTCGAGCACCAGCGGAAAGCGGATGTTGAACGTGGTGCCCACCCCTTCGCGCGATACGAAATCGATCTGCCCATCGAGCACGCGGCACAGCTCCTTGACGATCGCGAGGCCGAGACCCGTGCCGGGAATATCGTCGCCCGCGGCGCGTTCGAATTCGTCGAACACGCGGTCCGCATCCGCGGGCGCAATGCCTTCGCCGGTATCCGATACGCGGATCGACCAGTGGTCCGCATCGGCCATCGCGAAACCGAATTCGATTTCGCCGGACTTCGTGTACTTGGTCGCGTTGGACAGCAGATTCACCGCGATCTGTTTCAGCTTGAGCCGATTGGACGTGATCGCGGGCAACGCCGGATCGAAGGCCGTGCGCAGCTTCAGTGCTTTGGCTTCGATCAAAGGGCGCGACGCGGCGTCGAGTTCGTCGAAGAGCTCGCGCAGTTCGACGGTTTCGAGCGTGAGCGGCGCACCGTCGCCGAGCACGACCGAATACTCGACCATTTGATCGACCAGTTGCTTCATGTCGGCGGCTTGCCGGTTCGCCAGTGTCAACGCGGTCTCGGCTTTGGCGGGGGCGCGCGCGATCAATTGCAGCGCGATGGAAAACGCGTTCAGAAAGTTGCGCAGATCGTGAACCACGCTGCGGGTGATCTGCATCCGCGACTCGTACAGATCGCCCACGAGCCGCTGTTTCAGCGTGAGTTCGTGGTTGGCGCGTTCGAGCCTGCCGGTGTATTCGTCGATCTTGCGGTCGCGTTCGCTGACCACCTGCTTGATTGACGTGAGCGTGACCACGCTGAGCGCCTCGGCGATCAGACGCCGCGCGCGGCGTTCGTGGCGGCGCGTGAACGCGCTGTCGCGTTCGGCGAATTCGTCCAGCGCGTCGGCGAGCACCTGATGAAACAGATCGAGTTCGCGCACCAGTTCTTCGATCCGGTAACCCTGGCGCCAGCGGACCATGCCGTGCTTTCTCGCGTCGCTTTCAATGCTCGACTCCACGAGTTCGAGGTCTTCAATGTCGAGCGCGGTGCAGAGTCCGTCGAGAATGTCCGGCAGATGGTCGGCCAGTTGCTGGTAAGTGAGCTTGTCGGCTTCGACGAGTTCGACGTCGCCGAATACGGCTTTCATCCATTGCTCGGTGAAGCGGGTTCGTTCGGTGCGAACGAAGTCGGCGAAATTGCGCAGCGGGCTAACGAGGGTTTCGGCCATGGCACGTTTCAGGATGAAGTTTCTACAACCTACAAAGGCTCGAACCACTCCAGACGCGCCGAACCGGAAACCGGCGCCCGCGCTCCGCGAGAAAACACGCTGTTGGCTGGAGTGAATGAGAAGCTTGGCCGGCGGGCACCGTGCTTTCCGAACACGCCGAAAGCCTGCTGCCGCGGCCAATAATCCGCCTCATTATCACCGCAATTGCGGATCGTGGAACAGCCCTTGCGTGACGGTGGATAGATGATAAAGATGTTCAAACCGGCGACCCCTGATGCATTCAATCCTGTTGGTGGACGACGAGCCGGAAATTCTGGCGGCGTGGCGCCTGATTCTTGAAAACGAAGGTTACGAAGTCGGTTGCGCGAGCAATGGCGTCGAGGCGGTCGCGCGCGTGGCATTGCGGATGCCCGACACGCCCGATCTGATCATTACCGACTGGATGATGCCGCTGATGGACGGCGCGGAACTCTGCCGCCGTCTGCGCGCAATGCCGGAACTCGCCAACGTGCCGATTCTCGTCCACACGGCTGTGCCGCCGTCCTCCGACGGCCGCGACAAACATTGGGACGCGTGCCTGAGAAAGCCGGTCGGCGCGGATCTGTTTTTGACCACCGTGGCGCAGCTTTGCAAGCAGCGGCATTGAAGGAACGGGCCTTGCGGTGGGAGCGGCGGCTTGCCGTTTGCCGCATCGCCCAAGTCTGTTCACGACCATTCACTCCCCGTGACCCGCCTTCACAAAATCGACGAACACGCGTAGCGGCGCGGGCACATGCCGGTGCCCCGGATAGTAGAGAAACGGCCCCGAAAAGCTCGGCCACCACGACTCCAGAATCGGCTCCAACGCACCGCTGTCAAGCTGCGGACGCAGCCAGTCTTCGAACAGATGGATCACGCCCACGCCGGCGACCGCTGCGCTGATCGCCAGATCGAGCGCCGCGCCCGGACGCACGAGCAGCGGCCCAGTCGGATTCAACTGAAGCGCTTCGCCGTCGCGCTCGAAATGCCACATCGGAATCGCGCCGCCGGCGAATTGGCCGCGCAGGCACGCATGCGCGAGCAACTCGCGCGGGTGCTCGGGGCGGCCGTGCTCGTCGAGATAAGCGGGCGCCGCGGCGGTCGCGAAGCGCTGCACGCGCGGCCCGATCGGCACGGCGATCATGTCCTGTTCGAGCCGCTCGTCGTAGCGAATGCCCGCGTCGCAGCCGATCGACAGCAGGTCGACGAACCCGTCCTCCACCACGACCTCGACGCGAATGTCGGGATACGCCTTGAGGAAGGGCACGATCACCGTGGGCAGCGTAATGCGCGCGGCGCTGGACGGCACGTTCAGCTTGAGCGTGCCGGTCGGCTTGTCGCGAAAGCCGTTCAGCACGTCGAGCGCGGCTTCCATTTCGGTGAACAGCGGCGTCAGCTTTTCGATCAGGCGCAGACCGGCTTCGGTCGGCGCCACGCTGCGCGTGGTGCGGTTGAGCAGGCGCAAGCCGAGTTTCGCTTCGAGACGCCGCACGGCAATGCTGAGACTCGACGCGGACACGCCGCCGATGCGCGCCGCGTCGCGAAAGCCGCCAGCCCGCGCGACGGAAACGAAAGCGGAAAGATCATTTAATTCCATGGTGGCTGTGCATATTTTTGAACAACCCGTGCACGTTATGCCTATTTATTTGACAACACAACCCGGTGATACTGCGGCTCAACCCCACCCATTCAAGGAGCGCACCATGTCCGACCTCAAGACCACCGACACTTTCCCGCTAGCCGGACGTCCCGTGCGGCGGATGGGCTACGGCGCGATGCAACTGGCCGGTCCCGGCGTATTCGGGCCGCCGAAGGATCGCGAGGCGGCCGTCGCGGTGCTGCGCGAGGCGCTGGCAGCGGGCGTCAATCACATCGATACGAGCGATTTTTACGGGCCGCACGTCACCAACCAGATCATTCGCGAAGCGCTGCATCCTTATCCGGACGATCTGGTGATCGTCAGCAAGCTCGGCGCGGTGCGCGACGACAAGGGCGGCTGGTTGCCGGCGATGGAGCCGCAAGCGATCGAACGCGGTCTGCACGACAACCTGCGCAATCTCGGGCTCGACGCAATGGAGATCGTCAACCTGCGCATCATGGGCAGCATTCATGCGCCCTCCGAAGGCTCGATCGAGAAGGAGGTCACGGCGCTGGCCGAACTGAAGCAGCGCGGCCTGGTTCGCCATATCGGTTTGAGCAACGTGACGTCGGCGCAGATTGCCGAGGCACAACGCATTACGGAAGTGGTCTGCGTGCAGAACCACTACAACCTGGTGCATCGCCACGACGACGCCCTGATCGACGAACTGGCGGCGCAGGGTATCGCTTATGTGCCGTTTTTCCCGCTGGGCGGTTTTACGCCGATTCAGTCGTCGGCGCTGTCGGACCTCGCGAGTACTTTGGGCGCGACGCCGATGCAGGTCGCGCTGGCCTGGCTGTTGCAGCGCGCGCCGAACATTCTGCTGATTCCCGGCACGTCGAGCCTTCAGCATTTGCGCGAGAACCTGCAGGCCGCGCATTTGACGCTGAGCGATGAGGTTCGCGCCGAACTCGACGCGATCGGCCGCGCGAACGGCGCAGCGTAAGCTTAGGCATCAAGGCGCGGCGGAGATCAGCCTCCGCCACGCCTCACGTGGTTCTCACCGCACCCGCACCCACTTCGAATCGCATCGAGCTCCTGGCACACGCACCACGCCCGCTAGCCGCATCGCGCCAATCGCCCGCTCACACCCGCCATTGCGGAGGTCGACCCGACCCCATGCGCATTCCTGCGATTCTGGAATGGTAGATTGGTCCGCGCTTAATCGGGGGCAAACTCTATGGCGGTGGGCTCAAACCAGTCGGGCGGTGGGTTTCCCGCGTTGACCAGTATCCGGTTCATTGCCGCATTCGCGGTCGTCATCTCTCACTTCTCGGAACGCGACCTGCTGCCGTTGCCGGCTGCGTTGTTCAATTTCATCGACGGCGGCCGCTCGGCCGTGTCGCTGTTCTTCGTGCTGTCCGGTTTCATTCTGACCTTCACGTATCGCGACAAACTGGCCCACGGCGGCGTGCGCTCATTTTACGAGGCACGGGTCGCGCGCATTTATCCGATGATCCTGCTCGGCCTGCTGATGTGCGTGCCGGTTGTGATCTACCTCGTGCTGAATGACAATCCGCAACTCATGCTGGAGTGGTACGCGCTGAAGGGCGCGA
Source organism: Paraburkholderia sp. BCC1876 (assembly GCF_902833695.1). Classification (NCBI taxonomy): domain Bacteria; kingdom Pseudomonadati; phylum Pseudomonadota; class Betaproteobacteria; order Burkholderiales; family Burkholderiaceae; genus Paraburkholderia; species Paraburkholderia sp. BCC1876. The sequence continues at coordinate 242,320 of NZ_CADFGI010000005.1, read as the reverse complement.
TCTATCCGGCGCTGCTCGTCAGTCTGATCGCGCAGTTGCTGTTGCTCAACGGCTGGCTGCCGTTTTCGGCCATCAATCAGCCATGGAACGGACCCTCGGATAGCGTCTCCTGCGAGGCGTTCTTCTATCTTCTGTTTCCGTTTCTATTGCGCCGAATGACGACGATGAGCGTCGCGCGAATCGGTTTGATTGCCGTCGCGATGTGGCTCGTGACCGGTGCGTGGATAGCGTTGTTGCAAAACTTCGTACCGCTGTCGCGCAGCGCCGCGATGATTTACGCGATGCCGGTCACGCGGCTCGCCGAGTTCGTGATGGGTATCGCGGTGGCGATCTACTATCTGCGTCTCAGAGCGAGCGGCAGGTCGCAGCATGGTAAAGGCATCGTGCTGATCGGCGTGGCGTTGAGCGCGATCTTCATACTCAGCGTCTGGCGGCCGATCTGGCCGGCCTACTATCTGGAGTCGCCGTTTTACGCGGCGTTGATACTGGGACTCGCGTTGCTGGAGCGACCCGTGTTGGGCCTGTTGAGCTGGCGGCCGCTGGTGCGATTGGGGGAGGCGAGTTATTCGTTGTACCTCACGCATTTGCCGCTTGCGCTCTGGTCGGTGATGCTGGGTTTCGGGCCGTCGAACGGCTGGATCATGATTCCCGTGAGCGTGCTGATCAGTCTGCTGTGCTTCCGCTTCTATGAAGAGCCGATGCGTCGGAAGATCAAGACGCGCTTTGCCAGTCAGAAGACCGCTCGACTGCCCGCGGCGGAGTCGGGGCAGACGGCGGTTTAAGCGCGGCGTGGTCACGTCTCACGCTAAACAGCCTAAGGCCGGTAGCGCAACGCGTCGATCAATACCGCGAGCGCGCGCGACGACTGCCGGCGGCTCGGGTAGTACAGGTGATAACCGGGGAACGTCGGACACCAGTCCTTCAGCACCGCTTTCAGCCGCCCCTCGGCGACATGCGGCCGCGCCAGTTCCTCGGGTACGTACGCAAGACCACAGCCCGTCAACGCCGCGTTGAACATCTGCTGCGTGCCGTTGCATGTCATTTGTCCTTCGACGCGCACCTTCAGTTCGTGCCCGGCCTTTTCGAATTCCCACGCGTACAAACCGCCATAGGTCGGCAGCCGCAAGTTGATGCAGTTGTGCCCGGTCAGATCCTGCGGCGTCTTCGGTCGCGCGCGCTTCGCGAAGTAGGCGGGCGCGCCGACCACCGCCATGCGCATGTCCGGCGCAATGCGCACCGCGATCATGTCTTTGGCCACCTGGTCGCCTAGACGGATACCCACGTCGTAACGTTGCGCGACGATATCGGTCAGCCCGAAATCCACCACCAGTTCGATCTTGATGTCGGGATAGTCGGGCAGCAGTTGCGCGAGCTTCGGTTGAAGAATCGTGTTCGCCGCGTGTTCGTCCGTCGTGACGCGGATCGTGCCGGCCGGTTTGTCGCGCAATTCGCCCAGCGCCGCGAGTTCCTCGTCGATTTCGTCGAAGCGCGGTCCCACCGTGGTCAGCAAGCGCTCGCCGGCCGGCGTGGGCGACACGCTGCGCGTCGTGCGGGTGAGCAGGCGCAGACCGAGCCGCGTTTCGAGGCCGCGGATCGTGTGGCTCAGCGCCGATTGCGATACGCCCAGTTTCGCCGCCGCTTTGGTGAAGCTGCGTTCGCGGGCGACCGCGATAAAAGCCAGCAGGTCGTTCAGATTGTCGCGTGCCATTCATGAATCTCACTCATGGGTGTTTGCCGATTCTACCGTCTAGTCGCGAGCCGCCGCAGCGCTTAAATTGAAGGTCTGATGCAATCGGATCGACGTGAGGCGCGACTTGCCCCACGCATCGATGCCGATGCCGCTTCTTAACCGAACCGAACCGCACCGCACCAAATCGAACTGGAGGATCTTGCATGGCGAACGAACCCAACACCGCGCACAAAGCATTCGGCGATATCGCACCCGCGCTGGCGGACTACACCGACAAGGTGCTGTTCGGCGAGGTCTGGCAACGGCCGGGGCTGTCGCCGCGCGATCGCAGTCTCGTCACCGTGGCCGGCCTTGTGGCGATGTATCGCAGCAACGAACTGCCGTTTCATCTCGGCAAGGCGCTCGACAACGGCGTGTCGCGCGACGAGCTGATCGAGTTGATCACGCACCTCGCGTTCTATTCGGGTTGGCCGACCGCTAGCACGGCGCTCGGCATCGCGCGACAGGTTTTCGCGAGCCGCGACGCTTGATCATCTGATGCGCCCGATCGCCGCTCGGGCGCGTCGCTTCACAGCGTATCGAGCCATGCAGGCGCCAGGCATGGCATGACAGGAGAGCAAGGAATGGATTACCGGTATCTGGGCCGCAGCGCCCTCAAGGTTTCGCCGTTATGTCTCGGCGCGATGATGTTCGGCGGCGAGACCGACGAAGCGACGTCGACGCGCATCATCGACAAGGCCTACGATCAGGGCGTTAATTTCATCGACACCGCGGACGTGTATCACGCGGGACGCTCGGAAGAAATCGTCGGACGGGCTATCGCGCCGCATCGCGATAACTGGGTGGTCGCCACCAAGTTCGGCTATCCGGGCGGCCAGGGTCCGAACGAACAGGGGCAGTCGCGCAAGTGGATCATGCAGTCCGTCGACGCGAGCCTGAAACGGCTCGGCACCGACTACATCGATATTCTGTACTTTCACCGCGCGCTGACCGATGCGCCGATGGAAGAGGCCGTGCGCGCGATCGGCGATCTGATCCGTCAGGGCAAGATCCGCTACTTCGGCGTGTCGAATTTCCGTGGCTGGCGTATTGCCGAAATCGTGCGACTCGCCGATCAGCTCGGCATCGACCGACCGGTCGCGAGCGAGCCGTTATACAACCTCGTGGACCGTACCGCGGAAGTCGAGCAATTGCCCGCCGCGCATCACTACGGTCTGGGCGTCGTGCCGTACAGCCCGCTCGCGCGTGGCGTGCTCAGCGGCAAATACGCGGTGGATACGCCGCCGCCGGCCGACTCGCGCGCGGGCCGCGGCGACAAGCGGATTCAGCAGACCGAGTGGCGTCCCGAGTCGTTGCACATCGCGCGGACTATTGCCGAGCACGCGAAGCAACGTGGCACGACCTCGATCGCGTTCGCGCTTGCGTGGGTGCTGAAGAACCAGATGGTCAGCAGCACGATCGCCGGTCCGCGTACCGAAGCGCACTGGGACGGCTATCTGGAGGCCCTGAAACTGCAACTCGGCCCCGACGACGAGGCACTCGTGAATAGCCTCGTACCGCCTGGCCATGCGTCGACGCCGGGTTATACGGACCCCGGCTATCCGATCGAAGGACGGCGCGTTGCGTGACCGTGTCTCATGACCGTGTGAGGCGCCTGCGAAAACCGGCGCCTCACACCGAAGCCGCGATCGTGTCCCGTAGCCACCGATGCGCGGGATCGCGATGCACGCGCTCGTGCCACAGCATCGCCATCTCGTAGCCCGGCACCTCGACGGGCGGCTCGACCATTCGCAGCGCGCAGTTTTCGTGCACCAGCCGCGCCGGCACCATGCCGACCAGGTCGGTGCTCGCGAGCGCCGACACCATGAACAGAAAATGCGGCACGGACAGCACCACGCGGCGCGTGAGGCCGATCTTCGCGAGCGATTCATCCGTGACGCCGAAGAATCCGCCGCCGTCCGGCGACACGATCACCTGCTCCAGTTTGCAGAACTGCGCGAGCGTCGGCCGGCGCTTCAGACGCGGGTGGCCGGCGCGGCCCACCAGCACGTAGCGCTCGGCGAACAGCACGCGACGGCGCAAACCGTCGGGCGCGCCTTCGCTGGTATGGAAGCCCAGATCGATTTCGCCCTGTTCCGCTTGCCGCATCAGCCGCGGCGGTACCGCTTCGACGACCGCCAGACGCGTGCCGGGCGCGGCCGCTCTCAACGTGGCCAACGTGGGGAGGATGATGGTCGATTCGGCGTAGTCGGTGGCGGCGATTCGCCAACTGTGAGTGGCTTCGGCCGGATCGAACGGACTCGCCGGCGCGACCGCGCGTTCGAGTGCTTCGAGCGCCTCGCGCAACGGTTCGCGCAACGCTTCGGCCCGGGCAGTGGGACGCATGCCGCGCGGTCCCGGCAGCAACAGCGGGTCGCCAAACAGATCGCGCAATTTCGCGAGATGCACGCTGACCGACGGCTGAGAGAAGTTCAAACGTTCGGCCGCGCGCGTCACGTTGTGCTCGGACAGCAGCACGTCGAGCGTGACCAGCAGGTTCAGATCCAGCCTTCTGAGATTAACCAAAGCAATACCTAATATATTGGGAATTCATTTCCAATATACCGGAGCGGAATCTATCGTGGTTTCTTTTAGCCACGAAGGCACGATCATGAACGTTCTAATTGTCTACGCCCACCCGGAACCCAAATCGTTGAATGGGTCGCTGAAGGACTTTTCAGTCAAACGTCTCGAAGACGCGGGGCACACCGTGCAGGTCTCCGATCTCTATGCAATGAACTGGAAAGCACGGCTCGACCCGCACGACAGCATCGAGCGTGTAGCCGGCGAGCGCTTCGATCCGTCGCGCGAGTCGAAGCATGCGTATGCCAATGGATTGCAGAGCAAAGATATCGAACGCGAGCAGGAGAAGCTGAAGTGGGCGGATGCCGTGATCCTGCAGTTTCCGCTCTGGTGGTTCTCCATGCCGGCCATTCTCAAAGGCTGGGTGGAGCGCGTTTATGCGTACGGTTTCGCGTATGGCGTCGGTGAGCATTCCGACGTGCGCTGGGGCGAACGCTATGGCGAGGGCATGTTCGCCGGCAAACGCGCGATGCTGGTCGTCAGCACTGGCGGATGGGAGTCGCACTACAGTTCGCGCGGCATCAACGGGCCGATGAACGACGTGCTGTTTCCGATTCAGCACGGCATTCTGTATTACCCCGGTTTCGACGTGCTGCCGCCGTTCGTGATTCATCGGACGAGCCGTGTCGACGCAGCGAAATATGCCGAGGTGAGCGACGCGCTCGGTCAACGCCTGGACGCGCTGTGGACGACCGCGCCGATCCCGTTCCGGCCGCAGAACGACGGCGCTTATACGATTCCGGATCTCACGTTGCGGGCGGACATTGCGCCGGATCGGGTTGGGTTCGCGGCGCACGTCGAATAGGGCGGCGTAGTGCGATGCAGCATGGGCCCGCTGTCGAAACCCCAAGCTGACGGGGCCGTAGGGTTGGTTGAAATATGGTTGTAAGTCCTCCTTGCTAGAGTCGGCGACAGAATTTTGCCGCCGGATGCCTGACGTGTTCGTCGAACACCTCAGGCCACTTCGTTGCATGGGACCGGAGTCAGCGCTAAAGCGCTAGCGCCGGTCGACACGAGAGCGACAAACCATGATTCAAGCGCGTACGTTCTGGCTCATTCTGATGCTGCTCGTCACGGCCCCCGCATGGGCGTTTCAGTCGAGGGTCGTGACCATTCCGAGCGCCGCCATGCACAAGTCGCTCGAAGCGACAGTGGTGCTGCCCGATCAATACCGGCGCGGCAAAGCGGCCGACCGTTTCCCCGTCGTCTATCTACTGCACGGCTCGGGCGGCGACTACACCGACTGGACCAGCAATTCCCACATCGGCAAACTCGCCGACCGCTACCACGTGATTCTCGTGATGCCCGACGGCGGCCACGAGAGCTGGTATATCGACAGTCCGGTCGATCCGCGCAGCCGTTACGAAACCTATGTGGGCACCGAAGTGGTCGGCTATATCGACGCTCATTTCCGCACCATCGCAACACGCCAGGCGCGTGCGATTACCGGCTTGAGCATGGGCGGTTTCGGCGCCTTGCATATCGCGTTGGACCGGCCGGACGAATTCGGCGCGGCGGGCAGTATCAGCGGCGCGGTGGATCCGCGCGGCTGCGAGGACGAGCCCGGCATCGACGATGTGTTCGGCGATCCCACCCGGCATGCGGACTTCTGGAACAACGAGGCGATCGTCGCGAACGCGCGGACCTTCGGCAACGCGCATATCGCGCTGACGATCGATTGCGGCGTGAACGACTCGCTCGTGCAATCGAACCGCATGCTGCACGCGCGGCTCGTCGAACTCGGCGTGCCGCACGATTATGCCGAGCGGCCCGGCGGCCATACGTGGACTTATTGGGCCAATGCGGTGCAGTACCAGGTGCTGTTCTTCGCCGGCACGTTTAAACGGAACGGAAGCGCCGCAGGTGGCGCTGCGGCCTGACGTCGAACGGTTGCGGCGCCCGCATCGTGCAGGCGCCCCGCCCGCATCTCAATCGATGCCGTGAAACACCGCGTCGTCCGGACCGAGATAAACCGGCGGCCGCCACGCGGCGTCGCGCATGGAATGCTGGACCAGTTTTTCGACACCCAGCAGCACCGCGAAAATCGCCATCCGCACTGGAATGCCGTTGTCGGTCTGGCGGAAAATCGCCAGCCGCGAATCGTGATTCAAATCCACGCTCAGATCGTTCGCGCCCGGCCGGCTGTCGCGCGGCAGCGGATGCATGATCAGCGTATCGGGGCCGCACACGCTGTCCATCAGCGCCTGGTTGATCTGGAAGTCGGGCGTGTAGCCTTCGAACGATTCGTCGGTGAAGCGCTCTTTCTGAATCCGCGTGGCGTACACCACGTCGGCGCCTTGGAGCCCGGTGCGCAGGTCGCTGGTCTGTTCGATCACGTGGCCGTTGCGTGAAATCTGCTCGATGATATAGCTCGGCATTTCCAGCATGGGCGGCGAGATCAGCGTGAACTTGATGCCGCGGTACAGTGCCAGCAGCTTCACCAGCGAGTGCACCGTCCGCCCGTATTTCAGGTCGCCGACCAACGCGATATGAGCGCCGTCGACGATCTTGCCCAGCCGCGAAAACTCGCGCTGAATCGTGTAGAGGTCGAGCAGCGCCTGGCTCGGGTGTTCGCCGGGACCGTCGCCGCCGTTGATCACCGGCACGTTGGTGGCGCGCGCGAATTCGGCCACCGAACCTTGCTCCGGGTGACGGATCACCAGCGCGTCCACGTAGCCGCTCATCACGCGGCTGGTGTCGTAGATCGACTCGCCCTTTGCCATCGACGAAAACGTGAAACCCGTGGTGTCGCACACCGAACCGCCGAGCCGGCAGAAGGCCGCGCCGAAGCTCACGCGGGTCCGCGTGCTGGCTTCGAAGAACAGATTGCCGAGCACCGCGCCTTCCAGCACGCGCGAGATTTTGCGGCGCCGCGCGATGGGTTGCATGATGTCGGCCACCCGAAACAGCGCCTCCACCGAATCGCGCGAGAACTGATCCACCGACAGCAACTGCGCCTTGCCCTCGAACAGCATCTGACTGGCGAGCGACTGCGAATCTACGCTTTGCGTATATTTATCGCCCGGTTCGCCGTGCACCACGATTTCCGACACGAAACGCTCGACGATCTCCGGCATGGCGCGCGATTCCTGCGAGTCGTCCGGCAGCAGCCACGTGTCCAGCGCCCGTTTCGACACACCGATACGGCTGGCGAAGGTATCGCGGGTCATGTTCAGACGACGCATCGCATCGCGGAGGAAGGCTTGCTGCGGGACGCTCATGAGGGCACCTGTCGGGGAAAGGGAGGGCGTGGCGGATGTACGCGGTGCGTATATTAGTTTCCCTGCCGCAGAAGTCAAGCAATTTTGCGATGGGTTTTGCCAAGCCGCGCCGGAGGCGGTTACACTGCGCTTCATGCATGCCGCCCTCACGCTCCGACCCTGTTCGTCGACCGTCGCCCGTCTCGCTTTCGCGAGCGTCGTCGGTGCACGTGCGCGTCGCTTGAGCCGTCGGGCGGTTCGCGCGTTGGGCCGTATTCCGGCCGTTAGCGCCAAAGCCAAAAAACAGCCGCTCATCTGACCGGAGCACGCTGTTCCGTCGTCAGATGTGCGACGGAACAGCGGTCAAGCCACCCCGGCATCTCCCTGTTTTTCCTCCTTCGCACCGCTGCACGGAATCGATACGGTCGTCATCGAGGTAAAGACATGTCTATTTTTTCGGGTATCTGGGTTCCGCTGATCACGCCGTTTGCCGACGGCGCGGTCGATCACGCCGCGTTGCGCGCGCTGGTGCGCCGTTATGCCGAGGCCGGCGTCGCCGGATTGTGCGCGCTCGGCACGACCGGCGAACCGGCCACGCTCGACGCCGCGGAACAGGACGCCGTGCTGGCGACGATTCTCGACGAGGCGCAAGCGTACGCGCATGCTCATGTTGCCGAGCAGAGTCAGCCGCTCCCTGTGCTGGTCGGTGTATCGGGCAACCACACCGCCAGCATGCTCGAGCGCATCGAGCAACTGAACCTGCTGCCTATCGCCGGTGTGCTGATGGCCGCGCCGTATTACATCCGGCCGTCGCAGGCGGGCATCGTCGGGCATTTCACCGCGTTGGCCGATGCCAGTGAAAAGCCGGTCGTGCTGTACGACATTCCGTATCGCACCGGCGTGCGGCTCGAACTGGACACGCTGCTGACGCTCGCCGCGCATCCGCGGATTCAGGCCGTGAAGGATTGCGCGGGGTCGCTCGATACCACGCTCACGCTGATTCGCGACGGCCGCCTGCAGGTGCTCACCGGCGAAGACATGCAGATCTTCACCACCTTGTGTCTGGGCGGCAGCGGGGCGATCGCGGCGTCCGCGCATGTGCGCCCGGAGCGCTTCGTCGCGCTGTACGACGCGCTGGCGGCGGGTCGTCTTGCAGAAGGCCGGCGGATGTTTCACGCGCTCGCGCCGCTGATCCAGGCGCTGTTCGTCGAACCGAATCCGGCGCCCGTGAAGGCGCTGCTAGCCGCGCAGGGATGGATCCGCGACGAACTGCGCATGCCGATGACGCGCGCCGGCGCCGCGCTGGCCGAGCGGCTCAGGGCGCTGGACGCGGAACTGGACGTGGAAGTGGAATGGGACGTGAAACAGGCGGTTTAAATCGTCCCCGGCAGCGACTGCCGTTGCGTCGATCCGTCATGACCCAGCGCCTCGCCGCGGGCGCTGTGCAATTCACGTTCGACGCGCGCCAGCCGCGCGTGGGCGAGGCGGTCGATGGCGCCGCGGTCGAGCGTCGCGAGCATGTCGCGCTCGACCACCAGCAGTTTGAACGCCAGCACGATCAGGCCCGACGCCAGCAGCAGATCACCCGCGAACACCACCGCGTATAACGCCGACGTGGTTTGCGGATTGCCGAGCAGCAACGACAGGTTGGCGCGATCGAGCAGCACGAGCGTGAGCGGCACGATCGCGTTGAGCATCGCGATCACGCTGCCGATCACCACGATCAGCCGCGCCGGCCCGAGTTCCGGGCGACGGCGGCGGCACACCTCATACAGCGTCGCGGCGCGGCAGGGCAGGAAAAACAGCGTGAGCAGCAAGGCGCGCAGCACCAGCGGCGCCTTGAACTGCAACGCGCTGCCGTACAGCACGCAGAACAGCGCCGAAATGGCGAGCCCGGTGCGCCAGAACGCGGCGCTGCCGAACAGGTCGCGCGTGCCGGCCCAGATCAGCAGGCGGCTTTGCAGCGCGAGCGTTGCGGTGGCGACCAGCAGCAGATCGCTACGCCACGTGAGATGCAACGCGAAACACGCCGACGACGCGGCGAGCAGATAGAAACCGATGGCCCAGAAGCGGAACGCGCCGACCCGCGTGAACATACGTGACAGGGCGGTCGTGATGAGAGCGCAGCACAGGAACGTGATCAACCACAGCGAGGTGAACGTCGCTACATCGAATTTCATGAAATCTCCAGCACCTGAGTTGCTTGTTGTTCTTCATTCGTGGAACGACGGTTTGTTACTGGCCGCGACGCAACGTATTTCAGAAAAGTGACAGCTTCATGCAAGCACCATCCGGTTCTTGAGTAGATCGCCGAAATCGTCGGCGCTGAGCGGTTTGCCGAGCAGGAAGCCTTGCATCTCGTCGCACATCATTGCCTTGAGCATGTCCAGTTGCGATTCGGTTTCGACGCCTTCGGCCACCACGTCCATTTCCAGCGAGTGCGCGAGCGCGATGATCGCCGACACGATCGCGCTGCCTTCCGGGCCGTGTTCGTCGAGCCCGTTCGTGAAGAAGCGATCGATCTTCAACTGCTTGACGCGAAAGCGCTGCAGATAGGCGAGGCTGGAATAGCCGGTGCCGAAATCGTCGATTGCGATCTCGAAGCCGCTCGCCTGGAATTCACGGATCATTTCGATGGTTTTGGGCGCGTCCTGCATGGCCACCGTTTCGGTGATCTCGAACATGATCTGCTCGCAGGCCACGCCTTCGGCCTCGACGATCTCGAGCATGCTGGCCACCAGATTCGGCTGCATCAACTGGCGCGGCGACAGGTTGATCGCCACCTTCATTGACGGCAGGCCTTGCGCGACCCACACGCCAATCTGCCGGCAAGCCTCGCGCACGACCCAGTAGCCGATCTGCACGATCTGGCCCGAGCGCTCGGCGATCGGAATGAATTCGAGCGGCGCCAGCGAGCCGAGTTGCGGATGAGTCAGACGGATCAGCGCTTCGGCGCCGACCAGCGCGTCGCTGCCGCCGTGAAACTTCGGCTGGAAGTGCAGCGAGAAATGGCCGGCGGCGAGCGCGTCGTGCAACGCATTCTGAATTTGCAGCGTGCGCGTGACGGCTTCGTTCATGCTCTGTTCGAAGAAGCGATACGTGCTGCGGCCTGCGCGCTTGGCCTCGTACATGGCCGCGTCCGCGTGCTTGAGCAGTTCGTCGACGGTGTCGCCGTCGTACGGATAAAGCGCAATGCCGATGCTCGGCATCACCTGCAGCGGTTGCGAGTCGCCCCAGGCGCCGTTGCGCATCCGTTCGAGCACGCCTTCGGCGAGCGTGCCGGCGTCTGCGCGCGAACTCAGGTTCTCGGACAGCACCACGAATTCATCGCCGCCCAGTCGGGCCACGGTGTCGCTCGAACGCACGCATTGCAGCAGGCGTTGCGCGAAAGCGGTCAGCACCTGGTCGCCGGCCGAGTGGCCGAGCGAATCGTTGATGGTCTTGAAACCGTCGAGGTCCATGAACAGGATCGCGAACACCGTGCGTTGCCGGCGCGAGTTCAGAATCGCGCGCTCGATGCGCTCCGTTAGCGTGCTGCGGTTCGGCAGGCCGGTCAGCGTGTCGATGGTGGCGAGCCGCACGATCTGGCCGTTCAGATTCGATACCGCGCCGACCAGGTAGGTGGTGCGCGCGTCGAAACGCGACAGGATCAGCGTGACGATCAGAATCGCAAAGGTAAGCAGAATCACCGAACTGGCAAGCCACGGCGCGTTCAAGCCGTTGGCCGCGCCGCAAACGGCGCCCAGCGGAATCTCGGCGGCGGCCATGCCGGCGTAATGCATGCCGCTGATCGCGACGGCCATTACGAGCGCCGCGCCCAGACGTTTGAGCACCACGTGGCCGGCGTTTTCGTTGCTGAGCGCACGCGCTATCCATAGCGCGGCGGTCGAGGCGCCGACCGCGATCGCAAGCGAGCCCGTGAACCAGGCCGGCTGGTAGTCGATGCCCGGTGACATCCGCATGGCAGCCATGCCGGTGTAATGCATGCCCGCGATGCCGCAGCCCATCAGCACGCCGCCGGCCAGCAGGCGGGGCGCGGTGAGCCGTTCGAGGGTGGTGACGTAGAGCGCGAGATACGACGCGCCGATCGCCAGCCCGAGCGAACACGCGGTGGTGGCCAGATCGTAGCCGAGCGGAATGGGCAGCGAGAACGCGAGCATGGCGACGAAGTGCATCGACCAGACGCCGACGCCAAGTGCCGCGGCGCCGCCCAGGCGCCACGCATGCCGCAGACGTGCCGACGCCAGCAGGAAGATGCGGCCGGTCAGATCGAGCGCCGTGTACGACGCCAAAGTCGCGACGACGAACGAGATACCGACCAGCCAAAAATTGTATGAGCTCTGCATGTTAAGTCCAACCGCTGCGAAGGAAGCGGCTGAACTTGTTATCGACAGATCGTGGCGTTTATTTAATTGATTTTCAATATGTTAGGCATTGGTTGCGATGCATCGCGTCGATGCGCCGCGGATATGGCCTGATCCGCGGCGCCATTCTGGAGACTCTAAGGCACCGCGTCGGCGACCCGAGGGGGCACGATCGGAAAATCAAAGCGTGATTTCGTACACCGCGTGGCTTGGCGTTAGAAAATTTGTATATCGCGAAAAATATTAAACGAAGGCGATGGTGATGGCGCGCGTGGCTAAGATACGCCGTAATCTACGGCGTTGACTCGCATCGGCGTTCGGTCATGTTTATTTTCTCGTTTCGACAACGTCGTGAGTAATTAAGAGTCGATGAAAACCAATGCCGCATTGACAGATATCGCTGTGGTCCGCAAAGAACTCCTCGATCGTGCCGCCGACAGGACAATGGTTTGTTCTATCAAATTATGGCGTCCGGTCTTTGATCTGACTCTCGACTGGGGTGTGATTATGCTCGCCAGTCTCGGCGCTTATCATCTGGGTCTGCCATTTTATTTACTTGCCCTCGGTATCGTGGGAAATCGGCAAAGGGCGCTTGGCAATTTGCTGCATGAGGCGGGTCACAGAAATCTCTACCGGAGCAGGGTGCTGAACGATTCTCTCGCGGCAACGTTTCTTGCGCCGGCCCTGGCGGCGAATTTGCATCTTTACCGGGTGTCGCATTCGCAGCATCACACCATGCTGGGTGTGCCTGGTCAGGATCCTGACTACATCGCGCCCGATTCGGCCGCCCGGGGTGCGTGGCTGGGCGTGTACGTTCGCCAGCTATTTGCGCGTGCCAACTGGCTAGGTTCCGTTCTGGGGCAGATGACTGATCGTCGTCTTGCGTGGCATGGCTACGTCCGGATCGGGGTGTGGTGGATGGCGCTGCTGGCCGTTTTGACGTTACTTGAAGGTCCCTCGTTTGCAATTTTCTTTACGATTCTATGGCTCGCCGCGAAAGCTACGGTCTTTCACGCGATCACGACATTTCGCGAAATGTGCGATCACTTCGGTCTGCAACCGGGCGGTATTTATTCATTTACCCGAGATGCCGTAATCGGCCGCTGCTGGCATTGGGTGATTCATCCGCACAACAATGGCTATCATTTATCTCATCATATGATGCCGTCCGTTCCCTATTACAAACTGCCTTCCGCGCAGAAGATGCTTGCCGGGTTGCCGAGTTATGCCGAGAAAGCAGTGGTATGCGATTCGTATTTTTTCGGTAACAAAGCCGTGGTTCGCGACGGATCCAGGTTATCGAGGTTTAATTGAGTTCTCGCGAATTGGGTTGTCTGCAGGTTGCGGCACTCCTGGTCTCGGCAAGTTACGGTGTCGGTTTTCTGTTCGGCTCGGGTGAACTTGCAGTAACGCTTGGGATGGCCGGCTGTCTGTATCCATGGCTCACGGCGTTTGGCATGGTGCTGCTCGCGATGTCGGCCGGCAAGGTGTGGTCGTCGCGCGCGCCGATCTGGGCGATGTTCGGCCGGGCCTATGGGTCGGGTGTCCAACGTCAGGTCGCGCTGCTTTCGGCGATCTGGATGACAGGCGTACTGGCTGCGCAAATTCACGGCAGCGCGGCGGTATTGCTGCTCACGGGCTTGCCACAAAACGTCGCGTTGCCGGTCGTACTGGTACTCGTGTTCGCCGCTTCCCGGCTGAATCTGAAAGCCGCGTCGGCGGTGTTTTCGTTGTGCCTGCTTGCCAGCAGCTTCGTACTGGGATTTGCACTCTGGAAGATGGGTGGAGCGACGGTCTATTTCGACGCGGCCCCCCGCTTTCTCAGTGACGTTCATGCAGTGAGCTACAGAGAGCTTGCCGCCATGGCGATTGCCGTTGTGTTTCTGGTGGTGACCGGAGCGGACTACCAGCAGTTCGTGATCGCCGCCAGGCGTAAGGTGGATGCATGGATCGGCTGCGGCCTTGCCGCGATCATTCTGTTGCTGGTCGGCGCGCTGCCCGCATCCGCCGTCATCATTGCTCGTAATACAGGTTTGCTGGCCGGCATGACGAACGCCAACCAGGCGATTCCCGTCATCTTGTCCCATGTATCGTCTCAAGTCGGTCGCGGCTGGGGCGCGGCGATGTTGCTCGCGCTGCTGGGCGCTGCCCTGGGTTCCGGCGCCGCGATCGTGCGGGCCATGAGCAGCGCGCTGCAGACCGTCGTTCCCGCGACCACGGGGGCCCGCGGCGTTTGCCTGTCCGCGGGCATCGTCCTGCTCGGTGGGCTGGTTGCGCAGCGTGGGCAAGGGATTATCGACACCATGGTCGAGCTCAATGTGGTCTATATCGCGAGCGTCGCGCCTCTGTTCGTCTTTTTGCTCAGCGGTTTATCCGTGCCGCGTGTCGTCGCGCAACGGGCAATCGCCGCCGGATTCGCGATGTCGTTGCTGCTGTACCTTGGTAAATGGCTCGGCTTCGCTTCGGGGCAGGTCGAGTTGTCCTTTTTATCCGCGGGTGCGTTCGCGTCGTTTATGGTTCTCGCGTTGAGCAGGCGCACGACCGCATCGACGGTCTAATCGAACGAATATTCGGCGCTGACGGGGGCGGGGAGCTCGTGGTGACCGGAACCGGTCGGGATATCGCAGACCAATGCCGCCTTGGCCGACCTCGCAATGAATTCGGTGACTTGCCTGGCGAGGGGCGGCTCCTGCTCCCAGTGGTGCCAATAGAGCGGTACCCACAGAGAGAGCGACGGCGCCAGATTGAGCAGGCGGCCGGACTCCAGAAGTTCTTTTGCCTGATCGACAGGAACGACGCCGTAGCCGCCGCCAGTTTGAATGGCGCTCAATAATGCGGCCGGTGAAGGGAAATAGTGCTTCACATAGCGTCCCACACTGACACCAAAAAGCAGTCTGAGAAATTCGTCGTGCAACGAATCCTTCTTGTTGAAGAGGATCGCCGGCACGGAAAGCACCTGATGTAGCTTCAGGCCGTCGGGAAAGTACTTCTGCGCAAAAGCAGGCGTCGCCACACATTGGTATTCCATTGCGCCAAGCCGGATAACGTCGAATCCTGGAGCGGCTTTGGGTTCTGTGCAGATGCAACCGACTACTTCTCCACGTAGCAACATCGGCCATGTATGGTCCTGATCTTCCGACAGAACCTCAAGAGCGACAGGCAACTCGTCCAGCAAGGAACGGGCGCAGGCACCGAACCAGGTCGCGAGGGAATCCGCGTTGATCGCTACGGCCAGCATGGCACGCTCACGCTGTTTACCGTCAGGCGCGACCTTACGGTAAACCTCCTGTTCAAACAGCCGAACGGCTTTGACGTGACGAAGCACGGCTTCTCCCGCGGTGGTGGGCAGTATCGGCCGGTCACGAATCAACAGGATAGCCGACAGCGTGCCTTCCAACGACTTGATACGCTGTGACACGGCTCCGCGCGTGATGCTGAGCGCAATCGCCGCGCGTTCGAAACTCTGGTGCTCAACAACCGCGGCGAACGCTTCCAATTGGCTTCTGTCGAGCATCTTTACTCCTGATTAGAAATACATTGCGCCACACAAAATATCTAACCGACGGATTGCCGGTCGATCACGCTGATACTATCGATTTCGTGTCGTTCGCAATGTTGAAAAACGTCAATCGCGCTATTCAAATTGATTGCTTGTACGTCAATGCATGCGTCCTGACTCATTTTCTTCTTATGGGTATGCCTCGTGAATATAAAGTGATTCCGGCCAGAACCACGAAGCCTCGAGAAGATTGCGTAATGAAAGAAATTCTGAAAACGTGTACTGCCGACAAGCCGCTCATTGTCGGTGACTGCATCGTGACCGGCAACGCGTCGCCGGGTTATGTTGGAGATACGGCGCATGGATCGAAGTGCTGCGCGCTCGGCACATCCTGCGCGCGCATCGGCAAATCGTTAAGTTTTCTGGCGCTCTCCGCGGAATTATGCAGTTCCCTCATGGGTATATCAATGGGTGCCCTGCATCAATTTCGCGTTGCAATGTCTTGATCCGATGCGCCTGTTTTCGTGCTTGCTTCAAGGTGTGAAATCGCGGCGAAGCGATTAAAAGAATTGTTCCTTCCCAGGTCGGAGAATATATAAATGAATAGTTTTCATCAGCCGCTTGATGGTAGGCGGATGTTCGTGCGATCTGTCGAACAATTCGAAACATTCGAATTCGCCGATGAGCAACATTCAATACGCATGGCGGTAACAACCGGCGACGCGACTACTTTCGACGCTGGCTCAAGTCATTACATCGTCGTATGCGACGGTGAGTTCCAGGTTTCGCTAGCGGACAGGAAGCATCAACTCTGGGCGGGTTGCTTTGGTAGCTTCCCGGGTGCCGTTCGACTCGAAGGCGAAGGGCGCGCCGTGGTGTTGTCGAGTGTCGGCTATCACAGCCCGATTCTTGCCGGAGGTCCGATCGAGGAGCAAGGGCGCTTGCGGTATGTCGACGGATGTACGTCCAGTTTGCTGTTGCCGCCAACCGTACGTGGCGAGCCGTGTCTTAACTTCATGCATTTGCCCCGCCGGATCTCGCAAACAATGCATACGCACCCCTCTCTGCGGGCCGGGATCATTTTGTCAGGATGCGGTCAATGCGAGACCGAAGACGGTGTCTTCGAATTTCGTCCGGGCACGGCGTTTTTCATTCCGCCGAATCTGCCCCACAGCTTCCAGAGTCATGACGAAACGCTGCGCATCGTCATCTATCACCCCGACTCCGATTCGGGGCCAACACACACCGATCACACCATGTTAAATCGCACCTATGTCGGCGGGCAGTCGGCACAGCAACTGACGAGTATTCATAGCCGGGAAGGAGTTCAGCATGACGCGCGCTAGTTCGCCATTGCAGAAATGGAGTACGCAACTCTATGCGGACAACGCACGCTTCGTGAGCAATCTGGCAGACGCCGCCGTAGGTTTGTTGCAGCCACGTGCGGGGGAACGGATTCTCGACATAGGCTGTGGAGACGGCTATCTGACAGAACAGCTTGCCGCCGGCGGTGCGCATCTGGTCGGCTTCGACTACAGCCCCGAACTGGCCGGCGCGGCTCGCGCTCGCGGACTCGAGGTTCATGTCGGCAATGCCGAGGAGATGGATTTCGACAATGAGTTCGACGCGGTCTTCAGTAACGCCGCGCTTCATTGGATGTTACGCGCCGATGCGCTGGTTGCAGGCGTCGAGCGGGCGCTTAAACCCGGAGGGCGCTTCGTCGGGGAGTTCGCAGGTGCGCGTAATGCCCACCATATCCGCCGCGAGGTTCACGACGCGCTGGCAAAGCGGGGAATCGATCCCGCGGAAGTTGATCCCTGGTACCTGCCGACCGCGCAAGCGTATCGGGAAGTGCTCGAACGGGGCGGACTGCGAGTGTCCAGCATCGAGCTGTTCGATCGTCCCGTCGTGATCGATTATCCGATCGGGGGTTGGATCAGAACATTTGGCAGCCCGTATTTGACCGTTCTTAAGAACGACGATACCAGGATCGAGTTTCTCGACGAAGTCACCCGCAATCTGGTTCCTCATCTCCTTGGCGCAGATGGCCGCTGGACAGTCGACTATACGCGCCTGCGTTTTCGTGCCGACAAACCCTGAGGGTGCCTGCCTGGGTCGGCCCGATGCGGCGTTGAATAATACGAACCAATTCTTGGTGAACACTTAGGTATCTTGTCCTATATGGAAAAGTGGAAAATGTTCGAAACTGGAACGCGGGAGTCGATGCATGGCCTTCCCCGGTTCACGCAGCCCGTGTTGACGTGGATTACAGGCAAGCCACTGCATGCGAGCGATATCCGGTTGATTCTCCCACGCTGGCTTGACGTCACGGCTACGCCTTTGGCAGGCGTCTTCATCGTGTTCGCGTTGGCGCGTCTATCCAGATTCGATACGCCGCTTGCGTGGTTCGGCATCGTGGTGCTTTGGCTGGTGCTGGTTGGCCTCTTCAGGAAAATACAGGTGACTCACCTGCACCACGCGATTCACAACCGCCTGTTCGATAGCGCGGTTCTCAACAAGGCGTACGCACAGTTTGTCCCGGCGCTGCTGTTCGTTCAGAACGGCATCGAGTACAAAAAAGAGCATCTTGAACATCACAACGCCAATTTCTTCACGACGCACGCCGATGCAGATGCCGCCTTTCTTGCCAAACTCGGTTTCCTGCCGGGCCGAACGAAGGGCGAGTTGTGGATGAATCTATGGATGACGGTACTGAGTCCTGTCTTCCATTTGTTGTTCGCGCGGGCCCGTCTGCGGTCGACTTTTTTGCGAGCGAAGCCGACGGCCATCGCCGTGGCGATGGTCGCCGCGTGCGGCTACTCGACCTTGTTCGCGTTGCTGGGATGGCGAGCTTTTTTGATTGCGGTAGCGCTGCCGCTGTTTCCGATCTATCACGTCAGCGCATTGCTTCAGTTTCTCACTGAGCACGCATGGAACGTTGCCGCCGGTCCCGTGCGGGACTGGAAGCACTATGCGGAGCGATGCTGGGCGCGATTCTGCGGCGAGCGGTTCCCATTTCGTCGAAGCGGGATCATGGGAAGCGTGCTGTTCGTCCGCGACGTGTTGATCTGGACACTGAAAATGACGTTTCTGCATCTCCCGATACGGGTGTCGTGTCTGGTGTCGGATCTGCCGGTTCACGACTGGCACCATCTTGCTCACCTCGCGGGGCAGAACGCCAGGGACTGGCAACGCGGTCTTTATCTGCGCCAGGCCGCGATTGCGGACGGTGACCGGGCCGGGTTTGCCGAACGTGAGCTGTGGGGTATGCCGCGGATGATCGATCACCAGTTTGGGTGGCTTGAAAGTATCGTTTGCAAGTACGAATACCAGGCCGGCCAATCCCAGGCAACTGAAACCTAGGAAGAGAAGAATGACTTACGCAAACAATACCAGGAAGACTGTACTGGTTCTGAACACCGAGTTTCCGGCGCCTGTACTGATGAACGCCATCGGGCACACCTCGCTGGGGCTGATCGGTGCGCGCGATCATCGCGACTGGGCGCTTCTCGACTATCCGAGTCCGGCTTTCGAGGCCAGCAGCACGATCAGCGAATATCCCGTGGTGGTTCTTCGTTCGAAGCGATCCGGACCGCTGGAAAAACTCGTTGTGCAGTTGAAGGACGCCGGTATTGCGCACAACGTTTTCATCGATTCCATGCTCGGTTCAACCGCGGCGGAGCAGCAGGAAGCAACACGAGGCGCTGTGCCGGGTACGCAGCGGATTGTTTGCGTCGCACTCTTTGGCGAAGAAACGGAGATCCGGCCATTGATCAAGTCGTTTTCGGTGTACAAAACCTCCGACGCCGTCCATCCGGAATTGGTAGCATGAAGAGCGGCATCTGGAAGGAAATCTTCCAATTGACTCTTCCTGTCGGGATGGGCTATTTGCCGACAGGGTTCGCTTTCGGTGTGCTCGCGATTCAATCCGGTTTGTCGCCCATGATCACCGTGGCGATGAGTGTCTTCATCTTTGCCGGTGCTTTGCAGTTTTCGGCGGTCCCCATGCTGGCTGCCGCAACGGGGCTTGGCACGGTGGTTCTCACCACCTTGCTGATCAACCTGCGGCACGTGTTGTACGCCATTCCGTTACTTGACGACCTCCCGTTGAATCGTGCAAGTAGGAGCTATGTCGTCGCCGTGTTAACGGACGAGAACTATTCTCTACTGACGACTATTCCGGAAGCGGAGAGACGACGTGTAGCCCTCCGCGTCTGCCTGATCAATCACGGCTACTGGATTCTGGGCACTGTTCTGGGTGTTGCATTCGGTGCGCAGGCAGCGCGTTGGATTCCCAATCTCGGCTTTGCATTGCCCGCACTGTTCACCATTCTGGCGATCGAGCAGTATCTTGCGAGGCGGCGCTGGGCACCGGCCATGATCGGCATTGCAGGCTACCTGATCGCACGATCGGTCTTGCCTGGCTACGCGCTCATTTCCGCACTCGCGTTCGGCCTGATTGTGCTTCTTGCCATCGCCGTTGGCGATCGGCACGTGTCGAGCCGCAACAGGCTCGATTGGAGTAGCGATGAGAATCGGTGAACCCTGGCTCGCCGTGGCGGCAATGAGCAGTATTACCGTTCTGCTTCGAGCCGTCCCGTTGCTCATGCGCAAGTCGCTGCTTCGTACGCCCTGGATGCTTCGTTTAAACCGGGAACTACCGTTGTGCGTCATGGTGATTCTTGTCGCGCACTCGCTGGGCGGGTCGGGGGCGTCCGCGCCACTGTTGGCGGAAATCGCCGCGCTCGGCATCGTTGCCGGCAGTTATCTGCACTGGCGTAACGCGCTACTCAGTGTGGTGATTGGTTTGGCAGCACTCTCGCTGCTGGAGCGAAGCCACATGTTCTGGGTTTAGGCAGAACGGTCGCACGCGTTGCACTCAGTGGGATATGACAAATGCAGTCAAACGTAGAAGCGGTTCCCTTGCGTTTCTATTTTACTGTTGTGCTTCTCACGTTGGTCGACAGTACGGTGTTGATCGGAGTCGTCTGCCTGTCGTTGAGGCTGACCGGCTCTGCCATACCGGTAGGCGTTGTGCTTTGTCTATCGGTTGCTTTTCCATTCCTCATCGAACGCCTGCTCGGGAATCGGGTATTGCGAATTACGCTCAAGTCCCTTGCGGTGATCAGAGTCGGCGTCTTCGCATTGGTGATTCTGGGTTCGTGGTTAGGTATGACGCGCGACGTGGCGGGGTTTCTCGGCGTTGCGCTTGCGGTTGGGATTGCAGATTACTTTACCGTGGTTGCGTTCGAAAGCCAGAATGCGCGCTTTGCGGTCGCGAAACTGATGTCGCCTATCCAGGCTTCCCGCTGGTTCCAAACGGCAGTGCAGTTGGGCAACTGTGGCGGCGACATGGTGGGGGGCGGGTTGTTCGATCATGTGGACGGAGCGAGTTTCATATGGGCGGTAGGTATCACCGGACTGCTTGCCAGTTTTTTGCTATTGGGGATGAAATCGCCTCTCGAGGGCGCGTCTTCCGATGTGGCAACGGCTGCCGCCGGCGCATCGACGGTTGGAATGACGCGTGGCTTGCCGCCCGTCAATGTCAGTCGAGCCATGAGCATCGGCATGAATCGGTCGACCGCATTGCTGGTTTGCATTGCGCTGTTCGGATTGCACATCGGTGCGTTCAATAGCATGGTGCCGGTCGTCTTTCTGCAACTCGGCGGGCGGGACGGCACCACCTACGGGCTGGCGGCAGGGTTGGTCGGGATCGGAGCGCTGGCGGCCGTGGTGCTTCCGGGAATACAGATCAACCGGTTTGCGGTGGCGGTGGCGCTCGTGATGTGTGATGTCGTGCTGGTTCAGGTGGACTCACGGTTTATGTTTTTCGGTGCGTCGTTGCTCCTCGGCTATCTGTTCAATTACCTGAGGGTCAATGTACGCGAGCAACTGCTAGGCGCGGCGCGTACCACGGCCGACGCGGACTGGGTCGGGTCTAGAAGCACGTATGCAAACCTCTCCATGCAGTCTTTCGGACCTTTGGTGTTTACGTTTTTATTGAGCGGCGGCGTGCTCTCGCCGCGGGCCGCTCCGTGGCTGATGATTGGAACCGGTGTGGCGCTGGCGGCGGCCACGTTCGCGGTGGATGCGATGGCAGGGCTGCGGCGTCCCGCCGTGCCGGAGCGAGTGGGAACGGATAACCGATAAAGCTGGAGACGCAGGACATGATGAACGACGAGATGCTGCATTACGTGGACAAAAGCGTTCTATGCTGGCTGGCGACTATCGATGAAGGGGGCTGTCCGAATGTATCGCCAAAGGAAATCTTCTGTGCTTGCGGGCAAAGTGAGCTTCTGATTGCCAATATCGCCTCACCGGGCAGCATGTCCAATATTCAGCGTAATCCGTTGGTCTGTGTGAGTTTTGTCGATGTGTTTGTCCAGAAGGGTTTCAAGGTGAAAGGCGAAGCCAGGGTGATCGACAGCACGCAACGTGAATTCGTGGCACGAGCCGAGCCGCTGGCGCGGATGGCCGGCGAGCGTTTCCCGTTCGCAAGTTTGTTCGTGGTGAACGTGACCCGGGTCGAGCCCATCGTCGCCCCAAGCTATCGGCTCTACCTGGACACGGTCGAGTCCGTTCAGGTTGCGTCTGCGATGAAGGCCTACGGCGTGCGGGCAACGGGTTTCTGACATGTGTCGATCCGGTATTTCCGGAGTCGGCTCTCGCACGTCCATGGCATCCGGCGTATCCGGCGGGCCTCGACTATTCCAATTGGGCGTTTGGTAGGGGAGAAAGTCATGTTTGTGCAACGCAAGTCGGAATCCACGGCGAAGTATGAGTACGGCTGCGATCTGCGGAGACTGTTCCCGTGGCAGGGGATCGTCGAACCGTCGTGGGGCGCGGGAATCGCCAGCGTTCGACCCGGGGAAAGTACCACCGTCGACCAGCACGACGAGTTTGAAACCTTTCTCGTTCTGTCCGGCACCGGCCGAATGACGATCGAGGACGAGTGCTGTGAGATGAGTGAAGGCGACGTAGTTTTCATCGAGAAGAACCGTCGTCACTATTTTACGAATCTATCCAACGCCGAACCGTTGGTCTTTATCACTATCTATTGGGACTCGCCACAGGCTAGAGCGTGGCTCCAATCGATTATCGAGGCGGATCGCCCTGACCGTTGAACCGTTCTTCGTTTCGCCAAGGAAGGTAGTGTTTATGGTTATCCATGTAATTGCCCCGCCGCCCACACCGAATGGTGATCTGCATGTCGGACATCTCTCCGGGCCCTATCTGGCTGCGGACATCTACAGCCGTTGTCTGAGGCAGAGCGGAGCGACGGTGAGTTATGTGATTAGCACGGACGACCATCAGTCGTATGTCGATACGTCGGCGACGCGGCTGGAGACGACCCCCGCGCAACTCATCGCCCGCTCCCGTGCGGAGATTCGGGCCACGCTGGATTCGTTTTCGATCGAGCTGACCCGGTTCGCCGCCATCGATCCGGCTTACGTCGACTTTGTGGAGGACTTTTTTCGAACCTTGCTAGTGCGGGAAAAAATCGAAGTTCGATCGACAGCCGTCCTGTACGACCGCGTCAGCGCGCGTTACGCGGTGGAGGCGTTCGTTTCGGGCTTCTGCCGCACGTGTCTTGCCCGCTCCTCGGGAGGGATTTGCGAGGCATGCGGTCATCCCAATCGCTGCATCGACCTGCTGGATGTCGACTCTGAGCGATTCGCGGTACTTCACGAACCTCGCCTGATCCTGGATCTGGAGCGATACCGCTCCAGGCTCGAAGTGCGTCTGCTAGGCATGACGACGCATCGGCCGTGGCTGGGAAACCTGATTCGCTCGCTGCTGGCTAACGAATTGCCGCCCTTCGTGCTGTCGTATAAGACCGGGCGCGGTGTCGACACCGCGTTTGCAGGACTGGGTGACCAGAAGCTCAATGTGTGGGGCGAGATGTTTCCCGGTCACATGTATTTTTTGCAGCAAGCCTCGGGGGCGCTGTCGAGTCGCGATGGGTATATCCAGTTCCTTGGATTCGATAACTCCTATTTCTACGCCATTGTCCATGTTGCGTTGTCCATCGCGGCTGAAGAGGCCGGCTTCGATTGGCCCAAGCCGGGCGCTTTCGTGACCAATCAGTTCTACAACCTCGACAACGCGAAATTCTCTACCAGCAAGGGGCACCTTGTTTGGGCGCGTCCGTTGGCCGAGGAGTTCAACAGCGACCTGATCCGTCTCTACCTGGCGATTCACGGGCCTGAATATCAGGAAGCCAACTTCTCGAAGGATTCGTTTCATGCGACTGCCATTCAATTGGCCGGCGACATCAACCGTCTGGTGTGCGGCTTCAATGACATCGCCGACCTGAGCGCGAAGGCCGACGACGTAGCCGCCGCCACACTGGCCGCGGCCGCGAGGCCGCTGACCGGACTCGATCGATATTCGTCGTCCGACGCGGCCCGGCGAGCAATGAATTGCATCCGCTTTCTCGGTGAGCGCATCAGTGCGGGAGACCTTGGACTGGCTGCCTATGTTCCCGGACTATTGGCGTTGTGTCTGGAGCCGTTCTGCCCGCGTTACTCACAAGCTATCCGGCACGGGTTTGGCATGGCTTCAACGAATTGGGATCGACTCGCGCCGGTTGGACTTTCCGGAACCTTACCGGGCATCGAGATCAAGGCCGGTTCGCCAGCTTGAGTCATGACGCGACAGACGAACACTTATCTTCAACAACTCGTGGGAGCGGTTCCGTGACGTACGATGTTTTGGGCATTGGATTCGGTCCATCGAATATTGCCTTGGCAATCGCAATGGACGAAGGTCGATTCGACGGCAGCGCCCTGTTTGTGGAGCGGGCTTCGAATTCTTTCTGGCATCAGGGCATGCTGCTCGAAGGTACGGATATCCAGAACAACCCACTACGAGATTTGATCACACCGGTCAATCCGCAAAGCCGGTACACCTTCGTTAACTTTCTGCACAAAACCGGGCGACTCTTCCATCACCTCAACATGGGCCGGGTCCATCCACTGCGCCGTGATTACTTCGACTATGTCTCGTGGGTCGCGAAGCAGTTCGACAACGTACGCTATGGACATGCTGTAACGGGCGTCGCGCCCTGCGTGCTTGAGGGGAAGCCTGCCTGGCGAGTCAAGGTGGACGGACAGGAGCTGTTTGCTCGCCGGCTTGTTCTTGGTGTTGGGCGCAATCTCAACGTTCCGAAGCAATTTGAGCTCTCGCGGCGGGTCGTGCATTTCACCGACTATCTGCATGCCATCGAATCGCTTCCGAAAGACACGCCGATCGCGGTAGTCGGCGCGTCGCAAAGCGCGGTCGAAATACTGAACGACCTGCTCGGCCGGGGCTTCGAGAGGATCCGGTCGATTCACCGGACCTTTTCGTACCGCCTCAAAGACACCAGTCCGTTCAGCGATGAGGTTTATTTTCCAGAGTTCGTCGACTACTACCATCGCCTTTCGCCCTCGCAGCGGGCACGACTCGACGAACAGGTGCGTCCCACCAACTATTCGTCCGTCGATGGGGACATTCTGGACGCGCTCTACCAGCGGGTCTACGAGATGAAGCTCTATGGACGGGAGCCCCTCGCGATCGTACGGTGCACCGAAGTCGAAGAGGTCATCCCGTCGGCGGACGCCATAACTTTGAAGTTGCGGGAGCAATACACTGGCGTCCGCTCGGAGATGCAGGCCGGACTGGTGATTCTGGCCACCGGTTTTCTGGATGTTGGGCGCAATGGCCGGGACGGTCTGCCGCATCTCCTCAGGCCTCATTGGGATGCGTTTGCGTGGCAGGGCGACTGCCTCGACGTCGGACGGGACTATCGCATTACCGCCGGCGCGACAGGCGTCGGGTTACCCGCGCTCTATCTCAACGGCCTGTGTGAGTCGTCACACGGGCTAGGGGATGCGGGTTCGTTCAGCCTCGTGTCCGTCCGGGCGCAAACCATCTTCAACAGTATTCAGGGAAGCGTCTGATGCGGCTCGCTTTCACGACTTTTGCGATTCTTCACGAACCGTACGGACATCCGGCGGTCCAGGAGTTCGACGATAGAACGCCGTACGTGTTCAGGGCCGCAGAGATCAGCCCGGGTTTCATCGCGCGTGCCGTCGAGATCGACGACTCCGGACTGCCGAACTTCGAGCGGAACTGGGGGGCCTGGGGCACGTTTCAGGTACCACGGTTTTATACGTTGGGGCGTGAGTTGGGTACCGATCAGCGGGCTTCCACGCTTTCCATCTGGCGCGACGTGCAGTCGGTCTTCGACTTTGCCTACGGTGGTCTGCACCTTCGTGCTTTGAAAAAGCGGGAGCACTGGTTCAAAAAACCGGCGTGGCCGACCTATGCCTGCTGGTGGATTGACGATGCAGGGATTCCGACGTGGAGTGACGCTTGCGACAAGCTCGAGTATTTGCACGACCATGGGCCGACGCCGGGTGTTTTCAACTTTCACTCGTGTTTTGACGAACATGGGAATCCCTTGATGTTGGCAACGCAGTCCCACGCGGGTTGAGCGGGCGGGATCCCAGGAGGGGAGGCGAGATGACGTACTTTGAACACGAAGGGACCGACGACAAAACACTCGAGTCCAACGTTCGAACCTATTGCCGGACGTTTCCGTCGGTCTTTGCCAAGGGTGAGGGCACTTTCATTTACGACGAAGATGGCCGGCGCTGGTATGACTTCCTTAGCGGCGCCGGGGCATTGAACTATGGCCACAATCATCCGCTACTGAAGGCCGCGCTATTGCAATACATCGAGCAGAACGGCGCGGTGACCACGCTCGATCTGAACACGCGGGCCAAGCAGTCCTTCCTGGCATCGTTTGACGACATCATTCTGCGGCCGCGCGATTTGAAGTACAAAGTTCAGTTTTGCGGACCGACTGGAGCGAATTCGGTCGAAGCCGCACTCAAACTGGCCTGCAAGGCAACGGGGCGATCGGGGCTGGTGGCGTTCTCCAATTCGTACCATGGGATGAGCATCGGTGCGATGTCGGTCACCGCCTCGTTCCGGCGTCGCAAGGAACAATATCTGAACCCCAGCTGGGTTCACTTTCTCCCATTCGACGGCTTCACGGGAATGCGGGAAGAACTGCAATTCGTCCGCAAGATGTTGACGTCGAAAGGCAGCGGTATCTCCGCGCCGGCGGCGATCATTGTGGAAGCTGTGCAAGGTGAAGGCGGGGTCAATGTCGCCTCGTCGGAGTGGCTGCGGGAAATCCGCCAGTTGGCCACGGAGATCGGCGCGGTACTGATCCTCGACGAAATCCAGGCGGGTTGCGGAAGGACGGGGCGATTCTTTTCGTTCGAACATCACGGCGTGAAACCCGACATGGTGTGTCTGTCCAAATCCATCAGCGGCATGGGATTGCCAATGAGCCTCCTGCTGATCGCGCCGACATTGGACGTCTGGAATCCCGGAGAACATAACGGCACCTTTCGTGGCTTTAACTATGCGTTTGTCACGGCAAAGGAGGCACTGCAGAAATTCTGGAACTCGCCTGGTTTTGCCGACACGGTCGACGCGCGTTGCCGCTACCTGGCATTGGCACTTCAGGCCTGGAAAAAGGATTTCCAGCTACGGATCGTCAGAACTTCGGTGCTGGGGATGTTTGCCGGCATCGAACTCGCCAGTGAGGATCTGGCGGCGATCGTCCAGAACGAGTGCTTCCGGAACGGACTGATCGTCGAACGCTGTGGACCGTTGAACGACACGCTCAAGCTGTTGCCGCCGGTTCTCATCGAGGCGGAGGAACTTGACGGCGGGCTGAGAATTCTCGGCGAAGCATTGGCGAGGCACTGCAGATGAAGTGCGACTACTGCATCGTCGGCATTGAATCGTGTTGAACGTCAATGAATGGATTCGATGCGCGGTGTTTGCCGGCTTGCCGGCGGGCGGCAATCCAACCGTCGTGGCAAGGCTGTCGACGTGGCCCTCCGACGACGTACTGCTCGCGCTCGCTTCAGCGTTGCCAGCGGAAGAAGTGACATTCCTGTACCGCGACGATGGCGGCGAAATTCGTATCCGGTGGTTTGGTCCACGGGGCGAACTTCCCAATTGTGGTCACGGCGCACTCGCGGCGACGGCCGTCATGCAGTGCGGCTTGCGCGGCATGCCGAGCAAAGCCACGGTGGGACCGAAGTCGGTGCCACTGGCACTGGATCATTCGAAGGGTCTGCCGACGATCGGCATGGCACCGGCCATGCTCCACGAGCGAGCGTCGGCGTCGGTCGAGATCGGACTGCCGGTTATCAGGTTATTCGATGCGGGGCGTGACTATCTTGCTGTCGTACGCGATGAGCAAACGCTCAGAGCGTACCGCCCTGACTGGGATGGTCTCATGCGCATCGGGAAGATCGGTCTGATCCTCTCGGCGCCTGGCGCGACCGGGGTTGCGACGTTCCGTTTTTTCGCGCCCCGGGCCGGCATTCCCGAGGACACGGCTTCGGCTTCGGTGATCCCGGCTCTCGTGAAGTACTGGTTCGGTGAAGCACAAACCCACGGCACCTTTGTTCAATGCTCAGGACAAGATGTGCGGATCACGGCGCGTGTAGCAGGCGACGAGGTGCGTGTCTCCGGAAAAGTGCTTGAGTTGACCCGTGGGCGATTCGATATTGCTCTTTCGACGAGTACAGATATCTCGGTCCATTCGTTTTGACGATGGCCTCCGCGATTGAAATTGGAACGTGACGCTATGGATCCGATCGACACACAGAATAGAGAATTCATGATTGACAACAGCGTGATGCCGTTCCAGCGGTCCGCGGCTCAGACACTTGGGGATCTGCTGCAGTGTGGGTTGTCAGTGCGTCCTGATGCGCCCGCCGTCGTGGATCTTGATCGTGCCGTCAGTTTCCGCACGTTGCACGACATGTCCGTGGCGATCGCGCATGAAATGTCCTCGGGCTAC
Source organism: Paraburkholderia sp. BCC1876 (assembly GCF_902833695.1). Lineage (NCBI taxonomy): Bacteria > Pseudomonadati > Pseudomonadota > Betaproteobacteria > Burkholderiales > Burkholderiaceae > Paraburkholderia > Paraburkholderia sp. BCC1876. The sequence goes on along the minus strand of NZ_CADFGI010000005.1, from coordinate 214,065 downwards.
CACGTCCGGTTTGGCGAGCGGGTCGTCGTGCTGGCGGAGAAGTCCGCGACCATTGTTGCCGTCGCGCTCGCCTGCTGGCGGCTCGGCGCGATTTATGTGCCGGTGGATCCGGGCAATCCGCCGAATCGCATCGACACGATTCTGGATTCCATCCAACCTGCGCTGGTGGTCTCCACTGAGTCCCGCCTCGCGGCGGCAGCGGCGTCGGTCGCGCCATATCCCCAACTCTCGTACGAACGGTGCGGATCGCTACCCTCCCGGACCGGGGGCGATCCGGAGCGCGCCGTGCCGCAGAACGCGGCTGCGCTGATCATTCACACATCCGGATCGACGGGCACGCCAAAAGGCGTGGTTCTGTCGCATGCCAGTGTCATCGAGTATTTCCGCAATCACAACGAGTTTCTGGCATTCGGACCGGCGAGTGTCGGCATGAACAACGGCCCCTTCTATTTTGATGTTTCCGTTCAGGACACATTCCTCCCGCTGTATTTCGGGGCGTCGGTCGTTTTCCATCGCGGATTGTGGGTCAGCGCGGTCATCCTCTCCCTGATTCTAAAGTACCGGGTGACGCACTTCATCGCCGTTTCTTCGATACTTGAGTTGATTTCGAAAGATCAGGACAGGTTGCGGTCGCTGGCCGATTCGAACCTCAAAGTGGTGGTGACGGGCGGCGAGGTATGCGCCCCCCGCCTGCTCAATCGGTGGCTGGCAACGGTGGACGGCTTGCGCGTGCTGTACGGATATGGTCCGACCGAAGTCAATTCGCTGTGTACCACCTTCGTCATCACTGAGCCGGAACCGGAGCGGGTCAAGCTGTTCCCGATCGGCAAACCTTTCCGGGGGCACAAGGCGCTACTGCTGGACCACGATCGCGCGGTCGTCGATATCGACGATGTGGTCGGCACTCTGGCGATCAGCGGTCCGCAGTTGATGCTGGGCTACTGGAAAGATCCGCTGCTGACCTCGAGCGTGATCTTCGAGCACGTGGGCGAACGCTACTACGTCACCGGCGATCGGTGCCATCGGGATCCGGACGGAAATTACCATTTCGACGGCCGAATGGATTCCGAAGTCAAGATTCGCGGCCGACGAATCAACCTCAACGAAATCCGCAATGCGCTGACGGCTTGCGAGGACGTATCTCATGCGGTGGTGGTCACCGCGGAGGTCGAGGGCGAAACAAGGATAGTGGCCGGCGTCACGATAACCGATACCGACGACACGATCGAAGAAAGACTGCTTACCTGGCTTGGCTTGCGCGTGCCGGACTACATGGTGCCCTGGTACATAGGGATATTTGCCACCGCGGTGCGAACAGCAACCGACAAGATCGACGAAAGGCAGATAAAGACGCGACTACTCGAACGGATCGCCGTCCATCCGCATGGTCGCTATTTTCGTGTGGCCGGCTGACCCGGCGTGCCGGGTTCTTCACATTCAATTGGAAAGGAGTTTTTCATGGATCGGCAGTCATTGGTCGATGCGGTACTCGACGTCATTCGCGAGAGCGTGGCGCCTGGGACGAGGATTGCAGAGGATAGCGGATCGATGGCGCTGCTCGACCTGGGTGTCGACTCGATGCGATTGATCTCGATCATCGTGGCATTGGAAAGCAGGATCGGACTCGACTTCGACAAAGTCGTAGGGATGAACCCGCCACGCACGGTCAACGATCTGCTGGAACTCGCCGCCAAAGGGTGTGAAGACGGATCGATCGCAACAGGAGGTCTATTGTGATTGATTGTCTGATCATCGGGCAGAGCGATGCGGATTTCGACAAGCATGTCCGTATGCTGAAGTTTTCATTCGGCGCCGATTCCGGCGTGTACCAGGACCTGGATTTTGCTTTCGTGACCTATAAAGGGCAGCACTACCGGGCACTCGAGTTCATCAATCTGGTGAACCGGGAGAGGATCGAACATCCGTTGAGCAATATGGACTTCCTGTGGCCGACCATCGCGGTATTGGGCTCCTTTCTGCACAAGCACGGATTGACGTTCGACTACGTAAATCGTTATGCGTACGAGAAGGAATTGCTGCAGGATAAATTGGCGCAGAACCGCTTTAGAGTTATCGCGATCACCACCACGCTCTACGTGACGGATGCGCCTATCAAGGAGATCATCAGTTTTATAAGGCGTTGCGGCTCCGATGCCTTGATCATCGTCGGCGGCCCGCATGTCAAGAACCGGTTGGCGGAGGTCGATTTCACGTTAGTCGACAAGGAGTTTCATGGTGTCGGTGCTGACCTGTTCGTCAATAGCGCCGAAGGGCAGATGACGCTGGTCAACACGATCAGGTGTCTGCGAGACGGCGGCGCGCTTGCCGGTGTCAAAAATCTTATCTGGCGAAAGGATCTTCGCCCATCCGTGCCGGCGCAGCGAGACGATTCACTGCAGACGAAGCCTCGTGGAACCGGCGTCGTTATTCCGATCAGCGGAGAGGAGACAGGTTGGATCGGTGAACACTTTGTTTTCAATCCGGTCCTCGTCGAAGACAATCCTCTCGAGGAGAATCCGGTCGACTTCAGTCTCTTCCGCAGGGAGGACATGGGCGAGTTCTATTCGCTGGCCACGGCAAAGTCCTGTCCGTTTGCCTGTGCATTCTGCTGCTTCCCGACTCGCGCGGGAGAATACCGGTACATCGATGTGCCGCACGTCGAGCAGTACCTCGACAACGTGAGGAGTCTGGGGATTAAGACATTGACGCTTCTCGACGATACGTTCAATGTACCCAAGACCCGATTCAAGGAAATCTTGCGGATGATGATCCGCAACAACTATGGGCTCCGATGGAATTCCTTTTACCGCAGCGATCAGGGAGACCAGGAGACGATTGAGTTGATGGCTGAATCGGGCTGCGAGGGCGTGTTCCTTGGCATAGAGAGCGCTAGCGACGAGATGCTGAAAAAGATGAACAAGACTTCTCGCAAGAAGCACTACCAGACTGCGGTGCCGCTGCTGAAGAAGCACGGCATTCATACGCACGCGAATTTCATCATCGGCTTTCCCGGGGAAACGGAGGCGACTGTCAAGGAAACGCTCGATTTCCTTGAGGAGTATCAGCCTGACACATACAAGGGGCAGCTCTGGTATGCCGACAACAAATCTCCGATCTGGAAGCGCAAAGACGAACTCAACATCAAGGGTATCGGTTTTCGCTGGTCGCACGAGACGATGAATTCCGATGAGGCCGCACGCTGGCTCGACTACGTGTTCGCCAATGTAAAAGGATCGGTCTTCCTGCCTGAGGACGGTTGCGGTCTGTGGAGCGTGTTCTACCTGCAGCGCCATGGCATGAGCAAGGCTCAGGTACATGAGTTCCTGCAGGCTTTCGAGGCGGGTATCCGGCTTAAGCGGCAGGATCCGTCCCGGCAGGAACTGCCGGATTTTTTGGTCAGGAGATTGTTCGAAGCCGGAACGATCCCGGGCTCCGGCCCGGTGAATACGAAGCGGATGAGCACGTATGCCGGCTGAGACGCCACTGCTGAAAGGCAAATCGTTCGATTACGACCGCGATTTATATGACCGGCAGTTCATGAGTTGCCTGTTTCGGCACGCCGTCGTCTGGTTCGGCAAGATGGGGCTGCCCGCGGATCTGCTCTTCTACGACGCGCTCGCGTCGTCGGACGCGGTCATGCAGCAGATGGTCGTCGACAAGTTACCGAAGTTCGCTTTTCGCTGCGATTCGTTTTCCGACGCCGATTTCGATTTGATCGGGGTGAAAGAAATAGGGGTGCTCGCGGATACGTTCGTTGAGGTGAGGCCGCTGATCGTCAAACAGATCGAAAGCGGGAAAGCCGTGTTGCTGGAAGGGAATGTTTTCTACTTCCCTCATTGCCCGGAGTACCGCAATGCGCACGCGCAGCACGTGGTAGTCATCGATCACATCATGCCTGACGGTAGTTGGCACATCGTCGACGATGATCCCGCGAGCGTACTTTGCGAGTATGTTTATGAGGATGCCGTCGTTGCGCGGTTCTTTGAAAATAGCGTCAATCGGAAGTTGAGATACTACGAGTTGGACCCATCCCGGCCGCTGGGTGAGGTCGTGTCGTTGATCGACGACCGGTTTGAGGCGTTCGTCAGAGGGCACCGCGATACGTTTACCTTCTACGATGCGGTCAGGGATATTCTCCGCAATCCCTACGACTCGAACGTGAACAAGCATCGGCTGCTGCACGATTGTTTTTCCATCCTCGCCGGCTCACGCAAATGTTTTGCCCGATATCTGCAGATAAGTCACTGGCCTGATTCGCTCGTGATCGGGGCGATGCGCTGTTCGAAGGAGGCGTCGGTACTCAAGAGCGTGATGGCGCGAGCGATGATGACGGGTGCGCTAAGGTTCGATGGGCTGGTGGACCGCTGTCTCCTGTTGAAGCAACTGGAGAGCGACTTGTACGGTTCATTGGTGGCGGGACTGCGCAAGTAATGTTCGGATGCAGCTTGATAGCCTATGGCGTGATGTTGCCGGAAGTTGTCGACGTGGCCACTGTGTGGAAGGGCGCCGCCTTCGCGCGCGACCCGTGGCGCTATTCGGCTGGCGGAATTGGACCGGCCCGTGAAGGTCATGATCGGCGGCGTGACCGGCTGGCTCGACGAGGGCTTTGAGCTAACGGTCGTCGAACCCGCCTGACGGTATCGCAGGTTCCGGCGCGTGACTTCGGCCGCGCGGTAGCGACGAATCGACGCGTCAGCGGTCCGCGGTTTCGGCGCGCGAAGCCGCGAGGAAATTCGCTGGCCGCTAGCTGTCAATTCCCCGTGCCCCACGGCCAAAGTGTGCCTGTTTGCTGCCGGCAAAGCTTGCCAGAATGAGCCTTCATCTCAACGAAGAGCGCCTTCCCGGCGCGGCCAAAACTTTCAATATGAAGCTGCCGATCCACCACATTGACGCCTTCACCAGCGAGGTGTTCAAGGGCAACTACGCCGCGGTCGTTCCGCTCGATAGCTGGCTGCCGGTGCCCCTGATGCAGGCCATTGCGTCGGAAAACAACCTTTCCGAAACGGCCTTCCTCACCCCCAACGCTAACGGCGGATTCGACATCCGATGGTTCTCGCCGATCACGGAGATTGCTTTTTGCGGACATGCGACGCTCGCGAGCGCGTTCGTGCTGTTCAAGCGCTTCCCGGAGCGCGAGCAGATCGAATTGCACGCAGCGGCCCTTGGCGCTTTCACCGTGCGCCGTGCTCCGCGAGACCTGATCGAAATGGATTTTCCGCAGCGCGGAGTTGAACCGGTCACGGCGATCCCCGACGAACTCGTGCGTGGTCTTTCCATTCGGCCCACGGAGGTTTTCGTCACCCAGCAGGCCTTCATCGCGCTCTACGACACGGAGCGTGACGTCCGCGCTGTGGTGCCCGATCTCGAACTGATCGCGCAACTCGCGCCGCGCGACGTCGCGGTCACCGCGCGCGGCGATCAGCACGATTTCGTCTCGCGCTATTTCTGGCCGGCAAACGGCGGGGAAGAAGATCCGGTGACCGGTTCAATTCACGCCGCGCTCGCGCCGCTGTGGTCGGATCGCCTTGGCAAGACGAAGCTGGTCGCGCTGCAGGCGTCGCAACGCACCGGGGTCTTGCATTGCGAGGTGGATGGCGAGCGGGTTCGCGTGTCCGGCCATGCAGTGCAGTATCTCGAAGGCACTATCGAGGTCCCCGGCGTGTGATCGCCTCGCAAATATCGCGGTTGCGTCGCGCTGGCTTACGAGCGGCTCTGCACCTTCGAATACGGCTGCGTGACCGAGCTGTTCGCGCTCGAACGTCCCGAACTCGAGGTGGACTGGTATCGCTTCGCCGTCTGCGCTATTGAACCCGGTCCGATTCGTGCGGCCGCGGCATCACCGTTGCCGCGCCCTACACGCCCAGGCTGCTGGCGCACGCGACACCATCGTCATTCCCGGTTAGCGCGATGAGTCCGCGCACCTTGCAGCGCAGTTCCACGATGCTACCGGCATGGCGCCTTACGCGTGGCTGGTGCGCGAGCGCGTGGCGATTGCCCGCGAGCTGCTCGAAGCGGCTGGACCGCTGCTGATGCCGCTGGTCGCGGCGCTGGCCGGATTCGGTTCCGAGGAATCGTTGCACCGGCATTTCCGGCGGATCGCGCTGACGAGCCCGGGCGCGTATCGCAAGAAGTTCGGCAGGTCCGGCTTGAGCACGGATTAGCACAAACCCGTGCCGCGCGAGACTATCCGCAACGGGTTCGCACAATCGCCGTTTTTCTGTCAGCATCACGGCCAGCGTCTGTGTTGATCGCAGTGTCAACGTACTGCATGTGCCACGCATAGATCTCAGCGAAGCAGATTCTCGAAACGCGTTGTTCGAACAGCGTCATGGCCACCGTCCCGCCACTTCCAATGAACGTCAAAACTGTCTTCGCCACTGCTGTCGTCGTCACCTGGGGTGCGTGCGCCGCGCTCGCGTCCGGCTACGTCGCGGCTCAGACGCCGCGCGGCGACTCGCGCGCCGAACTGTATCGCCGCAACCTGCTGTCGGGTAAAGACGTGCCGTGCCGGACCAACGCGTCCTGCGCGGCGCTGGGTGTCGTCGCGCTCGATGCGGGCCGCATCAAGGAAGCGCAAACCCTGGTCGCGATGGAAGGTGCGCTCGCCGAGGCCACCGCGATGCAGGCCGAAGAAGAGAACTCGCCGAAAGCCAGCAGTTCGGCACGCGCCCGCATTGCCATGGCGTATGTGCATCAGGGCGACGTGCAACTGAAGCTGGGCGAGCTGCCCGACGCGCGCGCCTCTTACCGCACCGCGGTGAGCCGCGGCGACGACTATCCCGGCGATGCGCTGCTGGGCCGCGCGGTGGCGGCCGCGCGCGAACGCCTCGAAGCGATCGCCGATAAAGCGGTCGTGCACGGCGTGCCGCCGCAAGGCGCGCGCTTTATCCACTACGTGACCTTCGACGCGTGGAACAGCATTGCGCTGAAGCCGGTGAAAGGGCGCCACGGCGTGTATCGGATCGATGGCGACTTCGTGCATCCGAGCGTCAGCGAAGACGGCCAACCGAGCGCGAGCACCGGCAATCTGTCGGCCTACGTGCGCTTCTACGACGGCGTGGCGCGCGTGCCGGTGAGCGAGGCCGGCGGCGATGCGCCGCTGGAGGCCACCGCGAAGATCGCCAACCTCGCGCCCTACGACAAACACAACGACAGGCGCGACGACAAATGCCTGCTCGAGTTCAGGCTCTCCGCGCCGGAAACGCTCGACGTGCTCACGCATGGTTCGGTGCTGGAGTGCGGATTCGGCGTCAACGTGAGCGCCGACGGCCGCTACTATCTGGCGACCGGTTCCTGAGCGGCGGCGCGCGCCGCTCCATTCCGCGCGCGTATCTTCCACGCGGGCGCGGCGGCGCTTATCATGCAGCGGTGGCACAGGTTTTGTAGCTGTCAGAAGGCGTTCCCCGATCAACCGCTCAGAGAAAAACGCTCGCCCATGCAGAACATCCTCGACTATCCCGCGCTCGTGTTTATCGTGTCTTTTGTCATCATGTGGTTGGCGGCGCGCATCGGCGCGGCGCTGCTGAGGCGCTTCAGAAGAATCGAGGACGACGCCCGCGAAGACTTCAGCGTGATTCAGGCCGCTACGCTCACGCTGCTGGCGTTGATCATCGGCTTTACGTTTTCGATGGCGGTGGGGCGCTACGACCAGCGCAAGAACTACGAGGAAGAAGAGGCGAACGCGATCGGCACCGAATACGTCCGTGCCGATCTGCTGCCCGCCGCCGACGCGGCCACCGTGCGTGGCTTGCTGAAAGCTTATCTCGACGAGCGCGTGCTGTACTACACCACGCGCGACAGCCAGGAACTCGCCAAGGTCAACCGCGAGACCGAGCGCCTGCAGAACGCCATGTGGGCCACCGTGAAGAACGCCGCCGTTGCGCAACCCACGCCGATCGCCGCGCTGACCGTCTCTGGGATGAACGACGTGCTGAACACTCAGGGCTACACCCAGGCCGCGTGGTGGAACCGCATACCGTATGCCGCGTGGGCGCTGATGACCCTGATGGCAGTGTGCGCGAACGTGCTGGTCGGCTACGGCGCGCGCGCGCTGAAAGCGGGCGCCGGCTTGCTGCTGATCGTGCCGCTGGTGGTGTCGTTGTCGTTCACGCTGATCGCGGATATCGACAGTCCGCGCGGCGGCGTGATTCGCGTGAAGCCTCTCAATCTTCATGCGCTCGCGGATTCGTTCCGGGCGCCTTGAACGCGCCCCGAAGCGGCGGTGTCGAGCCGCTTCGGGGCGCACCGTACTGTATTCGAGAGGAATGTGATGTCCGATATCGTCAAGACCATGACCCGGTTCAACGCCGGTCGCGATCCCGAACGGCTCGCCATGAAATACCAGGCCATGCGCAGTTCGCCGTTCGTGTTTCTGCGCGGCACCTGTCATCTGTTCTACGCGGGTTTGCCGCGTGACAAGATCCTCGACGAAGCGCCGCCGGTCTGGATTTGTGGCGATATGCATCTGGAAAATTTCGGCAGCTACAAGGGCGATAACCGCCTGATCTACTTCGACAACAACGACTTCGACGAAGCCTGCCTCGCGCCGAATCTCTACGAACTGGCGCGGCTGCTGACGAGCGTGCTGGTCGGCGCCGCCGACCTCAAGCTGAGCCGCGCGCAGGCGCTCGCGCTCTGCCATACCGCGCTCGATTCGTACGGCGCGGCGCTCGCATTCGGCAAGGCGCGCTGGATCGAAGCGGAGACCTCGGTCGGGATGGTGCGCGATCTGTTCGACGCGCTGGCAAGCCGCCCGCGCGCCGCGTTTCTGGACCGGCGCAGTGTGCTGAAGGGCAAGACCCGCGTGCTGAAAGTGGACGGCAAGAAGGCGTTGCCGGTCAGCGATCAACAGCGCGCGGCGGTCACGGAGTTCATGAACAAGTTCGCGGCAAGCCAGCCCAATCCTGACTTCTATCGCATTCTCGACGTCGCGCGGCGCATTGCCGGCACCGGCAGTCTCGGCGTGGATCGTTACGTGATGCTGGTGGAAGGCAAAGGCTCGCCGGACAGCAACTTCCTGATCGATCTGAAAGAAGCACTGCCGTCTTCGGTCATGCCGCATGTGCATACGCCGCAGCCCACGTGGCAGAGCGAGGCGCAACGCGTCGTCGAAGTGCAGCGGCGCAATCAGGCGGTCTCGCAGGCGTTCCTGCACGCGGTCGATTTCAATCAGCGTTCCTACGTGTTGCGCAGTTTGCAGCCGTCGGAGGATCGCGTGGCCCTCAGCGATTGGAACGGCAAGCTGCCGCGGCTCGAAGAGGTGATCAACAGCATGGCCCAACTGAGCGCGTGGGCCCATCTTCGCAGCGGCGGCCGGCAACACTCGTCGATTGCGGACGAGCTGATCGCGTTCGGCCATCGCAAGGACTGGCAGTTGCCGTTGATCGAACTGGCAACGCAGTGCGAGACCCAGGTCGCCGACGACTGGAAAGCGTATTGCGAAGCCTACGACCGCGGCGAGTTCAAACTGCCTGCGGCCCATTGAGGTTCGCGCGCGCTACCGTGCATGACACGCGGCGCGCTTGATTCGCTTGATTCACCTCACTCGCGCGCTGCCTCGCTTCACGCAATCTTGCCAAATGCATGGCGCATGACAGCGCCGTGCATGCCAGCCTCGCTCCAGACAAACCCTGATTGCTGCGCGGATTGCCCCGCTGATATCGTTCGCTGGACTGTTGTGGAAGCGCTTCCACTCACGCGCCGGCTTCACCGGCGCCGTGCCTTCCGCCGTACCCGGTTCAATGACCTCAGCGCAGGAGAATCCGTGGCAAACGACGCATCCGCTGTATCCGACGCACGCTCCCCCCAATCGCTCACCGATCCGTTCACGCCGCCCGCCGACTCGTCGCTGTGGCGCAAAAACTTTCTGCTCGGCGCGGCCACCGCGTCATATCAGATCGAAGGCGCCGTGGATGAAGACGGCCGCCTGCCGTCGATCTGGGACACCTTCTCGGCCACGCCCGGCAAGGTGCTCGCCGGCGACACCGGCGCGGTGGCCTGCGATCACTATCATCGCTGGCAAGAGGACGTGGACATGCTGGCGGGGCTCGGCCTCGAAGGCTATCGGCTGTCGATCGCGTGGCCGCGCGTGATGGGCGCGTCCGGCGTGCCGAATCGCAAAGGGCTCGACTTTTACAAGCGCTTGCTGGCGCGCCTGAAAGAGAAGGGCATCACGACCTTCGTCACGCTGTATCACTGGGATCTGCCGCAGCACCTGGAAGATCGCGGCGGCTGGCTGAATCGCGATACCGCGTACCGTTTCGCCGACTACACCGACCTGATGAGCCGCGAACTGGCCGGCAGCGTCGACGCCTGGGCCACGCTCAACGAGCCCTGGTGTTCCGCGTATCTCGGCTACGGCAATGGTCATCACGCGCCGGGTCTTGCCGATGGGCGCTTCGCGACGCAAGCCATGCATCATCTGCTGCTCGCGCATGGTCTCGCGATACCGGTGTTGCGCGCCAACGATCCGGCCTCGCAGAAAGGGATTGTCGCCAACATGGGGCGCGGCACGGCGAATAGCGACAGCGCCGCCGACCAGCGCGCCGCGCATCTGTTCGAAGTTCAGCACAACGCGTGGATTCTCGATCCGCTGCTCAAGGGCGCGTATCCGCGCGATCTGTTCGAGTTGTGGCCGGGCACGGAACCGCTAGTGCTGGACGGCGACCTGCAGACGATTGCCGCGCCGCTCGATTTTCTCGGCGTCAACTATTACTTCCGCACGAACCTGGCGAGCGACGGCGCGCACGGTTTCAAGGAAGTGCCGCCGGAAGGCGTGGAGCGCACGCAGATGGGCTGGGAGGTGCATCCGGATGGCTTGCGCGATCTGCTGACCGGCTTCAGGAAAACGTATGCGAACCTGCCGTCGATCTACATCACGGAAAACGGCATGGCGTCGGACGACAAAGTGACAGACGGCCACGTGGACGACACGCAGCGCATTGCGTTTCTCAAGCGCCATCTCGCCGCGGTCGATCAGGCGATCAAGGCGGGTGTCGACGTGCGCGGGTATTTTCTCTGGTCGCTGATGGATAACTTCGAGTGGGCGTTCGGTTACGAGCGGCGCTTTGGGGTCGTGCATGTGGACTACGCTACGCAGAAACGCACCATCAAACGCAGTGCGGAGCTGGTGGCGAAATTCCTGCGGGAGCGGAAGTTACTCGCATAAAGCACGCACATAAAGCACGTACATAAAGCACGAACATAAAGCACGCGTATAAAAGCAGTAAAGCTGGTTTGCATGTCGACTTGAAACACGGGCGCCAGGCCTGGCGCAACTATGTGGCATGGGATCGGTGTCAACGCTTTGCCCAGGCGGCGAAAAGCGCTGACGCCGACCGACAGGAGACGGAATGAACAGCAAAAAAATGGCCTTGCGAGGCATCGTGGCAGCATTGGCGTTGTATGGCGTCGTCGCGCAGGCGGATCCCTTGAAGGCCAACGTGATTCACTGGTGGACCTCGGGCGGCGAGTCGGCCGCGATTCGCCAGTTCGCCGATGCGTATAACAAAGCCGGCGGCCAATGGGTCGACAACGCGGTAGCGGGCGCCGATCAGGCGCGCTCCACGGCGATCAACCGGATTATCGGCGGCGATCCCCCCACCGCCGCGCAGTTCAATACCTCCAAGCAGTTTCACGACCTGATCGATCAGGGCCTGCTGAACAATGTCGACGACGTCGCCGCGAAGGAAAACTGGAACGGCGTGTTCCCGCCGTCGATCATCGACAGCATCAAGGTGAACGGGCACTACTACGCCGCGCCCGTCGACATTCACATGCCCGCCTGGTTCTTCTATTCGAAGCCGGCGTTCCAGAAGGCCGGCATTGCCGCCGAGCCGAAAAACTACGACGAATTCCTCGCCGATCTCGGCAAGCTGAAGACCGCGGGTGTGATTCCGCTCGCGCTAGGCGGCCAGCCGTGGCAGGAAAAAATCACCTTCGACGCCGTATTCGCCGACGTAGGCGGCCCCGACCTCTATCTGAAGGTGTATCGCGATCGCGACCAGAACGCGGTGAAGTCCGACGCGTTCAGGAAGGTGCTCGCCTCGTTCAAGCGCCTGCACGATTTCGTCGACGCCGGTTCGCCGGGCCGCAACTGGAACGACGCGACCGCGCTGGTGATTTCCGGCAAGGCGGGCGTGCAGATCATGGGCGACTGGGCCAAGGGCGAATTCTCGGCGGCTAAACAGGTCGCGGGTAAGGACTTCGGCTGCTTCCCGGGCTTTGGTCCGCATTCGCCGTATCTGGTCGCGGGCGACGTGTTCGTGTTCCCGAAGACGGATAATCCGACCACGATCAAGGCGCAGAACCTGCTCGCCACGGTGATGACCTCGCCGGCCGCGCAAGTCGCGTTCAGCGCGAAGAAAGGCTCGATTCCGATTCGTCCCGACGTGGACGTGAGCAGTCTCGACATCTGCGCGAAGGAGGGCATGGCGATCATGAAGGACAAGTCGCGTCAGTTGCCGAATCCGGAAATGCTGCTGTCGCCCGACACGCAGGGCGCGTTGATCGACGTCATCACCAACTTCTGGAACAAGAACCAGTCGGTGGATGACGCGCAGAAGGCCTTTGCCAGCGCGTTGAAGAGCTAGGGGGGCGCAGCATGCACGCGCTCAAGGTGCCCGCCACCGGGTCGAAGTCCGCTGCGCCGTTGCGCAATGCGCCACGCAAAGGGTCACGTAAAGGACCGCACGGCAAGCCGCTGAAAAAGCGCTTTCCGTTCGCGGCCTGGCTGGCGTTGCTGCCGATGGTCCTGACCGTCGTGTTCGCGTATCTCGGCACGATGGTCTGGACCGCGCGTGTGTCGCTCAGCAATTCGCGCACGTTTCCTTCCGGCGACTTCGCGGGCCTCTCGCAATACACGCGGCTGTTCAACAACGACCGCTGGTTGCTGTCGCTGCAGAACATCGTGATCTACGGCGCGTGCTTTATCGTTGCGTGCATGGTGATCGGTTTGCTGCTGGCGATCTTCATCGATCAGCGCGTGGTCGCGGAAGGTGCGTTGCGGACGATCTTTCTCTATCCGTACGCGATGTCGTTCGTCGCGACCGGCCTCGTCTGGCAGTGGATTCTGAATCCGGAGCTCGGCGCGCAGGCCGTGTTGCACAAGCTCGGCTTCGCGCATGCGCGCTTCGACTGGATCGTCGATCAGGACTGGGTGATCTACACGATCGTGATCGCGACCGTGTGGCAGGCCTCGGGGCTGGTGATGGCGTTATTGCTCGCCGGCTTGCGCGGGATCGACGAGGAACTGTGGAAAGCCGCGCGCATCGACGGTATTCCGCGTTGGCGCGTGTATGCGAGCATCGTGGTGCCGATGCTCGGGCCGTCGATGTCCACCGCCTTCGTGCTGCTGTTCGTGATGGTCGTGAAGCTCTACGACGCCGTGGTCGCGATGACGCAGGGCGGTCCCGGCACCGCCAGCGAAGTGCCGGCCAAGTTCATCATGGACTATCTGTTCGGACGCGCCAATATCGGCCTCGCGTCGGCGGCTTCCATCGTGTTGCTGGCCACCGTGCTAGCGATTCTCGCGCCGTTCTTCTATGCCCGCAGCCGCGCCGCGTTGCGCAAGGAGGCGTGATGAACACGCTCAGTTCTCCGCTGAAAAACGGCACGCCGGGCCGCGTACGCCCGCGTCGCCGACGTGCCGCATTCACACCGGCGCGCCTTGGCGTCTACGCGTTTCTGCTGACGGCCGCGCTGTTTTTCCTGCTGCCTTTGTATGTGATGCTCGTGACGTCGGTCAAGCCGATGAGCGAGATCCGTCTCGGCAATCTGCTGGCGTTTCCCGCGCATTTCACATTGAGCGCCTGGAGCGCCGCGTGGCAATCCGCCTGCACCGGACTCGACTGCAACGGCATTCAGGTCGGCTTCTGGAACTCGGTGCGGATTGTCGTGCCGAGCACGGTCTTGTCGATCGCGATCGGCGCGGTGAACGGCTACGCGTTGTCGTTCTGGCGGCCGCGCGGCGCCGGGTTGCTGTTCGGCGTGCTGCTGATGGGCGCGTTCATTCCGGTGCAGGTGATGGTCTATCCGCTCGTGCGGGTGCTGGCGAGCGTGCATCTGTTCAGTTCGTTGCCGGGCATCGTGGTGATTCATACGATCTTCGGCATGCCGGTCATGACGCTGCTGTTCCGCAACTACTACACGTCGATTCCGCAGGAACTGTTCAAGGCCGCGCGCATCGACGGCGGCGGCTTCTGGCGCATCTTCACGCAACTCATGCTGCCCATGTCCACGCCGATCATCGTGGTGGCGGTCATCATGCAGGTAACGGGCATCTGGAACGACTTCATTCTTGGGCTGGTGTTCGCCGGCACCAAAAATCTGCCGATGACCGTGCAACTGAACAACATCATCAACACGACAACCGGCGAGCGGCTTTATAACGTCAATATGGCGGCGACCATTCTGACTTCCATGGTGCCGCTGGCGGTGTATTTCGTTTCGGGCCGCTGGTTTGTGCGCGGCATTGCATCCGGCGCGGTGAAGGGGTAGACGGGTATGGCAAATCTTGCGAATACGGTTGATATGGCGGACGCTACTGGCATCACCGACGCAACAGGCACGGCGGACCGGGTCGACGCGGCGGGTCTCGCGAATCCGGCCAACGTGGCGGTGCGTAATCTCACCATCCGCCTCGGCGCGAACACCGTAATCGAAAATCTCGATCTCGACGTGCGTGCCGGCGAGTTCGTGGTGTTGCTCGGCCCCTCGGGCTGCGGCAAATCCACGTTGCTGCACAGCATTGCCGGACTGATCGACGTGAGCGACGGCAGCATCGAAATTGCCGGTGAAGACATGACGTGGGCCGATCCGAAAGATCGCCGCATCGCGCTGGTGTTTCAGTCGTACGCGCTGTATCCGACCATGAGCGTGGAGCGTAATCTGTCGTTCGCGTTGCGCATCAACGGTACGCCGAAGGCGGAAATTGCACGGCGCGTGGCGCGCGCGTCCGACATGCTGCAACTCGGCCCGCTGCTCAAGCGCAAACCGGCGCAGCTGTCGGGCGGCCAACGGCAGCGCGTGGCGATCGGCCGCGCGATCGTGCGCGAGGCGGACGTGTTTCTGTTCGACGAACCGCTGTCGAATCTCGACGCCAAATTGCGCACCGAACTGCGCCGCGAACTCAAGCAGTTGCACCAGCGCCTGGGCGCGACGATGATCTACGTGACGCACGATCAGGTCGAGGCGATGACGCTCGCCACCCGCATGGCGGTGATGCGCGGCGGCGTGATCCAGCAGTTCGGCACGCCCGCCGAAGTCTATGCGCGGCCCGACAATCTGTTCGTCGCGACCTTCCTGGGTTCGCCCGCGATGAACCTGCTCAAGGGCACGCTGGAGACGCGCGACGGCGCGGTCTACTTCTGCACGCCGCAATGGCGGCTCGAGGTGTCGGCGTATCCGTTCAAACACGCACCCGCGCAAGCGTTGCCCTGCGTGCTCGGCGTGCGGGCCGAAGACGTCAAGGTCGGCGCAGGCCTGAGCGAGCGTGCAAAAGTTTCGCTGGTGGAGCCGATGGGCAACCACCGCGTCATTTGGCTCGACTATCATGGCGTACAGATCGCTTCGATCGATCAGACGAAGACACCGGTGGCGCTCGCGGACACGGTCGCGTTTTCGTTCGATAGCGAACAGGTCTCGCTGTTCGACGAAGCGGGGGGCGAACGGTTATAGCGCGATTGGCGACGCTAACGGCGCTCTCGAATACAACAGGGATAAAACGAGGCTTGACGGAGATCCGCGTGGCTACACTCAAAGATGTCGCGGCACTCGCCGGCGTGGGCATGTCGACCGCGTCGCGCGCCATTTCCGGCAAAGGGCCGATCTCGGCCGATGCGGCCGCCCGCGTGAATGCGGCCATCGAAACACTGAACTTCCGCCCGTCGTCGATCGGGCGCGCCATGGCCACGCAGTCGCTCGGCATGGTCGGCATTTTCGTGCCGACTTTCTTCGGCTCGTACTACGGCACGATTCTCAAACAGACCGATACCGAACTACGCGCGGTGCGCCGTCACGTGGTGGTGGCGACCGGCTGCGGGGAAGTGTCGCCGCGCGAGCAGGCCATGGAAGCGGTGCGCTTTCTGATCGGCCGCGATTGCGACGGCGTGGTGGTGATCAGTCACGATCTGCACGACGAAGACCTGATCATGCTGCACAAGATGCATCCGAAAATGGTGTTTCTGAATCGCGCGTTCGATCAGTTGCCGGAGGCGTCGTTTTGCGCTGATCACCGGCGCGGCGGCGAGTTGGCGGCACGCACGCTGCTCGATCACGGGCACCGCGATATCGCGGTGATTTCGGGGCCGTTCAGCGCGTCGGACAACCAGATCCGGCTCGGGGGTTTCTTCGCCGAACTGGCGCGTGAAGGCATCGCGCAAGACGATGTCACGCTGATCGAATCGGACTTCTCGCCGGAGGGCGGTTACGCCGCCACGCGCAAGCTGCTCGACACGACGCGGCGCTTCACGGGGCTGTTCTGCGCGAACGACACCATGGCGGTGAGCGCGCTCGCGTACCTGCACGAGGCCGGGGTTGCGGTGCCGGAGGAAGTGTCGGTGATTGGGTACGACGACGATTACTCGGCCGCTTATGCGTCGCCCGGGCTGACGTCAGTGCATATTCCGACCGCGGAGTTGACGCAGAACGCGGTACGGTGGTTGCTCAACGAGTGCTACCGGACTACGTGGGAAGTGTTCCGCGAGTTTCCGGTGAGCGTAACGATGCGCAAGTCGGTGGGGCCGGCGCCGGGTGTGGCTCAGGTGCCGCTGCGCAACGACTGTTCGTGACGCTGACGCGCTTCTTCGTCGAGCCGCGTGTCTTCGAGTTCCTGCAGCACCGCTTCCAGATCGATCGGCGTGGTGTCGAGTTCGACGCGGCCGGTCAATTCACTCTCCACATGTAACGCACCCGCTTCGTAAAGCGCCCAGATTTCCTTGCCGTAACTGGCCTCGAGCAAGGCCGGTGCGAACTGCCCGAAATACGTGGCGAGGTTATTCACGTCGCGTTCCAGCATGGCGGGTGCTTCGAGATTGCCGGCGGCGTTCACCGCTTGCGGCAGGTCGATGATGACCGGGCCGTCGGCGGCCAGCAGGATGTTGTATTCGGACAGGTCGCCGTGAATCATGCCGGCGCACAGCATGCGCACCACTTCCCGAACCAGCACGGCGTGCAGTTCGATTGCGCGTGCTTCGCTCATGTCCACGTCGTTCAGACGCGGCGCAACGTTGCCGTCGGCGTCGGTGACCAATTCCATCAGCAATACGCCGTCGGTGCAGATAAACGGCTGCGGCACGCGCACGCCCGCGTTGGCGAGCTGGAACAGCGCGTCGACTTCGGCGTTCTGCCATGCCTGTTCCTGCACCTCGCGGCCGTAGCGGCTGCCTTTTTCCATGGCGCGCTGTTCGCGGCTGTTCTTGACCTTGCGGCCTTCGCGATACGACGCGGCCTGGCGGAAACTGCGCTGTTTGGCGTCTTTATAGACCTTCGCGCAGCGGATGGAGTCGCCGCTGCGCACCACGTAGACGGTGGCTTCCTTGCCGCTCATCAACTGCGAGATGACTTCGTCGATCAGGCCTTCTTCGACCAGCGGCAGCAGACGTTTCGGTGTTTTCATGCGGCGGCCTTGGAGCGGAAGGCGGCGCGGCGGCCGTGTGCGGCCGGTTGGGAGAGGGTATCGAGCGAAATTCGGATCATGCCGGATTATAAAGGGTTAGGCGGTCCATACCGGAACGCGCGCGCCAATGCGCCGGGTTTCGCTGGTTTTCGCCGGTTTTCGCCGGCAAATGTGGCTGAGCCGACGTCGCATCAGACCTGAAAGACACTTTCCATCCGCTGGATTTCGGGCCGCGACAGATTGAGCGCGGCGGCCTCGTCCCGCCATGTTGCGACGGCATCCCGCACCTCGCCGACGATCTGCCGCGCCTGGGCCGCGTCGACGCGATAGAACCCGGCTGTGTCGATCACGGCGTCGAGATCGGGCAGCGCGCTCATCGAGTCCAGCGTCAACGCATGTTCGCGCTTGCTCGGGTTCGGATTCATGTCGAAGGCGGGCGACAGACGCCAGCCCGACGCTTCACGAATAAAGCCGTGATTGCGCAGATGATCGTCGCGATTGCCCACCACGACGTTGAAGACGACGCGTTTGAAGAGCTGCGCGAGATCGCTGTCGATATGGCCTTGCGCGCCATTGTTCGCCAGATATTCGGCGAGGTCCAGATAGCTTGCGTCCGAATCGCCGTCCTGCCGTTCAAGCAAGGTCATGGCCGACGCAACCATACGCCGGCGGCTGTCGTGCCGGTCGAATCGTTCGACGCAGAAGGTGCCGTAACGCGCGCCCACGTATTTGAGCTCGGACGCGGGCACCCAGATACCCGCTTTGCTTGCCAGCCGATGAACGAGGTATTCCCACGCGCCAATGTCATAGCGGTCCTCTTTCGCCGGGAATTTGGCGATCCACAGGTCATTGCCGAGGCTGGTGAAATTGGCTTTGGGACGCGCGCCGCCCAGCGACGTGCCGGGCGCGATCAGCATGGCCAGCCATTGCTCGTATTCCGGCATTTTTTCGATGTCGGCCTCTTCGATGCGAAGGCTGATATACGCGAGGGTCGCGAGATCGGTGACGGGCGGCGCGGCCTCGGCGCTGTTGTCGAGAAAATCGCCGGCGGTGTTCTGAAACCGCAGCGCGCCGACTCTCGTCAGGTCGTGAACGCCGAGCAGGAAATCGATTTCCTGCAATTGACGCATGGGCCGGTCTTCCCGATCCGCGGCGGCGGCTTCGCGACGCTCCATCAACACGCGGCCCCAGCGGTCCGGCGCCGAGTCCATGAAGATGCCGAACGCCACGGCTTTCGCGGGCGGGTATTGCTCGTCGGTCCACAACTCGAGGCGCGGGTCGAGCATGAAGGCGTGGCGTCCGTCCACCCAGTTCTGCTCGTAGGCAAACGAAGCGGGCAAGTCGGACCGCGTGGTCTGGCGATACAGCGTGCCGACCTGCTGCAGGCTGCCGACCGTGACGTCGTCGAGGAACACCTTGAAGGTGTCGCGAGGTTTATTGCTGGCCATCGGTTTTCCGGGCGGGTTTTCCGGCCGGCCGCGCGGCCTTGGTGCGAGCGACGCCAAGCGCGTTCGCACGCGGCTTGCGTTGACCCGCCAGCTTGAGGTCCTGCAGCTTCCGGCCGAGTGCGTCGTCGCGGGCGACGACGTCCATGTCCTTGTCGAGTCCCAGGACCCGCAGCGCTCGCATATAGGTGCCGAGCGCGATGCCAGAATCGCCTTTCTCGAGACGGTGCAGCGTATCGCGCGAAATGCCGAGCCGTTCGGCGAACAGCGTAGCGGGCAGTTCGCGGCGCAGGCGGGCCAGTTTCAGGCGTTCGCCGAGCGCGCGTATCTGCTTCTCGACGGACGGAAAGGGGCGCTGAAGGGTGCGGGACATGTCCGATAGATTAGTCAAATAGATTAAATATGTCAAAAGTATCGGACAAATATCTATTTTTTCAATGTCTTGGGCGTCGTGATAGCGCTGTTTCTTGGAGATAGCGTCCGATATTTCAGGCAAAAATGGCATCTGTGTCTGAAGTATCGGACGTTTTGATGTATCAAAGGTACTCGAAAAGTGTGCCGTCGCCGTAACGACGCCGCAACCACCTGCAACAGTGTTTTGCTGTTTCCCCTCCTGCGGTTTGTTTTTGCTTCGCTTAAACTCGCCGGTAACAAATTGTTACGGGGTCCGAGATGTTGACCGCATTCTTCATTGCCTGTCCGCTTTGGATCGTCGTGCTGTTCAATTTCGCGCGTCATGTCGATCCAGCCACGGGCCACTTCAAGCGTTAAATCCAGAAACCGGATAGCCCGGGTCTTGCCTTTGTGTGCCGAAACGCGGCACGATGCGCGATTACCATCAAGAATGGGGCAGCATCGCGTATGCGAGATTTTCTGGCGGGTATGACGGCGCGCATGAGCGTGTTGAAGGGCGTCCTTCCGTTGACGCGCGGCAGCGCCGCGCGTGATGCGCTGGCCGGCGTGCAACTCGCGTCGATGGATATTCCGCAAGTCCTGGGCTACGCGCGTATCGCCGGCATGCCGGCCGTGGCAGGGCTCTACACCGTTTTCCTGCCGTTGCTCGCCTTTGCGTTTTTCGGTGCCTCCCGGCACCTCGTGGTCGCCGCCGATTCCGCGACCGCCACCATCTTCGCAAGCCGGCTCTCCACCATGGCGCCGCCGTCGAGCGTCGAATACGCGTCGCTCGCCGCGATGGTCGCGTTGCTGACCGCCGGGTTGCTGCTCGTCGCGCGTATTTTCAAACTGGGTTTTCTGGCCGACTTCCTGTCGCGCACCGTGCTGGTCGGTTTTCTCGCGGGCGTCGGCGTGCAGGTCGGCATTGCCATGCTCGGCGACATGTTCGGCGTGCCCGGCCATGCGGCGAGCAGCGTTGCGCAAGTGGCGCTGGTGGTGCGCGAAGCGGCGCAGATCCATCTGCCGACGGCAGGTATTTCGCTGCTGGTGGTCGTCGTCATTCTCGCGTGCAAACGCTTTTTGCCGCGTGCGCCGGTGCCGCTGTTCGCCGTCGTGGCGGGCATTGCCGCCAGCGATATCTACGGCTTCGTGGCGCACGGCATCTCCGTGCTCGGGCCGGTGGCGGGCGGACTGCCGCCGCTGCGCATGCCTTCCGTGACGTGGCAGCAGATGCTCGATCTGTTGCCGGTCGCAGCCTCCTGTTTCGTGATGATCGTCGCGCAGAGCGCCGCCGCGAGCCGTGTGTTCGCGGAGCGTTATCACGAACCCGTGGATACCAACGCCGACCTGCTGGGCATCGCCGCGGCCAACGCGGCGGCGGCGTTCACCGGCGCCTTCGTGGTCAACGGCAGCCCGACGCAAACGGCCATGGGCGATCGCGCGGGCACGCGCAGCCAGTTCGCGCAGGTCGTGTTCGCGGCGGTGGTGGTGGTTGTGCTGCTGTTTTTCAGCCGCTTTTTGCAGTATCTGCCGCATTGCATTCTCGCCAGCATCGTCTTCACGATCGCCGTCGGGCTGATCAATGTGCAGGCGCTGTTTTCGATTCGCCGCGAAAGTCCGGGCGAATTCACGCTGGCCGTGTTTACCGCGCTGGCGGTCGTGCTGATCGGTGTCGAGCACGGCATTCTGGTGGCCGTGGCGCTCTCGCTGCTGCGCCACGTGCGCCACAGTTACCGTCCTCACACGATGATTCTCGCGCCCGGCGACGACGGCGTCTGGGTGCCGGTGCCTGCCGCGCCCGGCATGCAGACCGCGCCGGGGTTGATCGTCTATCGCTTCGGCGCCGACCTGTTCTACGCGAACGATCACTTTTTCGTCGACGATTCGCGCCGTTTGATCGATCACGCGCCGAGCAAGGTGCGCTGGTTCGTCGTCGACGCGAGTGCGATTACCGACCTCGACTATTCGGCGGCGCGTTCGGTGGGGGAGTTGTGCGAGGCGTTGAAGGCGAGCGGCATCGAAGTGATCTTCGCCCGCGTGAATCGCTATCTGCGCGCGGACATGGACCGGCATGGGATCACGCCGGTGATCGACACGAGCTGCATTTTCAGCACCTTGCATGAGGCGCTGCGCTCGGCCGGCGTGGAGAAGCCGGACGTGCACGTCAAGGAAGCCACCTAGCCGCCGTTCTGTTTAGCGCGGCGCTTCGTCGTCGAAGAAGAAGTGGCCGATAAAGAAGCACGCACCGGCAACGGCCACGCCCAGCACGGCCACCGTATAAGCGAGCGCGGCGCCGTGCCACAGTCCGTCGAACCAGTCGTGAAGCTGCGCCATCAGCACTTCCGCCGTGCCGCCGATACGCTGCAATTCGATCTGATAGCGCGGATCAGCCATGCCGTACTGGGAGACGGCGCTGTCGGGCGGCGCGGCCGTCGCGTAGAGAATCACCGCGGCGATCAGACTGGCGATCAGCACCGCGGCGCCCGCCAGATAAAACCGCTTCTGCGATGACGGACGTTGCGCGCCCGGGTTTGAATGGTCGCTACCGCTCATTGTGTTCGTGGATCCGCTCTGCCTGTCGTGGCGACAGTATCGCAGAGCGGCGCCGCGCGTCATGCACCGCGCGCGGCTAGCTTTTCGATGTCAGCATCTTGAACCCGGCGATCCCGAACATGATCGCGAGCGAGCCGTCGAGCCAGCGCCGGACCGCCAGATAGATACGGCGCGCCGACGCGGTCGAGAACAGCACCGCGTAGCTGCTGAACACCGAAACGCCGATGCACATGCACCCCAGCACCACCGGCAAGGTATGCGAGGCGCCGCTGGCCGGCGACATGGCCAGCGACACGATCGACAGCCAGACCAGAATCGCCTTCGGATTGGTGAGATGCATCAGCAGGCCGCGCAGATAGAGACGCTGCGGTGCCTCGTTCTGGCGGGTCGCGCTGGTCGGCAACGCGCTAGCGCTGAAGGCGGAACGCGCGGACTTGAAACCGAGCCACAGCAGATAGAGTCCGCCGGCAATCTTGATTGCGACCAGACACTCCGAGTAAGAGGCCAGCACCGCCGACAACCCCAGCGACGCCAGCAGCGCCCAGAAGAATGAACCCGATACCACGCCGAGCGCGAACGTGAGCGCGGCGCGGCGGCCCGCGCTCATGGCCAGCGACATGATCGCCAGGTTGCTCGGCCCGGGGCTCGCGGTGCCGACGAAGTACGCGCCGTAGGCGATCAGGACATCGGCGGTGACGAAGCTGCTGGTGATCATGGGTTGAAAACCTCAATGGCGGGCAAACCGTGCCGCTCGACACGAACAAGGGAAGAAAAGGCGACTCGATGCGCGAGCAACGATTCTGAGTGCTCACGCGCCAGGCTCACAGATACAGTTGGTACGGACGGCGACAGCACAATCGCAGGTGGCCGTTGGCGTCGGCATGATCGCTCACGCGCCGGCTGCCGTGCCGATGCAGTCGGCGAGCGCCGCCGCCACCGCTTGCCGGCTGTGCCGCGGACGCTGCACGAGGCCGATTTCACGATGAAAAGTCGCGTCGCCGAGTTCGAGCGCGACGACATTGGCGGGCCACTTGCCGAGCCCGACCGTGTTCGGAATCAACGCCACGCCGATGCCGCGCGCGACGAGTTGCACGATTCCCTGCAACTCGTCGAGCTCGATCACGTCCTGCACATTCAGCCGCGAGCGCCGCAGAAACCGGTCGACCAGCCGGCCGCCGAACGACGCGCGGTCGTAGCGGATAAACGGCGCGCTCCTGAGCAATTCGCGCCAGGCGGGCTGGTTGCGCGCGAGCGCTTTCGGCGCGAGCAGCACGAACGGCTCGCTGGCGAGCGTGCGCCATTCGAGTTCGGACGGCAGCGCGAACGGCGGCCGGATGATCACCGCCAGGTCGAGTTCGCCGGAATCCACCTGACCCAGCAAGCCTAGCGACACGCCCGGCACCACGCGAATTCGCCAGCCGGGGCGGTCGTCGCGAAAGCGCGCCAGCGCATCGGCCAGAAACGACACCTGCGCGGACGCGATCGCGCCCACCCGCAGCATGCCGCTTTCCGCCGCGACCGCGCCGCGTTCCGAGAGCCGTGCGTACAGCGTCATCATTTCTTCGGCGAGCGCCAGCGTTTCGCGGCCCGCGTCGTTCAGCGTGGCGGAGCGCCCGGTGCGGTCGAACAGCGCGAAGCCGAGTTGTTCCTCGAGCCGCTGCATCTGCGCGCTCACGGCGGATTGCGTCAGGCCGATACGCGCGCCCGCGCCGGAAAACGTGCCGTACTGACTGACGGCGATAAAGGTCTTGAGTTCGCTCAGCATGATCGATTGATCGAATTTAGTGTTGGTCAGGTCAAATATATATCGTTTTGAAGCAATTTTGGTCATGGTTAAAATTGGCTTCAACGGTGTGGCGTTGTGCGCCGTGGTGCGCTGATCTCAGCCCACCGCAATGTCAACCCGACGCATTTCAATCCCTCATACCCACCACGAGCCTTTCCCATCATGAGCGTTGCCGAAACCAGTTTGCCGCCGTTCCATCTGGCGTTTCCTGTTCATAGTCTCGCCGCCGCACGCGAGTTTTACGGCGACCTGCTGGGTTGTCCGGAAGGCCGCAGTTCGGAGGCATGGGTCGATTTCAATTTCTACGGTCATCAGATCGTCGCGCACCTCGCGCCGGACGAAATTGGCCACCGCCAAACCAGTAAGGTAGACGGCGACGCCGTGCCGGTCCGTCATTTCGGCGCCGTGCTGTCCATGCCGCAATGGCAGGCTGCCGCCGACAAACTGCAACAGGCCGGCATCGATTTCATCATCGAACCGCATGTGCGTTTCAAGGGCGAAGTCGGCGAGCAGGCGACTATGTTCTTTCTCGATCCGTCGGGCAATGCGCTGGAATTCAAGGCGTTTGCCGATATGTCGTCGTTGTTCGCGAAGTAGTTTTTTACGGATGTAATGCGGTTCGGCGTTGAGACTGAACCCGTTTTGAAGGACAAGTTAAGTATTTGCTTGTCATAATTTGTTCTGAGCGCCTGTCTCGTGGTTTCCGCGCGAGGCGGGCGATTTCAAGTATCGCCAACAGCGCCCATCTTCATTCAACAAACGTTTGCTCATCGCCAATTGCGGCGGTGTTTCAAACGCATTTCGCCTTACATTAACCTTCCTGACAGTTCCGCCATTTTCACGCCATGCAGGTGTTGGTGCTAGCGATCTAGCATATGCGCTGGATTCAACCATCCCTTACCAGCATTCTCTCGGGCGCGTTTCATGTGGATCGTCAACGTTGCGCTTAAACGGCCATACACGTTCATCGTGATGGCCATTCTGATCTTGCTGGCGACGCCGTTCGTGCTGTTGACCACGCCGGTCGACGTGTTGCCGGAAATCAATATTCCGGTGGTCAGCATCATCTGGAATTACACCGGTTTGTCGGCCGAAGATATGGCCAACCGTATCACCTCGGTCAACGAGCGCAGCCTGACCACCACCGTCAACGACATCGAGCACATCGAGTCGCAGTCGCTGGCGGGCATCGCGATTCTGAAAATCTTTCTGCAACCCACGGCGAACATCCAGACCGCGATCGCACAGACCGTTGCGGTGGAGCAGGCGCAGCTCAAGCAGATGCCGCCGGGCGCGACGCCGCCGCTCGTGATCAGCTATTCGGCCTCGAGCATTCCGGTGATCCAGCTCGGCCTGTCGAGCCCGAAGCTCTCGGAGCAGGCGCTCAACGACACCGCGCTGAACTTCCTGCGTCCGCAACTCGTGACGATTCCCGGCGCGGCCGTGCCGTATCCGTACGGCGGCAAGTCGCGTCTGATCTCGGTCGACCTCGACACGCGCGCGTTGCTGGCAAAAGGCCTGACGCCCTCGGACGTGGTCAGCGCGTTCAACGCGCAGAACCTGATTCTGCCGACCGGTACGGCCAAGATCGGGCCGAAGGAATACACGATCAACATGAACGGCTCGCCCGCCACGGTGGAAGGGCTCAACGACATTCCGGTGCGCACGCTCAACGGCGCGACGACTTATCTACGCGAGGTCGCGCACGTGCGCGACGGCTTCTCGCCGCAGACCAACGTGGTGCGTCAGGACGGCCACCGCGGCGTGTTGATCTCGGTACTCAAGAACGGCAGCGCGTCGACGCTGTCGATCGTCAATACGTTGCGCGATCTGCTGCCGAACGCGCGCGCGTCGTTGCCGCCCGACCTGAACGTGACGGCGCTGTTCGATCAGTCGGTGTTCGTGAAGGCGGCCGTGCAGGGCGTGGTGCGTGAGGCGCTGGTGGCCGCCGCGCTGACCGCCGCGATGATTCTGCTGTTCCTCGGCAACTGGCGCAGTACCTGCATCATCGCGATCTCGATTCCGTTGTCGATTCTGTCTTCGCTGATTGCCTTGCATGCGCTCGGGCAGACCATCAACATCATGACGCTCGGCGGGCTCGCGCTCGCTGTCGGGATTCTGGTCGACGATGCAACGGTGACGATCGAGAATATCGAACGGCATCTGCATATGGGCACGAATCTGCACGACGCGATTCTCGACGGCGCGGGCGAAATCGCGATTCCGGCGCTGGTGTCCACGCTGTGTATCTGTATCGTGTTCGTGCCGATGTTCTTCCTGACCGGTGTGGCGCGCTATCTGTTCGTGCCGCTCGCCGAAGCGGTGGTGTTCGCGATGCTCGCCTCGTACATTCTGTCGCGCACGCTGGTGCCGACCATGGCGATGCTGCTGATGGGCCACGCGCACAAGCCGAAAGCCGGCGCGAAACCGAATCCGTTCATGCGCATCTATCACCGCTTCGATCAGGGTTTCGAGCGCATGCGGGCCGGCTACATCATGATTCTGAGCAGCGTGCTGGTGCGGCGCGGGCGCTTCGGCAGCCTGTTCCTCGGCTTTTGCATTGTCTCGATGGGGCTGGTTTTCGTGCTCGGCGAAGACTTCTTTCCGAGTGTCGACGCGGGCGATATCCGCCTGCATATGCGTGCGCCGACCGGCACCCGGATCGAGGAAACCGCGCGTCTCGCGGACGAAGTCGAGAAGACGATTCGCGAGGTCGTCCCCGCGAAGGAACTGGGCACGATTCTCGACAACCTCGGCTTGCCGTATAGCGGTATCAATCTCTCGTACAGCAATGCCGGCACGATCGGCACGCTCGACGGCGAGATCCAGGTCGCGCTGAACGAAGACCACAAGCCGACGCAAACCTACATGGACAAGTTGCGCACGATTCTGCCGCAGCGTTTTCCAGGCGTGGAGTTTTTCTTCCAGCCGGCCGACATCGTCACGCAGATTCTGAACTTCGGTTTGCCGGCGGCAGTGGACGTGCAGATTTCCGGTGCGGATCAGCAGGGCAACTTCGACATTGCGCGCAAACTGCTGAAGCAGGTGCGGATGATTCCCGGCACGGTGGATACGCACATCCAGCAGAAACTGGATGAACCGGCCATCAATCTTCAGATGGATCGCACGCGTTTGCAGCAGCTCAATCTGAGCGCGAGCAACGTGGCGCAAAACGTGCTGATTTCGTTGTCGGGCAGCTCGCAAACGTCGCCGGGTTTCTGGTTCAACAACCGCAACGGGGTCGAATACAGCGTCGCGGTGCAGACGCCGCAATACCAGGTGTCGTCGATCGACGAATTGCTGCGCACGCCCGTGTCGGGCTCGGCCAACGGGCCGACGCAACTGCTCGGCAACCTGGTGCGTGTGTCGCCGCAGAGTCAGTTCGCGGAAGTCACGCACTACAACATCAAGCCGGTGATCGATCTGTACGTGAGCGTGGAAAATCGCGACCTGGGCAGCGTGGCGAGCCAGGTCGACAAGCTGGTGAATGACGCGCGCGCGTCGCTGCCGCGCGGCAGTCAGATCGTCGTGCGCGGCCAGGTGCAGACCATGCGCAGTTCGTTCTTCGGGCTAGGTATTGGCGTGGCGATGGCGATCGTGCTGGTGTACCTGTTGATCGTGGTGAACTTCCAGTCGTGGGTCGATCCGCTGATCATCGTCAGCGCGTTGCCGGCGGCGCTCGCGGGCATTGTGTGGATGCTGTTTCTGACCGGCACGCATCTGAGCGTACCGGCGCTGACCGGCGCGATCATGACGATGGGCGTGGCGACCGCCAACAGTATTCTGATGGTGTCGTTCGCGCGCCAGCGGCTCTCGGCCGGCGCACCGCCGCTGACCGCTGCGCTCGAAGCCGGTGCGAGCCGGATCCGGCCGGTGCTGATGACCGCTTTCGCCATGATCATCGGCATGATTCCGATGGCGCTCGGTCTCGGCGAAGGCGCCGAGCAGAACGCGCCGCTCGGCCGCGCGGTGATCGGCGGCCTGCTGTTCGCCACGGTGTCCACGCTGTTTTTCGTGCCGCTGGTGTTTGCGGGTATTCATACCCGGCTCGCGCGGCGCCACGGTAAAGACGACGATGCGGACCACTCGGGCCGCCACGACGATGGCCACGACGGCGGTAACGGTAATGGCAACGACGGCCCCGCGCCGGACCACGGCGGCGCTGCCAAGCCCGCGTAAAGTTAAATGATGGCTGACTGAAATGACCGAAAAAACCCATGCATCGCTAGCGATCCCCGCGCGAGAGACCGAAGGCGGGCACGCATTGCCGCCGCGCCATCGCGAATGGAAGCGCGCCAAAATCGCCATCTGGATCGTGCTGGCGCTGCTCGCCGTGGGCGCGTTGCGCACCGTGGTCGCAGACGTGCTGCAGAGCCGTTCGGTGGCGGAGACGACCAAACAGAACGCCACCCAATACGTGAACGTGGTGAGCCCGACGCAGACCGCGGGTGGCGGCGACACGCTGTTGCCGGGCACCTTGCGCGGTAACGTGGAGTCGCCGATCTATGCGCGCTCGACGGGTTATCTGCTGCACTGGTACGCCGATATCGGCGCGCGGGTGAAGCAGGGGCAACTGCTGGCCGATCTGGACACGCCGGAAATCGATCAGGAATTGGCGCAGGCGTTGGCGCAGCGTCAACAGACCAGCTCGAGTCTCGGCCTCGCGAAGAGCTCGCTGGACCGCTGGCAGCAATTGCGTCAGCGCGACGCGGTGTCGCAACAGGAACTCGACGAGCGGCAAAGCACGTACACGCAGGGCGTCGCCAACCTTGCCGCCGCCGATGCCAACGTCAAACGTCTGCAGCAACTGGAATCGTTCAAGCGCATCGTCGCGCCGTTCGCGGGCGTGGTCACGCAACGCAACGTCGACGTCGGCGATCTGATCGACGCGGGCAGCGGCACGAGCCGCGCGCTGTTCGCGCTGGCGCAGTCGGATCCGCTGCGCGTTTATGTGCAATTGCCGCAGGCTTACGCGCAAAACGTCTCGGTTGGCCAGAAGGTGGTGGTGACCCAGGCGGAACTGCCGGGTCAGCAATTCCACGGCACGATCACGCACATGTCCGGCGCGATCGACGTGCCGACCCGTTCGCTGCAGATCGAAGTGACGCTGCCGAACCCCGACGACAAGCTGCGCCCCGGCGCGTATGTCCAGGTCGCGGTGCCGGCAGTGGCCCACGCGCAACTGATGGTGCCGGGCAACGCGCTGCTGTTCCGCGCGGAAGGTCCGCGGCTCGCGGTGGTCGACGGGGACGGCAAGGTGCAGTTGCGCAAGATCGTGATCGCGCAGGATCTCGGGCAGACGCTCGAAATCGAAAGCGGGATCGAGGCGAGCGACAAGGTGATCATCAACCCGAGCGATTCGATCGCGGACGGCGATCACGTGCAGATCACCCAGCCGCAGAAAAACGGCAAGGGGGCGTCGTGAAGGTCGCAGGCCCCTGCCGGGCGATCACGACACTCGCGGGCGCGGCGTTGCTCGCGGCGTGCACGGTCGGTCCGGACTATCAGCGCCCGCAAGCCGAGGTGCCGCCTACATGGCAGACCGATTCGTACTGGCGGGTGGCCGAGCCGTCGCACGCGCCGATCGCGCTGGACTGGTGGAGCGGTTTCGGCGATCCGGCGCTGGCCGCGCTGGAAACTCAGGCGCTCGCGCAGAACCAGACGCTGGTGGCCGCTAGCGCCCACTATGCACAGGCCACGGCGACGCTTGCAAATACGCGCGCGCAGCAGATTCCCGAGGTCGACCTTGGCGCAACCGGCTCGCGCTTCCGTATTTCGAAGGACCGTCCGCTGACCAATTACGCGACGCCGACCGAGTCGACGGTGCAGAACAACGTGCAGCTCGGCCCCACGATCAACTACGACACCGATCTATTCGGCCGGATACGTCGTCAGGTGGAAGGCGCGACGGCGTCGGCGCAGCAATCGGCCGACGACCTCGCCAACGCGCGGCTGGTGCTGACCACCGACCTCGCCACCGACTATTTCTCGCTGCGCGAACTCGACGCCGAGATCGACGTGCTGAACCAGTCGGTGAAACTGCAGCAGAAGGCGCTCGATTACGTGAGCTCCGAGCATGAGTTGGGCTCGGTGTCGGGGCTCGACGTGCTGCAGCAGAAGTCGCTGCTCGACTCGACCAAGGTGCAGGCGCAACTACTGCTGAATCAGCGCGCGCAATTCGAACATGCGATCGCCGCGCTGGTCGGCGTACCCGCGCCGCAGTTCGCCATCGCGCCCAAGGTGCTCGACACGCAGGTGCCGGCAATTCCGCTCGGCGTGCCGAGCGACGTGTTGCAGCGCCGCCCGGATATCGCCTCCGCCGAACGGGCGATGGCCGCGGCGAATGCGCAGATCGGCGTGGCCAAGGCGGCGTTTTTCCCGAGCCTGACGCTGACGCCGGGCATCGGCTGGGAAGCCACGCAGTTCGCCAGCCTGCTGAGCGCGCCAACGCTGATGTGGACGCTCGGCGCGACGGTCGGCCAGGTGCTGTTCGACGGCGGCCGCCGCGCGGCGAACGTGAAGTTCGCGAGCGAAGGCTACAGGGCCAACGAGGCCAACTACCGGCAAACCGTGCTGACCGCATTCCAGCAGGTGCAGGACGGTATCACCGGGCTGTCGGTGCTGGACGGCGCGGCGAAGCAGTCGCACGAAGCGGTGACCGACGCGCAGCATCTGCTGTCGCTCGCCAACGACCGCTATTCGGGCGGCCTCGTCGCGTATCTCGACGTGATCACCGCGCAGCAGTCGCTGCTCACGAGCGAGCGCCAGGACGTGCAGATTCACGGCCAGCAGATGACGCTGTCGGTGGCGCTGGTGAAGGCATTGGGCGGCGGCTGGGAGGCCGGCACGGCAGTCGCGGCCACCTCGACAGACGCACAATCGAACGACGCGAAGGAGGCGATGGCTCCCGCGCGGTGAGCCGGCCGATCATGAGCAGGCATGGGTGGGAGAGGGATGCGCAAGCAATGCGAGGCGTTTCGTATAATGCACAGACAAGGGGACGCGCATGAAATTGCTGATTGTTGAAGACGAGCACAAGGTGGTGGACTATCTGCGCTCCGGTTTGACAGAGCAGGGCTGGGTCGTGGACGTCGCGCTAGATGGCGAGGAGGGCATGCATCTCGCCACCGAATTCGATTACGACGTGATCGTGCTCGACGTGATGCTGCCCAAACGCGACGGCTTCAGCGTGCTGAAGGCGCTGCGCATGCGCAAGTCCACGCCGGTCATCATGCTGACCGCGCGCGACCATGTGAACGACCGCGTGCGCGGCCTGCGCGAAGGCGCGGACGACTACCTCACCAAACCGTTTTCGTTCCTCGAACTGGTCGAGCGGCTGCATGCGCTGGCGCGCCGCACGCGCTCGCAGGAATCGACGCTGATTTCAGTGGGCGATCTGTTCGTCGATCTGATCGGCCGCCGCGCGACCCGCGACGGCGTACGCCTCGACCTGACCGCCAAAGAGTTTCAGTTGCTCAGCGTGCTGGCTCGCCGGCAAGGCGACATTCTGTCGAAGACCGCGATCACCGAACTCGTCTGGGACGTCAATTTCGACAGCCACACGAACGTGGTGGAGACCGCGATCAAACGCCTGCGCGCGAAGCTCGACGGTCCGTTTCCGTCCAAGCTGCTGCATACCGTGCGCGGCATGGGCTATGTGCTTGAAGTGCGCGAGGAGGCTGAGCAGTCATGAACCGATCGATCGCCCGCCGCCTCGCGCTGATGTTCGCGCTGGTCGCGTTGTCCGTGTTCACGCTGGTGGGCACGGGACTTTTCGTGGTGTTGCGTACGCAGCTCGAACACCATCTGCGCGAGTCGCTCGACGATCGCGTGCAGATCGCGCGCATCATCGTTTATCACGCCGTGACGCCGGAAAAATGGCGCATGTGCCGCGAAAAACTCACCGACATGACGCCGCACGACGGCAGCACGGTGTACTCGGTGTCGAGCACCGATCCGTATTTCCATTACGGCCAGCCGGTCGAAGGCACGGCGGTGAAAAACTGGCCGGGCGGTTATGCGCGCGTGAAGCCGGCCGGCGGTGGCCAGGACATGCTGACCTCCACGGTGACGGTCCCGTCTTACGACGCGCGCCCGCCGCTGCAATTGCAGGTGGCCGCGAGTTATTCGCCGAACATTCGCACCATGCGCGTATTCGGCTCGGCGCTCGCTGCGCTGTCCGCGTTGGGCAGTCTCGCGGTGCTGCTGCTCAGTTATTCGGTGACGCGTCTCGGCCTCGCGCCGCTCACGCGCCTCACGCGCGACGCGTCCGCCGTCAGTCCGAACAACCGCTCGCAGCGCCTGAATACCGCGTCGCTGCCGCTCGAACTGAACGACCTGGCCAACTCATTCAACGGTGCGCTCGAACGGCTGGACGGCGCGTATGGCCGCCTCGAATCGTTCAATGCCGACGTGGCTCACGAACTGCGTACGCCGGTGACGATTCTGATCGGCCAGACCGAAGTGGCGTTGACCCGTAATCGTTCGGTGGACGACCTGCGTCATACGCTGCAATCGAACCTCGAAGAATACGAGCGGATGCGCGCGATCATCAACGACATGCTGTTCCTCGCGCGCGCCGATCAGGGCGAACGCGCGACCGGTTTGGTCGAGGTGTCGCTGGCCGCGGAAGTGGCGCACACGCTGGAGTTTCTCGAGATTCCACTCGAGGAAGCGCGCGTGCATGCCCAGCTTCGCGGTGACGCGCAGATCCGCGTGAACCGCTCGCTGTTCGGCCGCGCCTGCACGAATCTGCTGATGAACGCGATCCAGCACTGCGAACCCGGCGCGTCGATCAGCGTAACGATTGCGCGCGACAACGATCAGGTGCGTGTGGCGGTGGCGAATCCCGGCGAGCCGATCGAGCCCGGCGTGCTCGAGCATCTGTTCGACCGCTTCTATCGCGCGGAAGTCTCGCGCACGAATAGCCGAGAAAACCATGGCCTCGGCCTGGCGATCGTGAAGGCGATCGCGGAGATGCATCGCGGCACGGTGTCGGCGCACAGCGCGAACGGCATCAATACGTTTTCGTTTTCGATCGCGGCCTCGCAGATCGACACGGCCTTGCCGACCATGCGTCAAGCTACCGGCAACAGCGCCAATGTCGCGGCTGAGGCGACGGGTTATTCGTCGCTGGTGAAAGGCAAATCCGCCTGAACCGGCAGGCGCGGTTTGGCCGCTTGCGCGTTGGCCGGCGTCAACGCGCTCACGCGTACGCCCAGCAGCCGCAGCTTGCGGTTCAATTCCACCCGCCGCAGACATTCGGTCGCCGCGCGGCGGATTTCGGCGGCGTCGGCGGTGGGTTCGTCCAGCGTCAGGTCGCGCGTGACCGTGCGGAAGTCGTCGTAGCGCAGTTTGATGCCCACGGTGCGGCCCACATAACCCTTGCGCACGAGATCTTCCGCGACCCGCACGCACAGGCCCGTAAACGAACTGGATAGCGCAGGCCGGTCGTGGCGCGGGTGCAGATCGCGCTCGAAAGTGGTTTCGCGGCTCATCGACTTGGGCTCGGATTCAACCACCACCGGCC
Source organism: Paraburkholderia sp. BCC1876 (assembly GCF_902833695.1). NCBI lineage: Bacteria > Pseudomonadati > Pseudomonadota > Betaproteobacteria > Burkholderiales > Burkholderiaceae > Paraburkholderia > Paraburkholderia sp. BCC1876. The sequence goes on along the minus strand of NZ_CADFGI010000005.1, from coordinate 180,745 downwards.
GTTCGTCATGACCTTGCGCGATCTGCATCAGCCACGCCGAATAGCTGCGCCCGAAGTGATCCTGCAATAGCCCCGCGTCCGCCGCGGCCAGATCGCCGACCGTCGCGAGACCCAGCCCCGTGAGTTTTTCCGCGGCCTTCGGGCCGATTCCGTTGACCTTTCGCACCGGCAGCGGCCAGACGCGCAACGGCACGTCGGCCGGTGTGAGGATCGTGAGGCCGTTGGGTTTGTCGAGTTCGGAACCGATCTTGGCCAGCAGCTTGTTCGGCGCGACGCAGATCGAACACGTGAGGCCAGTGGCTTCATTGACCGCGTTCTTGATGCGCGCGGCGATCTCGTGCGGCTCGCCCGGCAGGTCGGTGAGATCGATATAGATTTCGTCGATGCCGCGATCTTCAATCCGATCCGTGAACGTGGCGACCGCCGTTTTGAAGACGCGTGAGTAATGGCGATAGGAGTCGAAATCGGTGGGCAGCAGAATTGCGTCGGGCGCGAGCACGGCGGCTTTCATCATGCCCATGGCCGAGAACACGCCGAGCGCGCGCGCTTCATACGTGGACGTGGTGACCACGCCGCGACCCGCGTAATCGCGCAGTTTCGCAAAGCGGCGAGTGCCGTCTTCAAGGAGTTGCGGCGCGGCGTTGCGGCCGCCGCCGATCACCACGGCCTGACCACGCAGTTCCGGATAGCGCAACAACTCGACGGACGCATAAAACGCGTCCATGTCGAGGTGCGCGATGCGGCGGCTTGCAGAATTCATGGCGATGGATAATGGCAATAACGGGGATAACGGCAGCAGATGAGGCGTTCAATGCGCTTGCCGTGCTGCGTTGCGATAGCGTATGCCGCGCGGGAAGCCAAACCATCATAGTACCTTGCCATGCGGCGGAGTAGCCGCACCAGCCGGCCGCTTTCGATATGCGGCCGCACGAGGTACTCCGTGGATTGACTGAAGCCCAGGCCGGCGCACGCGACGTCGATTTCCGCCTGCATGTCGTCCGTCACGAACACGGCCGACGACGGTTGAAACTGCCGTTCGCCTCGAAATACCCACGGCCACGGCCGGCCGCTCGCCCGATCGATCAGATTGGTCACTGGCATTGACTCCCGATCCTTCAGCGTGCGCGGTTCGCCGACCCGGTAAGTGTCCGGTCACGCGCGGGTGGCCGGTGGCGGCTATTCGATTGCGTGATCAACTGAGCGCGAGCCGCGAAGCGATTTCTTCAGGAATATTCACGCTTTTTAACAGGTGGGGGCAGCGGCGAGAGGCGGCCGCTTTTCGCGGGCAGATCGCGCTTAGTAAGGCTTAAGAAGGATTTAGGGGCGTTAGCGGGAAACGGCCACTACGATGGTGTCGTTGCAATGGCGGCAGGCTCAGCATGCCGCGACAGGGCCTTTACGGTCTCTTCTCCCCGAACCTCTATCAGGAATCCATCATGCGAATTTCCGCATTCGCCGCGGTAGGTATCGCGGCCGCGTTTGCCTCCCACCTCGCCATCGCTCAAACCGCCAATGACGCCGCCGCATCGCAGCCGGCAGTTGCCATGACGAAAGCGGATGCCCGTCTGCACAACCGTCAACTGTCGAAGTCCGTGCGCCACGCGCTGTATTCGACCAAGGGTCTGCAGGCCAGCAACATCGCGGTGCTGGTGAAAGGCGGTACGGTCTCGCTCGTTGGCACGGTACCCGATGCAAGCCAGATCCAGAAAGCGGGCGATGTCGCGCAACGCGTTCCGCAAGTGGCGGCCGTCGACAATCGTCTGATCGTCGAAGAAGAAGGCGCGCAGTAAGCGCAGTAGCGTCGCGCATTCAATCACTTCGAGGATCACAACATGGAAACAGAGTCGATCGCGATCAGGCATCACACGATTCGTGCCAATGGTATCCGGCAACATTACCTGGATGCCGGCAGCGGCCCGGTGGTCGTGCTACTGCATGGCTTTCCCGAGACCAGCTTCGCATGGCGTTATCAGATGCCCGTGCTGGCCCGGCATTATCGGGTCATTGCGCCCGACCTGCGGGGCTACGGCGAAACCGACAAGCCCAGTTCGGGCTACGACAAGCGCAACATGGCGCTGGATATCATCAGCCTGCTCGACCAGTTGGGTATCGGCAAGGTCGCGCTCGTTGGGCACGATCGCGGCGCGCGCGTGGCGACGCGGCTGACCAAGGATCATCCCGAGCGGGTGGACCGGCTGGTGGTGATGGACAACGTGCCGACCCGCGTGGTCGCACAGAACATGAATCCGCAGACGGCGCGCGCGTACTGGTTCTTCCTGTTCCACCTCGTGGCGGACCTGCCGGAAACGCTGATCGCGGGTAAGGAAGAGGCGTGGCTGCATCACTTCTTCGCGGACTGGTGCTACAACCCGCACACGATCGAAGGCGCGGACTTCGATACTTATGTGAAGGCCTACAAGCGGCCGGGCGCGGTGCGCGGCGCGATGTCCGACTACCGCGCGAATGCCGACGATGTCGCGCAGGATCTGGTCGACGCCGACGTGAAGATTGCCTGTCCGACCATGGCGCTGTGGGGCGAAGACTTCTACGCGGTGGGCGGCATGTTCGACATGAAGGCGGTGTGGGAAGGCATGGCGACCCATCTGCGCGCGGAGCCGATTGCGCAATGCGGGCATTTGCCCCAGGAAGAGCAACCGGAACGGGTCAACGAACTGCTGATCGATTTCCTGCGCGGCTGGACCGGCAACTGATTGTCCGACGTGGAATGGCAGGCAGCGTGCCGGCGCGGCTACCGATCTTCGGGTCGGTGGCCTCGCCGGCTATTCCGCGTGCTTGCGGACTACGCGGTCAAAGATAGCCCAGCAGAAAAATCGTGGCCGTCAGCGAGACGATCGACAACACGCTAGACATGACCAGCGTCGTCCCGGCCGTGGTGTCCTGCACGCCATACGAGAGGCCGAACAGAATGCCGAACGAACCGCAGGGAATGGCCGACAGCAGAATCGCTTCACCGGCAATCTGTTTGGGCAATGCGAGCACGACGACGAGCGCGAGCGCGATCAGCGGCTGAACGATATTACTGAGCGCCACGCCCGCCCATACTTCCCGGTCGAGCCGGAACGGTTGAGACGCCAGGATCAGCCCGGTTGAAAACAAGGCGAGGCCCGCAGTCGTGCTGCCGATAATCCCGAGCGACTGAACCAGCAGCCCCGGCAATTCCCAGCCCGCCAGCGAAACAAACACACCGAGAATCGGCGCGATCACGATCGGTTTCACGAAGGTCGTGACCAGTGCCTTCGCCAGCAGGTTGGTGTGCGGGCCGCCACTGTCCCGCGTTTTCGCGCGCTCCAGCAGAATCAATCCGGCCGGCGACATCACGACCGACGCCGTCGTGATCGCGAGCGCCACCGTCAGATTGCTCTCGTCGCCGTAAACACTGTGCAGCAGCGGCAAGCCGATCGCGGCGAAGTTCGGCATGCCGATGGTGACGGCGCGAACCGCCGCATTCGACGGCGCCACGTTGAAGACGAAACGTGACAGCGCGAGCGACGCGAAATACGGCACCAGCATCACCGCGACCAGCAACAGGATCAGCATGAGATGGCTGCCGAGGCTGGCGCGCTGCATCTTCGCCGTATAGAGAAACAGCGCGAATGGCAGCGCGTAGTCGACCAGCATCGAGTTGATCGCCGACAGCGGCATCGCGCCCCGCGCGAGTTTTCCGGCCAGATAGCCCATTGCCATCGAGAAGAAAAACGGCACGAGTGCATAACTGATTTCGTGAAGCATGGGTGGTGGCTCGCTTGATGGTGTCGCGGTGGACTTGAGGACCTGACACGGGCGCAACCGCTCAGCGCCGCATCGATCTCGATCAACGAGTCTATTGAGCAGCGTGCATTTAGTCGTTTGATAAAAATGAAATGTTCTGAATCGCGGGGGCAGTGACTTAAGTGTTGCTTCGCGATTGTTTGATCGGCCACGCAACAGCAGGGTGGTGCGTCACATTAATAACTCTTCAGGCTCGGCTAATTTAATTAATGGCTTGCCCACGTAGGATCTCGCTCAACCACGATCCAATGCAATCCCAATCGGAGCGCTTGCATGAAACCCATTGGTATCTCTCCAGGGCGACGCGCATTCATGCGCAGTGTCGCCAGCGCGGCGCCGGCCGCCGTGGCGATCGGCGCGGGCGTTGCCGGCGTGATGGCGAATTCGACGGCGGGCAGCGCGGCTCCTTTCCAGCCTCGCTATTTCACGGCGACGGAATGGCGGCTGCTGGTCGGCCTGGTGGATCGTCTGATCCCCGCGGACAGTGAAGGGCCCGGCGCGCTCGAAGCCGGCGTGCCGGAATTCATCGACCTGCAGATGAACACGCCGTACGGCTATGGCGCGCTCTGGTACATGCATGGACCCTTCGTCGCGGGGCCGGCAACGCTGGGCTATCAGCTCGAATACAGTCCGCGCGCGATGTACCGCGTGGCACTCGCCGGACTCGACGAACAGTTGCACAAGCAATTTTCCCGGCACTTCGACGAACTCGACAGCGCGACGCGCGACAGCGTGATCGGCCAACTGGAGCAGGGCAAGCTCGATATCGGCGCGGCGCCCGCCGCGGACTTTTTCAACCAGCTACTGCAGAACACGCATGAAGGCTACTTCTGCGATCCGAAGCACGGCGGTAATCGCGATATGGCGGCCTGGAAGATGATCAATTTTCCAGGCGCGCGTGCCGACTACATCGACTGGGTCGAGCAATACGGAAAACGTTATCCGCTTGGGCCGGTGTCCAGCGCCTGAATACGATGTTCCGATGCCGGTTTATGGCGTTTGCACCTTGGGGCAAGCGGCGGAACCGGCACGTCCCCATCAGGACCATTCAATGACCGATAAAACGATGAAAGAGGTCGACGTGGTGATCGTCGGCTTCGGCTGGGCCGGCGCTATCATGGCGAAAGAGTTGACCGAGGCCGGCTTGCAGGTACTCGCGCTGGAGCGCGGACAGTACCGCGATACCTATCCGGATGGCGCGTATCCGACCACGCTGGACGAACTCACTTATCTGCAGCGTTTCAAGCTGTTTCAGGATATGTCGCGCAGTACTTTCACGTTCCGTCACAACGTGAACGACACCGCATTGCCTTATCGGCAGATCGGTGCATTCAAACCGGGCGAGGGCGTAGGCGGCGCCGGTTTGCACTGGGCGGGCCAGCACTGGCGAATCTATCCGGAAGAATTGCGGTTGCGCTCGCATTACGTCGAGCGTTACGGCGCGAAGTTCATTCCGAAGGACATGACGCTGCAGGATTTCGGCGTGTCTTATGAAGAACTCGAACCGTACTTCGATTTTGCCGAGAAGGTGTTTGGCACTTCGGGCCAGGCGTACCGTGTGAACGGTACGGTGGTGGGCGACGGCAATCCGTTCGAAGCGAACCGCTCGGCGGCGTTCCCGCTACCCGCTCAGAAAGTGCCGTACGGTCCACACCTGTTCATGAAGGCGGCGCGAGAAGTCGGCTTTCATCCGTTCCGTGCGCCGTCGGCCACCGTCTCGGCCGCTTATACGAATCCGTATGGCTGCCAGATGGGACCGTGCAACTTCTGTGGTTTCTGTTCGGGCTATGCGTGCTACAACTACTCGAAAGCCTCGCCCAACGTGAACATTCTGCCCGCGCTGCGCGGCCTGCCGAACTTCGAGCTGCGGCCTGATTGCACCGTGCTGCGCATTACGCTCGACACGGCCGGCAAAGTGGCGACCGGTGTGGAGTATGTGGATGCCGCCGGCAAAGTGGTCGCGCAACCGGCGCGGATCGTGATTGCCAGTACCTTCGCCTATAACAACGCGCATCTGTTCATGCTGTCGGGCATTGGCCGTCAATACGATCCGGTGAGCGGCGAAGGCACGGTCGGCAAGAATGTGTCGTACCAGATGCTCTCGAATATTCAGCTCTTCTTCGAGCCCGGCAAGAACAGCAATCCGTTCATTGGCGCGGGCGGCAATAGCGTCGCGTTCGACGACTTCAACGGCGATAACTTCGATCACGGTCCGCACGGTTTTGTCGGCGGCGCGGCGCTATGGTGCAATCCCGCCGGCGCCAAACCGATTTCCGGCATTGCGGTGCCGGCCGGCACGCCGCGCTGGGGCAGCACGTGGAAAAAGGCGGTCAAGGACAACTACGTGAACACCGTGTCGATCGATTCGAACGGCGCCAACATGGTGTATCGGGATTGCTACCTCGATCTCGACCCCACGTACCGGAACAAGTTCGGGCAGCCGCTGTTGCGCTTTACGTTCGACTGGAAAGACAACGATATCCGCATGACGCGCTTCGTGACCGACAAGCTGGTTCAGGTCGCGAAAGCCATGGGACCGAAGGACTACACGGTCACGCAAAAGAACTTCGGCGATCACTTCGACGTACGGCCGTATCAGACGACGCATTGGGCCGGCGGCCTGATCATGGGCGAGTCGCCGCGAACCAGCGCGTTGAACCGCTATCTGCAAAGCTGGGACGTGCACAACGTGTTCGCGATCGGCTCGAACGTGTTTCCGGTCGGGCTGGGTTACAACCCTACGGGCGCGGTTGCCGCGCTGGCTTACTGGTCGGCGAAAGCGATCCGCACGCAATATCTGAAAGACCCGCGACCGCTGGTGGATGCGTGATGATCAATCTCGAAGCTCTGCGATACCGCGTCGGCGCGGCGCTCTCCATCCTGTCGCTGTCATGGAGCGCTTACGCGGCGCCGGCAGCGGACTCCGCGCAAATTGAACGAGGCGCTTATCTGGCTAGCGCCGGCGATTGCGTGTCCTGTCACACGGCGAAGAACGGCAAGCCGTTCGCCGGTGGTCTACCGCTCGCCACACCGCTCGGCAAGGTCTATTCGACCAACATCACGCCTGATCCGGCGACGGGTATCGGCACGTGGTCTTATGAGGATTTCGCGGCGCTGATGCGGCACGGTAAAACCCGAGAGGGGCATACGGTTTATCCGGCCATGCCGTACCCGTCGTACGCGCATATCGACGATACCGACATGCACGCGTTGTACATGTACTTCATGCATGGCGTCACGCCGGTCTCGCGGACCAACCGCGCGAGCGATATTCCCTGGCCGCTGTCCATGCGCTGGCCGCTGAGCGTGTGGAGTCGGCTCTTCGGACCGGCAACGAAGGCGTACGTGGCTCAGCCCGGCTCTTCGACACAGAGCGCGGCACAGATCGCACGCGGCGCGTATCTCGTGCAAGGTCTCGGCCATTGCGGCAGTTGCCATACGCCGCGAGGCTTCGCGCTGCAGGAGTTGTCGCTCGGCGACGACGCGAATCCGGTTTTTCTGGCCGGCGGCCAGTCGGTCGACGGCTGGATTGCGCCGTCGTTACGCAACGAACACGGCGACGGGCTCGCCGCCATGCCGGCCGCGGAGATCGTCGCGTTTCTGCGCAGCGGTCGCAATGCGCATGCGGCGTCATTCGGCGCCATGAACGACGTCGTGGCCAACTCGATGCAGCACATGAGCGAAGCGGACCTGACGAGTATCGCGGCCTATCTGAAGTCGCTGCCGCCGCACAAGCAGGACGCGCCGCCTTATCGCTACGACGCAACCGTCGCGACGCAGCTTTATCACGGGCAGGTGCCGAATGCCGGCGCGCAGATCTATCTCGATCGCTGTGCCGGCTGCCATCGCTCGGACGGGAAAGGTAACGGCAAAGCCTTCCCGGCGCTGGCGGGCAATCCAGTCCTGCAGACCAACGACCCGACCTCGGCGATTCATATCGTGCTGACGGGCGGTTCGATGCCGCCGACGCGCAGTGCGCCGTCGGCGCTCGCCATGGGGCCGTACGCGGCCATCCTGAGCGATCGCGAGATCGCGCAGGTGGTGACCTTCGTGCAGACCAGTTGGGGCAATCGGGGCGGCGCGGCCAGCGATCGTCAGGTCGCGAAACTGCGCAAGGCATCGACGCCGCCGGTTACGTCCAGAACGGCTTCGGCCGGCGTGCTGGAATGATCGCCCTCCAATCGCCAAAACCGCCGCGCGTTAATTGAACCGATAACTCACACCGATCTGCACGACCGGATAAACCTTGTAGCGCTCCACCTTATTGCTGATGTTCTGCTCTTCCTGGTCGATGTTGGCCTGGGTGGCGAGCATCGAATAGATCGCCGGCACGCTGTACGAGGTGCGCGGCCGTCCATAGGCGACACCGAGATCGAACGTCACGCCGAAGCCCTTCGAAACGGGCTTATGCCCATAGCCGATGCCGAGGTACGGCATCACGCGCGGCAGCGTGATCGTGGTGGATGGCGCGGCGCCCACCGCCGGCACGAACGCGTCGCCGATCTTGTAGTTGCCCTGCGCGTTCGGCACGGCGTGGGCCGTGACTTCGTCGTCGTTGATCAGCGCGCCCGCGGTCACGCGAAACCCGCTCGATTTGAACGGGAACAGATCGACATAGAGGCCGCCTTGCAGAAGCTTCAGATGACCGTCGTACTGGTTGCCGTCCACATTGAACGAACGCGACAGGCCAAAGCCTTCGAATTCCGCATGCACGCCCACCCACGAATTCAGCGGTAGCGCCGCGCCGACACCCGCGCCGAGCGTGCCGCCGTGTGCGTAGATTTCCTGAGCCTCGGCCTGCGTGCCCGCCGTCATTACCATCACCGTTGCGGCCAGGGCCGCAAGTTTCACCTGTTTCACCCAACGTCTCCAGACAAGGTTATTTCCGTGCTGGCGACTTTAAGGTTGAGCGGAGCGGTTCAAATGGGTGAATAACGGGGAGATGTGGCGGCTCTTCGCGCTCAAGTTTTCTGGCGCGACGAAACCGGAACTTATGACCTGAAAAAGACGGAATACGCCTGTTTTAAAGGGGTATTCGTAGGATGAATCGCGTGCTCGACGCTGTGCCCGGCACCCGCGCTGCACTCGAAAAGCGAGCCGATTCGTCAGATAAAAAAAGCGGTCGCGGTAATACGCGGATCTGCCGACCCGCTACCGCGACCGCCTTGCTACTCAACCAGAACGGCGTTTATTGCTTGATGCCTTCAGCCTGAATGTGCAGCGTGGTTTGCATCTTGAAGCCGTAAGCCTTGCCGAAGTCGATGCCGAAGTCGTCGCGATTGAACGTGGCGGTCGATTCGGTGCCGCACACTTCACGCTTGAGCATCGGGTTCGTGAAGCACTTGAACGATTCGATCTTCAGATTGACCGGCTTGGTGATGCCGTGCATGGTCAGCGTGCCGATCACTTCAACCGGCTTGTCGCCGTCGAAGCGGATCTGCGTGCCCTTGTACGTTGCGGTCGGGTACTTCGCGGCGTCGAAGAATTTTTCCGTGACCAGTTCCGCATCGAGCTTGTCATTGCCGATATCCACCGAGCTCATGTCGATCGTCACGTCCACCGTGCCGGTCTTCGCCGCGCGATCCAGCACGACGGTGCCGCTGCTCTTCTTGAACTTGCCGCGCCACGTCGAGATGCCGCCGAAGTGGTCGGTTTCGAAGCTCGGGTAGGTGTGGGTCGGATCGAGCTGATACGTGTCGGCCGCCATTGCGTTGAACGACAGGGCAGCGGCCAGCGCGCCGGCGGCGAGCAAAAAGGATTTCTTCAAGGTGTTCTCCAGATTTCTAAAGGGGATTTCTAAAAAGACTGCGGCGCTTCGGGTGTCGAATTACTTCTTCGAAGCGACGAGGTGAAATTTGATGACGACTTCGTCGGCCACCACCGAGGTATCTTTCCATTCGCCCGTGCCGACGTCGAACTGCGAGCGCTTGATGGGCAGCGAGCCGTCGAAGGTTTGCGTGGCGCCTTGCGCCGTGACGGTGACCGGCACGACGACGGTTTGCGATTTACCCTTGATGGTCAGCTTGCCGGTGATCTTGTACTGGTTGCCGCCGGCCGGCGCGATCGCGCTGGAAACAAAGGTCGCGGCCGGATAGGTTGCGCTGTCGAACCATTCCTTGCCTTGCGCCTGCTTGTTGTAGTCGTCCGCGCCGAGGTCGTAGCTGCCGGTGTCGATCGACACATTGGCGCTGCCGGCGGTCGGCCTGGCGGGATCGAAATTCAGTTGCGCGGAGAACTTTCTGAACTTGCCGTCGACCGGCACGTTCATCTGTTTCGTGGTGGCAATGACCGTGCTTTTGCTGGCGTCGACGTCGGCATGCGCGAGCCCGGCGCCGAACAGCGAAAGCGCCGCGATGCCGGTGAGGATCGGTCGAATCGCGGGACGAATTGCCGCGCGAACGGCGGAGTGATAAAGGTTTGATTTCATAGTGGTACGCATCCTATCGAACCCGCGTGCGTTGATTGCACACCGTGGGGAATTAGATTGCCAACAGGCTGTAGCCAATCGCCGGCTACGCCTGTCACATGATGGTCAGGCGACGTTACTTGAGGAACGGAATCATCCTTGCAAGCAAGCCGTCGCGGTCGACGAATTGATGCTTGAGCGCCGCCAGCACATGCATGACAACCAGCGCGAGCAGCGTGTAATTGAGCAGCACATGAACCGTGCGCAGCGTGGCCTTGAGCGCCTGATCCGGGCCGATGAAGGTAGGCAACGGCACGATGCCCAGATACACCACCTGAATACCGGCGGCGGAACTATAGAAGTAGCCGGACAGCGGAATAGCCAGCATCAGCAGATATAACAGACCATGCACCAGATGCGCCGCGGCCTTCTGCCACGTGGGCGTAGCGCTGTCGAGCGCCGGCGCGCGGTGGGTGGCGCGCCACAGCACGCGGATCACGGCGAGCGCGAAGACGGTCACGCCGATCCACTTGTGCCACGAGAAGTACTTGAGCTTGGTGGGCGTAAAGCCGTGGATATCGGTCATGATCCAGCCGATATAGAAACCGCAGATGATCAATGCAGCGATCAGCCAATGCAGCGCAATGGCGGTTCCGTGATAGCGATCAGGATCTGAAGGACGGGTTTTCATTCTTGTGCTGTGGGTTGGGCATGCGGTATCGCAGGTGAATGCGGATAGTAGGCAGGCCAATGAAAACTGAATAGACGGGTAGAAGAGAACAGATCGTTCTAGTGGTGACGCTAATGGCGCGTGGCATGAAACGCGAGGCGCTACGTAAGCTACGTAAGCCACATAAACGCGAAAACGCCTGACCGTACCCGGCGCTGTGTTAATTTGCCGGCTGGACCGCGAGGAAGGATTGAATCGATGAACAGCACTGGCAAACACAACGCGCCGCTCGGCGCGGATTTTCTGCGTCACGATTCCGCACCGGCCGCTGCCGGCGTGGAAGGTTACATAGAGCACGACGCCGCCGTCTACCGTACTTTGCTTGAATCGACGAAAGCGATTCCGTGGAAGATCGATTGGGCGACCATGGGGTTCGCCTATATCGGCCCGCAGATCGAAGCGCTGCTCGGCTGGGCGCCGTCGAGCTGGAAAACCGTGCAGGACTGGGCCGCGCGCATGCATCCGGAAGACCGTGACAAGGTGGTCGATTTCTGCGTCGCGCAGTCGAAGGCGGGCACCGATCACGAAGCGGACTATCGCGCGTTGACGAGCCGCGGCGAATACGTGTGGTTGCGCGACGTGGTGCATGTGGTGCGCGACGCGAACGGCGAGGTCGAGGCACTGGTCGGCTTCATGTTCGACATCAGCGAGCGCAAGAAGACCGAAGAGAAACTGGCCGAACTACAGCGCGAACTCGAAGCGCTGTCGTTCAAGGACGGCCTCACGGGCGTCGGCAATCGCCGCGAATTCGACGCCGTCTTGCAGCGCGAATGGAGCGCGGCGCAGCGGCATGCCGCGCCGCTATCGCTGATCATGGCCGACATCGATTTCTTCAAGTCGTACAACGACTACTACGGCCACGTGCAAGGCGATGCGTGCCTGAAGCGGGTGGCTGCCGTGCTGGGCGAAGCGGTGCGGCCGGGCGATTTCGTCGGCCGCTTCGGCGGCGAGGAATTCGTGCTGATTCTGCCGAATACCGGTGCGGAGGCCGCGCGGCAAGTCGTCGAACGATGCCGCGACCGGCTCTCGGCGGAGGAGATTGCGCACGAGCGTTCGCCGTTCCGGCAGACGGTCACCGCGAGTTTCGGCGTTGGCACGCTGATTCCGGCGTCCGATGCCGATCCGGTGGCGTTCGTGAATCTGGTGGACTCGCAGTTGTACCTCGCCAAAGACAATGGGCGCGACTGCATCGCGGCGGTGAACCGGGTGGGCTGATGGCGTGTGCCGTGGCGCCGGCGCGGCGTTGCTCTGGCACAAGCTTTGCTCCCTTAGCGCCGGCAGCGGGCGGCCCACCGGGCCTACCAGACCTGCCGCGTCCCGGACGCGCCTGTGCGCCACTCATTCTAATCAAGGCCACCTTTTGAATTCCGTTTTGCTGTCCTGGGGTATCGCCGCGGCCGCCACGGCCGGTGTCATCACCCGGCCGTTCAAATGGCCCGAGGCGGTCTGGGCCGTGGCCGGCGCGCTGCTGCTGGTGTCGTTGGGGCTGTTGCCGGTCGATCTGGCCATCGCGGCGGTCGGCAAAGGCACCGACGTTTATCTGTTTCTGTTCGGCATGATGCTGCTGTCCGAAGTGGGCCGTCGCGAAGGACTGTTCGACTGGGTCGCGGTGCTCGCGGTCAATCATGCCCAGGGTTCGCCGCGCAAGCTGTTCCTGCTGGTCTATCTGGTCGGCGTGGTGATCACCGCCTTTCTTTCCAACGACGCAGCCGCCGTCGTGCTCACCCCGGCCGTATTCGCCGCCGCCAAAAAAGCGAAGACGCACCCGTTGCCGCTGCTGTTCGTCTGCGCATTCATCGCCAACGCGGCGAGCTTCGTGCTGCCGATCTCGAATCCGGCCAACATCGTGCTGTACGGCAATCACACGCCCGCGCTCGGTGCGTGGCTGATGCGCTTCACGCTGCCTTCGCTGCTGTCGATCGTCGCGACTTACCTGATGCTGCGCTGGAGCCAACGCGACGCGCTGGCCGGCACCTGCGAGGCGAATCTGGAACCGCTCGCGCTGTCGGCGAGCGGCCGCGTCGCGCTCGCGGGTATCGCGGTGACGGCGGTCGCGTTGCTGACGGTGTCCGCGTTCGATCTGCCGCTCGGCCTGCCCACCGCGATCCTCGGCGCGCTGACGGCGCTGGTCGTGCTGATCCAGGAGCGCAAATCGCCGCTGCCGATGATCCGCGAAATCTCATGGAGCGTGCTGCCGCTGGTCGCCGCGCTGTTCGTGCTGGTCGAAATGCTCGATCACACCGGCGTCATCACGACGCTCGCCGGCCTGACGCAGCGCGCGGCGCTGCACAACGAAATGAGCACCGCGGGCTGGGCCGGCGCCGCCATCGCGTTTGGCAGCAACCTGATGAACAACCTGCCGGCCGGGCTGATCGCCAGTTCGACGGTGATGCAGGCGCATAGCCCGGAGCGCGTCATCGACGCGCTGCTGATCGGCGTCGACCTGGGGCCGAACCTGTCGATCACGGGGTCGCTCGCCACGATCCTCTGGCTCAACGCGATTCGCCGCGAAGGCGAAGACGTCGGCTTCCTGAAGTTTCTGAAGGTCGGCGCGGTGGTGATGGTGCCGGCGCTCGTGCTGGCGCTTGGCGCGCGGATTCTGATCCACTGAGCGGCGGCGCGCCGCGCGCACGCCTCGTCCGCCATTCTTCAGCACAACGGGAATTCACCAGGCAATCTTGCGGACAGCATGTTCTATGCTGGTTCAACAGCCTTTTTTGCAATCGATACGTTATCCGCGGCTGCCTGAGGCGCCGTGGCGACGATCCACGGCGTCACGCGAACCGGCGCCAGCGGAGGCGCGGCCACGTGGACCGGATCGACCGGCACGCCGCTGTAGACCGGCCGGGGCGGCGGCGCATAGACCACGGCGGCGGGCGGCAAGGCAAGCGTGCGGGCGAATGGGGTCGACGACCAGGCGAGACCGAGGGCGGTCAAGGTGGAGACGCAAACGCGGCGAATGGTCATGGAGTACTCCTGAGACGGTGAACGGCGCCGTGCTTCTTGCGGTGAAAAAAGCCTGTCGCGTGGTTCGGATTGCTTGAAAGCCGGGGCGTTCCGCGGGTTGCGGCGGCGCCGCTGACGGCGCTTGCTGCGTCGCTCGAGCCGGCAGACGAAAGATACGCAAAGCGCGTTAGGAACGGCATCGCAAAGTCATTTCATTCCATGTCACGCCGACCGGCCGTGGCGGCGCGATGGCGTGTTGGGAGTGCGTGCTGTATTGCGGCAAGGAACGTGAGCCTCGTGAGCCTTCACATGGCGCGGCGTTGATCGCGGCACCCGTCGGTCATGACATAAGTCGACATGATTCTGAAATTGCGTTCGCCCGGCGCTTGCCCAAGAATTCGGCCTGTCATTGAACGGATCGCGGCACCAGCAGGCGACGCTCGATGACCCATCAAGGAGTCGGTCATGAAGAAGTTGTTCGCCATCGTGTTGCTGTGCTGCGCATCCACCGCTACGTTCGCTCAATCCGCCGCGCCGCAGGCCGGTAATCCCCAGCGTATGCAGCGCATGGAGCAGCAGTTGCAGACGCGTTTCTCGAATGCCAACACCACGCACGACGGCAAGCTCACCAAAGACCAGGCGGCGGCCGGCATGCCGATGGTGGCCAAGCACTTCGACGAGATCGACGCGCAGAAAGCGGGCTACATCACGTTGCCGCAGATCGAGGCATTCATGCAGCAACGCGGGGCAGCGCACTGAGCCGCGCGGGTATCGGCGGGATCGTAGGGCCGTGGCGCGGCGCGCGAGCCGTTCCGCAGCCGAACCCTCAGTCGTCCTTTGACCCACCAGCCTGCGCGATGAAATCCGCCCCGTCCCGCCGTTTGCGCTTTGCCTGCGCGTCGATGATCGTCTCGATGAGCGTGGCATTGAGCGCCTGCAAGAGCGTCGGCCCCGATTTCAAACAGCCGGACGTGACGCTCGAAAACCGCTGGCTCGAAACCTTGCCGGACCCGGGGCAGGCCACGCCCGCCGCGCAGGCCGCCTGGTGGACCGCGTTCAACGACCCGGTGCTGAGCGCGCTCGAAGAGCGGGCTTACCAGCGCAACCTGTCGCTGCAGGTGGCCGGTCTGCATATCTTCAAGGCGCGCGCGCAACTCGCGACCAGCGCGGAAAATCTGCTGCCGCAGTCGGGCAGCGTGTCGGCGGGCGCGGACCATATCAACACCAGCGGCGTCGGACCGTTGCCGCCCACGCATTTATGGGCCGAACATTTACGCGTAAACGCCGGCTGGGAAATCGATTTCTGGGGTAAATATCGTCGGCAGATCGAATCGGACCGCGCGCAATTGCGGGTGTCGGAAGCTGCGTATGACAACGCGCTGGTGTCGCTGTTCGGCGACCTCGCGAATGCCTATATCGACTTGCGCACGCTCGATCAGCGCATCGCGGTGGCGCAGCAGAATCTCAAGTCGGTGCAGCAGAGCCTCACGCTGACGCAGGCGCGCTACCGGCACGGCGCGGCGACGCAACTCGACGTCGAACAGGCCGCCACGCTGGTGGCCGAAACGGAAGCGCAGATTCCACCGCTCATCAAGGCGCGTGCGCAGGACCGCGACACGCTGGCCGTGCTGCTCGCCGATCCGCCCGACGCCGTCGAGGCGCAACTCAAAGGCGGCACGGTGATTCCCGTGCCGCCCACGCAGATCGATGTCGGCATTCCCGCCGATCTGCTGCGGCGCCGTCCCGACGTGCGCCAGGCCGCGCTCAACGCGGCGGCGCAATCGGCGCTGATCGGCGCCGCGAAGGCGAAGCTGTATCCGTCGCTGTCGCTGACGGGGCTGTTCGGGTTGTCGTCGGGCGAACAGCACGGCATTGGTTTGACGCAGTGGGGCAGCAAGACGATCGGGCTGTTTTCCGCGGGCATCACACTGCCGATCATCGATCGCGGTCAGCTGAAAAACGCGGTGCGAGTTCAGGACGCGACGTTTCAGGAGGCCGTGCTCGACTATCAGAACACCGTGCTGCAGGCGCAGAAAGAAGTGGAAGACGCGATCGCCGCGTTGCGCACGTCGCTGGATGCGCTCGCCGCGTCCGCGCGCGCATCCGATGCATCGCAGCGCGCGCTGCGGCTCGCGAACGCGCAGTATCGCGCGGGCTCGGTGACCTACGATCCGGTGCTGGACGCGTCGCGTTCGGCGCTGCGCGACGGCGATGCGCTTGCGCAAAACCAGGGGCTGGCGGCGCTCGCGGCGGTGTCGCTGTATCGGGCGCTCGGCGGCGGATGGGAGGTCGCGCAAGGGCAGCAGGTGGTGAGCGAACAGATTGCCACGCAGATGGCGCAGCGCACGGATTGGGGGCGTTTGTTGAATCCGCCCGCCGGTTCCGCTTTGGCGCGTGCGAGCGTGGCGCAGCCTGAGAACGGGAAATAAGAACATGGCGAATCGATGCGTGAACAACGAGCGGGGCGGCGCTGAGCGTTGTGTGAAAAGCCGGACCCCATCCGCAATCGCCTTTGGCATTACTCCACCAGCAGTCATCACCCAGCTCGTACTCGCCGCGCTGATCCTCACGCTGACGGCTTGCCACGACAACACCACCCAGGCCGCGCAGAATGCACCGCTACCGCAAGTCAGCGTCAGCCGGCCGGTGCCTCGCGAAGTGCGCGAACAGCTCGACCTGAGCGGCACCGTCGCGCCTTCCGCCACGGTCACGCTGGTGGCGCGCGTGCAGGGCGTGCTGCAGCAGATCGGTTTCGCCGACGGCGCGTACGTCAAGCAAGGGCAGTTGCTGTTCCGCATCGAGCCGGATTCGTATCGCGCGCAACTCACTTACGACCAGGCCGCGCTCGTCAACGCGGATCAGGAACTGACGCGCCAGAAACAGCTCACGTCCGACAACGCGACCTCGGAATCGTCGTTGCAGAAAGCGCAGACCACGCGCGACCAGGCGCTTGCCAAACGCGACATGTCGCGCATCAATCTCGGCTATACGGAAATCCGCGCGCCGTTCGCGGGCCGCATCGGCGCGCGTTCATTCGACGTCGGCAATCTGGTCGGCGCATCCGACTCCAGCAAGCTCGCCACGTTGGACCGCATTCAACCGGTGTACGTGAATTTCACGCTGAACGAGCGCGACGCGAATCGTATCGGGCTGTTCACCCAACCGCCGCGCACCGTGCGCGTGAACGTGCTCGGCGCGCCGGCCGCGCAGGGTGAAGACGCCGCGCTCGAATTCGTCGATACCCGCGTGGATTCGGGCAGCGGTGCGCTCAAACTGCGCGCCGATATCGCCAATCAGGACGCGCATCTGATTCCCGGCATGTCGGTCGAGGTGCATATCCCCGCCGGCGCGCCGCACAACGTCATGCTGATTCCCGATACCGCCTTGCTGCGCGAGCAGGCCGGCACCTTCGTGCTGATCGTGAACGGCGCGGGTGTGATCGAGAAGCGCGCGGTGCAAACCGGCGGCCTGTACGGCGCCTTGCGAGCCGTTACCGTGGGCCTGAACGCAAACGATCAGGTGGTGACCGGCGGCGCGCTGGCCGTCGCGCCCGGCACCAAAGTGCAGGTGGTCGCGGCCGCGGCGCAGGCTCAGTCATGATCCGCTTCTTTGTCGAGCGGCCGGTTTTTGCCAATGTGATCGCGCTGATCGTGATGCTGCTGGGCGGCGTGGCGCTGATCAATCTGCCGATCGCGCAGTATCCGCCGATCACGCCGCCGACCGTGCAGGTGGTCGCGCGTTTTCCCGGCGCGAGTGCGGCGACGGTGATCGATCGCGTGGCGCTGCCGATCGAAACGCAGGTCAACGGCGTGGAAAACGCGCTGTACATGCAATCGACCAGCACCAACGACGGCACCTACACGCTGACCGTGACCTTCGCCGTCGGCACCGATGTCGACAAGGCGCAGGTGCTGGTGCAGAACCGCGTTTCCGCCGCCACCGCGCAATTGCCGCAAGCGGTGCAGCAGCAGGGCGTCACCGTGCGCAAGCGCTCCACCGCGATCCTGCAGTTGTACACGCTGCAATCGCCCGATCCGAAATACGATTCGCTGTTCCTCAGCAACTACGCGGTGATTTCGCTGCGCGACACGCTCGCGCGTTTGCCGGGTGTCGGCGACGTCACCGTGTTCGGCACCGGTCAATACAGCATGCGCGTGTGGCTCGATCCGCAGAAACTCAGCGAGCGCGGTTTGACCGCCGCCGACGTGGTACAGGCGATCCAGAGCCAGAGCAAAGACGTGAGCGCGGGCCAGCTCGGCTCGGAACCGAACGCGGGCGGCTCCGCGTTTCAACTGACGCTGACAATGCAAGGCGCGCTCACCGATCCGCACGAATTCGACGACATCATCGTCAAAGCCGATCCGAACGACGGCGGCCATTTCGTGCGTATTCGCGACGTCGGGCACACCGAACTCGGTTCATCCAGCTACGGGCAGTTCTTTAACCTCGACGGCAAACCCGCGGCCGGTATCGCGATCTATCAGTTGCCCGAGGCGAATGCATTGGAGGTCGGCAATGCGGTGAAGGCCACCATGGCGCGTCTCGCGAAAGACATGCCGAAAGGCATCAGCTACCAATTGCCATTCGACACGACGACCTTCGTGCGGCAATCGGTGCTCGACGTCTACAAGACGCTGTTCGAAGCGGCCCTGCTGGTGCTCGCGGTGATCCTGCTGTTTCTGCAGAACTGGCGCGCGATGCTGGTGCCCGCCACGACGATTCCGGTGACGATCATCGGCACGTTCGGCGCGATCTATCTGCTCGGCTTTTCGATCAACCTGCTGACGCTATTCGCGATCGTGCTGGCTATCGGGATCGTGGTGGACGACGCGATCGTCGTGGTGGAAGGGATCACGCAACATATCGAGCTAGGCAAGACGCCAAAGCAGGCGGCCATCGACGCGATGCACGAATTGCTGGGGCCGATTATCGGCATCACGCTCGTGCTGATCTCCGTGTTTCTGCCGTCGGCGTTTCTCGGCGGCGTGACGGGGCAGATGTACCGGCAGTTCGCGCTGGTGGTGGTCGCCACCACGGTGATCAGCGCGATCAACGCGGTGACGCTCAAGCCGGTGCAAAGCGCAAGGTGGTTGCGACCCGCGCGGCCGGGCAAGCCGAACGTGGTGTATCGCGTGTTCGACAAGGGCTACGCGCGTGTGGAAAGCGGCTACGTGCGGGTGGTCGCTTGGTTCGTGGCGCGTTGCCGTCTCGCGCTCGTGATCGCGCTGGCGCTCGGCGCGGCGTCCGCGTTTCTGCTCACGCGTATTCCCACCAGCTTCATTCCGCTCGAAGACCAGGGCTACATGCTGATCGCCGCGCAACTCGCGGACGCCGCGTCGCTCGGGCGCACTCGCGAGGCGAGCACGCAGATCGAAAAACTGATCGGCGCGATTCCCGGTGTGAGCCATGTGGTGTCGATCGGCGGCATCTCGCCACTCGACAATAACGCCTCGCTGCCGAACTCCGCGCTGATCTACGTGACGCTCGACGACTGGAGCAGGCGCGGCAAAGGCGAAGACCTGCGCTCGCTGTATCTGCGCATGAACCGCGAACTCGCGAAACTGCCCGACGTGCGCTCCGTGGTGATCGTGCCGCCGCCGATCCAGGGCCTGGGCAATAGCGGTGGTGTACAGATGCAGGTGATGCTGACCGACGGCTCGCAAAACTATCAGCGGCTGCAGGACGCTACCGACGCGTTGATCGCCAGCGTTTCAAAGCGCCCCGAATTGCAGCGCGTGTTCAGCCCGTTTCGCGCGTCGGTGCCGACCGTCGAACTGACGCTGGATCGCGCCAAGGCCGAATCGTTGCAAGTGCCGGTCGGCAATGTGTTCGATCTGCTGGAGGACTATGTCGGTTCCAGCTACGTGAACCAGTTCACGACCTTCAACCATACGTTCCCCGTGTTCGTGCAGGCCGACGGCGCGTTCCGTCGCGACACCGACGACATTCGCCGTTTGCAGATTCGCAGCAATAGCGGCCACATGGTCGAACTGGGCACGTTTATCGACGCGCACACGAGCGTCGGCCCGGCTGTCGCGACGCTCTACAACCTCGCCCCAGCCGCGGCCATCAACGGCAATCCGGCGAACGGCTACAGCACCGGCGACGCGATCGCGGCGTTCGAACAGGAAGCCGCGCGGATTCTGCCGGCCGGCGTCGGCTACGAATGGACCGCCATGTCGTATCAGGAGAAGCTGGTCGGCAACTCGGCCTACTGGGTGTTCGCCGTGGGCGTGTTGCTGGTGTTCTGCGTGCTGGCCGCGCAGTACGAAAGCTGGCTGCTGCCGGTCGCGGTGGTGCTGGCCGTGCCGCTCGCATTGCTCGGCACGGCGGGCACGCTGGCGTTGCTCGGCGCCGCCAACAACCTGTACACGCAGATCGGCCTCGTGCTGCTGATCGCGTTGTCGGCGAAGAACGCGATTCTGATCGTGGAGTTCGCGCGGCATTTGCGCGCGCAGGGCGTGGGCATTGCGGAGGCCGCGGTGGAAGCGGCGCGTTTGCGGTTCCGGCCGATCATGATGACCTCGTTCGCCTTCATTCTCGGCGTGGTGCCGCTCGTGATCGCCACCGGCGCGAGTGCGAGCGCGCGCCGTTCGCTCGGGATTGCGGTATTTTCGGGGATGCTCGCCTCCACCTGTATCGCCGTGCTGTTCATCCCGTCGTTCTATGTGCTGTTGCAGCGCCTGGCCGAACGGCACGCGGCGCGTCAGACGCCGCCCGACGCTTAAATCAAGGAGCTTTCGCATGGATCGCCCCGCCAAAATCATCGTGCTCGACGACGAAGTCGAATTGCGCAACATGCTGCAGCGCTTTCTGCGCGGCCACGGTTTCGACGTGCGCGTCGCGGAAGACGGCAAGCGGCTCGATCGTTATCTGGAGCGCGAGCCGTTCGACCTGCTCGTGCTCGATCTGATGATCGGCGACGAAAACGGCCTCGAAATCTGCGCGCGTCTGCGTGAACAGGGGCAGACGTTGCCGATCCTGATGCTGACCGCGAAGGGCGATCCGCTCGACCGCGTGGTCGGCCTCGAAACCGGCGCCGACGACTACCTCGCCAAACCGTTCCTGCCGCGCGAACTGGTGGCGCGTATCAATGCGCTGTTGAGGCGCCAGAAGATGGCGTCCGGCGAAGTCACCGTGACCTCGCAGTCCGTGCGTTTCGGCGATTTCACGCTCGACGTCGGCAAGCAGCAACTGTCGCGCGCGGGCGCGCTGCTGGAGATTCATTCGGCGCAGATGCTGTTGCTGGTTGCGCTGGCGTCGTCGCCGAACCGGCCGGTGAGCCGTGACAATCTGCTGGCGCGCGCACGCGGCCGCGAGCACGACGCGCTCGACCGCAGCATCGACGTGCAGGTGCTGCGGCTGCGGCAGATCGTCGAGGACGATCCGTCCAAACCGCGCTTCATCAAGACGGTGTGGGGCATCGGCTACATGCTGGCCGCGGACGTCGACTCATGACGCGCCCGGAGCCGGACGGGACGCAAAAACACGCTGTGCAAGGCGGCGTGGAAGTAGGGGGGCAAGCCGCGCCAGGCGGCGTGCTACGAGCGCTACTGCCCAGAACGCTGCTCGCGCGCAACATCGTGTTGCTGATCGTGCTGGTGATGCTGAGCCAGGCCTGCGCGCTCGGCGTGTTGCTGCATTACGTGCAGCGGCCGCGGGTCGAACGCGCGGCCGCCGTTTTCGCGACCTATGTGACGACGCTCGACAACCTGCTCGCCGCCACGCCGCCCAGCGCGCGCGCCACGCTGACCGCGCGGCTCGACGCTCGTACGCAACTGCCCGACGACGCCACCGAGGCGCAGCCAACCAATCTGCTACGCGCCTATCGCATCTATCAGCGCGACGTGTTTCTCGACAGCTTGCGCGCGCATTTACCTGCCGACATGCCGGCGCGCTGGCAGTCGGTCGGCGGTCAGCGCCTGTGGATTCGCATGCATGCGCCGGCCGATGCGCCGCAAACACCGTACTGGATCGCCCTGCCGATTCCCGAAGACGCGCAGGGCAACGGACTCGACGCCGCGATCCTGCTGTCGCTCGGTCTGGGCGCGCTGGCGGCGTTGACGGGCTACCTGATCCAGCGCCACCTCAACCAGCCGCTCCAGCAATTAACTCGAGCGGCGCGCCGCGTGAGCGCCGGCGAGACGCCCGCGCCGCTGCCCACCGACGGCCCGACCGAAATCGCCACGGTGAGTCATGCTTTCAATCAGATGACACAGGCGTTGCAGCAGGCCGAGGCAACCCGCGCGCTGATGCTGGCCGGCATCTCGCACGACATCCGCACGCCGCTGACCAAACTGCGCCTCGCGATGGCCATGGCGATGCCGCACGGCAGCGACAGCAGTTTCGTGGTCGCCGCCGAGTCGTACCTCGACCAGATCGAAACGATCCTGCAGCAGTTCATGGATTACGCGGGCAGCGGCGAACGCGAGGCCGCGGAGCCCAGCGATCTGAACGCGCTGATCGAACGCCTCGCGGGCGATTTCGCGGGGCTGGGGCATGAGTTCGCGTTGTCGCTCGCGGTGTTACCGGCTCTCGCATACCGGCCGATCAGCATGATGCGGCTGCTGATGAACCTGATGCAGAACGCGATCGTATATGGCGGAACGGGGCTCGCGGTGCGCAGCTGGACGACGCCGGAGGCGGTGTATGTGGCGGTCGGCGATCGCGGCAAAGGCTTGTCGGCGCAGGAGCTGGAGCAATTGAAGGCGCCGTTTCAGCGCGGCAGCAATGCGCGCGCGCATAGTGGCGGCACGGGGCTGGGACTGGCGATCGTCGAGCGGATCGCGCGGCTGCATCACGGCAGCCTGCAGTTTCATGCGCGCGAGGGCGGTGGGCTGGAGGTGTGGGTGGTGTTGCCCGTTGTGTTGCCCGCCGGGTTGCCCGTCGTGCCGCCGCTCGCGTAGTGGATTGTGCTTAGACCCGATCCAGCCAGGCATCCAGCCCGACCCGGAACGCCACGCCCGCGATAACCGGCACGGTGAGCATGAGGATGATGCCGAAGTTCGGAATCTCGTCGCCATACGTAATGGGACCGTAAAGAACGACACCCGCGACGATCGCGAACACCACGACGCCGACGGCGACCATCAGAAGATTGCGCGCCGGCACCGGCAGCGCCTTGCGTTTCGCCTTGCCCGGCGTGGCGTGGGCGGTGGGAGCTTCGTCGTGTTGGGCAGGCATGATGATTCTCGTGGCTGGAAAAGGCGACGTGAGGAGCGGCGGCGAACCGGACTCCGCTAAGAGTGCGACCGGCATCATACCCGGGCGCGTGTGTGCCGCGCATGTCACGCCGAAACGTCGGGCGTGTGGATGCGGCAACACCTCTAACATCAATATAAGCCGCATTGGCGCAAGGAGGATAAAAAGCGCAATACCGGCGGTTACGGCAGATAACCCGGCGGGCGCCGGAGCGGCGCTGCAACAGCGATAGCGCGCGCTTGTGGCATGGCGCCGCCCGCGTCGGGCGGACTCAGGCGCGCTCGCGTTTGCGCAGCAGATACGTGTCCATGATCCAGCCATGCGTGCGGCGCGCCTCTGCCCTGACGCGTTCGATTTCGTCCATCACGTCGCGCAGTTTTCCGGCGATCAGAATTTCGTCGGGCGTGCCGACATAGGCGCCCCAGTAAATGTCGAGATCGTCATTCGCGAGATGCCGGTAGGCGTTCTGCGAGTCGAGCATGACGACGACGCTGTCCACGTTGTCCGGGAAGCCTTCGGCGATCGAGCGGCCGTTGGTGATGGTGATCGAGCGGCCGATCAGGTTCAGCGGAACCTTGTGCCGCGCCGCCAGCGCCTGGACGCTGCTGATGCCGGGAATCACTTCGTAGTCGAGCGCCTCGCCGCCGCCTTCTACGATCGACCTGGCGATTGCTTCGACAATGCGAATCGTGCTGTCGTACAGCGACGGATCGCCCCACACCAGAAACGCGCCGACCTCGCCGTCGTTCAGTTCCTCCGCGATCAGGCGTTCGAAGATGCGTTGCTTGTCGCGGTTCAACTCGTCCACTGCGGAGCGATAGTCGCCTTCGTCGGGGCGGCGTTCGGGGCTGCTCGCCTCGACGATCCGGTAACGCTCGCCGTCCACGAAACGCTCGATGATCTGCTTGCGCAGCGCGATCAGCTTCTCTTTCGCGACGCCTTTATCCATCACGAAGAACACGTCGGCCTGGTTGAGCGCGTTGATCGCCTGAACGGTCAGGTAGTCCGGATCGCCCGCGCCGATCCCTATGATCAGGATTTTTTTCATCAAGAGATTTCCGGTTAATGAGGATGAGTGGAGATCAGCTCGATGCTGTCGAGCTGCGCCGCGCAGATGTCGCGAACGATCCTCACGAAATCGTCGAAGTAGGGCCGCCCCGCAATGTCTTTAGGTGCGACCGCATACAGTTCGCTCCACAGCCCTGCGGCGCCGACCCGTTTCGCGAGCACGTAGTCGTGATCGACGTAATTCTTCACGCCCCAGTTCGGCAGCGCCGCGATGCCGCGCCGGCTCGCCACGAGTTGCATGATCGCGATGGTCAGTTCGGCGGTGCGCCGTTCGAGCTTGATGCCGGCCGGTTCGAGCACCTCGCGGATCAGGTCGATACGCGCCTCCGGCACCGGGTAGGTAATCAGCGTCTCGCCTTGCAGGTCTTCCGGGCCGACACGCCGCTTGTTGCGCAGACGGTGTTCATTGGCGATCACCACCTGGATCTCGAAGCGGAACAACGGCGCGACGTGCAGGCCGCGTTTAGCGGTGGGCTTCGAACCGATCACGACGTCGGCTTTGCGTTCGTTCAGCAGCTTCATCGGGTCGGCGTGAAAACCCGCGACCAGATCCACTTCGACCTCCGGCCAGCGGCGCCGGAATTCGTCCATGACCGGCATCAGCCAGTCGAAACAGGTGTGGCATTCCAGCACGATCCGCAACTCGCCGCGCACGTCGCCCTTCAGGCGAACCAGATCGCGTTCGGCGGTGGCCACGGCGGCCAGCGTGTCGCGCGCGAGCGCGAGCAGCCGCTCGCCGGCGGCGGTGAAACGCAGGCCGTGGCGAGTCCGCTCGAACAGCGAGACCTCGTAATGGGCTTCCATGTCGCGGATCTGGTGCGATAACGCGGACTGGCTCAGATTGACGCGTTCGGCGGCGGCGACCAGCTTGTCGGACTCGGAGATCGCGATCAGCGAGCGAAGATGGCGCAGTTCAAGCATGGCGATACACCGAAACGGGAAAAGTCTTGATATGAATGTGGCTCATATGATGATGAAAACATGTCGCTTGATGAATCATAGCGCGACTCGCACACTGCGCGGCATTCACTCAAGGATTCTGCATGGCCCGCACCCATATTTCCGGTTTTCCGCGCATCGGCGCGCAACGTGAACTGAAGTTCGCGCAGGAGTCGTTCTGGCGCGGCGAGTCCGACGACGCCTATCTGCGCGGTGTCGGCAAGGCGCTGCGCGCGCGTCACTGGGCGTTGCAGCGGGACGCGAAGCTGGATTTCGTCGCGGTCGGCGATTTCGCGTGGTACGACCCGATGCTGAACCTGACCGCGTTGCTCGGTGCGCTGCCGGCGCGCTTCGGCTTCGAACCGGCCACGCTGTCGCTCGCGCAGTATCACGAACTGGCGCGCGGCAACAAGGCGCAGCCGGCGATGGAAATGACCAAGTGGTTCGACACCAACTATCACTACCTCGTGCCGGAACTCGGTCCCGATACGACGTTCAATGGCGGCGTCGACTGGTTCTTCGACGAAGTCGACGAAGCGCTAGCGCTGGATTTCGCGGTCAAGCCGGTGCTGATCGGGCCGATCACTTACCTGTGGCTCTCGAAGAGTCGCGTGGCGGGCTTCGACCGGTTGTCGTTGCTGCCGGGTCTGGTGATCCGCTATATCCGCATCCTCGACCAGTTGAAGGCGCGCGGGATCGAATGGGTTCAGCTGGACGAACCCGCGCTGTGCCTCGACCTCGAAGCGGACTGGCTCGAAGCGTTCGCCGCCGTCTATAACGTGCTGGGCGACGGCGGCGTCAAGGTACTGTTGGCCACGTACTTCGACACCGCCGCCGACCATGCGCCGCTGGTTGCCGGGCTGCCGGTTCACGGCGTGCATATCGATCTGGTTCGCGCGCCGCAACAACTGGACGCATGGCGTTCGGCGCTGCCGGCGGACAAGGTGCTGTCGGTCGGCGTGATCGACGGGCGCAACGTCTGGCGCGCCGATCTGGGCGAGATCGCGGCTTCGCTGGAAAGCGTTGATGCCGAGCGCGGCGAACGGCTGTGGATCGCGCCGTCGTGCTCGCTGGCGCATGTGCCCGTCACGCTCGCGTCCGAAAAGAAGCTCGACGCCGAACTCCGCTCGTGGCTCGCTTTCGCTACCGAAAAGCTCGACGAGATCGGCACGCTGGCCCTGGCGCTGCGCGATCCGGCGGCGGCCGAACCGGCGCTCGCGGCAGCGGACGCCGCACTCGATTCGCGCCGCAGTTCCGGCGGCGTGTTCAACGTGCTGGTGCAACGGCGCGTCGCCACGATTACCGACGCGATGGCGGACCGCAAGAGTCCGTTCGCCGACCGTAGCCGCGTGCAGCGTCACGCGTTGAAGTTGCCGTTGCTGCCCACCACGACGATCGGCTCGTTCCCGCAGACGCCGGCGATCCGGCAAGCACGCGCGGCGTACCGGCGCGGCGAACTCCGCGCGCTCGACTACCTCGAGCGGATGCGCGCGGAAACGGCGAGCGTCGTACGCAAACAGGAAGAACTCGGGCTCGACGTGCTGGTGCATGGCGAAGTGGAACGCAACGACATGGTCGAGCATTTCGCCGACAAGCTGTGGGGCTACGCGCTCACCGAAAACGGCTGGGTGCAGAACTACGGCTCGCAATGCGTCAAGCCGCCGATCATTTACGGCGACGTGTACCGGCCCGAACCGATGATCGTGGACAACGCCTGTCATGCGCAGTCGTTGACC
The DNA here is from genome assembly GCF_902833695.1 of Paraburkholderia sp. BCC1876. Taxonomy (NCBI): domain Bacteria; kingdom Pseudomonadati; phylum Pseudomonadota; class Betaproteobacteria; order Burkholderiales; family Burkholderiaceae; genus Paraburkholderia; species Paraburkholderia sp. BCC1876. Next base: position 153,930 of record NZ_CADFGI010000005.1, on the reverse strand, counting down.
GACAGGTTGGTGAAAGGCGTGCTGACCGGTCCGGTCACGCTGCTCGAATGGTCGTTCGTGCGCGACGACCAGCCGCGCTCGACCACGGCGCTGCAACTGGCGCTGGTGATTCGCGATGAAGTGGTGGACCTCGAGAAAGCCGGCATCCGCATCATCCAGATCGACGAGCCGGCTTTCCGTGAAGGGCTGCCGCTGCGTCAGGCGGACTGGCCCGCGTATCTCGACTGGGCGACCCGCGCATTCCGCATCGCGGCCGGCGGGGTGTCGGACGCGACGCAGATTCACACCCATATGTGCTATTCGGAGTTCAACGACATTTTGCCGTCGATCGCCGCGCTGGATGCGGACGTGATCACGATCGAGACGTCGCGCTCGTCGATGGAACTGCTCGACGGTTTCGGCGAGTTCGCCTATCCGAACGGAATTGGCCCGGGCGTGTACGACACGCATTCGTCACGCGTGCCGAGCGTTGAAGCGATGCAGCGTCTGCTGGAACGTGCCTGTGAGGTGATTCCCGCCGAGCGCTTGTGGGTCAACCCGGACTGCGGCCTGAAAACCCGTGGCTGGCCCGAGACGGAAGCCGCGTTGACCAATATGGTGCAGGCCGCGAAGGCCTTGCGGCAGAAACTTGTTGCGCCCGAGGTGACGTCCGATATCACGAATAATTGACGGACGGCACTACCAGTCGTTACGCTTGCGCCCTGATGGTTCCCCTGACCGGGATCAAAAGGGAACGCAGTGAGGCGCAGCAATGCGCCGAGTCTGCGGCTGCCCCCGCAACTGTAAGCGACGAGTTCGCGCCACTCATGACCACTGGGACACCGGGAAGGTCGGCGCAGAACGGCGACTCGCGAGCCAGGAGACCTGCCATCGACCGAGGTCTGCGCAGCCGTATCGGGCGGGGTGTCCCGATGCGCCAGCACCGCTCCATGCGGTCGCTCGTTGCAAAGACAGCCTAACCTCAGGACCTGTCATGTCCACCAGCACGTTTCAGAACGCTCCACCCGCGGGGGCGTTGTGCCTTCGCCTTTCCGCATCAGGCATTGGCTCACTATGAAGTTCCGTCATCTCCTCGTTACGTCCGCGCTGACGGTTTCCGCAGTATCCGCATGGCAAACCGCTCACGCCGCGGACGACGCGTCGCTGTCGCCCGACGCCCAACCGCCGGCTCAAACCACGCTGCCAAACATTCTCGTGACGGGCGATACGCAGCATCTGCCGCAATCGTTCGACCAACGCTATGCGTCGACGCAGGTGTTGAGCAAGGCGGATCTCGACCGTCTGTCGCCGGCTGATCCGAGCATCACGCAAGCGCTGGCGACGTTGCCCGGCGTGACCGTGTCGCAAAACGGCGGACCGGGCGCGACGGCGGCCGTCAGCATTCGCGGGTCGAGCGGCAGCCAGGTGGCGGTGTTCATCGACGGCATCCGGGTCGGTTCCGCGACGACGGGCCAGGCCTCGTGGGCCGATCTGCCGACCTCCGCGTTCGACCGCGTCGAAGTGATCTCGGGACCGGCCGCCGCGTCATTCGGCGCGGACGCGGTGGGCGGTGTCGTGCAACTCTTCACGAACCATGCGGCGAATCAGCCTAACCGGACCACGGTCTCGGTGGGCGGCGGTTCGAACAAGACGTTCGACACGCAAATCCGCACCTCGGGCAGCATTCCGTCCACGGGGCCGCTTTCGGCCTTGTCCGGGTTGACGTACTCGCTCGGTCTGCACGACTACAACACCGCAGGGATCGACGCCACCAAACCGTTCGCCTACGGGCACGAGGACGGCCGCAATCCGTACCACGCGCAAGACGTGGACGCGCGGCTCGGCTATGCGCGCGACAACTGGTCGATCTCGACCTTCGCGCTTTATCACAAGTCCACGTTTTCCTACGACAACGCCGGCGGCGACAACCAGCAGCTCGATCATCAACTGACGACAGGTATCGCGCTGCACGTCGATATCACGCCGTACACGCAGTTCGACCAGTCGGTCGGCTACGCGAACGACCGCCAGTTCCTCTACGCGAACGACCCGACCCTCGCCACCGATGAAATCGACTCGACGCGTTTCAGCACGTCGACTTCGCTGACGCACCAGGAGCATGGGCATACGCTGTTCGGTTTGCCGTTGTCCGGCGAGACGAAGCTCGCTTATGACTTCTCGCGCGAGCAGGCCTTCCTGCCGATCGATATTCCGTCGGGCGTGCCGGCTCGCAACGATTCGGCGGTTTCGCTGCATCAGTCGGCCGTGCTCGGGGCGTTCACGCTGTTCCTCGCGGGCCGCCACGAGATCGTGCAAGGGCAGTCGGTCAATACCGGCAATGTCGCGCTCGCTTATGCGATTACGCCGGTTTATACCGCGCGTGTTTCGTATGGCAACGCGTTCCGTCTGCCGACGTTCAACGATCTGTATTACCCGGGTTTCTCGAACCCGAACCTGTCGCCCGAACGCAGTGATACGGTCGAAGCGGCGCTCGATGCTACGACGTCGATCGGTACGTTCACGGCCGCGTTGTACGACACGCGGGTGCATGACCTCATCACGTACGACCCGGTGACGTTTGCGCCGGTAAACGTGGGGCGCGCGCATATTCAGGGCATCGATCTGTCGTACCGTGGCACGCTCGGCCGCTCGACGCCGGTGAGCCTCGCGATCGGTCTGCTGAATCCGCAGGATGTTACCGACCGCACGTGGCTCAATCGTCGGCCGCGTCAGACGGTTAGCCTGAGCGTCGATCACACGTGGGACGAGTTTCATCTGCACGCGCTGAGCACCGGCGTGACGCTGCAGTACGGTGGCTCGACTTACGACGATCCGGCGAATACGACGTATCTGCCGTCGTACGCGACGGTCGGTCTGCGTGCCGCTTACACGGTCAATTCGCATCTGACGTTGTCCGCGTCGCTGTCGAATCTGTTCAATCATCAGTACTCGACCGCGTATGGCTATAACACGTTGGGTCGGACGGCATTCGGCAAGCTGGCGTATACGTTCTGATGTTTTTTGGCGGTGTGCTGAACTGAAGAATCACTGAACCGTACGCCGCAAAAAAACGTCTGCTACGCGCTCGCGTAGCAGACGTTCTAATATGAAACTCAAACAGCGGCTTACCGCCTGAATCAGATCGCCGTCGTCACCGGCGCAACCGCGGCCGGGTCCGTAATGCTCGGCTTGCCGGTTTCGACGTGGCCGGCAATGCGCCGCACCCAGCTCGCGTTCCCCGCCACCGTGAACTGAAAGTCATACCACTGGCTGTTGCACGACAGGTCCCAGTGCGCCTCGGCCGTTTTTCCCGCCGGCACGGTCAGCGTTTGCGGCGGCGTGCCGTATGCGACGTCGGTGGCGGTGACGGTCAGCGGCGTCGTCCCCGCGTTGGCGAGCGTGACGTAGACGTTGCCGTTCGCCACGTCGTAGCAGGTCACCACATCCGGCTTCGCCGCGGCATCCGCGACCGCCGTCCCGCCAAAACGCCGGAAATAGCCGTTCGGACCGTACACGTTCACCATGTAGTTGCCGTTCGCATCCAGCGTCCACGTGTCGGTCAACTGCTTGCCGGCTTCGACGGTATACCGGCGCGGCATCGCGGTCGGGTCGCCCGTATAGACCCAGAAATGCGCGCCCTGCGTGCCGGTGTTGGCGAACGTCAACGCGTAGCCTTGCGCCTGCAACTGGCCGTTCACGTGCAATTCATACGGCAGCGCGCGCGCCGGCCGCGTGCCGGGTTCCTGTGCGCTCACGAGTTGTTGCGCGGTGCTGGCAGGGGCGGCTTGCGCCGTCGGTCGCGCGCACTGCATGTCGGCTTGCGAGACATAGGTCGTCGTGTTCGGCAGGGACGGCACGGTCGAGTCCGACTTCGAGAAGTCGAGCGCGGTGGTCAGGTCGCCGCAGATCGCGCGACGCCATGGCGAGATATTGGTTTCCATCACGTCGAAACGCTTCTCGATGAATTGCAGCACGGACGTGTGATCGAACACCTGCGAACAGACGAAGCCGCCTTTCGACCACGGCGACACGACCGTCATCGGCACGCGCGGGCCGAGGCCGTAGGGCAGGTTGTCGGCGGTGTAGGTGCTGGCCTGGGTCGCGGTCACGACGTTGTGACGTTCGAGCGAAATGTCCACCGTGCTCATGCCCGAGCCCGGCACCGTCGGCGCTTGCGGCGGCACGACATGATCGAACAGGCCGTCGTTCTCGTCGTACATGATGAACAGGACGGTCTTGCTCCACACGTCGGGATTCGACGTCAGCGCGTCGAGGATCGTCGCGATGTAGTTCGCGCCATACAGCGGCGTGAATTTCGGATGCTCCGAATAGGCCGCCGGCGGCAGCAGCCACGACACTTGCGGCAACGCGTTCGCCTGCACGTCGGCCTTCAACTGCGTCAGCGAGCGCGTGCTCATGCCGCGATTCGCCAGCGACGAACCCGCCGGCGCGTTCACGAAGTTCTGGAACGCGGCCAGCATGTTGGTGCCGTAATTGCCGGTGAAATTGTCGAAGCCCGTGCCTTGCTGATAGACCTGCCACGAGACGCCGGCCGTTTCGAGCCGCTCGGGGTAGGTGGTCCAGTTGAACGGCGCCAATTGAATGGCATCGAACTGGTTGTCGATGTAATCGGTATTGTCGAGCAACGGGCCGCCGCCGGTGGCCAGCGGATCGACCATGCCCGTCATCAGATACATGCGGTTCGGGTGCGTGTTGCCGGGGATCGAGCAGAAGTAGTTGTCGCACACGGTGAACGCATCGGCGAGCGCGTAGTGGAACGGAATGTCCGCGCGCTCGTGATAGCCCATCGTCATATTGGTCTTCTGCACCGCCCATTTGTCGGCGCGGCCGCTGTCGATCGCACCGTGCGTCGTGGCCCACGTATGCGGCAGGCCGCCGATACACTGCGCGTTGATGCCCGGATTCGTGGTGTCGTAGCGGAACGGCGCGATCACCTTGGTCTGATCTTCCTGGCGCGGCTGGAACCACACCGGCTGACCGTTCGGCAGCGTCACGGGAAAGCGGTCGTTATAGCCGCGCACGCCGCTCAGGTGACCGAGATAGTGGTCGAACGAACGGTTCTCCTGCATGAAGACGACGATATGCTGCACGTCCTGAATCGTGCCGGTGACCGAATTCGGCTCGATGGCCAGCGCCTTGCGAATCGACTCGGGAAACAGCGTGCTGGCGGCTGTCGCGCCGGCGAGGCCGGCGGACAGCTTCAAAAAATCTCGACGGGTTTTGGGGGCCATGCGAAGGACCTAATTGGAATTCTGATGTCAGGAGGCGGGCGAGACGGTGCCCGGAGGACAGCTCATATGCGTATTGGCGACGGGCGTATTGCCGCACGCGGATTTCGCCACGGGTGCCGCCGATGGCGACACGTTATCGCCGCAAGCGCCGAGCAGCGCGGTGGCGGCAATCAGGCCAGCGAGCGCGAGTGGACGGAATGCCAAACCCGGCATGAGTGTCTCCATGAAAGTGACTGAGGGGACGCGAGCGCGCGCCGGCGAGCGCGGCTCATTGGCGTCCGCGATGCCGAGAAGATAATTTCGAATTATTACGTGCGAGTGTCTCGTGGATAGAGAGATGTCGCTTTTTGACTTCGCGATTGATGAACTGAACTACTGATCCGTTAAGATCAATTCAGTTGCGCGAGCAATGTTCTTCAAAAACTATTCGAATGCCGAGGAGATGGCGATGGCCGAAGAAGTCATGCTGATGATTCTGATTCAAACGAAACCCGGACGAGGCGCGGAACAACTGGTGGCGTACCGTCAATTGGCGCCGATCGTTCGCGCGGAGGAGGGATGTGTTCAATATGACTTACACCCCGTCGCGGGCGACGAGGACCGTTTCGTCCTGCTCGAAAAGTGGTCGTCAAAAGAAGCACTGGCGGCGCATGATGTCACCGCTCATATGATCGCGGCGGATGCGCATAGCCCTACGTTCAGGGCTGGGCCCGCGACGGTGTTGCAGCTTGGAGCGACGAGCGTCGCGTAGGCATACACAAAGCCGGCACGTGCCGTACGGCAAGCAGCGCCGTCGTTAATCTGTCGGATAACAACCCATAACAACGAATAACAACCGGGAGTGCCGTGTCGCAAGTACACATTGTTTTCGGACCGCAGGGAGCGGGTAAGTCTTTTTACGCGCGCAAGCTCGCCGAGTCGTGCCATGCCACGCGTTTTTCTATCGATGAATGGATGGCCGGCTTATACGGTCCCGATCTACCGAGTCCGATGAATCTCGCCTGGATCATGGAGCGGGTGCAGCGTTGCGAGCGCCAGATCTGGTCGGTGGCTCAGCAGATCGTCCAAAGCGGTGCAGGCGTCGTGCTGGACCTGGGTTTCATGAAAGTAGAGAGCCGGTCCACGTTTATCGCGCGCGCCAGCGATGCCGGCATCGCGGCGCGGCTTCACTACGTCACCGCGCCGTACGATCTGCGTAAGCGCCGCGTCACGGAGAGAAACGAGGAGAAGGGCGCTACCTTTGCATTCGAGGTCACGCCCGCCATGTTCGAATTTATGGAGGCCCAGTTCGAAGCCGCAACTGAAGTCGAGTTAGCGGCAGCCACGGTGATCGAGTCGCTTACTGACCCGACGCATGCGTCCGGAGAAACGCCGCATAGCCATTCTGGGCGTTGATGATTTTCTCGGCGCACTCGTCATAGTCCGAACCTTGCTCGTTGTCCGGTCCGTACATGTTGCGGCACTGCGCGAACAGGGTGAGCGTCGCGCCCGCGCCCTTCGCGTCGCGGGTCGCCGATAAGGCAGCCTTGCCTGAACGGGACGGCACGTCGGTTTCGATCGCGACGGCGTCGGCGCGCGTCACGGACGTGTCGGAATGTTGCTCGATATAACGCTTCGTCAGCGCCCACGCGGCGTCGCAGTTTGCCGGGGTGCAATTGACCGTGGCATTGCGTTGGGCAGCGGTCAGGCTTGCCTCGTCGTGGACGAATTGCTGGGCTTGCTGAGCCTGCTTTTCAGCAGACGAGCAAGCCGTGAGAGCGAGCGCAACAAGCGCAACGGTAGCGATCTTTTTCACGAGCGAGACTTCCCTGGCGATGGTCGAGCGCGATTATAGCTGTGCGCCGCCAGCAATCGCAGAATCGGACAGGGAGCCTGGTAACGCGGCAGGCGGGGCACGGCCGCATCGACATGGCGTCGAAAGGCGGTGAGCGGCAGTGAATGAGCGCGGTCCGCGGATCGATGGCACTATGGTCGCCAGCTTGCCGGACTTTCACCCAGCCGAATCCAGATCGGGAGAGATCGATGGCCGACAGACCGACTTCCAGCGCGTCCCCCGTTCGTTCGCTGGTACTGATTGCAGTCGTGGTGGCCGCGTTGGTCGCGGCCTTCGCCTTTACGGCCGGCTGGCTCTCGCCGGGCCGCCTGACGCCGACGAAGATCGTCAACAGCCTGGCGCCACCCGGCGGCCCGACGCTCGGCTTCCGCCGAAATCATGCGAAGGGCATCTGTTTTACCGGCAGCTTCGAATCGAACGGCGCGGCCGCGGCCCTGTCGACGGCGCCGATGCTGGCGCCCGGCTCGTACCCGGTCACCGGACGTTTCAACCTCGCCACGCCGGACCCCAAAGCGCCTGACGCCGCCGTTCGGGTGCGCGGCCTCAGCTTGCGCATCGTCGCGCCGGACGGGCGCGAATGGCGCACCGCGATGATCGATGCACCGTTCTTTGCGGTCTCCACACCGCAAGCGTTCTACGGTCTGCTGCAGGCTTCGGCCAACAAGCAGGACCCGGACGCCATGAAGAATTTCATCGGCGCGCATCCGGAGTTCGGCGCGTTCGTCGCGTGGGCGGGGAGTGCGCCGTGGACGGCTTCGTACGCGGAGGAACGGTACAACAGCCTCAATAGCTTCATCTTCACGAATGCAGCGGGACAGGACCAGGCGGTGCGCTGGTCCTTCGTCCCCGCCGCGCAGCCCGAGGCCGTCCCGCACGATCAGTTGAAGGCGCGCGACGCCGACTTCCTCGCCGCGGACATCACGCAGCGAGTCCACAGTGCGCCGCAACACTGGACGTTGGTCTTCACGCTCGCCAATCCCGGCGACCCGACCGCGGACCCCACCAAAGCCTGGCCCGACGATCGACGCAAAGTGGAGGCGGGTACGCTGGTGGTCAATGCCATCGAACCGGAAGCCGACGGGCCGTGTCGGGATATCAACTTCGATCCGACCGTGCTGCCGCCCGGCATGCACGTCTCGGACGATCCGTTTCCCGCCGCGCGCTCGGCCGCCTATGCCGTCTCGTTCGACCGGCGGACCGCTGAAGACAAGGACTATCCGCACCATCCGGCGGGAGGAGCCACGCCATGAACCCGATCCACGATCGCTTCACACCGCTGCAGCGCGCGCTTCACTGGCTGATGGCGGTTTGCATTCTGGCGATGCTGTTCATCGGTGTCGGGATGGTGTCCACCGTGCGCCCGGATTATCTGTCGCTGGTGTCGATCCACAAACCGCTGGGCATGGTGATTCTCGTGCTGGCGCTGATTCGCCTCGTGGTGCGATTGACGCGCGGCGCACCGCCGTTGCCGACCTCGATGCCGGAGCCGATGAAGCTGGCCGCTCATCTGTCGCATCTCGCGTTTTACGTGCTGATGATCGCGTTGCCGCTACTGGGCTGGGGCATGTTGTCGGCCGCGGATTATCCGGTGGTGGTGTTCGGTGTTCAGTTGCCGTCTATCCTGCCGCATAGCAATGGGCTGCACACGCTGCTGTGGAATACGCACCGAGTGCTCGCGCTATGCTTCTTCGCGCTGATCGTGCTTCATCTGGCGGCGGCGCTGTTGCATGCGCTGGTCCGGCGCGATGGTGTGTTTGAGACGATGGCGCGCTGGCGATGAGGGGCGCGTAGCGGTTTCACATTGGGAGTGATGCATGGGTGTGGTTTCACCGACCGAGCTTTACCTTCAGGATTTTCACCAGCGCGTCACGGGCGCGACGGGCGCTGCGTTCAACGACCTTCGCGCCCGCTATCGTCAGCGCGAGTATCCGTCGTCATATCACGTGCTGGCCTCGTTGGTACCGGATTCGGACGAGGCGCAAACGGTGCTCGACCTTGCCTGCGGCGACGGTCAATTACTGAAGCTGCTGGCTGAGCGTCGGCGGTCTTCGCTTCGACTGATGGGCGTGGACATGAGCCAGGGCGAACTGGACGTCGCGCGGGCCTGTCTGCCGGCGCACGTCGTGTTGCTGAAAGAGCGCGCGCAGCAACTATCGATAGAAACGGGCTCCGTGGATTGCGTGTTGTCCCACATGGCCATGATGCTCATGGACCACATCGACCAGGTGCTCGGTGAAATTCGGCGCGTTCTCCGTTCCGAAGGACATTTCGCCACCGTCGTCGGGCGCACGTTCCTGCTCGGCGAGGCGAACGAGGTCTTCATGGACGTGTTCCGGCCAATCGCCAGGGAATATCTGCCGCATTTGCCGTTTGGGGACAGTCGAACCCGAACCGAAGCCGGTTGGACCGAACTGCTCGAGCCGCATTTCAAAGAGATTCTGATCGAAGACGTCGACGTTGGCTGGGAGCCCACGCCGGAAGAGCTATGGCAATCGCTGACGGAAACGTATGACATCGACCGGCTCTCCGCGAATGCGCGAGAGCGCTTGCGTAGTGAATTACTGCAGGCGGTGTCCGCTCTGCGGCACGGTGACGGCAAAATCAGAACGGGTTGGGGCTTGCGACTGGTTCGCGCGCAGGCGGCATAAAACCATCATCAGATGAATCAAATGACGATCGCCCGTTTCGACGGGCGATTTGCGTTTATGGCGACCGTGAGGTTTTGAATTCGGCGCGGGAACTCGACGTGGCGTTGCACGGCACGCAACGCTGCCTTGCGCAGCGAACGGATTCTCTAAAAGGCGGCGCCCACCTATCGTTGAGTCCATCGACAACCCACCTTCCCGATGGAACAACACAATGACCGCCCGCCTTTTCAGCCCCCTCAAGCTCGGCCGCTTCTCGCTCGATCATCGCGTGGCCATGGCGCCGCTGACCCGCTCGCGGGCCGGCCAGCCCGGCAATGTACCGACGTCGATGAACGTGGAGTATTACCGGCAACGTGCCGGCGCCGCGCTGATCATCACCGAAGCCACGCAGATCTCGCAGCAAGGGCAGGGCTATGCATGGACGCCCGGCATTTACACGCCGGAACAGGTCGACGCATGGCGCGCGGTCAGCGGCGCTGTGCATGCCGAAGGCGGCCTGATGTTTCTGCAACTGTGGCACGTCGGCCGCGTTTCGCATCCGGTGTTTCAGCCTGACGGCGGATTGCCGGTCGCGCCGAGCGCGATGCCCGTGCCCGGCAAAACCTTCATCGTCGACGCTGAAGGCAACGGCGTCTGGGGCGACATCCCCGTGTCGCAGGAACTGAGCGTCGCGGGCATCCGCGAGATCGTGGACGACTATCGCCGTGCCGCGCGCAATGCGATGTCGGCGGGCATGGACGGCGTGGAAATTCACGCGGGCAACGGCTATCTGCTCGATCAATTCATCAATAGCGCGAGCAACCATCGCGACGATGAATACGGCGGCAGTATCGAGAACCGTGCGCGCCTGCTGCTCGACGTCGTCGCAGCGGTGTGCGATGAAGTCGGCGCGCAAAACGTAGCGGTGCGCCTCACGCCGATGGGCCGCTTCATGGGCATGGGCGACGAGACGCCGGAAGCCACGTTCGGTTACATCGTGCGCCGTCTCGACGCATTGAACCTGGCGTATCTGCATCTCGTGGAACCGGCGATGGTCGGCACGGTCAAGGACCACGACGTGGATCCGCGCTGGGACGCGATCATCAAGCAACTGCGCAGCGAGTTTCGCGGCGTGCTGATGCTCGCGGGCGGCTACGACGCCGTGACCGCGGAAGCAGCGCTCGCGTCCGGCCGCGCCGACATCATTGCGTTTGGCCGGCCGTTCATCGCGAATCCCGATCTGCCGGTCAGGTTGCGTGATCAACTACCGCTCAACGTGGCCGACAGCAGCACGTTCTTCGGTGGCGCTGAAGCGGGCTACATCGATTATCCGGCGCTGGTCTGAGGCTCGTCTGACGTGAGTGCCTGCGGTCACCGACGTTTCGGAGCCGCAGGTTGGTGGCGTCGCTGATCGAGGGCGTAGTTTGAGGGCGCGTTTCGCAACGTCGCAAAGATCACAGCGATTTCCATGACCATCGGGCCATCGAGCCATCGAGCCGTCATGCTATATGACGGTCATCATGAAAAATAAATCCATCCCTTCAGCCCAAACCCGCTAGCCGGAAGGAACTCACGCACGAGCGCATCGTGGAGGTCGCCGCGCGCGCGATCCGGCGTAGTGGCTATGACGGCACGGGCGTGGCCGACATCATGAAAACCAGCATAGCGCTCGTGACGGGCGCGTCGTCAGGAATCGGCGAAGCCACGGCAAAACGGCTGGCCCGAGCCGGCTACACGGTCTACGGCACCAGCCGCCATGGTGCGCAAGGCGGCGAGCGCCCCTTTCAGATGCTGCCACTCGACGTGACCGACGAAGAATCGGTCGAAGCCGCGGTCAACGAGGTGCTGCGCTTGCACGGCCGAATCGACCTGCTGGTGAACCACGCGGGATCTGGCTTACGTCGAAACCGGACGGACCAAGGGAAAGGTCGTCATCAAGATCCGCTAGAAGGGGCGATAGCTTCTACCCCGCACCAGTCAACCCAATAATGAAATCAAGAAACACCCGCGTCTTAGCCGGCGTGTGGTGCCGCGACGGGTGATACGCGTAAAGCGGGAAACGCTCGTCCGGCCAGTCCGCGAAAAGCTGGACCAGCCGTCCCTCCTGAATCAGATGCTCGGATCCCAGCAGCAGCATCTGCGCAATGCCGGAGCCGGCCAGGCAGGCGTTGATGAGCGCGCTCGGATCATTGACCGTCAGCCGGCCATTCGTCTTGACAATCAGCTTCTTACGCTTGCGATGAAACTCCCACGGAAACGGCTTCCCGGTTTCCGGATTGCGGAACTCCAGGCATCGGTGCGCGCCGCTTTCCAGTTCCTGCGGCTCGGTAGGGCGCCCACGACGCGCCAGGTACGAGGGCGCCGCGACCGTCACAACCGGCGTGTCCAGAAGCTTCCGTGCCACCAGCGTGGATGAGCGCGGTTCGCCGAATCGCAAGGCCAGATCGAACCCATCCACGATCAGATCGCCAAGCTGATCGCGCGCCATGAACTCGAGTTCGAGCTCGGGGTGCGCGTCCATGAAGGCATCGAGCCGCGTGCCCAGAATAACTCGCGACGAGACGGGATCGAGATTGATGCGCAGTTTCCCGCGTACGGTCGTGGCGCCGCCGGTGGCGGAGGCGGCCGCTTCCTCGATCCCTCTCAAGTGCGGCATGACCTGTTCGTAGAAACGCCGGCCTTCTTCGGTCAGCGAAACGGAGCGGGTCGTTCGATTGAAGAGCCGTATTTTCAGCCGCTTTTCGAGTCGCGCGATCGCCCGGCTCACGCCAGGCGGCGACATACCCATCAAATCGGCCGCGGCGGCGAACGTGCCCGCGTCGACCACAGCGGCGAACACGCCGATCCCGCTGGAGAGGTTTTCACTGGACGATCTCATCGGCGCTCCATTCCGGTCATTGACGCGATCTACGGTGGATTAGTAACCGTGTGTCACCTCACAAGTGTAATTCATGTCATTTAGTTTCTCTTCGCGTTTACCGACAATGCAGTTCAGCAACACGTCGCAGCGCGGGTCGTCTCAGTGGGGCGGGCCTTCTGAGCGGACTACCCCTGCGCCGGCATTCAATCAGACAAGGAAACCAGATCATGTACGCAATCACTGGCATTACCGGCAAAGTCGGCGGCGCGCTGGCACACACGCTGCTCTCGGCCAATCTCCCCGTGCGCGCCGTCGTGCGCGATCCGGCGCGCGCGCAGGCATGGGCCGAGCGCGGCTGCGAACTGGCGGGCGCCCATATGGACGACGCCGCGTCGCTCACCGCGGCATTCGAAGGGGCCACCGGCGTGTTTATCCTGCCGCCGTCCGAATTCGATCCGTCGCCCGGCTTTCCCGAGGCACGCGTTTTCATCGACGCCGTGAAGACGGCGCTCCTTGCGGCGCGTCCCGGCAAAGTGGTTTGTCTTTCGACGATCGGCGCACAAGCCGTCCACGAGAATCTGCTGACCCAGCGCACGCTGATGGAAGAGGCACTCAACGAACTGCCGATGCCGGTGACGTTTCTACGTCCCGGCTGGTTCCTGGAAAACGCCGCGTGGGACGTCGCCCCGGTGCGTGACGAAGGCGTGCTGCACAGTTTTCTGCAACCGCTCGACAAACCGGTCCCCATGGTCGCGACGGCGGATGTGGGCCGCGTCGCCGCGCAACTGCTGCAGGAGAGCTGGAGCGGCAAGCGCGTGGTGGAACTGGAAGGACCGCATCGCGTGAGTCCGAACGATCTTGCAGCGGCGTTCGCCGCGATTCTCGGACGCCCGGTTCGCGCGGAGATCGTTGCGCGCGACACGTGGGAGTCGTTGTTCAGAGGGCAGGGCATGAAAGAGCCGATGCCGCGCATCCGGATGCTCGATGGTTTTAACGAAGGCTGGATCGACTTCGAAGGCGATGAGGCCAGCGTTATCAAGGGCCGTGTGACGTTGGAGACGGTATTGCGGGAACTGGTGTCGCAAGCCGGCTAAGGCGGCGCGCTTCGACTGAGCGGCGGGGCTGGCATGCCAGCCCCCGCGTGCGTTTGGATCACATGCGTTTCTGATCAATGAGGTAGAGATGGAATACAGAACCTTGGGCCGCTCGGGCCTTCGCATCTCGCGCCTTTCGCTGGGCGCCATGACGTTTGGCACAGGCACTGGACTCGAACGGCTCGGCCGCGATCACATCGACCTGTTCCAGTTGCACGACCGCGACGCGCTGGTGCCGATCGAGGAGACGTTGCGCGCGGCTGAACTTCCCGCCGATCAATTCGGAAAAGGCCGACCCGATCGCGTGTCGCAACCCGAGGTAACCTATCCGCACTGGATGCAGCATTTCCACGACAGGGATCGCGTCCTGTCGTGATTCGACTTGACGGAGCCCACCATGAGCAAAGATTCTTCAACCCCTCCGGGGGATTTGTCGTTAGGCGGCAGTCGACACCATCAGGTGTATCCCACGCTCGACGACAGACAACTGGCGATCCTGGAGCGATATGGTGAGCGACGCAAGCTGAAAGCGAACGACATTCTCTACGCCGAAGGCGAGCGGCACACGGCCATGTTCGTCATCCTGTCCGGCACGATCGAGGCAAGCCGAACCTCCGTTCGGGGCACTCAGGTCCTGGGCACGCATGGCCCCGGCAATTTCACGGGCGAGGTCGGCACGCTCGCCGGTCGCGCGGCCGCAGCCAATGCGCGCGCCATTTCCGATTGCGAGGTCCTCGTGATCGACGAGGAATCGCTGCGCACGCTGGTGGTGGCCGAAGCGGAGTTGAGCGAAACCATCATGCGTGCGTATATCCTGCGCCGGGTCGCTTTCATTCAGGGCATGCATGCCGGCGTGATGGTGATCGGTAGCACCGCCTCGGCCGCTACGCATCATGTGCGTCACTTTCTGAGCCGCAACGGTCAGCCGTCGGCGTACTTCGATATTGTCGAGCATGCCGAGACGAAAGACCTGCTGGCGCGTTATGACGTCACGGTCGCCGACATTCCCGTTGTGGTCACGTCGCAAGGCACGGTGCTGAGGCAGCCCAGCAACCGGGCCGTCGCCGATGCGATCGGTCTGAGTCCGGACCGGTTGAATGGCGAGTCCTTCGATCTCGTCGTGGTGGGCGCCGGGCCGGCCGGACTCGCGGCCGCGGTTTATGCCGCGTCGGAGGGATTGAAGGTCGCGGTGCTGGATGTCAAGGCACCGGGCGGCCAGGCCGGCACCAGTTCGAAGATCGAAAACTATTTCGGTTTTCCGACCGGCATATCGGGGCAGGCGCTGGCCGGCCGCGGCCTGTCGCAATGCCGCAAGTTCGGGGCTGAAGTCGGCGTGCCGATCGAGGCGTTGACGATCGACTGCGACGACGGCCGGGCCTTTCACATCGGGCTCAACTATGACGAGACGGTTCACGCGCGGGCTGTCGTCATCGCGACCGGCGCACGTTACCGGAAGCCGGAGATCAACCGGCTGGAGGAATTCGAAGGGCGCGGCATTTACTACAGCGCCACCTTCATGGAGGCGGCGCTCTGCAACAACCACGAGGTGATCGTGGTGGGCGGCGGGAATTCGGCCGGACAGGCCGCCGTCTTTCTCGCGAAGTTTGCCAGGCATGTGCATGTCGTGATTCGCGGCGAAGGACTCAGTGCGAGCATGTCGGATTACCTGATCCGACGCATCAACGTCGCGTCCAACATCACGATTCATGCGAAGACCACGATCGTCGAGTTGTGCGGCGAGTCGCAACTCGAAGCGATCAAGTGGGATCGGCAGGGCAAAATCGAACACCAGGCCGTGCGGCACGTGTTTCTTTTTCTGGGTGCTCAGCCCAGCACCAAGTGGCTCGGCAGTTGCGTCGCGCTGGACAAGGCGGGGTTCGTCTTGACGGGCGCGGCGACCGGCGGCGAATGGAAAGCGGAGCGGCCGCCGCATGATCTCGAGACCAGCACACCCGGCGTCTTTGCGGCCGGCGACGTGCGCAGCGGCTCCGTCAAGCGGGTGGCGGCGGCGGTGGGCGAGGGCGCAGCCGCTATTCAGGCCGTTCATCAATATCTCGCAAGCTGAGCGCGGCGGCCAGAGGTGGAGGGCGGTCGCCGCGTCGACGCGCTGGCCTGGCGAAACGCGGTACAACTGTGTCTGTCCTGGCGATGACGCATGGCGATAATGGGGAGATCGAAAAAACCGACCCATGAACCGAGGACGCCATGAATCGCCGCTATGTCACCGCCGATGTATTCACCGACGAGAAGTTCAAAGGCAATCCCGTCGCCATCGTGCTCAATGCTGCCGGCTTGTCGACTCGCCAGATGCAGGCCATCGCGAGCGAGTTCGGGTATAGCGAAACAACCTTTGTGTTGCCGCCGCGCGACGCCGCGAATACCGCGTGGGTGAGAATATTCACGCCGACTCGCGAGATTCCTTTTGCGGGACATCCCAACATCGGCACGGCGTTTGTGCTTGGCACGCAAGCTGTGTCGAACGGAAATCGCTTGCCGGACCGACTCGTCTTCGAGGAGCTGGCCGGCCTGGTTCCGGTCACCCAGTTAAAAGACGGGGAGACGGTGGTCGGTGCTGAACTGATTGCGCCCGAACCGTTGGCGAGGCTTTCGCAGGTCTCGGCGGAACGGGTGGCGGCGTGCCTCTCACTCAGCGCGCACGACATTCGGATTGACGCTCACGCGCCTCAGGTCGCGTCGGTGGGTCTCCCGTTTCTGGTCGTCGAACTGGCTTCCCGCGATGCGTTGAGGCGGTGCGTCCCCGATCTCGTGGCGTATAAGAGTTTGCTTCCCCTCGATGGCGCCCTGTCCATCTACGCCTATACGCGCGAGATCGATCGCGCCGACGCAGAACAGGGCTGTGATCTGGCGGCGCGCATGTTCACGTCGCGCATGACGGAAGACCCGGCCACGGGTAGCGCGACAGCCGCCGCTACGGCGCTCATTGCTGATACGCGGGGCGTGTCGGCGCTGTCGCTATGCGTCGCTCAAGGCGTGGACATGGGGCGACCCAGCACGCTCTTTGCCAGCATCGACTCGCACGGTGGAAGTCCACTGATCCGCGTCGGTGGGAAATGCGTCACCGCTATGGAGGGATCGTTCGAGCTTGCGGGTGAAGGCTGACCGTGCGTCAGCAATGGCTCTCTACCGCGTCACCGATTACGCGTTCGACGATCGATACGAGTTCCGGCCGAGCGCTGCGAACGGTGGTGAACCCCGATACGGCAATGGCAAGCTGAGGCGCGTAATAGACCACCGTTCCCCAGAATCCGGCATGTGAATAACATACGGTGCCCGAGATCTCATTGACGGCGATGCCTAGCCGATAGGTATCGGCGCCTTCATGTTCGCCCTGCCGAAGCATCTCGACCAGCGTTTGCGGCTTGTCGAATACGCGGCCTTCAAACAGATCTTGTGTCAACGCGGCAAGATCGCGCGCGGACGTGACCAGTCCTCCGCCACCATAGAGGTCCATGCTGGCATCGACGTCGGTAACGTCTATGTCGTCGAAGAATTGCCGTGCGCGAGGCTCAATCCCGGACGGCGGCTGTTCGAGTACTTCCCACCATGTTGAACGTAGTCCCCGTTGTTCAAAGCGCAACGCTTTTCGAACTGCCGCTGCAAGCGTTTGGCCCGTTGTCCGCTCAACGATATCGCCCAGCAGGATATAGCCCGTGTCGGAGTACTGAAACCGGGTGCCGGGTTCGCTTTGAGGCCCGGCGTATCGAGTCGATAAACGGACCTGCTCTTCGCGCGTCCACTGATGGTGCGGTTGAGCAAGCACGGTCTGCATGAAACGCGGATCGTCGCCGTGATCGTAGAGTCCGGCGCTATGTGCCATAAGATGACGCACCGTGATCCGCTTGGTGCGATAGCCGCCAGCTCGCAGCAGCGAGATCAGACCCGGCGTTGCAACAGAAGCAATCGGTGCATCAAGGTCGATCTCGCCTTGCTCCCACAACCTCAGCATGGCCGCCGCGACGAACGTCTTCGTATTGCTGGCAATCCGCAGCGGCGTGTCGACGGTCAACGGCCGGTTGATCGATGCGTCGGCCATGCCGGCCGCCGCACCAAACGGCGCCGGTGTACCGTTGCCCGTGACGAACAGCGCCATGGGCGCACTCGCTGCGCTCAAGTCCGCGACAATTTTTTCTGATTTCAAATACGTCTCCGCGATGAAAGCATGACGGGCGGCAGGCGCTCGCTCAAATGCGCCGGTAGACAGAGTCTTGCCGTGTCATCAGCTGGTTGCCGATCAACGCTCTGCGCGGCCTCGGATCGCGACCGGCAACCACCGCCTCAATGCTTCGGCACGTCACCGAGATGCTCGGCCAGAAACGCCTCCATAACCTCATAGAACTCGTACTGGTTCTCTTCGTTGTGGAAGCCGTGCCCTTCGTTTTCCTTGAGCATGTACCTGACGTCTACACCGCGCGCTCGCAAAGCGTCGACGATCTGATCGCTCTCGGCCTGTTTGACGCGCGGATCGTTCGCGCCTTGCGCGACCAGCAGCGGCGTCACGATCCGGTCCGCGAAGAACAGCGGCGACGCATCGTGCAAGGCCTTCTTGCCTTCTTCGGTGCGCGGATCGCCGATCATCTCGTACATCATTTCGATCATCGGCTTCCAGTACGGCGGCAGCGAGTCGAGCAACGTGAAGAGGTTCGATACGCCGACGTAGTCGACTGCCGCCGCGTAGCGATCCGGCGTGAACGCCACGCCCGCCAGCGTCGCGTAACCACCGTAACTCGCCCCGTAAATACCCACGCGCGCCGGATCGACAATGCCTTGCGACACGAGCCAGTCGACGCCGTCGTCGATATCGTTCTGCATCGTGAGGCCCCATTGCCCGAAGCTCGCTTCCCAGAAAGCGCGGCCATAGCCGACCGAGCCGCGGAAATTGAGCTGCACGACCGCATAGCCACGATTCGCCAGCAGTTGCGCTTCGACGTTGAAGCCCCACGTGTCTCTTGCCCACGGTCCGCCATGCGGATTGACGATCAGCGGCAATGGCTTGGCGACAGGTTGCCCGAGCTCGTATCCCGCCGGCAAGGTCAGGTAGCCGTTGATCTGCAAGCCGTCGCGTGAGGTGAAATGAATTGGCGACATCGGCACCATATCGGCCGGGTCGAGCCAGGGTTTCAAGTCCGCCAGCTTGACGAGATGCCGGCGTTCGACGTCATAGAGCCAGGTCGAGCCGGCCGAGCGGTCGCTCGCGGCATGCACGATCACGCGCGACTCGTCGCGCGTCAAACTGGTGATGTGGACTTCCTGGCCCGGCAACTGACGCTCGAGATCGGCGATCACGTCGCGCGCCCAGTCGTCGAAGAAATGACGATGAGTCCGGTCGTCCACGTAGGACGCCGCGATCAGCACGCGGCGATGTTCCGAATACGTGAAACTGGTCACATCGACATGCCCGGTTTCGAACAGCAACGCACCTTCCTGGCCCGTTTGCGGATCGAACTCGAAAACGGCGACCTTGTCGCGGCCACGATTCGACATGACGTAGAGCGCTTTATTGTCGAACGTGAAAAACACCGGAGAGACGGTCTCGCGGAAATCGGTCGTGACAATGGGCCGGAAAGGCTCGGTCTCGACGTCCCGATAGTGCAGGGTCTGGTTGACGCCGTCCGACGCGATCGCGACGCGCAAGCATCCGTCGTGATCGGTCATCCAGCCCATGATGTTGCCGGGATTCTCGGCGATCTGCGTCAGCTCGCCGGTTCTGACGTCGGCGCGAAACACGTCGAAGACCTGCGGATCGCGACGATTCATCTGGATCAACACATGGCGGTCGTCTTCGCGCAGATCGTCGACAATGCCGGCGCGCACGCCGTCGAACGGCGTCAGGTCACGTGGTTCGCCGCCGTCGATCGGCACCGACAGCACATGAAAGTTCTCGTCGCCGCCGAAGTCCTTGACGAACAGAACCTGGTCGTTGCCTTTCCATGAATGGCCGGGCACGTCGCGCTCGGTTTCATTGGTCAAGGGACGCGGTTCGCCGACGAGCGCGCCGTGAGCATCGATTTCCTGCACGAAGATGTTCTGGCGGCCGGAGCGCCGTGCGAGAAAGGACAGGTGCCGTCCGTCAGGAGCGATGGTGAACGAATGCTGGTCGGGTCGGCGGAAAAAGTCTCGCACGGGGTACTGCCTGACCGCGCCGTCGTGGCCCTTAACGTTGTCTTGACCTTCTGCGACCATGCCTGCCTCCGTGAGTAAAAGTGCATTTGAACACGAGCGGCGGCGTTATGTCGCGAGTCGAGGCAAAGCGGCTTTGCACGCAATGAGTTGATCGTCGGTCGTGGCCACGAGCCACAAGCGCGCGTGCTCGGTGATCTGGCGGTTGTGATCTTTCAGCGGACCCATTGCGGCGGCCGCTTTCCAGACCACCGGCGCGGCGCGGCTTTTTCTGCCCGACGCGGCACCTACCAGCAGGCAGTAAGGGCCCAGAGGCAACGACACGAACGGCAGGGCGGGACTGGTGCGCACGCGCCAGTCGATGAAAGGCGCGTCACTGATCAGCAGCGGCGTGGGCAGCCCGTAAAGCACGCTGAAGTCGTAGAGCGCCAGCTGTTCCCGTGCATCGCTGTAGAGCCGCCGTATATCGTCGACCACCGCCGCGCGGATTTCGTCGTCGAACATGGCTTCCTGCGCGTAACGCGCCAGCGCCTCGCGAGCGGCGCTCTGGTAGGCGGAGAACAGGCCGAGTTCGAGGCAGTCTTCCACCGCGCGTGAGACCTCGGCCGCGGAGCCGGCTTCTTCCGGCT
Organism: Paraburkholderia sp. BCC1876; assembly: GCF_902833695.1. Lineage (NCBI taxonomy): Bacteria > Pseudomonadati > Pseudomonadota > Betaproteobacteria > Burkholderiales > Burkholderiaceae > Paraburkholderia > Paraburkholderia sp. BCC1876. The sequence continues at coordinate 133,517 of NZ_CADFGI010000005.1, read as the reverse complement.
TGCCCAATTGCGCGGCTTTCAGGAATCGCGCCAGTCCTGCTTCCTGGATCGCGGGTCCGTGTGCGGCGGGATCGTCGGCGGCTTGCCTGTCAAGCGGCACGTAAATATATTCTTCAGACGCGAAGTGCGATTTCTTGCCTTCGTCGAACTTGATCTCGCCGTCGGCGAAGTCCAGATAGCGGGTGCCGATCCGGCCATGCTCCCAGATCCAGTTCTTCAGTAGCGGACGTAGCGGATGCAACCTGTCTTGACCAGCCATTGAAGTCTCCTAGTGCCACCGTTCAGTTAGCTGCTCCCACTCGCGGCAAAATATTCGCCGACGCGCTCGCTTGCCGCTTCCCACAGGGCCGGTGAGCCGCGCGCGATCACGGGGCCGTACCTTTCCATGACCTGCTGCTGCGTGACCCCGTTCTCAGTCCATGTTCCCCCGTTCGATAGGGTATTGATCAACAGGGGCTGCAATCGATCCAGCGCTTTGGCAAAGATCGCCTCGGGGGTTTGCGCGGCCTCGAACTCGAGCCAGAGATCGAGCAGTTCGCGCCCCTGGGGTTCGGGCAGTAGCCCAAAAATTCGCTCGGCGGCGTGTTGCTCCGCCTCGGCAATCTGTGCGGCCTGACCGCTGGATGAATGCATCGGATGGTCGCCGGCGTCGATCTCGACAACGTCGTGCACGAGCAGCAGTTTGACGACGTGGAGGGTGTCGACCGCTTCCTTTGCGTGCGCCGAGAGGACGAGCGCGAACAGGCTCAGGTGCCAGGAATGCTCCGCCGAGTTTTCCTTGCGACTCTGATCGATCAGTGGAGATTGCCGCAGTATCGACTTCAGTTTGTCCAACTCCACGAGAAAGGCAAGCTGCTGCGCGATTTGATCAGTGGGTCGGGAAGTCATAGACGGCACATTGATGGGTGTAGATGGAGAGAGCTTACCGATCTTCTTCGTGGAGCGCTGCGATTCGGCTGACGGCTGATGGTTCAGGGTTGGCGTTTGCCGCGGCCGCTAGCGGGTTTGCTAGCCGGTTTATGTGAACCCGCAACGGGTTTGCTGCGCGGCGCCGCAGGCTTGCGTTTGTTTTCGCCACCTTGCGGGCGCGGCTTTTTGCTGGGCGCCGGCATGGCGCGCGGCGCCGCTTGCGGCATTTTCGGCTTCTTGGGCTTTTTGGGTTTCTTGATGATTTCGCCCGTCGCGCTGGTTTGCGGCACGCGGTGTTCGGCTTCGAAACCCGGCTCTTCTTCACGGCGCAGCGTTTGCCGGATCAGCGCTTCGATCGCGGCCAGTTGCGGCGCTTCATCGGCACACACGAGGGACACCGCCACGCCGCTCGCGCCCGCGCGGCCGGTACGGCCGATACGGTGCACATAGTCTTGCGCCACGATCGGCAGATCGACGTTGATCACCAGCGGCAGATCGTCGATATCCAGTCCGCGCGCGGCCACGTCGGTGGCGACCAGCATCGATACTTCGCCCGTCTTGAAGCGCTCCAGCGCACGCAGGCGCGCGGGTTGCGGTTTGTCGCCGTGGATGGTGTCGACCGCATAGCCCGCTTCATCCAGCATGGCCGCCAGGTAATCCACGCCATTGCGGGTTTTGACGAACACCAGCGCGTGCGTCCAGTTGTTCTCCGCCACCAGGTGCATGAAAAGGTCGGGCTTGTTCTTTTTATCCACCAGCACCACCCACTGCTTGATCCTGCTGGCCGTGGCATTGGGCGGGCTGACGCTGATATCGACCGGGCCGCGCAGAATGCCCGCCGCCATGGCGCGGATGTCGTCGGTAAACGTGGCGGAGAACAGCAGGGTCTGGCGCTGAGCGGGCAACGCGGCAAAGACGGCGTTGAGTTCGCGCTCAAAGCCCAGATCCAGCATGCGGTCGGCTTCATCCAGCACCAGCGTTTGCACCTGATCGAACTGCACGGCGTTCTGGCGATGGAGATCCAGCAAACGGCCCGGCGTGGCAACGAGGACATCCACGCCTTTGCGCAACTTCATCATCTGCGGGTTGATGCTCACGCCGCCGTAGGCCGCCAGAAATCGTAAGTCGAGGCCTTTGCCGTAATCGATAAAGCTTTGCAGCAATTGTTCGGCCAGTTCACGCGTGGGCACCAGCACCAGAACCCGCGCGCGGTTGCTGGACACCGCCGGGCCGTGTTGCACCAGGCGTTGCAACAGCGGCAGCGCAAAACCCGCCGTTTTGCCGGTGCCGGTCTGTGCCGCGGCCATGACGTCCTTGCCACTGAGCACAGCGGGAATCGCCTTGGCCTGCACCGGCGTAGGTGTCTGGTAATTGAGGTCCTGCAGATTACGCAGCAAGGGATCGATCAGGCCAAGCGAGGCAAAAGACATTGGCGGTATTCCGGGCTAAAGGCGCAATTCTAGCGGTTACCGCCCGTGATTGCGCCGCGCAACCGGTTCCTGTCGAGGTTCACGCAGAATTGTGCCTTGTCCATGGCGGATTTTTGACACCCTGGAGGTACTATGGAGCGTTGCATGGGTCAACGACAGGAGCGTTGGGAGGGGCGGTGCGCTGGTCGTTAACGTCACGCCGTCACGGGAGCCGGCATACTGATCCCTACTAGCATATCGGGTGTGTGAATGAGTCAACACGCAGTTTGCAACGTCATTCGTCGTTGTGCACTCGCAGCGGGTTTGATTGCCGCCACCTCCGTTGCGGGTCAGGCACTTCCCACCCCACACGACATAGTTGCATCACCAACGAACGCCTCGGCACAGATAGCGTCCCCGTTGATCGATCCCGCGTTCATTTTGGCTCAGGCCGATGCTGACGAGCTATTCGCCACAACGACGATTGAACAGGCTCAGGCAGCGGACGTGACGTTGAGGCTCCAGCCAGGCCTGGACAAGATTGCGCATTCGGTCGACGACCGCTTGCGGGACCTTACCCCGACGCAGTTGATGCAGCTCTCAGTGATGCGGCTGGAAAGCCTGGAGCGGCACTGGCATTTCGACGCACGCCTCTATGAACGCTGGCACGACAGCTTGCGACTGGCGACAACACCTTATGTCGCCGACGCTGCCGAGCTGGCTCGTCGGCGTGCCGTCTGGCAATCGACAGCCGACCACGACGCTAACCTGCCCGGCGTTCTTAAGTTGCGCGTTGAAGCAGTCATCGCACTTCTCGATCGCGCCGAGCAGGAGATCTCCGTGCCACTGGCGCGCCAGATCGCGCTTGGCACACGCGCCAACGCGATAGAAGCCCGTATTCAGGTTGCGCAGGCATCGATTACCCAGGCCATCGCCTTGATCGACCGCCGTTTGATGATCTGGGATGTGAGTCCGCTGTGGCGCGCGGATGCGTGGCTTGTGAGCGCAGCGGGGGACGCCCGCAGCATACCGGAAGGCCTGAAGATCGAAACCGACTTCGCCCAGGCCTACAGCGACGCGAACTTTGGAAATCAGATTGCTTTGGAAGTGCTAGCGTGGGGGCTGTTGCCATTGCTGCTATGGATCAAACGCTACACCCGGCCGGCACGCGCGTCCGGCATGCTGGATCCCAGTGCCTCCCGCGTCCTGTCGCGCCCATGGTCAACGTGGCTGCTCCTGTGGATGGTAGGTTCATTGGGCCTTGAGCCCAATGCACCGATATTGACGACTCAAGCCTCGATGATCATCACGCTGATCCCGGTTCTGCGTCTGTTGCCGCACGACAGCAAGTCTTTGCTCGAGCGTTGGCCCTACCTCGCATCCGTACTTTATGCACTGTCGGGCGTTGGCCTGGTGTTTGCCGTCAACGGGTTAGGGTTTCGATTGTTTTCGCTGGGGTTGACGCTATTGGGTGCGCTGGGAACGGCGTGGCTGCTCTGGCGCGTCTACCGGCGCGACCATCCGAAACGGACCGGCACGCCAGGAAAGGTGCTGCGTGCGATTGCCTGGTTCGCGCTGGGCGTGTTCTGCGCGGCGGTGCTCATCAACGTGACGGGCAACGTGTCGTTAGCGGACATGCTGACCACCGCCGTGATAAGTAGCGCTTACCTGGCGCTGACGCTCTACGTGAGCGCAACGGTTGCTCTGACCTTTCTCCATCTGTTGCTGACTGGTACGAGCATCAACAACCTCAGCTTGGCGCGCCGGCATGTACCGCACCTGGTTCAGCTTCTTAAACGCCTCATTCTCATTGGCGCGGTGATCGGCTGGGTCATCTTCACGGTGGATTCGTTCCGGGTGCTGCGGCCGGTGTACGCTTTCCTGAGTCTGGCGCTTGGCTACGAATTCACGATTGGCGAGTTCTCCATCACCATGGGGCACATTCTGGCCTTTATCGCGACGGTCGCCATCGCGTTCTGGATATCGCACGTCACGCGCCTGCTTTTGCGGGACCTCATGAGCGGTTATTCGACGCCGTCGCGCGGCATCGGAAACAGCGTAGCGTCGCTCGTCTCCTATGCCATATTGTTGCTCGGCATAGTCATCGCGCTGTCGGCCGCCGGCTTCAAGGGGAGCCAGTTGGCGCTGGTCTTTGGAGCCCTCGGCGTTGGCGTGGGATTCGGTTTGCAGAACGTTGTACACAACTTTGTCTCGGGTCTGATCCTGATGTTCGAGCGGCCGATTCAGGCCGGCGATGTTGTCGAGATCGGATCGACCAGCGGCAGGGTTAGCGACATCGGGATGCGTGCCACGCGGATCAAAACCTTCGATGGCGCTGACGTGATTGTCCCGAATGGCTCGTTGCTTTCCGAGCGACTGACTAACTGGACGCTTCGGGATCGGCATCGCCGCCTGGAAATATCGGTAGGCGTCGCCTATGGTAGCGACCCACAATGCGTCATGACGTTATTGTCCAACTGCGCGTTGCAAACCCCGGGCGTCGCCAGCGAACCGAAATTGTCGGTGTTCTTCATGGGGGCCGGCGCGAGCGCTTTAGATTTTGTCATGCACGCGTGGATCCACGATCTCGATCGCTCCACCGCCATTCGCAGCGAGCTTCTCACTCGTGTCCATGTCGCGTTGAAGCAGGCTGGTATCGAGGTGCCTATCCCACAACGCGACGTGCATATACGAAGCATGCCTGATGATAGGCGTGAGCGGCCACGTGTGGACGAATGAACTCATTGTTCCGGTTCCATCCGGTCACATTATTCTGAAGTGGCACGGCTTCTTCCCGACCTGTTCGAGTTTGAATCCCTTCTGGGTCGTGCAGGAAGAGATCTCGTCCGGTAACCGGCCGTCGACTTTCTCCAAAGCGATCAATCGACGCGGTCACCGACGTGACGACCCAATGTCCTCATCCAAACACTCGAACGGGTTTCCCACCATGTCAGTCGCAAAAGGAGGAACTCTCGTCAAAGCCTCGTTTCCAGTTTCTTATTTTGAGGCTGCTCTCGGGGACGTCGGCGGTCGTCTCGTCGGCATTGATCTGCTTGAGCTTGATCAGGCACACGTCGTGGCCGGTGACCAGTTCCGCCGCATACGACGCGCCATTTTTTGGGGCGAACGTCACGGTCGCATTGCATCCGCGAACCACAAACCCGATTGGCAAAGGGATGATTGCGCGGTCGACACTCATTGTGATGGATAGCGGCTCGCTGGCCTTGACGGCAACGGTGGTTTTTTTGGAATCCGACCTCATCAACGCAATGCTATGTCTTGAGGAACACGTCTCGGCATTGTCATAAGTTTGAATGCTGGTCGTTGAGTCCTTATATTTACTGAATGTAATGTGGGCCGTGTCGCCCGATGTCGGCGGCGCGTAGGTGCTTGCGCATCCCGCAATGCTCGCTGCCGTCACCAGCACAGTACCGATATACCGAATTCCCATATTCGCAACCCTCGTCGTTATGCTGCCGATTTGAAATCTCGTGTTCGACGCCTGTTAACGGCAACGTCCGGCAAGTCTTGAGCTCGGGGGCAGTTTTATGGCTGATCTTGTTGGGATCGGCAGCGTGGCGGGGAGTTATTTTCATTCGTGGAATTCGGTGTTCCGGCGTCTGGCTTGAAGTTGAACTACGACGTGACCTATAACGCGCCATCCAGGGCGACCATTCTCGCTCTACAAAGCTTTCACTCACGGAGCATAGAAAAAACTCGCGCTTCGCGACCACCTGTTTCTTGCTGGAAAAAGCTTTGAGACAGCACTATGATCGATCAACCGAGTAGCGCTAATTTTTTAATTTGCGGAGATTCCTTTGAGAGTGGAAACCAGATTCATCTTTTTCCCGGGCAACAATGCGCCAAGCCTGGTTCGAGCCGCAGCCGCAGTTTATTGGGTCGTGTTTTTGGTATTTTCAGTTCGTATCGTTGTTGGAGTGGGCGTTCCGCCTTTCAGCACACCTCGGGAAGTGGAAGCGGCGCTCACGGTGTTCGGGCTGCTCTCCGCGATTACAATTTTCTATGCATTCACTATCATGCGGCTTTCGGCTGGAAAGCTTTGGGCAAGAAATGTTGCACTCCTTTTGACGGGATTCCTGATCATGGTAGCCCTCTATCATTTGTTTTCGGACGGGTTATCCTCCGAGAAAAATAACGTGGTGGGCTTGCTAATCATTGTCGCCGAAACGGTTGCCGGGTTATTTTTGCTGACTTCCGAAAGTAGCCGTTGGTTTAAGTCAATGGCCCGCTAAACCGGCATACTCAAAACGGACGGGGATTGCGCTTTGTAGCGACGGGTAGCTGATAGCCGCACGAAATTTATAATTCTGGAGCAACAGCGCTGCCCTCCAGAATCCCTATCAACGTCTGCGCATTCCGCTGCCCCTGATCCTCAAAGCAGTTATTAAAAATAACATGCGTTCTTCCGGCCTTCGTCGCGATCGCGCGAATCGGCGTCGCCAGCTCACGCAACTCATCATCGTCATAATCGTAATCAAAACGATCCGCGGCACTGGCCGCACCCGTCGCGCTCCACGTCTGGGTATTGCGGCCGTGCAAACGCACCATCGCAAGCTGGGGATTCGTCGCTTCCCACACGGTATGCACGCGGTTCGTCACGTCAGGCGGTGCGTCGACGATCACGTGTACGAGGCTGCGTTCACGCAGAAAATCGAGCGACCACGGCGCGTGCTGTTCATCGAACCACGACTGATTGCGAAACTCCGCCGCCATCAGATAACCCGCCATCCGAGCCCGGCATTCATCGACGAGCGCGAGGCCGTCCGGCGCGCGCGTGATCCACGGCGCGAACTGGAATAGCACCGCACCGAGGCGGCCAGTCACGCGCAAGGGTTCGAGCGCTTCCAGATAGCGGCGCCACAATTCGTCGAGGATATCGGTGGGCATGTCGCGGTAATACACGTTCTTTTTGCGCGGACCGGTGATCCTTTCCGGCAGCGCCATTGCGATGTCTTTGGGCAGCGCGTCGGGCGAGGTCTGATGCCCGGTGAACAGGCGGAACGCCTTGAAATTGAACGTGAAGCCTTCGGGCGTGCGCTCGGTCCACAGTTGCGCATTGCTTGCCGACGGCATGGCGTAGTAAGCCGAATCGACTTCGACCAGCGGGAATTGCGACGCGTAAAAGCGCAGGCGCGCTTCAGCGCTGCTGCTGCCGCGCGGATAGAAGCGCTTGCAGGCAATCAACGTCTTGTCGGTCCAGCCAGCGGTGCCGCATTGGATGTTCATGAGCGAAGTCGTGTGAATTGCGCCGTCCGCGCCGTCGCGCGGCTTCGCGGCTCAAATCATTGTAGGTCACCAGTTCGCGACCTTGGCGCAGCCGGCCGACTGCCAGACCTTAGGCCCGATTCGTGCTCTCGCTACTTGTTCGCGCGCGCCAATGAGCGCAAGGTGCAACTGGACAGCACGCCGAATTCGAACATCAATAAACGCGGACCCTACCATGTCGAAGAAAAACCTCACACGCGCCAGACTGCCGAAAGCCGACGCCCGCCAGGCACTTTTGATCACGCGCCGCAACGCCAGAATGGCGCGCTCCGCGCACGCGTATGTGCGCGGCAACACCAGCAAATTCTACGAATGGCTCGAGGGTATGGAGAGCCACACGTTGCCCGAAGGCCCGGCGATCTGGATCTGCGGCGATTGCCACACCGGCAACCTCGGGCCGGTGGCCGACGCGCAAGGCCGCGTCGAAATCCAGATACGCGATCTCGACCAGACCGTGATCGGCAATCCGGCGCACGACCTGATTCGCCTTGGCCTGTCGCTAGCCACCGCCGCTCGCGGTTCCGACCTGCCGGGCGTGACGACGGTGCGCATGATGGAAGCGCTCGCGGACGGCTACGAGCGCGCCTTCGACGAAGCCGCGGGTGACGCCGACATCCACGCCGAAAAGCCCGAGGCGGTGCGCGTGGTGATGAAGGAAGCGGTGCGCCGTTCGTGGCGTCATCTGGCGGAAGAGCGGATCGAGGATATCGAGCCGACCATTCCGCTTGGGCCTCGCTTCTGGCCATTGGCGAAGAGCGAGCGGCGCGAGATTGACGCGTTGTTCGAGAAGGGCACGCTGGCGCGATTGGCGACCGTGCTGCGCGGCGCCAGCGACGAAGCCGACGTGGAAGTGCTCGACGCCGCGTACTGGGTCAAGGGATGCAGCTCGCTGGGCCGATTACGCTATGCGGTGCTGCTCGATATCGACGGCGCCGCATTGGACGGCGACGATCTGTGTCTGATCGATATCAAGGAGGCCGCGCAGGCGGCCGCGCCACGTTATCCGCGCGTGCGGATGCCGCGCGACAACGCCGAGCGGGTGGTGGAGGGCGCGCGCCATCTGTCGCCGTCGCTGGGCGAGCGGATGCGCGCGGCGCGCCTCGCGGACCGCGCGGTCGTGATCCGTGAGCTGCTGCCGCAGGACATGAAACTGACGATCGAACAACTGACCCGCGACGAGGCCATGAAAGCAGCGCGCTTTCTTGCGCTGGTAGTGGGCAAGGCGCACGCGCGGCAGATGGATAGCGGCGAGCGCAAGGCGTGGCTCACCGAATTGCGCCGCAACCGCTCGAAGACGCTCGACGCGCCGGGCTGGCTTTGGACAAGCATCGTGGAACTGGTGAGCAGCCATGCGGCCGGCTATCTGGAGCACTGCCGCCGCTACGCGACCGAACGCCGGGACGACTGACAGCGCATCCCGGGGCTGCCTGCGACGGCGACGGCGACAGTGGCCCGAAAGAACTCACCGTCGCCGCAACCCGCAAACTCCTACATCAGTTCGACAGCGACACGTACGGCGAACTGAGCGGCGTCGGCGGGAACGGTTGCAGGCCGGTCTGCTTGCTGAAGCTGTAGCGCACATAAACCGACGCGAGCCATTCGCGGTATTCATACGCATTGCCGAGCGACGCCGTGGCGCCGAACGCCAGTTGCGGCGCGAGTTGATATTCGCCGACAGCGCTAAGCGAATACGACACGCCGGTCTTGCTCTGGCCAGGATAAACCGCGTTGCTGTCGAGCCCGCCCCCGAGGGAATTGGCCCGTGCTGCCGCGTTGCTTTGACGATCGGAGCCGTCGTTGAGCGGGAAGTAGTTCGACGCATCCTGCCGGTAATGCTGCACGCCGATCGAGCCCTTCACGTCGTACGTGAACGCGCCGTTGCGGCCCATCCACTCGATCGGAAGATTCAGGATCATGTACTGCTGCGGGCTGAAATAGCCGCCCTGGCCATACGTGAAGTACGACAGGTTGTTGTTATAGGTCATCAGCGTGGTGTTCACGCCGACCGTGAGCGTCTGGTCGGCGTCTTTCAGCAGACGCGTATAAACACCGCCGCCGCCCTTGTACGCGTTGTTGCTCGCGACGTGGTAGCCCATGTAATGCTGATAAGAAGCGTTCACGTACAGGCCGCTCGTGCCGTCGTCCCACGCGAGGCTGCCGAGGCCGCCATTGGACGTGACGCCGCCCCATTCGAGGCCCGAGCCCGAATCGCGCGCGCCGGCATACGAGAGCAGGCTGTCGGTCACCGCGCGCCGTGCGACGGCGAGCGAGTAGGTCACCTTGTCGGTGATCGCGCCGTTGTACTGCGCGCCGCCCACGATGTTTTTCTCGGGGAAGCCGAGCGGCGTCACGCCGATATCGGCGCTGATGCTGCGGCCTTCGTAACCGAGCGACAGGCCCACGCCGTTCGCGGTCTGGCTGCCGTACGTGTTGTTGCCGGCCACCGCCGAGATCGCGGACTGCGGGTTGGACAGACCGGCGCCGAAGCGGGCCAGCGTCGACGTCGTGCCGGCGGCGGTGCCTGCGTCGAGCGTCACCGGCGTGGCCGTGATGACGATGTGGCCGTTGCCCGCCTTGATGCGTCCCTGAACCGGCGCTTCGATATCGGTGAGGGTGGACAGGCCGTCCTCGCCGGTGCGGTTGCGGAACACGATGCCGCCCGTCACGCTGCTCGATTGTTCGCGATTGACCTGCGCGAGTTCTTCCGCGACGCCGAGCGTTTGCGTGTTGGCGACGTTCGACGGCGCGTAGTTCGCGCCGTTGCCGTTCGCTCCCGGCTGCTGCGGGTAATAGGCCTGTGCATAGCCGGTCGGCGGCTGCGGAATGTATGGCTGCTGCTGTTGCGCGTAATAGCCCTGATTCGGATAAGCCTGCGGCGGCACCGGTTGATACGGCTGCTGGCCATACCCTTGCTGCTGCGGCGGATACGGTTGATAGGGCTGCTGCGCGTAACCCTGTTGTTGCTGCGGATACGGCTGCTGGCCGTAATAGCCCTGTTGTTGCGGATAGCCTTGCTGTTGTCCATAGGGCGCTCGCGCGTAGGTCGGCGCACTGCGCTTGCTCTTCGACGCGGTCTGCTTTTTAGCGGTCGGCCGTTTCGCGTTGGCGTTATAAGGCGCATACGGTTGCGCTTGCGTCGAACCGGCGTTGGCCTGCGCTTCGCGCGCCGCCGGCGACATGGGCCACGGCGTCGCGGCGTAACCATCCGGCGCGCCGTATTGCGCTTGCTGCGGATAGGGCTGCTGCGGATACCCCGCGTTATACGGCTGTTGCTGCGGCTGCTGCGCATACCCCGCGTTATACGGCTGTTGCGGCGCCTGCATCGGCGCCTGAGCCTGCATCGGCTGTTGCCCTTGCCCCGGATAAGGCTGCAACGGCGCGCCCGACTGGCTCGACCCATAAGTTTCCTGCCCATAGCCACCGGAATTCACGGCGGGGCGAGGCGTGTTGTACGGCAAGGCAGCGGGCGCACCGTTCGGCGTATAAGGCTGCGCGGGCGCCGTATAAGGCGCGACGTACGGCGCGGGCTGCGTAGGCGGCGGATAGTTCGGCACGGTCTGTGTCGGCAAGGAGGACTGCGAGTACGGAAGCGCGGCGCGCGCGGCGGTGTAATTGCCGCCGCCCAACGCGGCGTTGTCGGCGTCGGACGGTGTGACGGTAGCGGTTTTGCCTTCGAACGGATTGGTGCCGGGCAGCGGCGTCGCGCCGATCCGGCGCATGGCCACTTCCCAACCGCGCGGCACGTTGCTCGCCGGGGTGCGCGGCGCGTTGGCCATCAGCGGCGTATTGGCGGCGACCAGCGAGCGCTGCAGATACGTCGACGCGAGCGACAGCTTGCCTTCCGCGCGATACATGCGGCCGACGGTGGCCAGCACGCCCGGATCGCCGGGCGCTGCGCGCAACGCCTGATTCGCGAGCGATTCGGCGTAGCTGAACTGCTTCGCGCCGACCGCGGCGGGAATCGTGGCCTGCAACAGGTTCAGGTCGTCGGGCTTGCGTTGCAGCGCGACGCGATAGCTGGCGAGCGCATTGCGGTCGTCGCCCGCGCTCGAATAAAGACGGCCGAGCGCGGCCTGCAGATCGGGGTTGTCCGGCATGGCCGCGAGCCACGGCGCGATCACGTCGTAGGCGCTAGCCAGATCGCCGCGCTGGCGCACCGCGTCGCATTGCTTGATGACGATGCCCAGATTCAGATTGCCGAAGTCCGTGCGTTGCTGCGGCGTCAACTGCATCGCGGCGAGCCGGCGCATCACCATGCCGAGTTCGTTTTCCTGCTGCGTGGCCGACAGAATGCCCGCGTATTGCAGCAGCAGATCGGTGTTGCCGGGCGCCGCGTTCATCGCGCTGCGCACGAGGCCCAACGCGCGGTTCGGGTCGCCCGCCTGCTGATAACCGGCGGCGATCACGCCGATCAGTTCGGGGTTGTTGCCGGCGACCGGTTCGGCCGCGTGCAGCGTGGCGAGCGCCTGCTGGTTCTGACCGTTGCGCGCCATCCGCGTCGCGAGATCGGCCTGTTGATGCACCCACAGGCGGTGCTGCAAGGTCGTCATCGCGTCGGTGCGCTGCGCGGCCGGAATCCGCTCCAGTTGCGCGAGCCCCGCCGCCCAGTCCTGCGTTTCCGCCGACAGCAACGCGCTCGCATAGAGCGCGTCGGTCATGTCGGGATGCGCGGCCAGCAGGCCGTCCATCATGCTGCGGGCGTTGGCGACCGCGCCTTGCCGCACGTAAATGCGCGCGAGGTCGAGCCGCAGCCACGGGTCGTCCGGCGTGTTCAGCAGCGCGTCTTCGAACAGGCTGCGGGCGCTGCCGAGATCGCCGCGCGCTTCGGCGGCGCGTGCCTGAGCGGCTTGCGCTTCGCCGCGCAGACGGTTGATGCCGCCGGCCTTGGTCTGCTGTTCGGCGTTCAACTGATTGGCGAACTGCAGCGCCTCGTCGCCGCGGCCTTGCGCGGCGAGCGCGCCGACCAGTCCGCGCACCGCGTCGGGATTGTCGGCCTGGCGGCGCAGCGCCATCCGGTACGCCTGTTCCGCGCCGACCGGGTCGTTATTGGCGAGCAGCATTTCGCCGAGCAGCACCTGCGCGGTGACGTCGGACGGATTCAGCGCGATCGCGCGTTCGAACAGCGACTTCGCTTTCGCGAATTCGCCGTTGCTGCGCGCGCCGATTGCGTCGCTGGTGTAGGTCCAGTAGGTCGCGCTGTCGAGCGCGGTTTTCCAGCGCGCCGGATTGCCGCTGCGCGACGCGCGTTCCAGATAATTGCGCGCCTCGGCGAAGCGTTCCTGCTTCAGCGCGGCGATCCCCATGCCGCCGAGCGCGTCGGTGTCGTTCGGGCTGTTGGCCAGCACCGAGGAAAACTTCGAGCGCGCGGTCGCGACGTCGTCTTTGTCGAGCGCGGTGAAACCGTCGGCGACGGTACGGCCGCGTGCATCCGTCGCGGCGTTCTCTTGCGAGCGGTCGCGCGCCGCCTTGTCCTGCTGCACCATCGAATCGAAGCGCGCCTTGACCGCGGCGTCGTCGCCGGCGCTTTGCAGATACGACTCGTACAACGCGGAATCGGAGGGCCGCGCGTCGAGCCACAACAGCGCCTGACGCCAGCTCTTTTTCGCCGACGTGCCGACCGTGTTGTCGGCGGAGAGTTTTTGCAGACGCGCGATACCGTCGCGCCGCGTGACGTCGCGATACGTTAGATGCTGCGCGTAGGCGAGGGCGTAGCGCGGGTCGTCGGGGTTGTCGCGCGCGAGCTGTTCGAGGCCGCGGCGGGCCTGGTCCCAGCCTTGCGGCGTAGCCGACAGCGCCTGGTAATACTCGAGCTGCAATTCGGGCGTGGCCGGCTTGCCGTTCAGCGCGCGCTGGTATTGCTCCACCGCGCTCGCGCTCTGGCCGCTTTGCGCGAGCCGCCGCGCGTCGTTCACGGTCTGGTCGCGCACGCTCGATTCGCCCAGACGCCGGCCGAGTTCATCCATATTCGGGTAGTTCGGCGCGACCGCTTTCAGGCGCGCCAGATATTGCTGCGCGCCCGCGCCGTCCTTGCGGTCGGCGAGCACCATGCCCATGCCGTAGAGCGCGTCGGGCTGCTTCGGATCGAGCCGCAGCACCTTCAGCCAGGCCTGCTCGGCGAGGTCGCCGCGCTGATGCGACTGCCAGTACTTGCCCTGATCGATCAGCACGTTCAGCGGATCTTTCGACGCCTGCGCCAGCACGTCGGGCGCGGCGGTCGCCACATAGCAGACCGCCGTGACGCTCAGCGCGAAGCGCAATGACAACGCGAGGGCGCTCAATCGCATGCATTTCTCCAGCCAGGCACGAGACGGCCGGCTTCGTCGAAGCGATAGCGGCCGTCGATAAACCCCGTGCCGAACAAACCCAGCACACGATCGTAGTAAACCGGCTCGCGGCCGGGCACATTGGCGTCGAGCGCCGCGAGATGGGTGCGCGCGAGGCCGAGGCCGCGCTCGTCGCCGAGCGACTTGAAATACGGCGCGAGCGCGCCCCAGTAACTGAGCGGACCTTCGCCGCTGGCCGTGCCGCTGGTCGACGAGACTTTCTCCGGCGGAATGCCGGTTTGCGCGACCTTCGCGCGCATGCCGCCGAGCGCCGCGAGCCAGGGTTTGGCGAGCGGATCGGCGGGCGAGGCGAGACCGGCCCACAGATAAACGCGGATCGCGTCGTAGCTGCCGGTGTCGCCGTTTTTCGGATCCACCACGAACTGGCCGTTCTGCCACGCCGCCCAGTCGGGCGAGAAGCCTTGCGGCGCGGTGGTCTTGATCAGCTTGTAGGCGCTCTCGGCGAGCTTGGCCCACGGACCGTTCGGCTGTTCATGGGCGAGCGCGCGCAACACCGGCAAGGGCAGATAGCTCGGATTCAGACGCGTCACGCCGCCCACCTTGAAGCCTTGCGGTCCCGGCAGCAGCATCGGGCCGACGCCCGGCAAGGTGGTCATTTCCTGGCGCGCGATCTGCGTGGCCAGCGCCTGGCCGAGTTGCGTGTAGGTGGGGTCTTTCCACAGACGGCCGGCTTGCAGCAGGTCGTAGGCGATCCACAGATCGGAGTCGGAGGCGGAATTCGGATCGAGTACGCCGAACGAGCCGTCCGGTTTTCTGCCCCATTGCCACGACGGCAGCCGCATGTTTTGCGCGTCGAACTGATTGTCCGCGAGGTTGGTGCGGGTCCACGCGAGCAGCCGGTCGAAGGTCGCGCGGTCGTTCGCGACCAGCGCGAAGAACAGACCGTACGACTGACCTTCGGAGGTGGTTTGCTGGGTCGGCGTGGAGTAGTCGATCACGCGGCCGTCCGCCTGCACGAAACGTTCGACGAAGCGCCGGTAGCCGGTCCACTCACCGCACGCCCCGGACGCCGCGGCTGCGGGATTGACCTGCGCCACCTTCACGAGATTGGCAAAACTCGCCGACGCGGCGAGGCCGAGCGTCAATGCGAGGCATGCCTTCCGGTTGATTCGAACCTGCATAAACAGTCCTCAGTCCTTCAGGCGGCGCGCGGCGACCGAGCGCAGCGTCCGGTAGAACAGGCCCGCGATGATCAGCGCGGCGAGCACGCCGCCCAGCATCAACAGCAGCGGATGCGACGACAGCGCCCAGCGCAGATACTCCTGCGGCGACAGATGGCCGATGTAATACGCTTCGCCGTTCGACGTGATGGTCACGTTGCGGCCGTGAATCACGGCCATCGCGCCTTGAATTTCCGGCAGCACGTCGGCATCGAGCAGCGCGGTTGACAGATCCGCGTCCGACTGGCCGGCCGCGCTCACCAGCGCGACCGCGCTGCGGTTCTTCTGCAACGGCGACTCGAAACCGGTCAGCAGCGCGTCGCCGTTCGAACTCACCAGCGTCAGGTCGGCGCGCGCCGGCGTGCGTTCGACACCGCGCTCGCCGTGCCACCAGTCCTCGAGTTTGAAGACGATGTCGGAGAGCTGGAAGGTGCGCGAATCGCCGTCGCTGGAGAACGGCATCGACCTGGCCCAGCGTTGCAGCAGCGGCTGCTTGCCCGGCGCGCCGAAAATCAGCAGGTCTTTATTGGCGTACTTGTCGACGTCGTCCGCGGTGCCGACGCTCACGCCGTTCACCGGATAACCGGTCGACGCGCCCATGCGGCCCATGGTCAGCAAAAACAGGCTGTAGTCGCTCGAATCGGCGTCGTTCGGCAGGATGGCGGCGGTCTCGGAGAGGTCCGCCATACGCGTGAACGGGAAGCCGCTATTGGCGAACGCGGCCAGATCGGGCAGCGCCATGTAATGCGGGAACGACGACAGGTCGATCGTCGAATTCGGATCGATTGCGCCGACCACGTTGTCGAGCAGACGGCCGTGGCATTCGCCGGTATCGGGAATGTCGTAGTAGAAGTGCAGGCGCACCTGCGCGCGCGGCGTCAGCAGCAGCGGCGGAATGTAGACGGTGCGGCGCGCCTCGGCGGTCCTGTCCGGCAACACGCGCGCGAAGTAATGGCTCAGATCGAACACGGAGGCGGACTCCGCCGGAATCGGCAGCGCCTGCACGAAGCCGTTGTTCACGCTCACGTTCAACGACGACCGGTCGACGTGCGGGCGCACCGTGTAGCGGTAGCGCAGATCGATCGGCGCGCCCTTGGTGTGCCACATGAACAGATCGGGCGGCACGCGCAGATTCACGCGCACCGCGTCGGCGTCGTAGCCTGACACGGTCAGATCGCGCGCGTCGGCGAGTTCGCCGAAGCGCACCGGACGATGGGTCGGCAACCAGTTCGGCGCGTCGTACGGCGCGCGCGGCCCGAGTTCGTTCAACTGCGTGATGGTTGCGCTCGCACCCGTCAGCGTGTTCTGGCCGATGCCGAGGGCCTTGGCGGCGGTCTTCAGTTCGGCTTCGGTGCGCCCGAGCACGAGCAGCAGCTTGCCGCGCGCCGGCACTTCGCGATCCACCACCGCGATGGTCGGACCGGAGATCGCCGGAATCTCGATGCCGGCCGGGCGCTGGTCGGAAGTGGCGAACACCACGGCGTTGCCCGACAACGGCGCATTGTCCAGTTGCGCCGGAAACACCGCGCCGCGATAACCGGCCAGCGCGCCGAACCACGAGGCGACGATGCCGCCCGCTTCGAGCGTTGCGGCGCCCGGCTTTTGCGGGAACACGAACGGCAGTTCGAGCCGGCGCACGTCGCGGCGGTCGAAGAACGGCTGCGGCAGCGCCGCCAGATCCGGCTTGCTGGCGAGCGATGCGTAGGTCAGATCGAGCGAACTCGCATTGCTGACGGTGGCCCACAGCGACGAGTTCGCCGGGTCCTCGCAACTCGTCGTGTAATGGCCGATCAACTGCACGTTCAGGTGATTGAACTCGGTGATGAAGCGCGGATCGATCGACACGTCGCGCGCCACCAGCATGCCGGACTGTTCGTGCGGCACGGGCAGGGTCGCGGCGACTTCGCCGTTCACCAGCACTTTCAGTTGCGAGAGATTCGGCAGCAGCGCGGGCGAGTAGCTATAGACCAGGTGCAGCACCGCGCCGGTCACCACTTCGTCGCCACGTACCGAGAACGCGACGCCGTTCTGACCGTCGGTGCCGCGCAGTTGCAGCGGATCGAGCGCGCCGAGATCGGCGAAGGTCAGCGTCTGCCGCCGGCCGCCCGGCACCAGCGTGCCGGGTTCGGCGGTGGTCGGCGTCTTGATGCCCAACGCCTTCACCGACGACGCGGCGAGCGCGGGCGTCGGCGTCGCCAACGCGGCTTGCGTGAGCGTGTTCGGGTCGTACGGCACGGCGGGGCTCGGCGCGGGCACGCTGCCCACGCCGGTGGCGACGAGGGGAGTGGGTGTACCGGGTGTGCCTTGATTGCCCGCCGTCGCGCGCGTTTGAGTGGAACCCGCCTGGGTGGAGCCCGCTGCCGCCGCGACGGCTTCAGCCGCCTGTGCGACCGACACGAGCGGCGCCGCCAGGGCGGTCTGCAACGCGAGCCAGCAGGCGAGCCCGCGCATCAGCCGTTGCGAGCCGGGACCTGCGAAGCGGCGCGCTGCCGGTTCCATCCCACTGCGCTCGTCACGCGAGCGTTCCTTGTGTGCCTTCGCCATCCGGTTGCGCATAGATCAGTCTTTGGTTTTTAGCTTCTTGACGTCCACTGGACGGCTTTTCATCGAGCTGCGAAGGTCGGCGTAAAGATGTTCGAACAGACCCACGATGCCGCGCGCGCCGACCGTCAGCACATGCGACAGGCCGCGCAGCGGCGTGTCCTGCTGACGCCCTTCGGCCCAACCGGTCCATGCATCCGCACGGGCGAAGGTGGTTTTGACGAACTCGTATTCCTGCTCGCGCGTGAGCTGCGAGAAGCGCAGGCCGACACGGCCCGGCGCGGTGAAGCCGACCGTCGCGGGGAAGGCGTATTCCTCGTCGCCGCGAAACAGCGACACGGTCACGCGTTCGTGCATCGGCACCTGGATCGCCGCGGGCAGCGCGACACCCACGCCGCCTTCCGAGTAGTCGATGGTTTCGCAGGCGAGCGTGCGGCCGGTCGAGAACTTCAGCATCACGGGCATTTGCATCGCCACGCGGTGCACCGCGCGAATCTGCCGGCGCTCACTCGCGGCGGCCACGCTCGCGCCGAGAATCAGCATGTTGTAGGTGGTCCACGCGAGGTTCAGCACGGTGGTCTGCACCACGCTGCGCAGATGCCAGTTGAAATAGATATGGACGATGCCCACGCAGAAGCCGATCAGGTTCAGCAACAGCAGGAACAGATACGGCCGCGAGATCGCCCAGTCGAAGTAGTTCTTCTCGATCTGGCCGCCCTTGGCGGTCACGTTGAACTTGCCGAGCTTCGGGTTGATCAGCGCGAGCAGCGTCGGCGCGGTGATGTACGAGGCCAGCACCGACTCGTACACCTCGGCCCAGAACGAATGGCGGAACGAGCGCTGCATCCGCGAATTGGTGATGCTCGCGTGCATCATGTGCGGCAGCGCGTAGATCGCGATCGTGCTGGCGGCGGCTTCGATCACGTGCGCGCCGAAGAACAGATACGACAGCGGCGCGGTCAGGAACACCAGACGCGGAATGCCGTAGAAGAAGTGCATCATCGCGTTCAGATAGCACAGCCGCTGACCGATTTTCAGACCCTTGCCGGTGAGCGGATTGTCGATCCGGAAAATCTGCGTCATGCCGCGCGCCCAGCGAATCCGCTGGCCGATGTGGCCCGACAGCGATTCGGTGGCGAGCCCGGCCGCTTGCGGAATCGCCAGATACGCGGTGGTGTAGCCGAGGCGGTGCAATTTCAACGCGGTGTGCGCGTCTTCGGTGACGGTTTCGACCGCGATGCCGCCGATCTCCTCGACCATGGTCCGGCGCAGCAGCGCACACGAGCCGCAGAAGAAGGTCGCGTTCCACAGATCGTTGCCGTCCTGCACCAGACCGTAGAACAGCTCGCCTTCGTTCGGCACCTTGCGGAAGGTGCCGAGGTTGCGTTCGAACGGATCGGCGGAGAAGAAGTGGTGCGGCGTCTGCAGCATGGACAGCAGCTTGTCGCGCAGGAACCAGCCGAGGCCGATCTGCAAAAACGAGCGGGTCGGAATGTGATCGCAGTCGAAGATCGCGAGATATTCGCCGCTGGTGATCTTCAGCGCTTCGTTGATGTTGCCGGCTTTCGCGTGGCGGTTGTGCGTGCGGATCGTCCAGTTGACGCCGACGTCTTCGCAGAACGCCTTGAACTCGGGACGGCGGCCGTCGTCGAGCACGTGGATCGAAATTTTTTCGGCTGGGTAGTCGAGCGCGAGCGCGGCGTAGATGGTCGGCTTCACCACCGAGAGCGGCTCGTTATAGGTCGGAATGAAGATGTCGACGGTCGGCCACAGATCGCGCGAGGCGGGCAGCGGCATCGGCTTGCGCTTGAGCGGCCACGCGGTCTGGAAGTAGCCGAGCAGCAGCACGACGGTCGAATAGACTTCGGCGGACACCAGCAACAGACCCCAGGCGGCGTCGAGCGGATGTTCCCAGTAAGTGGTGGCGGTCAGCCGCCAGTACATATAGCGGCCCGACGTAACCACCGACAGCATGATCATCACCATCGTCGCGTAACGGCCGGGCAGGCGGCGGAACAGCAGCGCGGTCACGAAGCAGCAGGTCGCGAACGTGAG
Source organism: Paraburkholderia sp. BCC1876 (assembly GCF_902833695.1). Lineage (NCBI taxonomy): Bacteria > Pseudomonadati > Pseudomonadota > Betaproteobacteria > Burkholderiales > Burkholderiaceae > Paraburkholderia > Paraburkholderia sp. BCC1876. Next base: position 113,813 of record NZ_CADFGI010000005.1, on the reverse strand, counting down.
TTGCTCGTAGAACGCGAGCGGCACCGTGAACACGAAGTACAGCATGGTCAGCGCGAACAGCGTCACCAGCCCGGTGACGACGCGGCTGTTCCAGAAGCGCGCGTCGACGAAGCGTTCCAGCCGCGATGGTTCGGCGGCCTCGATGTCCTGCGACTGTGCCGTGCTCATGCGACGTTCCTCGGCGAGACAACGATCGCGTCGACCGCTGTCATCAGCCAGGCGCCGCACGCGCGGAAATCGGCGGCGGCCTGACTGAGTGGATCGTAATGAATCAGCGTGGTGTCGCAGGCGAGCGCCTCGCTCACGCCTTCGTCCAGATGGATCACGCCCGGGAAGAGCCGCGTGCCGAGCATCTGGCGCAACACCTTGAGCACGTCTTTGGTGAGCTGGCGCGACTGGTCGATCTGGTTGACCACGTAGCCCACGCCGCCGAACTCGGCGCGCGGCGTCGCATAGGTATCGATCAGCCGCTCCATCAGCGGAATCGCCGCGTACGAGGCAGCGTCGGCGAGCACCACGTTCAGCGCGAAGGTGGCCGTGCTGAGCGCGGCGCGGACATACGCGGACGAACCCGGCGGCGTGTCGATGATCACGACGTCCGACGGATCGAGCCGCAGGTTCTGCAACGCTTGCGCAAGCCAGTGCGGGTCCTGGTCGACGAGCGCCTCGAAGCGGCGGCGGTCGTCTTCGAGCACCGCGCCGTAGGGCAGCACGGTCACGCCGTCGAGACCGTCGAACAGCACCGATTGCCACGGGTCGCCCGTCAGCGTGGCGCGCGACAAACCGTCGATGCTGTCGAGCGGCACGCCGAAGTGCAGACGCAGCGCGTTCTGCGGATCGAGATCGATCGCGATCACGCGCCGGCCGCCGGCGGCCAGCACGCAAGCGAGATTGGCGGCGAGGGTGGTTTTGCCGACCCCGCCCTTGGCGGACACCACCGCGATGACTTTCATGAGCGACGAGGGCCGTTGACCAGCCACGAGTTGGAGGGGGCGGGCGCGGCGGCGCGGGTGGCGCTGACCGGAGCGGCGACGGTTTGAGCGGGCGTGCCGCGCAGACGGTCGAAGACCGAATGCAGCGGCGCGGCGGCGGCCTGGGACGCGGCGGGTTGCGGCGGCGTCGCGGCGGGTTCGGGGGTGAAGAGTTTGCCGAGGATCGAAGGCGGCGCGGCGGGTGCGGCCGGTTGCGCCCAGGTTTGCGCGGCGGGTTGGATCGGCGGGATCGGTTGCATGGCTGGCGCGCGATATTGGACCTGGGCGAGCGGGGCGCTTGCGACGGCTGCAACCGGTGCAACGGGAGCAAAGGCCGCAGCAGGTACGACAAAGGGCGCCGCCGCCGCGACCGGTGCGACAGCGGGCGCGGCAACCGGCGCAGCCGACACAACCGGCACAGCCGAAGCCACCGGCGCAGCAGCCCGCGCCGCCGGCACGACCTCCGCTGCCACCGCGTCGACCCGCACAACAGCGGACGCCGCCGGCGTAACGGCATCGACCTTAGAAACCGCTTCCGCCGGATCGAGCTCGCCGAAGCGCGAAGCGCCGCGCGGTGCCGTGGAGGGCGCGGCGGCCACCGCCACCGGCGGAATATCGCGCCGATGCGAGCGGGTGAACAACGGCGCTTTCGCGCGCGTCACCGAGGCGGCATCTTTGGGTGTGGTGTCGAGCGGATCGACGGCGACCGGCGTTGCGGCCACCTGCGGGTGAGCCCGTGCCACGCGCTGTCCGATGGCGGGAATCGTCGGTTGACTCAGATCCAGCGTGACCAGTAAAGGCCAGCGCGTGCGCGCCGAGCGCGCCTCGTTTTCGCGGCCGATTTCCTGGTACGCATTGGCGTCGCCGCCGAAATGATCGAAAAGCTTCTCGATGTCGCTGGATGAACTCATAGTGCCACCGTCTTGTTCATGACTTGCGTAACCCCCACGCCGATACGTGCCTGCCTGCTTCCGGCGCTGGAAAGCGGATCCTGCCACTGCACGCGCACCGGTCTGGCGCGTTGTTCCACTGCCTGATGCTGTTCATGCAAAAGCAACCGCTAAGTAGCCGCTAAGTAACGACTAAGCAACCGCTACCGCCACTGTCATTGCTATTGCTATCTCTACTACGCCCACTCACGACCTGTTCGCAAGCCGCGTTCAACCCGGATGGCGCCCGAGCCGAAACTCGATCGCGGTGTCCTCACCGTAACCGCTCGTCTGCGCGACAGACAAGCCTTGCGCGCCCAACGCGCTCAACCAGGTCTGATAGACGCCTTCGAGAAACGCCGGAGTCCACGTCAACGCCGTGCCGCCGAATGCGAGCAGCGGCGAACAGTAGTGGACGATCCGCAACGACTCGGGTTCGTCCGCCAGTTCCACGTAGCCCCAATCCATGTCATGCCAGACCAGATTCAACGTGTGCGCGAGCTCGGCGGTCGAGCCGCAGGCCGGAAGCGGATGCGCGGCCGCGAAGCGGCTGCCGACGCGGTGCATCAGTTGACGCAGTTCATCGCGACCAATCTGCGCTTCGAACTCGGTCGCCAGTGCGCTCAGCATGCCGCGCCATTGTGGCGAGATCTGGCGTTCCAGCAGGTAATCGAGAATGGAGACCATGTTTTCCGGGAAGTGGCCGTGGCGCCTTTTTGTGAAGCAGGCAGGCGATGACGGCCAGTGCAAAAAAACGTGTTTCGGGAACCGCGTTTTGCGCGCGGCAGGTTGCTTTTACCGGCTTGTCTGGTTTGTCAAACTTTGTCAGACACAATTCGCAGGAGTCTACTTAAGACGTTAAGTTTTAGCCACTTTCCATTCGTCTTTTGATACGCGCAATCGATTGCGTCGGATGCAGCGCAACAACGTAATTTTTTCTGATTCCGTTGTGTTAGCGCTTGTACCTGGGCACACATCGTAAGATCGACCGCTCAACCCGGTCTAACGGCAATTCGCGCAGATGTTTTAGCTTTTCTTTTTCGTGTTAAATGCAACGCTACGCCATAAGAGCCGGGCATGGGGCACACAATTGTCTACGCAGACATTCTTTCCGATTCTTTCCTGCTTATTGCCGTTCGTCGAGCCCCCAACTTTTGCCTGGGCCAGCTAAGCTTACGGACGCACAACGGTCGGCCGTGTCAGACAAGCGTGCGGACTGATTCAGGCAGCATGCGCATCGCGCCGTTGCATTGCCGTTCGACCCATTCATTGCGATGCTCAATCCACTCAGTATTCTGCTGGTCACCGTTTTGTCGAGCGCCATGGCGATGGCCGTGCTCGGCTCGTTGCGGCGCGCGGCCATTCCCGGCGTCGGCTGCTGGATCGCCGCGAACGCGCTCGCGCTCGTCGCGTTGCTGGCCTTCGCGTTGCAAGGTCACGCGCCGCGCTGGCTGACTTTCGTGGCGTCGAACATGTTGCTGGCCGTCTCGCCGTTGCTGGTGGTGGCGGGCTGCCGGCGCTTTCTCGCGCGCCCCGGGCGACCCTGGGCGGCCTACGCCGGTCTGGCGGTTCTGTTCGCCGGGCTGTGTTACTGGACCTTCGTCGTGCCGGACTTCAACGCGCGCGTCACGCTGGTCTCGGTGTTTCACGCGATCCTTTATGCGGTGCTGGCCGTGACCTTGTTGCGCGGCCGGCCTTTGAACCGGCCGTGCTACAGCTATTACTTCCTCACGGTCGCGGCCGCACTGCTATGTGCTGGGCATACTTTGCGCGGCGTGATGTACGGCTTCGGTCTGCTGGTTCAGACCGACCTGATGCAGGTCACACCGTCCAACATCATTTTTCTCGCGATCGGGGTGCTGGCGCCGCCCTGTCTGTCGATCGGCGTGGTGATGCTCGCGCACGACCGGCTGGCCGAGCGGCTCGAACGTCTGGCGAACATCGACGATCTGACCGGCGTGCTGGCGCGCCGCGCGTTCCTGAAGCTCGGCGACGCCCTGCTCGACGCGTCGCGGCAAAGCGGTTTGCCGCTGGCGCTGGCGATCATCGACATCGATTCGTTCAAGGCCGTCAACGACCGCCACGGTCACGCGGCCGGCGACCAGGTGCTGAGCCATTTCGCGACGTTCGTCACCGCTCATCTGCGGGACGGCGATGTGCTCGGCCGACTCGGCGGCGAAGAGTTCGGCGTACTCTGTCCGGCGACCGGCGCCGCCGAAGCGGTGAACCTGCTGGACCGGCTGCGCGCCAGCCTGGCCGCGGCCACGTCGGCCGAGTTGCCGCCCGGCGGCTTGCGCTACACCTTTAGCGTCGGGGTGGACCAGCATCGGCAGGATGAATCGCTCGCGCAGTTGATGGTGCGCGCCGACAACGCGCTGTATGCCGCCAAAGCTGCCGGGCGCAATCGCGTGATGGCCGCCACGGCACAAGCCGCGTGAAGCGCGTGGGAAGAGGGGGGAGGTAGCTTTGATGCAGCCCAAAGCAACCCAAAGCGGCCTGAAGCAGCCGTAAGCGAACAGGCGTTCGTATCGATTTGCGTGGAAAGGTTAAATATTAGTCAGATGTTTGCCGATAACCATGGGCAGAGTGACCGGAACGAGCCTGATACCAATCAATATGCTTTCGAACTCCACGCAACATCTGTCCGATTCCGGTTTACGCGATCGCTTCCATCGACGATCGCTTGAACACCAGCGCCCACTCTCCACAGTGACCATGGCGTTCACGGTGGTCGCGTTCCTATGCTTCGTCGGGGCGCGCAACCTGGTCGGCGGTCCGGCCGCGCCGCTCGCCTACCGGCTCGCGTGCGCGCTCGTGCTCGCCCTGCTGGTGCTGGCGATTCCGCGCGCCCGAACCATCGGGCTATTCGGCGCGATCGGCATCGTCTATCTGCAGGTGCTGGTGGCCGGCATGGCGTTGAACGTCGCCGGTGTCGAAGCGCCGCTGCTGTGGGTGCTGCCGGCCCTCGCGGTGATCCCCATCTGCGCCGCGCCGCTGTGGCTCACGCCCACGCACTTCTTCACCGGCACCGTGCTGTTCTATGCGGCGGCCCTCGCGCTGCTGTCCGGCGAGCCGCGCCCGCATGACGTCAACGTGGTCGTGTGGATGTGGATCGCGGCGATCGGCATGCCGACGTCGGCGGTCTTTCACTTCGGGTTCTACCGCTTCCGGCGCAACCACTTTCTCCTTGAGAGCCAACTGGCGCAACTCGCGGCGACCGATCCGCTGACCGGCCTGCAAAACCGTCGCGCGTTCGTCAAGCAGGCCGAGCGCCGGCTCGACGCCGGCGCGCCCGACGAGCGCATCAGCGCGATCTTTCTGGACATCGACAGTTTCAAATCGCTGAACGACCGCTTCGGCCATGCGGTCGGCGACCACGCGCTGTATCAGGTCGCTCAGGTGCTGATGGAGGAGACCTCGGCGGAAGACAGCGTGAGCCGGATCGGCGGCGAGGAGTTCGCGGTGCTGCGGCGCGACGGGCTGGCCGGCGCGTTGCATCTGGCCGAGCGGCTGCGCGGCGCGATCGCCGCGATCGAGCGGCCGGACGGTCATCTGACCGCGAGCTTCGGCGTGGCCGAGCACCGGCGCGGCGAAAGCATCATGGTGCTGCTCGATCGCGCCGACGAGGCCTTGCTGCGCGCCAAGCACTCCGGCCGCAACCGCGTGTGCGCCGAACGCGCGCTGCCGCTCGAAGTGCTGCAACTGCTCGGCGACGATTTCTCTGCAGACGGGGAGGTGCGCCGGCATCGCTGGGAAGAGTATTACCTGACCTCGCACTTCCAGCCGCTCTACAGCCTGTCGCATCAGAAGCAGGTCGGCTTCGAGGCTTTGCTGCGCGGCGAACAGGACGACGGCACGCTCGTGCCGCCCGTGGTGCTGTTCGCGCCGAGGCCGTCCAGCGACGAAGGCGCGCTCGACCGCGCGAGTCATGCGGTCCACCTGGGCAATGCGCGCAAGTCGCTGCCCGCCGATGCGTGGCTGTTCCTCAATATTTTGCCGGCCACCTTCATCGCCGAGGGTTACGCGGATCAACTCGCGAAGATCGTGCGGGCGGTCGGGCTCGATCCCGAGCGCGTGATCCTCGAAATTCTCGAGTCGCATGGCGGCAGTGTGGACGACATGTCGCGCGCGGCGGCCTTGTATCGCGAGCACGGCTTCCTGATCGCCGTCGACGATTTCGGCGCCGGTCAGTCGAATCTCGACCGCTTGCTGCGTATTCGCCCGGACCTCGTCAAGCTCGACGGCGAACTGATTCGCGCGACCAGTCACGGCACCGAACAGCCGATCCTGCCGAAGCTCGTGTCGCTGCTGCACCAGGCGGGCATGCTGGTGGTGGTCGAAGGCGTGGAGACGACCGAGGAGCTGATTCTCGCGGTGGAGTCGAACGTGGATTTTGCGCAGGGCTATCTGCTCGGACGGCCGGCGGCGGAGATCGCGCCGCCGGAGTCGGTGCATCGGCGCATCGACGACGCGTTCGACGTGATCGCGCAAGGCCGCGCGCATCAGCATGCGTTGTTTGAGTCGGAGGTGGAGCCTTACCGGGTGGGTTTGCGCGCATCCGCGGACGCGTTGCTGGCGGGCGTCGTGATGGACAACGCGTTTGCCGCGCTGTCGCGCTTCGAGCGCTGCATCAGTTGCTTCATTCTCGACGACTCCGGCCGGCAGGTCGGGCACGAAGTGCCGGGGCCGGCGCATAACAGCGAGGGCGCGTCGCTGCATCCGGTCGCGAATCCGCGCGATGCGCGCTGGGATCACCGGCCGTATTTTCGCAACGCGGTGCTGCTGCCGGGCGTGGCGGTGGCAAGCAATCCCTACCTCTCGCTGGCGAGCGGCCGGCCGTGTGTCGCGGTGACGTTGGCGGTGCAGTTCGCGGCCGGGCGCTCGGTGATCGGCGTGGAGCTGGACTGGTCGGCGCTGGGCTTGCCGTGGCCGGCGGGGGATTAGCGATTAGGCTGGGCGATAAGGCTGAGCGGCTACTAAACGGCTACTGAATCAATACCCGCCTTTAACCGGCGCGGCCGCGCCCGCCGTGTTCTTATACGACGCCGCCAGATCCGCCGCCGCGCGACTCAGCAAGCCGGTGTCCGTGCCGACCGCCACGAACGTCGCGCCCGCCGCGAGATAGTCCGCCGCGAGCGCCGGGTCCGGCGCCAGCACACCCGCCGCCTTACCCGCCCGCCGCACGATGTCGATACCTTGACGGATCGCTTCGCGCACGCCCGGATCGCCGGGTTTGCCCAGCAAGCCCATCGACGCGCTCAAATCCGCCGGCCCGAAAAACACACCGTCGACGCCGTCCACCGCCGCAATGGCCGGCAGATTCTCCATGCCTTGCACGGTTTCCACCTGCACCAGCACGCACAACTCGCTCGCCGCCGCGTTCAGATAATCGGGAATCCGGTTCCAGCGCGAGGCGCGCGCCAATGCGCTACCCACCCCCCGAATGCCTTGCGGCGGATAACGCGTGGCGGCGACCGCGTCGGCGGCTTGCGCGGCGGTATCGATCATGGGCAGCAGCAGGGTCTGCGCGCCGATGTCGAGCAACTGCTTGATCAGCGCGCTGTCGCTGCGTACCGGCCGCACCACCGGATGCGACGGGTAAGCGGCCACGGCCTGCAATTGCGCGAGCGTGCTGCGCACGTCGTTCGGTGCATGTTCGTTGTCGATCAGCAGCCAGTCGAAACCGGCCGTGGCCAGCAATTCGGTGACGTACCCATCGGCGAGCGCGGCCCACAGGCCGAATTGCGGTGTGCCTTCGCTCAGCGCGCGTTTGAAGGGGTTCTGCGGTAGGGATAAGGACATGAGCCGCCTCAGATGAAATTCAAACCGATGCCGCCCAGCGGACCGTAGTCGACATGGAACGTGTCGCCCGCGCGCGCCGGGATCGGGCTCGTGAAGGAGCCGCTCAGGATCACGTCGTTGGCGTTCAGCGATTCGTCGTAAGGGGCGATCTTGTTCGCGAGCCAGGCCACGCCGGTTGCCGGATGGTTGAGCACCGCGGCGGCCAGGCCGCTTTCCTCGACCGTGCCGTTCTTGTAGAGCAGCGCGCCGACCCAGCGCAGATCGACGTCCAGCGGCCGCACCGGTCGACCGCCGAGCACGATGCCCGCATTGGCCGCGAAGTCCGAGATCGTGTCGTAGACCTTGCGCGGCGCTTTGGTATCGCGGTCAAACTGTTCGATGCGCGCGTCGATGATCTCCACTGCGGGGGTCACGTAGGCGGTGGCGTCGAGCACGTCGAACAGCGTCACGCCGGGGCCTTTCAGCGGCTTGCTCAGCACGAACGCCAGTTCCACTTCCACGCGCGGCGAGATGAAGCGATCCGCGCGAATATCCTGGCCGGCTTCGATAAACATGCTGTCGAGCAACGGCGCGTAGTCGGGTTCGTCGATCTGCGACGAACGCTGCATGGCGCGCGACGTCAGGCCGATCTTGCGACCCTTGATCACGTGGCCCGCGGCGAGTTTGAGCTTGACCCACTCGCGTTGAATCGCGTAGCCGTCCTGGACGGTCATGGTCGGAAACCGGGCGGAGAAATGGCGCAGTTGCGTGCGGGTTTTCTCGGCGTGGTCGAGTTCTGCCGCGAGGTCGCGGATAGTTTGTTCGTCTAGCATGATGGGTTCTCGATGAGCCGCGTTTTTTCCGGTTGGATCAGGCCTTGAGCCGTGCGTGCAGATTGTTGTGCTTCCATGTGCCGGCTTCGCTGAACTCGTTGATCTCCAGCGACAACGCGAGGCCGTGCTGCTCGAATTCCGCGGCGAAGTGCTGTTTGATCAACGCGAACAGGGCCTCGCCGGTGGCCTTTCTGGCGGCCTCCGAGCGGCCCGCGCCGATCTTCAGATTCGCGTGCAGGAACGCGGCGTCGGGGCGGCCGTCGGCAATGCAGTACTGCTCGCAGCGCAACGCGCGCACGCGGATGCCGCCGAGCGGATAGACCCGTTGTTCGTTTTCGCGCTGGGCGTCGAGGCACTGCGCGAGTGCGTTGCACAATTGCCCGATACTGTCGGCGTTCGCGAGATTGGCGCTGTATTCGAGTGTGAGATGCGGCACGTTAGGCTCCTAACTCTGATTCAGGCGAATTCAAACGGGCAGCGGTGTGACCGGAAAGATCGCATTGATCTGGCCGGTGCCCGAACTGCCGAAATACGGCGTGACGACTTCAACCTTGCCGTCGTAGCGATCCCAACCGAGTGCGCCGAGTAGCATCGCGGTGTCGTGCATGCCGCCTTCGCCCCAGCATTTCTCGTTGTAGAGCGGCAGCATGTCGCAGAAGGTTTTCCAGTCGCCGGCTTCCCACATCTCGACCACTTTGCGGTCCATCTGTTCGAGGAACGGGTTCCACACCTTGTGCATGAACTGCTCGGCGGTGCCGTTATCGGCGAAGTGGTGGCTGAGCGACCCGCTCGCCAGAATCGCGACGGTGCCGTCGTAGCGCTCTTCGATCGCCTTGCGCACCGCGAGGCCGAAGCGGGCGCTGGTGGCGAGGTCGTGCCACATACACCAGCCCGCCACCGAGACGGTCTTGAAGTGCTGATCGGCGTTCATATAGCGCATCGGCACCAGCGTGCCGTACTCGAGTTCGAGCGTGGTCTGGCTATGCGCGCGGCTTTTCACGCCCATTTCGTTCGCGACTTCCGCGATCAGGTCGCCGAGCCCGACATTGCCGGGGTACGCGTACGGCATGTTCTTGATGAAATGCGGCAGTTCGTTGCTGGTGTACACGCCTTCGAACTTCGGCGCGCAATTGATGTGGTATTCGCTGTTCACCAGCCAATGCACGTCGAACACCACGATCGTATCCACGCCGAGTTCGCGGCAGCGGCGGCCGATTTCATGATGACCGTCGATCGCCGGTTGACGGCAGCCTTTATGCGGGCCGTCGAGTTCCGACAGATATAACGACGGGACGTGCGTGACTTTTGCTGCTAATGCCAGTTTGCCCATGACAGTCTCCTTAGACGCCCCAGCGCGGAATGTGATGCGAGCCCAGCGACACGCAGACGTTCTTCGGTTCGAGGAACACTTCATAGCTCCACGTGCCGCCTTCGCGACCCACGCCCGAGGCTTTCGTGCCGCCGAACGGCTGACGCAGATCGCGCACGTTCTGACTATTGACGAAGCACATGCCGGCCTCGACCGCCGCGGCGACGCGCAGCGCGCGACCCGTGCTCTCGGTCCAGATGTAGCTCGACAGGCCGTACGAGATGTCGTTGGCGAGTTTGATCGCCTCGGCTTCGTCGTCGAACGGAATCAGGCAGGCCACCGGGCCGAAGATTTCTTCCTGCGCGATGCGCATGCGATTGTCGACGTCGACAAACACCGTCGGTTTCACGAAGTTGCCTTTGCGCATGGCGTCCGGCAAATCCGGCGCGTCGAGTCCGCCGCACGCGAGCGTTGCGCCTTCTTTCGGGCCCAGTTCGATATAGCTGCGCACTTTCGCCAGATGCCCCTGGCTGATCATCGGTCCGACGATCGTGCTGTCGGCGAGCGGATCGCCCACCGTCAGACGCCTGGCACGCTCCACGAAGCGCTCGGCAAAACGCGCGTAAATCGAGCGCTGCACGAGAATGCGCGAACCGGCGGTGCAGCGTTCGCCGTTGTTCGAGAAGATCATGAACACGGCGGCGTCGAGCGCGCGTTCGAAATCGGCGTCGTCGAAAATCACGAATGGCGACTTGCCGCCCAGTTCCATCGAAAACTTCTTCAGGCCGGCGCTCTGCACGATACGGTTGCCGGTTGCGGTCGATCCCGTGAACGACACGGCATGCACGTCGGGATGCGCGACCAGCGGTTCGCCGGTGTCTTTGCCGAAACCGTGCACGACGTTCAGCACGCCCGCCGGAATGCCGGCTTCGAGCGCGAGCTGGCCGAGCATCGACGCGGTGAGCGGCGACAACTCGCTCATCTTCAGCACGGCCGTGTTGCCGAAGGCGAGGCAGGGCGCGACCTTCCACGTGGCGGTCATGAACGGCACGTTCCACGGCGAGATCAGCGCGCACACACCGACCGGATGGAACAGCGTGTAGTTCAGATGCGTCTCGGTCGGATACGTATGGCCGTCGACGCGCGTGCACATCTCGGCGAAGTAGTTGAAGTTGTCGGCGGCGCGCGGCACGAGTTGCTTGCGCGTTTGCGAGATCGTCTGACCGGTGTCTTTCGTTTCGGTCTCGGAGATTTCCGGCACGTTCTTCACGATCAGCTCGCCGAGCTTGCGGATCAGTTTCGCGCGTTCGGCGGCGGGCTTGGCGGCCCATGCGGGAAACGCGTCTTTGGCCGCGCGCACGGCGGCGTCCACTTCCTGCGCGCCGCCGCGGGCCACTTCGGCGAGCACGTCTTGCGTGGCCGGATTGACCGTTTCGAAGTAATCCTGCGCGGCGCTGGTTTTGCCGTTGATCAGATGGTCGATTCGCATTGCCTTGTCCTTTCTCTATTCACTGTCGATCAGGCGCGGCCGAAGTCCGCGTCGGAGACGATCCTATTGACGAGACGGCCCAGGCCGTCGATTTCGCAGATCACTTCGTCGCCGGCATTCACGTTGACGATACCTTCCGGCGTGCCGGTCAGGATCACGTCGCCGGGCGCGAGCGTCATGAAGCCGCTCAGGTATTCGATCAGCGCGGGAATGTCGGTGACGAGATCGCGCGTGTTGCCGTGCTGCTGGCGCGTGCCGTTCACGAACGTGCGCAACTCCAGTTGCGTGACGTCGGCGATATCCGCGGCGTCGACGAACCAGGGGCCCAGCACCGTGCCGCCGTCGCGATTCTTCACGCGCAGGTTGGGGCGGTAGTAGTTTTCGAGGTAGTCGCGGATCGCGTAGTCGTTGGCGATCATGTAGCCGGCCACGTGCTGCATGGCGTTGCCGCGCGTCACGTTCTGCGCGGTGCGGCCGATCACCACCGCCAGCTCGCACTCGTAGTGCATGAAGGCGACGCCGGCCGGGCGACGCGTGACGCCGCGATGGCCGATCACCGTGCCCGGTCCCTTGAGGAACACGAGCGGTTCTTCCTGCTTGCTGAACTGCAATTCTTTGGCATGCTCGGCGTAGTTCAAGCCGAGCGCGAAGATCGTGCCGACGTCGATCGGTGCGAGCCAGACCACTTCCTCTTCGCGACACACGCGGCCATCGGCAAGGCGCACGCCTCGTGCATCCGGATAGGCTTCGTGAATCGCGCCTGCATACGCTACGCGGCCGCGCATCATGACGGTTCTCCAACTTGTTCTGCTGCGCCGGCGGATGCGGCGACAAACGAAATGGTCAGCGGCGGCAAGCCGCCGATAGACAGCGTGGCGGTATCGCCGACATGCGCGACCGGCGAACCGTGCGGCACGCCGAGCGTGATGACGTCGCCCGCGTTGAGGGTCATGAAATCGGTGACGTCGGCGAGCAATTGCGCCACGTTACGCACCGACGAAGCCGTGTTCGCCGTGAACGGTTCAGCGCCGTTGAGCGACACCGCGATGTCGAGCCGATCCGGCGCGGCAACATGACGCGCTGCAACGACTGCCGGTCCGATCACGCAAAAACCGTCGCGCGCCCGGAACCGCACCGAGGGGCGGTACACGCTCGCATGCGGCACGCTGAGGTCGCCCACCAGCGTGTAACCGGCGACGTAGTCCAGCGCGCTAGCCGCATCGACTCGTGTTGCAGTGCGGCCGAACACGATACCGAGCGACGCACCCACTTCCACGCCCAACGCGTTGTCCGGCACGACGACTCGGGCGCGATGCCCGGCGAACGTATTGCGCGGCTTCAGATACAGCACCGGCGCTTGCGGCGGCGCCTTGTACGGCGCGGCGTGCATCGCGTCGCCGAGCGCCACGAGCGCGGCGCGGTCGTTCAGCAAGGTTCCATAAACCGCGCCGCTTACCGGCGCGCGGCATGCGATGCCACGGCCCAGCAGGGCGGCCGCAGTGGCGGCGTCCACATCGCGAGGCAGCGCGTCGCCTTCGGGATGCAACAGATGATCGGCAAGTGCAAACATAGTCTGGCTATCTCTCGGCAAAAACACTAACATGTTAGTAGTATCGCGCTTGATATGATCCATGGTCAATAGCCATGTCGGCTGATCGCGGGTTTTCCCTTAAGCTTCGACGGCTGCTTTTAATTCTTCTTCGAAACATGTCCGCTGCCTCCACCCGAGTTTTGCACCGCAACCTGCCCATGCTGTTGTTGCGCGCCCGAGAAAAAATGATGGAGCGTTTCCGCCCATTGATTACCGCGCATGGATTGACCGAGCAGCAATGGCGCGTGATCCGCGCGCTCAACGAACACGGCCCGATGGAGCCGCGTCACATCTCCGACATCTGTACGATTTCAAGCCCAAGCATGGCCGGCGTGCTCGCACGGATGGAGAGCATGGAACTGGTGATCAAGGAGCGTTTCGCGGAAGACCAGCGGCGCGTGCTGGTGTCGCTGACCGATACCAGCGTGGAACTGGTGCGGGTGATTTCAAAAGATCTCGAAGCGCATTACCGCGAGTTGGAGCGCCGGGTCGGACCGGAGATCGTCGAACGGGTTTATCGCGCGGTGGACGATCTGCTGGCCGGTCTCGAAGAAGAGGACGAGTAACTCGGGGCCTAGTTGCCCGCGTCGGCGCTCGTAGCATGGCCGGTGTTGTCCCGCAGGCCGAGCAGCCAGGGAATCTGACTCTTGTCGTGCATGCCGAGCTTCTTGTACGCGCAACGCAGATAGTGGCGCACGGTAGCGGGTGAAATCGCCATGCGCTGCGCGACTTCCTTGTGCGAGAGACCATCGCCATAGAGTTTGATCGCGCTGAGTTCGCGCGGACTCAACCGGTCGAGCGGCGAACGCTGGCGCGCTTCGAGCTGAAACAGGCCGACCACCGGCGAGCAACTCACGGTGACCGTTTCGCCCACATAAGGCTGCCCCGTGTCCGCATGCAGATGCGCGATCAGCGGCGCCGGCAGATGCTGGTTCTGATAAACCGGCCACTCGCTGCGCAGAATCGTTTCGAACGCTTTATCCGCCTGGTGCACTGCACCGAAACCATCGCAGATCGCGCGAGCCGGTGTGGCGACGCTTTCACCACGCTCGCGCGTCAACTGGAATGAACGGCTGATCGTGAGTGCCGCGGTCAGATGCGGGATCACGTCTTCGAGCGTTTGCGCGTCGGTGGGGGAGAACGGTTTGTCGAGCGCGCGGCGGTAGACCGACAGAAATGTCGTGAGGCCGAAGCGATGATCGAGCGCCGACACCACCATCAGTTGCGCGAGCCCGTATTTGATCGCCCAGTTGCGAAACCGCGGGTCGATGCCCGGCGCGACGATCGATACCTCCAGCGCGCGCCCATAGCGATTCATCGAACCGATCGCGAGCGGATCGCAGTCGCGCACGCGCTGCCAGTCGGTGAAAAATTCGCCCGGCAGGCCATACACGAAACTGTTGTGCATCACGGGACCGTTCGCCGTGTGCGTCGTCACGCCGGTCCAGCCGGCGTCGAACGGCAAGTGCCGCGATAGCAGGCGGAAGAAGCCGTGCTCGAATTCGCCGATGCCGGTGCGGTTGGCGAGTGCGTACAGGTCGAGCAGAAACAGACTCAGGCCGCGCGCGGCGGTGCCGTTGCCGGCGAGCGGGCCTTCGAAGTCGGCGCTGCGCGGGTCGAGCGGCGCGCCCGCGTAATCGTCGAGTGGAATCGCGGCGGGCATTTCGCCCCACTGATCGATAAACCGCTTGGTGTCTGCGATGCCTGTCACGCTGGCTCCTTCGGCTGTCGATAACGCGCGTTCCGCGAGTGTTTCGCGAATGTCCCGCTGGTGCCCCGCTTGTGTCCCGCTCGTGTCCCGCTCGTGTCCAGCGGATGCGGCGTGCCGGTCGATTATACGTGGCGCTTTTTTTGAAAAGCGCGGTGCCGGAAAGCACGCTTTACCCCCCTCATTTGAACGGCCCTCCACCGTGAATTGCGCGCCGCAGCACGGTTCGCGCGGGTTCAACGCATGTTGCTCGAACGCGCGCAGCGGGCCGCATCGACCCATCGCCAAGCGTCGTGCGGGTTTTCCATACCGTTCATCTGGACGTCTATTCAGCGCAATTGCCGCTACCGACACTGCCGTTGCACTCGATACGGGATGCAGGCCGCCGCGGCGGACCTACGACAACAACATCGGACGGTTTGGAGCCTCTCAATGAAACGAAACGAATCACGGCAGCGCGGCGGTCGACGAACGTGGGCAGCGGCATTGAGCGCGGCGGCTTGCGTCGGCAGTGGCGCCGCGCATGCGCAGTCTACGGTGACGTTGTACGGGTTGATCGACGCGGGCGTTCAGTACCGCACCAACGCGGACGGTCAGCACAGCGCGGTGAATCTGCAGAACTACGGCGTGCTGCCGTCGCAGGTCGGCCTGACCGGCACGGAAGATCTGGGCGGCGGATTGCAGGCGCTGTTCCGCCTGGAGCAGGGCATCAATGTGAACGACGGCACGGCCACCGTGCCGGGCTATGCATTCTTTCGCGGCGCTTATGTCGGCTTGAGCGGCAAGTTCGGCACCGTCACGCTCGGGCGGCAGTTCAGTGTGCTGTTCGACCGCACGGTGTTCTACGACCCGTTGCTGTACGCCGCGTACAGCGGTCAGGGCGTGATGGTGCCGCTGTCGGCGAACTTCATCGACAACTCGGTGAAGTTCAAATCCGCCGACTACGGCGGCTTCAGCGCCGAAGCGCTGGCGGCGACCGGCGGCGTGGCCGGCAACTCGCGCTCGGGCCGCGTGCTGGAAATCGGCGCGCAATACGCGGGCAACGGTTACGGGATCAGCGCGGCGCTGCATCGCGCGCAAGGCACCGTGTCCGGCGACGTCGACACCTCGGGATTGCAACAGACCATCGGCACGCTAGCCGCGCATTGGGACATCGCGACGCTGTCGCTCTACGGCGGCGCGGAACGCCAAACCGGTCCACTCGCGCCGTCGAAAACCGTCGCATGGGGCGGCGCGCGCTATCAGGCGACGCCGTTCGTCGGCTTCGCGGGCGGCATCTACAAGACCTGGTCGAGCACGCCGAGCGTCGGTCACCCGACGCTGTTCATCGCGAGCGGCACGTATGCGCTGTCCAGGCGCACGGTCGCTTACGTGAATCTGGGCTACTCGCGCAACAGTAGCCAAAGCTCGCAACCGGTCTATGAATACGACCCGACGCCGTTGAATGGCGCGTCGCAGTTCGGCGCGATGCTCGGCATGTATCACACGTTCTGAGTTGGCCCGGCGCCGGCGTGGCGCTTCAGCTTGCGGCAGTGCCGGTGATTTGCGTTTTCTGTCTTCACCGCGCTGTCGTTGCAACCGCAACCGTTACCTCTGAGCCCCAATGAAAACTCCTTCGACTTCTTTCGCTCCGTCTGTCGCCGCGCCGCGCGAATTCGCGACGTCCACGCTGCTATCGCTGGTCGTGTTCGCGGCGATCACACCGTTGCTGCTGCTGGTCGCGCCGGCGGTCGCCGCGCAACTCGGCGGGCAGCTCGGTCTGAGCGCGTCGCAGATCGGCACGTACTTTTTTGTCGAACTCGGCGCGTTCAGTTGCGCGACCTTGCCTTCGCTGCTGTGGCTCGGACGCGTCGACGCGCGACGCGTCGCGGCCGTCGCCACGGCGGTGTTCTGTATCGGCAACGTCGCCACCGCCGTGCTGATGCCGGGTTTCGTCGCGCTGCTGTTGCTGCGCGCGTTGACCGCGCTCGGCGGCGGCACGCTGATGGTGTTGTGCATGACGAGCGCGGCGACGAGCGGTAATCGGGACCGCGTGTATGGGCTGTGGGTGGTCGGGCAGTTGGTGGCCGGTGCGCTCGGTCTGTTCCTGCTGCCGCATCTGTTCGACGCGTTCGGTTTGCGCGCGCTGTATGGGGTGCTGGCGGTGTTGGCGTTGCTTGCTTCGCCGTTGACGCGTGGGTTCGATGCGGCTTTGGGTGGGGCGAATCGTGCGGGTGGTGCGGGTGGTGCGAGTGGTGGAAGCGGTGCGGACGTCAAGCAATCGCAAAACGAAGGCTCCGGCGCACGCGGCACATGGCAACTGGCCACGCTGGTCATCGGCGGTGTGCTCGCTTTTTACGTGGCGATTGGCGGCGTCTGGACTTTCGCGAGCAAGGCCGCGTCGCTCGCCGGACTCGATGCGGGACACACCGGCGAACTGCTGGCGATTGCCAGCGTGATGGGGATTATCGGCGCGGCGTGCGCGTCGCTGATCGGCAACCGGCTCGCGCGCGCGGCGATGCTGCTGACGGGTTACGCGATTCTCGTCGCGGCGTTGCTCGGCCTGTCGACCCACCCTGGCGCGACCGGCTACGCCGCCGCGATCTTCGCGTTCAAGTTCGCGTGGACCTTCGTGCTGCCGTTCATTCTCGCGGCCGCCGCGAAAACCGATACGTCGGGCCGCTTGATCGCCACCTTGAACTTCGTGATCGGCGCGGGTCTCGCGGTCGGTCCGCTGATTGCGGGCGTGCTGCTCGACGCCGGCGCAGGACTTTCCAGCCTGTTTCTGGGCGCGGCGGCGATCAGCGCGCTGTCGTTCGTGTGCCTGCTGCGAGTGGAGCGCAGCGGGCGCGAAGTAACGGCCGCGCAGCGTTGAAAGCGCGCGTGGCCGGTCGATCTGAATCCACAAGTGAACTACAGGTAACGGACATCATGAGCAAGACAGCTTTTTTCACGGACGAACGCACTTTCTGGCACACGGGCGGCACGCATGCGCTGTTCTTCCCGGTCGGCGGCTGGGTACAGCCGCCGTCGAGCAGCGGCTACGCGGAGTCGCCCGACTCGAAGCGCCGCCTGCTCGCGTTGATCCAGACCTCGGGGCTCGCCGATACGCTCGCCATGCAGGGCGCGCCGCTCGCGACCCAGGACGATCTGCTGCGGGTTCATCCGCGTGACTATCTGAGCCGTTTCAAGGCGCTCAGCGACACGACCGGCGGCGATCTCGGCGACCTCGCGCCGTTCGGCAAGGGCAGTTACGAAATCGCGGCGCTGTCGGCGGGTCTCGCCATTGGCGCGCTCGACGCCGTGCTCGCGCGGCGTGCGAGCAATGCGTTCTCGTTGTCGCGGCCGCCCGGTCACCATTGTCTGCGTGACAAGCCGATGGGCTTCTGCCTGTTCGCCAACATTCCGGTCGCGATCGAAGCGGCGCGCGCCAAGCATCGCGTGGAACGGGTCGCGGTGATCGACTGGGACGTGCACCACGGCAACGGCACGCAGTCGATCTACTACGACGATCCGAACACGCTGACCGTTTCGCTGCATCAGGACCGCTGCTTTCCGCCGGGCTATAGCGGCGCGGACGAACGCGGCGCGGGCGCTGGCATCGGCGCCAATCTGAACGTGCCGTTGCTACCGGGCGGCGGCCACGACGCGTACCTGTATGCATTCGAGCGCATCGTGCTGCCCGCGCTGGACGCGTTCAAGCCCGATCTGATCGTGGTGGCGAGCGGACTCGACGCCAGTGCGGTCGATCCGCTCGCGCGCATGCTGCTGCACAGCGAAAGCTATCGCACGATGACGCAGTTGATGCGCGACGCCGCCGAGCGGCATTGCGACGGCCGGCTCGTGATCGTCCACGAGGGCGGCTATTCGGAAGCGTATGTGCCGTTCTGCGGCCACGCGATCGTGGAAACGCTGGCGGACGTGCGTACTCAGGTGAGCGACCCGATGCTCGATCTGGCCATCGCGCAGCAGCCCAACGCGCGTTTTCAGGCGTTTCAGCGTGGGTTGATCGATGAGCTTGCGGACGAGTTCGGGTTTTCATGCCTGATGAGCGTGTGAGCGTGTGAGCTTGGAAGCTTTTGAGCCTTTGAGCGCGGCGTCCCACGGGCACGTTGTCATCCTTCTGGTGGATGCCGCCGCGCCCGTGGCCTCCGTACAGTAGCCACAGGCGCTGCGGCGGATAACAACCGCGGCTATTCATCGAACTACTGGAGTAATACCGTCATGACATCTCAACCCGTTTTCATCCAGGTCGGCGCGCTGG
Organism: Paraburkholderia sp. BCC1876; assembly: GCF_902833695.1. Taxonomy (NCBI): domain Bacteria; kingdom Pseudomonadati; phylum Pseudomonadota; class Betaproteobacteria; order Burkholderiales; family Burkholderiaceae; genus Paraburkholderia; species Paraburkholderia sp. BCC1876. The sequence continues at coordinate 94,959 of NZ_CADFGI010000005.1, read as the reverse complement.
CCGAAGGCTTCGCACCCGACAGTCACATTCTTTCGCCAGTCGACGATCTGAGCGGCCGCACGCTGCGGCTCGATTTCGCCGACGGCCCGGCGGTTACGCTGACCTTCGTGTCGGCGGACGTGGTGCGGACCGAACACGGCGAATTCGAATGCCGGGTCACGTCGGTGCGCGACGGCATCTATTTCGTCGATTACATCGGCGGCGATGCGGGTGCCGACAAGCAAAGCGACGGCAGCGCGCGACCGGTTTCCACGAGCTACGTGCTCGACGTGGCGCAAGGACTGTGTACGTCGGTCACCGGTACGCTGCCGAACGAAAGCGAAGCCCGCACGGATGCGTTCACGCGTGTCGAACGCGGCATGGAACTGACGAGCGTGCAGGCGACTTTTCGCCACGGCCGGATTGCGCAGCAGGGCAGTGCGGCCTCATCCCAGACAACTTTGCATCATCCGACGCGCGAGCTGATCGGCATGCGCAATCTGTACACGTACAGCGCCACCGAACGCTACGAGCACGTCTATCTGAACGAAAACTTCTACGCGTGGCAGTGTCTGTCGGGCGTGGAAGCCGGTCTCGCGGACGTGGATCGCTGTCATTACATTGCCATCGCCGACGATCTGTTCCTGTTCGTCTGGCGCGAAAAAATCATTCCGACGCTCGGCGTGGTGATGATCGATCTCGCGCGCAATAAGACCGACGGCAAGATTTTCGGCTACCAGGGCAGCCAGTTCGGCACGCTGTCGAACTTTCCGGTCGGCGCGCTGGCGCAGGTGCTCAACGTGACGCAGTACCCGCAATGAACAGCGCAGCGCAAATGCCGCTACAGGTACGCGATTTCGCGGGCAAGGCGGTGCTGGTCACGGGCGGCGCGCAAGGCATCGGCTTCGGCATCGCCGCGGCGTTTGCGGCGCGCGGCGCTGATGTGGCGATTGCCGATTTGCGCGGCGAGGCGGCTTCGGCTGCCGCGCAGCGCATCGCGCAGCAGGGCGGCACGGCACGCGCTTATGAAGCGGATCTCGCCGAGCACGCGCAAATCGCGCGCCTCGTCGCCGAGGTGGAAGCGGATTTCGGTCGCCTCGACGTGGTCGTGCACAACGCCGCGTATTTCCCGCTCACCGCGTTCGACGCGATCACGCCCGCCATTTTGCAGCGCACGTTAGCGGTGAATCTCAGCGCGCTGTTCTGGCTCGCGCAGGCGGCGACGCCCGCGTTTATCCGGCAGGGCGGCGGGCGGATGCTGGCGACGTCGTCGGTCACGGGGCCACGGGTCGCCTATCCTGGGCTCGCGCATTACGCGGCGTCGAAGGCGGGCGTGAACGGCTTCATTCGCGCGGCTGCACTGGAACTGGCTCGGCACAGGATCACGGTCAATGGCGTCGAGCCCGGCATGATCCGCACGCCTGCCATGGACAACCTTGGCGACGACGCGCACAACCGGCGCATCGAACAGGGCATTCCGCTCGGGCGTCTGGGCGAGCCGTCGGATATCGCGGCGGCCATGCTGTTTCTCGCTTCGGATGCGGCGTCGTATATCACCGGGCAGACCATCGTGGTCGACGGCGGCGCGACGCTGCCCGAGTCGACCGCTGTGCTGGGGTAGGGCACGGCGGCGTTGTTCAATTCGAAGCGCTCGCGAGCAACGCTCACGAGCGCTAACCAGCGCATGCAAACGCATCAAAGACGCATCACAGATGCTCGAACGCCAGCGTCGGTACATCGACAATCGACGAACCACCGTCGGCGACCAGCGTGGCCCCCGTCACGATCGACGCCGCCGGCGACGCCAGAAACTCGCACACGCTGGCGATTTCCTCGGCGGACGCGGGGCGGCGCAACGGCACGTCGGCGCAGACACGCTGATAGGCCGCATCGAGCGATTCGTCGTAGTGCTGCATCAGCGGCGCCATTTCCGCATCGGCCATCGGCGTGCGGACCCAGCCGGGGCACACGGCGTTGACGCGCACGCCGTGCGGGCCGTAATCGCGCGCGAGCGAACGGGTCAGGCCGATCAGCGCGTGCTTCGATGTGGTGTAGCCGCATACGGCCGGGCCGGCCGCAAGCGATGCGATCGACGCCACCAGCACGATCGCGCCGCGTCGTTCGATCAGATCCGGCAGGCAGGCGCGCGCGGCAACGAAGGCGGTGTCGAGATTGGCGCGCATCGCGGCGGACCACGCGGCGTCGTCGGTGTCGGTGGCGCGGCCCATGCCGAAGCCGCCCGCGCAGGCGATCAGCGCGTCGACGCTGCCGCCTTGCGCCTTGATCGCGGCGTTGAAGCGGGCCCAGTCGGCGCTGCTGGCGGCGTCGCCGTCGAGCACGAGGCCGCCGGTTTTGCGCGCCACCCGTTCGAGCGGTTCGCGGCGCCGGCCGATCAGCGCCACGCGCGCGCCGCGTGCCGCGAAAAGACGGGCGCAGGCTTCACCGATGCCGGTGCCCGCGCCTGTGATGACCACCGTGCGTTGTTCGGACATGGGGTTCCTTATGACTGTCGTGTTGAGTTGAATTCGCGGAGGCGAGGAGGTGAAGCATGAAACCAGAGTCTAGGCACGCTGGCGGCGGTGCGAAATCAGGCAAAAGGATGACAACGCAAGCATCGTCCGCGGGTTCGGTGAACACGCTCGGTGAACACGATGAGCCGCATCGATTTGCCGATTCGTGCTCACGCGGCACCGACCCCCATTCGTACGATGGGTTCGAGCTGGCGAACCGGGAGCGCGTAATGCTGAATCTGATCCGCGACGAAGCCGCACGGACAGGCGCTTTTCTGCCCGCGCTGGATGCCGCCGTGAACGCGCTCGCGCAACTGGTGCGGCCCTCCGCGACGGTGTTTTACTGGGTCGGCGCGGACCATCAGCCGTCGGGCTTCGAACTCTTCGGGATGGCGGAGGCGATGCATCGAATGTATCTGCAGCGTTATTGCGCGCTCGATCCCATGCATCCCGCGCGCTTCGCAGGGCATGCGGGCAGCGTGCTGACGCTGGCGGGCGCGTTGCCCGAACCGGCGCGTGGCGGTTCGGTGTACTGGCGGCGCTTTCTGAATCCGCATCAGGTGGTCGACGTGATGGAAGTGCTGTTGCGCGATGGCGCGCGTCCGGCGGCGGCGTTTTCGCTGCTACGCATGGCGCCCGCGGACACTTTTTCCAACGACGACCAGCAACGCGCGCAGGCCATACAGCCGCTGCTCGAAGCCGCGCTCGTGCCCGCGTTGCGCGATCAGCGGCCAATGCGTACGCACACGCGCGCCGAGTCCGAGACGGCGCTTCGTCCGACCCTCACGCATCGTGAGCAGCAGATCGCGCGGCTGGTGCGCAACGGGTTGTCGAACAAGGAGATCGCGCGCGATCTCGCGCTCGCGCAGCCGACCGTCAAGACCCACTTGCTGCGCATGTTCCGCAAGCTCGGCGTGTCGAGCCGCACGGAAATGATCGGCGCGCTGTTTCTGTGAGGAGGCCGGGTTCATGATCGACAGCGAATTGCGACGCAGCTTGCGCGATGAACCGCGCGGGCCAGTCGGGACTTTTGAAAGCACGGAGAGCGCCGAGCCGATGCTGCTCTACGCGGTCGCGGCACTCGCCGTGCAGCGCGCCAATGGCTCACCTGACGAGCGGTGGTTCCAGCGTCGCCCCTCAGCGCTAGCCGCCGTGATTTCACGCGAAGAGGACGTGTCGGACATTCTGCTGCGCCTGCCCGATAGCTGGAACATTGTCGACGGCGCGCGCTGCGTCGGCTTGCACGACGACGTGGACATTCTGGGTGGCGATCCGCGTTTCAATCGTGGCTTCGTGAAAGCGAACTGCGCGATTGTCGGCCATAGCGACGGCGTGCGCTTCGCGCTGCTGATGCAGATCAACGCGGCCGAAGCGGTGCTGTTGCCGGAGCGTCTGTTCGCGCGTCGCGACGCTTTCGAGGCCTGCCTGAAGGCATGAATCCATGAACGCACGAACTCAAGCCTCGCTAGATGTTTTCCCTGACCGCACGGACGGCCTGCCGATTTGCGCTAACGCTGCATGGGCGGGCCTGACTACATTGATCCCACAGCAACACAGTCACGCATTCAGGCAGTCACAGTCACGCGCAACACCAACAAGAGACCCAGGATATGAGTAACGATGCAACGGTGGTCGTCAGCGACGCGGTTCGCGCGTTCGTGCAACGCGATTTCGGTTTGTTTATCGGCGGTACGCAGCAAGCGGCGCATTCGGACCGGCGTCTGGACGTGTTCAATCCGGCAACCGGCGAACGTCTCGCCACGGTCGCCGATGCGGACGCCAGCGACGTCGACCGCGCGGTCGTCAACGCACGCGCCGCATTCGACACCCGGGTGTGGAGCGGTCTGCGTCCCGCCGACCGCGAACGCATTCTGCTGCGTCTGGCCGACCTGCTCGAAGCCAACGCCGAAGACCTCGCGCAACTCGAAACGCTGAATCAGGGCAAGTCGATCAACATTGCCCGCGCGGTGGAAGTCGGCGCGACGATCGAATATGTGCGCTACATGGCGGGCTGGGCGACCAAGATCACCGGCGAAACGCTCGACGTGTCGATTCCATTTCCACCCGGCACGCGTTACACGGCCTATACGCGCAAGGAGCCGGTCGGCGTGGTGGCGGGCATCGTGCCGTGGAATTTCCCGCTGATGATCGCCGTCTGGAAGCTCGTGCCGGCGCTCGCGGCAGGCTGCACCATCGTGATCAAACCGTCGCCGGAAACGCCATTGACCGCGCTGCGGCTGGCCGAACTGGCGCTCGAAGCGGGCGTGCCCGCGGGCGTCTTCAACGTCGTGACGGGCGGGCGCGAATGCGGCGCCGCGCTGGCTGCGCATCCGCGTATCAACAAGATTTCGTTCACCGGTTCCACGCCGACCGGCAAGCTGGTCGGCACGGCCGCGGTGCAGAACATGACGCGTTTTTCGCTGGAACTCGGCGGCAAGAATCCGGCGGTGATGCTGGCCGATATCGACGTCGAACAGGCCGTTCAAGGCGCGCTCGCGGGCGGTTTCTTCAACCAGGGGCAGGTGTGCGCGGCGGCCTCGCGCATCTACGTGCATCGCAGCAAGTACCGGCAGGTGGCCGACGGTCTCGCCGCTGTCGCCAGTGCGATGACGCTCGGCGCCGGCCTCGACCCGAACGCGCAGATCAATCCGCTGGTGTCCGCGCAGCATCGCGAGCGGGTGGAGCAGCACATCGCGCGGGCGCAGGCTGCCGGGCTGACGTTTCTCACGGGTGGCAAGCCGGTCGATCTGCCGGGCTATTACGTGCGCCCGGCGGTGATCGCCGACGTCCCGCACGACGCCGCGATTTTGCGCGACGAAGTGTTCGGTCCGGTGCTCGCGATCGTGCCGTTCGACGATCCGCTCGACGCGCTGCGCCTCGCCAACGACACGCCCTTTGGTCTCGCCGCGAGCCTGTGGAGCAACGACCTCAAGACGGTGATGAACCTCGTGCCGCAAATGGATGCGGGCACCGTGTGGGTGAATTGCCATGTGCCGCTCGACCCGGCCATGCCGTTCGGCGGCTTCAAGCAATCGGGCATGGGCCGCGAATTCGGCAAGTACGCGATTGAAGGCTTCACCGAAACCAAATCGGTGTGTATCGCGCATTGAGCGTCACACCAGCATCCGTACACGACAAGCAATCCGCACTTCATGGAGTAGGTCCTATGAGCACCAACGAATCCGCCTTCTGGCATCCCATGCAGCATCCCGCTGAAATGCAGCAGCGCGAGCCGATCCGCATTGTGCGCGGCGACGGCTGTTATGTGTTCGACGATCGCGGCAACCGGCTCGTCGACGGCGTGGCGGGACTGTGGAACGTCAACGTCGGCCATAACCGGCGCGAAGTGAAAGACGCGATCGTGCGTCAACTGGACGAGCTCGAATACTTCCAGTTGTTCGACGGCATCTCGCATCCGCGCGCGGAAGAACTGTCGATGCGGCTGATCGACATGCTCGAACCGGAAGGCATGCGCCGCGTGATCTACAGTTCGGGCGGCTCGGATGCGGTCGAATCCGCGTTGAAGCTCGCGCGTCAATACTGGAAGCTGGAAGGTCAGGCGGATCGCACCAAGTTCATTTCGTTGAAACAGGGTTATCACGGCACGCACTTCGGCGGCGCGTCGGTGAACGGCAATACCGTGTTTCGCCGCAACTACGAGCCGAATCTGCCGGGCTGTTTTCATGTCGAAACGCCGTGGCTGTATCGCAATCCGTTCACGCAGGACCCGGCTGAACTCGGTCGTATTTGCGCCGAGATGCTGGAGCGCGAGATCGTTTTCCAAAGCCCCGACACAGTGGCGGCATTTATCGCGGAGCCGGTACAGGGTGCGGGCGGCGTGATCGTGCCGCCGGAGAACTACTGGCCGCTGATTCGCGAAGTGTGCGACAAGTACGGCGTGCTGCTGATCGCCGACGAAATCGTCACGGGCTTTGGCCGCACCGGCAGTCTGTTCGGCAGTCGCGGCTGGGGCGTGAAACCCGACATCATGTGCTTCGCGAAGGGCATTTCGTCCGGCTACATTCCGCTCGGCGCGACCGCGTTCAACGAACGGATCGAGCAGGCCTTCATGCGTAACGCCACCTTCACCGGCGCGTTGATGCACGGCTACACCTACGCGGGTCATCCGGTGGCGTGCGCGGCGGCGCTGGCGAACCTGAAGATCGTCGAAGACGAGAATCTGCCGGCCAATGCCGCGCAACAGGGCGCGCATCTGATCGAGGCGCTGCGGCCGTTCGCGCAGCGTTACGAGGCGGTCGGCGACGTGCGCGGCAAGGGCCTGATGGTGGCGCTCGATCTGGTGAAGTCGAAAACGACCCGCGAGCCGATCGATCCGACCTCCGGCTATGCGAACGCGGTGGCCGAAGTGGCGCGCGCGCATGGCGCGCTGGTGCGGCCGGTCGGCACGAAAATCATCCTGTCGCCGCCGCTGGTCGTGCAGGCCGAACAACTCGACGCCTTGGTCGGCGCGCTGGCGGCAGGTTTCGATGAAGTGAAATTTGCATAATTGACTTGGTCAAGTGTTGGCGCGCGCTGCAGAATGCACAGGTGCATTCCGGGTTGGCGCAGCGCGCAACGAGAGGGAATCCGCGGCAACGTCCTCGCGGTGTGGTGTGTTCAACTCGCGCCGTATCGCCCAGCCTGGAATTACATTGCGCTTTCATTTGCAGCAGCGGCGCCGCGTGTGGCGGCCGCCGTTTGCGTCCAGGTTGGCGTCCGCTATGACAGGCCGGGCCGTCATCGTATGAATGTAGCCTGTTCAGAGTAGGCGGGAGGGGACATGGACTTCCGGATCAGTACGCTGGCCGACGTGCACGATCATTCACTTGCCGTGAGCGGCTGGGAACAGGTCTACCGGCAGATGACGCCGGGCCGTTTCCAGAGCACGCTCGTGCAGGCGAGTTCGACTGATTTTCATTTTTTTCGCGAGACCACCAATCGCCGCGTGGCGCAGCATGGCGTGTCGCCGGCCGGTCTCGCTTCGATTGCCGTGCCGCTGTATGCGCCGCTGGTCGGCACGTTCCAGGGGCAACGGGTGGATGGTTACGCGCTCCTGTTGCTGGGGGCGGGTGAAGAATTCCGCTTCTACACGCCGGAGTCGATGCACTACGCCGGCATCAGCGTGTGCGCCGAGCTGATGGAAGAGTTGTTGAGCTTCGCGGTGGGCGAGCACGCGGGCCGGCAGGCGAGGCGTGGCGTGCTCGCGCTGTCCGACGCGCAGGGCGTGATGCTGCGCGAGCGGCTCGCCCCTTTCCTCGACGCCGCCGAAGGCAATCCCGCCGCATTCGCGCACCCGGGCGCCACCAAAGTTTTCCGCGACGAGATGGTGAGCGTGCTGATCGGTCTGATCGAAAGTGCCTCGCACACCCCGCCGCGCGACCTCACGCACACCACGTATAGCGATATTGTGCGGCGCTGCGAACGCATCCTGCAGGAGAACGCGGAGCAGCCCATCACGGTGCTCGATCTGTGCCGCGCGCTACGCTGTAGCCGCCGTACGTTACAAACCAGCTTTCAACGCGTGGCCAACGTCACGCCCGTCGAATATCTACGCTCGATCCGGTTGAACGCGGTGCATCGGCTGCTGCGCACGACGAACGCCGAGCAGCTCCTGATCGGCGACGCCGCCTGTCGTTGGGGGTTTACTCATCTCGGCTATTTCGCCCGCGAATATCGCGACCTGTTCGGCGAACTGCCTTCGCAGACGCCGCGTTTGAGCTAGCGCGCTGCGCGTGTTCAGGGCCGCATGACGGCGCGGCCCATGGCGCCCCATCGCGCCCGATCATTTCCGACGCTCTTCCGTTCACTGCCGTACCTCGCCCGCATGCGGGCGCGCCGGCGCGCGTCCCGTTCGATCTCTCACGTCCCGTTTCGATGCACAAGCCGACGTCTAGGCGTAAACCCAGATTCGCGCCGCGTTGCCGATTTGTGCTCCCGCTCGACATTATTGGCTTTCTACAGTGCATCAACACTTGCACTGCGCACGACCTCTTCGCGATGCAGACGAAGGACCATTCTGGAGAAAGAAGCATGAGCATCGTCGCTGAACCGGCACCGTCCACCGAATTGCGTAAGGGCGCGCTGGGACTGGGCTTCATCATTTTCTTCGTGATCTCGGCGGCCGGACCGCTGGTCGCGATCGCGGGCGGTTTTCCGATCGGCATCATGCTCGGCAACGGCGCGGGGACACCGGCGTTGCTGGTCGCGACGGTGGCGATTCTGCTGATGTTTTCCGCCGGCTACACGGCGATGTCGCGGCACGTGACCAACGCGGGCGGCTTCTACGCGTTCACGGCGCGCGGCCTCGGCGGCACGGCGGGCGGGGCGGCCGCATTGATCGCGCTGCTTGGCTACAACACGATGCAGATCGGGCTGTACGGCATGTTCGGCGCGGTCGCGTCGGGTTTCCTGAAGACCCACTTCAACCTCGATACGCCGTGGTGGATCTGCTCGCTTGCGGCGATGGCGAGCATCGGCGTGTTCGGCTACCGGCAGATCGATCTGTCCGCGAAGGTGCTCTCGCTGCTGGTGTTCGGCGAATACGTCGTGGTGTTGATCCTCGATCTGGCGATTCTGAAAAGCGGCGGCGACAGCGGCATCAATGCGGCGTCGTTTGCGCCGCATACGTTCATGAGCGGCACGCCGGCGATCGGTTTCCTGTTCTGTTTCGCCAGTTTTATCGGCTTCGAAGCGACCACCATCTATAGCGAAGAGGCGAAAGACCCGCAACGCACCGTGCCGTTGGCGACCTACATTTCGGTGCTGCTGATCGGCGTGTTCTATGCCTTCTCCGCGTGGTGCATGGTGATCGGCGCGGGCAGCGACAAGATCGTCAAGACGCTCACCGCGTTGAGCGATCCGACCACCTTCCTCTATTCGCTATCCGATCACTACGCCAGCAAGACCCTGACCGCGGCCATGAGCGTGCTCTTCATCACCAGCGTGTATGCGGGCTTGCTGGCGTTTCACAACTCCGCCTCGCGCTACTTCTTTGCCACCGGCCGTGAAGGTTTGCTGCCGCAAGTGCTGGGCCGCACGCATCGCGTGCATTGCAGCCCGCACGTCGGCTCGCTGCTGCAGACGGCGCTCGCCGCCGTGGTCGTACTGGTGTTCATCGTCGCGCATGCCGATCCGGTGCTGACGCTGTTCTCCTGGCTCACCAACGTGGCGACGCTTTGCATCATCGCGTTGATGGCGCTGTCGTCGGCGGCGGTGGTGGTGTTCTTCCGACGCCACCATCGTGGCGACGCCGGGGTCATGCGGGTGGGCGTGTTGCCGGTGCTGTCGGGCGTTGCTCTCGCGGTGGTGCTGGTGCTGGCGATCGTGAATTTTCCGCTGCTGACGGGGGCGGGCGTGGGCGTGTCCTACGCCTTGACCGGCTTGCTGCCGCTGTTCGCCGTGGCCGGTGTGATCGCGGCGAGAACGCTCAAACGACGCGACCGTGCCGCGTTCGAGCGGCTGGGGCGATCGAGGTTGTGAGGCCGGTTTGTGGGCCTGGTTGTGAGCCTGGTGGTGAGCCTGGTCGTGAGCCGGTTCGTCTCGGCGCCGCTTAGGAACAGGCCTTGATTTTCAGGTTACGAAGACATCGTGGGTAACGGATCAATGACGGAGAAGAAATGAGCTTTCGCACTATCCTTGCAGCAACCTTTGTCGGCGGCGCGTGCACGGTTGTGATGCCGTTCGCGCACGCGGCGGACGCGGCCGCGGCGGCGGCGGCGGCATCGACGCCCGCCGCGACACCCGCGGCGACACCTGTCGCGCGTCCCAACGTGCTGCTGATCCTCGCCGACGACGTCGGGCGTTCGGACCTCGGCGCATTCGGCAGCGAGATCGCCACGCCGAATCTCGATGCGCTGGCCGCGCACGGCCGGCTGCTCGACACGATGTACGTTGCGCCGACCTGTTCGCCCACCCGTTCGATGTTGCTCTCTGGCATGGACAATCATCTGGCCGGCGTCGGCAATATGGCGGAGATGATCACACCGCATCTGACGCCCGAAGAGATCAACCGTCCCGGCTACGAAGGCGGCCTGAATCAGCGGGTGGCGGCATTGCCGGAGATCATGAAAGACGCCGGCTACTGGACGGTGATGGCCGGCAAGTGGCATCTGGGCGGCAGCGACGGCATGCGACCCGACCAGCGCGGCTTCGAACGCTCCTATGCGTTGATGAACGGCGGCGCGTCGCATTTCAAACAGAAGGTCATGACGATCGCCTCGGACGCGCCGGAGCCGACCTATCGCGAGAACGGCAAGAAGATCGACCTCCCGGCCGACTTCTATTCGTCGCGCAACTACACCGACAAGCTGATTGCCTACCTGCAGGACTCGCAGCGCGGCGGCAAGCCGTTCTTCGCGTATGCGGCCTACACGGCGGCGCATCTGCCGCTGCAGGCGCCGGACGACGAGTTGCAGAAGGTGCGCGGCCAGTACGACGTGGGCTACGACGTGATCGCGCAGCGCCGCATCGACAAGATGAAGCGCCTCGGGCTGGTGCCGAAGGACGCGCAACCCGCGCCGCTGCCTGAAGGCACGAAGCCGTGGAACGCCTTGAGCGCTGACGAAAAGGCGCGCTCGGCCCGCACCATGGAAGCCTACGCGGCGCTGGTGGGCGATCTCGACCGCAATGTCGGTCGGCTGATCGCCTATCTGAAAGCGAGCGGCCAGTATGACAACACGCTGATCGTCTTTCTGTCGGACAACGGTCCGGAAGGCAATGCATGGGACCTCGACGACGGTAACGCGAAATGGATTACGCAGACTTTCGACAATTCACTCGCCAATATTGGCCGCGCCAATTCGTTCGTGTTCGAGGGACCGGCCTGGGGACAGGTGAGCGCGCAACCATTCCGCCTCTTCAAGGCGTACACCAATGAGGGGGGCATTCGCTCTCCCGCGTTCGTGTCGTTTCCGGGGCATGTTCAGGCCGGCAAGAGCGAGCAGGTGCTCACCGTCAAGGACCTGACGCCGACCATTCTCGACTTCGCCGGTATCAAGCAGCCCGGCATTGAGTTCCACGGCCACACCGTCTTGCCGATGCAGGGCATGTCGATGAAACCGTATCTGACCGGCGAGCGCAAACGCGTGCACGTGGACGACTACGTGTACGGCATGGAACTGATGGGGCGTAACGCGCTGCGCAAGGGCAACTGGAAGCTCGTCTATTCCTACGACAACGGCAAGGGGCACTGGCAGTTGTACGACCTCGCGCACGACCGCGGCGAGTTGCACGACCTGTCCGCGAAACGTCCCGAAGTTCTCGAGCAGATGCTGACCGAGTGGGCGCAGTACGTGCAGCAGAACAACGTCGTCGAGACCGGGCGCGATACGTCCTATCCGCGCGCGGACTACTGAGGAGCGTTGGCATGAGCAGGCAGGTCCGTGGAACGATCGTGCGGTATGGGGCGGCGGCGTGCGTCGTGCTGACTCTGGCGGTGTCGGCGGCAGGGATTCCCGCGGTGGCGGCTGCGGCCACCACGGCCACTGCGGCCACCGCCGCGCAGCCGGCCGTGCGGCTCGGCAGCTTGCCGGCGTGCAAGGCCTTCAACGGCTTGCCGCCGGCGTCGGAACAGAACGATCAGGTGCGTGTGCCGGCCGGCAGCTTCGTGATGGGTTCGGATGGCGGCTATCCGGAAGAAGCGCCGGCACGGCCCGTGAAAGTGGGCAGCTTCATGATCGATCGATACGACGTGACGAACGCGGAGTTCGCCCGCTTCGTCGCGGCGACCGGTTACCGGACGCTCGCCGAACGCGGGCTCGATGCAAAGCGCTATCCGTCGTTGCCGGCGCAGATGACGCGCCCCGGCTCGACGGTGTTCCTGCCGCCGAAAGATCTGCTGGTCAGTGCGATGCAATGGTGGCATTTCGTGCCGGGCGCCGACTGGCGGCATCCCACGGGACCGGACAGTTCGATCGACGGGCTCGCCAATCACCCGGTCGTGCATATCGCGTACGAAGATGCGCTGGCCTATGCGAAGTGGCGCGGCCGCGATCTGCCGACCGAAGCGGAATACGAGTACGCGGCGCATGGCGGCACCTCGACCACTTACCCATGGGGCGACACCTTCGAGATCCGCGCGAAGCTGATGGCCAACACATGGCAGGGCGCTTTCCCGTTTCAGAACACCGCGAAAGACGGCTTTGTGTCGACCTCGCCGGTGGGCTGTTTTCCGGGCAACGGCTACGGCCTTTACGACATGGTCGGCAATGTCTGGCAATGGGTGAAGGACCCGTGGCAGCAGAACCACGCGCAGCAGGCGAACGAGCCGCCGCCGAACCCCGATGTCGATCTCGAAGACGCGCTGGTCGCCAAGGCGCGTAGCACCGAACTCGGCACCATTAAAGGCGGCTCGTTTCTGTGTTCGCCGATCTATTGCAAACGCTATCGGCCCAGCGCGCGTCACGCGCAGGACGTGACGATGGGCACCAATCACATCGGCTTTCGCACCGTCTTGAGACTGCCGCCCGGGTCATAAGCGCGACCACGGCGGCGCCGTCAGCAGAAAAACTACAACCGATACACCTGGATCTGGAGAGTACTTTGAAATCACGAGAAAGAGCCGTGAGGGTGACGCTCGTCGCCGCGTCCTGTGCATGGCTGTTAAGCGCGCCTCTCGCCGCGCATGCGCAAAGCCGCGTGACCTTGAGCGGCATTATCGACGCAGGCGTGCTGTACGCGAACAACAGCGGCGGCCATGCCGACTGGTCCACCACCAGCGGGCAACTGACCGCCTCACGCTGGATCATGACCGGCAGCGAAGACCTGGGCGGCGGATCGCACGCGATCTTCCGCCTGATGAGTCCATTCAATATTCAGAATGGCAATGGCACGGGCCGCGCGTTCAACGTCGCCTACCTGGGCCTCGCCGACGACCGGTTCGGCACGCTGACGATAGGCCGGCAATGGGACACGACCATCGACACCGTCTCGGGATTCGCCACCAACGAAACATGGGCCGGCTACGTCGGCGCTCATGTCGGCGACGCGGACAACACCAACGCGAGTTTCAAGGTCAGCAATACGGTCAAATACGCGAGCCCGCAATTTGCGGGTCTGAGCTTTGGCGCGACCTATGGCTTCAGCAATCAGGCCGCTGCAACGGACGGCTCGGGCGGCTTCGCGAACAATCGCATGATGAGCGCGGGGGCGGCTTATGCTCACGGGCCGTTCGCGGCCGGCATCGGTTTTCTGCAGGCGGACCGGCCCGATGCGCAACCGGCCGGCGCGTTGGGCGCGCCGGGCGCCGGCGTGTACGACGACTATGAGAATACGTTTTCAACCAGCATCGCCAGCACGGCCGGGGTGAAACGGCAGCGCATCTGGCTGGCGGGAGCGTCGTACCGGTTCTTCGGCGCGCTCACGCTGGGCGGCATGTACTCGAAAACGCAGTATCGCTATCTGGATGCCACCGCGTTGACGCTCGATAACTACGAGGCGAACCTGACGTGGCAGGTCACGCCGGCGTGGCAAACCGGACTGGCCTACATCCGTACGAACGGAAGTTATTCGGGCAGCGGGACCGGCAACGCGGAACCGGGCTGGGATCAGATCAACCTCGGCACCTCGTATTTGCTGTCCAGGCGCACGACGCTTTATCTGATCGGCGTCGCGCAACAGGGGCGGCATGCCGTCGCGCAGATCTATGGTGTGAGTCCGTCGAGTACGCGCCGGCAACTGGTGGTGACAACCGGTATTCAGCACCAGTTCTGATCACGGCGTGACAGGGGCGTACCTGAGCCCCTCACCAGCCGTGAAAGCGTCGCCATTCCACGCTGGCGCCGTCCGGCGTCACCGCGTGATACTCGGGAAACTGCGCGCCGGTTGCGCACGCATGGTTCGGCAGAATGCGCAGCTTCATGCCGAGCGGAAAGCGCTGGGTGATGTCGTCGGCGGAACCTGTGTGTGCTGCGGCCGACGTTGATCTCGACGTCGACGACAGTATCCCGTGCTCCTGATTCGCGCCGCTCACCACGTACCCGGCTAGCGGCGTGCCGTTCAGCAAACACGGCTGGCCGTAGCCGAAATCGTGCGCCTGCTTCGAGGTGCCGCGATCGCGGCTCAACGCCATCCAGCCCGCGTCGAGAATCGCCCAGCCCTTGTCCGCCTGATGGCCGATCACGGTGGCGAGCACGCTCAGCGCAATGTCGTCGAGCGCGCACACGCCGACGTTGTGCATGACCAGATCGAACAGCACGTAGACGCCGGCGCGCACTTCGGTCACCCCGTCCAGTTGCGCGGCGGCCAGCGCGGTCGGCGTCGAGCCCACGCTGACGGCGGGGCACGCAATGCCGGCTTCGCGCAGCCGCTCCGCCGCGCGCACGCAGCCCGCGCGTTCCTGCTCCGCGAGCGCGGCGAGCGCTTCGGGCGTATCGAGTTCGTAGCTGGAACCGGCGTGCGTCATCACGCCGCCTACCTTGACGCCGTTCTCATGCAGAATCCGGCCGACGACGAGCAAGGTGTCCTGTTCGGGCGTGATGCCGGAGCGGTGTCCGTCGGTGTCCACCTCGATCCACACCTCGAACGTTTCACCGTGCTGGTCGCCGAACGCGGCAATCGCCGATGCGGCGCCCGGGTTATCCACCACCAGCTTCAGATCGCAGCCCTGACGGCGCAGCGCCAACGCGCGCGGCAACTTGGCGGGCACCATGCTGACCGCGTACAGAATGTCGGTGACCCCGGCCGCGAAGAACGCCTCCGCTTCCTTCAGCGTGGACACCGTGATGCCGCACGCGCCGGCCGCGATCTGCGCGCGCACCACGTCGATACATTTGGTGGTCTTCACGTGCGGGCGGAACGCCACGCCCAGCGTGTTCATCTGCCCCTGCATGCGGGCGATGTTCTTCTGCATGCGCGCGACGTCGATCAGCGCGGCGGGCGTTTCAATATGGTCGAGTTTCATGTTTTCACCAGTGAAAAGCGTGAGTTCAGTTCGTGCCGAAGCGGCGCAGCCACGGCGTCAGCAGATCGAGCGTGGGCGATTCGATCTCGGGCGGCTGCGCGCCGCTGACGAGCGGCAAGCCGACGCGGTTGTGCCAGTATGTTCGCAAGCCGACGGCGGCGGTGCCGAACATGTCGTAACTGGAGCCCGCGACGAACGCGGCTTCGTGCGCTTGCACGCCGAGTTGGTCGAGGGCGAGCCGGTAGGGCAGCGGATCGGGTTTGTACACGCCGGCTTCTTCGGCGGTCACGATGGCGTCCCAGTGAACCGGGAACAGATTCGCGGCCTGCTTGCCGAGGCGCGCGGAGCAGTTGGTGACCACCGCGAGTTTGCAATGCGGCGCGAGCGCCTGCAACGCGTCGACGGCGCCGCTCCAGGGCGCAAGCTTCAGCCAGTCGGCTTCGAGCGCGAGCGGCGCGGATTCGGGCAGGCCGACTTCCTTGGCCGCGTCGCGCACCAGTTGTTCATACGGAACGTAGTGGCCGCAGCCGTAGGTCAGACGCAGATAGGCGGCCCGCCACGCCCGGCCGGTTGTTTCGGACCCGGCGGCGTGGTTCCACGACGTCCACGAGTCGAGCAGCGCGGTCAGAAGGTCGAAGAGCACCGCTTTCGGGTAGGCGGCGGGTGCGGATGTGTCGGTCATGATGTGCCCGGCTTTGAGTGTGAACCGATTATAGATTTGCATCGGCACCGTGGCGTTTAGCCGGCTTTACTCATAGATTCAGCCAGACTGAATCTTCGCGCGATCATGCAACCTGGCGACCGTGCTTTGATATTCAGCGCCGCCACGGCGGCAGCGGCCTGAAACGGCCTTGCAGATACTGCATGAAATGACGGGTGCGCGCGGGCAGTCCGGCGCGCTGGTGCGTGAGCGCGACCACGTTGGCATCCGGCGTTTTCCAGCCTGGCAGCAAACGCACCAGCTTGCCTTTGGCGAGGTCGTCGGCGACATCCCACTCCGAGCGCAAGATCACGCCGCGACCTTCGCAGGCCCACTGGCGGATCACGTCGCCGTCGTTGCAGCTCATACGCGGCGCCACGCGTACGCTGTGACGCGCGCGGCCCTTGCTGAACTGCCAGAGCGTGACGTCTTCGTTATTCTCGCGCAGCACGATGCAGGGCAGCCGGCTCAGTTCTTCGGGCGACGCCGGCGCACCGACGCGGCGGATCAGCGCGGGCGCTGCGCAGACGAAGCGCGCATTCGGCGCGATCGTATAGCCGACCCGATTCGACACCGGCAGCTCGCCGATATGCACGACGATGTCGAAGCGATCCATCGTCTCGGTCAACGGCTGATCGGAGAGCGTGAGCGCTACGTCGATATCCGGATTCTCCTGCTGGAAGGCCGCAATCGCCGGCGCGAGGTGGCGCCGGCCGAAACCGAGCGGCGCGTTGATTTTCAGCGTGCCGATCAGGCCGCCGCGGCGCATCTGCAAATCGTCGAACAGGGCGTCGAACTGCTGGACCAGTTCGGCGCCGCGTTCGCACAGCAAGGTGCCTTCTTCCGTGAATTGCAGGCGGCGCGCGCTGCGGTTCACCAGTTGTGTGCCCAACTTCTTTTCGAGTTGCTGAAGACGCTGTGTCACCGCCGACGGCGATAGCCCCAGTTTTCGCGCCGCGGCGATCAGGCTGCCGCTGTCGCGAATGGTCAGCAGGAAACGGATATCGGTCGAATCGTTCATATCGGCGATGGTTGAATGCTGGAATCTGGCAGCTTAAAGCCTTTCAAAGGGCTTCAAACCGTTTTAGCGGTTTTGGACACACGGTTTCCACCGCCGTGCTGCCTGCACCGCCCGACATGCACGGCCGGCGTTGCAAGGTAAAGTGATGCTTCTGTAACGCGGTCGACAGCTTGACCCGCTAAAGTGGGCGCCAGGATTGAAGCGGCGCAGGCCGCGTCCATTTTCCATCGCCTCGCTGCCGCTTTTACTGGAAGAGAAGTCTCATGTCGTCTTCAGCCAATCCGTCAGGCGCCGCTTCATCGAACGATCCGGCCGTGCAACCGGACGCTACCGTGCAAGAAAATCCCCTGAAACAAGGGGTATTTCTGCATACGGGCTGGCGTAGCGCGGGAACGTGGGTCTGGTCGCGCCTGCGCGCGCTCGACACGGCAACCGGTTTCTACGAACCGCTCAGCAACGTGCTCGCGGACCTGAGCCTCGCGGATGTTGCCGCGTCGCGTCCCACGCTGACATCCGGTCATCCGCCGCTCGCCGCGCCGTATTTCGACGAATACCGGCCGTTTCTTCACGAAGGCGCGCGGGGTGTCGAGGGATATAGAAAGCGCTTCGGCATCGATCGTTTCGCCATCGCACCGGATGCGGAATTCCCCGCGTTGCAGGCCTATTTGCGCAATCTTTCCGAGCGTACGCTCGAACAAAGACGTGTGCCGGTCTTCAAGTTCTGCCGTTCATCGGGCCGCTTGCCGTGGCTGAAGCAGGCCTTTCCGCAAGCCATGCATGTGGGCGTGTTGCGCAATCCCGCGTCGCAGTTCGCGTCGGGCTGGCTGCTCAGTCAGCAATGGAGCAATGCATTTTTTGTCGCGGCGCCGTTTCGCGTGCTGGGTTTGAATCAGACGGACCCGCTGGTCAGGGAGGCGATTGCCGTCTGCGGCGTAAGTCTGCCGCCCGTCGCGCCCACCTCGGACGATGCGTACGCGCTGGCGTGCGAACAATATGCGCGCAGCGCGGAAGCCCATAACGCGTACCGGGCCTTCGTCGCGTTGTGGATTCTTTGCGCGTTGCGGATGGCCGACGGCGTGGATCTGCTGGTCGATATGGACCAACTCGGGCCGTCGCGCGACTACGCGGCCGGCTTGCGCGCCGCGTTCGAGACGCACAGCGGTCTGTCCCCCGACTTCAGTAGCGCGCGCGACCTGGTGGACGAGACGCGGCGTAGCGCGTCGCGCATTACCGGCATCGACGGACGGTCCATGCGTACCGTTCACTCCGCCGCGCTGAAGTTCCTCAAGGCGCACGGCGCGACCGATACAGCGTTCATCGAACGGGTTCGCGAGAAGATGGTGCTGGCCAACGAGCTGACGGAGCTTTGGCGCTGATTTCGCCAGCCGGCACACCTGCCGGACCAATACAGTTGCCGCACAAAAAACAATACAGTGAGGCGCGGTTTTATTGCGCTGTATCGGGAATCCGACCGGCGCCGTCGATACAGTTTGCAAGTCTTGGCGAGCCTGCCGGCGAGCGGAACACCGCTCGCGCGCGGCGCGACTCAGCCTGATCTTTTTGCCTGCGGCCGGGAACCCGACCTGCGTCGCGGCCGATCCCGAACCCGAGGTAAGGACATGAATGCAGTGAACGAGCAGGCGAAGCTGTCGGTGCAGCAGTTGGGCCACTTTATCGGCGGCGCGCCGGTTGCGGCGACCAGCGGCCGCTTCAAGGACGTGTTCAATCCGGCCGCCGGCAGGGTGACCGGTTCGGTTGCACTGGCTTCGGTCGAGGAAGTGGACGCCGCCGTGCAGGCCGCCAAAGCCGCATTCCCGGCCTGGAGTGAAACCGCACCGCTCAAGCGCGCGCGCATTCTGTTCAAGTTCAAGGAATTGCTGAACCAGCATCACGACGAACTTGCCATGCTGATCACGCGCGAACACGGCAAGGTGTTCACGGACGCGCAAGGCGAAGTGGTGCGCGGTATCGAAGTGGTCGAGTTCGCATGCGGCATTCCGAACCTGCTGAAGACCGACTTCACCGACCAGATCGGCGGCGGCATCGACAACTGGAATCTGCGTCAGGCGCTCGGCGTGGTCGCGGGCATCACGCCGTTCAATTTCCCGGTCATGGTGCCGATGTGGATGTTCCCGGTCGCGCTGGCTTGCGGCAATACGTTCGTGCTGAAGCCGTCCGAGCGCGATCCTTCCGCATCGCTGCGTATCGCGGCGTTGCTGAAGGAAGCCGGTCTGCCCGACGGCGTGTTCAACGTCGTGAACGGCGACAAGGTGGCGGTCGACGCGCTGATCGAGCACCCGGACGTCGCGGCGCTGTCGTTCGTCGGCTCCACGCCGATTGCCGAATACATTCACGCGGAAGCGTCGAAGCGCGGCAAGCGCGTGCAGGCGCTCGGCGGCGCGAAGAATCACCTCGTGGTGATGCCGGACGCAGATCTGGACCAGGCGGTCGACGCGTTGATCGGCGCGGCCTACGGATCGGCGGGCGAGCGCTGCATGGCGATTTCGGTGGCGGTGGCGGTCGGCCATGTCGCCGATACGCTGATCGAGAAGCTGGTGCCGCGCGTCAAGTCGCTGGTGATCAAGAACGGCGAGCATCTCGATGCGGAGATGGGCCCGCTGGTGACCGCTGAACATAAGGCCAAGGTGGCCGGTTATATCGCTTCGGGCGTGGAGGAAGGCGCGAAGCTGATCGTCGACGGGCGCACGCATCCGGTGGCGAATGAGGCCGGCTTCTTTATCGGCGGCACGTTGTTCGATAACGTCGGGACCGAAATGAAGATCTATCAGGAAGAGATCTTCGGCCCGGTGCTGGCAGTGGTACGCGTGCCCGATTTCGCGAGCGCGGTCGCGTTGATCAACGCGCATGAGTTCGGCAACGGCGTGTCGTTGTTCACGTCGGACGGCGGCGTGGCACGCGCGTTTGGCCGGCAGATTCAGGTCGGCATGGTCGGCATCAACGTGCCGATTCCGGTGCCGATGGCGTGGCACTCGTTCGGTGGCTGGAAGCGCTCGCTGTTCGGCGATCATCATGCTTATGGCGAAGAGGGCGTGCGCTTCTATACGCGCTACAAGAGCATCATGCAGCGCTGGCCGGATAGCATCGCGAAGGGTGCGGAATTCACGATGCCGGTAGCGAAGTAATCGGTAGAGAATAAAAAAGTATTGCTGTAATGAGAAAGCTACGCCTGATTCAGGCGTGGCTTTTTTTCATTTGAGGCCTGGAAATAGGCTAGATATTCGTTATGCATTGAATCAGGTTGCTTTCTGAAATTTCTCATCTTTGCCTCATCAATTTCGTCATCGCGTCCTACGTAGAATCGCGCCTTCTGGCCCGTTAGCGTTGGCAGCGCGAGCCGAGGGAGACAAAAATTGGGCATAGAGAATGAAGCTAACCGATTTGATTCAGGCCATTCGCAGCGATCTGATCCAGCACGAGCGACTGCTAAAAACGGATATTCCGTCGCTGCCTGCCAACACGCTATTACCACGCCGGGCTGTGACGGTTGCCGAACTCGGTCGCGATTTCAGCGTCACGATCGACATGGTCTCGGTCGATAGCGATATCGAACTCAAGAAGCTGATGTCTCAGCCGATGACGCTCTGGATTCAGCAGGCCGACAAATCCTATTTGCCTATCAACGGCTATGTTCATCGCTTCCGGCGACTCGGTACTAACGGCGATCTGACCAGCTATCAGATTAGCGTCGCGTCATGGCTGCATTTTCTGCGCTTGCGCAGCGACATGCGGATCTGGCAGGACCGATCCGTCGACGACATCCTCAGCGACGTATTCAACGAGCACCCGCAGGCGCAGGGCAAATTCACCTTCGCGCTATCGCGATCCTTGCCGTTGCTGTCGTATTGCCGTCAGAGCGAAACCGACTGGAATTTCGTCCACCGACTGATGGAGTCGGAGGGGCTATACGGATTCTTCCGGTACAGCGCGGACGGGCAATCGCATACGTTCGTTATTACGGACAATCTTCGGTACGTCGACGAGATCGCGCCCGTGCGCTACTACCGATCCGATAGATGCGGCAGCGACGTCGACGCGCTCACGCTGTGGACGGGTTCGCGCACGCTGCAAAGCGCCGCGTATGCGACACGTACCTCCGATTACAAGAATCCGCCCAGTCCGTCCCGTCCGAAAGGCACGCTTGTTCACGCTCGCCCGAATCAGGGTGCGTTGCCGCGGCAAGCCGAAATCTTCGACTACACCGGCTCGTACACGTACCGGGAAAGCGAGCGGGGCCATGCGCTGTCGAAGATTCGTGTCGAAGAATGGGAGTCGCGCGCGAAGCGGTTTCATGGCGTGGGCGGTCTGCCCGGTATCGATGCGGGCCGCGTTTTCCAGTTGGTGGATCATCCCGAACACGATCGCGAGCCGGAAGAGCAGCGGCAATTCGTTGCGCTCAAGGTATGGCGCTACCTCGAGAACAATCTGCCCGTCTCGCGTCAGGAGCAGGATTATCCGCACAGTCTGAAACGCGAGTTGAAACAGGCGATGGCGGGACGCACCGACGACGAGTCCTTGAAGATTCGTCACTTCGACGGCAGTGAAGGATGCTGTCTGGTCGAGATCGAAGCGCAGCGTACGACGGTGCCGTATCGCAGCCCGTTCGACCATAAGAAACCGGTGATGCATCTCGAGACCGCGATTGTGGTCGGACCGAAGGGCGAAGAGGTCTACACGGACGAACTGAACCGTATCAAGGTGGTGTTTTTGTGGGACCGGCACAACCCCGGCAACGCGGGCGCGTCATGCTGGATTCGTGCCGCGCAGGCCGATACCGGCGCGGGTTACGGCGGCGTGCATGTGCCGCGAGTAGGCGAAGAGTTAATCGTCGATCACGTCGGCGGGGATTGCGACAGACCGCTTGCTGTCCATCGCGTCTACAACGGAGCGGTGCGTCCGGCGTGGCACACGAACGGCATTCTTTCGGGCTACCGGTCGAAGGAATATCACGGCTCGGATTTCAGTCACTTCGTCATGGATGATGCGACGGGCCAGACACGCGCTCAATTGTTGAATAGCGGCAGCAACGGCATAACTCTGCTGCAAATAGGCTACCTGATCGATCAGAGCGGCAATACACGCGGCGACTATCTCGGCTCCGGCTTCGACCTGAAAACCGATGCATGGGGTGCGATACGAGCCAATCGCGGCCTGTATGTGAGCACGTATGCGAAACCGTCGGGCAGCCAGCCGCTCGATGCGCGCGAGACGCAGGAGCAACTCGGCAATTCGGCAAGTCTGCTCGAAACCTTGGCCGACGCGAGCGAACAGATTCAGGCCGAAAGCCTGAAACCGGGGCATCAGGAACTGAAAGACTTTTCCGATGCGACGCGGCACAGCGTGTCAGGCACTTCGAAGGGAGGGCGGACAGCCGGTGGCGGCACCGGCAATGCGAATGTGTTTGCCAAACCGCTGCTGGCGCTCGGAAGCCCGGAGCACATTGGGTTTTCGAGCGAGGCTTCCATTCATACCACTGCCGATCGGCACATCAATCTCGCGAGTGGCCTGAGTACTTTCGTGGCGACGGGAAAGTCGTTCATTGCGGGTGCGGTCGAGAAGATCAGTTTGTTCGCACAGCGCAGCGGAATCGATTTGTTCGCCGCCAAGGGGCCCGTCCGGATTCAGGCTCACGACGACGATATCGAATTGATCGCCGAGCGGGTGATCAAGCTGCTGGCAATCAAGGGGAAAGTCGATATCGCGGCGCTGGACGGCATCCGGCTGTCGTCTGGCGAAGGTTATATCGAGTTAGCTGGCGGCAAGGTCAACATTCAGGCGCCCGGCGAGATCTCTTTCAAGGGCAGTCAGTACAGCTTCGAGGGGCCGGGCGGTGAGTCCTATCTTTTGCCGATGTTCAGACCGCCGTATCAGGCGCAGTACGTTCTGGAAAGCGAAACGGACGGCGCGCCGATGATTCACCACCCTTATGAATTGAAGCTGCCTTCCGGTCGGATGTTGTCGGCGCGCACGAATGATCTGGGGGAGACGGTGCCGGTGTTTACGTCCAGTGAGCAGGATGTGAATTTGCGGGCGCTTGAACAGGATTCGGCCGAGGTGAAGCCCTGGACGTTTGCGGGTGGTGGGCAGGCGGATATTGAAGCCGACTATCTGGGCGATACCGGTAACGATTGAATAAGACAGGAGGCTATATAGCATGGGGGCATCGCTTAAAGAAGCAGGGTCGACCTGCACGACGATTAACGAGAAACCGGAATACGCGCGTATTCCGCCGGGCAAAAAGGGTTATTTACAGGAGAAGGTCGAGCACGCGTTGCAGATGCCGAAGATCGTGTACATCCGGTTGCCGGATGGTAAGACGACGGTCAATTTGTTGAAGCAGGTCGCGATGACACTGGCGATTCGCTACGATGAAACGAAGGCGTTGTTTTACTGGCAGTACAAGGCGGAGGTGAGCTTTGATATGTCGCCGTATTTTGCATCGAACAAGATCGTTGCTCCGATTCCATTTTTGAGCGGTGACAAGACAGAGGGGCCAGGTCGGCGTCACAGTTTGAATCCGTTTCCGCCGGGAATGAAACCTGGCTATCTCCGCCGCCCCGACGTGATTATCGTAAAGAATCCGGCGGACAGATGGCCCGGTCGTGGTGACGTCGATCAGGACAGTAAGCCTCATGTCGATAACATGTTACGACTGGTAGAGATCAAGTTTCCGGGGGATCGTTGGAATGAGGACCAAGAGACGGCCTATCAGATCATTGCAGGCAACTTCAAAAATCGCATGACGGTGATTGACGTAAGCGATTGTAATGGCGAGTTGGAGAAAGTGCGTCAGCGTGCCTTGGCAAACGTACCTGCTCCGCAGTCTGCTAATGGAAGGCAACGACAACGCGTGCCTATCCGCACGATTGCGCCCGTGACTGAGCCGGTCTGGTATGAGGACTGGTGGTCGTCGGCGGAACGGCACGCCGAAGATGTTGCCGACGCGGTCGCGCCGGTATGGGATGCTGTTCATCGCGGCTACACCTACCTGTCAGAAGAAACGAGCGCTTTTCTCCACGAACAGGCACCTTGGATATTCACGGCTGGTCAATGGGTCGCGGATAAGGCGAGTGACGCATGGGTATGGGTTGATGAAAAAGGGCAGGAGATTTATCGCTACACGATGGAGCAGTTACGGGCCGGTTGGAATGAGATTGTTCGCACCACCGACATGACTTGGGAATTTCTGAAGCAGATTGATTGGGCACAAGTCGCCATTACTACGCTCAAGGTGCTGGCTGCAATTGTCGTCGTGGTTGCTGGCGTCGCAATTGTCGTCTTGCTTGCTCCGGTACTGGTCGCAATCTTCACTGCGCTGGCCGCGATTGTTTCTGCGGCTAGTGCAGAAGCGCTTGCGGCACTCGCCTTGGGGCTCGGCGTGACGGTGGTTGCGTCGGCTGGCTAATCCTTCAATAGACTCAATAGATACAGAACAGACTATGACGCTGCGTGATTCAAAACCCGTATTGACACCCTTGCAGGCGCTGGCACGCTACAAGGAAGATTTGAGTGTGCGCCTTGCGGATAACAGTATGGGCGTGCTGCCGGGTGTAATTGGCACGGTGAATTTCGAGCGTGGTGCCCAGCCGGCCGTGCGTCAAGCCATTCTCGATTGCTTTGACCGTTTCGAGGAAATGTTCGGCGAGCATCTGAAGGGGGGCAAAGATATCGATCTCAGTAATTTCACCAAGCGTACCGCGGCCGGTGTCGAAAAGATAAGGCGCGCTATTCTTGATACTCCGTCACACCTCGGAGTCAGCGCGATTCGTTCCAGCGCAACCAGTCAGGACATGGCCGCTGAATACAACATCAAAACGCTAACCGGTGTCGCGACAAACTTCGACTATGTTTCGCCCACAGGGAGATTAAAAGTAGCCAAGGGCAAAGAGTCCTGCCTGTCGTATCTAAAATTCAATGTGCCGATGGATTTGGTGACGACGGAAGAGGGCATCGCGCAGTACGAAAACTTCCTGTGTTACGTATGTGAAAAGTTGGTTGTACGCGGCGGTTACGGTGGACTTTCTCCGATTCTTCCCTATAGCTATCACCGCTATACATCGCAGGAATGGGCACTTGCTAGCCGATTCAGTGGGCTGGAAATCGACAGCACTGCGCATCTATCGATCGATACCTATAACCCCGCCTCATATGAAGGCGAATCCAGGGACGATCCGACCGCAACGTACGATCACCTGCACCCCGGCGCTATAGTCAACGAGTGGGGTTTCATCAAAGGCGTGAACTGGTACACGATTCTCGGCGATTTCTTTGTGGAGCGTTTTGGCGGCGAAGCCGCACTGCGCAAAGCACTCGACCGCCCCGACATCCATATCGAACATATCGGGTCGTCATTACTGATTCGTGCAGGTGACTTCCCGCGTCTCGGCGCACCCGAAGAAGGTCTACCCGAACCATATGTCTTCGTGAACAGCGTATTGCGTGTGCTGCGCGACCCGAAGCCGGATGGCCTGCATCTATACGACCCGTATCTTCCGCATGCGGATACGAAGAATGCACGGACTTGGACAGCGCGTTTCGATCTACCCGATGCGCCGCCCATTCCCGAGCCGCCGACTATCGTGCCGTACCCCGTCAAACGTAAACCCGTTCGCCATAGCGTGCCGGGTGGTAATCCATGCCCCGAAGCGGGATGGTGGCAAACCCCCGCGAAGGCGGACAGTCGTCGCTATTTCGAAACGGGAGAAATCATGCCGGTCTTTGCGGGCAGCAGATGGGGTGCAACAAACTGGATCTGGTCTGAAGACGAGAGTGCGTCATGACGCACAGACAAGGGATGGTGCGTCGAACGAAGGCCGATTTTTCGTCGGACTTGAATCGTAGTCGGGTTAGCGCGAGTGACAGTGGTTACGTCGGCTGGTTAGTCCTTTGATAGCACCAACAGATACGGAACAAACAATGACATTCCGTGATTCAAAACCCATATTGACGCCCTTGCAGGCGCTGACCCGCTACAAGGAAGAGTTGAGCGTGCGCCGTGCGGATAACAGCATGGGCGTGCTGCCGGGTGTGATTGGCACGGTGTACTTTGAGCGCGGTTCTCAACCGGCTGTGCGTCAAGCCATTCTCGATTGCTTTGACCGCTTCGAGGAAATGTTCGGCGAGCATCTGAAGGGAGGTAAAGATATCGATCTCGGCAATTTCACCAAGCGTACCGCAGCCGGCGTCGAAAAGATAAGGCGCGCTATTTTGGATACTCCGTCATACCTCGGAGTCAGCGCGATTCGTTCCAGCGCAACCAATCAGGACGCGGCCGCCGATTACAACATAAAGACACTGACCGGAGTCGCGACTCCCGATGACTATGTTTCGCCCACGGGGCGATTGAAAGTACCCAAGGGCAAAGAGTCCGGCTTGTCGTATCTGAAATTCAACGTGCCGATGGATCTGGTGACGACGGAAGAGGGCATCGCGCAGTACGAAAATTTCCTGCGTTACGTGTGTGAAAAGTTGGTTGTACGCGGCGGTTACGGTGGCCTTTCTCCGATTCTCCCCTATAGCTATCACCGCTATACATCGCAGGAATGGGCACTTGCTAGCCGATTCAGTGGGCTGGAAATCGACAGCACGGCGCATCTGTTGATTTATAGCTACGACCCCGTTTCATATGAAGGCGAGTCGAGGGATGATTTGACTGCGGCCTACGATCACCTGCACCCGGGAGCCGAGGTAGGTCGATGGGGTTTCATCAAAGGCGTCAACTGGTACACGATTCTCGGCGATTTCTTTGTCGAGCGTTTTGGCGGCGAAGCTGCACTACGCAAAGCGCTCGACCGCCTCGACATCCACATCGAGCATATCGGATCGTCGTTACTGATTCGCGCGGGTGATTTCCCCCGTCTCGGCGCACCCGAA
The DNA here is from genome assembly GCF_902833695.1 of Paraburkholderia sp. BCC1876. Taxonomy (NCBI): domain Bacteria; kingdom Pseudomonadati; phylum Pseudomonadota; class Betaproteobacteria; order Burkholderiales; family Burkholderiaceae; genus Paraburkholderia; species Paraburkholderia sp. BCC1876. Next base: position 67,960 of record NZ_CADFGI010000005.1, on the reverse strand, counting down.
GAAGGTCTACCCGAACCGTACGTCTTCGTGAACAGCGTCTTACGTGTACTACGCGACCCGAAACCGGATGGCCTTCATCTATACGACCCGCATCTTCCCCAAACGGATACGAAGAATGCACGAACGTGGACAGCGCGCTTCGACCTACCCGATGCGCCGCCCATCCCCGAACCGCCAACCATCGTCCCATACCCCGTCGAACATAAACCCGTTCGCCACAGCGTACCGCGCGGTAGCCCATGCCCCGAAGCATGATGGTGGCAAACCCCCGCGAAGGCGGATAGTCATTGCCATTTCGAAGCCGGAGAAATCATGCCGGTCTTTACCGATAGCCGCTATGGCGCAACAAACTGGACCCAGTCCGACAACGAGAGCACATCATGACCGACAAGCAAGAACTGGTACGCCTGACACTGGCCGATTTCGCCCCCGACGTAAATCGTAGCTGGTTAAGCCGTCACGCGCCGTGGACCCTGACAACAGGGCATTGGCTCACTTCTCCATCGCACGAAAACTGGATGTGGATCGATGACGAGGGACGAGAGATTTCCCGCTATACATCTTCGCAGCTAGCGGTGGGTTGGGACGACATCGTGCGTCAGTCGGATATGACGTGGTCGACGCTTGAACGGATCGACTGCATGCAACTCGATCTGATGATTATCCAGGGCGTGGTGTCGGTGATTTGTACGGCGGAAGAGACGATGTTCGGCGTGTCGCTGAACGATGGCAACACACCGCTGCAGCGGAGAAACGAAGCGCCGGCAGCCATCTTTATCGCGCTGGTCGTCATGATCGGCACGGCTGACGCGGAAGCACTCAAGGCACTCGCCACGAGCCTTGGTGTCGATGAATCGAACACCGGTTGAAACCAGTGCTGAATGAGTCGGCCTCGACGAGACGAGTTTGCTGACTCCCGAACACGGCGACGGACAGCGGCTACGTCAAATACCCGCTCGTCGCCGCTTCATCCTCACACGCTCGACGACGTATCCTCTTCGGCCTCGTTCAACACCGCGTTCTGCACCGCCGTAGCCGGGCTCACATAAGCCGGCGCCTGGCGAGGATCGTCGATCGTATAGCGCAACCGTCCACCCTCTACATATACGCGCAACTGCCGGTACTTCACCAGATACATCAACCCCACCAGCGCCGCCGCGAACCCCGACGCCGCCCCCACGCCGAGTGCCCAACGCGGCCCAAAGCGGTCCGCAACCCAGCCGACTACCGGCGCGCCGAGCGGCGTGCCGCCCAGCGCAATCGCCAGCAGGATCGCGATCACGCGGCCACGCATGGCGGGCTCGGTGGAGAGTTGCACGAGACTGTTGGTCGACGTGGTAAAGGTCTGCGTCGACATGCCGATCAGGACGAGCGCGATACCGAACAGCACGTAGTTCGGCATCAACGACGCCACCGTGCAGCCCACACCGAAAACCGCGGCTGCGCCGAGCAGCAGCGCCATGCGCGGTTTTGACCTACGCGCCGCGAGCAGCGCGCCGGTCACCGAGCCGATCGCCATGGTCGAACTCAATAGACCATATTGACTCGCGCCCGCATGAAACGCGGTGACCGACATGGTCGAAATGAAGATCGGGAAGTTGAGCCCGAACGTGCCGATCAGGAACAGCATCAACAACGCGGCCTTCAGATCGGGACGCGTCCATACATACTTGAAGCCTTCCACGAAACTGCCGCGCGCACGTTTCGCGCGTGGCTTCAGATACAACTGGTCGAGCCGCAGCATGCGCAGCGAACCGAGTACGGCGACGAACGAGAGAGCGTTGATCAGAAACACCCAGCCGGTTCCCACCGAGGCAATTAATAGCCCCGCGACCGCCGGCCCGATCATCCGCGCGGCGTTGAACGACGTGGAATTCAACCCGACCGCGTTGGAGAGATCTTCTTCGCCGACCAGATCGGATACGAAAGTCTGACGTGCGGGCGAATCGAACGCGGTCACACAGCCGAGCAAACCCGCGAACACGTACACCTGCCAAAGCTGCACGAGTCCGGTGACGGTGAGGAGCCCGAGGCCGAGCGCCAGCGAGCCCATTGCCGCCTGTGTGATGAACAGCAGCTTGCGGCGGTCGAAGTGATCGGCCGCATAGCCGGTGAGCGGCAATAGCAGCATTTGCGGGCCGAACTGCAGCGACATGACGATGCCGACGGCCGTCGCGTTGTGATGCGTGAGCTCGGTGAGGACGAGCCAGTCCTGCGCCGTGCGCTGCATCCACGTACCGATGTTGGACACGATCGCGCCGCTAGCCCAGACCCGGTAATTGAACGTGCGCAGCGAACGGAAAGTACCTGTCACCGGATCGTTTCCGTTGTGGAGAAACGAGTGGCGAGCAGCGCTACGCGCGGACTGGCGAACTCGCTCATGCGTGGGACTGTTCGAGCAGATCGAGCACTTCCTGCGTCGTGCCGGTTTCGCCGATTCGCGGGAAGATGCGCGCGAGCGTGTTGTTGTGCGCGTCCAGATGCATATCGGTCATGGCGTCGACCACCAGCGTGAGGTTCAGCCCGAGTTCATGCGCGAAGCGCGCGGTCGATTCGACGCCGATGCTGGTCGCCACACCGAGCAATACCACTTGCGTGACGCCTTGCTGTTGCAGATACGCCTGCAGATCGGTGTTCGTGAACGCGCCCCACGTTCGCTTGGTGACCACGTGATCCGACGGCTGCTGGTTCAGCTCAGGCATCAGGTCCGCGAAGCCGGCCGGGAAGTCGCCCTTCGGACCCGTCTGGTCCGCGCGACCCGGCGCGCCGCCGGCAACGTTGACCAGCACGACCGGCAAACCGTGGCGGCGAAACGCTTCGGTCAGCAGCGCCGCGCGTTGCACGACCTCGGCGGTGGGGTGCGCGGTGGGCAGCGCAACGATGCCGCGCTGCAAATCGATCACGACCAGTGCGGTCTTTGCGTCGAGAGTGGTGAGTGCCATGGGGTTTCTCCTGCGGGTTACGAGTCGATGAGGCGTTTGAGCAAGTCGACGCCGATAGCGAGTTGCTGCTGCTCGGCCGCCGAAAAGCGCGTCTGGATGGTGCGGAACAGCCAGTCTTCGCGCGCCGCGCGGCTGGCTTTGACCTTCTTGCGGAAAGCGGGGGTGAGAGAGAGAACCGTTTGCCGGCCGTCGTTCGGATCGGGCGCGCCGGTCACTAGTCCGGCGGCCTTCAGCGCCGAAAGCATTTCGCCCATGGATTGCGGGCGCATGCCGTGCAGACGCGCAAGGGCGCTGACGGTGGCGGAGCCTTCGCGTTCCAGCAGACTCAAGACCTGAATCTGCGACGGCGTGAAGTCGCCGATATGCGCTTCTTCGCGCAGCCGCCGGCGCAGTTTGCCGGTTACCACGCGCAGATCTTCCGCCATGGCGTGCAGGGCGTCGGCACTGGGTGCCGAGGCAGGTGAAGCGGCAGGGGTATCGCTCTTACTCATGGCTTACAGATATGAAGGTTACCTACAAAGGTTACCTTCATATCTGCGTCGAGTCAAGGCGATGCAGGCAGGGGGAGAAGAACGGCTGGGTGGCGGCGCGACCACCCAGGCTTAAATCGGTCGCGCGCGCCGTCCGCGATTTAGCGGACCTTAGAACTTATGACGCAGCGCCACGCGCGCCACGACCTGATTCTGCGTCGACGACGGCGACTGCACGCCGGGAATGAACGCGTCGTCGAGAATCGAGTGGGTCGAACTGCCGGCCACCTTCTGATATTCGCCCTGCACGTAGACGTCCGTGCGTTTCGAGATGTTGTAGTCCGCCATCAAACCGACCGAGTGAATCTTCGGCTTCACGCTGCCCGACGACGCGTCGTAGTTCTCCAGCGTGTAGACATATTGCGCGCCGACAAAGAACGCGGGTGTGAACTGGTATTTCGCGTTCACCTCGAAGTTTTGATACTTCAGCGTGTTCAACGTGACGCCGGCCGCGGCGAGCGGAATGCCGATATAGCCATTGCCGGTCGGGTTCTGGTAATTCGAGTTGGTGTACGCGAAGCCCAGGGTCGTCGAACCGAAGGTGTAGTTGATGCCGCCGCCGAACACGCGCATGCGTTCGGCGATAAAGCTCGCGTCGTTCGCGGTGATTGCGCCGTTCGAGCCTACGCCCGGATTGTCCGCCTGCAAATAGGCCGCGGCGACCAGCAGGCCACCGGTCGCGTATTGCGCGCCGAAGCTATACGCGCGGTTATTGGCGAAGTTCGTATCGTTGCTGAAGCTATACGTGCCGCCGAACTGGAAACCCGAGAACTGGGGGCTCGCGTATTTGATGGTGTTGTCGAGGCGGAACGAGTTGTCGGTGTTGTCGTTGTCGTACGGATGCGCGAACAGATAGCCGGCCCAATTGCCGTTGGCGGTTGTCTGCGCGAGGTAATCGACCACGGAATCGTACTGACGGCCCAACGTCACCGTGCCGAATTTGTCGCTGCTAATCCCCACATACGCCTGGCGTCCAAACATACGGCCGCCCTGATTGAGTCGGCCGGAATTCAGGTCGAAGCCGTTCTCGAGTTGAAAGATCGCCTTGAGTCCGCCGCCGAGATCTTCCGCGCCTTTCAGGCCCCAGCGGCTGCCTTGCGCATAACCGCTGGCGAGTTCGACGACGCTGCCGTGTCCAACGTTATTCGTGTAGTCGATGCCTTCATCGATCACGCCGTAGAGTGTGACGCTGCTTTGCGCGAACACGGGGGAAGCGGCGCCCAGCAGGGCGAGGGCGATGACTTTCTTTTTCATGTGATCTCCAGTGTGGATTGGCTAGGGGCCGTCGCATGATTTTCCGGCCAATACTTTTTGCAAAGCGAGGAATTCTGATGGGATCAATCGGCTTCGCCGATGGAGCAAGCGCTGGAGAACGCGAGCTCGCAGTCAAACGTTGGCGATCCGAAGTACTTCGAGGAGAGGCGAAGGGTCTCGCCAGGGAGAAGAAGCGTGTGAGGTCAGACTAAGTATGTCGATGAAACGCGGCGGCGCTCTGTGCAGCGCCGCCGGAAAAGTCACCGCCTCGCAACGAAGACCGCAAAGGCGGACTCCATCGTCAAGCGGCCACGCCGACGGCCACGTTTCTGCGTTCTTCGACCATCGCTTCGATCAGCGCGGCGAGATCGTCCACCGCCGGATCGCGATTGACCGATGAGCGATGCAACTCGAGATCCGCCGCCGGCAACAGCGGCAGGCCGTCACACACGCCGAGCACACGCCAGTTCTCCGGCAACGTGCAGCGGTCGATGATCGTCACGGCCGCGCCGTGATTGACGGCCACCTTGATCCCCGTCGGACTCTGGCTGGTGTACACCACCTGGTACTGCCGCTGGAACGCGGCGAGCGCTTCAAGTCCGCGCTGACGGTAGCAGCAGGTCTCGGGAAACAGCGCCAGCGGCACGGGCGCGTCGGGCTCCAGCACGAAATCCCGGTGCGCCGCCCACACCACCTCTTCACGCCCGAGATGCCGCCCGCTCGTCTGCGAGCCGTGCCGCACCACCAGCGCCAGATCCAGTTCGCCGGCCTGCAGTCGCTCCAGCAATTCGAGCGACATCCGGCAATGAATATGCGGCCGTGCGCCAGGCCGCAGCGCGTAGAACTTCTTCAGCAACTCCGGCAGCCAGAGCTCCGCGTAATCCTCCGGGAGGCCGAAACGGATCACGCCGTCGCTATTGCTCCGGTTCAGTGCGGCGATCGCTTCGTTTTGCACCTGAATAATGCGGCGGGCGTGAATCAGAAAGTTTTCGCCGTCGCGTGACAGCGCGAGCCGCCGGCTGTTACGCAGAAACATGTGCGTTTCCAGCCGCTCTTCCAGCGTACGAATACGCAGACTGATGGTCGATTGGGTGCGGTGCAGCAACTTCGCCGCCGCGGTGAATCCGCCGCTGTCGACCACGGCCACAAAGGCTCGCACCAGTTCGGGATCGAGAGAACTCAGTTTTGACCAATCGGGTCCGCTGATGGAAGCCATCGGAATTACTCGCTTTCCAAAGAAATTTGGCGATCAAAACATGGGGGCGTCAGTGAGGTGATTGTTGTCGAAAACAATTCGCGTCACAAATCAGTCCGAACCCCTAATCTGGAGTCCCGCCGTGTCAGTCAGTCTTCCTCTTGCCGATGCCGAATGCAACGATTTGAGCGACATCGTCGATACCGGGCGTTATCCGCTGCACGATCCGGACCACCCGCGCATGCGCGAGCTGGTGGCGAGCTGCCGTGCCCACCTGGCGGGCAACGGCAGTGCCGTGCTGCACGGCTTCCTGCGGCCCGAGGCGCTGGCCCAGGCGCGCGCCGAAGGCGTGGCGCTGGCCGCCAAGACCTACTTTTCAACCCGTAAGGTCAACGCCTATTTCACCGCGGACGATCCCTCGCTGCCCACCGACGATCCGCGCCGCGTCTTCATGGACCGCACCAGCGGCTTCGTGACCCGCGACGTAATTCCGGCCGACGCGATCGTGCATCGCATCTATGTGGCGCAGGCCATGAAGCGGTTCGTCGCAACCTGCCTCGGCGAAACGCGTGTGTGGGAATACGCGGACCCGTACGCCGGCCTGGTGCAGAACGTCATGCCACCCGGCACCGAGCAGCCGTGGCACTACGACACCAACGAATTCATCGTATCGATGATGACGCAACAGCCGGAAGCGGGCGGCGACTTCGAGTACTGCCCGAATATCCGCTCGCCCGAAGGCGAGAACTACGGCGGCGTGGGCAGCGTGGTGCGCGGCGAGACGCGCGCGCCGATCAACGTGATCACGTTGCAACCGGGCGATCTGCAACTGTTCAAAGGGCGCTTTTCGCTGCACCGCGTCACCCGGGTGGAAGGCACGGTGGAACGTCACACGGCGATCTTCGCGTACTCGCAGAAGCCGGGTGTGATCGGCCGGCTCGAACGAACCCGGCAGTTGTACGGGCGCGTCTCCGAAATGCACCTGGAAGCCGAGCAGAGGCTGGTGCGTGCCGACAACCTGGTCGATTGAAACCGCTTTACCAAACTGATAACCCCGTCCCCCTGTCGAGAAACCATGACGATTATTCGCCCGACTCATCTTCCGGAAGATTGCGAACCGACCGCGGAAGAAATCGCGCAGATTCAACGCGACCGGCTCGCCGCCGTGCGCCGCGAACTGAAGAAGCGCGACCTCACCGCCGCGATCCTGTTCGACCCGACGCATATGCGCTACGCCACCGGCTCGCGCAACATGCAGGTGTATTCGATGCGCAATCCCGCGCGCTATCTGTTCGTGCCGGCTGAGGGCAAGGTCGTGCTGTTCGAATACGCGGGCTGTGATTTCCTCGCCGACGGCCTCGACACCGTCGACGAAGTGCGACCCGCTACCGCGATTTCCTACTACTTCTGTGACGACATGCTGGGCCGCGTCACCGAGCGCTGGGCCGACGAGATCGACGAACTCGTCAGGCAAAGCGGCGGCGGCAAGCGGATCGCGATTGAAAGCGCGACCTCGGCGGCGGCCTTCGCGCTGCAGGCGCGCGGCTATCAGATCAGCGACGCGCAGGAACCGCTGGAACGCGCCCGTTCGATCAAGGTGCCCAACGAGATCAAGATGATCCGCTCGTCGCTGCGTGCCGCCGAAGAAGGTGTGCGCCGGCTCGAAGCGGCGCTGGTGCCGGGCATTAGCGAAAACGAACTGTGGTCGTATCTGCACAAGCACATCATCGAGACCGACGGCGATTATGTCGAGACGCGTCTGATCAGCTCGGGGCCGCGCACCAATCCGTGGTTCCAGGAAAGCAGTCCGCGCAAGATCCAGGCGGGCGAACTCGTCGGACTCGATACCGACGTGGTGGGCCGCTTCGGTTATTACGCCGATTTCTCGCGCACCTTCCTGTGTGGCGATCTGCCCGCCACCACGGCACAGAAGACGCTCTACACGCTCGCCTATGAGCAGGTGCATTCGAATATGGAGAACGTGCGCGCCGGCACGACCTTCCAGGAGTTCATCGCGAAGGCGTGGAAGATTCCCGGTCCTTATCAGGCGCGCCGCTATTTCGCGCTCGCGCATGGTGTGGGCATGACGGGCGAATATCCGTACATCGTCCATCGCGAGGATAACGAGGCCAAGGGGTACGACGGCGTGATCGAGCCCGGCATGACGCTGTGCATCGAAAGTTATATCGGTCATGAAGCCGGCGGTGAGGGGGTCAAGCTGGAAGAGCAGGTTTACGTGCGTGACGACGGCCGTGTCGAACTGCTGTCCGACTATCCATTCGAGAAACGCCTGCTGGCCTGAACGCTCAGCGCGGCCGCATTCGGAGACATTGCGGCCGACGTTTCCCATGCCAACCCATTCAATGCAATTCATTACTCCAAGGGTGATCCACGATGCAATGCAGACAACTCCGCGCGGTGCTGTGCGCCGCCGCCATCGCCTTGACCGGCACGACCGCGCACGCCGCGGATAGCTGGTGCGCGCAAGGCAAGACCGTCCACTTTGCCGGTATCACATGGGAAAGCGGTTCGTTCGCGACCGAAGTATTGCGGCAGATTCTGGAGAAGGGCTACGGCTGCAAGACCGACGTCGTGCCGGGTAGTACCGCCGCCACCGAAACCGCGCTCGCGCACAACGACGTGCAGGTGTGGGCCGAACAATGGACCGGCCGCAGCGAGATCACCGCGAAGGCGGTCGCATCGGGTAGCGTGAAACTGGTCGGCGATACCTTGCCGGGCGGTACGAAAGAAGGCTGGTTCGTGCCGGAATACGTGGTGAAGGGCGATCCGAAACGCGGCATCAAACCGCTTGCGCCGGGCCTCGTTGCCGTCACCGACTTGCCGAAATACAAAAGCGTATTCGCCGACGACGAGGAACCGGACAAGGGCCGCTTTCTCAACTGCCCGACCGGCTGGGATTGCGAGCGCGTGAATACGCGTCTGCTGAAAGTACTGAATCTGGACGCGACCTATACCAACTTCCATCCGGGCACCGGCGCGGCACTGGATGCGGCGATCGCCTCCGCGTATCAGCGTGGCGCGCCGATCGTGTTCTATTACTGGGGACCGGCCGCGCTGATGGCGAAGTACAAGTTCGTCGAATTGAAAATGCCGCCCTATAACGACGCCTGCTGGAAGACCTTGCGCGACGAGAGCAGCACCTCGCAGTGCGCGTCGTCGTACATGGTTTCGCATGTCACCGTCGGCGTGTCCACGCCGTTCTACGACGCCGACCCGCAACTCGTGTCCATGCTCAACAAGGTCAAGTTTCCGATGGACTTTCTGAACAGCACGATCCTCGAAATGAGCACGAAGAAACTCGATGGTTCGGCCATGGCCACGCAATTCCTGCGCGAGCATCCGGAGATGTGGAAGCAATGGGTGCCGGCCGACGTCGCGTCCAAAGTGCAGGCCGGACTCAGCGGCGCCTGATCGATAGCTGAGTGCGATAGCGAAGTGCCGGACCGTTGTGACGTCCGGCCGATTTCGACGGCGTGAGGCTCTCGCGGCTTCACGCCCGACCGCAGATGCGAGAGCGAGCTGACCCGCTGTCCATTTGCCGTGGAGGCTTGATCATGAATTCGTTTTTTCTGCATCTTTCGATTGCCGACTGGGTGAACGACGCCGTGCAATCGTTCGTGACCCGCTACGGCGACGGTTTTCATCAGTTCAGCATTACCGTGTTGCGCTATGTGCTGGTGCCGCTCGAAGGCGCGCTGCGCGCGTTGCCGCCGTGGCTGATCCTGCTTGCGGTCGGCGCGATCACGTGGAATGCGACCCGGCGATTGACCATCGCCGGGTTCTTTATCTTGCTGCTGTATGCGATCGGTTGCTTCGGGCTGTGGGAAAAGCTGATGCAGACGCTCGCGTTGATGCTGGTGGCCACCGTGCTATCGGTGTCGTTCGGCGTGCCGCTCGGCATTCTGACTTCGCGCAGCGCGTGGCTGCGTCGCGTGTTATTGCCCACGCTCGACGTAATGCAGACGCTGCCCAGTTTCGTCTACCTGATCCCGGTGCTGATGCTGTTCGGTCTCGGCAAGGTGCCGGCGATTCTCGCGACGATCATCTACGCGTTGCCGCCGCTGATTCGCCTGACCGATCTCGGCATTCGTCACGTGGATGGCGAAGTGGTCGAGGCGGCGCGCGCCTTCGGCACCACGCGCTGGCAATTGCTGGTCAACGTGCAGTTGCCGCTGGCGCGCCCGAGCATCATGGCCGGCATCAACCAGACCACGATGATGGCGCTTTCCATGGTGGTGATCGCCTCCATGATCGGCTCGCGCGGTCTCGGCGAAGACGTGCTCGCCGGGATTCAGACGCTCGACGTGGGCAAGGGTATGCAGGCCGGCATTGCCATTGTGATTCTCGCGATCGTGATCGACCGTATCAGTCAGGGCTATGGGCAGGACCGTCGCACGCGGCGTCTGTTCACGCAGCGCAAAAAGGCGAAAGCGGCCTCGCGGATTCCTTATCGCGTGAGTGGCGCGGAGGCGAACGAGCAGGGCGCGGCGGAAAGCGGACTCGAAACCCGCGTGGCGAAGTAAGTGCCGTAGCCGATAGCCCAATAGCCGAATAGTCCATTCAGAGCAAAGCACCAGGAGAGCGAGATGGCAGCGATCGAAGTCAAACACGTGTACAAGCTGTTCGGGCCGCCCACGAGTCACGCGCGTGTGCTGGATCTATTGCGCGGCGGTAAAGGCAAAGCCGACGTGCTCGCGCAAACCGGCTGCAATGTCGGTCTCAACGACGTCAGTCTGAACATCGGTTCGGGCGAAATTTTCGTAATCATGGGCCTTTCCGGCTCCGGCAAGTCGACGCTGGTGCGCCACTTCAACCGGCTGATCGAACCGACCGCGGGCGAGATCGTGATCGACGGGTCCGACGTCATCAAGCTCGGCGCGCAGGGCTTGCGCGAACTGCGCCGCTACAAGGTCAGCATGGTGTTCCAGAACTTCGGGCTGCTGCCGCATCAAACCGTGCTCGACAATACCGCGTACGCATTGCGCGTACGCGGTGAGAGCCGCACGCAGGCCAACGACAAGGCGCGCGTGTGGCTCGGCAAAGTGGGCTTGAACGGGTACGACGAACACTATCCCGACGAGTTGTCCGGTGGTATGCGTCAACGTGTCGGCCTCGCCCGTGCGCTCGCCGCGGATACGGACGTATTGCTGATGGACGAAGCGTTCTCCGCACTCGACCCGCTGATTCGCACGGAAATGCAGGATCAGTTGCTGCAATTGCAGGCCACGCTGAAGAAGACGATTGTGTTTATCACGCACGATCTCGACGAGGCGCTGCGGATCGGCAATCGCATCGCGATTCTGCGGGACGGCAAGCTGGTGCAGCAGGGTACGCCCGACGAAATTCTGACGCGTCCGGCGGACGATTACGTGAGGCGTTTCGTGGAGCGCCGTTCGGATCGGAGCGCGACGCGACAGTGAGGTAAACGCCGGCTCGCTGCAACGCGAACCGGTCTCACGGAATCGGATTCTGAATCGCTTCGCTTCACTGCGTTGTCACTCGGTACTCGTAGATTGGAGGGGCTGTACCCTTTCAATCCATGAGAACCGAAATGACAAAGATCAGATGGCATCATGCAGGAACCGTTGCCTTGCTATGCGCAAGCAGCGTCGCTCACGCGGGCACACCGTCGGTGGGCAGTCGTGAATACAAAGTACTGCTCAACCCCGCGAGTTTCGCGAGCCAGCCGGCGGATGCGGCCAATCGCTTTCTCACCGACCTGCAAGCGAGTCTCGCGGCGAACGGCTTCGATCGTACGGTCACCGGCAGCTTCGCGGCCGACAACGATCGCACCGTGCTGTACTACGATTCGCCGGGCACTTGCGCGGTGAAGCAGGCCGGCTATTCGATGCGCGAACGCGACGACAGCAGTGGCCGCAATATCGAACTGAAATTCGGCTCGCCGAACCAGACGACCTCAGCGAATACCGACGTGAGCGGCAGCTCATCGAAGGCGAAGAGCAAACTCGAAGACGACATCACGCCGCCGTCGAACCAGACCTATTCGCATTCCACCAACGAACCGCTGTCGGACTCGAAGAACATCAATCATCTGAGCGACATCAAGGACCTGTTCCCGACCACGCACGTGTTCGACAGCATCAGCACTCAAACGCTGGTGCCGGTGAGCGGCCTGTCGATTCATGAAGTCACGTACGACGGCGCGGTCAGCGATCTCGGTCAGGAAGATGCCGACTTCACGATGACGGTCTGGTACGCGAACGGGTCGACGACGCCCGCGCTGGCCGAGATTTCTTTCGAGGTCGACGTGAACAGCGACGGTGTTTTCACCGACAAGGTGACTTCGCGTTCGCAACTCATATTCAGCGTGATTCAGGGCATGACGAACTGGGTGCAATCGCCGAGTTCGACGAAGACCGCGTGGGTGTACAAGTATCAGCCGACGTTCTGCGGGCAGTAAGGTGGTAGGACGGTAGGGCGGTTCTGCGTTAATGCAAAGGCCACGGCATTAGCGCAGAACCCAGGCGAGTGCAGTGAAACTGATCAACTCATTGCACTCGCCTCTAATCACATTCAAGCTGCGTCGTCGAAACGTTTCGCCCAGCGTGCGCCGCAACCGAGCAACGCGCCGCTGATCAACAGGGTCACGGTGCCCATCGCCATTCCGTCGCCGATCGAGCCTTGCTCGAACTGCTGCCAGATAAAAATCGACGCGGTCTGCACGCCGCTCGGCGCGAGTAGCAACGACGTCACCAGCTCACGCGAAGCGACCGCGAACACGATCATTACGGACGATATCAACGCCGGCGCAACCAGCGGCAATACGATCCTCAGCAACACGCGTGCGCTCGACGCGCCATGCACGCGCGCCGCGGCTTCGAGTCCCGAACCGAGTTGACGCAACGCCGCGCTCGTATAACGAATCGGATACGGCAACAGCAGGCAACTGTACGACAGCAGCAGAATGCCCCACGTGTTGTACGGCGTGACGGGCCAGATCGGCAGATTCCACGCCAGAATCAACCCCACGCCGACGACAATGCCGGGCAACGCATGCGGCAGCAGCGTCAACGCGTCGAGCGCGGCACGGCCCCGCAGGCGCGTTTTCACGACGACCCATGCGCTGAGAAAACCCAATGCACCCGTCACTAAAGCCGTCGCGGCGGCAAGCGCGAGACTCGTGCCGAGCGCGCTCGCGCCGTCGCTGCCTGCGGAAAGCGCCTTGAAGTGCGCGAGCGTGAGGTTGTTGATCGCGAAACCACCCGACAGCGTGCGCGAAAACGCCGTCGTGACGATCGCGAACAACGGCGCGATCGCCGCGCATAGCGCAACGAAGCCGAACATCGAAAGCACCGGCCAACGCCAGCGGCCCAATTCGCGCCGCAACGTTGCGGTGGGTTTGCCGGTCTGCGTTTCGAAGTCGCGGCCGGCGAGTACCCGCCGTTGCAGCATAAAGGCCGCTAATGCGAGCAACGCAAGCAGCAGCGCGAGTACCGAAGCGCCGGGCAGATCGATCGGCCAGTCGGAGAAGCGTTCTTCGATCGACGTCACCATCAAACTGAAACCGGCACGCGAACCGAGCGCGGACGGCACGCCGAATTCTTCGATCGCCATCGTGAAGGTCAGCAATGCGCTGGCGGCGATGGCGGGCAGCATCAACGGCAACGTGATGCGCGCGAAACTGCGCCACGGGTCCGCGCCGAACACGCGCGCCACGTCGGCGAGGCGTCCGCCCAACGCGGCCAGCGTGCGCGACACCGAAAAGTAGACGACCGGAAACACGCCGAGCGTCATGGCCGCGACCACGCCGTTGAATGAGAACAGAAAGCGGCCGAGATTCACGCCGGTCAACTGTTCGAGATAGCCGCTCGGTTGCAGCAGCAAAATCCAGCCGAACGCCGCGAGGTACGGTGGAATCAGAAACGGCGCGAGAAACAGCAGATCCCACAGACGCGCGCCCGGCAGCCGGAACAAACCACGCACGACGCCAAGCGGCAAACCGAGCGCCACGCTGGCGAATGCGACGCTCACGCCGAAGCGCACCGTATTGCCGAGCAAGGGGAGGGTATCGTCGCGCACCAGCGCCGCGCCGAATGCGCTAAACGGATGCGCGAACGAGCCGCGGTTGAGCAACGGAAAGATCGCCTGCAACACGACGAAGCCGATCGGCAACGCGATCAGCACGGCGAGCGCGGCGAGCAGCGGCGTCAGCAGCCAGGCCGAACCGCCGCGCGGCGCACCGCTGGGCGGCGCGGCGCGCAACATCACGCGGGCCATTAGTGATCGCCGAACAGCGCATTGAAACGCGCGAGCACTTCGGCACGCGTCTTGGTGTTCGAGCCGTCGTCCTGCGGCAGCAGCTTCAGATCTTTCAGCGGCGGACGGGTGCCGGCGATATCGTCGCGCGCCGGAATCAGCCATGCGTCGGCGACCAGCTTCTGACCTTCGTCGGACAACACGTAGTCGATGAACGCGCGTGCTTCGTTCTGCACGTGCGAGGTCTTGAGGATCATCATGGGGCGCGGCGCGATCACCGTGCCGCTGCTCGGAAAGATCACCTTGACCGATTCGCCGTTCGAGGCCGCGCCGTACGCCACGTAATCGACCGCGCCGAATACCGCCGACTTCGCGCCTTGCAACACGGGGTTGATGGCCTGCGCATTCGGACCGAGCACGACCATGCCGTTCTTGTGCAGGCTGTCGAAGAGTGACCACGCGGATTCACCCAGGCGATCCTGCAAGCCGAGCAGCAGATCGAGCGACGCACCCGAGAGCGCCGGATTCGGCGTGGTCACCTGATTGCGATAGGCGGGTGCCGCGAGATCGCGCCAGTCGTGCGGCTCCGGCTTGCCGGTGCGCGTATTCCACACGATACCAAGCGCGGAGATGCCTTGCGCGACATACGCGGGGCCTTTGAACATGGGCGATACGTGCGCGGCATTCGGGCTCTGATAGTCGAGCAGCCAGCCGCGTTTTTCCAGGTCCTGCGCGGTGTCCCACGAAGCGGAGATCAACACGTCCGCATGCGGATTGCTCGCCTCGGCTTCGAGACGCGCCATCACCTTGCCGGTGGTGGCCTGGAACAGATCGACCTTGACGCCCGTCTTGCGTTCGAAACCGAGCGCCAGTTTCTTGCTGAGGTTGCCAGGTCCAGCGGTATAGACGGTAATAGAAGCAGCTTCGGCTGAGGCAGTGCCCAGCCCGAGGGTCAACGACATGGTGAGAATAACGAAGAAAATTGACTTGAACATTGTAGCGATTCCTTTACCGGTGAAGGACGCTTTCC
The DNA here is from genome assembly GCF_902833695.1 of Paraburkholderia sp. BCC1876. Lineage (NCBI taxonomy): Bacteria > Pseudomonadati > Pseudomonadota > Betaproteobacteria > Burkholderiales > Burkholderiaceae > Paraburkholderia > Paraburkholderia sp. BCC1876. Next base: position 52,771 of record NZ_CADFGI010000005.1, on the reverse strand, counting down.
ACGCGCCCGTGTGCGAGCGTGACGATCGTATGGGCGAGGGCTTCGGCTTCCTTGCGCTCGTGGGTCACGTACACCGCGGTGGTGCCGAGTTGCGCGAGCAGGCCGCCAATCTCGTCGCACAGATTCGCGCGCAACTGGCTGTCGAGATTCGACAGCGGCTCGTCGAACAGCAGGATGCGCGGCTCGGCGACGATCGCGCGGGCCAGCGCGATGCGCTGCTGCTGGCCGCCCGACAACGCCGACGGACGCCGCGCGCCCATCCCGTCGAGACCCACGCGCGCGAGCGCCGCGGCGACCCGCTCGCCGCGTTCGCGCCGGCCGACGCCGCGCATTTCCAGCGGAAACGACACGTTGCCGGCCACCGTCATATGCGGCCACAGCGCATAGTCCTGAAACACCATGCCAAGACCACGCGACTCGGGCGGCACACAGGTCGCCGCATCGGCGACGGTTTCGTCGCCGAACATCACGCGGCCCGCGTCCGGTTTCAGCAGCCCGGCCAGCAGCTTGAGCAGCGTGCTCTTGCCGCAGCCGGACGGTCCGAGCAGCGCGAGCGTGGTGCCCGCCGGCACGTCGAGATCGACGCCGTCGAGTACGGCCTGCGCGCCGAAAGTCTGACGAAGTCCGCGCACGCGGATCGATACGCTCGCGCTATCCATCCTGCCGTCCTCAGAACGTGTGGCGAATGCCGGCCATCAGGCCGACCTGGTTCTTGCCTGCCACCACGTCCGTGGCGAAACCGTTCAGGCCGAGATTCGAGCCGTTGCGGTTCAGCGCATACGCGAGGTTCAGGTACAGATCGGTGCGCTTGGACAGGAAGTAATCCGCGTCGACCTGGAACGACCACGGATCGCGCGACGTGCCATAGAAGTTCTGGTACATCGCCGTGCTCGACAGGTTCAGCGCGGCGCTCGCGTGGTAGGTCGCGCCGAGCCAGTAGAGGCTGGTCGCTTCGACCGGTCCGGTGGAGAGCGTGCTCAGGTGGATCGCTTTCGAATTCAGGTAGCGGTAGCCGCCGAACAGATCCGTGGAAGCCAGCGCATAGCGCACGCCGACGCCGATACGCCGGTCGACGTTGCCTTCGTAACCGCCTGCCTTGGTGGTGTGCGCTGCGGTCGGACTGGTGCTGCCGCCGTTTTTCTGGTCGTACGCGATGGCGGCGCTGAGCGGGCCGCTCTTGTAGCGCAGGCCGGCTTCGATCACGCGCGCGTTGCGTGTGTCGCCCGCCGGTTGCGCGCCGTACGTGACATTGTCGTAACCGAGGCTGTACTGGACGAGCGCGGTGACCGGGCCGAAATGATGTTCATAGCGGACCGTGTTGTCGAGCCGGTCGGAGAACGCCGGGTCCTGCATCTTGATCGCGTAGACCGCGTTGCCGAGCGGGTTGTAGAGGCTCATCCAGTCGAGGAACAGGCCGCCTTGACGACCCAGCGACAGCGAGCCGTAAGTGGTGTCCGACAGGCCCACGTACGCGAGCCGGCCGAATTCGCGGCCGCCTTGCAGCAGTGCGCCGCTGTCGACGTTGAAGCCGCTTTCCAGCCGGAAGAAGGTCTTCGCGCCGCCGCCGAGATCTTCGGTGCCGGTCAGGCCCCAGCGCGAGCCCGACAGATTGCCGGAGGTCAGGCGCGTGACGTCGTGCGTCTGGCCCTTGGTGGCCGAAGCATTGTTGAGAAATTCGACACCGGTGTCGATGATGCCGTACAGCGTGACGGAAGAAGAGGAAGAAGCTTCTGAGGCGGCGAAACTGGTGTTCGACTGACAGACGGAAACGGCCAGACAGCAGCCGACCGCCGCGATGCGGTAGGAGTGGTTCACGGATTGTGTCCTCTTTGGGATTAAGTTTGAGCCGTGAATGTAAGCTGGGCTTAAGTCAAATGAATGACAGCGTAACGTCCGGCATTTTTTCCGGTGTTTCCTGTGGCGAATGTCCGATTCGTGTCATCGGCGAGCCGGGTTGTCACGTTATGAAGGGGCAGCCGTGCTTGCCGTCGTTGTCACTCCGACGCTCGCCAGTCTGCCCCTCATTCCCATCGGTTCTTTTTCGCGCGCGAAATTCATCACATGTCATTTCCTCTTTCAACGATCACGACGATTTCCAAAGCAGGCGTGCGCGCCGCGCTGCTGTGCGGCCTGTTCGCGAGCGGGTTCGCGCAGGCCGCGGACAACGTCATCGTGCTCGATTCCGGCGAAGCGAAACTCTCGCTCGTCGACGAAGCCACCCACCAGGTGATCGGCACCGAGCCGACCGGCAAGGAGCCGCACCATCTGATGATCACGCCCGACGGCCGCTCGCTGATCGTGGCCGATTCGGTGTCCAACGACCTGATGTTTCTCGACCCGCACACGGGCAAAGTGCAGCGCCGCGTCGAAGATATCGAAGACCCGTATCAACTGGGCTTTTCGCCCGATCACAAGTGGTTTGTGACGGCCGGTTTGCGGCTGGATCGCGTTGATGTGTATCGCTACGACGGTCAGAACGTGTCGCTCGCGAAGCGCGTGCCGCTGTCGAAAACGCCGAGCCACATGACGTTTTCGTCGGATAGCCGCACGGTGTTCGTTACGCTGCAGGACACCGGCGAAGTCGCCGCGATCGATCTCGCGACGCAAACGGTGCTGTGGAAGCTGCATATCGGCAACACGCCGGCCGGTTTGTGGATGACGCCCGGCGATCGCTATCTTTTGATCGGTATGACGGGTGAAGACGACGTGGCCGTGGTCGACTGGCACAAGCAGCAGCTCGTGAAAAAGATCCCGACCGGCCGTGGCGCGCACAATTTCCGCAATCTCGACGACGGTCAGCACATCGCGGTGTCGAACCGCGTGGAGAGCACGATCAGCATTCTCGATTACAACACGCTGACGAAAGTGGGCGACATTACCGGTCTGATGCCCGGACCCGACGACATGGAGTTGTCCGCCGATCGCCGCTACCTGTGGGTGACGTTCCGTTTTGCGAAGCACGTGGGCATTATTGATCTGACGACGCGAAAACTTATCGACACGATTGCTGTCGGACGTTCGCCGCATGGCCTGTATTTCGCGAATCGCGCGCCGGTCACCGCGCCGAATCCGGATTGAGGCTGGAGGCCCACTGAGGCGTTAAGCTTCCGCTTTCATTACAGCACCTGTTTTCCAGAGGTTTTTCGATGATTCACGACATCCTCGCGCTGCTCGACAACGGCATCTCGGCGCTGCAAACGCTGCTGTATGTCGACGTCGTGCAGCCGTTCTTCTTCAAGTTCGGCTTGATGGGCTATGACGAAGACACGTACGACGCACTGTACTGGGTGATCATCGGCGTGCTCGAAATCGTCGTGACGTATGCCGCGTTGCGGCCGCTCGAAGCGTTGCGGCCGATCGAGACCTGGCAGGATCGCAAGGCGCTGCGCGCCGACGTGATCTACACGTGGATCGCCAAGCTCGGCATCATCAATATCGCGGTCTTTTTCATGCTCACGCCGGCGTTCAATCACTGGCAAAGCCTGATGGCGATCTACAACGTGCCGAATATCGACGTCGATAGTTTGTGGCCCGGCGTGACCGATCAGCCGGTGGTGTCGTTCCTGATCTATCTGATCGTGCTCGACTTCTTCGGCTACTGGTATCACCGCTGGCAGCACCGTTTCGGCGTGTGGTGGGAATTGCACGCGGTGCATCACAGCCAGCAGCAGATGTCGCTGTGGGCCGACGACCGCAACCACTTTCTCGACGACATCATCCAGGCCGCGTTTTTTGCGGCGATTTCGCTGTTTATCGGCGTGCAGCCGACGCAGTTCGTCGTGCTGGTCGCCGTCGGCAATTTCATGCAGAGCGTGCAGCACGTCAATGCGCGTTTGCCGTATGGATGGCTGCTGGAGCGCGTGATCGTCAGTCCGATTTTTCATCGCCGGCATCACGCGGTGGGGTATGGGCACGAAGGCACGCGTTATGGATGCAACTTCGGCGTGCTGTTTCCGTGGTGGGACATGATGTTCCGCACTGTCTCCTGGAATGCTACCGTCGAGCCGACCGGCATTCGCGATCAGTTGCCCGTGCCGCATGGCGCCGGCCGTTCGTATGGCACGGGGTTGATCGCGCAGCAGTGGTATGCGTTCGGCCGTATCGTGCAGCGTTTGCGCGGTCAGCGGAACTATGCTGGTGGGGCGGCTGAATAAGCTTGATAGGCGGATGAATGATTGACGGGGTAAGTCGCCGAATCCGCGTGGCTCACTCCCGCACTACCTCGCCGACACACCTGATGCTGATTAACCCGGCGACGACTCTCGCGCTTCGGCCGCCAGATAGCGCCCAGGTGTCGTGCCCATCGCGCGGCGAAACATGTCGATAAACGCGCTGACGTTGTCGTAGCCGAGTTCGAGCGCGATCGTCGTGACGGGCATGCCGTCCGCGACAAGTTCAAGCGCACGCAGCAGGCGCGCCTGCTGCCGCCACTGCGCGAACGTCATACCGGTCTCCGCCACGAAACGACGGCTCAGCGTGCGTGGCGCAAGACCCGCCCACACGGCCCATTCATCAAGCCGGCGATTGTCGGACAGATCGCCGACCAGCGTGTCCGTGAGACGCACGAGCCTGGCGTCGTCAGGCCGCGGCAAATCCAGCGATTCCTCTTTCGACGCCGCGAGTTCGTCGACGATGACCTCCGCGATGCGCGTTTGCGCGTCGTCGAGTTCGACGCCCGGCCAACTCGCCACGCGCCGGACGGCTTCGCGCAGCAACGGCGTGGTTTTGATCGCGCGCGGCTCGCGCGGCAGTTGCTCGCAGCGCTGCTCGGTAATGAACACGCTCCAGCCGGAAAACGGTCCATAGGAGCGCACCGAGTGCTCGTAATGCGGCGGAATCCAGATGGCGTGGATCGCGGGCACGACCCATTGCTGTCGGTCGAGGCCCACCGAGACGAGCCCGCTCAACGCCCCCATCAGTTGCCCACGCGCATGACTATGCGAGGACGTCGAACGCGCCTCGGTTTGCGTCAGTTCGGCCGCGGCGAGGAAAGGACCGGCCGGCGAGGTGACGAGATCCGGGCGAATCAAAGGTTGGATCATGGCCTGAATACCGTATTGATTGGCCTTTATACCGGAGACTGGCCGCTTTTGCACGCCTACACTGGATTCCATTGTGACCAGCAAGGAGTGCAGTGCGATGCGAGCTGAACAGGTTCTTCCCGATTCAATCAATCAGACCGAGATGGGCGGTACGACGATCCGCAAGGGCACCGTCGCGGCTTTTCTCGCCAATGCGCGTGTGTGGACCGATCCCAACGCGAGCGAAGCGGCGTACGCCGAGGCCGAAACCGATATGGTCGATGCGCTGCCTGCGTTGCACCTTCTCGGTTTGTTCAACGTGTTCGAGATTCGCGATCACGCGTTGCGCGAGTGGGTTCAGGTGCGGCAGCGCGCGCTTCAATCCCAAGCTTCAGCACACTCCCAGGCTAACAGCAAGGAAGCATCATGAAAGCAGCCATTGTCAAAGCGGCGGGCGAGGCGCCCGTCTACGCGGATTTCGCTCGACCCGAAGCGTCGAGCGGATTGAGTGTCGTCGATGTGACGGCGTCCGCGCTCAGTCACGTCACCCGTTCCAGGGCGGCGGGCTCGCATTATTCGTCGACGGGCGGCTTTCCGTTCGTTGCCGGCGTGGACGGCACCGGTCGACTGAGCGACGGACGGCGCGTCTATTTCTTCAAGCCGCAGGCGCCGTTCGGTGCGATGGCGGAACACAGCCTCGTCGCGGACACGCATTGCATTATGTTGCCCGATACGCTCGACGACGTCACGGCCGCGGCAATCGCGATTCCGGGCATGTCGTCGTGGGCGGCGCTCGTCGAGCGGGCGGGTTTCGTGGCGGGCGAAACCGTGTTGATCAACGGTGCAACGGGCACCTCGGGACGGTTGGCCGTGCAGATCGCGAAGCACCTTGGCGCGGCGCGAATCATCGCGACGGGGCGTAATGCTGCTTCGCTGGAAGCGCTCAAGCTCATCGGCGCCGATGACACGATTTCGCTCGATCAGGACGAAGCCAGCCTGAGCCGCGCGTTCGAAGCGGTGTTTCGCGACAGCGTGGACGTGGTGCTGGATTATCTGTGGGGCGCGAGTGCGCGGTCGTTGTTGATCGCGGCGGCGAAAGCATCGGAGGACGATCACCCGGTGCGCTTCGTTCAGATCGGCGCGATTAGCGGCGCGGAGATCGCGTTGCCGGCGGCCGTGCTGCGTTCGGCGGATATCAGGTTGGTAGGCAGCGGGATTGGCAGCGTTCCTTTGGCGCATTTGTTCGGGGCGCTGAAAGCGGTGTTCGCGGCAGTGGGGCCTGCCGGCTTGCAGGTGACGACTCAAACGGTGCCGCTGGCGGAGTTGGGCGCGCATTGGGGGCATCCGGATAGTGCTTGCCGGACGGTATTTGTGCCGTAGGAGGAGGGGGTACAACGCCTCGCTGCACGTTCACCTTTGTCTTTGTCATGACCGAACGCGATCGCTCATGTCGTCCTTGCCTTGTCGGTTTATTTAACTATAGTGTGAAATATTAACCGTAGGGTTTATCAAAGGAGGCAATCATGAGCGAATCGTTTGAACGTCCTTCGTTGGGGGCGTCGGTGTACTACCAGGACGCGTTTGCCGCGCTCGACTGGCTCGAAAAAGCCTTTGGCTTCGAGCGGCAGATGGTCATTACGGACAACGATGGCCAGTTGGCCCACTCGGAAATGCGTTTCGGCGACAGCTACGTGATGATCTGCCGCGAATGGTCGGAAGATGCGGCGAGCCCGGCGTCGATCGGCGGCAAGAATACGCAGTCGGTGCATGTGCAATTACGTGACGGTATCGACGAGCACTGTGCTCGCTCGCGCGCTGCGGGGGCGGTGATTACGCGTGAGTTGGCCGATCAGTTTTACGGCGACCGCGTGTATGCGGCTCGCGATCCGGAGGGGCATATCTGGAGCTTTGGGCAGACCGTGCACGAGGTGTCGCGTGAAGAAGCCGAGCGTGTCAGCGGGTTGAAAATCGAAGGCTGGGTGTAACGCATGGGACTGCCCGCGAGTGTCTCGCTCGATCGCACGCTGGCCGCGCTGGCCGATCCGAACCGTCGTCACGTGGTCGATCTGTTGAGCCGGCAACCCATGCGCGCCGGCGAACTCGCGCAGGCCACCGGCCTCTCGCCGCAAGCGATGAGCCGGCACTTGCGCGTACTGCGTTCGAGTGAGTTGATAGAAGAATCGCGCGGCGGCGACAGCGTCGACGCGCGCGTGCGGCTTTATGTATTGCGATCGACGCCGATGAACGAATTGAAAACGTGGCTCGAGCAGACCGAGGCATTGTGGTCGGAGCAACTGTTGTCGTTCAAGGCGCACGTTGAGGCGCACGTTGAGGCGCAGGGATGAGTTCGCGCGTGCAGGTGTCGCTGCGCGTTGCCGCTGCGCCGTCGCGTGCGTTCGAGGTATTCACGCGCGATATCGGCCGATGGTGGCGGCCTAACGGGCTGTTTCAATTCACGCCGCAAGGGGCGGGGGTGTTGTCGTTCGAACCGGCTGAGGAGGGTGGCGGCGACCATGGACGTCTGGTCGAAACACAGCCGGACGGCAGCGTGTTCGAGGTAGGCCGCATCACTGTGTGGGAGCCGGGCGAACGTTTGGCATTCGGCTGGCGGCAGGCGAGTTTTTCCGCTGCGCAGCACACGCATGTCGAGGTGCGTTTCGAAGCGGTGGGCGACGAGACACGGGTGACGGTCGAGCATCGTGGCTGGGATACGGTGCCGCAGGACCATGTGGCGCGCCATCATTTTCCCGAGCGGGTGTTTCTATTGCGGCACGGGGAGTGGTGGCAGGTTTTGTTAGGCGCGTTGCGTGCGGAAGTGGGGGATGGGGTGCTACCGCCGGCGCTTTAGGAGAGCGGAGCCGAGCCACACGATGAGCGCTGAAAGGGCGAAGCTTAGAGCGAGCAGCAGGCCTGCTATCACGCTTTCATGGCCTTCTACGCCGACTGTGCCAAACAGATGGAACAGAGGGGCAAGCGCCTGATACCCGCTCTCGCTGTATAGCCACGCGAGCAGGGCATTGATTTGCGTGATGCCGAGGAAAACGGGTACGGTCAAAGCGATTGCCGACAGGCAGCGGGCTAGAGGTTTCATCGTACGTCCACAGTGCCCAAAAACTAGCGGGCGCGCCAGCGCCGATTAACGAACCGCCACACCGCACTCACCAGCAACGACCCGACGCCAAGCCCCACACCCAGCAACACGATCGAACTCATATGATCGCGCACCAGCGGCACATTGCCGAACAGATAACCGGCGGCCACCAGCGACACGATCCACAGCGCCGCGCCCGCGCTGACGAACGACAGAAAACGCGCGAACGTCATGCGCGAAACGCCCGCGACGAACGGCGCGAAGGTGCGCACCACCGCAATGAACGGCGACAGCAGAAACGTCAGCCCGCCACGCGCTTCGTAAAACACATGCGCCTTGCGCAACGCGTTCTTGTCGAGCCAGCGATAGTCGGCGGTATAAACCTTTTCACCGATCGCGCGGCCAATCGCATAGTCGACGACGCTGCCGGCCACCGTGGCCGCGAACAGCACGGGGATCACGAGCCAGACGTTCAGCGCGCCGGTCGCCGCGAGTCCGCCGCAAATGAAAATCAGCGGATCGCCGGGTAAAAAGAACAGCGGCAGAAAACCGATCTCGACGAATATCACCAGAAACAGCATCGCGTAAACGGCGGTGCCGTATTGCACGATCAGACCGCTCAGGTGCTGGTCGAAGTGCAGGGCGACCTGCAACACATGCATCAGATCCATCTCGGGGCGCGGGGAAATTGGGATGTTCGGGAGTGTAGCCCGGTGGCGGCGCGGATACCTGTCTATTTCCTTGGAGAGATGTCAATATCGCTCAGTGTCATGCGCAAATAAAACCTGAAACAAACCTGCGAAACCTTTATGCCACAAGCTTCCGCCGTTACCTTTCGTTTTGCCGCGCCGCCCGATGCGAACGCGATTCGAGCCATCGAATTCGAAGCGGGCCAGCGTTTCGCCAGCGTCGGCTTGACGGGCATTGCCGATGCCCCGCCGATGGATATCGAGCGTGTCGAGAGCAAGATCGCCGCGCGCGAGATCATCGTCGCCGTGGATGCCGATGCGACACGCGTCGGATTCGTCATGTTCGAGCCGCAAGCCACACGCATCTATATTCAGGAGCTCGATGTGCTCACGTCGCATGCGGGGCAGCGTATCGGCGCGGCGTTGATCGAGCAGGTCGCGCAACACGCATTGGACCGGCAACTCACGCAATTGATTCTGTCCACGTATCGCGAGGTGCCGTGGAACGCGCCGTACTATCGACGGCTCGGGTTTCGCGATATCGAAGCAGCGGAACTCGATGCCCATCTGATCGAGCGGCGCGACGCGCATATCGCGCGTGGGCTCGACGAATCGAAGCGCGTGTTCATGCGGCGCGATCTGGCGTGAGTCGGTGCGAATCCGGCATGCGGCCGGCCGGCGCAAAGAAAAACGCGGCGGATGTGACCGTTACTTTCCGGTCCCATCCGCCGCGTTGTTTTACCGCTTGCTACAGCGAGCGCGCTGCCATGCAGCAGGCGCTCATTTCCCCACTTTTTTCAACGCTTTTTCCAACGCTCATTCCACCGTTTCCAGCGCCGGATAATCCACATACCCGGTTTCACCGCGCGCATAGTACGTCGACGGATTCGGCTGGTTCAGCGGCGCATCCGTTTCGAAGCGGCGCACCAGATCCGGATTCGCGATGAACAGTTGGCCCCAGGCCACCGCGTCTGCTTCACCCGCGTCGAGCACGTGTTGCGCGCTTTCCTTGGTGAACTTTTCGTTCGCGATGTATGGGCCGCCGAATGCCTGCTTCAGTTGCGGGCCGAGGCGGTCGTCGCCGAGCGCTTCACGAGCGGCGATGAACGCGATCTTGCGCTTGCCGAGTTCGCGAGCCACATAACCGAACGTAGCGGCCGGATCGGAGTCGCCCATGTCGTGCGCGTCGCGGCGCGGCGCAAGGTGCACGCCCACGCGATTCGCGCCCCACACGTCGATGCACGCATCGGTGACTTCGAGCAGCAGACGCGCGCGGTTTTCGATCGGGCCACCGTAGGCGTCGGTGCGCTGGTTCGTGCTGTCCTGCAGGAACTGATCGAGCAGATAGCCGTTCGCGCCGTGCACTTCAACGCCGTCGAAACCGGCCGTCTTCGCGTTCTCGGCGCCCTTGCGGTACGCATCGACCAGACCGGCGATTTCGTCGAGCTCCAGCGCGCGGGGCGTCACGAACGGACGTTCCGGACGCACCAGGCTCACATGCCCTTGCGCAGCGATCGCGCTCGGCGCAACCGGCAATTCGCCGTTCAGGAACACCGGGTCCGAAATACGGCCAACGTGCCACAGTTGCAAAAAGATCTTGCCGCCGGCGGCATGCACGGCATTCGTGACGAGCTTCCAGCCTTCAACCTGTTCCTGCGACCAGATGCCCGGCGTGTCGGCGTAACCCACGCCTTGCGGAGTGACCGAGGTGGCTTCGCTGATGATCAGGCCGGCGCTCGCGCGCTCGGCGTAATAACGCGCCATCAACGCGTTCGGCACGCGGATTTCTTCAGCGCGCTGACGCGTCAGCGGCGCCATGATGATGCGGTTCGACAGCGTGATATCGCCAATATGCAGCGGATCGAAAAGAGTCGGCATAACAGTTCACCTTCGGCAACGAGCTTGTGGCCCCGCCTTAAAAAATACGTGATGAAAAAAGCGTGCTGACGCGAATGAAGCCCTCAAAGCTGCTCGTTCATATGCTCGAGAAAGGCCTGAATGACGGGCTCATTGCGTTTGAAAAACACCCACTGACCAACCCGCTTCGACGTGACGAGCCCCGCGCGCTGTAAGGCCGCGAGGTGCGCCGACACGGTGGACTGCGACAGACCGCAGCGGGCGTCGATCTTGCCGGCGCATACGCCGTGGTCGAGCGGCAACTCCTGATCGGCGAAATGCGCGTACGGTTCCCGCAGCCAGCCGAGAATCTCCCGGCGTAACGGGTTGGCCAGCGCTTTGTGAATCGCGTCGATGTCGGGTGTCGTTCGGGTCGGTTTCATGGTTGTCAACAACACGCAGGCGTGGAACGCCGGTTGGCGCCCATGCATCTGCATCGCTACAAGACGAATCATATATCGTATTTTGACGATATGCTTGAAGACACTACTCTCTATGTGGGCGATAGGTGCGGGCAGGGCTTCAACGGCGCGCAAGCGCCGACGCAACTACTACGCAATGAACTTGCCGCTACGCGCTTCTTCGGCGTCGCGGAACCAGGTTTCCGCGTGAGAGCGATCGGACACCCACGAACGCGCTTGCGGCGTATTGAACTCGCGATCGATGAACCGGCGTCCCCATTCGATCCCATCTCTCGCCGCTTCTTCTTCGGTGAGCCATTGGGGTTGAATCGTCGCCGGACGAATATCGACGACGGTTCGCGCGCCGTGACTCACGCTCACACTCGTGACCCACGCGCCGAGCCTGTTTGTCTCGGGGTGGACGATGATTTTGAACTCGCCGTAAGAAACAGCGCTTGCCGGCATTGCGTTCTCCTTTAGCCGCTCTCTGCTTATAGATTAGTTGAAACGGTACGCCGCGCGAAGGGTCAAAAAGGCAGGAGGCCGGTTTCTACATTAATCTGAAGAAGCCGACACGCGTGCAACGCCAACGCGGGCAACGCGGACAAAGCCGGACAACGCAATCAAGCCAAGGGAGCGAATTATGGCCGACCAACAGAGCGACTTGAGTGAAGAGTTCATCGCGCAGCAGCGCACGCGCCTTATGGCGCTACGCCGGCAACTACTAGGCGGTGAAGAGAACACCACTGCGGACGAGCGCACGGCTCACGAGGAGCACGGCGACGAAGCCGAAGAATACGAAGACGACGCGCAGGACATGGCGCAGAACGAGATCACCCAGTCGCTGCACGATGTGAACGACCACCGCGTCGCCGATATAGAACGCGCGCTGCAGAAGATCGACGAAGGCACCTACGGTCTGTCCGACGACAGCGGCGAGCCGATCCCGAAGGCCCGGCTCGAAGTCATGCCCGAAGCGATCCTGACCGTGGCGGAGCAGAGTCGCCGCGAAGCGGGCCAGTGAGCGCGTTTCAACGCGACTCACCGTGGTTTTTGCTGCGTCCAGAAGCAAATTGCCGCGGGCCAATCAGGGCCTGTCAGGGTCTCGCGGCAACCTCATCCAGATGTTCCAGCAGATCGGCAGGATCGTCGTAAACGCGCAACGCGCCGGCACGTTCCAGTTCCTCCGTGCCATATCCTCCCGACAACACACCCACGCCGAGTGCGCGGCAGCGCTTGGCGGCCAGCATGTCCCAGATACTGTCGCCGACCACCACGCTTTGCTCGACCGGCACGCCGAGCCGGATCGCCGCGGCAATGAACAGATCCGGGTCAGGCTTCGCGTATTTGACGTCGTCGCGTGTGACGACCACGGCTTTGGCCGGGTCGACGCCGAGCGCCTCCAGATTGACCGCCGCGGTTTCCATCCGGCCGCTGGTTGCCACTGCCCAAGGCGTACCGGCTTTCGTCAGCGCGGCGAGCAACTCGCGTGCCCCCGGCAGCGGACAGACCTGATCGCGTAAGCGCCGATACGAAGCGGCGTGCGCCTGGCGCAGCCGTTCCTGGAGTTCCGGACTGATCTCCTTGTGCGTTTCGCGCAGCAACTGATTGGTGAACAGGCCGCCGCTCATGCCGATCTTGCGGTGAATTCGCCAGACCGACAGCGGAATGCCTTCGCTATCGAGCGCTTCTTTCCACGCCAGCACATGCTGATAAACGCTATCGACGAGCGTGCCGTCGAGATCGAACAGGAATGAGGTTTGAATTCGCATCGTGAGCTCCCAGGGCAATTCGGTGCGGAGATCATAGCAAGCCGGTGTGATGTCATGCGCTCGCGGATGCAACAGGCGGGCAGGTCGCCGGGCTAAAAAAATGCCCCTGAAAAGGCCCGGGCCGCCGCGTTCCGTCGCCAATGGCAGCCTACGCGCCACGCAATAGAACATCAGGTGATAATCAGGGCTCCCGTCGTTACGCAAAAGCCGTTGCCACCCGGAGCCGCCGATCCATCATGGAACTCTTCGATGCTTTCCATCTCGCCAGGCTGCAGTTTGCGTTCACCGTATCGTTTCATATTATCTTTCCCGCGATCAGCATCGGCATGGCGAGCTTTCTCGCGGTGCTGGAGGGGCGCTGGCTGCTGACCGGCGACGTCGTTTATAAAGACATGTTCCTGTTCTGGTCGAAGATCTTCGCGGTCGGCTTCGGCATGGGCGTCGTGTCCGGCGTGGTGATGGCTTACGAGTTCGGTACCAACTGGAGCGGGTTCTCTTCGTTCGCCGGCAACATCACGGGGCCGCTGCTGACCTACGAAGTGCTGACGGCGTTCTTTCTCGAAGCCGGCTTTCTCGGCGTCATGCTGTTCGGCTGGCAGCGCGTCGGTCCGCGCGGGCACTTCTTTGCCACGCTGATGGTCGCGCTCGGCACGCTCATTTCGACCTTCTGGATTCTCGCGTCGAACAGCTTCATGCAGACGCCGCAAGGCTTCGCCATCGAGAACGGCCGGATCGTGCCGGTCGACTGGTTCAAGGTGATTTTCAACCCGTCGTTTCCGTATCGTCTCGCGCATATGACGATCGCCGCGTTTATCGTCGCGGCCTTTATCGTCGCGGCTTGCGGCGCGTGGCATCTGCTGCGTGGCCGGCGCGACGGCCCGATCACGCGCAGTTTTTCGATGGCGCTGTGGATTCTGCTTCTGCTCGCGCCGGTGCAGATTTTCGTCGGCGACGCGCACGGCCTCAACACGCGCCAATATCAGCCGGCCAAGATCGCGGCGATCGAAGGGCTGTGGCAAACCGAGAAGGGCGGCACCGCGCTCAATCTGGTCGGCCTGCCCGACATGGACGCGGAAGTCACGCGCTACACGCTGCAAATACCGCACCTGGGCAGCCTGATTCTGACCCATAGCTGGGACGGCGAAATTCGCGGACTGAAGGAGTTTCCCGCTAAAGACCGCCCGTATTCGCCGATCATTTTCTGGACCTTCCGGATCATGGCGGGTCTCGGCATGCTGATGCTGCTGACCGCGCTGCTGGGGCTGTTTCTGCGGGTGCGCGGCCAGTTGTATGAGACCCGCTGGTTTCAGGTGCTGGTGCTGTGCATGGGACCGTCGGGCCTCGTCGCGCTGCTGGCCGGATGGATCACGACCGAAGTCGGCCGCCAGCCCTGGACGGTCTACGGCGTGTTCCGCACCGAAGACTCGCTGTCGCCGATCAGCGCGCAGCAGGCCGGCGTGTCGTTGCTGATCTTCGTGCTGGTGTACTTCCTCGTGTTCGGCATGGGCGTCTACTACATGCTGAAGATGATGGCCCGCGGACCGGAGGCGCAGGTCGACAGTCCGCCGTCCGTCAAGCATCCGGTATTGCGGAATCGTCCGCTCGACGCGCTGAAAGGAGAGTGACGCCATGCAAATCGATCTTCCCGTCGTGTGGGCTGCGATCATCGGCTTCGGCGTGTTTCTCTACGTGATGCTGGACGGTTTCGATCTCGGCATCGGCCTGCTGTTTCCGTTCTTCGAACAGAAAGCCGACCGGCAAGTGATGCTCAATACCATCGCGCCGGTCTGGGACGGCAACGAGACCTTTCTCGTACTCGGCGGCGCCGGACTCTACGGTGCGTTCCCGGTGGTCTATTCGACGCTGTTGCCGGCGAACTATCTGCCGCTGATCCTGATGGTGGTGGGCCTGATCTTTCGCGGCGCGGCCTTTGAACTGCGCGCGCGCGCCACGCGCACGCAGCATGCGTGGGATCTGGCGTTCATGGCCGGTTCGGCGTTGGCGGGTTTTTGCCAGGGCATCGTGCTGGGATCGCTGCTGCAAGGGATCAAGATCGTCGACGGCCGGTTTGCCGGCGATCCGTTCGACTGGTTGTCGCCGTTCAGCCTGTTGTGCGGCATCGGTGTGCTGACCACTTATGCGACGCTCGGCTGCGGCTGGCTGATCCTGAAGACCGACGGCGACCTGCAGCGCCGCATGCGCGAAGTGATGCGGCCGCTCGTGAGCGTGCTGCTGGGGGCCATGGCGGTAGTCAGTCTGTGGACCGTGATCGGTTTGCCGGCGGTCGCGCACCGCTGGTTCGGCAGCGGCAAGCTCGGCTGGTTTCTGCCGGTGCCGATCCTGGTGGTGGCCTGCGTCTGGGGGATTTTTCGCACGCTGCGGCTACGGCATGAAGCGACGCCGTTCCTGCTCACGCTCGCGCTGTGTTTTCTCGGCTACAGCGGCTTGCTGATCAGTATCTGGCCGAACATCGTGCCGCCTTCGCTGACCATCTGGGAAGCCTCGTCGAGCCATTCGAGCCAGTTGTTTACGCTGGTCGGCACGGTGATCGTGCTGCCGGTCATTCTCGTCTACAACCTGATGCAGTACCGCGTATTCCGCGGCAAGGTGCGCGAGGGTGATGCCGGTTATCACTGAGTGGTTTGACACCTGACGCCATCGCCGCGTGTGCGGAACACGCGGCGATGGACCAGGCGACTGACTACAGTCGCGGTTTATTTAGCCTGACTACTCAGCCTGACTCAACGTCACCGACGCTTCGCTCGTCAGCATCAGGAAGGTCAGCGTTTCGCGCAGATAGAGGCGCACCGTCGTATCGGTATGGCTCACATAACCGATCGACACATCTTCGCCGAGATGCAGTTCGAAGTCGCCGCCGCGCATGGACAGCACGCTGCCGCCCGCGAGTGCCGGCGCCCAGATGATCTCGCCGTTCACGATCCGCTTGATGTGTTCGAGGATTGGATAGCCCTGGTCGCGTGCTTCGCCGAGCGCCGTGTAGGCATCGGCGCCGAGCAGCACGGAATAGGGACCGTCCACGCCGGCCAGCCGCAGCTGTTCGAGCGCTTCGCCGATCGCGTTCGGATAATCGCTGATGTCGGCCGGTAGCGCGAGCAGCGGATTCGACGAGCCTTCGCGCAGTCCGCCGATACCCGCCGCCTGATAGCCGTCGAAGATCGCCCGGTCTTCGGCATAGGCGAGCTGCCTGGCCGCTTCTTTCGCGGGTTGCCAGTCGGCGTCTTTCGCGCCGCGCAGCACGCTGTCGATCGCTTCGCGCTGCAGTTCGAACGGCACGGTCAGTTCGACCAGACTTTTGACTTCGGCCAGTTTCGCCACCACGCCGTCCTGCGGCGCGCCGATCGTGGTCTGATGCCCGGTGCCGACGCCGGACAGTTCCGTGCCGCCCGGACCCTTGACGTCGACCACCCGGCGGCCGGCTACGCTGCGTTTGAAGGTGCGCGCCACTTCCTCTTCGAGTTGCGACCAGGCGGCGCGGGAGATGGGGGCCAGCTCGCGATGCAGATTGTTCATGTTGGGCGATTCCCTTGAGTGATTCCCTTGAGTGAGCCAATATTCAGCGAGCCTTCGTGATGCGGCTCGGTGGATGAAGACGTGTCCGGCGGCGTGTCGACCGCCGCGGCGGCTTGCGGCTCGCGGTCCGCGAGTTCGTCGAGCATGGTGGCCGACGGAACGAAGTACAGGCTGCCGGTCGTCGCGCGGCTGTAGTCGAGCAGCCGGTCGTAATTGCCCGGCGGACGGCCGACGAACATGTTCTCCAGCATCTGCTCGATCGGCGCGGGCGAACGCGCATAGCCGATGAAATACGTGCCGAATTCGCCCGAACCAGGGCGGCCGAACGACATGTTGTCGCGCAGGATTTTCACTTCCTTGCCGTTCTCGGTCAGCGTGGTCAGCGAGCTGTGCGAGCGGGACGGTTTCACCGAATCGTCGAGCTCGATATCCGACAGTTTCTTGCGGCCGATGATCAGTTCCTGAGTCTCGACGGGCAGCGCGTTCCAGCCCGCCATGTCGTGCAGGTACTTCTGCACCAGCACATAGCTGCCGCTCTCGAAGTCCGGGTCTTCGTCGCCGATGAGGGTGAACTGCACCGCCTCGCGGCCCGCCGGATTTTCCGTGCCGTCCACAAAGCCCACCAGATCGCGCATATCGAAGTAGCGGAAGCCGTGTACTTCGTCGACCACGGTTACGGCGTCGCCGAGCGGCGCCAGCAACTGGGTGGCGAGCTCGAAACACAGGTCCATGTGTTCGGCGCGAATGTGCAGCAGGATGTCGCCCGGCGTCGCGATGGCCCGGCGCTCGCCCGTGCCGAATTCGCGGAACGGATGCAGGCGGGCGGGGCGCGGCTCGCCGAATAGCATGTCCCATGCGTCGGAGCCGAAGCCGCACACGCACGAGAGGTCGCCGGACGGCACGCGCTTGCCGACGGCGCGCACCAGCGCGGCGACGTCGCCGGTCCACGCGCGCACTTTTTCCACGGCGTCGCTGTCGCTGGAAAGAGTGGCGACCAGGAAGATCGCGCTACGGGTGAGGTCTTTACAGATGCCTTGCGGCTCCGGGGGATCGGCGCGCTCTGGAGTGTCGAGGGGTTCTTTAGTCATCGGATTGAATGTGGGTAGGTCGTGACGAATTCCGATCGCAATGGAACGACTGTCGCCAACGGATGTTATACCGACCGCGTATTTCATGACCGCTACGCTGCCTATGTTCGAACGTCGCGCACCTTGCGCGCAGGCATCCCGGATGCGGGCTTATGATGAGGGCGGCGAGCGGATTGGGTTCGCCGCGACCTTTCCCCGGAGCCACCGATCATGACGCCGCCCGCCAGCGAAGATCTGATTCATCACGCCATCGACACGTTCTATCGCGCCTTCGAGCAGAAGAGCGTCACCCTGTTGCGAACCGTCGTCACGTCCGACTGGGAGTATGTTCCGGAGCCTGCCGGCGTGGCGCCGGGACCGGACCAGATGATTCCGATCTTCGAGGACATCGCCACGGCGCTGCCCGATATGCACGTTACCCTTCTCGACGTGCTGATTCACGGCGAGCGGGTCGGTGTACGCGCGGAGATCAGCGGCACGCAAACCGGGAAACTGCTCGGCATTGCGGCAAGTTCCAAACCGATCAAATTCGCGATTCACTCGTTCCATGAGATGCGCGGAGATCTGATTGCGAAAACCTGGCACCTCGAAGACTGGCTCGCGGTGTTCCGGCAACTGGGGCAGTTGCCGGCGTCGATCGAGCGGCCTTGAAGCCGAGGCGAGGCGCTTAACTTCGCGATTGGCGATTTGCCTGGCGCTTCGGTTGGCGTCCGAACGACGAACGACATCGGGCGGCAAGCCTAATGATGCATTGCCGCGGCGATCATAAGATGAAACGGCAGCACCAGCAGTGCCGTGCCGGCGACGCCGAGCAGCCATAAGGCCACGAACCACAGGAAGCGGTGACGCGGCGCCGGCTTGGCGGCGTCGCGGGGTGTGGGTGGTGCTGGGGGTGACATCGCATCTCTCCTGGCGGTCTTGCCTTCGCGCATCTTATCCACAGAAAATGTTCATATCCTTGTGGACAAGTCCTGGCCAACCGCGCCAACTACTTGAACACAGAGCGTTTTCCCGGCGGGAGCAGCGAACGCGCGATCGCTTGCTTCATGTGGATAGCCAGGCATCCCACGCCTTTGTCAAACCGGCGTTTTATTCTACCGGCGAAGCCAGCAGCGCCACCTGCACGCCGTCGCAAATCACCTTGGCCACCACCGACGCACCGAGCGCCGCCCCGGCGCGCGCATGAGAATCGAGCGTGCTTTCCGAGCGGTCGACCCGCAAGATGTTGATCGGCCACGAGTCCCGCGACAGCCGCTCATGCGCGAACGAGCCGACCCACAGCGGCGTTGCCGAAATGCCATTCTCGACCGCGTAACCGCTCGGCCAGAAGCGCAGCACGTCGCGTTCGTCGCGGGTGTCGCCGGCGCGCATGAAGACCAGCGACGACGGCACGCCGTTGTTGAGCTTCGGCAAGACCGGTAGCGACACCGCCGCGACGTTGGGCGACGCGAGCGAGAGCAGGCTGTGCGCGGACAGGTCCGTGCCTTCGATCCACCCTTGAGCGCGCAGTTGCCCGCGAATCGAATCGGCGTTCGACAGCCACTGCAGCGTGAGCGGCTCCTTGTGATCGCCGCCCATGTCCGAGCGATAGCAGGGCAGGCGCTTCCAGGCCGAGAGCGTCCATTGCGACTGCGTGACCAGCACGGGCGGGCGCCGCAACGTGGTGTCGGGCCGCGGCGCGGGCATCGCCACACCCAGTTGCACGCCGACGCTGACCAGCACGACCGCCAGCACCACGACCGGCATCAGCGTACGGGCCGGCGGCGCCTCCGGATGCCGCCACATCGCGGTCAGCGCGACGATCGCGACCCACACATACGCGAGCGCCGCGCCGCCGATCGCGTCGGACACCCAGTAGCGCCCGAAGTACAGTCCCGCGAGCGCGACCACGATCACCACGACCGTGCTCACGGTCGCGACGAACACGCCCTCCAGCTTGCCGACCCGCCGCGCCAGCAGGAAGGCCAGGAAGCCGTAGACGATCACCGTCGCCGCTACGTGATTGCTTGGAAACGCGTACGCGTTGGACATCAATTCGTTGGGCGGCGCGCGGCGCATCGCGAACTGCAACGCGTAGATCAGCAATTGGGAAAAGACGACCGCCGCGAGCCAGTAGCCGATGGTGCGCCAGCGCCGCTCCAGCAGCATCCACACGACAACGGTGACGACCAGCGCCGCCAGCGTGAGCCCGCTGCCGAGCATCGCGAGACTCGCGAGCACGGTGTCGCCCCACGGCGTGCGAACCGACTGCAGAAAGTGATAGACCGACAGATCGACCTGCGTCAGCGGGTCGCCGCTGATCACGTCGTCGAGTACGCCGAAGAACAGCGCGCCCGACACCAGCACGATCAGCGAGGTGAGCAAAATGCTGCTGGCGTCCGGCGTCTCGGGGTCGAGCATTTTGCGCGCGAAGCGGCCGATCGGCCCTGGGTGCCGGCACGCCCAACTGCCGATATAGCGGCCGCCGGCGCTCGACCAGGCATTCGCATGCGAGAGCAGAAAGCCGGCCACGCGAAAGCTCAGCCAGACGATAGCCACCAGCAGCGCGAGAATCACGACGAGCCGGAACGACACCGCGCCCGCCAGCAGCACCGACGCGCCGAACACCACGCCCGGCAGGATATGGGCGGGCGCCCACAGCAGCGCGGACAGCACGTTCATGGCGTAGAAGCGCAGCGGCGGCATGCCCAGCATGCCGGCCACGACCGGCACGATGGCCCGCAAAGGTCCGATGAAGCGGGCCAGCACGACGCTCTTCGCGCCATGCTTGCGAAAGAAGCGGTGGCCCGCTTCGAGGACTTCGGGATGTTTGCAGAACGGCCACAACTGGACGATGCGGTCCTTGTAGCGGCCGCCGAGCCAGAAGCTCATGCCGTCGCCGGCAACCGCGCCCGCGATCGCCCAGACGAAGACCCAGACGAGACTGAGCGAGCCGGTGCCGGTCAGCGCGCCGGCGAGAAACATCGCGGTGCTGCCCGGAATGAAGGTGCCGATGACGGCGACGGCCTCCAGAAAGGCCGCGAGAAAGACGACCGCGAGCATCCATTGCGGATGCCCGGCGAGCGAATGCAGGAAGTGAAGGTAGGCGTGCTCCATCGTGCGCGATCGGGCGTCCTTGGGTAACGCTTGATCATAACGCGCACGGGAGCGTTCTTATTCCCTCGCTGACAAGTGCCGGCCGGCCAGACTGGCCGGACCTGGCTAAACGTTCACGAAGCGTTCACGAAGCGCTCAACGAATCGCCCGAGACGCGCACGCGTTCGCCGATCTGAACGGGCGGTTGCGTTTCATAGTTGAAGTTGCGGTAGCTGCCGTCCTGCATGCGCACCTGGACCTGGTAGGAGGTCTGCTTGCGCACCGCATGCTCGATGCCGTTACCCGCCAGGCCGCCGCCGACCACGCCGGCAATGGTCGTGAAAATCTTGCCGCGTCCACCGCCGATCTGATTGCCGACAAGACCGCCCGCCACCGCGCCGCCCAGCGCGCCGAGGCCGGTGGTCGGCTCGGGCGATTGCACCGTGTTGATGGCGACGACTTCACCCGCGTACGGATCGGCGACCGGCCGCTGCGCCGAGGAGGGATACGGAGCCTGGTATTCCTGATTGTTCGCGTACGTCGGCGCGCTCACGGGAGGGCGCGGGCGCGTGTGATGCACCGGCGGGCGGACCGGTGCGGCTTGTTGCACGGGTTGCTGGGCGATTTGTTGCGTGGGTTGTTGAACCTGGGCCGGCTGGGGCGCGGCGATCTGCGCGGTCGCGGTCGGTGCAGGTTGCGCGGAGATCGCGCCGATTGTAGCCGGCGTCGCCGGTTCCGTGACGGCGTGCGAGGTCGGCAGCAGACCGGTCATCGCGGCGATGCCGGTGGCGCTCGCGAGAATCACGGCGACCGCGGCCCCCGCGACCAACGGATGAATACGGCTGCGCTGCGGCTGGGTGGAAGTAAGGTTGTTGTTCATGGCGGACTCCGCGTGTAGGTGCCTGCAATAACGCGGCAGCGAGGCGAGCGGTGTACGCAAACAGCAAGCGGCTTTGTAAGGATTTGTACAGCTTTGTCCGCGTTGTTACAGATTCAGATTTCGTCGCTGAATTCGTCGAGAAAACGCTGCAAACGGGCGTGCCGAATACCGGCTAACCGGGTGCCGGTCGCGGTCTGAAAACCGGAGGCCAGTTTCAGCAGCTTGGTGTGGAAATGGTCGAGCGTGTAGCGCGTATCGTCCAACGGCCGGTGTGCCGCGTGCGGGTCCGCCGGATCGTATAACGCGCGGCCCATCCGTCCGGCGACGTAGAAGCAGCGCGCCACGCCCAGCATGCCGAGCGCGTCGAGGCGGTCGGCGTCCTGTAGCGTTTTCGCTTCGAGCGTGACCGGGGTCACGCCGGCTGAAAAACTGTGCGCCTCGATCGCGTGCGCGGTGGCCTGGATGGCCGCGTCCGTCCAGCCGAGCGACGTCAGCACGCGCGTCGCTTTCTCGGCCGACAGGCGCGAGGCCTGCGCACGCAGCGGCGAGTTCTTCTCGACGGCGACGCAGTCGTGCAGCAGCGTCGCCGCGAACAGCACTTGCGCGTCGCCGCCTTCTTCCGCGTGGATGGCCGCGGCGTTTTTCCATACGCGCTGCAGATGCGAGGTGTCGTGCGAGCCGTCGCCGTTGTCGTCGTAGGCTTGCGGCAACAGGGTCTGCGCGAGGTCCTGGAAGGGGGCGAAGGCGGTGGCGGTCATCGGTGCGGTCCGTGAGGAAAGCCGCCGATTATCGCGCATCGTCTGGTGATTGCGGATTGCTGATCCGGCGACGCTGAACAAAGCGGGTTCTGCGTCGTCATACTCTTTGAGCGGTTGCGTTAGGCGCGCCGCAGCGGGTGAGAGCAGTTCGACGATGTATTGGAGTGAGCTATGAAGATCGTAACGGGCAGGTTTGCCGTGTCGGTGTTGATGTCGGCACTCGCCTTGGGTGCCGCCAGCGCGGCGTACGCGCAGTCGGGCGGCAATAGTAGTGGCGCCGGCATGAGGGGCGCGCAGTCCGGGGCCGGGAATAATGCAGGCGTCCCGGGACTTGGCGTGACGCCGGGGGCCGGTCCGAGCGCCAGTCCCAGTCCCAGTCCCAGTCCGATGCCGGGCTTGGGCACAGCACCCGCCGCGCCTGTGATGGGTGCAACAGGCGGCGCGGGCTCCAATCCCAGCACCGCACGCGCCAACGGCACGAGCCTGTACGCGAATCCGGACCCGCGTGCGCCGGGGCTTGCGGGCCGAGTTGCGCCGCCACGTTAGTGAGCAACGCTGCCCGAACTCTGCGCGCTACGCGACTGCGTAACACCGGCCGACTAACTCCACCACGCTAGCGCTTAACGCCGGCCGTCACGCCAATCCCCAATAGTCCCCGATAGAATGCACGTCCCGACAACCGAATCCGGTTGAACCAGCAAGGAGAAGGGTATGGCGCACGGCGAGCACAAATACGACGTATCGGTACAGTGGACAGGTAACCGCGGCAGCGGCACCTCGGGATATCGCGCTTACGGCCGCGATCATGTGATCACGTCAGGCGGCAAGCCGGCGATTCCCGGCTCGGCGGACCCGGCTTTTCTCGGCGACGCCGAGCGCTGGAATCCGGAGGACCTGCTGGTCGCCTCCGCCAGCGCATGCCACAAGCTCTGGTATCTGCACCTGTGCTCGGACGCCGGCATTATCGTGCTCGACTATCGCGACGATGCCGAAGGCACCATGCTCGACGATCCGCAGCAGGGCCGTTTCTCACAGATCGTGTTGCGCCCACACGTAGTGATCCGGGCGGGCGGCGATGTCGAACTGGCCGCGCATCTGCATCACACGGCTCACGAAAAATGCTACATCGCGAATTCGGTCAACTTTCCGATTCTCTGCGAGCCGTCCATTTCGACCGACGCGCCTTAACAGGCATAGAACCCGCATTAACGCGGCGTAGCCGCAAACAATACCGTTGCCGCGCCCGCACTGAACAATCGCGAGCGCGGCAACCGGCGAAACTTCCGTCAGTGCAGCAACGTCATCTGCACGACCTTCACGATCACCAGCGCGACCGCCACGATCAGATAGCCGCGCAGCACCCCCATCCACACGCGTTTTGACATCGTCAATTGCGGCGCCGGCAGATCTTCCAGCGGCGGCATGCGCCATGTGTCGCGAGCCCCCTTCGCATAGACCGGCTCCGTTTCGCGTGCCATGCCGTTAGCGGAGTCGAGCCGGCGCTTGCGGACCACCAGCGTCGCCACATAACCTGCCACCGCCATCAGCGTGCCGCCTGCGAGTACTTCGATGATCGTTTCGCCGGTAATGTCCGGGTACATGACCGATGCCGTCAGAATGATGGAAAGCATGACGAGTACCCACACCACCGCGCCGGTGAAGAAGTTGAGTTTCTTCGAGTTCACCCACGGACCGAGGACCGCGCGGTCGTTGCACAACAGCAGCAGGAACACGGTCGCGCTCGGCAGCAGCACGCCTGCGAGCGTTTGCACCGCTTCCGTCAGCAGGCCGAGCGGGCTGCCGGGAATCAGCACCAGCGTCGCGGCCGCGGCAATGATGCCGAAGTAGACCAGGTAGAAGCCCTTCGCGTCCGACACGCCGCGATGCAGCGAGTGACGAATCTTGAACACGTCGCCGATCGCGTAAGCGGTCGACAACGATACCGCCGCCGCGCCGATGATGCAGGCGTCGAGCAACGCGATCGCGAACAGCACGGCGGGGGTGCGCCCGGCGTATTTCTCGAGGCCGGCTAGCACGCCGCCCGCGTCCGTGAAATTGCCGAACTCCGGCTTGCCGGCGTACAGCGCCGCGCAGAACGAAATCATCGCCACCGCGCCGATCATCACGAAGACGATACCGATCCACAGGTCCGCTTTTTCATACTTCATGAAGCGCGGCGTGATGCGCTTGTCGACAATGTAGCTCTGCTGGAAGAACAACTGCCACGGCGCGACGGTGGTGCCGACAATGCCGATCACCAGCAGCATCACGTCGCTGAGTTTCGAATGAGCGGGCCAGTTCGGAATGAAGAAGTCGTGCGCCATCTGGCTGACCGGCGGATGAATCGACACCAGCACCGGCACCAGCAACAGGCTCAGCAGACACAGCACCACGGCGAAGCGTTCGAAGCGCCGGAAGTTGCCGGTACTGACCGCGGCCATCGTTACCGCCGCGGCGATACACACGCCGGCCACCTTCGGAATACCGAAAAAATCCAGCACGAAAGTAATGCCGATGAACTCCGTCACGATCGTCAGCGCGTTCAGAATGAACAGATCGACCACACTGAACGCGCCCCAGAACTTGCCGAAGCGCTCGAAGATCAGCCGCGCATGGCCGACGCCGGTCACGGCGCCCAGACGCAGCACCATTTCCTGATTGACGAACAGCACGGGCACGAGCAGCAGCATGGTCCACAGCAAGGTGGTGCCGTAGTTCTGGCCCGCTTGCGTATAGGTGCCGAAGGCGCCGGCGTCGTTATCGCCGACCATCACGATGAGACCGGGGCCGAGAATCGCGAGCAGCGTGCGGAAACGCGCCCACCAGGTGTTGCGCGGCGCGGTGTCGTGATGGGCGATGGTGCCCAGCGCACCTTTGATATCGCCGATGTGCGCCTCGTCGAGAACCGCGCTGCGTGGCGGTGAGACGTTGATGGGAGTGGACATGGTGTGCCGCCTGATTGGATTGACTGGTTGAACGGATGCGGCGCGCCTTCAGGATCTGCTGGGCGTCAGTCGTCGAACGACGGCCGATCATGCGGATCGCGAAGGCGTGCTGCGGATAGGGGGTGAGTCGATTACGACAGCGAGAACGTCGCGGCGTGGGCAGCCAGTGCCTTGACGCGATGCCAGAACACGACGAGCCAGTGCGGCTTGATGCTGTGCAGCGCGAGGGCTGCGTCGCTGTGAATGTGGGTTTGTTGCAGTGTCGGAACGAGGATAGCGATGTACATGTTTTTTCTCCGTGCGTAATGTCTTACGTGGCATTGACGCGGGCTATACGCGGTGTGCGGAAAGCCGGCAGACACGGAGCGGCGGCGCTAGGCGCGCGGCGGCATACGTCTACCTGCTTTCCTTAGGCAAAACGAAACCTGAATGGCGATGGGTCGGCATCTGGGATAACTGTCACTGTCCGGCATGGCGGCTCCTTATTTGCGCTGTGTACCGGCGCGGGCCTCGAATCGCGGACGACTGGATGCCTGCTGCGCTCGGTACCCACGTGTTTAACCACGCCGGACCACGCCGCGATTCGAACGAAACGAACGATTCGAACCGGCGTGAGCCAGCGAGGCCGCGAGCCAGGGCTCGCGACGCGGTGCCAGACGGAATGCGGAGGTGCGAAAGCACGCCGCGCTCGAATGGCGCTAGTTAATAAGGTGCACGGAGAGGGTTACTACGGCGCGCACCGTCTGCCTGCTGGCAAGACGGCGGCTGAGAAAAGAAAGCGCGGGCGTCGTGCCGGTCAGGCAGTGAAACTGTTCGAAGATCGACTACTGCTTGAGTCCAAGGCATTGGCCCCGTTTGTGAAGACGGGCGAATTTTATGCACTCCCGCAAGCAGAAGTCAACATGCTTCGTTAAGCGAAGCAAATATTCTTTGGCTGTCTCGCGAATCA
Organism: Paraburkholderia sp. BCC1876; assembly: GCF_902833695.1. Classification (NCBI taxonomy): domain Bacteria; kingdom Pseudomonadati; phylum Pseudomonadota; class Betaproteobacteria; order Burkholderiales; family Burkholderiaceae; genus Paraburkholderia; species Paraburkholderia sp. BCC1876. Next base: position 26,675 of record NZ_CADFGI010000005.1, on the reverse strand, counting down.
CGCGCGACGCGTTGCAAAAAGGCCATGAAGTCTTTCAGAAGCGACAGGAAGGGCTGGCCGATGAATGTATCCGGGGTCGTGTTCAATGCGCTCAGGTCCGTGCTATCGCGCGTTCGTTACGAGGATTCGGAGTGCGATATCTTTTACGCGGCCTTTACGCGGTTTTTACTTGCGATTCTCCAGACGTGCCGAATACAATCCGCCCGTCTCGTCAAATGGAGTCCCTCGTGGACACATGCTCTAGTAGTGGAAGTCCGACGCCGGTTTGCGCCGGCGCAGTATCCGCGGGTTAGCAGCAGGATCGTTCCTTCGCCGCTAACTCGCTCCGTTCGGGTTAGCGCGCTTCTTCAGTGACCGGTTCTCGCCGGTCAGTCAGCAGCACGCTCCCTCTTTTTGATCGCTATCGCAACGTCGCTTGCGAGGGACGGTCACGTCTTTACATCGCCCGGTTCAAGCCAGGCTCGATGGGAGTGAGCTTATGTTCGAAAAAATGTCGTCGGCGGGTGAGGTGGCGCGCTGTGCGCGCAATGTGCGGTTTGGTGGGGCGGAACTCGACCCCGCCAGGATCGTTAAAGCAGGGCGATGGAAGGTTGGGCTTCCGGTTGGACTCACGTTGCTGTTGTCGGTTGGGAGCGTGTCTTCGGTGTTGGCGCAGACAGCGGAGCCTGCGGTCGTGCCGATGCCCGTGTCTTCACCGGAGCTGACGCCTGGCACATCGGAGCCGACATCCTCCGCATCGGAGCCGACGCCTGCCGCACCGGCCGGTTTCTGGGAGCGCGCCACGCTGCTCGGCGACATGGGCGGCTTGCGCCCCTGGCTCGGCCATTACGGCGTGACCTTCAGCCTGCAGGAAACCAGCGAGTATCTGAACAACCTGAGCGGCGGCACGAAACGCGGCGGCGCCTACGACGGCTTGACCCAGTTCGGCCTCGTCGTCGATACGGACAAAGCGCTCGGCCTGCCCGGCGGCACCTTCAACGTGTCGGGCTTGCAGATACACGGCAGCAATCTCAGCACGCGCAATCTGCAGACGTTGCAAAGCGCGAGCGGCATCGAAGCGGATAGCACCACGCGACTGTGGGAGCTCTGGTATCAGCAATCGCTGATCGGCGGCAAGGTCGACGTGAAGGTCGGGCAGCAAAGTCTCGACCAGGAATTCATGGTGAGCCAGTTCGCCACGCCCTTCCTCAACGCAACGTTCGGCTGGCCGGTGTTGCCGTCGATCGATCTGCCGGCGGGTGGGCCGGCTTATCCGCTGGCGTCGCTCGGGCTGCGCGTGCGTGCCAAACCATCGGATGCATGGACCGTGCTGGCCGGCGTGTTCAACGGCAATCCGGCCGGTAGCGACGTGGGCGATCCGCAGCAGCAGAACCGTCACGGCACGAATTTCACTCTGCGCGGCGGCGCGTTGTTCATCGGCGAAGTGCAGTACGCAATCAATCCGCCGCCGGCGAGCGGCTTGGGCGTAACGTCGAGCGGCTTGCCGGGGACCTACAAGCTCGGCTTCTGGTACAACACGCAGCATTTCGCCGACCAGCGTTTCGACAATACCGGGCTCTCGCTTGCGAATCGGGCGAGCAGCGGTGTGGCGGCGAACCATCGGGGCGATTACAGCTTCTATGCGGTCGCCGATCAGACCGTCTGGCAGCGCGGCGACGATAGCCCGCAATCGGTCGGCGTGTTCGCGCGAATCATGGGCGCGCCGGGCGATCGCAATCTGGTGGACCTCGGCGTGAACGCCGGCGTGACGCTCAAGGCACCGTTCAAGGGACGTGACAACGACGTCGCCGGATTGGCGGTGGGCTACGCGAAGATCGGCTCGCATGCACAGGGTCTGGCGAGCGATAGCGCGGCGCTGGGCGCGCCGGGTTATCCGTCGCGAAGTGCGGAGACCGTGGTTGAGGCCACGTATCAGTATCAGGTCGCGCCGTGGTGGCAGCTGCAGGCGGACGTTCAGTACGTGTTCCGGCCGGCGGGCGGCGTGCCGGATCCGCTGAATCCGGCGCAGCGCGTGGGCAATGAGGCGGTCGTGGGGCTGCGGACCACTATTGTTTTTTGAGGAGGCGGTTCGAACCCGGCCGGCTCGAACCCACTCACCTCAACGATTGCCGTCGAGCAGGTCGCCCAGCAGTTCGTCGAACGCGGCCTGGGCGTCTTCGAGTTCCTGCAGCGCGGCGTCGAACGTGGTCAGCGCGAATTGCGACGGCTGGCCGCTACCTGCCGGCGGAAATTGCGATTGCAGCGACGTGAACGCCGTCTTGACCCGCTGGGTCGCGGTCAATACGCGTTCCATCGCGGCTGCTTCTTCGGCTCGCGCCTTGTCGTGTTCCATGAAAACTCCGTGCTCGTTCGGGCGGCTCGCGCCGCATCAAAGGCGTGACTATGCCACGATCCGCGGTTCGCGTTCAGAACAGCGGCAAGCCGCCGTTGGCCTTCACTTCGCGCAACGACAAGGCCGATTCCACCGACGTTACGCCCGGCAAACTGCGCATCTCGTCGCGCATGAAGGTGCCGTAATCGTCGAGATCGCGCGCTACCACCTGCAGGATGTAGTCGGCGCTGCCCGACACGTTGTGACACGACAGGATGCGGGGAATCGCCTGCACCTCGCGCTCGAAGCGGGTCGCGAGCGCGCGGTCGTGCACCGCGAAGCGCACATGGACGAACGCCACCACGCCCAGGCCGAGCGCGGAACGCGACAGCACCGCGCGGTATTCGTCGATATAGCCGTCGTGTTCGAGGCGCTTCAACCGACGCGCGCAAGGCGTCTCGCTCAACCCCACCAGATCGGCCAGGCGCGCATTCGACATGCGGCCGTCTTTCTGCAGCGCGGCCAGGATCGCGCGGTCGGTTTTATCGAGGTCGGTTGTCATGATTTCGGGCGCTTGCGAAGGGCTTAGGGCGAATCGTGCCGGGGAGGCGATATTTTAGCGTATTCCTCCAATTTTTACGCGGTCGGCCCGGCAATTCGCCAGCAAACCCTCCATCGACAGCGGCAAGATAGAGCCCTTAAAACAAGAGGCTTCTATGATTTCCGCACACCTGTTGGTCGTCTATATCGCTGCGCTGTTCGTCGTCTACGCCGTGCCCGGGCCGGACATGGCGCTGGTCCTGCAAACCAGTATCGGACGCGGCGTACGCAGCGGTTTCGCGGCCGCCGGCGGCCTGGGTCTGGCGCGCGCGACGCACGTCACGCTATCGGCCTGCGGGGTGGCCGCGCTGTTGCGCAACGCGCCCTGGTTGTACGACGTGGTGCGTTATGGCGGCGCGGTGTATCTGGCATGGGTCGGGATTCAGATTTTCCGTTCGCCGGTGTTTGCGCTGCCCGACGCGGGCGCTGCGGCAGCCGTTGCGAGCGTGGAGCCGCAGCCGTTGCGGGCGTCGTTCGTGAAGGGCTTGCTGACCAATCTGCTGAATCCGAAAGCGCTGTTGTTCTGTTCCGTGCTGTTGCCGCAATTCGTGCGCCCGGAGGCGGGGCCGGTGGCGTTGCAGATGGTCGAACTGGGGCTGGTGCTGCTAGCCGTCGGCGCGTGCTTCGACCTGTCGTTCGCGGTCGGCGCGGCGCGCATTGCCGGCTGGATGCGGGCGCATCCGCTCGCACAGACTTTGCAGCGCTGGACGTTTTCGGCGGCGCTGATTGGTTTCGCGCTGCGGCTTTCGCTGGATTGAGCGGCTTGACCTGACTCGATGAGTCAAGGCGGCGCGGCAGTGGCCTGATGGGCCGCCGCTGCGCCGGGTTTCCAAGGTGGCGCGCCTGGCCGTCGCGTCTATTTGCTCAGCTTATGCTCGCGGCGCGAACGGTCCTCGATGATTTTCCTGCGATGCTTGTCTTTCATCTTCTTCCAGCTTTTGCACTCGTCGCGCGTACGCAAACAGCCAATGCATAAACCGGTTTTGCTGTCGAACTTGCAGATGTCGATACAGGGAGACTCGGTGCTCATGGTGGGTAGCGATCGGTAAAGGACAGCAGGACTCTCGCATGCACCGTGCCTGCACGCCAACTGATTGTGTTAATACAGCCGATAGAGAACCGCGCACGGGGATGCGGTTCACGCACGCTGGCCGGCATGGCCGTCATCGCCTTCCAGCCGCGTGTTTAAGCGTCACTAAGCGTTACTTGATCCCGCCCAGATAATCGAGCTTGCCGAGTTCGACGCCGTTGTGACGCAAGATGTCGTAGGCCGTCGTGATGTGGAAAAAGAAATTCGGCAGCACGAACCCCAGCAGATAAGACAGGCCCGTGAACTCGATCGGGCCGGTGCGCATTTTCAGTGTGATCTCACGCGCTTCCGAACCGTCGATCTGTTCTGCATTGAATTCCTTCAGATAATCAATCGTCTTTTGAAGGCGGGCATGCAGGTCGTCGAAACTCAGTTCGACGTCTTCATATTTCGGCGCTTCGACGCCGGCCAGACGCGCGGCGCAGCCCTTCGCCGTGTCGCTCGCGATATACACCTGGCGCACCAGCGGCAGCATGTCCGGCGCGAGTCGCGCGTTCGTGAACACCGACGGCTCGATCTGTTTTTCCGCCGCGTGCGCCTGAGCCTTGCCCAGGATGACTTGCAGGTTCGTCAGGCCGCGAATCAGTACGGGCAGGGATGCTTGATACATCGAAATTGACATGGGGTTCCTCTGATTCTTTGATCGTGCGCGCGGGTGGCGCGCGAGGCAATGTAACGGCTGGATTGCCGCTGCAGCATCATAGCGCGGGCGGTCGGTCATGCGCATTGATGCAGCGCGACGTTAGCCGTTCGGCTAACTGCCGCGTGCGCCGGAACTGTGGTCGAATGCATTGGTCGGACGGTTTGGCGAAGTCCTTGAATCAGCACGGTGCCGCGCGAGTCCGTCTCGTCCGGCAATGAGCTTGTAGCGACGCGTGCGGTGCGTCAGGTCCGCTTTGCGGTCTGCGCCGTCACGCCAACAGGAGAGTCGACACCATGGTCAATAAGCACCCGCTGCCAGGCAGCGAGCGAAAGGCAGAGGAAGGTTCGAAAGTCGTGGGGCAATGCGATCCGTCGGAGCGGATCGAAGTGTTCGTGATGGTGCGCCGTCAGCAGCAGGCGCAGTTCAATGCGTTGATGAGCCGTATCGAAGCGGGCGACCCGGGCGTCAAGCCGTTGTCGCGCGAAGCCTTCGCCAAAGACTACGGCGCCGCGCCGGAGGACCTCGCGAAGGTCAAGACATTCGCCGCCGCGCACGGTTTGACGGTGGTGCGTGAAGATCCGGCAGCGCGCTCGGTCCTGTTGAGCGGCACGATCGCGCAGTTCCAGACCGCATTCGGGGTCAAGCTGGAGCACTACGAACATCACACCACCGGCCAGTTCCGCGGCCGCACCGGCACGATCAGCGTGCCGGACGACCTGCACGGCGTGGTCGAAGCCGTGCTCGGGCTCGACAACCGGCCGCCGGCGCGGCCGCACTTCCGGATCCGGCCGCCGTTCCAGCCGGCAAAGGGGCATCAGGTTTCATTCACGCCGCCGCAGATCGCGGCGCTCTATCAGTATCCGCAGGGCGACGGCAGCGGGCAGTGCGTCGGCATCGTCGAACTCGGCGGCGGCTACAACACGTCCGACCTCAAATCGTATTTCGCGAGTCTCGGCGTCGGGTCGCCCACGGTGAAATCGGTCGGCGTCGACCAGGGCAGCAATCAGCCGAGCGGCGATCCGTCCGGTCCGGACGGCGAAGTCACGCTCGACGTCGAGATCGTCGGCTCGATCGCGCCGGGCGCGACGGTCGCGGTGTATTTCACGCAGAACAGCGACGCCGGTTTCATCGACGCGGTGAGCCGCGCGATCCACGACACGACCAACAAGCCATCGGTGATTTCGATCAGTTGGGGCGGCCCGGAATCGAACTGGACCAGCCAGTCGTTGCAGGCCTTCAACAGCGCACTGCAGTCGGCCGCCGCGCTCGGCGTGACAGTTTGCGTGGCCTCGGGCGACAGCGGGTCGAGCGACGGCGTGAGCAGCGGCAACGAGGTCGACTTTCCGTCTTCAAGTCCGTATGTGCTGGCCTGCGGCGGCACGAATCTGACCGCGTCGGGCACGTCGATCACCCACGAGGTGGTGTGGAACGACGGCTCGCAAGGCGGCGCGACCGGCGGCGGCGTGAGCCGGGCGTTCCCGGTGCCGGTGTGGCAGCAGGGTTTGTCGTCCACCTCGGCCAAGGGCGTCAAGACGCCGCTCAGCGGGCGCGGCGTGCCGGACGTGGCGGGCGACGCCTCGCCGGTGACCGGCTACAGCGTGCTGATCGACGGCACGCAGACGGTGGTCGGCGGCACCAGCGCGGTTGCGCCGCTGTGGGGCGCGCTGATCGCGCGGATCAATGCGGCGAAAGGCCAGCCGGTCGGCTTTATCAATCCCAAGCTGTACAAGGCGGCCGGCGTGTGCAACGACATCACGCAAGGCAATAACGGGAGTTACGAGGCGTCCGTGGGCTGGGACGCCTGCACGGGACTCGGCAGTCCCAATGGTCAGACGGTAGCCGCCGCACTATAGTCTGGTTGGCAGATACGGCCAACCAGACGTGAACGTACCCATGGAGCGATCATGACGAACACCGAGTCAGCTTCCGCTAGTCCGCAGTCGTCGCACAATGCGCATGCTTCGGCCGCAGCCGGGGCCGCTGGCGCAGCGCACAAGGGCGGCGATCAGCCGTTCTTCGATCCGGTTGCCTACGGCAATGGGCCGGACGATTCCATTACCAACACCGCCGAGACCGCCGCGGTCACCCATCACTCGATCTCGATCGGCGGGCACAAGATCGATTACACGGCGACTGCGGGCCACCTTGTCATCGTCGACCCGAGCAGTTCGCTGCCCGAGGCCAGTCTGTTCTACGTGGCTTTCACGCAAGACAACCAGAAGGAAGAAACGCGCCCGGTCACGTTCTTCTATAACGGTGGTCCGGGGTCGTCTTCGGTGTTCGTGCTGCTGGGCTCGTTCGCGCCGCGCCGCATCAAGACCGCGATGCCGAGCTTCACGCCGCCCGCGCCGTACGCAATGGAAGACAACCCGGACAGTCTGCTCGACAAGAGCGACCTCGTCTTCATCAATCCGGTCGGCACCGGCTACTCGGCGGCCATTGCACCGAAGACCAATCGCGCCTTCTGGGGTGTCGATCAGGACGCGGATTCGCTCAAGCAGTTCATCAAGCGTTTTCTGACCAAGAACAACCGCTGGAATTCGCCGAAGTATCTGTACGGCGAGTCGTACGGCACGGCGCGCAGTTGCGTGCTGGCCTACCGGCTGCATGAAGACGGCGTCGATCTGAACGGCATTACGCTGCAATCGTCGATTCTCGATTACACGCAGTCCGGCAATCCGGTCGGCGCGCTGCCCACCGCGGCGGCGGACGCGTGGTATCACAAGAAACTCGGCATCGCGCCACGGCCCACGGATCTCGGCACGTTCGCGGAAGAGGTGGCGCAATTCGCGCGCACCGACTATCTGGCCGCGCTGCGCAAATTTCCGACTACCGATTCCGCGACGGTCGAGAAACTGAGCGAATACACCGGCATCGACAAGGCGACCCTGCAAGCGTGGAGCCTGGATATCGCGTCGTACGACAGTCGCGGCAATTCGCTTTTCCTGACCACCTTGCTGAAATCGCAGGGGCTCGCGCTCGGCGAGTATGACGGCCGCGTGACGGCGATCGAAACGGGCATTGCCGGCAAGATCGACCCGAACTCGGGCGGCAACGATCCGACCATGACGGCGGTTACCGGCGTCTATACGACGATGTGGAACGTGTATCTGAACGAGCAGTTGAAGTACACGTCGAATTCGTCGTTCACCGATCTGAACGATCAGGCGTTCCAGTACTGGGATTTCAGCCATATCGATCCGACCGGCGCGCAGAAGGGCAAAGACGCGAAGGGCAACGTCATTCTCTACACCGCCGGCGATCTCGCCGCCGTGATGGCGCTCAATCCCGATCTCAAGGTGCTGTCGGCGAACGGCTTCTACGATTTCGTCACGCCGTTCTATCAGACCGTGCTCGATCTGCAGCAAATGCCGTTGCTCAGCGCGCAGGTCCGGCAGAACCTGTCGGCGCGCTTCTATCCGTCCGGGCACATGGTGTATCTCGACGGCGCGTCGCGCACGGCGCTGAAGGCCGATCTCGCGAAGATGTACGACACAACGGTGTCGAACACGCAGGCGCTCACCCGGATTCGCGCGTTGCAGGCTCGCGTGGCGAAGTAAGCGGCGTTGTTAGCCGTGTGCTGACGCGAGGGAACGAACCCTCACGCTTGTCCACGGACAAGCGTGAGGCACGGAGTTTTACGTAAGCATTTTGAATGTGTTCTAATTGGTCCGCGAATTGAACTATTGCGTGCCGCTACCGGCGCGCCGACCGATGAACGCAGGCATTGCAAACGGGCGTCGCTCTTACCATTCCAGCGACCCGACCAGCGGTACTTACGAAGAGGCAGTTGCGCCGGTGCTGACACGCCGTTGCGGCTTGGCGCGTTCGCGCGACAGGGCGCGCGTCGTGTTGCTGCTCGGCTTCGCCGTGGCACTCGCGGTGCGTATGGGCGGGGCCCGCGCGCAAGAGGCCGGCATGCTCGACGAACGCGTCACGCAGCAATCCGTCGGCGAGACGATTTGCCGGACCGGTTACGCGGACACCGTAGCGCCGCCGTTCGGCGAACTGATGGCGCACAAGAATCGCTTGCTTGCCGAACGCGGCATCGAGTCCGATAACGGCGCGGCGTTCGCCATCGACCGGCGCGTGCCGGTCGTGTTGGGCGGTTCGCCGAACGCGCCCGCCAATCTCGATCTTCTGCCGTGGGCAGGCCAGCAGGGCGAGCGCCGCAAGGCGCGCGCGGCGGTCATGCTCAAGCGTTGCGTATGCGAGGGCAAATTGAGCCTCGCCGAGGCGCAGGCGGCGATCGTCGGTAATTGGTCGGTGGTGTATTCGGGCTTCAGTCAAACCTCTTGCGACATCAGCCGGCTCGACGTCGCGACCGGCGAAAGCGCTGAGCGCGGCGCCGGGCACGATAGTCCGCCATGACACCGTGCGACCGTGCGCCTCCGCGCGCGGCATCGGTTTCGTTCATCCACCCGTATTGAATCGCGCCGCTTTGTTTGTCGAGGGCGGCGCGCTGCCCCACATTTTTTCCGGAGAATCACCATGAACCATTCACGTCTTGCCGCCGCGGCGCTTGCTTCTAGCTGTCTGTTCGGCAGCGCCGCCGCATTGGCCGCCGAGCCCGTGCTGTGCGGTAAAGCCGACGCGTTGCGGATTCGCGGCGACGTGCCCGCCGCCATCAGCTTCGACGTGTACAAGCAACTGCGACCGTTGAACGCGCAACGGGTCGCGCTGTTCCAGGAGGCCGGCGAGGTCAGGCATCTGCCCGACGGTCTCGCGGTGTGCGAAGTCGCGGACGACGGCGTCGACGATCCTTCGGCGGTGCTGGTTCAGCAGCCGCACGGCAAGAATGCGTGGTGGGTGAGCGCCGCCAACGTGCAAGCAGCGGACTGATCGGCTCTCCGCGATCAGCCCGCGCGTTGCGCACGTCCCCCGGCAGGATGCTGCGGCACTGCATATCGAGGCCCGTTTTTTGCAACCGACGTGTCACGTTGGTCGCATGACCGGGCCTGGATCGTTAAATGAACAGCTGTTTTGCTATTTTTGACCGACGTTATTCAGGTACAGTGCATTCAGGCAGGTCTTTAAAAGCTCATCTTTGACGACACTGTGTCGCATCGCTTTTGTGGTCGATTGTGACTATGCTGAAAATAGGACGAATTTCGCTGGGGAGATTTAAATGATTGCCTTCTATTTGTCATTGGCTGCATTGGGCGCTGCCGGCGCCGCGTTGATCTGCGAACTCGCGGCCGCGCAGGCGAAGCAACGCGCGGCACTGCGCCCCGTGCGCGTGCAGAGCGCGGACCGTAATTCCGGTCGCGGCGCGCGCCGAGGGTAGGCCGCATGAACCTGATCGTGCGCAACATTGCGGAATCCTGTAGCGCCGAAGAGGTGCGGGAATTTCTCAAACGCGAGCTCGGGCATTACGCGAAGCATATCGAGGTGGTCGACGCCGGCAAGCCCAGTGCGTACGCCACGGTCGAACTGAATGCGGAAGTGCCGTATGTGGGCGACGTGATTGCGCGCGAGATTCACGGCAAGCAGTTGCACGGCCAGACACTCGAGGCGAGCGCCGATCTGTTTGGCGATGAACCGCCGGCTGCTCGCTGATCTGCTTTACTGCTTTACGCGGTTTTGTCGACAGACATCGCCGGTATGACGTAGGTTTGTCCACGTACGCCCGCGTGCGTAGCGTCGTAGAGGTTCGCTTTCGCCTTGGCCTGTTTTTGCGGCCGGTGGTGAGACGGGGGCGCGCGCTTTTTTCCATGCTCCGCGCTTTGCACTCCACCGTCTGCCGTCCACCTTCCTTCGTCTTTCGTTGGCTAACTTCCTGGTGTCATTCCCCGCTTGCCGGCGCCGGCCAGTCGAACGGCGTGTACGGCAACGCCCGCTTGTGCCGGGTGGCCCCGTAGAAACGCAAGATGACGTGACGCGCCGCATCGCTCACAGGCTTGCCTTCCAGAAAGTCGTCAATGTCGTCGTACGGGATGCCGTAAGCGTCCTCGTCGGGTCGTTGCGGACGCAACATTTCGAGGTCGGCGGTCGGCACTTTGTGCGCTAACGCCTCGGGCGCGCCCAGCGCTTTGGCCACCGCGCGCACGCGGCGCTTGTTCAGGCCGGCGAGCGGCAGCACGTCGGCGCCGCCGTCGCCGAACTTGGTGAAGAAGCCCATTAGCGATTCGGCCGCGTGGTCCGTGCCGATCACCACGCCCGTGCGGGCGCTGGCCACCGCGTATTGGGCGATCATGCGCTGCCGTGCCTTGATATTGCCGTGCACGAAGTCCTGTTGCGAATCGTCCGAGAACGGCACGCCGCTGTGATGTAGCGCGGCTAGCATGGCGTCGGCGGCGGGCTTGATGTCGATGGCGAGATTTTCATCCGCGCGGATGAAACGCAACGCTTGCTGTGCATCGGCTTCGTCTTTCTGCTCGCCGTAGGGCAGGCGAACCGCGACGAAGCGCGCGTCGTAATGGTCGGCGCGCAGCCGCTCGACGGCGAGTTGCGCAAGCCGTCCCGCCGTGGTCGAGTCGACGCCGCCGCTGATCCCGAGCACGTAGGTCTTCAGTCCGCTGCTGCGCAGATAGTTCGCCAGAAAAGCGACCCGGCGCTCGATCTCCTGCGCGGCGTCGAACTCGGCACCCATGTGCATTTCCGCGGCGATGCCGGCTTGACGTGCGACTGGATCCTGTTGCGTCATGATGCTTTGCTGCTCCCTCGCGCGATCGCGCAATGTTGAAGCTTTGGCGCTGGTGCGCCGGAGAAAGTGGATTGCACGTCGGCTCGCGAGACATGATCGACAGATCGCAATGCGCTAAGTAACATTCTCGTTCCGAGCGCCGCATGAGCCGGCGAGCTGTCAATAATAATCAGGTTTGCTCAAACACGCGATGAACTACTCCAATCGGCCTGGCCAGCCTGTTTCCGATCGCTCGACCTCTGTGTCAATGGAGCGTCGGCACGAAGTAATTGAAGTAATTGAAGTAATGGGTATGTCGGTTTTCTTTTCTGCTTCGCGCGCGAGTTGCGCGGGTCGTTCTTTTCATCGTCTGACGGGCGCGTTGGGCGCTGTGTTGTGTGCGCTGTCGTGTAGCGTGGCGTTGGCGGCGGGGCCTGTGGCGGCTTCTGCTTCTGCGGCGGTGTCTGCGTCTGCTTCTGCTTCTGCGTCTGCGGCGGTGTCTGTGGCGCCGTCGGAATCGGATGGGCCTTCCGCCTCGGCGGTGGCATCCCTCGTCGCTGCGCCCGACGCGGCCGGTGTCGTCGACCCGCATCGCGCATTATTGCTGCGTGACATGTTCACGAAAGACGTCACGCGCCGGTTAAAAGTACCGGCCACGGAGCAGCGCGCCTACGCCGAGCGCCTGCAAACGGCGCTCGTCGAACACGCGCTGGGCAATCTGTCGGGCCAATATGTCGTGATGGTCGATCGCAACGCCAACGTGCAGGCGCTGTTCATCTACTTCCGCGGCGCGCCGGCCGACGCCTGGCAGATGATCGGCGCGTCGCCGGTTTCCACCGGCCGGCCGGGCGAGTACGACCACTTCATCACGCCGCTCGGCGTGTTCGAACATACGCCGGCCAATATGGATTTCCGTTCCGAGGGCACGCAGAACGAAAACCATATTCGCGGCTACGGCAAGCGCGACATGCGCATCTTCGACCTCGGCTGGGCACAAGGCGAACGAGGCTGGGGCAACGGCGGCATCTCGCAGATGCGCTTCCAGATGCATGCCACCGATCCCGACCGTCTCGAGCAGGTGCTCGGCATTCGTCACTCTAAGGGCTGCGTGCGGATTCCCGCGTCGTTGAATACCTTTCTCGATCACTACGGCATTCTGGACGCCGGCTATGTCGCGTTGGTCGAATCGGGCAAATCGCTATGGGTGTTGAAGAGCGATCGTCAGGTCACACCGTGGGCGGGCCGCTATATCGTCGTGGTGGACTCCGAGCGCAAGAGCCGCCCGGCGTGGTCGCCGCTGCCGGGCGGCAAGGCGCGCGCGAAAGTGCCGGCCGCGGCGGACACGGCGGATTGATTCGCTGCCGTCGCCGTCGCCGTGGCTGATGGTTGTGCCGGTAACTTGCCTGCCGGCGCATTGATTCGCTGCGCTTTGCCGGCCATGATCGCCGCACCGCACCGCACCGCACCGCACCGCGCCACACTCACGAGCGCGCCAGCAACACCCCCACCAACGCCACGCCGAACCCCGCGATCTGCACCGGCAGCAACGTTTCGCCGAAGCCGATATACCCTTCGAGCGCGGCGAGCGGCGGGGCGAGGAACATCAGCGCGGTGGCGCGCGCCGCGTCGCCGCGCCTGACCATCCACACCAGCAACGTGACGCCGATACCGGACAGCATCACGATGCCCCACGCCAACGACGCCCACAACGTACCCGAAGCGATCCAGCGATGCTCGCCCAGCGCGAGCGCAAGCAGACCCGCGACGAGCGCCGCGCCGAAATTCTGCACCGCGCTTGCGCTGCGGATATCGGCCTTGGCCAGCGATGTTTTCTGAAACAACGTACCCGCTGTAATCGCGCCGACCGCGACCACTGAAATCAGCACGACCAGCCACGATGGCGCGTTGCCGTGCGACGCAGGCACAGCGGCGGATGCCAGCTTCGGTTCGAGCACCAGCGCGACGCCGGCCAGACCGAGCGCCATGCCGGCCCAGCCACGCCGCGACAAACGTTCGCCGAACAGCGGTGCCGCGACGGCGGCGGTCACGAGCGGCTGCAGCGCGCCGAGCAACGCCATTACGCCGGCGCTGAGTCCTTGCGCCACGGCCCAATAGCCGGCGCCAAGATAGACGCCCTGCAGCAGCGCGCCCGCCAGTAGGTGCTTGCCGAGGTCGCGCCCGCTCGGCCATGCGGCGCGAGCGCCGAGCGCGACGAGCGCGAAGATCGTTGCCGTGCCGCCGAAGCGCGCGAGCAAAAAGAGATTGGGATCGGCGTAGGGCGTGATCGCGCGGGCGACCACGAAACCGGTCGACCACAACACGACAAACAGCGCGGCGATTGACGAAGCGAGCATCGGAAGAGGTGGTGTGGAAAAACCGCCATCTTGTCGAGGTACACGAAGCGTGTCTTGTTCGAAGCTGCAATGGGCGTAGGGCTAGTGGGCCGCATCTGCGTCGCACAGACATCAGCACCTCACACGCCCACCCACCTCACCACATCAACAAAACCGTCCCCGCCCCCAGCACCCCGCCGCACACCGCGCACGCCCACAGCAAAACCCGCGTGCGCCGGTATTCACGACCGATATCCGCCATCAGTTCGGCACTCTGCCGCGGCGTCCGCGCGCGGTCGTGTTCATGCTGCAGGTAACGCACCGCCAGTTGCGGCACGCGCGGCAGCATATGCGCGAGATGCGGCAACTCGCGCGACAGACGCTTGATCCAGCCGCGATGATCGAGATCGCGCCGCGCGATACCCGCCAGCACGCCTCGCGTGATATTCCACGTATCGACGCCCGGATGCAGCGCGCGCGCCAGCATTTCCGCCTGCTGGAACGAGCGTTGCGCACTGGCGAGCCGCCCCGGCACCGCGCCGTCGAACGGATGCACTGCATGCAGCAGATGATGAAACAGCGACCCCGCCGAGCGGTCTTCCGGCGCCGCCGCGAAATGCGCTTCGGCGCGCGTGCGCAATTCGGCTTCGAGCATTTCCGCGCGCGTGTCGTGCGGCACGTGCCCGGCCGCGCGATGCATCTCGGCAAGGCGTCCGTAATCCTGGTCGAACAATGCACTCGCGCCGTGCACGAAGAACTCGCGTTCGCCGGTCGACAGACTCGACATGATCGAAAACTCCGCCAGCACGAGACGCCCCAGCGTGTCCGGCTCGATGCTCACGCGCACGCGCCGGGAGTCGAGCGTGGCGTGGAAAAAGCCGTGCTCGAACGCCTGCTCGGTCACCACCTCGACGATATGCGCGGCGAGCGGCGCGAGCTTGACGTGATGCGCGTGCAGCCCCGGCAGATCGCTCGCCGGCAAGGTGCTGATGCGCTGCATGGTCAGCGTGTGGTTCGTGCACAGGTCCCAGATCACGTCCGGCACGACGATGCGTTTGTCGCCGTCGAAATGATGGCCGGTCTGGCTCAGATTGGCGGCCTCGGCGCGCAGATCGAAGCGGCGCTGAATGTCGTCGGTAAAACTCTGCGCGAGTGTGCGCAATTGCAGGCGGCGCGCGCGGCGGGAAAGCTTTTCCATCCAGCGCGCGACCCAGCGCAGCAGCGCGAGTTCGTCGCCGATCTGCTGCAACTGATCGGCGCGCACCAGTTTGATCGCCACTTCGCTATGACCGTTGACCGGCACGAGCAGGCGCGCCAGATGCGTTTGTTCGGCGAAGCCGCCGCGTACCGGCGTCAGATCGACGGCGCTAAACAGGGTGGCGAGCGGCCGGCCGAACGCGCGCGCGAGCGCTGCTTCGGATTCCGCGGGCGGCAGCGGGGCTTCCATGTGATCGATCGCGTCGATCGCGTCGTGCAACGTGCCCGTGGCGAGTTCGGGGCGTTCGGCGAGCGTCTGCGCAAAGCGGCTGGCGAGCGGCCCGAGCGCCGGCAGCACGCCGTGCAGACTCGCGCCGCTGCGGCCGGACGCGCGCGCCCGGTCGAGCAACTGGATCATCCAGTGCAGTTTGTGGTCGGGGGGCGCGGCCAGCCAGATCAGACGCGCGCCGTAGCGCAGCGCGTGGAACAGCAGCAGTAAGCGGCGAAGCAGTGGCGGCATCGGCAGTTCAGTGGAGGGACGAGGCGGGTTCGGCAATCGTCGGCGCGCGGCCAGGGTGATCAGGTTAGCAGGTCGGCGCGTCAATTGGCGCATCGCCGCGTCACGCGTAATACAATACGCCGGCCTTCTCCAACCGTGGCGAAACCCAAGTGTGCCGGCTCCCGGCCATCACCCGATGCTCGCAGAACAACGTCATCAATACATCCTGGCGCAAGTCGCCAAAACCGGCGCGCTTTCGGTGGCCGAGCTGGTGCGCGAACTGAACGTGTCGCGCGAGACCATTCGTCGCGATCTGAATGCGCTGGCCGGGCGCGGTCTGCTGGTCACCACCCACG
Organism: Paraburkholderia sp. BCC1876; assembly: GCF_902833695.1. NCBI lineage: Bacteria > Pseudomonadati > Pseudomonadota > Betaproteobacteria > Burkholderiales > Burkholderiaceae > Paraburkholderia > Paraburkholderia sp. BCC1876. The sequence continues at coordinate 11,021 of NZ_CADFGI010000005.1, read as the reverse complement.
GCGGCGCGCTCTCGAGCGACCGGCGCGAGCCCGATCTCGATACGCGCGAAGCCGCGAATGCCGGCGCGAAGCGCGCCATCGGCGAACGCGCGGCGGAGTTCGTGCCGGACGGCGCGTCGCTGATCGTCGATTCGGGCAGCACCACGCAGGCGGTGGCGCGGGCGCTGCTGGACCGCCATCGGCTCACGGTCTACACGAACGACTGGCGCATCGCGCTGCTGCTCGGCCGGCGCAACGACAATCGCGTCACGCTGCTGGGCGGCGAGCTGTCGGATATCGAAGACGCTACTTTCGGCCTCGACACCGTTCATCAGCTCACGCAGTACCACGCGGATTTCGCGTTCATCGGCGCGGGCGGCATTTCGCCGGACGGCTATCTGAGCGACTACAGCCGCATGGCCGCCGAGGTGCGCAGCCGCATGATCGCCGCTGCCGACATGGTGGTGATCGTCGCCGACCATTCGAAGTTCGGCCGCGTGACGCCGGTGCGTATCAACGGGATCGAGTCGGCGCGCTATCTGGTGACCGAGCTGGCGCCCGAGCGCTCGCTCGGCAAGGCGATCGCGGCGCACGGGCCGGAAATTCTGATCGCCTGAGGCCACGCGGCTTAACGCACCTGGATTCCCAGCCGCACGAGCGTGCGATCGATCGCGGCCACCGCATTGCGCAGATCGTCCGCATCGATCGCGCCGATGCAACCCACGCGAAAGGTCTCCACCTGCGTCAGCTTGCCGGGATACAGCACATAGCCTTCGTCCCGCACCGCCGCATAGAAATGCGCGAAGTTATAAGCCGGATCGCGCGGCGCGTGGAACGTGACGATCACCGGCGCCTGCACCTCGGCCTGTAGAAACGGCTCGAAGCCGAGCGCTTTCATGCCGCTAACCAGCGTCGCGCAGTTCCGCGCGTAACGCGCGCCGCGCGCCGGCTGACCGCCTTCGGCAATAAACTGGTCGAGCGCCTCGCGCAACGCGGCGACCACGTGAGTGGGCGGCGTGAAGCGCCACTGCGTCGTCTTCTGCAGATAGGCATATTGATCGTACAGATCCAGCGCGAGCGACGGCGAACGTCCTTCACTCCGTTCGAGCTCGCTGCGGCGCACAATCACAAAGCACATCCCCGGCACGCCTTCGAGGCATTTGCCACTCGCCGAGATCAATGCGTCGATGCCGCCGCGCCGCAGATCGATCGGCAATGCGCCGAACGAACTCATCGCGTCGACGATCAGGCGCCTGCCGTGCCGCTGACATACCGCGGCGATATCGTCGAGCGGATTGAGCAGGCCGGCGCTCGTTTCCAGGTGAACCAGCGCGACGTGGCTGATGCGAGAATCGCGATTGAAAGCGTCTTCCACGGCGGCGGCGCTGACCGGTTGGTCCTCGCGCAGCGCCAGTTCGACGTAAGCGAGCCCCATACGCTGCAATATCCGGATCAGACGGGCACAATACGCGCCGTTGTTCGGCACCAGCGCGCAGCCTTGACGCGGCACCAGCGTACCGATGGCCGCTTCGACCGCGAATGTCCCGCTGCCTTGCAGCGGCACGCACACGTAGTCGCTTTCGCCATGCACGATATTCACCAGCTCGGCGCACACGCTGTGCGTCATGCGATTGAAAGCGGCGTCCCACGAACCCCAGTCGCGCAGCATCGCCTCGCGGGTTCGCAATGAAGTGGTGAGCGGCCCAGGAGTCAGCAGGATCGGGTCGTTGGCAGAGTTCACGCAAGCCTCCGTCGGCAGGGGAAAATTGACGGTTGAAGGATCGCCGTCCATTCGGGTCGACGAAACGACGATTTGGATATTATTGGCGAATTGTGTCATTTTTTGGAATTTGCCAGAATCGTCATGGCGTTGTCACGGAAACCTGTGATCCTTGCTATGCCCGTTCAGGCATGGCAGCGCAGCGCGAGTGTCGTAGGTGAGCTGTAAGTCAGGCTGAAGAGGAAGCAGCAAAGTTGTCGGCAATCTGCAATCTGTAATGTGCGGATCCGGGCACGACAGCTGGTTGCGGGCAACACGCATGCGGCGCGGCGCTACCGCCGTTCAATCACAACAGGTATCGGGACATCCCGACCGTCTGGTTTTTTGCCTTTCGGAGAGAGCGACATGACAAAGACGAATTCCCTTCACGCCACCGCCGGTCTCGCACGCAAGCTGTTGCCGGCGCTGGTCGCCGCGGCAGCGTTCGGCGGCACGGCCATCCAGGCTCACGCGGCTGACGCCGTGGTCCTGTACACCGCCGACGGCCTCGAAAACCTTTACAAGGATGTGCTGCCGGCCTTCGAAAAGAAGGAAGGCGTGAAGGTCAACATCGTCACGGCAGGCAGCGGTGAAGTAGTGAACCGCGCCACCATCGAAAAAGATCAGCCGAAGGCCGACGTGATCGTCACGCTGCCGCCCTTCATCCAGCAAGCCGATCAGAGCGGCCTGCTGCAGGCTTATCAGAGCGCCAACTACAAGAACGTGCCGGCTATCGCCAAGGCGCCGAACGGCGCGTGGGCGACTTTCGTGAACAACTATTTCTCGTTCGCGATCAACCCGGAAGTCACGAAGACCCAGCCGAAGACGTTCGCCGATCTGCTGCACCCGGACTTCACGGGCAAGATCGCTTACTCGAACCCGGCCACGGCCGGCGACGGCATGGCGGTGATCATCCTGACGTCGTCGCTGATGGGTGAAGACAAGGCGTTCGACTATCTGAAGAAGCTCGAAAACAGCGCCAAGTTCCACACCAAGGGCACGGGCTACCTCGACGTGCTGCTGTCGCGCAACGAAATCGCGGTCGCCAACGGCGATCTGCAAATGGATCTAGACGACGCTGCCAACGGTGGCCTGTCGCTCAAGCCGGTGTTCCTCGCGGCCACGGCCGGCGGCCAGCCGACCACGTTCCAGTTGCCGTACGCGATCGGCTTGATCAAGAACGGTCCGAACCAGGCGGAAGGCAAGAAGCTGATCGACTACCTGATGTCGACGGACGTGCAGTCGAAGGTGCCGGACATCTTCGGTATTCCGGGCCGCACCGACGTGCCGCTCGCCGGCAAGAACGGCGAAGCCGTCAAGCAGGCAATCGCCGGCGTGAAGCTGATTCCGGTGGACTGGAACCAGGTGATGGCGAAGAAGGCCGATTGGACCGCACGCTGGAAGAACGACGTGATCGGTTCGTCGGGCAAGCAGCTCGACGTGGTCAAGCCGAAGTAAGCCGTAATTCGCAGCGCGGCTGAACCGCGCTGTTGAAGCAGCAACGCCGCTGACGTAACCACGCGGTTGAAGCAATAGAGTCAGGCGGCGCCTCCGGGTCTCCCGGGGCGCCGCGTCAGCATTAATCTTGTTGGAGGATGAACCCGGTGAATACGGCCAGTCTTGCTCACCCAGGCGCGCTCGGCGCCTCACCGGACGCGCTCGACGCCGCGCGTTCGACTACGCCGGGCGGCGTGCAGATCGACCATCTGACGGTGCGCTTCGGTTCGCGCACGGTGCTCGACGATCTGTCGTTGACCATTCAGCGCGGCGAACTGCTCACCGTGCTAGGCCGCAGCGGTTGTGGCAAGACCACGTTGTTGCGTTTCATCGCCGGGTTTATCGAGGCGGACGGCTTGTCCGGCACGCTGACCGTGGCCGGTCACGACCTCACGCACGTGCCGCCGCACAAGCGCAATCTGGGTCTGCTGTTCCAGAGCTATGCGCTGTTTCCGCATCTGTCGGTGTTCGATAACGTCGCGTTCGGTTTGCGCGCGCGACGCACGCCGTCCAAAGACGTCGCACGGCGCGTGGCCGATGCCTTGAAGCTGGTGCAGCTCGGCGACGCCGGTCACGTGATGCCCGCGCAACTGTCGGGCGGCATGCAGCAGCGCGTGGCCCTGGCCCGCGCGCTGGTGATCGAGCCCGACGTGCTGCTGCTCGACGAACCCCTTTCCGCACTCGACGCCAATCTGCGCGCGTCGGTGCGTTCAGAACTGAAGGCGCTGCACGAGCGGCTGCCGAATCTGACGATCGTCTGCGTGACGCACGATCAGGACGACGCGCTGGTGCTGTCCGACCGCACGCTGCTGATGCGCGAAGGCCGCATCGCCCAACTCGGCACGCCGCAGCAGTTGTACGACACGCCGAACGACGGCTTCGTCGCACGCTATCTGGGCGCGGCCAATCTGCTGCCGCCGCAGGTCGCCTTCGGCATGGGCGACGTGCGTTACAACGAACGCGACCGGGTTGCCTGTCTGCGTCCGGAAGCATTGCGTATCGTGCCGCTCGGCGAAGGTCAATTGCACGGCGCGATTACCTCGGTCGAATGGTATGGCGCGGTGTTGTCGGTATCGGTCGTGCTGGACGCCATGCCCAACGAACCCGTGCTGGTCCAGATGCAGCGCGGCCACGGCATGATGCCGGAGAAGGGCGCGCGTGTTTCCCTGCATTACGAGGCTGACGATGTCGTCCTTATCAACCCCTGATACGTCCGATTCGCTCGGCGCAGCGGCCGCCGCCGATGCCGCCGCGGCCCGCCGCCGCGCCAGCGCGGCTTCGCACACGGCGGCGGTGAAGCGGCGCGAGCGCAGGGCGCAATGGCACCTGCTGTTCATCGCGGTGGTGGTGCTCGGCCCGCTGGTGATCTATCCGCTGATCCGCCTCGTGCTGCTGAGTCTGACCGGCGCGCACGGCTTGAGCGTGCAGGCGTATGTGCAGTTCTTCGGCAATCCGGAAACGCGCGGCGTGATCGGCACGACGCTGTGGATTCTGTTCGCGAGCGCCGGGCTGGCTTCGCTGCTCGGCGTGGCGCTGGCTTCGCTGCTGTTTTTCAAGCCGTTTCCGGGCGCGCGCATGGTCACGCGCTTTCTCGAACTGTTCGTGGCGTTCCCGTCGTTTCTGGTCGCGTTCACGCTGATCTTTCTGTACGGCTCGCAAGGCTCGGTCAGCATCGGCTTGCAGCGGCTGTTTCATCTGCAGGCGCCGCCGCTCGATTTCCTGTTCGGTGTGGGCGGCGTGATTCTCGCGGAAGTGGTGTTCTACGCACCGTTCGTCGTGCGTCCCACGCTGGCCTCGTTCGCCACGCTCGACATGCGTCTGATCGAAGCCGCGCGCAGCCTCGGCGCGAGCACCTTTATGGTCGCGTTCAAGGTGATCCTGCCGCTCGCGTGGCCGGGCATCGCGGCCGGCACGATTCTGTGTTTTCTGCTCACGCTGAACGAGTTCGGCATTCTGCTCGTGCTCGGCAGCGCGCATCTGATCACGCTGCCGGTGGCGATCTATAGCTCCGCCACGGTCGATCTCGATCTGCCGACCGCCGCCGCCGGCGCGGTCGTCATGCTGATCATGTCTTTGTCGCTGTACGCGTTGTACCGCCAGGTCAACCGTCGCAAGGTGAAAGGAGCGGGCCATGGCCGTTGAACTCGACCCGACCGTTTTGCCGGTCATGCACAAGAAAGCGCGGCCGGTGCGCCGCAGTCTGCTGACACGCCTGCTGAGCGGGCTGTTTCTCGGCTTCGCCGCGCTGCTGTGTTTCTGGTTGTTCGTGTTGCCGGTGCTGGTCGTCGCGTTGTCGAGCGTGGCCGCGCACTGGTCCGGCACGATCCTGCCGGACGGCTTCAGCATGCGCTGGTTCGAGCGCCTCGGTTCGAGCGACTTCGACGCGCTCACCACCAGCCTCGAAATCGGCATGGGCGTCGCGGTGCTCGGCACGATTGTCGGCCTGTGGCTCGCGCTGGCGCTCGAAGGGCGCGACCGCCGCGGCCTCGGCGCCGTGGTCGACACCATCGCGATGATGCCCAACGGGGTGCCGAGCGTGGTGCTCGGGCTCGCCGTGCTGATCGCGTACCACAAGCGGCCGCTCGATCTGTCGAGCTCCGCGGCGATCGTCGTGTTCGTGCAGCTCGCGCTGGTGCTGCCGTTCTGCTACCGCTGCGCGGCCGCCGCGCTGCGCCCCGAGCTGACGATTCTGCGCGAAGCGGCCGCGAGCCTTGGTGCGCCGCCGTCGATGGTGCTGCGCCGCGTCGTGTTGCCGCAACTGGTGCCGGCCATCCGCGCCAGCCTCGCGCTCGGCTTCGCGTTGTCGCTCGGCGAACTCGGCGCCACGCTCACCGTGTATCCGCCGGGCTTCGCGACGGTGCCGATCGTCGTGGTCGGTCAGGTGGAGCGCGGCTACTACCTGCCGGCCTCCGCGCTGTCGCTGATTCTGCTGATGGTCTCGCTCGCCGCGTTGCTGTTGATCGCCGCGCGCGTGCCGCGTCGCCGGGCAGACTGACGAACCTCTTTCGGGAAGCGTGCGGGCGTGCCGCCGTCGCACATCCGCACATTTCGATGTGGCAAAATTTGTCAAAATGACCGAATATATGCAAACGTCTTCAGTCGATCCGATCGACGTGGTGCGCAGGCATTCGTTGACCACGCTGGTCCGCGACGAAATCGAACGGCACATCGTCGAAGGCGCGCTGACACCCGGCGACAAACTCAATGAAGCCGACTGGGCCGCGCGTTTGCAGGTGTCGCGCGGACCGGTGCGCGAGGCGTTTCGTGCGTTGGAGCAGGCCGGTCTCGTGCGCACCGAGAAGAATCGCGGGGTGTTCGTGCGGACGGTGTCGCTGGCTGAAGCGGATGAGATTTACGCGGTGCGCGCGGTGCTCGAAGAGGCGGCGTGCCGGATGCTGGCGGCGCATATCGACGCCCGCAAGCTCGCGGTCCTGCGCGATTGGCTCGACGCGATGCGCGCGGCGCTCGACACCCAGGATCACGACGCCTACGCGCGCGCCAACGTGGGGTTTCACGATGGGCTGGTGGCGGCGTCGGGCAATCTGAAGCTGTATGAGACGTATCGCAGGCTGGTCAGCGAATTGAGTCTGTTCCGGCGTGCCGCGCTGGAGGTGCATGCGAGCGCGATGGAGCGCTCGCTGGCCGAACACCGCGCGATTCTCACGGCGCTCGCGTCGCGCGACGCAGAGCAGGCCGCGGCGCTGATGCGCGCGCATGTAACTGGCGGCCAGCAGCGCGCGCATGCGGCGTGCGAAGCGGTCTGCGAAGTGACGGGGACGTCGGGCGCGGCGCGGATGTCGTCGGCGTCGAACGAGTGAGAGTCGTGGCAACCTGAATACAACGCGCGTGGCGCGCACGCATGGAAGGCAACGATGGCAGACGCAAACCTGAACGCAAGCCCGAACGCAAACCTCGACGCAAGCGAACGTACGATCGACGTCAACGGCCGCCGTTACCGGCTACCCACGCAGCCGACGGTGGTGGTGTGCGTCGACGGCTGCGAATTCGACTACCTCGAAGCCGCGGTTGCGGCCGGCGTCGCGCCGTTCATCGGCACGATGCTCAAAGGCGGCGCCGCGTTCAAGGGCGACTGCGTGATCCCGTCGTTCACCAACCCGAACAACCTGTCGATCGTCTGCGGCGTGCCGCCGTCGGTGCATGGCATTTGCGGCAATTACTTCTGGGACCCGGACGCGAATGGCGGCGAGGGCGCGGAAGTGATGATGAACGACCCCGCCTATCTGCGCGCCGGCACCTTGCTGGCCGCCGCCGCTGAAGCGGGCGCGGCCGTCGCTGTAGTCACCGCGAAAGACAAACTGCGCCGTCTGCTCGGCTGGCAATTGAAGGGCATCTGCTTCTCGGCGGAGAAAGCCGACAAGGTCTCGCTCGAAGAAAACGGTATCGCCGACGTGCTCGATCTGGTCGGCTTGCCGGTGCCGGACGTGTACAGCGCCGGGCTCTCCGAATTCGTGTTCGCGGCCGGCGTGCGGCTCGCGCAAACGCGCAAGCTCGACCTGATGTATCTGTCGACCACCGACTACATCCAGCACAAATGGGCGCCGGGCACCGAAGGCGCGAACGCGTTCTACGCGATGATGGACGGCTACCTCGCGAAGCTCGACGCGCTCGGCTGGGTGATCGGCCTGACCGCCGACCACGGCATGAACGCCAAGCACGATCCGCAAACCGGCGAGCCGAACGTGATCTATCTGCAGGACGTGCTGGACGACTGGTTCGGCGACAGGACCACACGCGTGATCCTGCCGATCACCGATCCGTACGTGGTGCATCACGGCGCGCTCGGCTCGTTCGCGACGATCTATCTGCCGCGCGAGGTCGACGCCGCGCAGGTGATCGAACGGATCGGCCGCTTGCAGGGCATCGAAGCCGTGCTCGATAACCGCACCGCGTGCGAGCGTTTCGAGCTGCCGAACGACCGCGTCGGCGATATCGTCGTGGTCAGCACGAAGCATGTCGTGCTCGGCACGCGACGCGCCGACCATGATCTGTCCGGGCTCACGGTGCCGTTGCGTTCGCATGGCGGTATCTCCGAGCAGGAGGTGCCGTTGCTGTTCAACCGGCGTGTCGAAGGATTACCGTCAGGCAGCGGTGGCAAACGCCTGCGCAACTTCGATATCTTCGACATCGCCTTGAATCGCGTGTCGTCATCATGAACGCGACGCTGCGGGACCATCCGGCTTTTCGGGCGGAAGCGCTGCGGCTCAAAGGTGAGCGTGCCCTGCGCTCGCGCACGCTCGACGTGTTCGATCCGTATACCGGCACGCGCGTGGGCACGGTTCCGCTGGCCAGCGTCGACGACGTGCGCGCCGCGTTCGAATACGCCGCCGCGTATGACGCGAAACTCACGCGCTACGAGCGCTCGCAGATTCTCGAACGCGCGGCCGCGTTGTTGCGTGGGCGAACCGAGCAGGCGTCGGATCTGATTTCACTCGAGTCCGGTTTGTCGAAGCAGGATTCGCGCTACGAGATTGGCCGTGTCGCCGACGTGCTCAAGTTCGCGTCGATCGAAGCGTTGCGCGACGACGGCCAAAGTTTTTCCTGCGATCTGACGCCGCATGGCAAGCAGCGTCGTGTGTTTTCGCAGCGTGAGCCGTTGGCGGGCGTGATCGTCGCGATTACGCCGTTCAATCATCCGATGAACCAGGTCGCGCACAAAATCGCGCCGGCGATCGCGACCAACAATCGGGTGCTGTTGAAGCCGTCGGAAAAGGTGCCGTTGTCGGCGTTCTATCTCGCCGACGTGCTGTACGAAGCCGGCTTGCCCACGCCGATGCTGCAGGTGCTGACCGGCGATCCGCGCGAAATCGCCGACGAACTGATCACGCATCCGCTGGCGGAACTCGTTACGTTCACGGGCGGCGTGGCGATCGGTAAATACATTGCGGCGAAGGCGGCGTACCGGCGCGTGGTTTTGGAATTGGGCGGCAACGATCCGCTGATCGTGCTCGAAGACGCCGATCTCGAACGCGCCGCGACGCTCGCGGTGCAGGGCTCGTATAAGAACTCCGGGCAGCGCTGCACGGCAGTCAAGCGGATGCTGGTGCAGAAGAGCATCGCGGCGGATTTCACCGATCTGGTGGTCGAGAAAACGCGGGCGTGGTCGTTCGGCGATCCGTTCGACGCGGCGAATCAGATGGGCACCGTGATCGACGTGGCCGCCGCGCAGCTTTTCGAAACGCGCGTGAACGAGGCTGTCGCGGCCGGTGCGCGGCTGCGGCTCGGCAACCAGCGCAACGGCGCGCTGTATTCGCCGACGGTGCTCGACGGCATCGATCCGTCGATGGCGGTGGTGCGTGAGGAAACCTTTGGGCCCGTGTCGCCCATCATCACCTTCGACACGCTCGACGACGCCATTCGCATCAGCAATGGGACGGCGTTCGGGTTGTCGTCGGGCGTGTGCACGAACCGGCAGGACGCGATCACGCGCTTCATCAACGAATTGCGCGTGGGCACCGTCAACGTGTGGGAAGTGCCCGGTTACCGGATCGAGTTGACACCGTTCGGCGGCATTAAAGATTCCGGGCTTGGCTATAAGGAAGGCGTTCAGGAAGCCATGAAGAGCTTCACCAATCTGAAGACCTTCTCATTACCGTGGGAGTAAGACCGTGGCATTGAGTTTGAACGACATCCGCTCGCTGTTCGAGCAGTACGGCAAGATCGCCTACAGCGGCGAGCCGGTGACGCAACTGGAGCATGCGCTGCAGAGCGGGGCGTTGGCGGAACAGGCGGGCGCCGGCGAAGAGCTGGTCGCCGCGGCGTTCCTGCACGACCTGGGGCATCTGCTCAATCTGCAAGGCGAAACGCCGACGGAGCGGGGCATCGACGATCTGCATCAGTATTTCGCGCTGCCGTTTTTGCGGCCGGTGTTGTCGGACGCGGTGCTGGAACCGATCCGCTTGCACGTCGACGCCAAGCGCTGCCTGTGCGCAATCGACGACACGTACTTCGGGCAACTGTCCGCCGACTCCGTGCGGAGTCTGGAACTGCAGGGCGGCATTTTCAGCAGCGAGGAGGCGAGCGCGTTCCTGCAGAAGCCCTACGCGGAAGATGCACTGCGTCTGCGCAGATGGGACGATCTTGCCAAGGAAGAACATCGCGCGACGCCGGACCTCGATCACTATATGAACCTAGTCGAGCGAGTGATGAGCCGGCGTTTGGTTGCTTGAATGTGAGTGTTGTCTCTGCGCCCCGGCCGGTGCCGGGACGTGTCTTTTGCGCCAATTCTGGCGCGATCAATGCAGATCAAAATAACGCTTGCAAGGCCCTGCGTGGGTCGCTAGAATCTCGCTCTTTCGTGCTTCGGACACCGAGGCACGGGAGGCGGGAGAGCCAGCAATGGCAAGGGTTTCAGCGAAGTGAACGGGTTGAAAAAGTTATAAAAACCTGTTGACGACGTAGCGAAAGTTCTCCATAATCTCGTTTCTCTGCTGCAGATGCAGCGACGCAGAACGAAGCGGTGCCGGGTGGTTGTGAGGTTGACGACACGTGGTGCTGGTCCGGTAGTGAATGCGTAATCGATCTTTAAAAATTAACAGCCGATAAGTGTGGGCGCTTGATGCGAGACGCGAGGCGGATCTTTCGGGATCTGCCGCAAAGCGAAAGTATCAAGTCTCACACAGTAATGAAAGGAAGGTTTGGCCGTCGAAAGACGATCGAACAATTCGTCAGTACGTTGAGTGAGCGACCGGTTCTTAACGGAACCGAAAAACAGTAACAGGTTTGAACTGAAGAGTTTGATCCTGGCTCAGATTGAACGCTGGCGGCA
>NZ_CADFGI010000004.1:0-785957 GCF_902833695.1 Paraburkholderia sp. BCC1876 | reverse complement strand
GCGCCGAACTGGAATATCAGCCTGTTCCATTACCGCAATCAGGGCGCGGACTACAGCTCGATCCTGGTCGGCATCCAGGTGCCCGACAGCGAGAACCCCACGTTCGACCAGTTTCTCGCCACGCTCGGTTATCCGAACTGGGAAGAGACGCACAACCCGGTGTACCGCTTATTCCTCGCCTGACCTTTTAGGACCGAAACACGCAGATGGCTCTTACGCTTGTCGACAAACTGGTAGTGGCCATTTCGTCGCGCGCGCTGTTCGACTTCGAGGAAGAGAACCGCGTGTACGAGGACGGCAACCTTCAGCAATATGAAGCCCTGCAGCGCGACCGGCTGACCGTGCCCGCCAAACCCGGCGTGGCGTTTCCGCTGATTCGCAAGCTGCTGGCATTGAACGCGGGCGGGCATCGCGTGGAAGTAGTGATTTTGTCGCGCAGCGATCCGATCAGCGGATTGCGTGCGTTTCACTCGTGCCGCGAACATGGCCTTGCGATCGAGCGCGGCGTTTTTACTCGCGGGCGGGCGCCGTTCGGCTATCTGAAGCCGTTGAACGCGTCGCTGTTTCTGTCCGCGAATCGGGACGACGTGCGTGACGCGCTGGCCGCCGGATTCCCCGCCGCGCGCGTGTTGCCCGAATCGGCGAAAATGGCGAGCAAGTATCCGGACGAAATCCGCATTGCCTTCGACGGCGACGCGGTGCTGTTTTCCGATGAAGCCGAGCGCGTGTTCCAGAAAGACGGCCTGAAGGCATTCCTCGGTCATGAGATTCACAACAAGGATCTGCCGCTCGCGGACGGTCCGTTGAAGCCGTTGCTCGAAGCACTGCACCGGCTGCAAAAACTCGCGGATGAAGCTGCACCGATGCATATTCGTACGGCATTGGTGACGGCGCGCTCGGCGCCTGCGCATGAGCGCGCGATCCGCACTTTAATGGCGTGGAACATCGAAATCGACGAAGCGATGTTTCTCGGCGGCCTCGACAAGAGCGCATTTTTGCGCGAATTCGAGCCGGACTTTTTCTTCGACGACCAAATTGGCCATTGCGAATCGGCCCGCGTCGTGACGGCGACGGGGCACGTGCTGAGTGGCATCGTGAACGCATCATGACACCCGAACAATCACCGCTGGGCAAGGCTTCCACTTACACCGAACAGTACGACGCTTCGTTGCTGTTTCCGATTGCGCGCAAGAATGCGCGCGAGGCGATCGGCATTGGCGCGCAGTTGCCGTTTTTCGGCACGGACATCTGGAACGCGTATGAGTTGTCGTGGCTGAATGCGCGCGGCAAGCCGCAGATCGCGGTGGCGACGTTCTTCGTGCCGGCGGATTCGCCGAATATCGTCGAGTCGAAGTCGTTCAAGCTGTATCTCGGCTCATTTGCGCAGACGGCGTTTGAGTCGATGGAGGTGGTGCGCGACACGATCAAGCGGGACGTGTCTGCTTCGTGCGGGGCGACTGTGTCGGTGCATCTGACGGCGCCGTATGAGTTCGGCAAGTTGCAGATGGAGGAGTTTGAGGGGTTGTCGCTGGATCGGTTGGATCTGGATACCGATATTTATCAACCGGATGCTTCGTTACTGAGTGCCGCGCTCGATGAAGCGCCGGTTGAGGAGACGGTGTTTTCCAATCTGCTGAAGTCGAATTGTCCGGTGACTGGGCAACCGGATTGGGGCACGGTGCAGATCCATTATGTCGGGCCGCAGATCGATCATGCGGGGTTGTTGCGGTACATCATTTCTTATCGGAATCACACTGGGTTTCATGAGCAGTGTGTTGAGCGGATTTTTATTGATGTGCTGAAGGCTTGCAAGCCGGTCAAGCTCGCGGTGTATGCGCGCTACACGCGGCGCGGTGGGCTGGATATTAATCCGTTTCGCACCAACTATAATTTGCCGATGCCGGATAATATGCGGTTGGCGCGGCAATAAAATTCTGATTTTTTGTTTTGTCTGTTCTGTGGTTTGGGTGTGGTTTTTTGGTTGTTGGCCTTTCCTTGATTTGGTAGTGGTCTATTCGCGTTGCCCCTGTACGGGACAATGCTAATAGACCACCAAGAATGCAAGGAAAGGCCAACAACCCAAACCAAAACACAGCGAAACCAAACCCAATCAAGCCGCAGGCTTCTTATAAGCCACGCAATCCACTTCAACCCGACAATCAATCACCATCGAAGAAACCACACAAGCCCGCGCCGGCGGATTATCCCCAAAATACTCGCGAAAAACCTTATTAAACGAAGCAAAATCCCGCGGATCATCCAGCCAAACGCCACAGCGGACCACATCCTCCGCCCCATACCCGGCTTCCTTCAAAATCGCGAACACATTCTGAATCGCCTTGTGCGATTGCTCGACGATCCCGCCGTTGATCACTTCGCCATTCTCCATCGGAGTCTGTCCGGAAACGAACAACCAGCCATCCGCTTCAACCGCGCGAGCAAACGGCATGTGTTGACCACCCGTTCCCTTCCCGCCTTCAACGCCATAACGCTTCATCATCACACTCCTTAAAAAGTCCGGCACGCAGCGCAAACACCGCCACCTGCCACATCAATCAGAAAATCAGAAAAACCAAAAAATCGGAAAAAACAAACCGCTCAAAACGCGCCCTGCGCATCGCCCTTCGACGCCGCGCCGCGCGCCACGAAATGACCCGCCCGTTCCCCCGTCACTTCGCCATCGCGATACGTCAGCACGCCATTCACCCAAACCGCGTCGATCCCGTCCGCCGCCTGCTGCGGCTTTTCAAACGTCGCCGCGTCGCGCACCTTCGCGGGATCGAACAACACCAGATCCGCGTGATAGCCGATATGCACCTCGCCCCGCTCCGCCAACCCAAACCGGCGCGCGGACAGACCCGTCATCTTGCGCACCGCCTCTTCAAGCGGCAGCAAACCGGCGTCGCGCGCGTAATGCCCGAGCACACGCGGAAACGCTCCCCACAAGCGCGGATGCGGCAGCGGATCGTTCGGCAATCCGTCCGAGCCGACCATCGTCGCGGGATGCGAGAGAATGCGCCGCACGTCGTCCTCGGACATGTTGTGATACACCGCACCCGCCGGCTGCAAGCGCTTGCCCGCCTCCTGCTGCGTGACGCCCCACTCCGCCGCGATTTCCTTGACGAGCTTGCCCGCCATCTCCGGATGCGGTTCCGACCACGTAATCGTGATGTCGATATCGCCCGTCACCTGCTTCACATCCAGCGTCGACGAACTGCGGTTGTACGGATAACAATCGCAACCGATCGGCTGCAAACGCCGCGCGCCTTCGAGCGACTTCAGCACTTCCTCGCTGCGCCCCCAGTTCGACGGCCCCGCGCACTTCAAATGCGAAATCACCACCGGCACATGCGCGTGACGACCCACCCGGTACGCTTCGTCCATCGCGTCGAGAATCGCGTCGAACTCGGTGCGCATGTGTGTCGTGTAGAGCGCGCCAGCGGCGGCGAGCGGTTCGGCCAACGCCATCACCTCTTCGGTCGGCGCCGAAAACGCCGAGCCATATGCGAGCCCTGAACTCAGACCCAGCGCGCCATTCGCCAACGCCTCTTCGAGCTGCGCGCGCATGCCGTCGATTTCCCCGGCCGTCGCCGCGCGATCGAGCCGGTCCATCTGATTGCTGCGCAACGCCGTGTGCCCGATCAACGCGCCGACATTCACCGCCGGGCGCGCCGCGTTCACAGCGTCGACGTAAGCGGCGAACGTCGGATACTGGAACGCGTCGCGCTCGCCGAGCAGATTCATCGGATCCGGCGGGTCGCCCTTCAACGCCACCGGCGACGCGCTGATCCCGCAATTGCCGACGATCACCGTCGTCACGCCCTGCGTGATCTTCGGCAGCATTTGCGGCGAGCGGATCACGTGTGTGTCGTCGTGCGTGTGAACGTCGATGAAACCCGGCGCCAGCGCGCGCCCGTTCGCCTCGACCACGTCTTCGGCCAGCCAGTTGGACAGATTGCCGATCGCGACGATGCGCCCGTCGCGAACCGCGACATCGCGCTCCACCGGCGGCGCGCCGGTGCCGTCATACAGTTGCGCGCCGACGATCAGCGTGTCCGCGGCTTCGGGATGCGAGTGCATGGATCAGTCTCCTAACGGTTGTCGATCGCCGCCGCCGCGATGCGCGTCGAGCGCGTGCTTCATGCGGCGCAGCAATTCGCGGCTCTCGTCGCCCTGACTGACGGCGAGTTCGGTAACGAGCACATCGAGCGCCATCATCATCGCGTAGCGCGACGACGACGGCTTGTAAATGAAATCGGTTTCAAAAGCGACGATCGGGATCACCCAGTCGGCGAGTCTGGCGAGCGGCGAGGCCGGCGCGGTCAACGCGATCATGCTCGCGCCGTAGCTGCGCGCGATTTTGCAGTTCTCGACCATCTCGGGCACACGCCCGGTGGTGGACAGCGCAATCACCACGCACTCGCGCGACACCGTGCTCGCGACCATGCGCTGCAACAAGCCGTCCTGATAGGTCGCAACGGGCCGGCCGAGCCGCACGAGACGAAAGCGCATTTCGTCGGCGAGCGCGGTCGAACCGCCGCCCATGCCGAACACGTAGATCATCCGTGCGGCACGCAACGCGGCGGCCGCGTCGCTAAACGGCGCCTGCCGCAACAATTGATGGTTATGCGCGAGCGCGTTCTGCAATTCGTCGAAGATGCGGGTGGCGATCGGCTCGGGCGCGTCGCTCGCGCCGCCAGGCTGCAGGAAGCGCTGTCCGACGGCGGCCGCCTGCGCGAGCCGCAGTTTCAGTTCCCGCACGTCGCGGCAGCCCACTGCCTTGGCAAAGCGCGTGACGGTCGCGACGCTCACCTCGGCCTGCTGCGCAAGCGCACCGATGCTGGCGCGCGACGCGCCCGTCAGATCGTCGAGAATCAGCGCGGCGACCTTGCGCTCGGCCGAACGCAGTTCCGGCGCGCATTCGGCGATGCGCGCAACGATATCGAAGGTCAACGGCTCGGCGGTTGAGTTCATTGCAGACTGTGGGATGACGCCCGAAGGCTGACAAAAAGCCTTCGTCGGATTGTGAGGCGAACCGTGGTACTAAATAACATTTCTTCGATCATCGTACTTTCGGTAACATGCTAAAGTCAACTTTGATTCAATTTAACTGGACGATGGAGCAGGGAGACATGAAAGTTACAAACTATCAGGGCGCGACGATTGATCCTTATAGCAAGGGCTTGGGCATGGTTCCGGGCGCCAGCATCCAACTCACGGACACGGCACGCCTCGAGTGGAATCTGTTGAATGAAGACGTGAGCCTGCCGGCTGCCGTGCTGTATGCGGATCGCGTGGAACACAATCTGAAATGGATGCAGGCGTTCGTCGCGGAATATGGCGTCAAGCTCGCGCCGCACGGCAAGACCACCATGGCGCCGCAACTGTTTCGACGTCAGCTCGACACCGGCGCGTGGGGCATCACGCTCGCCACCGCACACCAGGTGCGCGCGGCGTATCACGGCGGCGTGTCGCGCATTCTGATGGCCAATCAACTGGTGGGCCGCCGCAACATGATGATGGTCGCGGAGTTGCTGAGCGATCCGGATTTCGAATTCTTCTGCCTCGTCGATTCGGTCGAAGGCGTCGAGCAGTTGGGCGAGTTCTTCACGTCGGTGCATAAGCAGTTGCAGGTGCTGCTCGAACTCGGCGTGCCGGGCGGCCGCACCGGCGTGCGCGACGAAGCGCAGCGCAACGCGGTGCTTGACGCGATCGCGCGTTATCCGGACGTGCTGAAGCTCGCCGGCGTCGAGTTGTATGAGGGCGTACTGAAGGAAGAACAGGAAGTGCGCGAGTTCCTGCAAAGCGCCGTGGCCGTTACGCGCACGCTGGTCGACGAAGGCCGCTTCGCGCGTACACCGGCGGTGTTGTCGGGCGCAGGATCAGCGTGGTACGACGTGGTCGCGGAAGAATTCGTGAAGGCGTCGGAAGACGGCAAGGTCGAGGTCGTGTTGCGTCCCGGCTGTTACCTCACGCATGACGTCGGCGTTTATCGCAAAGCGCAGACCGACATCTTCGCGCGTAATCCGGTCGCCAAAAAAATGGGCGAAGGCTTGCTGCCTGCGCTGCAATTGTGGGCGTATGTGCAGTCGATTCCCGAGCCGGATCGCGCCATCATCGGTCTCGGCAAGCGCGACTCCGCGTTCGACGCGGGCATGCCGGAACCGGCGCGCCACTACCGTCCGGGCAACGAAGCCCCGCGCGATGTCGCGGCGAGCGAAGGCTGGGAGATTTTCGGTTTGATGGATCAGCACGCGTATCTGCGGATTCCCGCCGGCGCCGATCTGAAAGTGGGCGACATGATCGCGTTCGACATTTCGCATCCGTGCCTGACGTTCGACAAGTGGCGTCAGGTGCTGGTGGTCGATCCGGCGTATCGCGTGACTGAAGTGATCGAGACGTTCTTCTGATTGTGTTCTGAACGGCGCGCTTTGCGAGGCATGTGAAGCGCGCCGGTAATGTCCTAACGCGACGCTGCGCTGTTCGCCGCTTCTGCTGATTGCGTAGCGCTCGCGTCAACGGCGTTAGCGGCGTTAGCGTTACCTGTTGCGACGACTTCCCCGATCCTCGCCTCGAGCATCTTCAACGCGCCAGACAGCGCGCCCAAAACGTCGTCCGGCAGCGCCGCCATCGTGTCGTGCACGAAGGCCTTGCGGCGCGGCAAACTGGCTTCCGTCGCCGCCTGCCCCGCTTCGGTCAGGCGCACGTTGGTCACGCGGTTGTCGCGCGTGTCCATGCTGCGCGCGATCCAGCCCAACGCTTCGAGCGTTTTCAACTGCCGCGTCAACGCGCCCGGATCCACCCGCAAGCGCTCCACCAGCCGCTTCTGCGACGATTCGCCGGCCTGGTCATGCAGCGCAAGCAGAATGCGCCAGCGCGGCAGCGGATGACCGACCTGCGCCTCGAACGCCGACATGAACGCCCGATAGGTGCGGCCGAATTGCTGCATGACGGCGACGTGATCCTGTTCTTCCATATCTTCAGTAAACCGGTAAGTCTAAAAAAATCAATCCGCGTGAATCACCGGCTCCAGCTTGCGCTGAAGCTTGACCGGCGGCACACGGCGGCTTTGCCACACCGACACCACGGCGATGATCGCCGCCATCGCGAGCCCCAGATGAATCGCGGCGACCAGCGCCTCACGCGCGCTTTCCAGCAGCATGGCGCCGTTGTGGCCCGCGTGCGTCAACTGGCTGAGCAAGGTGGTTTGCGCGTCGCGATTGATCAGAATCTGCGGATCGCCAAGATCGCTGAACCATTGCGACGCGTGATCGTTTTCCAGCGCGCTGCGCACGCCGCTCGCGTACATATGGCTGACCAGCGTGCCGGTGAGCGCCGTGCCGAGCATGCCGCCGATCATCCGCAGAGACTGCAGCAGCGCGGTGGCGATACCGAGGTGTTCGCGGCCGGCCGTCTGCTGCGCGAAGATCGTCAGGTTCGGCATCACGAAACCGAGACCCAGCCCGCCGATCACCATGAACGTCATCAGCAGCCATTGCGGCATGGCGCGCGTCGCGACAACCACGCCGAGACAGGCGAGCGCGAGAAGCGCAAAACCGATGTACAGCATCAGATTCGGATTGCGCACGCGCGACACGATGCGCCCGTTCGCGATACTGCCGATCGTGATGAACACCACCAGCGGCGTGATGACGAGCCCCGCTTCTTTCGGCGACATGCCGAAACCGCCCTGGAACAGCAACGGCGCGTAGAACAGCAGCGAGAACATCGAGAAACCGCCCAGCACGGCAAGCGTGAAGAGCGCGGCCAGACTGCGGTTGCGGAACATGTCGACGGGCAGGATCGCTGTCGGGCAGCGCTTTTCCCACTGCCACAGCGCGTAGGCCGAAGCGACGCTCAACGCGAGCAGCGCCAGCGCGCTCAACGTGACGCCATGCTTTGGCAGTAACTCGACGAACAATTGCAGCGAACCGAGCGCCACCGCGATCAGCACGGCGCCGGGCCAATCGAGCCGCATCTTGCCTTTATGCTCGACGTGCCGGAGGTGCGGCAGAAAGCGCCAGACGAAAAACAGCGACAGCAGCCCGACGGGCAGATTGACGTAGAAGACCGAACGCCAGCCGTAGTACTGCGTGAGGAAGCCGCCGAGCGACGGCCCCACCGCGTTAGCGATACCGAATGCCGAGCTCATCAGCACCTGCCAGCGCAAACGCACCACGGAATCGGGAAACAGATCGGGAATGCATGCGAAAGCGGTGCCGACCAGCATGCCGCCGCCAATGCCCTGTAGCCCACGCGCAAGCACGAGGAACATCATGCTGTTGGCGGCACCACACAGTACGGACGCGCCCGTGAACACCACGATCGAGGCGATCACGAACGGCTTGCGTCCGTAATAATCGCCGAGACGGCCGAAGATCGGCACGGTAATCACCGAGGTCAGCAAATACGACGTGGCGACCCACGCGTAGAGTTCGAACCCTTTGAGTTCCGAGACGATGGTGGGCAGCGCGGTGCCGACCACGGTCTGATCGAGCGCCACGAGCATCGTGACGAAGGAGATGCCGAGCATCGCCAGAAGCGATTCACGGAACGGTAAAACTTGCCCACTCGAGTGGTGGGCCGCGGTATGGACAGCCATTTTTGATAGAGCAACAGTTGACTCGTCAAATGATTGGGAATCATACCACGAGCTCATGCTCTAAATGGGACGTGTCGCCACGGTTTACCGTAGCGACAATCGACTGAAGAATGAATCCAACATGACGCCAGGGAGGCACATGGAGCCGAGTTCGCTCGCAGCACAATCCTTATCGGATGAAGATCTGAACGCGCTGCGGCGCGCGAAACACGAGCTGGAGAGCCCCGCGCTGGCGATGAAACTGGCCAGCATCGTCGGCTCGCCGCTCGAAAAGCTGATGTCGCGCATGCCGGCCTTCGCCAACGAAAAGGTCACCGATGCAACGGAGCTGGCGTTGCGCAAATGCCTGTCGATCGCGTTGCGCACGCTCGGGCGGCGGGACGCGACGCCGCTGATCGTGCCCGACCGGCCGAGCAACCTGCTGCACAAGTTCGCCGTGGCGACCACCGGCGCGGCCGGCGGCGCGTTCGGGTTGTTCGCGCTGCCGGTCGAGTTGCCGGT
Organism: Paraburkholderia sp. BCC1876; assembly: GCF_902833695.1. Lineage (NCBI taxonomy): Bacteria > Pseudomonadati > Pseudomonadota > Betaproteobacteria > Burkholderiales > Burkholderiaceae > Paraburkholderia > Paraburkholderia sp. BCC1876. The sequence goes on along the minus strand of NZ_CADFGI010000004.1, from coordinate 776,854 downwards.
CACGACCACGCTGATGTTCCGCTCGATCTGCGACATCGCGCGTAGCGAGGGCGAGGATCTAAGCTCGATCGACACGCAGTTGCAGTGCCTGACTGTGCTCGGCATGGGTGGCACGTCCACCGCCGACGACGACGCCGACTTCGGCTACTTCATCATGCGCGGCGCGCTGGCGCAGGCGGTGTCGAAGGCGTCGTCGGAAATCGCCACCAAGGGATTCACCGCGCACGGCTCGGCGGCCTTGCTGCGCCTGCTCAATACGATTGCCGCGCGCTTTTCGGTGCAGGTCAGCGAACAGATCGCCGCGAAATCGATTCCCGCGATCGGCGCGGTGCTCGGCGCCATGGTCAATACGGTGTTCATCGACCATTTCCAGCAGGTCGCGCACGGGCACTTCACCGTGCGGCGGCTGGAGCGGCAGTACGGTCAGGAAACCATCGAAGCCGCTTATCAAACCATCGACATCGCACTCGACGGCTGATTCGCACCTGCGGCGCGACTCGTCACGCGCCGCACGAAAGCGGCCGAACGGTCGAGCGCACGATTGGCTTCGGGAATGAACGGCGCGAAGATCGGCCAGACGTGCGGCATCTTGTTCCACACCTCGAATTCACAGTCGACGCCCGCCGCGCGCGCGTTATCGGTTACGCGCTGCGAATCGTCGAGCAACACCTCGGTGCTGCCGGCCATCATGAAGAGAGGCGGCAAGCCGTGCAGGTCGGCATAGACCGGCGACGCATGCGGGTGGGTAGCGTGTGTCTCGCCGAGATAGAGTTGCGCGGCCGGCGCGATCGCCTGGCCGCTGAACATCGGGTCGAGGCCGTCGTTGCTGCGAATGCTGGCGCCGGTCGCGGCCAGATCGGTCCATGGCGAGAACAACAGGCCACCTGCCGGCATCGGATCGCCGGCGTCGCGTAACGCCACCAGCGTGGCCAGCGCGAGGCCGCCGCCGGCTGAGTCGCCGGCAATCACGATCGACTCGGGCGCGATGCCATCCGCGAGCAATTGACGATAGGCCGCGGTGGCGTCGTCGAGTGCGGCGGGAAAGCGATGTTCGGGAGCGAGTCGATAGTCGAGCGAAAACACCGCCGCGTTGGCCCGCGTCGCGAGGCCGAATACGATCGAGCGATGTGTTTTCGGTGAACAGAAGTAGTAACCGCCGCCATGGCAGAAGAGCACGGTGGGGCTGATGTGGGCTGCGTGCGGCTCGCCGGCGGGCTCGAGCCATTCGCCGCGCAAGGGCGTGTCGTCCGCCCCGTACAACTCACGCAGATGCCAGCCGCGCGGCACGCGCGGCGACCAGGCCCGCTTCGCGGTCAGCGCACGCGCTCTTTCGACATTGATGCCCGGTTTGAGGGTTTCCGGACGAAACTGCCTGCGCAGGTACCAGGTTGCGAGTGCACTTTGCCAGCTCATGGGGGACACACTCCTTCTTTTGCGTCCCGCCATGGTACGTGCGTTCGATACGGCGCCGGTGGACGAGGCCTTCTAATCCCAAAAACGCGCGATCCACCCACCGGCCAAGCTTTCCGACTAATTTAATTCGCCGGTAAAACCTGCCCGCGAATCTCGCCCGTCGGGTTCTGCGCGGTATGAACATTGAAGTACCACTGCCCCGCCATCAGATCCGTCACCTGTTGCTCGCTCAGCGCCGCCGATCCTTTGATCGGGCTCGCGAGCGCGTCTTTGTCGATCGGCACCTGCACCTTGGCGTTCTGTCCGACCGGCGCGGGGCCGTGGAAATGCGCGGCGGTAGCCGGGCCACTCAGGCCTTCGTAGGTGACTGTCCACTGCAGGGATTTGGTCGACGTGTCGAACGTGGCGTTCAGCATGCCGTGTCCGTGACTCACACGCGGAGGCACTTCGCTTGAAGGCTCGAGATCCGCCTTCAGCGCTACCGTATCGGCGAAGGCAGCGCCCGACGCCAATGCCCACAACACCACAGCCAGATTCAATTTTCGCAGCGTAATCATGGTCTTCTCCGGACTTGATGCACCGCCGCACCGACGGTTCGGCTGCGTGCGGAGCCACCACATACTAGTGCAATTTCCCTGCAGGCGTTTGCGTTAGACGGCGTGTACTCGCGGTAGACCGCTTTCTGTTGCATGCGGTCGATACAGCCATGCGGTTCGCGCTGCCCGCTTCAACCTGGCGCGCGGTGTGGACTTCGTAGTTGTGCGTAGCTATCGCTGCACGCCGACTTTTTTGTGAAGTGAATTTCGATCTGGAGCCTGACTGATATGCTCCGGCGACATGTCTGATTGAGCGACCAACGGCCGCAATTGACGCGTCGACTACGCCGATTCATTCGCCGAACCCGCCGCCGACAGAACAGCTATCAACGCTTTCTTCGATTTCTTCAAACAGTTAATTGCGCTTTTTGTAGTGAATGAATCGCGTCATCCCGGCTATGCTTCCGGTTGCGAGAAGTGACTCCTTCATCGAGGGATGTCTCCAAATCTTTAACGCGGCTTCGGCCGCGTTTTTTTTCGTCTATTTTTTCCGCTCGTTTCCGGATTCTGCTGGATTCGCGCGGGCAATTGCATCGGCCGACGAGGCGATCGCCGCTGCACCGAGCGGCAAATCTCAAGCGAGCAACGCCGCCTGCTGCTCGATACCGTCGAGCATGGCACTGCATTTGTCGATCAGCGTGAGTCCATGGAGACGCACTCGCTCGGCTGATTCAACGCCAATAACGAGACGGTACGCGTCGAGTGCATTCAGCAACGGCGGGTATTGCAGCACGCTTGCCGCCCCCGCCACCCGGTGCACCCATTCGCGCACACGCTCAGTTTCGACGCGTTCGAGCAGCGGCGACAACGACGCCATATCTTCGCGCACCGAGGAAACGAACGAATCAAGCAGTGCCTTGACGGTCGACTCGCTTCCCCAGAGTTGCGTCATGTAACTCAGATCGACTGGGATAAACGGCTCGGCGGCGCGCGCCGTGACAACACCGACGCCGGCGGCGGCCGCCGTGCCGACCGCCTCTGCGGGCGCAGCTTGTCGCGTACTGTCCGTGCCGAACCAGCGGCTCAGATAATCGCGCAGTGTGGCGAGCCGGGTCGGCTTTACCAGGCTGTCGTCCATCCCGGCTTCGCGACACAAATTCAGGTCTTCAGGCGCGGTGTTTGCCGTGATACCCAGAATCGGCAATCGATAAGCACCGCCCGCCTCCTGCTCACGAACGCGCCGCGTGAGTTCATAGCCGGACAGGTTCGGCATGTGGCAATCGGTGATCAGGCAGCCGTAGGTCGTGTGCTCAAGCGCGGCCAGGGCCTCAGCGCCGTCGTTCGCGACGTCGCAGGCGAAACCGAGCAGAGCCAGCTGATGGCGGATCAACTCCTGGTTGACGGGATGGTCTTCAGCGACCAGGATCAGCCGGCCACTCGCGATGGCGCGTTCGCGATCGGGAATCGCCGCGCCGCCCTCAGGCGTACGCGGCATACCGCCCAAACGCGGCGCCACCGACGGCAACCCGGTCACCGCTGCAGCACATGCGGCGCCCAGCCCGCGCCACGAAATGGGATTGATGCTGACGCGCACGTTGTTGTCGATGATGCGATAGCCCGTCGGCTTCGGCTTCTCAGTCAGACTGACGATGCGGGAACGCGGCATGACGTCTTCGGGAAACGTCACGTCCTCGCTCGCGAACAGCAGATCCACGCCGGCCAGCGCCGCGCGGTCGCGCAGTTCCGGCGCATCCGGAGCAAAGCGACGCAGTTCGAGTCCCAGCGCCTCGCCGAAATGCATCAAGGCCTGACCGACCCGCGCGTCGCTGGTGGCGACGACACCGCGCTTGCCGCGCAACGCGCTGACCGAATAACGCTGTGCCTCGACCGGCATGCTGAGCCGCACGGTCATCCGCGTGCCGCGGCCGGGCTCGCTGTGCAGTGCGAGCGAGCCGCCCATCAGATCGATCAACTTGCGGCAGATCGTCAAACCGAGGCCCGTGCCGCCAAAGCGGCGCGTGGTCGACGATTCGGCTTGCACGAAAGGTTCGAAGAGCCGCGCCTGGACCTCAGGCGCAATGCCGATGCCGGTGTCCTCGACCGTCACCTCGAGCGTTTGGGCGCCGCCGGTTTGCTCGACAACCGACACCCCCACGTCGACCTCGCCGGACGGCGTGAACTTGATCGCGTTGCCGAGCAGGTTGAACAGAATCTGCCGGAAGCGCACGCTGTCGCCCCGCAAGGTCGCGGCGACTTCCGCGGCGATATCGACTCGTACCTTCAAACCTTTTTCGTGCGCGCGACCCGCCAACAGACCAACCGCGTTGTCGACCAGTTCACGTATGTCGATGGGCTCGGCTTCGATCGTCAGTCGACCCGCTTCGATTTTCGAGTAATCGAGCAGGTCGTCGAGAATCTGCAGCAGCGCGCCCGCCGACTCGTGAATCATGCTCAGCATCTCGCCTTGATCGGCGTTGAGCGGCGTGCGTTCCAGCACCTCGACGAGACCGAGCACGCCGTTCATCGGTGTGCGGATTTCGTGGCTCATCATCGCGAAGAAGTCGTCTTTGGCGCGCGAAGCCGCTTCGGCGACGTCGCGTGCCCGCGCCAGTTCGTCGGAGCGCGCGTGCTCCACGCTGGCGTCCACCCAGTACCCGCTCCACACAACGCTGCCGGCACCTTCCCGTCGCGGGACCAACTCGGCGCGTACCCACTTGAGATCGCCTTCGCTTTTGAAGCGAAACTCCATATGCACCGGCGTTTCGCAGCGCGCCGAGTGCTCCAGCTGGGCGATCACGAGCGGCCGGTCCTGCTCGCAAACGCGCTTGAAATCGACCTGATCGCGTTTGATCACGGCGCTACCGCCCAGCAGCAACCGCGTGTCGCCGCCGATATATGGAAACGAGTACACGCCGTCGGCCGTACGGCGCAGTTGAAACACCACGGCCGGCAACGAGCGCGTTACATCGAAAAGACGGCGCTCGGTTTCGCGAGCGAGCATTTCGGCCCGCCGGATATCGGTGATGTCGACCATGGTGCCGAGGACGCAAACCGGTTTACCGTCGCTGCCGCGGCAGGTGCTGGTCCAGAACAGGCCGTGCCGCACGTCGCCGGCGCTACGCACGAACTGCAGCTCCGCCTGCGCCGTTTCGCGACCGTTGAGCATCTCGCGAGTCATCTCGTCGAGGATGTGGCTGTTGGCCTCGCCCCAACTCTGCACGTCCTTCGTGGTGCGGCCAACCACCGCTTCGCGGCGCATGCCGCAGGCTTCCTCATAGGCCTGATTGACGGCGATATACCGGCCGTCGAGGTCCTTCGCAACCAGCGGATAGGGCACCATCTTCATCATGGTTTCCTGGAAGCTCAGTTGCAGCGCAAGGTCGCGCTCCGTTTTCTTGCGCAGCCTGACCTCCCGCTGCAACAATAGACAGGCACGCAGCGTGACAAGCAAAACAATGCCGATGCCGATCAGCAACGGCAGCAGACGCAGCGCGGTCACGGTCCACATGCCTGCGCCCGTGGCACTACCGGTGACCCATTTCTGCCTGATGCGCTGCTTTTCCGCCGGCGGCATGGCCTGCAACGCGCGATCGATCAGCCCGGCAAGCGGACTCAGGTCCGCGCGCACAGCAAAGTTCAGCGCGTCGGACTCACCGACCGTGCCGAGAATCTTGAGTACGCCGACATAGCGGCGCTTCAGCACGACGTCGACGGCGGCCACGTTGCCTACCAGGACGTCCGCCTCGCCTGCCGCGACCATGGCCAGCGCGTCGTCGAGACTGGGCGCGATCGCGATATGGTTCGGGGGAATGTGGTCGAGCGCATGCGGCACCGACCCGGCGACATGCGACGAAACGACAATGCGGCGCGACGCAAAGTCGCCGAGCGCACGCGCGGCCGGCTCGTCTTCGCGCCCGACAATGACCAGCGGATAGCTCTCGTACGCGCGGGTGTGCTGCGCGCTTTTGAGGCGCGGATCATTGCTGGAAGCGGTGGCCAGCATGGCCAGCTCGCCGCGTTGAAAGGCGGCGATAATGGCAGGCCAATCCGCGGTGGAAGCGCGGCTGAACGTCACGCCGAGCGTGCGGCTCAGATACGCCAGATGGTCTGCAGCGACGCCGGCCGGATGCCCGGCGTCGTCGACATAGCTGAAGGGTGGCCAGGTGCTATCGAAACCCACCGGCAGCGGCGGCAATGACCGAAGCCACGCTTGCTCCTGCGAGGTGAGCACCAGACGCGGCGCACCGGTCACCGGCCCGGCGTCGAAGTTGCCGGGTAGCCAGCGCACGCGCAGCGCCGCGTCGTCAGCCGGGTCGAGCGATGCAAGCGCCCGATCGAGTTGATCGCGCAGCGCAGTCCGACCGCGCGGAACGCCGAAGCGCAGATCCGCAATTTTGCTGCCCTCCTCGAACGCGATGCTCAGGCTACGGAACTCGTGAGTGGCCAATGCGTATTGCACGGCCGGGGTAAAACCAAGGTAAGCGTCGGCATCGCCCCGAACAATCGCGGCAAGTGCGGCGTGAGTGGTTGCAAACGCGTTGATCTCAGCACGCGGAAAGCGCTCGCGCACTGAACGCTCCAGTGCAAAACCTTTCTCGATGGCGATGCGCGCCGCGCCAAGCTGCGATGCGGTCCCGTAGCCCTCACCGTCCCGGCGAACCACGGCTGATATGGAGGAGCGGAAATACGGCACGGTAAATCGCAGGCAACGCTCGCGTTCAGGCGTGCGCGCAAGGCTCATCAACAGATCGACCTGGCCCGCGCATGCAGCGGCGAGCAGTTGCGGCATGTCGGGAAAAGCCTTGGCTTCGATCACGACGTCCGGCCCGAGCAGCGCACGCAAATAGTCGACGCTCATGCCAGTGAGCCGGCCTCCTTCTAGCGCCTCGAACGGTCGCCAGTTGCTGGCAAGCACACCGACGGTCAGTCTGGTGGGAGTGGGGTTTGCGGCTTGAGGGCGTGATGCCTCGCCGGACGGCTGGGCGACAGCCGCAGCGTGCGCGATGCCGCAGAAGAAAAGGACTAGCAGGGCCAACCCCAGGCGCCGGAATCCACGCCTCAACGCACTACCTTGCCGAACACGGACGAGCAACGCCACCCGCGAATCGAGGTTGCCGCTCACGCGGATTCGCTCTGGCGACCGGCGAGCGCGTCAGCCGGCGGGTCTGATTTGCGGTGCAGAAATGAAAACAGGATGCCGGCCACAACGCCGCCGGACATAGGCGCGGCCCAGAACAACCAGAGCTGATCCAGCGCCCAATCGCCAACGAACAACGCCTGGGCGGTAGAACGGGCGGGATTGACCGAACCGTTGGTGACCGGAATCGACACCAGATAAACGAGCATCAGGCACGCGCCCACAACCAGCGGCGCGATTGACACCAAGTGGTGGCGAGCCGCGACCATGAGGCTCGACATGACAAAGGCGAACGAGAGCACGAACTCGACGACCAGCGCCGAGTGCAATGGATAGTCGGCGGGGGAATGTTCGCCAAAACCGTTGGCGGCGAACTCGCTAGCGCCCAGCGCGAAACCGGGGCGACCACTCGCGACGTAAACAAGCAGCGCCGCCGCCGCGGTCGCCCCCAGAAGCTGGGCAGCGATATAGGGCACCAGGTCCCTGACCGGAAAACGCTGCGCGGCCGTGAAGCCCACGGTGACAGCCGGATTGAAATGCGCGCCGGATATGCCGCCGAATAGGTAGCCGGCTGTAGCGAGCGCGAGTCCAAATGCCGACGACACCTCGAGCACGCCATACCCTTGCTGAACCGCGCCAGTGCTCAACACAACGCTACCGCAGCCGATGAACACCAGCCATGCCGTCCCGACGCCCTCTACAAACAACCGCTTACCTAGCGCGACCATGCCGTCTCCCAATTCTTCCGGACAAGGCAGACGGCAATACACGATTACAGTAAGACGTCGGCCTGAATTCTTCGCGACACTTCCATTCAGCATGACGAAATAATTACGTTCGTCACGTGAATGGAAAACAGCCCCGCAGTGAACTCAGAACTATGAAATGGCAACGCCGTCAATCCAATCAGCAGAGTCCTAAATTTGGACACCGTGATAACCGTCAGAGGACCGGCCTCAGAATCTCGGCCGGACCTCAGGTCAAGCCAATCTGTCGCGCGTAATCGATCAGGTCGGATTCCGTCTCAAGGCCTAGCTTGCGCATCGCGCTGCGCTTCTGCGTGCTGATGGTCTTGCCGCTGCGCTGCAAACGGACCGCGATTTCGTGAACGGCGAGGCCCTGCACATACAATTGAAAAACCTCCCACTCGCGTGCGCTCAAAATGCCGGCGCGAAGCTGCACGGGTGTATCCGCTACCTCCATTGCGGTGCGCGCCTGCTCCGACAGATAGACGCGGCCGGCCATGCCGGCTTCGATCGCGTCGATCAACGCAGTGGCGACGTCGCGCTTGTCGACGATTGCGCCCACCCCGATATGCAACAGCCCGGACAGCATGTGCGCATGGCAAATCATCGTCAGCACGACGATGCAAGGATGAGGCCGGCCTCGCAACACGCGGCGCAGAAACGAAACCGCATTACTGCCGCCGTCGATGCCGGGCATGCTGATGTCCGACACGACCACGTCGCACGCGCAGGAGTCGAGTAGTTCGGCCAGGCCATAGGTGTCGGCTGCTTCGCCGACGATTTCGATATGTGACGCGGCCGACAACAGCCGCCGGACGCCGACGCGAACACAGTCGTGATCGTCGGCCACGATGACGCGGATTTTTCTTGTCATTTCTTGTTGTGTTATCGACTGGCTCGCCCTGCACGCGTTGCGCTTCCCCAGGTCGTGCCAATGTCTCTTATGACAGTCGCACCGGTCGCGGCACGACACCTTGCCGGCCCGTTACCGGCTCTGCGCACGCTCCTCCGCCACCACGCCATGCTCGACGGCGAAGCGGAACAATTCCGCGTCGCTCTGCAAGGCCAGCTTGCGCATGGCCGTGCATTTCTGCGCGCTGATCGTCTTGACGCTGCGGCCGAGGCGCGCGGCGATCTCGGTGACGCCGAGCCCGGACGCGTATTGGGTGAACACCTCGAGTTCGCGGCGCGACAACATGGTGCGCACGAAATCGAGCCGCTGTGTGACCGTGGCGTCGGCGATCAGCGCGCGCACCGCCGGCCCGACGTAGCATTCCCGTGCGAGCGCGGTGACGACCGCCACGTGAATCAGATCGATCCGGTCGCGCTTGCTGACCAGTCCGTCGACACCGAGCGAGATCACCTTCTGCAGCGCGTTCGCCTCGGTTTCCATGGTGAGTATGACGAGCCGCACGCCGGGATAGCGCAGCTTGAACTGCCTGACGACCTCGAGCCCGTTGCCGTCGAAACCGCCCGGCATATAAAGGTCCATCAGCACCAGGTCGCATGGATTGCGCTCGACCTCCATGAAAAGCTCGGTGGCGTCGGCCGCGCGACCGACGACTTGCATATTCGGATAGCCCCCGATCAGATTTTCGATCGCCAGTAAAACCAGCGGATGATCGTCCGCAATGATGGCTCTAACGGATGTGCCTGTTTCAGCGACGTCGTTCATTGATTAATTCCCCTTTCTATCTTGACTGCTCGCCGTTGTGTTCGGCGCAACCGGCCGAGCTTCGATCATTAAACGTTCTCCCGAAAATAACCATAAGATCGCTCCGAAACACCCCCAATCAAAGCCAGTTTCTTCGCCCAATTGCTTAGATATGCGATTCAAAATTAATAATCCCGTGTGCACGCAAGTAAGAGAAGAGGCCAGGATCGTTGGTCACGCCCAGCTTGGCCATCGCTTCGCGCTTTTGGCGGCTCACCGTACGACGATGGCAACCGAGCGCGGCGGCGATGTCGGCGATCGACTGTCCGCCGGCGAAGCGCTTGACGACTTCCGCTTGCCGCCACGACAAACGCGGCGCGGGCGGCCGCTGAGACTCACTGTCGTGCGGATGCGCGAGTGCGTCGACGATGGAGCGACCGACGTAGACGTCGCCGCCCGCGCTCGCGTGGATGGCCCGCCAGAGTTCGTCCATCGACTCCGTTTTGCCGAGCGCGCTAACCGTGCCGTCCGCGACAATGGCGCGCAGGATCGCCGTGTTCATCAGCGTCGTCATGACGACAATGCGCACTTGAGGCCAATCGCGGCGGATGCGGCGGATCAAGCCGAGCCCGTCTTCGGCGCCGCCGCGAGGTTCCTGCATCGAGAGATCGGTGACGAGCACATCGCACGGCGTGCTCTGCAACAGGTCGACTAGTAAAGTCGGCGTTGCCGCTTCGCCGGCGATGGTGACGCTGGCTCGCATTTCCAGCGCGGCCCGAATGCCAAGCAGAACGAATGGATGATCGTCCGCCAGAATGATTCTAAGGTTCACCAGGATTTCTCGTGTTTGTTGTAGGGATAATTGGCTAATGCGCAGGAATAAACCGACGTACTCTGCGCATGCTTTAACGGCAACCCGGCGACGCCTATAAGTACGCCAAGGCGGCCATAAAATCACCGCTACCACGCTGCGAAAATCGGAGCTTTCCGAATCCTGTAAAAAACTGATAGTTCAATGCGGGTCTATCCAAAAGGCAAAATGCCGCAAATACCCGGAATGGATATTTGCGGCATTTTTATAGCCAATGGCCCACTGAATCGCTGCGTTCAATTTGAAGCGCTTCGCGACGCGCTCGCCTCAGGTCGGGTCGCACACAGGCACCGCGCTTATCTTGCCGCTGCGCACCGCGCGCGGAAAGACCGGCCACGCAATCAGCGCGCAGACACTGGCCACGGCCCAGACCATCGGCCACGAACCCATCGACAGCAATAACGGAATGGCGAGCGGCGTCAGGAATAGCGTAAGAAAGACGCAGGTATTGCCGATCGCCAACGCCGTGCCCGCGCGACTCGTGCCCGCCTGCGTGGCCAGTTCCGTGAACGCGACGCCGTGCCACGCCGAGGCGCTCACACCGCCCAGCACGATCATTACCGCGAACACGCTGGAAAGTGCCGCGTGATGCAGGCCGGCGAGCCCCGTCAGCAGAGCGAGCGACGCGAACAGTACCGCTGTGAGCAAACTGCAGGCGCGCATGTACGCCCGGCGATTGCCGCGCCGGTCGGTCCAGCCGCCGCTCCAGACCCGCGCGATCGCCGCGCCGGTTTGCACCGCGGCCATCGTCACGCTGATCGCCAGCACGCCGGCACGGCTGAAGTCGTGGAGGAACACCGTCCCGAACGTGATGACCGCGAGTTGCGGCACGCACAATGCCGCCGCGCCGAGCGCCACGCGCCAGATGCTGACATTGCGCAACGGCGAGCCTTTAGCCGGAGTCACACCTGTCGCACCTGCGGCACCCGCCCCGCCCGCCGCGCCCGCCGCGCCATGAGCCGTGCGCGCGCCGTCCGTGTCGACATGCGACGGTTCGTGCAGCCAGTGCCAGGTAAATCCGGCCGTGATTGCGCAGGCCACCGCCAGCACGGCATAGGCGCTAGCGAAACCAAAGTGCGAAGCAAGCACCGGCAGCACCAGCGCGCCGAGACCGCCGCCCGCAGGCACCGCGGTCTGGCGAATGCTCATGGCGAGTCCGCGCTCGCCTTCGCGGAACCAGGCCATCACCGCGCGCCCGCTCGATCCGTTGACGCTGCCGCCCAGCAAACCAACCAGCAGCAGGCCGAGCGCGAGCATCGTCGCGCTCGGTACATGCGCACCCGTCGGCGCCACGAACACCGCCATACCCGCCAGCGCCGCCGCGGTCGACAACAGGCCGAGCAGCAGCACGCGCCGGTCGCCCCAGCGGTCGGTCAACAGGCCCCACGGCAACTCGCTGACGGCGATCCCGAGACCAAGCATGCCGAGCACCAGCCCGAGGCCGACGTTGCCGAGGTGATAGTCCGAGCGTAGAAAGACCGCGGTCGTCGGAATCCCCGAAAACGCCGCCGAAAAACTCGCGTTCGCGGCAAAGCCGACGCCCAGCACCTTCCACCGATGACTCGCCGTGCGTCCGCCCGAATCGAGCGCCGCTGCCACTGTTCCGTTTTTCATCACACCCTCCGCAAAGTAGAAATCTGGAGGTATCCTACGGCGGGGCCTTCCATCGGAAAAGCCGGAAATTCAGATTACATCCATCGGATAAACCGAATCATGAGCCAACGTGGATTCGACCTGACGCAGTTGCGAACCTTCGTCGCCGTCGCGGAATCGGGCAGCGTGTCGGCCGGCGCCGAGCGCGTATTCCTGTCGCAGTCGTCGGTGAGCGAGCAGTTGAAGAAACTCGAGGAGCGCGCCGGCCTGCCGCTTTTCGTGCGCAGCAAGCAGGGCGTGACCGCCACGCCGGCCGGCAGCCGCCTGCTCGACCACGCGCGCCGCATCATCGCGATGAGCGAAGCGGCGTTCGAGGATCTGCAAGGCCGCTCGCTCGACGGCGAACTGCGCATCGCGATCACGGACTATTACCGTCCGCACGACATCGCGCGCATTCTCAAGACCTTCTCGGAGCAGCATCCGCGTCTGAAGCTGCATGTGAACGTGCAGCCGAGCGCGGTGATCGACAGCAGCGCCGGTAACGATGCGTCGTTCGACATCGGCGTGTCGTTGCGGCTCGTCACGGACACGGCGCGCGCCGCCGGTCGCCGCACCGCCGTACCGAGCACCGTGGTGCGGCGCGAAAAACTGCTGTGGGTCTGCGCGGCCGATGCCGGTCCGCGACCGGCCACGCCGTATTCGCTGGTGCTGCTGCCGTCGAGTTGCCAGTTGCAGCGCTTCGTCGTCAAGTTGCTCGACGAGCACAAGGTGCCGTATCTGGTGTCGCACTCGGCGTCCGGCGTGGCCGGCCTGCAGTTGGCGCTGAAAGCGGGGCTCGGCATTTCCTGCCTGAACGAATCGTCGACGGGTGGCGGTGTGGTGCCCTGCCCGCCTGGCGTGAACCTGCCCGCCTTGCCGGCAGTCGAGTTTCATCTGCTGCCGGGACGAGTCGGCGAAAGCGAACGCGTCAGTAACGCGCGTACGGCATTGATGCGACTGTTCAGTTGAACCACATGACAGGCCGCTCATGCGACACCCGCGCACGCGACCTGGTTGAAAGCCATCATCGAACAGTCGCATTCGCGCGAGACGCCCTTCAATAGAAATATTGAAAGCACGCTACTCGCCGCCTATGATGATCTGGTACCCAGTCGAATGCGCTTTTCCGCCATTGATGCACTGGATCGAATTCCGCATTCCGCGATCCACCGCGGAATGTTTCAGCGTTATGTCCAGCAGCCCGAAAACCGCGACCCAGCGGTGCATTCACGCGACTCATTGAGTTAAGTCAAGCAATTGCTTCGCCGTAGCTTGTCGACGTATTGCCGTCCAGAATAAGTCCGTTACGATTCGCCATTGATGCCGTCGATATAAAAAGACCGGCAGAGCTGTCACGCATCGCCCATTCGCTCATTAAGCCAATGCAGGGGTGAATGCGCGAGAAAACCATCCAGAAAAAAAGAACGTTTCCCCAACGAGGCCTGGCGTGCATCGCAGAACTTTCGGATCTTCCGTCCTGTTCGTGTTTTACGTCATGTGGAGCGGCGCGGCGCTCGCCGCGACTGACGCACCCGGCGTCATGCCTTCGGCCATGGACGAGCGCGTGCGCGCTTGCACCTCGTGTCATGGCGTGCAAGGCCAGGGGCTGAACAACGACTACTTCCCACGCATTGCCGGCAAACCGGCCGACTATCTGTTCAATCAATTGACCGCGTTCCGTGACGGCGGCCGGACCTATCCGCCGATGGGCTACCTGCTCGCGTTTTTACCCGACGACTATCTGCGCAAAATCAGCCAGTACTTCGCCGATCTGCAACCGCCCTATCCCGACGCGGATCACAGCGCCGTCTCGCCGGCGGTGCTCGCCGCCGGACAGCGGCTCGTCATGCAGGGCGACCCCACACGCAAGATTCCCGCCTGCATTGCCTGCCATGGCGCGAGCATGACCGGCACGCAGCCGGGCATTCCCGGCCTGCTCGGTCTGCACGCGAGCTATATCGCCGGACAGATGGGCACGTGGCGCTCGGGCACGCGTCACGCGCTCGCGCCGGACTGCATGCACTCGATCGCCGTGAAGCTGAGCGACAAGGACATCACCGCGGTATCCAGTTGGCTCGCGCGTCAGCCGCGTCCGGCCGATCCACGGCCCGCGCCGGCAACGACCGCGCGGCTGCCGCTCGCCTGTGGGAGCCAACCGCAATGAAGCCGACACTTCGCGCGCGTTTATCCCTCACGCTGATGACGGGCCTGATCCTCGCCAGCGGCGCCGTGCTGCTCAACGTACCGCAGACGCTCTTGATCGCGGAAGCACGCGCCGCCAGCCCGACGCCACCCGCACCCACGACCGCCACGCCCACGCCCACGGCAGCCACCGCAACCGACCAGACCGCCGCCCAGACCGACCTCGTCAAACGCGGCGAATACCTGGCGCGCGCCGGCGACTGCGTTGCCTGCCACACGGCGCCGCGCGGCAAGCTGTTCGCCGGCGGCCTCGCGATGGAAACGCCGTTCGGCACGCTGTACTCGCCGAACATCACACCGGACGCGCAATACGGCATCGGCACCTGGAGCCAGGAAGCGTTCTTCAAGATGATGCGCACCGGCCGCACGCCGGATGGCACGCTGATCTACCCGGCCATGCCGATCGCCCAATACACCAAGGTCACGCGCGACGACTCGAACGCGATCTTCGCGTATCTGAAGACCGTTGCGCCGGTGCGCGAAGCGAATCATCCGCATACGCTGCGCTTCCCGTTCAATCAGCGCAAGTTGCTGTACGGCTGGCGCACGCTGTATTTCCGTGAAGGCGAGTACCAGGCCGATCCGACCAAATCGGTCGAGTGGAATCGCGGCGCGTATCTGGTCGAAGGGCTCGGGCACTGCACGATGTGCCACAGCAAGATCAACATGCTCGGCGGCTCGTCGCAAAGCGAGCAGTTCGCGGGCGGGCTGATTCCGGTGCAGAACTGGTACGCGCCGTCGCTGACCTCCGACAAAGACGGCGGCCTTGGCGACTGGAGCATCAAGGACATCGTCGATCTGCTGCAGGCGGGCATTTCCGATCGCGGCGCCGTGTACGGCCCGATGGCCGAAGTCACCTATCACAGCCTGCAATACATGACCGAAGACGACGTCAAGGCAATGGCCGTCTATCTGAAGACCCTGCCCGACAAAAGCGGCCGCAAATCGGGCCCGTCCGCGCCGACCAGCACCAACGTGTTCCAGCTCGGCGCGAAGATCTACGCGGACAAATGCGCGCTGTGCCACGGCGCCAAGGGCGAAGGCCAGTTGCAGCATTACCCGCCGCTGGCCGGCAACCAGTCGATCGAAATGGACTCGGCCGTCAATCCGATCCGGATCGTGCTGAACGGCGGTTTCCCGCCGGGCACCATGCGCAATCCGGAGCCGTACGGCATGCCGCCGTTCGGCCAGGAACTGAACGACACCGACGCCGCCGCCGTCGTCACGTATATCCGCACCGCGTGGGGCAATCACGGCCAGCCGGTGACGTCCCGCGAAGTCAACGAGTTGCGCAAGGCACCGCTGCACTGAACCGCACCGCTGCGCTGAACAGCCGCACTGGAGAATCTTTTGATGGAAGCGAACGATACCCGCAGCGGCGCCCCGCCGACGGATGACGAAGTGGAACGCGTCGTCGCGGCCGGCCCGCACGGCGCGATCGCGGTAGCCGGAGTCGCCACGCTGATCGTCATGGCGATCTGGTTCGCCTTTTACTTTTTCGTCTTTCTGCCGCGTGGCGTTGTGCATTGATCATGTCGACCGATACCAATCATTCATCCGGCGGCGGTCACGCCGTCGCGCTGCGCGCCGAACGGCGCTGGGCAATTTTCGCGGTCGCGCTGATCGTGCTGATGCTCGCCGTCATCGTCTACTCGGGGCTGCATTGGGCGATGATGCCGCCGTCGCGTGTCGAAACGATCGACCCGTCGCGCCTGCAACTCTCGGGCGAATTCGTCGAGGACAACCTCGGCAGCGCGGTCGAACCGGACGGCTCGGTGGTGGTGCGCTTCATTGCGCAGCAGTACTCGTTCACGCCGCAGTGCCTGCTGGTGCCCACCGACACGCCGATCACGATCCGCACCACCAGCGCCGACGTCGTGCATGGCCTGCTGGTGACCGACACCAACATCAACACGATGGTCGTGCCCGGCTACGTCTCGACGATGAACACACGTTTCGACACGCCAGGCGATCACACCATGCCGTGTCACGAATTCTGCGGCTTCGGCCATCAAACCATGTGGGCGCACGTCAAAGTGGTCGACAAAGCCACCTTCTTCGCGCAAGCCCGACAATCCCGGAGGCTGAGCTGTGTTTCACGCTAAGCGACTCGTACTCGCCCATTTCTGGCTCGCCTTCATTGCGTTTCTGATCGCGCTGTTTCTCGGCGCGTGGCAGATGCTGGCGCGCAGTCCGTTCATGCCATGGGTCGGCGACCCGGAGCTCTACTATCGCTCGGTGACCGCGCACGGCACGGTAATGGCCTACGTGCTGCCCACGCTGGTGTCGATGGGCTTCGGCTACGCGATCGTCGAACTCGCGCTCGGCCAGCGCCTTGCCGGCCTCAAGTGGGCATGGGCCGCGCTCATCCTGCTGGCGGTCGGCGCGGTCATGGCCGTGGTGCCGGTCGCACTCGGCCAGGCGTCGGTGCTCTACACCTTCTATCCGCCGATGATCGGCAGTCCCTTCTACTATCTCGGCGTGGTGCTGGTGGTGGTCGGCTCGTGGATCTGGGTCGCGCTGATGCACGTCAATCTGCGCATCTGGAAGCGCGCGAATCCCGGCAAGCCGATCCCGCTTGCCATGTTCGCCAACGTGGCCGGCGCGTATCTGTGGGCGTGGACCGCGATCGGCGCGGCGCTCGAAATCCTGTTCCAGATTCTGCCGGTCGCCTTCGGCCTCACCAATACGATCGACGCCGGCCTGTCGCGCATCCTGTTCTCATGGACGCTGCACGCAATCGTCTACTTCTGGCTGATTCCGGCGTATATCGCGTACTACACGCTGGTGCCGCGCGCGATCGGCGGACGGCTCTACAGCGATTCGATGGCGCGCGTGTCGTTCATCATGTTCCTCGTGTTCGCGATGCCGATCGGTATTCACCATCTGTTCGCCGATCCGCAGGTCGGCTCCGGCTTCAAGTTCCTGCACGCGGTGTTCACCGGCATGGTGTCCGTGCCGACGCTGCTGACCGTGTTCACGATTTGCGCGTCGGTGGAAATCGCCGGCCGGTTGCGCGGCGGCAAGGGCGCGTTCGGCTGGCTCACCGCGCTGCCGTGGCAAAACCCGATGATGCTGGTGATCGCGTTTTCGTTCGTGATGCTGGGGCTGGGCGGCGCAGGCGGGCTGATCAACATGAGCTACCAGTTGAACTCGACGGTGCATAACACGCAGTGGGTCACCGGGCACTTCCACCTGATCTTCGGCGGCGCGATCGTCATCATGTACTTCGCGATCGCGTACGAGTTGTGGCCGCAACTGACCGGCCGCGCGATCGCGTCGGCGAAACTGGTGCGCACGCAACTGTGGCTGTGGTTCATCGGCATGATGGTGGTGACGCTGCCGTGGCATTACGTCGGCCTGCTCGGCGCGCCGCGCCGCATGGCCTATTACGACTACAACGCGCCGGGCATGCAGCAGCAGGCGTTCTGGGTCGGTATGTCGGCGGTCGGCGGATTGGTCCTGGTGGTGTCGGGCGTGATGTTCATCTACATCCTCGCGAAGTCGCAATTCGGCCCCGTCGTACCGCAGCAGACGTTCCGCTTCGCGAGCGCGGTGCAGCCGGTGGAACGCGTGCCGGCCGCGCTCAATAGCTTCGGCCTGTGGGTAGCGTTGATGATCGGCCTCACGGTCGTCAACTACAGCGTGCCGATCGTACAGTTGCTCAGATTGCCGCAGACGTCCGTGCCGGCAGTGATCGTCGGAGCGCAGCGATGAATCAGGAACGCGTCTTCAGCTTGCGCAACCCGTGGTTCACGCTGAGCGTGGGCGGCACGATCGCGATCGCGGTCGTGGGCATACTGATCGGCTTTATCTGGCTGCCGTCGGCGAACAATGCATTCGGCGACCGCAGCTTATGGGCAACGATCTGCAGCGCCGCGGGCGCGCCGTCCACCTGGTACGGCGGCGCGAATCTCATCGGCCCGGCGCCGAGCGACGTGGTGGTGTTGCCGCCGTTGCGGCGCGCGAACGCCGACGCGACGTCGATCGGCCGGGGCGCGACCATCGCCACGCAGAATTGCTCGATGTGCCACGGCGTGCAGGGCACGCCGCCGGTGACCGCGCCCGCGTTAGCCGGCCAGTACGCCGATGTGGTCTACAAAGAGTTGCGCGACTTTCAGAGCGGCATGCGCCAGAACGCCGTGATGCAGGCGATTATCGCCACGCGCAGCGATCAGGATCTGCACGATCTGGCGGTCTACTATGCGTCGCTTTCGAGAGGGCCCGCGGCGGAGAATCCGTCGTCCGGTGCGGAACCGGATGCTAACGCGGTGAAGCTGGCCATGCAGGGCGATCCGCAGCGCAATATCGCACCGTGCGCGGCATGCCATGGGCAACTGGATCGCAAAGGCGCCGCGCCGTGGCTAGGTGGACAGTCGTCCGTATATCTCGCGGCGCAGTTGCATGGCTTTGCTGCCGGCGCGCGACACAACGACATCAACGAGCAGATGCGTAATGTCGCGCGGCAGATGACACCCGCGGAGATCGACAGCGTGGCGAAGTACTACGCCACGATGCCGTAACCAGGCATCAAGCCGTTGCGAACGAGCGCTTGTCAGCGGCTCCCGCAGCGGCCGAACCGCCACGCCGCACCGCAGAACCAGACCGCGACGACGTCGAGCCGCTGCCGGTCTGAAACACCGCCACCGCCGACGTCAATCGCCGCGCCTGATCCTCCAGCGAACTCGCCGCCGCAGCCGCCTGCTCGACCAGCGCGGCGTTCTGCTGGGTCACCTCGTCCATCTGCGCGACCGCGAGATTGACCTGATCGATTCCGGTGCTCTGTTCGAGCGCAGCCGATGCGATCTCACTCATGATCGAACTCACGCGGGAAATCGCGTTGACGATTTCGGTCATCGTCGAACCCGAGCGTTCGACCAGTTGCGAGCCGGCCTGTACCCGCGCCGTCGACGCATCGATCAAGCCCTTGATCTCCTTGGCCGCCGCCGCGCTGCGCTGCGCTAGCGAGCGCACTTCGCTCGCCACCACGGCGAAACCACGGCCCTGCTCACCCGCACGCGCCGCTTCGACCGCCGCGTTCAGCGCCAGAATATTGGTCTGGAAAGCGATCCCTTCGATCACGCCGACAATGTCGGCAATCCGCCGCGAGTCGTCGACGATGCCGTGCATCGTGCCCACCACCTGCTCGGTGAGATCGCCACCCTGCGCGGCCAGGCTCGACGCGCCCTGCGCGAGCGAGCTCGCCTGCTTCGCGTTATCCGCGGTTTGCTTGACGGTGGAAGTGAGCTGCTCGATACTCGCCGCCGTTTCTTCCAGCGACGCCGCCTGTTCCTCGGTGCGTTGCGACAGATCGGTGTTGCCCGAGGCGATTTCGCTCACACCGGTGTCAATCGATTCCGTGCCCTGGCGCACCGTGTTCACGGTCGCGATCAGCGAGTCCTGCATCTTGCGCAACGCGGCCGCGAGGCGGCCCATTTCGTTGTTGCTGCTGACGTCGATCCGGCTCGTCAGATCGCCGTCGGCAATGCGCTGAAACTGCGCGATGGTGGCGTCGACCGGACTGACGATCGCGCGCACCAGCACCGCGCGGCCAATCAACGAACCCAGCAGCGACAACACCATGCCGACCGCCACCGCGATCGAGATCGCGTAGAACAGGTCCTGCGCGTCCTGATAGCGCTGCGCGCCGTGATCGAGTTGCAGTTGTTCGAGCGTCAGCATCGACTTTTCGAACGCGCTATAGAGCGACGGCAGTTTGTGCGCCTGCAATTGCTGGAACGCGGTCTTGTCGCCCGACTTGAGCGCGGCGAGCGCCGGCTCGACGCCTTCGCGCAGGAAGGTGTCGCGCTTGTCCATCATGTCTTTGATCAGGCGCTGTTCGTCGGCATCCGTGCTCGCGCGGCTCACATAGTGGGCAAGACGGTCGTTGGATGCTTTCTGGTACTGATCGAAACGCTTGAGCACGGCGTTCGCGCCGTCCTGGTCGTTGAGGTCGTTAAGCGACGCGTAAGTCGCCAATGCGAGACGCAGACGCAGCAGTTGTCCGGCGCTGCCTTCGAGATCGGCGACGGCGGGCGTGTCCACGGTGTACATCTGCTGCAGCGATGCGTTGCTCGAACGCAGCGACAGCAGACCGGCGGCGGCGCCGGCCAGCAACAGCACGCCGAAAAACAGGATCATCAGGGTAAGGCAGGTACGAATCGACAGATTTTTCAGCATCGGGCTAGTCTCCATTGGGCTGCCTGACCGAATGTTCAGTAAATCGCCTCGGCCACGCGTGCTGCGCCCAAGCCCGTCCGGCCAGGTCCGCAACTATTTATCTAAATTTAAGCGAATGCCACACAAAGGGACAACGGCCGGTTTACAAAAAACTTTATGGTGAATAGCGCAAGCGTTTGCGATGCATCAACCTATTGGCGGCAGCGGAGCGCTATTCGCGCAAGGCGTTTGCGGGACTACCCGGCTAGCCGCCGCAGCGGAGTTGACGGACAGTGACGAGGCGCGTGTCTTCGGAGCATGACCATGTCGGAAATAAGCTCGGCTTTACTGGTCTTTCTTTTATTGCTCGGCACGACCGGTATCGGTGTGTGGGTGCGCCCGCTGCTGCCCGAGGAACATAAAGCGCACGAAACCGTGCAACTGATCCAGTTGGTGATCGGCATGCTGGTGACGTTCGCCGCGCTGGTACTCGGCTTGATGACGGCGTCCGCGAAGGCGAGCTTCGATACCACGTCGAACGATCTGCGCACCTATGCGGCCGATCTGATCGAGTTCGACACGACCCTGCGCGAATACGGCGCCGACACCAGCCGCGCCCGGGATCTGTTGCGCCAGTACACGGCGGCGGCCATCGCGTCGACCTGGCCCGGCGAGCCGGCGCCGAGCGGCGACTATCCGAAGGACGTCGGCACGCAGGACAACTCGCAAAAACTGGAGAACGTGCGGCTCGGCGACATGCTGACCGCGGTGGGACGGGAATTGCGGCAACTGCGCGCGCACGATCCGCTGCAGCAGCGCACGCTTGAAGATGGTTTGTTGCAATACAGGCGGGTCGTCGACGCGCGCTGGAAAATCATCGAAGAAGCGCACAGTTCGATTTCGCAGCCGTTTTTCACCACGCTGACATTCTGGCTCGGCGTGATTTTTCTGAGCTTCGGCCTGATCGCGCCGCGCAATGCGCTGGCGCTCGTCACGATTTGCCTGGGAGCGGTGTCGATTGCGTCGGCGGTGTATGTGATTGTGGATCTGGATACGCCGTTCACCGGGCCGATCGTGGTGTCGAGTCAACCGATGCGCGATGCGCTGGGGCATCTGAGTCAGTGAACGGCGCAGAGTTTGCTGGCGAAGATTTCGCGGCCGGGGAGCGGCGAAGTGGCGGAGTGGCGGTCTTGCGTTCTCGCCGGCTGGCTGAACGCAAGGCCGCGTTACTTCATTTGACGTAAACGCTGGTTGCTAGCGCTAACTTTGACGCAGCCTCAGGCGGCAACCATCTTTTCACGCGCCCATGCGACCGCCGCGCGCGCTGGCGCAACGCCCGTCGCGCTGACACGGCCGGCGAGTTCGAACACGCGCGGGCCGATCTGCGCGACTTCGGCGAGTACCGACGCTTCTTCCGCGTCGCCCAGATATTCGCGCACGCAACTGATAATGCCGCCCGCGTTCACGAGAAAGTCCGGTGCGTAGAAAATGCCGCGTTGATGCAGCACGTCGCCTTCCGCGAGCGACATCAACTGATTATTCGCGCCGCCCGCGATCACCTTGAAGCGGCAATGCGCGGCGACCTCGGCGGTGATCGAGCCGCCGAGCGCGCACGGTGCGAACACATCCGCTTCCACGCCGGCGATCTGCGCGATCTCCACCACGCGTGCGCCGAACGACTGCGCGGCGCGCGCGGTCCGGGTGGCGTCGATGTCCGACACGATCAACTGCGCGCCCGCCTGGTGCAGACGCTCGCACAGATCCCAGCCCACCGAGCCGAGCCCTTGCACCGCGACCGAGACCCCGTCGAGCGACTTGCGGCCCAGTGCCGAATCGACCGCCGCCTGCAAGCCGATGAACACGCCGTACGCGGTGCGCGGCGACGGATTGCCGCCGTACACGTCGCCCGAACGCGGAATACCGCTCACGTAGCGGGTTTCGCTTTGGACCGCGCGCATGTCGTCGGCAGTGGTGCCGACGTCTTCGGCGGTCAGGTAGATGCCGTCGAGCGATTGCACGAGACGGCCAAAGGCCTTGAACATCGCGGTGCGGTCGAGCGCCTCGGGCTTGCGCAGAATCACGGCCTTGCCGCCGCCGAACGGCAGATCGGCCAGCGCGTTCTTGAACGCCATGCCTTGCGACAGACGCAGCGCGTCGTTATACGCCTCGTGGTCCGACGCGTACTGCCAGTAGCGGCAACCGCCGAACGCGGGGCCGCGCGCGGTGCTGTACACGGCGATCACGGCTTGCAGGCCGGTGGGGGCGTCGGTCGCGAGCACGATGCGTTCGTGCGCGGGTTCGCCGTGAATGCCGAAAAGCGTGCCGGCGGCAGTGGTCGTCAGTCGGTCCATCTGGGTCCTTCCTTGTGGGCAGGTAATTTGAACGGAGCGCGCAGCGGTGGCTGCACGCGATGCCGTATGCCGGCCGGATCGCGGCCGCATACGGAGTCAACGCGAGGCGCGGGAGAAGCGCCTCGGTCGCAAGAGTTTAGGCGGACAATTTGAGGGTTTCGTTTTGTTTATCTGGCGATCTGGCGGCCGTGGCAGAATGATTGCCTATTTTTTGTTTATTTCGCAGACGGTTCGTCTAGCGGCACATGCTGCAATGCGCCAACCACCAGGATCTCCATGCCACTCGACGCCATCGACCAGCGCATCCTGCGCGAACTGCGCCAGGACGGGCGCCTGTCCAACGCGAAACTCGCGGAGCGGGTCGGCCTGTCGGCGACGCCCTGCTGGAACCGCGTGCGCGCACTCGAAGAAGCGGGCGTGATCGAAGGGTATGCGGCCTTGCTGAATCAGAAGGCGCTCGGCATGCCGGATACGGTGATCATCGAAGTGACGCTCGACAAACACGACGAGCGCACGCTGGAGCGTTTCGGCGACGCGCTCATCGATCTGCCGGAAGTGGTCGAAGCGTTTCTGGTGTCCGGCGAGTACGACTATCTGATCAAGGTCGCGGTGGCGGGTACGGAAGGCTATGAGGCGTTTTTGCGGCGCAAGCTGTACCGCTTGCCGGGGTTTCAGAACAGCCGGTCCATTTTCGCGCTGCGGTGTTTGAAGCGAGGGGTGTCGGTGGAGGTTTGAGGCGGTCGGGTAAATTGCTGCAAGTCACGGGCAGCGAGACAGAGGTGTCTTTCGATATCACCTCTTGTCCCGCTGCCCGCTCGGTGCATCACTGCTGGGCGTGCTTCGCTGCGTCTTCGATCACTGCCGCGACTTCCTTCGGACGCGATTCGTAGACGGAGTGGCTCGCGCCGGCCAGCACCGTGGTGTGGCTATGCGCACGCTGGTAATAGAAACGTTCGAGGTCCGGGTTGATGATCTTGTCGTCGGCCGCGACGATGCCCCAGCTCGGCTTGGTGGTCCAGGCGGCGACGCTCATCGGCTGCGAGAAGACTTTGGCTGCCGTCAGGATCTGCGATTGCGCTTCGAATTGAGCTTGTTTCAGCGGCAGATCGGCGGCGAAATCCTTCGGGAAGTCGGCCGGATTCAGGTACGTGTAGCCGTCGTCCGTCTTCTTGATGGCGCCCGGCTGCTTCGACGTATAGCTCGGGTATTGCTTGCCCAGATCCGATTCGTCCTCGCCGACCGCCGGCGCATGGGCGGCGACATACACCAGCCCGGTCACCTTCGGATCGACGCCGGCCTCGGTGATGATCGAGCCGCCGTAGCTGTGCGCCACGAGAATGGTCGGGCCGTCCTGCAGGTCGATGACGCGTTTGGTCGCGGCGACGTCGTCGTCGAGCGAGGTCAGCGGTTCCTGCACCATCGTGACGTGGTAGCCGTCTTTGGTGAGAATGTCATAGACCGGCTTCCAACCCGAGCCATCCACCCACGCGCCATGCACGAGGACGATGTTTTTGATCGGCGCGGCGGCCGGTTTGGCATCTTGCGCCATAGCGGCCGACGAAGCGAACAGGCAGGCGGACAAAGACAGAATCGAAGCGGCGAAAGGCAAAATCTTCACGGCGAACTCCATTGAAAAGAATGGGTACAAACTGGATTTGAAAAGAAGCTGACTTGATTCGTCACCACGCGAAGTCTTGCGACGCGCTGGTCTATCAAGCCACCTTCTTCTGTGCATCGTGCTGGCGATCCTGCGCATGACAGCGGGCGCAGGATCGGCGCACCACGCCACTTAACTACCGAAGAACACGTTGCAGAAGCTGACCGGGCCGACGCAATTCGAGTGCATCGTCATCGACGTGTGGGACATCGATCCTGAAGCCGTGCTGCCGTTTTGCGCGACACCGCCCACAGCCTGCATGGCCAGTTGCCGATCGCCTTGCGATGCGATCTTTGCTTCGGCTGCCTGAATGTCGGCCGGGTAGTCGAGATCGTTGCCGCGGTTCGGGCTGTAGCCAGCCTGTTCGACACGAACCAGATCGGCACGGACTTCCGCACGGGTGAGCGGCGCATTCGATTGAGCGAAGCTGAGAACCGGTGCACCCAGGGTGGCGACGGCGAGAGCGATACCTACGAGCATCTTGGACATGATTAAGATTCCTTTATTAATTGAAAATAGCTTGATGGCTTCTGGCGATCGCGAGGTGGGTAGGCCTCTTTTCCGCGACTTGCCTTTCGGCCTGCGCCTCACATCAATTCGTGCGACAGACGAATAGTCGGTGTATCGACGGTTTGCCTCCAGCCACTTGCGACCGGTTGACGCCATGCGTCGCGAAATGCAGCAGGGATGGCGCGGAATGCGCTGGTGTTGAGCGGTGGGGAAGGCTGGGAGAGGGAGTTCGCGGTACGCGAGGCGGAGTCGCTGCGCACGGCGGTGACAAGTTGCACGGGCGTGATCAAGTTAGATCACCGAGCCCAACGCACGGCGGCGTTGCCGACGGCACAAAAGAAAAAGGCCGGATAAGCCTCACCTAATCGATCGATTACGTAAGGCTTATCCGGCCTGTATTCAACAGCCGGTGAGCCGGCTGCGTTTAGAACGGAATATCGTCGTCCATCTCATCAAAACCACCACCTGCCGGCGCGCTCGGACGGCTAGCACCACCACCGCCGCCACCGCTGCCGCCACGCGAAGCGCCGCCACCCGACACAGCGCGGCCGCCACCACCGCCGCCGCCGCTGCGTTCCGACGGCTCGCCACGGCTATAACCACCGCCACCGCCTTCGTCACCGCCGCCCATTGAGCCGCCGCGGCCGCCCAGCATTTGCATCTGCTCGGCGACGATTTCCGTCGAATAACGGTCGGTGCCGTCTTGCGCTTGCCACTTACGGGTCCGGATGCGCCCTTCCAGGTACACCGACGAGCCCTTCTTCAGATATTCGGACACGATTTCCGCGAGGCGGCCGAAGAACGACACGCGGTGCCATTCGGTCGCTTCCTTCATTTCGCCGGACGCCTTGTCCTTGTACCGATCCGTCGTTGCAAGGCGGATGTTCGCCACTGCGTCGCCGCTCGGAAGATAACGGACTTCCGGATCGGCTCCGAGATTGCCGACGAGAATGACCTTGTTCACGGATGCCATGAGTTTCTCCTGTTGATTCCGTTGCGGGCGGCGCGGTACGACACGGTTCGCGTCTCATGGCCGGCAGGCCCGAGACCAGAACTGCGCCTCTGCCCGCCGCCGGGTGAGTTCTGGGTGTTGAGTTACGCCTTGCGCGGCGGCTGTTTCATATTGGCGGCGATTATAAGCCAGCAAAACACGAGCCCCGAGCAGGTAAAGAATACTGCGCTCGCCCCATCCACCTTGAGCAGCCAGCCGCCGACCACCCCGCCCAGCGCGAGGCCGATCGACTGCGTGGTGTTATACACGCCGGCCGCCGCGCCCTTGCGGGTGCCCGGCGCCAGTTTCGACACCAGCGAAGGCTGTGACGCCTCAAGGATATTGAAGCCGAGAAAGTACACAAAAAGGATCCCTGCCACACTCAGAATCGTATGCGGAGCGACGCCCAATAACAACTGTCCGATCAGGATAAGACCGATCGCCGACAGCAGCACGATTTTCATTTTCCCGCGCTTTTCGGCGGCGATGATCGCCGGCACCATCATCACGAACGACAGCCCCATGACGGGCAAATAAACTTTCCAGTGCGACGCGACCGGCAAGCCGCCGGCTTCGAGAATGCGCGGCACGACGAGGAACAGCGCCGTTTGCGTGGCGTGCAGCACGAGCACGCCGAAGTTCAAACGCAGCAGTTCGACGTTATGCAGCACTTCGGCGAACGGCGCGCGCACATGCACCGGCTTCGGCGCGTCGGGCACGACCCACAACACGAGGCCGATCGCCAGAATCGAGAAGATGCCGACCAGCGTGAACAACCCGCTCATGCCCACCCACTGGAACACGATCGGCGCACCGATAATCGCCACCGCGAACGACACGCCGATACTGGCGCCGACCATCGCCATCGCCTTGGTGCGGTGCTCTTCGGACGTGAGGTCGGCGATAAACGCGATCACCGCCGACGACACCGCGCCCATCCCCTGAATCACGCGGCCGACAATGATCCACGTCATGTCGTGCGCGCCCGCCGCGACGAAGCTGCCGAGCGCGAAGATCAGCAGGCCGATCGCGATCACCGGCTTGCGGCCGATCTTGTCGGAAACCCAGCCGTAAAAGATGTAGAGCATGGACTGCGTGACGCCGTACGCGCCAAGCGCGATGCCCACCAGCAGCACGTTGTCGCCGCCCGGAATGGTCTTCGCGTAGATCGAGAACACCGGCATGATCATGAACAGACCGAGCATGCGCAGCGCGAAGATGGCGGCCAGCGACACGGTCGCGCGCAGTTCAGGCGCGCTCATGCGTGAGGATGTTGCGGACGGATTGGACATCGGGAGCGTTCTTTGAATGAGCGGGGCGGCACACCGCCGAAGAGCGGCCACCAGCGGGCGGCTTGCCGTCGGACGGCGGGAAGCATGCGGCGCGGCGTTCGAGCCGACGGCCTTGCAGTACTCCCACTGACGCCTCGCGGTGCCTTGTACTCACGAGGAACGGCCCCAGTTAGACCTCTTCCCCGCGGCGCTGAACCGCTGCCTTACAGCTTGCCTCAGTGCTTCTTCAGCCTGTCAGGAAGCCGTAACGGCGGTCTTGAAAAGTCGTTATAGTAGCAGGTTTAGCCCCTTCCTCTTTCCGCCAGTTCATGGAATAAATCCGTGGAACAAATCCGCATTCGTGGGGCTCGCACCCACAACCTGAAGAACGTCAACCTCGATCTTCCACGTCACAAGCTCGTCGTCATCACGGGCCTTTCGGGCTCGGGCAAATCGTCGCTGGCGTTCGACACGCTTTATGCGGAAGGACAGCGGCGCTACGTCGAAAGTCTTTCGGCCTATGCGCGCCAGTTCCTGCAGTTGATGGAAAAACCGGACGTCGATCTGATCGAAGGCCTCTCGCCGGCAATCTCGATCGAGCAGAAAGCGACCTCGCACAATCCGCGCTCCACGGTTGGCACCGTGACCGAAATTCACGACTATCTGCGGCTATTGTTCGCCCGGGTCGGCACGCCGTATTGTCCGGACCACGAAATCCCGCTGGAGGCGCAAAGCGTCTCGCAGATGGTCGACGCGGCACTCGCCTTGCCGGAAGAAACGAAGCTGATGATCCTCGCGCCGGTCGTGGCCGACCGCAAGGGCGAGCACGTCGAACTGTTCGAGGAAATGCAGGCGCAGGGCTTTATCCGTTTCCGCGTGCGCTCGGGCGGCGGCACCGCGAATGAAGGCGTCGCGAAGATCTATGAAGTCGACGCGCTGCCGAAACTGAAAAAGAACGACAAGCACACTATCGACGTCGTGGTCGACCGTCTGAAGGTGCGGCCGGATATGAAGCAGCGCCTCGCCGAATCGTTCGAAACGGCACTGCGCCTCGCCGACGGCCGCGCGATCGCGCTCGAAATGGACACCGACAAAGAGAAGCTGTTCAGTTCGAAGTTCGCCTGCCCGATCTGCTCGTATTCGCTGCAGGAACTGGAACCGCGGCTTTTCTCGTTCAACAATCCGATGGGCGCGTGCCCGGAATGCGACGGCTTGGGCCAGATCACCTTCTTCGATCCGAAGCGGGTGGTCGCGCATCCGTCGCTGTCGCTCGCGGCCGGCGCGGTGAAGGGTTGGGACCGGCGCAACCAGTTCTACTTCCAGATGCTGCAGAGTCTCGCGGCGTTCTACGAGTTCGATATCGACATGGCGGTCGAAGATCTGCCGGAGAAGGTCCGCAAGATTCTGCTGTTCGGTTCGGGCAAGCAGGAGATTCCGTTCTCGTATATCAACGAACGCGGGCGCACGTCGGTGCGCGAGCACGTGTTCGAAGGGATCATTCCGAATCTGGAACGGCGTTACCGCGAGACCGATTCGGTCGCGGTGCGTGAAGAACTCGCCAAGTATCAGAACAACCAGTCCTGCCCCGCTTGCGCCGGCACGCGGCTGCGCCGCGAAGCGCGCTTCGTGCGGATCGGCTCGGACAGCGACGCGCGCGGCATCTTCGAAATCAGCGGTTGGCCGTTGCGCGACGCGCTCGGCTATTTCCAGACGCTGCGTCTCGAAGGCTCGAAGCGCGAGATCGCCGACAAGGTGGTCAAGGAAATCGTCGCGCGGCTGATGTTCCTGAATAACGTCGGGCTCGATTACCTGTCGCTCGAACGCAGCGCGGAAACGCTGTCGGGCGGCGAGGCGCAGCGCATTCGCCTCGCCTCGCAGATCGGCTCGGGCCTGACCGGCGTGATGTACGTGCTGGACGAGCCGTCCATCGGCCTGCATCAGCGCGACAACGACCGGCTGATCGCCACGCTCAAGCATCTGCGCGATCTGGGCAACTCGGTGATCGTCGTCGAGCATGACGAAGACATGATCCGCATGGCCGATTACGTGGTCGACATGGGACCGGGCGCGGGCGAACACGGCGGCATGGTGATCGCCGAAGGCACGCCGAAACAGGTGCAGGCGAACCCGGCGTCGATGACCGGGCAGTACATGTCCGGCGCGCTCAACATCGAGTATCCGGACGAACGCAAGGCGCCGGACGAACGGCGTCTGCGCATCGTCGAGGCATACGGCAACAATCTGAAGCACGTGTCGCTCGATCTGCCGGTCGGCCTGCTCACCTGCGTGACCGGCGTGTCCGGCTCGGGCAAGTCGACGCTGATCAACGACACGCTGTATCACGCGGTCTCACATCACCTGTACGGGTCGTCCACGGAACCGGCGCCGTATGAGTCGATCGAGGGCCTCGAGCACTTCGACAAGGTCATCAATGTCGACCAGTCGCCGATCGGCCGCACGCCGCGCTCGAACCCGGCCACCTACACGGGCCTCTTCACACCGATCCGCGAACTGTTCTCGGGCGTGCCTGCGGCAAAAGAACGCGGCTACGATCCGGGCCGTTTCTCGTTCAACGTCAAGGGCGGCCGCTGCGAATCCTGCCAGGGCGACGGCGTGCTGAAGGTCGAGATGCACTTTTTGCCGGACGTGTACGTGCCTTGCGACGTCTGCCACGGCAAGCGCTACAACCGCGAAACGCTGGACGTGCAATACAAAGGCAAGAACATCAGCGAAGTGCTCGATATGACGGTGGAGAACGCGTACGAGTTCTTCAAGCCGGTGCCGGTCGTCGCGCGCAAGCTGAAAACCTTGCTGGACGTGGGTCTGGGCTATATCCGCCTGGGCCAGTCGGCGACCACGCTGTCGGGCGGCGAGGCGCAGCGGGTGAAACTATCGTTGGAACTGAGCAAGCGCGACACGGGTCGCACTCTATACATTCTCGACGAGCCGACCACCGGCCTGCACTTTCACGATATCGCGCTGCTGCTGGAAGTGATCCATCGGTTAAGCGACCAGGGTAATACTGTCGTGATCATCGAGCATAATCTCGATGTAATAAAAACCGCCGACTGGGTCATCGACCTCGGTCCGGAAGGCGGTGCGGGTGGCGGTCAGATCATTGCCCAAGGCACGCCGGAGCAGGTGGCGAAGTCGAAAGCAAGTTTTACCGGAAAGTATCTGGCGCCCTTGCTGAAACGGGCTGCCAGCAAAAAGTAACGCTGCACTTCACGGGTTGGAGACGGAATAAGCCATGGCCAAGCGAAATCAGGCGCGCGACGACGGGCAAGTGCAGGACCTACGCCCACGCCCGGTCAGGCTGACTAGCGACATGAGTCTGCCGAAACTTTCGGCGGTCGAAATCGGCAGTTATGCGCTGATGCTGTTCGGCATGTGGGCGGTGATCGAACTCAGGCTGCTCGGCGCGCTGCTCGCCGGGCTGCTGGTGTTCCAGCTCGTGCATACCATCGCGCCGCGCATCGAGCGTCACATGTCGAGCAAGCGGGCACGCTGGCTCGCGGTGGTGTTTTTGTCGGTGGTGATCGTGGGCGCGTTGACCGGGCTCACGCTCGGCATCATCGCGCATTTCGAGAACGACGTGCCGAGCGTGCAGAACCTGCTCGACCAGGCCATGCAGCTCGTCGACGAGGCGCGCGGCCGCATTCCGCAGTTCATCGCCAACTATCTGCCGGTCGACACCGAGCAGATGAAGAGCCGGGCCACCGAACTGATGACCACGCACGCCAACATGCTGTCTCAAAGCGGCAAGACGGCGGCGCGCGCGTTCACGCATATTCTGATCGGCATGATCATCGGCGCGATCATCGCGGTCGGCGCGCAGAAGCATATGAACCGGCTGCCGTTGTCCACGGCGTTCGTCACGCGCGTCACGCGGTTCGCCGACGCGTTCCGCCGCATCGTGTTCGCACAGGTGAAGATCTCCGCAATCAATGCGACCTTCACCGGCATCTTCCTGCTGGTGATCCTGCCGATCTTCCACGACACGTTGCCGCTGTCGAAAACGCTGGTGCTGGTCACGTTCATCGTCGGCTTGCTGCCGGTGATCGGCAATCTGATCTCGAATACGATCATCGTCGCGGTGGCGCTCTCGGTGAGCTTTCCGGCGGCGGTCATGTCGCTCGTGTTCCTGATCCTGATTCACAAGCTCGAGTACTTCCTGAACGCGCGGATTGTCGGCGGCCAGATCGAGGCGCGCGCGTGGGAACTGCTGATCGCGATGCTGGTGATGGAAGCCGCGTTCGGGATTCCCGGCGTGGTCGCCGCACCGATTTTCTACGCGTATATCAAGCGGGAACTGATTTACTTGCGGCTGGTTTGATGCCAGCTCGCGGGCAGCTGGGCCGCCTTGCGAGACGCAGGATGCAGGAGAGAGCGGCACTTCGGTGCCGCTTTTTTTGGGCGAAGTATCGACGGGAACCTTGCTGCCCATTGCAAGTTTCCCGTAAGATGCGAACAATTCCTATTTACGCCCAGTCTTCGTCGTGATATTCCGCCCGCCGTTTCTCCTCGCCCTGCCGGCTTGCGCATGAGACGCCAGTTCGTTCGCCTTCATCGCTGGTTCGGCGTTGCCACCGCATTGTTTCTATTCCTGGCCGGCCTCACCGGCGCGATCATCGCGTGGGACCATGAACTCGATGCGGCGCTGAATCCATCGTTCTTCAAGGCTCATACCGACGCGCCGGCGCTGTCGGGACTGGAACTGGCGCGGCGTGTGGAAGCCGCGGACCCGCGTTTGCAGGTCACGTATCTGCCGCTCGTCGCCGAGCCCGGCCATACGCTGCAAATGATGGTGCTGCCGCGCATCGATCCCGCGACTAAACAGCCCTACCCGCTCGACTTCACCCAGATCGCCGTCGACCCCGCCACCGGCGAAATCCAGGGCCGCCGCGAATGGGGCGTCGTCTCGCTCGCGCGGATCAACCTGATCCCGTTCATCTACAAATTCCACTACACGCTGCAACTGCCGTTCACCGGCAGCGTCGACACCGGTACGTGGCTGATGGGCATCGTCGGCATCATCTGGCTGTTCGATAGCGTGATTGCGCTGTGGCTGTCGTTTCCGAGTTTCAAGGCATGGCGCAAGTCGTTCGCGTTTCGCCTGAAGCGCGGCGGCTATGCGCTCACCTTCGACCTGCACCGCTCCGGCGGCGTCTGGATCTGGGGGCTGCTGGTGATCGTCGCGCTGACCTCGGTGTCGATGAATCTGTCCGGGCCGGTGGTGCGGCCGGTGGTGTCGATGTTCTCGAAGCTCACACCGAATCCGATCGACAACCCGGAAATTCTGCGCCCGCCGCAACCCGGCGACCCGGTGTTGAGCCGCGAGCGCATCGTGCAACTGGCTGAAGAGGCCGGCAAAGCGCAGAACCTGAAGGCGCCGCCGGGCGGCGTGTACTACGCGGAATTCCTGCACGCATACGGCGTGGGCTTTTATACGCCGGGTAACGACCACGGCGATATCGGCCTGGGCAACCCGTGGATGTATTGGGACGCCGCCACCGGCAAGCCGCTCGGCAAGCTGATTCCAGGCAAGGGCACGGCCGGCGATATCTTCACGCAGGTGCAATTCCCGCTACATTCCGGACGCATTCTCGGCCTGGGTGGACGGATTCTGATTAGCGCGGTCGGTATCGCCGTCGCCGTGCTGAGCGCGACGGGACTGCTGATCTGGCTGAAGAAGCTGAATGCGCGGCGGCGTTCGTCGCAGAACACACGGAACGCGGATGTCGCGCGGGATACGGGCCGCTCGGCCGCGCAGTCCTGAAACAAAAAATGCGCCGGAATCATCCGGCGCATTTTGTTTGCTGCCTGAGCTAACGGCAGCGTTGCAGAGGAGAGGCACGCTGGGTCCTCGCCTTGCCAGCACATCAACCGCTTCTAGCGAAACACCACCGTCTTGCTGCCGTTCAACACGACGCGATGCTCGACGTGCCACTTCACCGCACGCGCAAGCGTCACGCATTCGACGTCGCGGCCGATCGCCGTGAGTTGCTCCGGCGTCATGCTGTGGTCCACGCGCTCCACTTCCTGCTCGATGATCGGACCTTCGTCGAGATCCGTCGTCACGTAGTGGGCGGTCGCGCCGATCAGCTTCACGCCGCGGTCGAACGCCTGGTAATACGGCTTCGCCCCCTTGAAGCTCGGCAGGAACGAGTGATGAATGTTGATCGCGCGGCCGGCCAGCGCCTCGCACATTTTCGGCGACAGAATCTGCATGTAGCGCGCGAGCACCACCAGGTCGGCCTGATGCTCGTCGATCACTTCGAGCACGCGCGCTTCCTGCGCGGCCTTCGCGTCGGGCGTGGCGCCCATCAGCGGGAAGTGATGAAACGGCACGTCATAACTCGCGGCGAGCTGATAAAACTCTTTGTGGTTCGAGATGATGGCGGCGATCTCGATACCCAATTGACCGGTGCGATAGCGGAACAGCAGATCGTTCAGGCAATGGCCGATCTTCGACACCATGATCACCACGCGCGGCTTCACCGACGCGTCGTGCAACTCCCAACGCATGCCGAACTGTTCAGCGAGCGTCAGGAACGACGCGCGCAGCGCCTCCAGACCCGGATCGCCGCCCACCTGCTGGAAATGCACGCGCATGAAGAACTCGCCGGTGCGGCTGTCGCCGAACTGCGCGGAGTCGAGAATATTGCTGCCACGCTCGAACAGAAAGCCCGATACCGCATGGACGATGCCGGGCCGGTCGGCGCACGACAGTTTGAGAATAAAGCTGTGATCGGTCGACATGACCTGGATGACTCCCTTCTTCAATGCGTGGTTTATTCAGTGTGTGCGGCGCGAGCGTCTATCTTATGCAAGCACCGGCGGCGTGAACAGGACTTCGATACCGGCGCACGCTTCTTCGTCGATCCAGCGGCGGCGCAGCAGGCAGTCCAGCGTAGCGAGGCTTGCGTCTACCGTCATGGCGTCTTCTTCGATCCAGCGCGCGACTTCGTCGATGCGTGCGAGGCGATGCTCGCCCACTTCGCCGTCCTGATTGCGCGGCGTGAAATCAGCGGGTAACGCGAGGTCGTAGATAAAAATCTGTTCGGCCTGCGTGCCTTCCGGCAACGATTGCAGCACATGCGCGGTACGGCCCGCCACGGCGCGTGCGGCGATTTCCTCGGGAATGCCGGCTTCTTCCCAGCACTCCTTGATGATCGTCGCCTCGACGCCGAAGCCCCAGCCGATCCCGCCCGCGACGACATTGTCGAGCATGCCCGGATCGGTCGCCTTGGTGTCGCTGCGACGCGCGATCCA
The DNA here is from genome assembly GCF_902833695.1 of Paraburkholderia sp. BCC1876. NCBI lineage: Bacteria > Pseudomonadati > Pseudomonadota > Betaproteobacteria > Burkholderiales > Burkholderiaceae > Paraburkholderia > Paraburkholderia sp. BCC1876. The sequence continues at coordinate 742,449 of NZ_CADFGI010000004.1, read as the reverse complement.
CAACTGCGGCGCGCCGCCATCCGCATATTCTACGACGCCGTTCAGATGCACCGCGTAGGTCTGCGTGCCGAAGAAGCGCGACGCCGCACGCTCGATATACGCGAGCGGCGGCGCGTCGAACGCGTTGCGGATCGCGTAGGTCTCGTTGCGCCAGCCAGGAATGCGGCCTTCAGCGGCGAGTGCGTCGATCACGGAACCGAGCGCCGCGCTGCGCAGATCGACCGTGTTGAACACGGACGTGAGCGTCACGCGCGCACTGTCGATCGCGAACACATCGGGCCAGCGCGTGAGCAAGGGCACATCGCTCGAACGAATCCAGCCGACCTGTTCGGCGTCGATCCAGAACGGCAAATGCGCGTGCTGGTCGAAGCGGCGCGCGGCGACGAGGGAAGGCAAGGTCATGCAAAACTCCAGACTAACTGTGTTCAGTCACGCGTCGAGCGCGTGTTCAATCGCGTGTTCAATCGCGCAGCGCGACGCGAATCCCGATCGCAATGAAGGTCGCGCCCGCCAGGCGGTCGAGCCACACGCCCACACGCGGCCGGCGCTTCAACCAGCCGCCGATCATCCCCGCGCACACACCGAACAGCGAAAACACCACCACGGTCTGCAACATGAACAGCACGCCGAGTTCGAGCATCTGCAGCGTGACGCTTTGCGTGCCGTTCGGCTTCACAAACTGCGGCAGGAACACGACGAAGAACAACGTCACTTTCGGATTCAGCAGATTGCCGAGCACGCTTTGGCGAAACACCGTCGACAACGGCTGCGGCGCGCGTTCGTGTGCGGTCGCGAGGCCCTGGCTTCGCAGCGCCTTGATGCCGATCCAGACCAGATAGGCGGCGCCGGCCAGCTTGATCACCTCGAACGCAACCGGCGACGAACGCAGCAACGCGGCGACGCCCAGCGCGGCCAGCGTGGTGTGGAACGTGATGCCGGCCGCGAAGCCGAGTGCGGCGACGAGCCCCGCCGCGCGGCCTTGGGAAATGCCGCGTGCGAGCACTTGCAGATTGTCCGGACCGGGCGCCATGGTGATCGCGATCGACGTGGCGAGAAACAGCAGGAAGTTGGGCATCGTTCTGACCTTCGTGATGGTGTTCAGGAAAGAAGCTGATTCAACGCGTCGTTCAACGCGTGGTTCAACGCACAGCGCGAAGCAGGGTTCAAGGCAAACTCACTACAACGGCTCAGTGACCGTCGAATCCCGTCACCGTATAAAGCGGCAAGCCGCCGTCACGCAGCAGCTTCGAGCCGCCGAGTTCAGGCAGATCGATGATCGCCGCGCCTTCCACCACGACCGCGCCGAGCCGCTCGAGCAGCATCTTGCCGGCCAGCATCGTGCCGCCGGTGGCGATCAGATCGTCGACGATCACGACGCGGTCGCCCGGCTTGCAGGCGTCTTCGTGAATCTCGACGGTCGCGCTGCCGTATTCGAGTTCGTACGATTGCGAAACCCGCTTGTACGGCAGCTTGCCCGCCTTGCGGATCGGAATGAAGCCGAGGTTCAGCTCATACGCGAGAATCGGCCCGATGATGAAACCGCGTGCATCGAGCCCGGCAATGTAGTCGAGCTTCGCGTCGATATAGCGCTGCACGAACAGATCGATCAGCACGCGCAACGACTTGCGCTCCTGCAGCAACGGCGTGATATCGCGGAACTGCACACCCGGTTGCGGCCAGTCGGGCACCGTGCGAATGTGGCTTTTGATGTAGTCGGCCGCATCGAGCGGCGCGCTCGGGAGCGCGTTGGACATGGTGTCTCCGGATGGACCTTGTCAGGTCCGATGAAAAGCGAAATCGGGGTGGTCGGGCGGGACCGTCAGTGCAATCGAGGCAGGTCCGCCGCACGCGCCTATGCCGCGGCGGCGCCCGCGCGGCGGTGCTTCGACAACCGTTCCTCGGCGCTCGCCAACTGCTCGGGCAAACCGCGCAACACCACGATGTCGCTCGCGCGCAGCTTGGTGGACGGGTCCGGCTCGACGCCGCGAATGCCATGCCGCCGAATCGCCGTGACTTCGACGCCCAGTTCGAACAGACCCAATTCGGCCAGCGTGCGGCCCACGGCGTCGGCATTTTCGTCGACCGGCACCGATTGTAGCCGCACCTGTTCGTGGCCGTCGTCGTCTTCCACGTCGTCGGCGCCGTGGAAATAACCGCGCAGCAGCGCGTAGCGTTCGTCGCGCATTTCCTCGACCCGCCGCACCACGCGCCGCATCGGCACACCCATCACCACCAGCGTGTGCGACGCCAGCATCAGACTACCTTCGACGATTTCCGGAATCACCTCGGTCGCGCCGGCGGCCAGCAGCTTTTCCAGATCGGCGTCGTCGACGGTGCGTACGATCACCGGCAGCGTCGGCTCCAGTTCGTGAATGTTGTGCAGCACGCGCAAAGCGGACGGCGTATTCGCGTAGGTAATCGCAATCGCGGCCGCGCGATGGATACCGGCGGCGAGCAGCGATTCGCGCCGCCCCGCGTCGCCGAACACAACCGATTCACCGGCCGCGGCGGCAGCCGCCACGCGATCGGGATCGAGATCGAGCGCGACGTACGAGAGCCCTTCATGTTCGAGCATGCGCGCCAGATTCTGTCCGGCCCGGCCGTATCCGCAGATGATCACGTGACCGCTCTGCTTCAAACTCTGCGTGGCGATACGCGTCATTTGCAACGACTGCATCATCCATTCAGTGGAAGACAAGCGCAGCACGATCCGATCCGCGTTCTGGATCAGGAACGGCGCGGCGAGCATGGACAGCAGCATCGCCGCGAGAATCGCCTGCAGCAACGTGGCGTCGACGAGATGCTTGTCGAGAATCAGATTCAGCAGCACGAAGCCGAACTCGCCGGCTTGCGCGAGGCCGATACCGGTGCGCATCGCCACACCCGGCGACGCGCCGAAGAGGCGCGACAGCCCCGTCACCATCACCGCTTTCAGCACGATCGGCCCGACCAGAAAGCCGAGCACGATAAACGGATGCTCCCAGATCACACGCGGATTCAGCAGCATGCCGGTGGTGACGAAGAACAGCCCCAGCAGCACGTCACGAAACGGCTTGATGTCCTCTTCCACCTGATGCCGGTAGGGCGTCTCGGCAATCAACATACCGGCGATAAACGCGCCGAGCGCGAGCGACAAACCGAATTTGTCCGTGATGAACGCCGCGCCGAGCGTGACCAGCAGCAGATTGAGAATGAACAGTTCCTGCGACCGGCGCCGCGCGACCACGTTGAACCAGCGCGTCATGAAGCGCTGTCCGACGATCAGCAACAGCGCCAACGCCACGACGATCTTGATCGACGCGAGGCCGAGCGCGCTCACCAGGTCTTTCGAATCGCCGCCGAGCGCCGCGATCACGATCAACAGCGGCACCACCGCCAGATCCTGGAACAGCAGCACGCCGAAGATATTGCGGCCATGTTCGGTTTCGATTTCGAGCCGCTCCGCCAGCATCTTGCTGACGATCGCCGTCGACGACATGGCCAGCGCGCCGCCCAGCGCCACGCTCGCCTGCCACGTGATATGCACCCAGCGCTCCAGCACGAAGCCGAGCGTGACCGCCACCACGATCGTGCCGATCACCTGCAACAGGCCGAGGCCGAACACGAGCCGGCGCATGGCACGCAGCTTGGCGAGCGAAAACTCCAGCCCGATCGAAAACATCAGGAACACCACGCCGAATTCGGCGAGGTTCTGCGCGCCGGCCGAGTCGGGGATCAAACCGAACGCATGCGGCCCGACGACGATCCCCACCGACAAATAGCCGAGCATCGGCGGAAGATTCAGAAAGCGAAAGATCACCACGCCCGCCACCGATGCCAGCAGCAGGAACAGCGTCATTTCGAGGGGGGAAATCATCGGCAAAAACGCATCGGTAAAGCGTCCTCGTTCGTCAGCGGAACCGCGCACGCAAAACGCCGTGCGACAAGGTTGAGGGGCCGTAAAAAACAGCAATAAAGGCAGCGGCTTGGCACAGCAGGCCCGGCGCGGCGAACAAGCGCCTTTGCTATACTCCGCGAATGATAGCGAAAATCAATGGCGACCGGGCACTCACGCTCGCTCGTGACGTGCTCGACATCGAAGCGGACGCCGTGCGCGCGCTTCGCGATCAACTCGACGAAGGCTTCGTCGGGGCGGTCGATTTCATCCTGGGCTGCCGTGGGCGCGTAGTCGTTTCCGGCATCGGCAAATCCGGCCACGTGGCGCGCAAGCTCGCGGCCACGCTCGCCAGTACCGGCACACCGGCGTTCTTCGTGCATCCCGCGGAAGCCAGTCACGGCGACCTCGGCATGGTCACGGCCGACGACGTGTTTATCGCGCTGTCCAATTCCGGCGAAACCGAAGAACTCGTGGCGATCCTGCCGCTCATCAAGCGGCTCGGCGCGAAGCTGATCGCAATGACCGGACGTCCGTCGTCGAGTCTCGCACAACTGGCCGACGTGCACCTGAATTCCGCGGTGGCAAAAGAAGCCTGTCCGATGAATCTTGCGCCCACCGCCAGCACCACCGCCGCGCTCGCGCTCGGCGACGCGCTCGCGGTCGTGGTGCTCGACGCGCGCGGTTTCGGCCGCGACGACTTCGCGCGCTCGCATCCGGGCGGCGCGCTCGGCCGCCGCCTGCTCACTTATGTCCGCGACGTGATGCGCACCGGCGACCAGGTGCCGAAGGTCACGCCCGAGGCCACCGTGCGCGACGCGCTGTTCCAGTTGACCGCCAAGCGCATGGGCATGACCGCGATCGTCGATCACGAAGACCGTGTTGCCGGCATCTTCACCGACGGTGACTTGCGCCGCGTGCTCGAACGCGACGGCGATTTCCGCGGCCTGTCGATCGCCTCGGTCATGACAGCCGGTCCGCGCACCATCGGCCCGGACCACCTCGCGGTGGAAGCCGTGGAACTGATGGAGCGCCACCGCATCAATCAGATGCTGGTCGTCGACGAAGCAGGCAAGCTGATCGGCGCACTCAACATGCACGACCTGTTCTCGAAGAAGGTGATCTGATGGCCATCGCCCCTGTGACCGCTACCGAACGCGCAAGCCGCGTGAAGCTGATGATTTTCGACGTCGACGGTGTACTCACCGACGGCGGCCTGCTGTTCACAGCGGAAGGCGACACGATGAAAGGCTTCCACTCGATGGACGGCCACGGCATGAAGCTGCTGCGCCAGGCCGGCATCGACACGGCGATCATCACCGGGCGCAAGTCGGGCATCGTCGCGGTGCGGGCGAAAGAAATGAACGTCACGCACGTCTATCAAGGCGTGCAGGACAAACCAGCGGCCTTCGCGGACCTGCTCCAGCAGACCGGCCTGACGGCGGAAGAATGCGGCTACATGGGCGACGACTGGGTCGATCTCGCGGTCATGCTGAAGGTCGGCTTCGCGGCAGCGCCCGCCAACTCGCATCCTGAAGTGATCGCGCGCGCGCATTGGGTGAGCGAGGCACGCGGCGGCCACGGGGCGGCGCGTGAAGTCGTCGACACGCTGCTGCGCGCCCAGCACAAATATGAAGCGCTGCTCGCGGCAGCCTGTAGCGGCGAACAGCGAGGCCTCGTCGGATGAACCAGTTTCGCCTGACTTCGCTGATCCCGCTGGTGGCCATGGCCGCGCTCGCCGGTATCACCTGGTGGCTACTGCAGGCCACCCTGCCGCGGCAGAACGAAGGCGTGGTGCGTCCCAAAGAACACACGCCGGACTACTTCGCGGACAACTTCTCGGTCTCCGAACTCGATCAGTCGGGCTCGACGCAATACCGTCTGACCGCTGAATCGCTGATTCATTACGAAGACGACGAACTGAGCGACCTCGTCAAGCCGGCCATGCGCGCGTTCCAGCCCGGCAAGCCGATCGTCACCGCGACCGGCGACACCGGCACGGTGAACGGCGACGCCTCGATCGTCGATCTGTACGGCAATGCGCGTATTCTGCGGGCGCCCGGCTACGGCGATCCGCAGATGCAGGCCGATTCGGCGCATTTTAAGGTGCTGGTCAACGACGATGTGATCGAGACTGAAAAGCCGGTTAAACTTCAGCGCGGCATGTCAGTGATGACTGCCAGCGGCATGAATTACAACAACGTCACCCGGGTGATGAAGCTGTTCGGCAACGTGAAAGGCGCGATCGCGCCGTCCGAAGCCGGTGGCAGCTCGCCCAAGCAACCCGGGTAATCTATTCCAGGCGTGACTGCATGAACGAATCGTTCCCCCGTTTTGATACCGGCCGCTCGCGCGCTTTGTCCGCGTGGCGCGCCGGACTCGCTGCGCTGCTCGTCGCGTTGCCGCTCGCCGGCTTCGCGCCGCTTGCGCACGCGGACCGCGCCGACAAGGACAAGCCGCTGAACGTCGAAGCGGACAACATGACTTACGACGACCTCAAGCAGGTCAACATCTTCACCGGCCACGTGGTCGCCACCAAAGGCACGATCGTGATCAAGGCCGATCGCGTCGAAGTGACGCAAGACCCGCAGGGCTATCAGTACGCTACCGGCACGTCGAGCGGCGGCAATCTGTCGTATTTCCGCCAGAAGCGTGAAGGCCTCGACGAGTACATCGAAGGCACGGCGATCCGCATCGACTACGACGGCAAGCAGGACCTGACCACGCTCACCACGAATGCAACCGTGAAGCGCCTGCAAGGCCTCGCCACCGTGATGGACCAGGTGCACGGCAGCGTCATTACCTATGACGGCCAGAACGACTTCTACACCGCGAAGGCGGGCAAAGACGTCGCCGGCCCGGGTAATCCGAGCGGCCGCGTGCGCGCCATGCTGTCGCCGCGCAATGGCGGCGCCGCGCCGCTGAACGGCGCATCGGCCACGCTCGCGCCGTCCACCTCGATCCAGGGAGCGCCGAATCAGTGAGCACCTCCGCGTCCCTCCCCAATCGCAAGCCGGCCGGCACCAGCAGCTCGCTGGTGGTACGCAATCTGAAGAAGCGCTACGGTTCGCGCACGGTCGTCAAAGACGTGTCGCTCGACGTGAAAAGCGGCGAAGTGGTCGGTCTGCTTGGGCCTAACGGCGCCGGCAAGACGACCTCGTTCTACATGATCGTCGGCCTCGTGCCGCTCGACGCCGGTGAAATCGATCTGGACGGCAAGTCGATCAGCCTGCTGCCGATCCACAAACGCGCTTCGCTGGGCTTGTCGTATCTGCCGCAGGAAGCTTCCGTGTTCCGCAAGCTCACCGTCGAAGAAAACATTCGCGCGGTGCTGGAGTTGCAGCACGAAGACAACGGCAAGCGGCTCAGCAAAGACACCATCACGAGCCGCACCGAAGCGTTGCTCGACGAGTTGCAGATCGCGCATTTGCGCCAGAATCCGGCGCTGTCGCTGTCGGGTGGCGAACGTCGCCGGGTTGAAATCGCGCGCGCGCTGGCCACCAATCCGAGCTTTATTCTGCTCGACGAACCGTTCGCGGGCGTCGACCCGATCGCGGTGCTGGAAATCCAGAAGATCGTTAAATTTCTGAAGCAGCGCAATATCGGCGTGCTGATCACCGACCACAACGTGCGCGAAACGCTCGGCATCTGCGATCACGCGTACATCATCAGCGACGGCAGCGTGCTGGCTTCCGGCGCGCCGAGCGACATCATCGAAAACGAAAGCGTGCGGCGCGTCTATCTGGGCGAGCACTTCCGCATGTAAGCACACAAGGGACACGCCGGCTATGCCAACGCGCATACGCCAGTCCCTTTGCGGCAACCGCACATCCGCATCCTGACCCGGGCCGTTCGCGCCCGGCGCCGCCGAAAACGGGCGCACGCGTAATTGCGAATGTCGCAATGTATCGCGGTCGTGGCAAACTCTCTACAATGAATCTCAACTTGCCATGAAAGCCAGCCTCCAACTCCGCCTATCGCAGCATCTTGCGCTGACGCCACAACTGCAGCAGTCCATCCGGCTGCTTCAGTTGTCTACGCTCGAACTGCAGCAGGAAGTCGCAATGGCGATCTCGCAGAATCCGCTCCTCGAAAACGAGGACGACTGGATCGCGAGCCCGTTGCGCGTGGCGGCGGACGGCTCGCTGATCGCGCAAGCGCCCAATTCATCCGCACCGCCGGACCAGATGGGCGGCAACACGTCGTCATCGTCCAGCAGCAGCGAGCGCGCCGAGAATGGCGAGCCGCAAGGCGTGGACGAATACAACGGCCTCTCGGGCGACAGCAACGGCGACGCGTCGCAATGGAATCTCGACGACTACGGCCGCTCCGGCAACGCGTCGGACGACGACGATCTGCCGCCGCTGCAAATTCACGAATCCAGTACCTCGCTGCGCGATCATCTGATGGCGCAATTGCGCGTGACCCAGGCGGGTCAACGCGACCGCGCGCTGATCACGTTCCTGATCGAATCGCTCGACGACGACGGCTATCTCGCCGCCACGCTCGACGAAGTGCTCGCCGATCTGCCCGACGAACTCGAAGTCGACACCGACGAACTGAATGCCGCGCTAGCGCTGCTGCATAGCTTCGACCCGGCAGGTGTGGGCGCGCGCTCTGCATCCGAATGTCTGAAGCTGCAATTGCTCCGGCTCGACACGTCGCCTACGCGTACGCTCGCGCTCGACATCGTGGCTCACCATCTGGAACTGCTCGCGGCTCGCGATTTCACACGTCTGCGCAAACACCTGAAGGCCAACGACGACGACCTGCGCGACGCGCACGTGCTGATCCGCTCGCTCGAGCCGTTTCCCGGCGCCGCCTACGGCAAAGCCGAAGCGGACTACGTGGTGCCCGACATCATGGTGCGTAAAACGGCGCAGGGCTGGCAGGCCGAACTGAATCCGGAAGTCGTGCCGAAGCTGCGTATCAATCATCTGTACGCCAATATTCTGCGCAATAACCGGGGCGATCCGGGTAGCGGTTCGTTGCGCCAGCAACTGCAGGAAGCACGCTGGTTGATCAAAAATATCCAGCAACGTTTCGAGACCATCCTGCGGGTTGCGCAAGCTATTGTGGAACGTCAAAAGAGCTTTTTTGTCCACGGCGAAATTGCTATGCGCCCCTTGGTCTTGCGGGAAATTGCTGATACGCTAGGCCTACACGAGTCAACTGTCTCGCGTGTGACAACCGGTAAATACATGCTGACCCCATTCGGGACGCTTGAATTTAAGTACTTCTTCGGATCACACGTTTCGACTGACACGGGCGGCGCGGCGTCTTCAACGGCGATCCGTGCGCTCATCAAGCAACTGATAGGAGCGGAAAACCCGAAATCTCCTCTTTCAGACAGCCGCATAGCCGAACTGCTGGCGGAACAGGGCTTCGTGGTCGCGCGCCGCACTGTGGCGAAGTATCGCGAAGCACTCAAGATTCCGGCAGTCAACCTGCGCAAGTCTCTGTAGCCCGTCGCCTTCCGTGGCGGGCATTTACCGGCCGCTCCGCAGTTGGCGGACAGGCCGGCCGATGCGACCTGCCAGAAGTCAGTCACCGGGGGGCGACTCAGGCAAGCCGACAGATCGACCGGACCTACGTCATCGTGCGGAACAAGCGGCCATTAGCTTGGAGAAGCACTATGAATCTGCAGATCAGTGGACACCACCTCGAAGTAACGCCTGCGTTGCGCGAATACGTGATCACCAAACTGGATAGGGTGCTAAGACATTTCGATCAGGTAATCGACGGCAGTGTGGTCCTCTCGGTCGACAACCACAAGGAAAAGGAAAAGCGTCAAAAGGTTGAAATTAACCTGCATCTAAAAGGCAAGGACATCTTTGTCGAGAGCTGTGACAGCGACCTCTACGCTGCGATCGATCTGATGATCGACAAGCTTGACCGACAGGTGTTACGCCACAAGGATCGTCTGCAAGGCCATGCGCATGAGGCGATCAAGTATCAGCCGGCGCCGCAGATAGACGTGCCGCCGCAATAGGGCAAATTAGAAGCGCCGCTTCATATTCCCTACCCTAGCCAAACCGCCCGAAATCGGGCGGTTTTTCGTTGTGTGAGCGCTTTTTCCGCGAGAATCGTGTGGCGTCGAACGATCCTTCAAAAACCCGTCGCGCATCGATGGCGCGCCGCACCATCTGTTGCTACCCTGTTCTATAATGTTCCGGTTACCATCGGGGTCAAGCCAGCGCTAACGGAAGTCGGCAGGAGTCTTGTGCTTTCGGACTCCAACGCACGTCGTCGCGAACATCAAACGAATGGAACGTCACTCAAACGCCCCAGCGAGGAGAATCCAGGCCACGTTTTCGCCTGTCAACATGAATCGTTTAGCCAAATTTCTTCCCCTCGAGAACGTCGTCGTCGGACTATCGGTCACCAGCAAGAAACGTGTATTCGAGCAAGCGGGCCTGATCTTCGAGAACCAGAACGGCATCGCCCGTAGCACGGTCACTGACAATCTGTTTGCGCGTGAGCGCCTCGGATCGACGGGGCTCGGTGAAGGCGTCGCGATTCCGCATGGCCGGATCAAAGGCTTGAAGCAGCCGCTCGCCGCGTTCGTCCGTCTTGCCGAACCCATCCCCTTCGAATCGCCCGACGGTCAGCCGGTTTCGCTGCTGATCTTCCTGCTCGTGCCCGAACAGGCCACCCAGCAGCACCTCGAAATTCTTTCGGAAATCGCCCAGTTGCTGTCCGATCGCGAAGCCCGCGAGCGCCTGCACACGGAAGAAGACCGCGAATCATTGCATCGCCTGCTCACTCAGTGGCAACCTTGATGTAGCGGCGGTTATCCGCACGCCGCTGATCCGCATGCGCGGTGGCCATCCGCGCGCGGGTAAGGTCTCGCAACGGGAGCGGACCGCGTTTACGCGGCCGCCTGGTTGCCGGGCTAGCGGCCCACACTGGAGTCACTGACTCATGGATACGTCCAGCATCAACGCCCAGAGCATTTTCGACGACAACGCCGCCATGCTGAAACTGAGCTGGCTGACGGGGCATGAAGGCTGGGAGCGCGGCTTTTCTTCGGAATCGGTCGCCAATGCCACGTCGAGCGCCGACCTTGTCGGCCACTTGAACCTGATCCACCCGAACCGGATCCAGGTGCTCGGCGACGCCGAAATCGACTATTACAAGCGCCAAACCGACGAAGACCGCTCGCGCCACATGGGCGAGCTGATCGCGTTGGAGCCACCGTTTCTGGTGGTGGCGGGCGGCGTGGCCGCGCCGCCGGAACTGGTGCTGCGCTGCACGCGCTCGTCCACGCCGCTGTTCACCACGCCGATGTCCGCCGCCGCGGTGATCGACAGCCTGCGTTTGTACATGTCGCGCATTCTCGCGCCGCGCGCCACGCTGCACGGCGTGTTTCTCGACATTCTCGGCATGGGCGTGCTCCTCACCGGCGACTCGGGCCTCGGCAAGAGCGAACTCGGGCTGGAGTTGATCAGCCGCGGCCATGGCCTCGTTGCGGACGACGCCGTGGATTTCGTGCGCCTCGGCCCGGACTTCGTCGAAGGGCGTTGCCCGCCGCTGCTGCAGAACCTGCTCGAAGTACGCGGCCTCGGTCTGCTCGACATCAAGACGATCTTCGGTGAAACCGCTGTGCGGCGGAAAATGAAGCTGAAGCTGATCGTGCAACTGGTACGCCGTCCTGACGGTGAATTCCAGCGCCTGCCGCTGGAAAGCCAAACCGTCGACGTGCTCGGCCTGCCGATCAGCAAGGTCACGATTCAGGTGGCCGCCGGCCGAAATCTCGCTGTGCTGGTCGAGGCGGCGGTGCGCAACACGATCCTGCAACTGCGCGGCATCGACACGCTGCGCGACTTCATGGACCGGCAGCGCCTCGCAATGCAAGACCCCGACAGCCAGTTTCCCGGCAAACTGATCTGAGTTCGCGACACCATGACGCACCCGCTGCCTACGGCTGGCTGCGGGTACGAGCATGGGGACCAGATGCTATGATGAAATGTACGGTTTTGACGACTCCATGCGCATAATCCTGATCACCGGTATATCCGGCTCCGGCAAGTCAGTTGCCTTGAACGCGCTTGAAGACGCGGGCTATTACTGCGTCGACAATTTGCCGCCGCGTTTCCTGCCGCAGCTGGCGTCCTACCTCGCCGAAGACGGGCACGACCGCCTCGCGGTCGCAATCGACGCACGTTCAAGCGCCTCTCTCGACGACATGCCCGCCATGATCCGCGACCTGTCGCGCGCGCATGACGTGCGCGTCCTCTTCCTGAACGCGAGCACGCAGTCGCTGATCCAGCGCTTCTCCGAAACACGCCGCCGTCATCCGCTGTCGGGTTCTACCGCGCATGATGCGGACGTCGGCCTGCTCACCTCGCTCGCGGAAGCGATCGAACGTGAACGCGAATTCGTCGCGGGTCTCGCGGAATTCGGGCATCAGATCGACACCAGCAATCTGCGCGCGAACGTGTTGCGCGCGTGGGTCAAGCGTTTCATCGAGCAGGAAGACGCGGGGCTCGTGCTGATGTTCGAGTCGTTCGGCTTCAAGCGTGGCGTGCCGCTCGACGCCGATTTCGTCTTCGACGTACGCACGCTGCCGAACCCGTATTACGACCACGAATTGCGGCCGCTTACGGGCCTCGACAAACCGGTGATGGATTTTCTCGATGCATTGCCGGTTGTGCATGAAATGATCGACGATATCGAGAAGTTTCTCGCCAAATGGCTCCCACATTTCCGCGACGACAATCGTAGTTATCTGACCGTCGCGATTGGTTGCACGGGTGGCCAGCACCGTTCGGTGTTCATCGCGGAGACGCTTGCCGCGCGTCTCGCAGCCTCGGCGAATGTCATTGTGCGGCACCGCGATGCGCCGGTCGACGCCAGCGCATCATCGAAGTTAGTGGCTTAACCGGCCGCATCGCGCGGCCTTAACTCGAAGCGTTGCGCCATGTCTTCTACTTCTACTGTGCTTGCCGATGTGCCGTTGTTTCCGCTGCATACGGTGCTGTTTCCCGACGGCCTGCTGCCGTTGAAGATCTTCGAAGCGCGCTATCTCGACATGGCGCGCGACTGTCTGCGCGAGAAAACGCCGTTCGGCGTGTGTCTGCTGAAAAGCGGCGCCGAGGTCGCGCGCGAGCAGGAGCCTTCGGTGCCCGAAGCAATCGGCTGTCTGGCCGAAATCGAAGAGTGCGATGTCGAAGCCTTCGGCATGCTGCTGATTCGCGCACGCGGCACGCGGCGCTTCCGGCTGCTGTCGCATCGGGTGGAACACAATGGCTTGCTGGTCGGCATGGCCGAACCGCTCGGCGAGGATATGCCGCTCGAAGGCAATGAACTGCTGGCCAAATTCGGCGCATGCGCGGAAGTGCTCGAGCGGATCATTGCCACGATCCGCGAGCGGGACGCCGATAGCCTGCCGTTCGCGGAGCCGTTCAGGCTCGAAGATCCTTCGTGGGTGTCGAACCGGCTCGCCGAAGTGCTGCCGATCGCGTTGCGCGCGCGTCAGAAATTGATGGAATTGCAGGACGCCGGCGCACGGATCGATGTGGTTCATCACTATATGCAGCAGCATCAACTGCTTTGAGTGCGTTGCGAAGCTAGCGTTAAAGAGGCACGTTCCCGGCAGACAGACGTACAAGCCACTTCTCGCCGGCGATTGGCCGGCGATTGATCAGATCAACGAACCCTGCAAGCCTTCCAGCAGCTTGCGCACCGGCGCCGGCACACCGAACGAATCGAGATCGCTCAACGGGACCCACGCGGTGTCCGCGTCACCTAGCACGGCCAGCGCGCCTACCTCGCGATCCAACTCGGCGAGGCGTGGCTCGATATCCAGCTTGAAGTGCGTGAACACATGCGTGAGCGGCGCCAGCGGCGAGACCGCGCCGTCGCCGCCGAACGCGCGCGCACGCTCGGCGAGCGCGGCTTCGTCGGCAGCTTCAGGCAGGCTCCACAAGCCGCCCCAGATGCCCGACGGAGGCCGCTTCTCCAGCATCACCGCGTTGCCGTCGCGCAGCACCAGCATCCAGGTGCGACGCGTCGGCACGGTTTTCTTCGGACGTGCCGTGGGCAGTTCGCGCTGACGTCCCGTTACGTTGGCTACACAGTCGACCGCATACGGGCAGCGCAAACAATCCGGCTTGCCGCGCACGCACAGCGTGGCGCCGAGGTCCATCAGACCTTGCGTGTAGGCGCTGACTTCGTCGTCCGACGCGTTGAGCGGGAGCAGCGATTCCGCCAGCGTCCACATCGCATTTTCGACTTTCTTTTCGCCGGTAAAACCTTCGACGCCGAATACGCGCGCCAGCACGCGCTTCACATTGCCGTCGAGAATCGTCGCGCGCGCGCCGAACGCGAACGACGCGATCGCCGCCGCCGTCGATCGGCCAATGCCCGGCAATTCCGCAAGCTCTTCGACCGAGGCCGGAAACGCGCCGCCATGCCGCTCGACGACGGTTTGCGCGCAGCGATGCAGATTGCGCGCACGCGTGTAGTAACCGAGGCCGGCCCACAGCGCCATGACGTCGTCAACCGGCGCGGCGGCGAGCGCGGCGACATCCGGACAACGCGCTAGAAACTTCGCGTAGTACGGAATCACCGTCGAGACCTGGGTCTGCTGCAGCATGATTTCCGACAGCCAGATGCGGTACGGATCGCGCGTGTTCTGCCACGGCAGATCGTGACGCCCATGCTGACGCTGCCACGCGATCAGCCGCGCGGAAAAATCAGACATGACCGGGAAAGCAGCTTGGGGCGCAGCGGACGAATTCAAACGCGGTGTTAAGCGAGAAGGCATTGAGGAATTAACGCTGACAGGTGGGACAGAAATACGTGGAGCGCTGCCCCTGCACGATCTGTTTGATCGGCGTTTCACACACGCGGCACGGCAGCCCCGCGCGATCATAGACGAAATAGTCGAGCTGGAAGTATCCGCTTTCGCCGTTGCTGCCGACGAAATCGCGCAGCGTGCTGCCGCCCTTCTCGATCGCGGCGGCGAGCGTTACGCGCACGGCGTCAGCAAGCAGGTCGTAGCGCACCAGCGAGACGCGGCCCGCCGCCGTGGTCGGCCGGATGCCGGCGCGAAACAGACTCTCCGACGCGTAGATATTGCCCACACCGACCACGATTTCACCGGCCAGCAGTGCCTGCTTCACCGACACCTTGCGCCCGCGCGTGAGACGATGCATCAGCGCACCGGAGAACGCCGGCGAAAACGGCTCGACGCCAAGCCCGGCGAGCAGCGGATGCTCGAGCACGTCGCCGGCTTCACGCGAATGCCATAGCACCGCGCCGAAGCGCCGGGGATCGCGATAGCGCAGAATGAATTCGTCGAAAATCCAGTCGACGTGATCGTGTTTCGCCGCGGCCGGCGGATGCGGCACGTGACGCAGCACCCGCAGCGTGCCAGTCATGCCAAGATGCACAATGAACCAGCCCGCGTCGATTTCGAACAGCAGATACTTGCCGCGCCGCTCGACCTTACGGACCACACGGCCGCGCAAGGTTTTCGCAAGCTCGGCCGGAATCGGCCAGCGCAGCGCGGGCGTGCGGATATCGACGCGTTCAACCTTGCGGCCGGACACATACGGTTCGATTCCCCGTCGGGTAACCTCAACTTCTGGCAACTCTGGCATGTCTAACTGGTCTGCAACTTGCGTGAGTGGTTGTGCGCGTATTGTAGCGAGCGCGTTACAATCGTCCGAAACATTGAACGGATTTCCATGAACTTGTCCTTCGTGAAGCTGTTTTCGAAGCGCCCGGCTAGCGCATTCCGCGTGCCGCACGCCGTGTCCGCCCGCCGGATGCTAGGTGCCGCCGCGCTCGCGGTCTGGGCGCTGGCCGCCGTGCCCGCGCACGCGCAGGACCCTTCCCCAGACTCGGATGACACTTCGGTCACCCTGCCGGACCCGCTTGGGCCCGCATCGGCTGAAGACCAGAAGTCTCTGCCGAATGTGCCGCTGACAAGTCAGATCGTATTCCAGGTGCTCGCCGCCGAAGTCGCGTTGCAACGCGACCAGCCCGCGCCCGCCTACCAGACCTATCTCGCGCTCGCGCGCGACACGCACGATCCGCGCATGGCGCAGCGCGCCACCGAAATCGCGCTGGCCGCGCAAAGCCCGTCGGACGCACTGGCCGCCGCGCAGTTGTGGCAGCAGTATGCGCCGAGTTCGGAGCGCGCCGCGCAACTCGACGCGTCGCTGCTCGTGTTGTCCGGCAAGCCTGACGACGCCGAGCCGATCCTCGCCCGCGAACTCACCAAGGTGCCGGCCGAAAATCGCGGCAGCGCGATTCTGGCGTTGCAGTTGCTGCTCTCGCGCGGACCGAATCGCGTTGGCGGGCTGCACGTGCTGCAGGACCTGTTGAAGAACGACATGGACCGGCCGGAAGCGCAATTGGCTATCGCACGTCAGCAGATTCAGGCGGACGACGCGCCGGGTGCGCGCAAGTCGCTCGAACAGGCGCTCACGCTCAAGCCGGACTACCTGCCGGCCGCGTTGATGCTGTCGCAAATGGGCCCGGAAGAGCGCAAGGAAGGCATTGCGTCGCTCGAAAAGTACGTGCAGCAGAATCCGAAATCGCATGACGCGCGTCTCGCGCTCGCGCAGATGTATCTCGCGAGCGACCGTCTGGACGACGCGCAGAAGCAGTTCGAGACCATGCACAAGAACGACGCGAAAGATCTCACGCCGCTCATGGCGCTCGCGTTGATCAAGATCCAGCAGAAGAATTTCACCGACGCGCAAACGTATCTGACGCAGTACGCGCAGCAGGCCGAGAAAACGCCCGGCGCGGATCCGGGCCAGGCGTATATCTACCTGGCGCAGTTGTCGCTGGAGCAGAAGAACGAGGCTGCCGCGGGCGACTGGCTGAACAAGATTTCGCCGCAAAGCCAGCAATACGTGCCGGCGCAGATCACGCGCGCCCAGTTGCTCGCCAAGCAGGGCAAGACCGACGACGCACGCAAGCTGCTGGCCAATTTGCCGGCGTCCGATCCGCGTGACCAGGCGCTGATTGCCCGCACCGACGCGGCGATCCTGTTCGACGCGAAGCGCTACCCGGAAGCGGAGTCGCGCCTGCAGCAAGCCACGGCGAACTTCCCCGACGATCCCGATCTGACCTATGACTACGCGATGGCCGCCGAAAAAACCGGCCATTACGACGTGATGGAAGCGCAGTTGCGCAAGCTGATCCAGACGCAGCCGGACAATCCCCAGGCGTACAACGCACTGGGGTATTCGCTGGCCGATCGCGGCCAGCGTCTCGCGGAAGCGGACAAGCTGGTCGAGAAGGCGTCGTCGCTGGCGCCTAACGACGCATTCATCATGGACAGCGTCGGCTGGGTCAAATACCGCATGGGCGATACGTCGGACGCGATCAAGCTGCTGCGCAAGGCGTACGACATCCAGCCGAACGCCGAAATCGGCGCGCATCTCGGCGAAGTGTTGTGGAAAACCGGCGCGCAGGACCAGGCGCGCGCGGCCTTCCGCGACGCCCGCAAGCTCGAACCGGATAACGACACGCTGGTCAAAACGCTTCAACGACTTCAGGTGAACGATCTTTGATGCGTCTTTCCCGTTTGCTTTCCTTTCTCCGGGCGCCGCGTGGCGCGGTGCTCGGATTCGCAGCGGCGGCCACTGTCGCGTTGGCTGGCTGCGCGTCGGTCACGCCGAAAGGGCCGTCCACGTCGAATGCGGCGACTTCCGTGACCGCGCAAACCACCCGCGCTTATCAAGGCCGCTTCGCGATCCAGTACAACGATCAGAACGGCCAGCAGCGGAACGCGTACGGCAACTTCATCTGGCAGGAAACCGGCGACACCGTGACCCTGCAGTTGCGCAATCCGCTTGGCCAGACGTTGGCAATCGTGACGTCGTCGCCGGCGTCGGCCACGCTCGAACTGCCGAACAAGCAACCGCTCACCGCGGATAACGTCTCCACGTTGATGCAGAACGCGCTCGGCTTCGCGTTGCCGGTCGAAGGGCTGCGTTATTGGCTGCAACCGTCGCCGGCGCCGACTTCGCGCGCCAGGACCGAGAAGGATCCGGACCAGCCGTCGCGTCTGAAGCAGATCACGCAAGATGGCTGGACGATCGACTACCTCGCGTATGCCGACGCTCCGGCCACTGGCGTGAAGCGCCTGAACCTGAGCCGCTCGGAACCGCCGCTCGACATCAAGCTCGTGCTGGATCAGTAACGCATCGACTCGCGCCGCGCTTCGACTGATGTCGTCGCGCGGCCTTGCTTTTTAGCGCCCCTATGGCGCACGTAGCCTCGAATCACTCATGATTGAAACCAGCGATTCGCTGCGCGATTGCCTCGCGCCCGCGAAACTCAACCTCTTCCTGCACATCACGGGCCGTCGGCCGGATGGCTATCACACGCTGCAAACGGTCTTCCAGTTGCTCGACTGGGGCGACACGCTGCACTTCAAACGTCGCGACGACGGACTGATCACGCGTAGCACCGAGATCACCGACGTACCGGCGGAACACGACCTCACAGTACGCGCCGCGACGCTATTGAAGGCGCATACGGGCTCGCGCGAAGGCGTCGACATCGAAATCGACAAGCGCCTGCCGATGGGCGCCGGCCTCGGCGGCGGCAGCTCCGACGCGGCGACCACGCTGCTTGCGCTGAACCGTCTGTGGAAGCTCGATCTGCCGCGCCTGGAACTGCAGGAACTGGCGCTGAAACTCGGCGCGGACGTGCCGTTCTTTGTTTTTGGAAAAAATGCGTTCGCAGAGGGTGTCGGCGAAGCATTAGCCGTTGTACAATTGCCGCCGCGCCATTTCCTAGTAGTGACGCCGAGAGTTCAGGTTCCCACTGCAGCGATTTTTTCCGAAAAAGCGTTGACAAGGGATTCGAAACCTCTCATAATTACGGACTTTCCTGCAGAACTTAGCTGCAACACTGAATGGCCGGAAAGTTTTGGCCGGAATGACATGCAGCAGGTTGTCGTAGGAAAATACGCGGAAGTAGCGCAAGTGCTGCGATGGTTTGAAAACGTCGCGCCAGCGCGGATGTCTGGATCAGGTGCAAGTGTCTTTGCAGCGTTTCGTAGTAAAGTTGAGGCAGAGGCGGCGCAAGCCAATCTGCCCAGCGAATGGAACAGCGCAGTGGCCGCCAGTCTAGAGCAACATCCACTCTTTACTTTCGCGTCATAGTTTTGCGTCATCGAACGAAACTCCACGTTCGGTGAGGCTCAAAGTTAGTGTAGGGGAGTCGCCAAGTTGGTTAAGGCACCGGATTTTGATTCCGGCATTCGAAGGTTCGACTCCTTCCTCCCCTGCCAAAAATTCTCGCATTTCCCTCGCCCCCAGCCTGAAGTAGGTGCACGATGAGCAGCCATGACGGCCTGATGGTTTTTACTGGCAACGCAAATCCCGCGCTTGCACAGGAAGTCGTCAAAATCCTCGGTATTCCCCTCGGCAAAGCAATGGTTAGCCGTTTCTCGGACGGTGAAATCCAGGTCGAGATTCAGGAAAACGTGCGTGGCAAGGATGTTTTCGTCCTGCAGTCCACGTGCGCACCGGCGAACGACAATCTGATGGAACTGATGATCATGGTCGATGCGCTCAAGCGCGCATCCGCTGGCCGGATCACCGCAGCCATCCCCTACTTCGGTTATGCCCGTCAAGATCGTCGCCCGCGTTCCGCGCGCGTCGCCATTTCGGCGAAGATCGTGGCGAACATGCTGGAGATCGCGGGCGTCGAGCGGATCATCACAATGGATCTGCACGCTGACCAGATTCAAGGTTTCTTCGACATCCCGGTCGACAATATCTACGCTACGCCCGTGCTGCTCGGCGATCTGCGCAAGCAGAACTACGAGAACCTGCTGGTCGTTTCGCCGGACGTCGGCGGCGTGGTGCGTGCCCGGGCTTTGGCGAAGCAACTGAACTGCGACCTCGCGATCATCGACAAGCGTCGCCCGAAGGCGAACATTGCCGAAGTGATGAACATCATCGGTGAAGTCGAAGGCCGTACCTGCGTGATCATGGACGACATGGTCGACACCGCCGGCACGCTTTGCAAGGCAGCTCAGGTTTTGAAGGAACGCGGTGCGAAGCAGGTGTTCGCTTACGCTACCCACCCGGTTCTGTCGGGCGGTGCAGGCGAGCGTATCGCCGCTTCCGCACTCGACGAACTCGTTGTCACGGACACGATCCCGCTCGGCGAAGAAGCCCGCTCGTGCGCAAAGATCCGTTCGCTGACCAGCGCCGGTTTGCTGGCCGAAACGTTCTCGCGGATTCGCCGCGGCGACTCGGTCATGTCACTGTTCGCTGAAAGTTAAGTATTTGCGAAGGCGCCGCGCGCCGCTTCAGGCGGCCCGCGGCGCTTTTGCACAATCGGCATGAACGAACGAAGGTTTGTGCCGCAGCTCTGGGGCCTCAGCCATAAAGGCTTGGAGGCCCCGTTTTTACTGCCTGGTCGCGGGCAGTGCATTGGAGATTCAACATGAAAGTAGTCGCTTTCGAGCGTTCTTTGCAAGGTACGGGTGCGAGCCGCCGCCTGCGTATCGCGGGTAAGACCCCCGGTATCGTATATGGCGCTGGTGCTGACACGCAATTGGTCGAACTGGACCACAACGCACTGTGGCACGCGCTGAAGAAAGAAGTTTTCCACTCGTCGATCCTCGAATTGGAAGTGGCAGGCAAGTCGCAACAGGTTCTGCTGCGCGACGTGCAATACCACCCGTTCCGTCAGCTCGTGCTGCACGTGGACTTCCAACGTGTCGACGCGAAGAAGAAGTTGCACACCAAGGTGCCGCTGCACTTCATGAACCAGGAATCGAACCCGGCAGTCAAGCTGTCGAGCGCGGTGATTTCGCACGTCATCAACGAAATCGAAATCGAGTGCCTGCCGTCGGCACTGCCGGAATTCCTCGAAGTTGATCTGGCAACGATCGAAGCAGGTCACTCGGTTCACGCCAAGGACATCAAGCTGCCGGCAGGTGTGTCGCTGGTTGCTCACGTCGAAGCGGAAAATCCGGTGATCGCAGCTGCAACGATCCCGGCTGGCGCAATCGCTGAAGGCGACGCTGCCGCTGCTGCTGAAGGCGAAAAGCCGGCTGCTTAAGAATGCCTCAGGCAAAGAACAAGTAATCCTCTCGATCCGTTTCAATGAAACGGTCGACGTGACCCGCCGAGGTTCGCCCCGGCGGGTTTTTTTTCGTTTTCTTTTCGGCACGGCGGCGTTCAGCTACCGGGCCAGACGGACCAACGCAATCATGATCAAGCTGATCGTCGGGCTCGGCAATCCGGGCGCCGAATACACCGCGACGCGCCACAACGCCGGCTTCTGGCTGGTCGATCAATTGGCGCGCGAAGCAGGCACGACGCTGCGCGACGAGCGGCGCTTCCACGGTTTCTACGCGAAGGCGCGGCTGCACGGCGAGGAAGTGCATCTGCTGGAACCGCAGACCTATATGAACCGCTCCGGTCAATCGGTGGTGGCGGTGGCGCAGTTCTTCAAAATTCTGCCCGACGAGATTCTGGTCGCGCATGACGAGCTCGACATGCCGCCCGGCAGCGTCAAGCTGAAACTGGGCGGTGGCAGCGGCGGCCATAACGGTCTGAAGGACATCACCGCGCATTTGTCGTCGCAGCAATATTGGCGACTGCGGATCGGCATTGGACATCCGCGTGACCTGATTCCCGAAAGCGCGCGTGCCGGCGCCAAGCCGGATGTCGCCAATTACGTGCTGAAGCCGCCGCGGCGTGAAGAGCAGGACGTCATCGATGCATCGGTTGAACGCGCGCTCGCTGTCATGCCGCAGATCATCAAGGGCGAACTGGAACGGGCGATGACGCAGCTGCATCGCAATCCGTGACCGATCTCTGATCTGCCCTGCGTTGGCCTGGTATAGGTTGACTTGCCCCGTCTCGCCCCGCTCATAGCGGGGTTTCACGCCGCATCGCCCTCGATAGGAGAATCGCTTGAGCCGCTATTGGAGTGACGTCGTTCATCGCCTGACGCCGTATGTGCCGGGCGAACAGCCCGTGGCCGCGCATCCGGTGAAGCTGAATGCGAACGAGAATCCCTATCCGCCGTCACCGCGCGTGGTCGAGGCAATCCGCCGCGAGTTGGGCGAAGCCGGCGAGTCTCTGCGGCGCTATCCGGATCCGACGGCGCTCAAGCTGCGCGAAACAGTGGCCGCGCATCATGGCATCCGCGCCGAGCAGATCTTCGTGGGCAACGGCTCGGACGAAGTGCTCGCGTTCACGTTCCAGGCGCTGCTGAAGCACGACGAGCCCTTGCTGTTCCCGGATATCACGTACAGCTTTTATCCGACCTACGCGCGGCTGTTCGAGGTGGAATATAAAACCATTCCGCTGGACGACAGCTTCGCCATTCACGTCGACGATTACGCGACGCCGAATGGCGGCGTCCTGCTCCCGAATCCGAACGCGCCGACGGGCCGTCCGCTGCCGCTCGCCGATATCGAGCGTCTGGTCGCGCGCAACACCGATTCCGTCGTGGTGATCGACGAGGCCTACGTGGATTTCGGCGCGGAGTCAGCCATCGCGCTGCTGGACCGCTATCCGAATCTGCTTGTCATTCAGACCGTGTCGAAGGCGCGATCGCTTGCCGGTATGCGCGTCGGCTTTGCGTTCGGCCATCCGGCGCTGATCGATGCGCTGAACCGCGTGAAGGACAGCTTCAACTCGTATCCGCTCGACCGGCTGGCGCAGGTCGCCGCCACCGCAGCCTATGAAGACGACGCGTGGTTTCGCGACCATTGCGCCAAGGTGATTGCGAGCCGCGAGCGGCTGGCCGCGGGACTGACGGCGCTGGGTTTCGAGGTGGTGCCGTCGGCCGCGAATCTGCTGTTCGCGCGCCATGAGGGTTACGACGCCGCCACGCTCGTGTTGCGGCTCAGGGAGAGGGAGATTTTCGTGCGCCATTTCAAGGCGCCGCGCATTGACCAGCATTTGCGGATATCGATCGGCACCGAGGCCGAATGCGAGATTCTGCTGGCCGCGCTGCGCGATATTTTCAGCGCGTACATCGGGTAACCGAGCGCGCAAAGCAGGACGCGCGGGGATTAGGGCTCTGCACCTAGTGCGTCACGCAAAGCTCAACCCCAAAAGCAAACGGCGAGGCCCAAGCCTCGCCGTTCATCCACTCTCGCACCGCGCTAACTCACGCGATCACGCCTCTTTCGCCGCCACCAGCGCGTGGTACTTCGCCATCAACCCATCGGGCGTTTCCAGATGCTCGGGATCGCGCGGAATGCACTCCACCGGACACACCTGAATACACTGCGGCTCGTCGAAATGGCCGACACATTCGGTGCATTTCTTCGGGTCGATCACATAGATTTCCGGGCCCATCGAAATCGCGTCGTTCGGGCACTCGGGCTCGCACACGTCGCAATTGATGCACTCGTCGGTAATCATCAAGGCCATACTTCTCTCACTTCGCGCCGGCCGCAGCCGGCTTTGATCCGTCAAACCAACAGTTTACGCCGGTTACGGTTGTCCCGCCGACGCCTCACCGCTGGTATCCAGCGCGGCGACCTTCTCTTTCAGCCATTTTTCGACGGACGGGAACACGAATTTGCTGACATCGCCGCCCAATTGCGCGATTTCTCGCACGATGGTGCCGGAGATGAACTGGTACTGATCGGAGGGCGTCATGAACATGGTTTCGACGTCGGGCAGCAGATAGCGGTTCATGCCGGCCATCTGAAACTCGTATTCGAAGTCCGACACGGCGCGCAGGCCACGCACGATCACTCGCGCGTTATTGCTCCGCACGAAGTCCTTCAGCAGGCCCTTGAAGCTCATCACCTGAACGTTCGGGTAGTGCCCGAGCACTTCGTGAGCGATGTCGAGGCGCTCCTCCAGCGTGAAGAACGGCTTCTTGTTGCGGCTGTCGGCAACGCCCACCACCAGCGTGTCGAAAATGCTCGACGCGCGCCGCACGAGGTCTTCGTGACCGCGAGTCAGCGGGTCGAATGTGCCCGGGTACACGGCGACTACCATGAGACTTCTCCTCTCTTCAGACATAGGGGCACGTCAAAGCGTCCATCCGACGCCGTCGGCACCGACCGCGCGCGTAACGGTAACCCGCCCGGCGCTTGTTATGGAACGCGCATTATTCCTTATTTTCGCGCTGCAGCAAATGAAAGTGGACAGCGCCCGCTTTCCCTTGCCGCACGATTTCCCAGCCGGCTAGCGTCTCGTTGCCTTCGAGTTCGAGCGCTTCGCCCGTTTCCACGTACAGGAAACCTTCGGCGCTGATCAACGGCACGGCCAGCGCGAGCGCCTTGTCGAGCAGACCGGCGTCGAATGGCGGATCGAGAAACACCACGTCGAACGAGCCGGGCGCAAGGCTTGCAGCAAGCCGCAGGCCGTCTGCTTCGGCGATTTCGATGGTCCGCGCCGCGAGGCGTTCCTGATTCGCGCGCAGCTGGGCGGCGGCGCGCGTATTGCGCTCCACCATCAGAACCCGCGCCGCGCCGCGCGAAGCCGCCTCGAAGCCCAGCGCGCCGCTGCCGGCGAACAGATCGAGGCAGCGCTGACCTTCCAGATCCTGGCCGAGCCAGTTGAAGAGCGTTTCGCGTACGCGGTCGGGCGTGGGGCGCAGGCCGTCGAGGTCGAGCACGGGCAAGGGTGTGCGCTTCCAGTCGCCGCCAATGATACGGATGGCGTGCGGCTTGCCGCCTTTGGACGAAGCGCCGTGAGCGCGTGAAGATGAAGAACGGGGCATGCAGTTTCAATGACGTGGTGTGGGCGCCCGCCACGCCGATGCGTGAGGGCCGGAGCGCCAACGTTACCACAGGGGCGCGCCGCGTCCAGCCTGGCCGTTCGGCCGATACGACGGGCGGCGGCGCGCCTGATAAAATGTGCGGTTTCCAGCGCCTTGCATCCCGCATCGCAACGCTGCCTGCCGCTCCCACCGGTCACCACGCCAGATCATGTTCAGCTTTTTCAAACGATTCAAGGGTTCGAAAGAGTCCGATAACGCGCCAGAAGAGTCGCAGTCCGCGCCGAAAGGCGAGGCGCCCGAGCGCGCGGTAGAGACGCCGGCCGCGCCTGTCGCGCCGGCGGCGCCACGTCCGGCGGTGGCTTCGGCCGCTCCTGCTTCTGCCCCGGCTCCTGTGGCCGCTCCAATCGAGCCGGAGCCGGAAGAAGCCACGCTCGAAGAAGAATACGAATCCGCGGAAACCCCAGAAACCGTCGAAATCGTCCCGCCTCCCGAGCAGGACGCAGGCGCCAAGCGCTCGTGGCTAACACGCCTGAAAACCGGCCTGTCGAAAACGAGTTCCAGCCTGACCGGCATTTTCGTCAACGCGAAGATTGACGACGACCTCTACGAAGAGCTCGAAACCGCGTTGCTGATGTCCGACGCGGGCGTCGGCGCCACCGAGTTCCTGCTCGAGTCGCTGCGTGAAAAAGTGCGCGCTGAGCGCCTCACCGATCCGCAACAGGTGAAAGCGGCGCTGCGCACTCTGCTGATCGACCTGCTCAAGCCGCTCGAAAAGTCGCTGATGCTCGGCCGCGCTCAGCCGCTCGTCATGATGATCGCCGGCGTGAACGGCGCGGGCAAAACCACCAGCATCGGCAAGCTCGCCAAGCATCTGCAGAGTTTCGACCAGTCGGTGCTGCTGGCCGCCGGCGACACGTTCCGCGCCGCCGCGCGCGAGCAATTGGCGATCTGGGGTCAGCGCAACAACGTCACGGTCGTGTCGCAGGAAAGCGGCGACCCGGCGGCGGTGATCTTCGACGCGGTCGGCGCCGCGCGAGCGCGCAAGATCGACGTGATGATGGCGGACACGGCCGGCCGTCTGCCGACCCAGTTGCATCTAATGGAAGAGCTGCGCAAGGTGAAGCGCGTGATCGGCAAGGCGCAAGACGGCGCGCCGCACGAAGTGCTGCTGGTGATCGACGCGAACACCGGCCAGAACGCGCTCGCGCAAGTGAAGGCTTTCGACGACGCGCTCGGCCTCACCGGCCTGATCGTTACCAAGCTCGACGGCACGGCAAAGGGCGGTATTCTCGCCGCCATCGCGCGGCAGCGGCCGATTCCGGTGTATTTCATCGGCGTTGGCGAAAAGGTCGAGGATTTGCAGCCGTTCAGCGCGGAAGAGTTTTCGGACGCGTTGCTGGGCGGTTGAACGACGCGAACCTCCTGACGCAGCCGTAGGCGAAACGCAGCGACAAACGAAACTCGGCAACAAGAAGACGCAACAAGCAAAAAGGGCACTCCGCGGAGTGCCCTTTTTACCTTCAACCCCTCACCTCACTCAGCGTCCGGCTGCGCGCCAGGCGCCGCGCGAGCAAACGGGTCGAGCTGCATCGCGTGATCGTAGATGCGCTGAATCGTCGGAAACTTCGCCGTATCGACCTTGAAGCGCTGCGCATTGAACACTTGCGGGATCAGACAGGCGTCCGCGAGCGTCGGTGTGTCGCCGAAACACAGCTTGCCGGTACGTGGGTCGCCGGCCAGATGGGTCTCCAGCGTCGCGAAACCCGCTTCGACCCAATGCTTGTACCACGC
Organism: Paraburkholderia sp. BCC1876; assembly: GCF_902833695.1. Classification (NCBI taxonomy): domain Bacteria; kingdom Pseudomonadati; phylum Pseudomonadota; class Betaproteobacteria; order Burkholderiales; family Burkholderiaceae; genus Paraburkholderia; species Paraburkholderia sp. BCC1876. Next base: position 716,090 of record NZ_CADFGI010000004.1, on the reverse strand, counting down.
GTCTTTCGCATCTTCATCCACGCATAGCGTGTGCTTCAGATACTTCAGCACGCGCAGATTGTTCAGCGGATGAATCTCGCACGCCACCTGCAACGCCACCGAGCGCACATACGCGCGCTCGGCCGGCGTCCCCGGCAACAGCGGCGGCTCCGGATGCGTTTCCTCCAGATACTCGATGATCGCGAGCGACTGCGGCATCACCTCGTTGCCGTCGACGAAGGTCGGCACGATGCCGTCCAGGTTCACCTTGCGATACTCCGGCTTCAACTGCTCGCCGCCATCGCGCACCAGGTGCACCGGCACGTAGTCGTACGGCAGGTTCTTCACGTTCAGTGCAATGCGCACGCGGTAGGACGCCGAGCTGCGGAAGTAGCTGTAGAGCTTCATATTGTCTGTCTCCTCCGGCATGCCCTCAGACCACGCGCACGCTGAATTCGCCGAGTCCGTCCACGCCGCCCTTCATCAGGTCGCCCTGTACCACCGCGCCAACCCCTTCCGGCGTACCGGTGAAAATCAGATCGCCGGTTTGCAGTGCGAACAGCGTCGACAGATACGCAATCGTCTCGGCCACCGACCAGATCAGTTGCGACACGTCCGAGCTTTGCTTTTCCTCGCCGTTCACCGACAACCAGATCGCGCCCTTGCCGACGTGACCCACCGTCGTCACCGGATGAATCGGGCCCAACGGCGCCGATTGGTCGAAGCCCTTCGCGGTATCCCACGGACGGCCCAGCTTTTTCGCCTCGGCTTGCAGATCGCGGCGCGTCATGTCGAGACCGAGCGCGTAGCCATAGACGTGATCGAGTGCGCTGTCAGCCGGAATGTTCTTGCCGCCCTGGCCGATCGCCGCCACCAGCTCCATCTCGAAGTGAACGTTTTTCGACAGCGACGGGTACGGGAACTCGCCGGTCGTGCCGGGTGCGACGTATAGCACGGCATCGGCCGGCTTGCTGAAGAAGAACGGCGGTTCGCGGTCGGGATCATGTCCCATCTCGCGCGCGTGCGCCTCGTAATTGCGGCCCACACAGTAGATGCGACGCACCGCGAATTGCTCGCTGGATCCCACGACCGGCACCGCGACCTGCGGTGCGGGTGCAAATACGTAACTCATCCCGTTCTCCGTTGCTTGATGTGTACCGCTGTGTACCGCTGCGGTGTGCCGCCGCGGCGGCGCTAAAACATCGAGTGTAACGCGCGGAAAAGCGCCACGCGCGGCAGTCGGGCAAGCGCGCGCGGTGGCGGCGAATCCGGCGCGCGGTCTCGCCAAAGCGTCATAGATGCGATACTCACACCGAACACCGTCCTTTGAATACCGTGGCAGACCGCTCCAGGCGGCACGCCACCTCGTCCCCCGCGCCCGATGACCGACTCCGCCGACACCGTCACCCCCTTCCCTTGCGCCCGATTCATCAAGGAAATCGGCCGCGGCCCGAACGGCGCCCGCGCGCTGACCGCCGACGACACGCGCTCGCTCTACAGCGCGATGCTCGATGGCCGCGTGGCCGAGCTCGAACTCGGCGCGGTGCTGCTTGCGTACCGCGTAAAAGGCGAGACCGCCGATGAACTCGCCGCGATGCTGGCCGGCGCGCATGCGTCGTTCGAGCCGATTCATCTGCCGCACGGCGAGTTCCGGCCGGTGTCGATCCCCAGCTACAACGGCGCGCGCAAGCAACCCAACCTGGTACCGTTGCTCGCGCTGCTGCTGGCGCGTGAAGGCGTGCCGGTGCTGGTGCACGGCGTCACCGAAGATCCGGGTCGTGTGACCAGCGCGGAAATCTTCACGCATCTGCAGATTCCTCACGCACACGAGCACGCCGATATCGAAGACGGTCTCGCCGAGCGGCGTATCGCGTTCGCGCCGATCGACGTGCTGGCGCCGAAACTCGCGCGCCTGCTCGCGCTGCGGCGACGTATGGGCGTGCGCAATTCAACGCATACGCTGGTGAAGATCCTGCAGCCGTTCGCGCCGGCTGGACTGCGCCTCGTGAATTACACGCATCCGCCGTACCGGGACAGTCTCACGCAACTGTTCAACACGCATCCCGACGCGGCCGCGGGCGGCGCGCTGCTGGCGCGCGGCACCGAGGGCGAAGCGGTGGCCGACACGCGGCGTCAGGTGCAGGTGGACTGGTTGCACGACGGCGTCTGCGAAACGCGCGTGCCGCACGAGCGCTCGTCGCCGGATGCGCCCGAGGTCGACTTGCCCGAGGCCAAGGACGCGCCGACCACCGCCGCATGGATCGCCGCCGTGTTGCGTGGCGAAGCGCCCGTCCCGAGCGCGATCGAGCGGCAAGTCGAACTGATCGTCGACGTCGCGAGAATGCCGGTTTGATGGACGCTACGCTCAGCAGCTCGGCCCGCAAAACGGCGCTCGTTTCAGAAGACGCGAGCGCTGCGGGTTGACACACCGCCGCGCGCTGTCTTAAATTAGCTCCATGCGTTTCCTCCCGAACACCCTCCGAATTAGTTTCGGCCGCCTGGCGCGGCCCCTATCGCTACGTCTAGCGTAAGTCAGACGTAGCGCTGCGCAGCGGCCACCCGCAGGGGTTGCGCCACGCACAGTCCTCCCGGCAGTCCCAGCAGTTTCCGCGTCACCCCAAACCGTAGTTCTTCACAACCTGTAGTCGTTTGCATTCGTCCGTTTACCGTTCGGACGAAGCGCGAGGGTCATATGCACGTTGCATGGGCATCATCCACGTCCGTTTTCGTCGTCACCATGACGCTGTTCGTTCGCGCCCGTTCGTTGGTGCCGCTAGCCATCGGCTGGCGGACCGTGCACCCGTGGCAGTCCGCCAACCGCTCGACGCCACACCCTTTCGCACACGACACAACGAACGAGGCCCGACATGTTGCGCAATCCCGCTGAAAAATACCGTCCCTTCCCCACCGTGCGGCTGACCGGCCGCAAATGGCCGAGCCGCACGATCGACCACCCGCCGGTCTGGATGAGCACCGATCTGCGCGACGGCAACCAGGCGCTGATCGAACCGATGAACGCCACGCAGAAGCTCGAATTCTTCGAGATGCTGGTGGCGATCGGCTTCAAGGAGATCGAGGTCGGCTTTCCGTCGGCCTCGCAAACCGACTTCGATTTCGTGCGCAAGCTGATCGAGGAAAAGCGCATTCCCGACGACGTGACCATCGAAGCGTTCGTGCCGTCGCGCGCCGAGTTGATCGCGCGGACCTTCGACGCGCTCGCGGGCGCGCCGCGCGCCATCGTCCATTTGTATAACGCGATCTGTCCGTCGTTCCGGCGCATCGTCTTCAACCAGTCGAAGGCCGAGATCAAGGCGCTGGCCGTGGAAGGCACGCGCGTCATCAAGGAACACGCGCAGGCGCGGCCGGAGACGCAGTGGACCTTCCAGTACTCGCCCGAGACGTTCAACACGGCGGAACTGCCGTTCTCCCGCGAGGTTTGCGACGCGGTCGCGCAGACGTGGCGGCCCACGCGCGATCGCAAGATGATCGTCAACCTGCCCGCGAGCGTCGAAGCGGCGACGCCGAACGTGTTCGCCGATCAGATCGAATGGATGCACCGCAATCTCGGCTATCGCGACAGCATCGTGTTGTCGGTGCATCCGCATAACGATCGCGGCACGGCGGTAGCCGCGGCGGAGCTGGCGCTGATGGCGGGCGCGGACCGCGTCGAAGGATGTCTGTTCGGCAACGGCGAGCGCACCGGCAATCTGGATCTCGTCACGCTCGCGATGAATCTCGACGCGCAAGGCCTCGATTCAGGTCTGGATTTCTCGGATATCGATGCGGTGCGGCGTGTCGTCGAGCGCTGTAACCAGCTTCCGGTGCATCAGCGGCATCCGTATGCGGGCGTGGCGGCGATGCAGGTGAAGGCACAGCGAGGCGATAGCGTCACGGGCGAGGAAACCGTGACCGAGGAAGAAACCCTGACCCATGGGGCTGGTGTCGGGGTGGGACAAAGCGGCGCAGGTCAGCAACGCATTGCCGCGTGAGATTGGCACGCTAGGTGAGGTGAGATGAGGCGCTGAAACCCACGCGCCCTCGCCTCTCAAGGCCGCGCGCTCACAAGGCGCAACCGGCCGTGAAAAATAAAGCGTGAGCCCACAAGGCTCACTCGATTGCACAACGGGTCGCCTGCCACGCGATCAACCGCCATTGCCCGTCTTCCTGCGTATGAATGGCCGTGTAGGCAATCGGAAACAACAGCGCGCCGTTATTCGCTTCCATCTCGATCAACGCACGGCCGGTCACGACGCAGGTCTCGCGGCCGACCGGCAGGACCTCTTGCGACTGCACCTCGATCTGCCGGTAACGCCGCCGCCCGGCGGTGATTCCGTCGATGAACTGCCGCTTCGTTTCCCGCTTGCCGTTCGTATGGACATAGCTGACGTTATCCGCGAGCAGCGCGTCGAGCGAGGGCCCGTCGCCGTCGACCATCGCACGAAAGCGCTCTCGCTCGAGCCCGCGAATCGCTTCGATCATCTTTGCCACCATCGCTCAGCCCCTCGCACCGGTGAGCCGAACGTGGCCACCGTCGTCAGAAGTTATATTGCAGATATAGCTGGTGGAAATTTATACCAGGATTCGGCTCTTTGATACCACCGTTGGAAACATGCTGGAAACGGTAGCCCGCCTGGTACTGCTGGTGGCTGCCGAACTGCAGGCCCACGCCCGCCATGTCGGCGAACTGGAACGCGGTGCCGAGCGTGAACTTCTCGGACAGCCGCGGACTCGACAGCAGCCGGATGCCCGCGCCCAGTTCGGCGTACGGACGCAGCGACCCGCTTCCCTTGATGAAGCGGATGATCGGCGTCACACCGACTTCGCCGATGTTGTCGTGCACATTGCCTTCGTTGGTGTGCCACCAGGCCACGTGCGCTTCGCCGATCAGCGAGAAATGCCAGTCGCCGATCTGCCACCAGGTCAGATTCGGATCCCAGACGAAGCCGAGATCGAGTTTCTTGACGTGCCGGTCGCCGAGACCGCCGGCGATCTGCACGCCGAACTGGTCGGCCGAAGCCGCCGCCGAAGCGCCGATCAACAACGCCGCACACGCGGCTTTTAGCGCCAGACCACGCAACACATCGTTCTTATTGTTCATCTAACACCCGATCTCCGCCGAACGTTAAAGAATCTGCAACCGTTCCCTTATTCTAAAGACAAAGTCGGATCGATGGATCGTATGAAGAAACCTAAGTTTTCACAATTAGTCACTTCAAAATCAGCAAAAATCGGTCAGTTATAAGAGTGAAGGTGAATTGTCAGGTAAGTTATACGACTCGAGCATGGCCTGCGCGGGAAGCGTATCATGGCTATTGAAATCCAAATTTCAATAGGGATTTACGGAACTTGGATGTCCCTACGGCCTCTAAGTATTAGCACTCGGGAAATCAGAGTGCTAACATCCAACGCTGGAGTCGTTTACCTGAATACGCTTTTGTCTGATTCCAAAGGAGTTTTCCACGTGAGCCATGCAATGACCCTTCCGAGTACTCTGAGCCCGTCGGCGGCTAAGGCCGCTTCGGCAGGTGCACTGGCGCTCTCGCATTCCTCGCTGCTGCCCGGTCAACTGGGCAATATCGACGCCTACATCCAGGCCGTTAATCGGATTCCGATGCTGACGCCGGCGGAAGAACGCCAGTTCGCCACCGAATTTCGCGAGCAGGACAACCTCGAGTCCGCGCGCCGTATGGTGCTGTCGCACTTGCGGTTGGTCGTGTCGATCGCGCGCAATTATCTCGGTTACGGCCTGCCGCACGCCGACCTGATCCAGGAAGGCAATATCGGCCTGATGAAGGCCGTGAAGCGCTTCGACCCGGAGCAGAACGTGCGCCTCGTGTCGTACGCCATGCACTGGATCAAGGCTGAGATCCACGAATACATTCTGCGCAACTGGCGGATGGTGAAGGTCGCCACCACCAAGGCGCAACGCAAGCTGTTCTTCAACCTGCGCAGCCACAAGCAGGGACTGGGCGCGTTCACGCCGGACCAGATCGACGATCTGGCCAAAGAGCTGAACGTGAAGCGCGAAGAAGTCTCCGAAATGGAAACGCGTTTGTCGGGCGGCGATATCGCGCTCGAAGGCCAGGTTGAAGACGGTGAAGAAGCGTACGCGCCGATCGCCTATCTGGCCGACTCGCATAGCGAACCGACCGCCGTGCTGGCTTCGCGCCAGCGCGACAAGCTGCAAAGCGACGGTATCGCGAGCGCGCTGGACGCACTGGACGCCCGCAGCCGCCGCATCATCGAGGCACGCTGGCTGAAGGTGGAAGACGACGGTTCGGGCGGCTCGACGCTGCACGAACTCGCCGACGAGTTCGGCGTATCGGCGGAACGGATTCGCCAGATCGAAGCCAGCGCCATGAAGAAGATGCGCGGCGCGCTGACCGAATATGCGTAAGGCTTAAAACCTTCGCAAAAAAGGCACACCGCCAGGCCAACGCCAACTGGCCGCAAAGCCCCGCCCTCGCAAAACGGCGGGGCTTTTTTTCGTCCGCGCGGCGACGCCTTCACTGCGCTCAACCCCTTTCGTGGCCTTGCCCACCCGGCATACGTTTTCTTGACGTAACACAAACCAGATAGCAATACTGTTCAGACGGGGCGAGCCTAGCGACCCAATGCCGCAGCGCTTAAATGATGCGCATAGGGTTCTGCTCCTAGAATCGGGATGCACTCGCCAGACCGCTCGAAGCGGCCTGGATCCAGCCGGACTCACCGGCGTGAAGTCGCCTTCGACCGATCATGACCATAGCCCTCAAACGCAACAGCCGCCCCCGCTCGAACCTGCGCAAACGGTTCGACCGCTGGGTGCGCGGTCCGACGTTGGCGCGGGACATCGCCATCGTCCTCGCCATCAAATTTGCACTGCTGATGGCGCTCAAATACGCATTTTTCAATCATCCGCAGGCGGAGCATATGTCGCTGCCGCCTGAACAAGTCGCGCAGATGCTGCTGTCCGTGCCTGCCTCGCATTCGTCCCAAGGTGATCAACATGCCCGTTAGCGAAGTCGTAGAACTATCGCGCCTCCAGTTCGCCATCACGGCGCTTTATCACTTTCTGTTCGTGCCGCTCACGCTCGGCCTGTCGTGGCTGCTCGTCATCATGGAATCCGTCTATGTGATGACCGGCAAGCAGATCTACAAGGACATGACCCAGTTCTGGGGCAAGCTGTTCGGGATCAACTTCGCGATGGGTGTGACCACCGGGCTCACGCTGGAATTCCAGTTCGGCACCAACTGGTCGTACTACTCGCATTACGTCGGCGATATTTTCGGCGTGCCGCTCGCCGTTGAAGGCCTGATGGCGTTCTTCCTGGAATCGACCTTTGTGGGTCTGTTCTTCTTCGGCTGGAAACGGCTCTCGAAAGTGCAGCACGTCATGGTCACGTTCCTCGTCGCGCTCGGCTCGAATCTGTCCGCGTTGTGGATTCTGGTGGCCAACGGCTGGATGAACAATCCGGTCGGCGCCACCTTCAACTACCAGACCATGCGGATGGAGCTCGACAGCATTTTCTCCGTGCTGTTCAACCCGGTCGCGCAGGTGAAGTTCGTGCACACCGTGTCGGCCGGTTATGTGACAGCGTCGATGTTCGTGCTCGGCGTGTCGTCGTGGTATCTGCTCAAGCGCCGCGACACCGAGTTCGCGCTGCGCTCGTTCGCGATTGCCGCCGGCTTTGGTCTGGCATCGACGCTGTGCGTGATCGTGCTCGGTGACGAGTCCGGCTATCGCACCGGTGAAGTCCAGCAGGTGAAACTGGCCGCGATCGAATCCGAATGGGACACCGCGCCGGCACCGGCACCGTTCACGATCATCGGTATTCCGAATCAGAAGGAAGAACGCACGGACTACGCGATCCGGATTCCGTACGCGCTCGGCCTGATCGCCACCCGTTCGGTCGATGAACCCGTGGTCGGCCTGAAAGACCTGATGGCGCAAAACGAAGTGCGCATCAAGAACGGCATGCTGGCCTACGCCGCGCTGCAAAAGCTCAAGCAGGGCGACGCCACCGACGAAGCCAAAGCCGCCTTCGACGCGCACAAGAAAGACCTCGGCTACGGCCTGATGCTCAAGCAGTTCACCGCGAACGTCACCGACGCCACACCGGACCAGATCGTCCAGGCGGCGAAGAAGACGATTCCGCCGGTCGCCCCCGTGTTCTTCTCGTTCCGTCTGATGGTGGGCCTCGGCATCCTGTTCCTTGCAACCTTCGTGACGGCGTTCTGGTTCTGCGCGCAACGCTCGTTGCTGCTGGAAAAGCGTCGCTGGTTTCTGCGCTGGGCCGTGTGGGCGATTCCGTTGCCGTGGCTCGCGGCCGAGTTCGGCTGGATCGTCGCGGAAGTGGGCCGTCAACCGTGGACGATTGCCGGCATCTTGCCGACCAACCTGTCCGTGTCGAGCCTGACGCCGACCGATCTGTATCTGAGCATCGGCGGCTTCGTGGTGTTCTACACCGTGCTGTTCATCATCGAAATCATGCTGATGTTCAAGTACGCGCGCCTGGGACCGTCGTCGCTGCATACGGGCCGCTACCACCACGAACTGGAACAGCCGCTGAATCAGCCGCTGCCGACCAACACGGCCGCCTGATGCGCCGCCACTGAGCATCAAGGGAAAAGATCATCATGGATTACGCAACCCTCAAACTGATCTGGTGGGTGCTGATCGGCGTGCTGCTGATCGGCTTCGCGCTCACCGACGGCTTCGACATGGGCGCGGCGATTCTGCTGCCGTTCATCGCGAAGACCGACGCCGAACGACGCATTGTCGTGAACACGGTCGGCGCGACGTGGGAAGGCAACCAGGTGTGGTTCATCACGGCCGGCGGCGCGATGTTCGCGGCATGGCCGCTGGTGTACGCCGCCTCGTTCTCGGGCTTCTACTTCGCGATGTTGCTGGTGCTGTTCTCGCTGTTCTTCCGGCCGGTCGGCTTCGACTACCGCAGCAAACGCGAAGACCCGCGCTGGCGCAGTGCGTGGGACTGGGCGCTGTTCGTCGGCGGCTTCGTGCCTTCGCTGGTGATCGGCGTCGCGTTCGGCAACCTGCTGCAAGGCGTGCCGTTCTCGTTCGATACCGACCTGCGCGTCACCTATCACGGCGGCTTCTTCGCGCTGCTCAATCCGTTCGCGGTGTTGTGCGGGCTGGTGAGCGTGTCGATGCTGGCGGCCCATGGCGCGGCCTTCGTGAAGATGAAGTCGGACGGCGTGGTGGCCGAGCGGGCCTCGCTCGCGCTGCGGATCGCGTCGCTGGTGGGCGTGGTGCTGTTCCTGATTGCCGGTGTGTTGATCGCGACGGTGATCGGTGGCTATCAGGTGATCGACGCGCCGCCGCTCGATTCCGTCGCTAACCCGCTGATGAAGAACGTGATCGGCGCGCCTGGGTTGTGGCTCACCAACTACGCGAACTATCCGTGGATGGTCGCCGCGCCGGTGGCGGGTCTGGTGGGCGGTGTGCTGGCTTTGCTGCTGGCGCGCTCGCGGTTCGAGAAGAGCGCGTTTCTGGCGACCTCGCTGATGATCATCGGCGTGATTCTGACGGCGGGCTTTTCGATGTTCCCGTTCATCATGCCTTCGTCGCTCGACGGTCGCAGCAGTCTCACCGTGTGGGATTCGACGTCGAGCCGCATGACGCTGCAGATCATGCTGGTGGCCGTCATCATCTTCCTGCCGCTGATTCTGATCTACACCAGTTGGGTGTATCGCGTGATGCGCGGCAAGGTGACCGCCGCCGCACTCGAAGAAAACCAGCATTCGATGTATTGACCGGCACTACGCTTTTAATGGGAGTTTGTGATGTGGTATTTCAGTTGGCTGCTTGGGATCGGCGTGGCGTTGGCGTTCGGCATCATCAATGTGATGTGGCTGGAGTCGCGCAAGCCGGTGGAAGCCAAGGTTAAGACGCGCTGAGGCGATGTGGACCGGCTGCGATGAAGCCGGTCGGTTAACGCAAAAACGGCACCTTGAAGAAACTCAAGGTGCCGTTTTTTATTGCTGCGTGCTGCGTCGGCTTGAGTCGGGACGGCGCGAGCCGCCCCACTCCGTTACGACGCAGTTACGCCATCACCGCATCACGCCGGCAAAGGCGAAGCAGCGCCGCCATTTGACGACATACGCGTCGCCAGCACCGCCGCATAGCGCTGCGCCGAATCGCCCACTACGATATGGAACGTATCCGCCGAGATCCATGCCGTATCGAGCGTAGCGAGCCGCTGACGATCCACCGCCGACGGATCGCGCACGACCACACGCAAACGCGTTGCCGCGACCGCATCCAGCGACACCACGTTGCCCGCGCCGCCAAACACGGCGAGCCAGCGCAGCGGATCCGGGTCGAGCGGACCACCGTGCCCACCCGCAACCGCCGCAGCAGCCACCGGCGCAGCAGCAGGCGCAACACTCGCCGCCCTCACCGCCTCACCACCACCCTGCGCGATCACCGTACGAATTTCATCCGCGATGATGTCCGCTTCCGGCCCGATGATCACCTGCACATTGCCCGAACCGCGCTTGAGCACACCACGCGCGCCGATCGTCTTCAGATCGTTCTCGGAGACCAGATTCGAATCGACCACCGACAAACGCAAACGTGTCGTGCAAGCATCCACGTTCGACAGATTCGCCGCGCCACCCAGCGCCGCGATATACCGCTGCGCACGCGGCACTGCCGCACCGGCCACCGGCGAAACGAAACCGCCGGCCTCGAACGATCCGACCTGCTCGTCAGCGGCAGCGGGTTCGCGACCCGGCGTCGCCATGTTGAACTTGCGGATGAAGAAGCGGAACAGCCCGTAATACACCACCGAATACACGATACCGATCGGAATCGCCATCCAGCCCTTCGTCGACAGGCCGTAGTTCAGCACGTAGTCGATCGCGCCGGCCGAGAACGTGAAGCCGAGGTGAATGCCGAGCGCCGAGCAGATCGCAAGCGACAAGCCGGTCAACAGCGCGTGAATCACATACAGCACCGGCGCGAGGAACATGAAGCTGAATTCGATCGGCTCGGTCACGCCCGTCAGGAACGAGGTCAGCGCCATCGAGAACAGCAAGCCGCCAACCATCGCACGGCGTTCCTTCGGCGCTTCATGGAACATGGCCAGACACGCGGCCGGCAGACCGAACATCATGATCGGGAAGAAGCCCGTCATGAACGTTCCGGCCGTCGGGTCGCCGGCGAAGAAGCGATGCAGGTCGCCCGTCACCGCAACGCCGCCCGGCGGCGTGAACGTGCCGAACACGAACCACGTCAGCGAGTTGAGGATGTGATGCAGACCCGTGACCAGCAGCAGACGGTTCAGCACGCCGAACACGAACGCGCCGAGCGCACCCGCGGTGGTCAGCCAATGGCCGGCCGTATCGATCACGGCTTGCACCGGTTGCCACACGTACCCGAACGCTATGCCGAGCACCAGGCAGACCAGCCCCGTGACAATCGGCACGAAGCGTTTCCCTCCGAAGAACGCGAGGTAATCGGGCAGCTTGATGTCCTTGTACTTGTTGTACAACAAGCCCGCGACAACACCCGCGATGATCCCCGACAACACGCCCATGTTGAGCTTGTCGTTGATGTCCTTCATCACCGCGACTTCGATCAGATAACCGATCGCGCCCGCGAGACCCGCCACACCGTTGTTGTCTTTCGCGAACCCGACCGCCACGCCGATTGCGAACAGCAGCGGCAGGTTGTCGAAAATCGCGCCGCCGGCGTCGGCGATCATCTTGATGTTGAACACATCGGGTTGGCCGAGGCGCAGCAGCAGGCCGGCAACCGGCAGCACCGCAATCGGCAGCATCAGCGCGCGTCCCAGGCGCTGAATCTTCAGAAACGGATTCCCATCCATCGATACCTCCAATCCTTAGTCTCGTGGTCGACTGTTTGTCGTTGAATTTTCTAGCTACACGTCATCGTTGTGCGAAGCTGGCTGCGGACTATGTAGTGCTCAGTCCAGCGGCCAGGTTTCGCGGCTTACTGCTCTTACCGCCTGTGCCGATTCGAGCGCCAAGGCATCCTGGGCGCGCTGGCGACACAACTGATAATCGAGATTGCGCACGCGCGCTTTGATGCCCGGCACCGACACCGGATCGACCGACAGTTCGGTCACGCCGAGGCCGACCAGCAGCGGCATCGCCACCGGATCGCCCGCCAGCGCGCCGCACACGCCGACCCACTTGCCGTGCTTCGCCGCGCCTTCTACCGTGGCCGCGATCAGGCGCAACACGGCCGGATGCAAGCCGTCGGCTTGCGCGGCGAGGTCGGCCTGGCAGCGGTCCATTGCGAGCGTGTACTGCGTCAGATCGTTGGTGCCGATCGACAGAAAATCCGCGTACTGCGACAGTTGATCGGCCAACAACGCCGCCGACGGCACTTCGATCATTACGCCCACTTCGATCGGCTCCGTGCGGCCCAGCTCGCGGGCGAATTCGTCGATACGTTTGCGGATGCGGATCAACTCGCCGGCGTCGGTCACCATCGGCAGCAGAATGCGTACGGCGCCGAGCGGCTGCACAGCCAGCAGACCGCGCAACTGATCGTCGAGCAGATCCGGGCGCACTTGCGCGAGGCGAATGCCGCGCAGGCCGAGCGCCGGATTCGGTTCGGGTGGCAGCGTCAGGTAATCGACTTCCTTGTCGGCGCCGACGTCGAGCGTGCGAATGATCGCGGTGCGGCCGCTCAACGCGTCGACGATCGACTGATAGCTCTGCCGATGTTCGTCCGTGGTCGGTGCCGCCGCGCGGTGAATGAACAGCAGTTCGGTGCGCAACAGGCCGACGGAATCGGCGCCGTTGTCGACGGCGATCTTGGCGTCGTCGAGCGTGGCGATGTTCGCGGCTACTTCGATCGCGCGACCGTCGGCGGTCACGGCGGCTTGCTGCGACGTGCGGCGGTTCACTTCACGCACGTTAGCGAGGCGGCTGCGTTCCGTGCGAGCACGTTCCACATCGACTTCGGTCGGCGCGAATTCCAGACGGCCGGTGGTCGCGTTCACCACGACTTGCGTGCCTTCGGGAATCGCGTGCAAGGCATCGCCGACTGCGACGAGCGCGGGAATCCCGGCCTGACGCGCGAGAATCGCCGCGTGCGAGGTCGCCCCGCCGCGTGCCATCACCAGTGCCGTGACGCGCGAGCGATCCAGCGTCGACAGATCCGACGGCGTGAATTCTTCCGCCGCGAGCACGGCTTCTTCCGGCAGCACACGTGCCGCCGCGTTCGTATAACCCAGCGCACGCAGCACGCGCTTTTCAATGTCGCGCAGATCGGCGGCACGTTCGGCGAGCAACGCGTCTTCAATATTCGACAGGATCGCGATCTGCGCGCGAATCGCATCGCGCCACGCAAAACCGGCGCTCTTGCCGAGGCTGATCAGATCGCGCGCCGCGTCGAGCAGCGTCGGATCTTCGAGCAACACGCGATGCACCGCGAAAATTCCCGCCTCACCGACCGCGCCGCGTTGCGACGCATCGCGCACCGTCGTGCCGAGGTCCGCGTCGACGGTGGCAATCGCCTTGTCGAGCAAACGGCTTTCCGCCGCCGACGTGCCGTTCGCCTTCTCCGGCGGATCGATGTCCGCGTCGTCCCAGCGCACCAGCTTGCCGACCGCGACGCCCGGCGCCGCGCACACACCCGCGAGCGTATTCGGCGCGAGCGCTTCACCCGCCGGACGCGCCACCGCTTGCGGCGCGGGCGAGCTTTGACGTGCCGGCTTCTCTTCGACTTCGCCGTGCGCTTCACGCGTCAATTCATGGGCGATCGCTTCGATCGCGGCCTTGGCTTGCGGGCCGACGCCGAGCAACTCGACGGTCGCACCTTCGCCCGCACCCAGGCCGAGCAAACCGACCACGCTTTCGATCGACGCCTTGCGTCCTTCGTAACGCACTTCGACGCGCGCGTCGAAACCGCGTGCCGCTTCACGGGCACGCGCCGCCGGACGCGCATGCAAACCGCCCGCGTGAACCAGCGTGACCTGCTGACGCGCTTCTTCCGTCACATTCGTGGCACTCGCCTGGCGCGACGCTTCGGCGACTGCGCCGTCGCGGGCACGCAGCACCAGCAGCGGCGTTTCGCCGGCCTTCAGCATGCCGCCTTCCACGCGTTCGACGATTTCGAACGCATCCGAATTGGCAATCGCGATCACCGACACCAGGCTCGGCGCATTCAGCGCGACCTGATCCTGATCGAACTCGATCAGGATGTCGCCGGCACGCACATGGGCGCCTTGCGCGACCATCGGCGCAAAACCTTTGCCGTTCAGTTCGACTGTGTCGATACCGATATGCAGCAGGATCTCCGCGCCTTCGGCGGTGGCCAGCGTGACCGCATGACCCGTGCGCGCGAGATGCGTGACGGTGCCGTCGCACGGCGCGACGAGTCGCCCCTCGAGCGGATCGACGCCGATGCCGTCGCCGAACATGCCGCCCGAAAACACAGGGTCGGGCACCTTCGCCAGCGGCACGACCGGACCGGTCATCGGCGCGAGCAAAACAATATGGCCTGCAGTGGGGCTCATCAAGCGGGACTCCTCGACACGTCGCATCTGATTTCTCGTCAGTGAGTTTCGGTGACTTTGTTGAGATGGCGCGGCGCATCGGGATTGCGCCCGCGTGCGGCGGCAAGGCCGGCGGCCATCACGTAAAAGGACAGGATCGCGGCGATCGGATCGAGCGCCGCATGAGCGGTAGTCGCGAGCGGCAGCGTGGCTTCCGCCACGTCGGCGGGCGCCGCGAGCAGCACGTTGGCGCCGCGCGCGCGCATGTCGCGGGCGAGTTGCAGCAGGCCGGCCTGCTCGGGTCCGCGCGGCGCGAACACCAGCAGCGGATAGTCGCGGTCGATCAATTCCATCGGACCATGACGCACTTCCGCGCTCGAAAACGCTTCGGCCTGAATGCCGGAGGTTTCCTTCAGCTTGAGGGCGGCTTCCTGCGCGATCGCGAGACCCAGACCACGGCCGATCACGATCATGCGTTCGACGCCGCGCAATTCGTCGACGGCCTTCGACCAGTCGAGCGTACCCGCCGTTTGCAGCGCGTCGGGCAGCGTGTTCAATGCGGCGAGCAGGTCGGCGTCTTGCTGCCAATGCGCGACCAGCTGCGCGGAGATCGACAGCATCGCGATATAGCTTTTGGTGGCCGCGACGCTCAGTTCCGGACCGGCGACGAGCGGCAGATGCCATTCGCACGCATCGGCCAACGGCGAGTTCGGCGCGTTCACTGCGGCGACGGTCAGCGCGCCGGCTTCGCGGAGCGCTTGCATCGTGCCGACCAGATCCGGGCTCTTGCCCGATTGCGAGAACGCCAGCGCGAGCTGATCGCGCACTTGCAGCGGCGCCTGCTGAAGCGTCGCGACCGACATCGGCAGCGACGCGACCGGCACGCCGAGGCGGCTCATGGTCAGGCTGGCGAAGTAGCTCGCCGCATGGTCCGAGCTGCCGCGCGCGACGGTGAGCGCGACATGGCGCGGCTGCTGCGCAAGCTTCGCGGCCAAAGCCTCCACGCGCGAGGTGTCCGTGAGTTGCGCGGCGACCGTTTCAGCGGACGCCAGCGCCTCTTTAAGCATATTCGACAATTGCTTCTCCTTCGACGTAAGTCGCGCTCAACGCCAGTTCACGATCGAACACGACCACATCGGCCCACGCGCCGCGCGCGATGCGGCCGCGGTCTTCGATGCCGAGATAGTCGGCGGCGTAGCGCGACAAACGGTTTGATACATCGGCGATCGGCAGGCCGATCGAGACGAGATTGCGCAGCGCCTGATCCATGGTCAGCGTGCTGCCGGCGAGCGTGCCGTCGGCGAGACGCACGCCGCCGAGGCACTTGGTGACGTGCTGGCTGCCGAGGCGGTATTCGCCGTCCGGCATGCCGGTGGCCGAGGTGCTGTCCGTCACCACATACAGACGCGGAATCGCGCGCAACGCGGCGCGGATCGCGCCCGGATGCACGTGCAGCAGATCGGGAATGATTTCGGCGAATTCGGCGTGCGCGAGCGCGGCGCCGACGAGGCCGGGATTGCGGTGATGCAGCGGCGACATCGCGTTGAACAGATGCGTGAAGCCGCAGGCGCCGTGCTTGAGCGCGGCGACGGCGTCGTCGTAGGTGCCGAGCGAATGGCCGAGCTGCACGCGCACGCCGCGCGCCGCCATCGCGGAGATGATCTCCATGTGACCGGCAATTTCCGGCGCCAGCGTGACCACGCGAATCGGCGCGATCGACAGATACTTCAGCACTTCGTCCATCACCGCGGAGACCGCGGCGTCCGGTTGCGCGCCGAGTTTGCCGGGGTTGATGTACGGCCCTTCCAGATGCACGCCGAGCACGCGCGCGCCGCCTGGCGTGCGGATTCGCGCGACATCGCCGAGACCGGCGACCACGGCCATCAGTTCGTCGCGCGGCGCGGTCATGGTGGTGGCCAGCAGGCTGGTGGTGCCGTAGCGCGCATGCGTGCGGGTGATCGTTTCGATCGCGTCGCCGGCTTCCATCACGTCAGAACCGCCGCCGCCATGCACGTGCAGATCGATGAAGCCGGGCAGGATGTACGGCGCGTCGTTCGTCGACGGATCGACGCGAACGCCGGTCAGTGCCGTGATGCGGCCGTTTTCGTATTCGAGCGTGCCGTGAATCCACCCATCGGTGGTGAGTATGTTTCCGGTCAGCATGAGTCTCTCTGGTCAGGCGTAATACGGGGTGTGGCTGAATCGCGCTCGATGTCGCCGCGTCGCCCGGTGGGCCTCGCGGCTCGCCGGCAGATCAGCCAGTCAGGTTCGCAATTCAGCGACGAAGTCGTAGTAATCGTCGCGGCAATAGGTGTCGGTCAGTTCGATGGCGCGCTGGTCCGCGCTATAGCCGATACGGGTAATGACCAGCAGCGCGGAGCGCGGTTCGATATCCATCAGCGAAGCAATCTCGCTCGACGCGTTGACCGCACGGAAGTGCTGCAACGCACGGACCACGGCCTGGCCGCGTTGCTCCAGATGCGCGTAGAGCGACACGCCGATCGCTTGCGGGTCGGGCACGATCGCCGCCGGCAGCGCGGAATGCTCGACCGCCATCACGATGCCGTCCGCGCGCCGCAGGCGCCGCAAACTCGCCACCGCCGCGCCGGGCGACAGACCCAGATGCACCAGTTCGTCCCGATTGGCGGCGCGGATATCGCGCTCGAGCCACACCGAATCCGGCCGGAAACCGCGTTGCTGCATCTTCTTCGTGAAACCGGTGAGGCGCGACAGCGGATCTTCGACCCGCGGCGTAATGAAGCTGCCCGCGCCGCGAGCGCGCCGGATCAAGCCTTGCTCGACCAGCAGTTCGATCGCCTTGCGCGCGGTGATGCGCGACACGCCGATCGCGTCCGACAACGTGCGCTCCGACGGCAGCGCCTCACCCGCCGACCAGACGCCACAATGGATCGCCGTCGCCAGATTGCGCGCGAGCTGCAAATAGAGCGGCGTGACGTTGCGAGCGTCAGGCATCAGTGCGGACCAGCGAGTTTCCATGGGGCTCCGGGGGCCGTTGCGGGGATGTCGGCCGACGAAAAATGAGAGCCCATTATATAACCAACATAATACCAGTCAATCAACTGGTATCACGCTGGTTTGGATCACCTGAAAGCCTTATCCCGCAAGCGTTTGCGCGATTTTTGAAGGTGCTGGGCGGGGCTTTCCGGAGCCCAGGACTTACCCGTATTCGGGCTTCTGAAAGCGTGCTGGCGGAGCCCATGCGGGCTCTCAACTGGTCTGATGAAAACCGCGCTCGATACCTGTCTGATACCAGTGCCTCTACCGCACGATCGGCGCGTCTTTTTTAATGGGATACGTTCCAATATAGTGCTGGATACGAGGCCATAAAAATTCCCCGGGGAGCAGCATTTGACAGATTCCGAGGCGCTGCGGCGCGCTCAGGCCGTCCGCCATTTCAACCGCTTCTACACCCAGCATATCGGCGCGCTGCATGAGCATTTGGCAAGGAGCGCGTTCTCGCTGACGGAAGTGCGCGTGCTGCACGAACTCTCCCGTGGACGTGCGCAAACGGCCTCGGTGCTCGGGCGCGCGCTCGGCCTCGATAGCGGTTATCTGAGCCGCCTGCTGACCAGCTTCGAACGACGCAATCTGATCACGCGGCGCCCGTCGGATACGGATGCGCGGCAGTCGCTGATCGCCCTCACCGACAACGGCCACGCGGCCTACGCGCCGCTCGATACCGCCGCGATCGAAGAAGTGTCGGCGCTGCTCGAAGGTCTTACGCCACTCTCCCAGGAACAGTTGATCGGTGCGATGAAGCTGATCGAGCGGCTGTTGCGCGCCCAGCCGTCGCACGAACTCGTGCTGCTACGGCAACCGCGTCCCGGCGAATGCGGCTGGCTCGTGCATCGGCAGGCGCAGTGGTTTGCGGCGCAATACGGCTGGGATCGTTCGTTCGAGGGGCTGCTCGCGCGGGTCGTCGCGGATTACACGCAGCGCGGCGACCCCGTGCGCGAGATGTGCTGGGTCGCCGATCAGGAAGGCGTGGTGGTCGGCTCGGTGTGCATCGTCGGCGTGTCGACGACGGTGGCGGGCGTGCGGCTGTTGTGGGTCGAGCCGGATTTGCAGCGGCTCGGCATCGGCACGCAGCTGATCGGCGAATGTGTGCGCTTCGCGCGGCGCGCGGGCTATACGAAGCTCACGTTGACCACCGCGCTTTCGCTTGCCGAGCCACGACGCTTGTGCGAGCGCGTCGGTTTTACGCTGGCCGGCACGGCGCCGGAGCGCCGCTTCGGCAGGGATCTGACGATCGAGCGATGGGAATTGGAGTTGTAGAAGCGAGGCGGCAGCACGGAACGCTGCGCTGCTCGATGCGCTCGCTTTGTTGCCCGTGTCGAGCGGTGCTCATGGGCTTGCGGAAGCGGGCGGCGCTGTGTCGGCACACGCCCCTGCTACGGCTCGGGTGATTCAGTCGCTTAGAACGACGGCACCATCGAACCCTTGAACTGCGTCTTGATGAACTGGCGCACCTCTTCCGACTGATACGCGGCGACCAGCTTCTTCACCCACGGCTTGTCCTTGTCCTGCGCGCGCACGGCGATCAGGTTCGCGTACGGGCTGTGGATGTCTTCGAGCGCGATCGCGTCTTTGGTCGGCTGCAGGCCGGCGGCCAGCGCGAAGTTCGTGTTGATCACGGCGGCGTCGACGTCCGACAGCGAGCGCGGCAGTTGCGCGGCGTCGAGTTCGATGAGCTTGACCTTCTTCGGATTCTCGGCAACGTCGAGCGGCGTGGCGTTATTGCCGTTCGTGCCGGCACCGGCCTTCAGCTTGATCACGCCTTGCGCCTGCAGCAACAGCAGCGCGCGATTTTCGTTCGACGGGTCGTTCGGCACCGCGACCTTCGCGCCTTGCGGCAGATCCTTCACCGACTTCAGCTTCTTCGAGTAGATGCCGAGCGGCGAGATGTACGTGAGACCGGCGTTGACGATCTTGTAGCCGCGTTGCTTGACCTGGCTGTCGAGGTAGGGCTGATGCTGGAAGCTGTTCGCGTCGAGATCGCCCGCGTCGAGTGCGGCGTTCGGCTGCACGTAGTCGTTGAATTCGACGACCTTCACGTTGAGACCTTCGCGCTTCGCTACCTTGGTGACGACTTCCCAGATTTGCGCGTCCGGGCCGCCGATGGTGCCGACCTCGATCACTTTGTCGTCGGCATGTGCGCCGACGCTGGTCACGATCGCCGCGCCGGCGATCACTGCGGAGAGGGCTTTGAGGATGTTTCTGCGCTGCATTTGATTCTCGCTGGTTCCAGTCGATCCGATGGGCTGATCGACGCTCTGATCGGTGTCAGATTCGGGTGAAAGTTGGCGCGCGTGCTGCTTTTGGCAGTGCGGCGCCAACTGGACCGCAAATGGTCTCATATGCCCGGCGAGATGGGAAATATCACGATCGCATATAGGTATGCATCGTGAGGGGCCGCGTGCGGGATGGGCACGCGGCTGGGTTGGGTTGCGGCTTCGGCTACGTTAGAACGTGGTCCAGTCCTCGTCCGAGGAGGCGGATTTTGCAGGTTCGGCGGAGACGCGCGTCGGTGCCGGCGTTGGCCTGGAGTTCGCGGCGGGCTTCGCGCTCGCTACCGTCGCATTCGATGCCATGGATGCCGCCGAAGCGGACGCCGACACCTTCGGTTCAACCTGCACCGATGCCGATGCCGGCGTATGAGTCCGCGCCGAACCCGTCGCGTTAGCGACCCGCTTCGAAGCGCTTTGCGCCGTCGCCGGTTTGGCGTCGCGTGAAGTGACCGCCGCCAGTCGTGTCGCAGCCAACGAAACCGATGAACCCGTCGCCACCGTCGCCCCGCCATTCACCCGAAACGCACTCACCGTATCGCGCAACCGGCCGGCCTGATCCTGCAACGAAGCGGCGGCCGCCGCAGCCTGCTCGACCAGCGCCGCGTTCTGCTGCGTGACTTCATCCATCTGCGTGACGGCGCGGCCGACCTGCGCGATGCCCGTGCTTTGCTCTTCGGACGCCGCCGCAATCTCACCCATGATGTCGGTCACGCGTTGCACGGCCAGCAGAATCTCGCCCATCGTCGTGCCGGCCTGCTGCACCAGCGTCGAGCCGTTATGCACGCGCTCCACCGACGCGCCGATCAACTGCTTGATCTCCTTGGCCGCCGTGCCGGAACGCTGCGCGAGGCTGCGCACCTCGCCCGCTACGACCGCGAAACCACGGCCCTGTTCGCCGGCGCGCGCGGCTTCCACGGCCGCGTTCAACGCGAGAATGTTGGTCTGAAACGCAATCCCTTCGATCACGCCGATGATGTCCGCGATCTGCCGCGAGCTGTCGTTGATCTCGCCCATCGTGCCGATCACGCGGCTCACCACGTCGTTGCCGCGGGTCGCGATTTCGGACGCGTTGTGCGCGAGCC
Source organism: Paraburkholderia sp. BCC1876 (assembly GCF_902833695.1). NCBI lineage: Bacteria > Pseudomonadati > Pseudomonadota > Betaproteobacteria > Burkholderiales > Burkholderiaceae > Paraburkholderia > Paraburkholderia sp. BCC1876. The sequence continues at coordinate 695,243 of NZ_CADFGI010000004.1, read as the reverse complement.
CGCTCGCCTGACGCGCGTTGTCGGCGTTCTGCTTGACCGTCGCGGTCAGCTCTTCCATGCTCGCCGCGGTCTCCTGCAACGAAGCCGCCTGCTGCTCGGTGCGCTGCGACAGATCGTTATTGCCCGCGGCAATCTGCTGCGTCGCCGACGCGATCGATTCCGACGACCGACGAATCTCGCCGATGGTCCGCTGCAAGCGGTCCTGCATGCCGTGCATCGCCGCCATCATGCTGGTCGTGTCCTGCGGACGCACGTCGACGACCTGCGTCAGATCGCCTTGCGCGATGCTCGCCGCGATCCGCGCCGCCTGATCCGGCTCGCCGCCGAGGCTCGCGCGCACGTTGCGGATGATCAGCAACATCGCAAGCGTGATGATCGCGCCGATCACCAGCACCACGGCCAGATGCAACGCCAAGGTCTCGTAGTAGACGGTGTCGATGTCCTTGATGAACACACCGCTCGTGATATTCCAGTCCCACGGCGCGAAACGCACCACGTAGCTGATCTTCGGCACCGCCGTTTCGCTGTGCGGCAAACGTCCGCGATATTCGGCGAAGCCGCGGCCGCTTGCTTTGGCCGCGTCGACGATCGCGACGTACAGCAGCTTGCCGTCCGGGTCCTTGAAATCGCCGACGGGTTTGCCGGTCATTTGCGGCAACGTCGGATGCATCAGCACAACTGGCTTCGAATCCATCACGAACAGATAGCCGGATTCGCCGTAGCGCATGGTCGCGAGACGGGCGAGCGCTTCGCGCTGCGCGTCGGCCTCGCTCATCTTGCCGCCCTGCGACAACGTGTAATAGCCGTTCACGACGCCCTGCGCCGCGTCGACGAGATTCACCATGCCCGCCTTGCGCTCGGCCAGCATCGTGCTACGCGTTTCGACCGCGCTCCACAGCCCGACGCCGAGCAAACCCAGCCAGACAAGTGCGAGCGACAGCCACAGTTTGCGATTCAAACTCATCCTGCTCATTGTTATGGTCTCTCTCGTGTGATCCGTTTTCAGCTTGCTTCAGCTTGCGAATGCGGGCGCGTGGTTCGTCACCGTGACTGCCCGCAAACGATTGCTCCATTTATAACGGCATGGCAGGCGGCCAACTTGAGGGAGCTTGTAAGGAAACTGATTGCTTTGCGGCGTCGCGCGCGCTCGGGTTGATCGCGCGCAATAAGTCGTCCGCTGACCGATAATCGACGCTTGGGAGAAAAGAGAACCATCATGTACGTCATCAACCTGAGCTATATCGCATCGCTCGAACGCGTCGACGACGTGCTCGACGCGCATCGCGCGTTTCTGACAAAGCAGTTCGAAGCCGGCGTGTTCGTCGCGGCCGGACCGAAGGTGCCGCGCGATGGCGGCGTCATTCTGGCGGTGGGCGTCGAGCGTGAAAAACTGGATGCGATTCTCGCCAGCGACCCGTTCGCGGTGCAGCAGATCGCACGCTACGAGGTGACGGAGTTCAAGGCGACGCGGCTAGCGCCGGGTTTGAATTTGCCGATGCCGGCTTGAGCGTTACGGCGGAAGGAATGAAGCGAGCGGGGTTGCAGCGCTGAAGTCTGAAGCGGCGCCAATTCGACTGAGACGCAGAGTCAAAAACGGGCACCTGCTTCAAGCACGCGCCCGCTTCCATCACAGCATCATCAATCAAGCAGCAGCTTGATATCGTGCACCCAGGGCGTTGCACCCTGGCCGTCGCGCGCGAACAGACGCAACTTGCCGTCGGTATCGAACACGTAGCTCGCGGCCGTGTGATCCATTGTGTAGCTGTCCGGCGTCTTGCCCGGCACCTTCGCATAGTAGACGCGGAAGTCTTTCGTGATCTTGGTGAGCTGCGCCTGATCCGCCGGACGCAAGCCGACGAACGTCGGGTTGAACGCCGGCACATATTGCGCAAGCAACGCTGGCGTATCGCGTTCGGGATCGACGGTGACGAACAGCACCTGCACGCGCTTCGCGGCGTCTGGGCCAAGTTGCTGCAGCGCCTGCGAAAGCTCGGCCATGGTGGTCGGGCAAACGTCCGGGCAATGCGTGTAGCCGAAGAACAGCACCACCACTTTGCCCTTGTAGTCGGCCATGGTGCGAACCTGGCCGGACGTGTCGGGCAACGAGAAGTTACTGCCGAATTGCGTATTGCCGGTGATGTCGAGATTCGTGAACGCCGGCGGCTGTTTGCCGCAGCCTGCGGCGATCAACGCGGCGCCGAGCGCGCAAGCCATCACAGCGGCACGCGTGCTGCGTGCGAAGCGGTTCTTGAACATGGTGTGGTGTTACGCGCCGATCAGGACGCGCGCATAGTGGTCGATCAGCAGCGCGGCGAACAGCAGCGACAGATAGACGATCGAATAACGGAACATCTTGCGCGCCAGATCGTCCGAGTACTCCCGGTAGATCTTCCAGGCGTACGCAAGGAATAGGGCGCCGAGCAGCACAGCGGCCGCGAGGTACACCACGCCGCTCATGCCGGAGATGAACGGCATCATCGTGACCGCGAACAGGATCACCGAGTACAGCAGAATATGCAGGCGCGTGTACTGCTCGCCGTGCGTGTTCGGCAGCATCGGCAGGCCGGCGTTTTCGTAGTCTTTGCGGCGATACAGCGCGAGCGCCCAGAAATGCGGCGGCGTCCACACGAAAATGATCAGCACCAGAATCCATGCGTCGCCCGGCACGTGACCGGTGACCGCGGCCCAACCGAGCGCCGGCGGCATGGCACCCGAAGCGCCGCCGATCACGATGTTCTGCGGCGTGGCCGGCTTGAGCAACAGCGTATAGATAACCGCATAGCCGACGAAAGTGGCCAGCGTGAGCCACATGGTCAGCGGATTCGCGAACGTGTAGAGCGTCCACATGCCGAGCCCGCCGAGTACGGCGGAGAACGACAGGATTTGCGGGGTGGTGATTTCGCCGCGTGCCGACGGACGCCATGACGTGCGCCGCATCTTCGCGTCGATTTTCTGTTCGACGAGACAGTTGATCGCGAACGCGGCGCCGGCCAGCAGCCAGATACCGACAGTGCCGCCGATCAGCTTGGTCCACGGCACCATGCCGGGCGTAGACAGAAACATACCGATGACGGCGCAGAACACGGCGAGTTGCGTGACGCGCGGTTTCGTCAGGGCGAGATACTGGGAGACCCGGCTACCGGGCGTTTGGGAGAGTGTTGTGCTGTCCATGTGGAGTCACGCTGGCGCGGCATCGCGCGCAGGAAGCGCGGCGCGGCCGGGACGGCTATAAGCGATCCGAAAGTTTAACATAACGAGCAGAAGCAGCAGGATCGCGGCCCCCCCGTTATGCGCCACTGCAATGGGCAACGGCCATTGCAGAACGATGTTCGACAACCCGGTGATGAACTGGATCAGCACCACCAGCAGCACGCCATTCGCCGGCCGTCGCAGCGACTCGAAACGGCGCAGTTTCAACGCGAACCAGACCAGATACGCGACCACCACGATCGCAAACGTGCGATGCGTCCAGTGGATCGCGACCAGCGCGTCCTGCGTGATCATCTCGCCGTCGCCGGTCATGCCGAGCGCGCGCCACAGGTGAAAGCCATGCGCGAAGTCCATCGGCGGGACCCATTGGCCGTTGCAGGTCGGGAAGTCGGTACAGGCGAGCACCGCGTAGTTCGTGCTGACCCAGCCGCCCAACGCGATCTGCGCGACCAGCAGCACGAGGCCGGCGAGCGCCGCGACGCGCCAGCGCGCGGCTTCGGGCTCGTAGGCGGGCAGCGGCGTTTGCCGCGCGGCCAGCCAGCCGAGCGTGCCGAGCAGCGCGAGACCGAGCAGCAGGTGGGTCGTGACGATGATCGGTTGCAGCTTCATCGTCACGGTCCATGCGCCGAACGCACCCTGCACGAGGATCAGCAGCAGCAGCGAAGTCGGCCACCACGGCGACACATGCAGCGGACGGCGCTTGATACGCGCGGTCCACGCAATGATCGTCTGCGCGATGATCAGCACGCCGATCGCCATCGCAAAGTAACGGTGGATCATCTCGATCCAGGCCTTCGTCAAACTCACCGGCCCGGTGGGCATCAACTGATGCGCCGCGCTGATCGCCGCATGCGCGATAAACGGCGACGACGTGCCGTAGCAGCCCGGCCAGTCGGGACAGCCAAGCCCGGAATCGGTGAGGCGCGTGAAGCCGCCGAACATCACCAGATCGAGCGTCAGGAAAGTGGTGAGCCAGACCAGCTTGCGGAATTTGTTGTCGTCGGCCTTGACCCACACATAGGACAGCGGCAACAACGCGATACATAAGCCGATCAAGGCCAGTTGCAGTACGAACATCTCTCTTACCCTGGTTGCGGCATCAGCCGATGCTCGACCATTTGAGCAGCTTGGTCACGTCGCCCTTGATCTTGCTCGGGTTCGGATCTTTCGGGAAACGCATCATCAGATTGCCGTTCGGATCGACCAGATAAATGTGGTCGGTCACCTGGGTGCCGGTGTCGGTCGGCAACCAGGCGGAGACCTGGGCCGGATCGGCGATCAGCATGTCGGTGTCGGGATACGCCTTTTGTATCACGTCACCGACATTGCCTGCATCCGTGCGCAGCCACACTTGCACGACGCGCTCGCGTTCCGGGCCCTGAGCTGTGCGGATTTGTCGCATGAAGTACAGCTTCGTGACGCAGGCTTTGTCGCACGCGCTGTTGTCGACCGAGATCATCAGCCACTTGCCGCGCAGCGACTCGAGCTTGAGCGGCTTGCCGTCTTCACCGGTGACCGTCAGCGAGTCTGGAATCGGCCGCTGGGGCTCGACCAGCGTGCCGTAGCTCGTGCTGCCGCCGGTCGGCTTGATCACGTAGTAAGTGAAATACGACACGGCGATCGGCGCCGCGCAGATCACCGCCAGCAGCAGCAGGATCCAGCGGCCACGTTGCCATGAGCCCTTGCCGTTGGGTTGGCCCGGCATCGCTTTCGGTGCGGCGGGTTTGCCGGCTTGCGGCGTGCGGGGAGATTGCGTCGACACTACGGGACCTCACTTCAATAATTGCGCGGTTTGCGTCGTGCTCTCGCGAAACCGCTTGTGCTGTGTTTGCGTTATACGCCGGACACCGGGGCTTTTCTGCCCGCCCGGCGCGCGGCATACAGACCGAACACCAGCGCGGCGGCGGCCATGCCCCACCACTGGAACATGTAGCCGTAATTGCGCTCGACGCCGTTGTCCGGCGCGGGCCAATCGCGCACCAACTTGTCGCCGTCGTCGCTCAATTGCTGGATCACGAACGGTTGCAACGGCAGCCCGGTTTCCGCGGCGTACGCGGCGGTATCCAGATTCTGACGGATCAACTGATGCTCGGCCGAGCCGCCCTGCCCCAACTCGAATGCGCGCGTGGCATCCGCCCGCGCAATGCCTTCGATCTGGATCTCGCCCTGCGGCGTGCTGTACGGCGCGATGGTTTCCCGATTATTCATGTTGCGCGGCAGCCAGCCACGATTGACCAGCACGTAGCCGCCGTCGGCCAGTTTAAAAGGCATCACGACGTAAAAGCCCGGCTGATCGTTATACGGACGATTATCGAGGTAGACCACCTTGTCCGCGACGAAACTGCCACGCGCTTTCACCCGATGAAATTCGATGTCCTTCAGTGCCACCGGCGTACCGCTCAGCGTCTGCGCGGGCGCGTTCTCGAACTGCGAGATGTGCGCCTCGAGCGCTTCTTTTTGATGCGCGCGATCGCGCTGCCAGAAACCAAGTCGCACCGTCACCACGATCACCAGCAGAATCAGCAGCGCGGGAATGAGGCGGAATTTCATTGACGGCACTCCGCTGTCACCGCTCGCGACGCCGCCTGGAAGCGACGGCAAACGCCGGCGCGCGGTGCGATAATAAACGTCTTGCCTCTGCGCTTTCGGGTTTCAGCTGCTTCCATGCACATTCTCGTTCCCATCGCCTTCGTCCTGATCATCGCCAGCATGGTGTCGGCGCTGTATTTCATGATGCATGACAAGGGCAAAACCAAGCGGATGGTCTGGTCGCTCGCCACGCGGGTGGGTCTGTCGATCTCGTTGTTCCTGTTCATCCTGTTCGCTCACTGGATGGGCTGGATTCAGTCGACCGGCATTCCCTACGGGCGCTGAGCCCGGCGGGACTTTATCAAGCCTTCCAAGCGTTCCACGCCGCCAAACAAAACGCCGCCCTGACAGGGTCGAGGGCGGCGCTGCTTACGTGCTTTGCATACTGCTCGTGCGCCACGCCCCAAAGAACGTCACGCGAGCGGCCTGCACACATTCCGGACTACCGGTAGGCGCAGGCCAGACTGCCAGACCACCTGCTTACAGCCAGTACACGACGATGTACAGCCCGAGCCACACAACGTCCACAAAGTGCCAGTACCACGCCGCGCCTTCGAACGCGAAGTGATGCTCCGCCGTGAAGTGGCCGCGAATCAATCGCACCAGCACCACCGCCAGCATCGTGCCGCCGAGGAACACGTGGAAACCGTGGAAGCCCGTCAGCAGGAAGAAGGTCGACCCATAGACGCCCGACGACAACGTCAGATTCAATTCGTTGTACGCGTGGAAGTACTCGAAGGCTTGCAGGAACAGGAAGCAGACGCCGAGCACCAGCGTAGCCGCCAGCCAGATGATCGCCTTCTTGCGATGATCTTCACGCAGTGCATGGTGCGAGACCGTCAACGTCGCGCCCGACGACAGCAGCAGCGCGGTATTGATAGTCGGCACCGGCCACGGCTGCATCGACTTGAAGGTCGAGACCAGCGCTGCCGGACCGTTGTTCGGCCACACCGCCGAAAAGTCCGGCCAGATTAGCTTGTAGTCGAGGCTGCCCAGTTGATGCAGCGCAATTTCACGCGCATAGAACAACGCGCCGAAGAACGCACCGAAGAACATCACTTCGGAGAAGATGAACCAGCTCATGCTCCAGCGGTACGACTTGTCGACATTTTTGCCGTACATGCCGCTTTCCGATTCCGCGATCGCGTCGCCGAACCAGTGCCACAGCGTAAAGAGCAGCCACAACAAACCGACTACCACGCCGATCGGCGCCCAGTCGTGGTCGTTGATCCAGGCCGCAAGCGATCCGAGCATGACCAGCAACCCGGCAGCGGCGCTGATCGGATGCCGCGACGGATGCGGTACGAAATAGTACGGGCTCTCGTTTTGACCGCTCATTCTTGATTCTCCACTTCAGTCCAGTTGTTCCGGAATCTCCGGCTGTATCTTCGGCGGCGCGTCGAACCCGCACCGCTTCACTCTAATTCGTGGGCCCTACTGCGCCCTTCACTACCGCTGCGTCCAACCGTCTCAGCCCACCACCGCGCGCACGACCAGGATCAGCACGCCAATGAAAATGGCCGCGCAGATCAGTGCCGCCGCGATCACATGCAGCGGATTCAGTTGCGTGGCGTCGGCTTCCAGATCGCGACGCTTGCGCACACCGAAAAACGACCAGAGCACGGCCCGCATCGACTGACCAAAACTACTCTTGCGCGGGGCGCTGCCGTTATCGCTCATCTTGTCCCGGTTTCCTTCGCCTGGGCGGGGGGTAACCCGTCAGGCGGGATTGGCGGTGGTTGCCGCCGTGTTGGCCGTGTCAGCCGTGGGTGTGGCGCTTCCGGCCGTTGCCGCAGCCGGCGTGTTCAATTCAAAAAACGTGTACGACAACGTGATCGTCTTCACGTCTTTCGGCAGCTTCGGATCGACCACGAACACCACCGGCATCCGCCTCGTCTGATTCGCCGTCAACGTCTGCTGCGTAAAGCAAAAACATTCGATCTTCTTGAAGTATTCGGTTGCCTGCTTCGGCGCGTAGCTCGGAATGGCTTGCGCCTGAATCGTGCGCGCCTGTTCGTTGCTGACCTCGTACATCACGGTGGTCACTTCGCCCGGATGCACGTCGAGACTGCGCTGCTCCGGCTTGAAACCCAGCGGGCCGCGCGCGTTCGCATCGAATTCGATCGAAATCGTGCGGCTCATGTCGACCTGCGTGTTCTTCGCCTCGCGCACCGTGGCATCACGCTGCACGAGGTTGTTGATGCCGGTGATCTGGCAGATCGCGCGGTACATGGGCACCAGCGCGAAACCGAAACCGAACATCATCAACGCGACGACGAACAGCTTGATCAGCATCGAACGGTTAAAAGAGCGGTCGGCCTGAGCCGGCGGTTGCGTCGACATCTCAATCCTCAACAAACCAGCGAACAGACAGCAACGCCCGCTTCAGGTGAAGAAGCGCTGCTTGATGATGACGCTCGCGAAAAAGACCGCCGCGATGACGAACATCACCCAACCTATCCGCCTGTTGCCCGCGCGAATCTGCTCCGGCGATCGTCTTTCCTGTGGATTGCGCGTCATGCTCGATTTTCTGAATACTTTTGTGACTTGCCGGGTGACAGCCGCCTGGGCCGCTGCCCCGGTTCCGCTCGCGGCACGTTGCGCCGCAGCCGGAACCGGTTGCCTCCCCCACTGCCGATTTACTCGACCGTCGGCGGGTGTTCGAACGTGTGGAACGGAGCCGGGCTCGGCACGGTCCATTCGAGGCCCGTTGCGCCGTCCCACGGCTTGTCGCCGGCTTTTTCGAGTTCGCCGCCGCCACGGTAGGCCGGCAGCGCAACCGCGAACAGGAAGTAGACCTGCGCCAGACCAAAGCCGAACGCGCCGATCGAGATGACCTGGTTCCAGTCGGTGAACTGTGCCGGGTAGTCAGCATAACGACGCGGCATGCCAGCCAGACCGACGAAGTGCATCGGCAGGAACGCGAGGTTGAAGAAGAACATCGACGCCCAGAAGTGGATCTTGCCGCGCGTTTCGTTGTACATCCAGCCGGTCCACTTCGGCGCCCAGTAGTACCAGCCTGAGAACAGCGCGAAGAGTGACCCCGCCACCAGCACGTAGTGGAAGTGCGCGACCACGAAATAAGTCCCGTGATACTGGATGTCGAGCGGCGCCATGGCCAACATCAGGCCGGACAGACCGCCGAACGTGAACACCAGCAGGAAACCGACCGCGAACAGCATCGGCGTTTCGAAGCTCAACGAACCGCGCCACATCGTCGCGACCCAGTTGAACACCTTCACGCCGGTCGGCACGGCGATCAGCATCGTCGCGTACATGAAGAACAGCTGGCCCGTCACCGGCATGCCGGTGGCGAACATGTGGTGCGCCCAGACCATGAACGACAGAATCGCGATCGACGAGGTTGCGTACACCATCGAGCTATAGCCGAACAGCGGCTTGCGCGAGAACGCCGGAATCACCTGCGACACGATCCCGAACGCCGGCAAGATCATGATGTACACCTCGGGGTGCCCGAAGAACCAGAAGATGTGCTGGTACATGACCGGGTCGCCGCCGCCTGCCGCGTTGAAGAACGACGTGCCGAAGTGGCGATCGAACAGCACCATGGTGATCGCGCCTGCCAGAACCGGCATCACGGCGATCAGCAGGTACGCGGTGATCAGCCACGTCCAGACGAACATCGGCATTTTCATCAGCGTGAGGCCGGGTGCGCGCATGTTCAGGATCGTCACGACGATGTTGATCCCGCCCATGATCGACGAAGCGCCCATCAAGTGGATCGCGAAAATCGCGAAGTCCATGCCCGGGCCCATCTGCGTGGAGAGCGGCGCGTACAGCGTCCAGCCCGCGGCGGTCGCGCCGCCCGGTGCGAAGAACGAGCCGACCAGCAGCACAGCGGCCACCGGCAGCAACCAGAAGCTGAAGTTGTTCATACGCGCGAACGCCATGTCCGACGCGCCGATCTGCAGCGGAATCATCCAGTTCGCGAAGCCGACGAAGGCCGGCATGATCGCGCCGAACACCATGATCAGGCCATGCATGGTGGTCAGCTGATTGAAGAACTCGGGACGCATGATCTGCAGACCCGGTTCGAACAGTTCGGCACGGATCATCAGCGCCATCACGCCCCCGGAGAGGAACATGGTGAACGAGAAGATCAGGTACAGCGTACCGATGTCCTTGTGATTGGTTGCGAACAGCCAACGACGCCAGCCATGCGGCGTTTCGTGGGCATGGTCGCCGTGTACGTGCTCGTGGCCCGCGGTTACATCGTGTCCGATGCTAGACATGACAATCTCCTAATGCGAATACTGCGGTGCTGACCATGAACACGTCAGGCGGCCGGGCTGATCTGAACACGCCGGGCTTCTTTCGCGTCGCTGCCGCCCGTGATCGTTTCCGGCTTCTTTAAAATAATATGGTCTTCGGCAATGCCGGCTGCTTTCAGTGCGTCGCGAACGGCTTCGGCGCGGGTCTTCGCGAGCTTCGCGTTGACGTCGGCGGAGCCGGTTGCGTCGGTGAAGCCCGACAGCGTGAATTTCGCGTCCGGATGCGCCTTCGCGTAGGCGGCGGCCGCGTCGACCGCCGCTTTCGCGTCGGCCGGCAGCGTGCTCTTGCCGGTGTCGAAGTAGATGCTGGCCGGCAGCGCCGCTTGCGTGCCCGCCGCGCTGTCCGAGCCGGCTGCCGCTGCGTCCGCGCCCGAAGCGCCCGATGCTGCCGCCGCGCCCGACGCCGCTTCCGCGCCGCTTGCCGCTGCGCCGGCACCTGCTGCGTCGGCCAGATGGTTGCCGCCTTCCGGCAGCTTGCCGTTACGGGCGTCCAGAATCTGCTTCGGCTGGAGAATGTCGCCGGTGTGGTTGCCCCACGAGTTACGTTCGTACGTGATCACCGAAGCGATTTCGATGTCGTTCAGCGTAGGCGCCCACGACGGCATTGCGTTCTTGCCCTTCAGCACCAGGCTGACGTGCTCGGCGATCGGGCCGTTGGCGATCTTGCTGCCGTCGAGCGCCGGGAATGCGCCCGCGCCCTTACCGTTCGGCTGGTGGCAGACCGCGCAGTTCGCCGTGTACACCTTGCCGCCGCGCTCCATCAACTCGGCCATCGTGTAGGTCTTGTTCGGGTCGTCCTGGCTGGCGGCCATTTTCGCCTTTTGCGTTTCGACCCACTTCGCGTAGTCGTCGGCGGACAGCACTTCGACCACCACCGGCATGAACGCGTGTTCCTTGCCGCACAGTTCGGTACAGAAACCGCGGAACGTGCCGGTCTTGTCAGCCTTGAACCACGTGTCGCGCACGAAACCCGGGATCGCGTCCTGCTTCACGCCGAAAGCCGGCACGTACCAGGAGTGGACCACGTCGTTCGCGGTGGTGATGATGCGGATTTTCTTGTCGACCGGGACGACCAGCGGGTTGTCGACTTCCTGCAGATACGTGGTGGAAATCGGCATGCGACCATCGGTTTCCGCACGCGGCGTGGCCAGCGTGGACAGGAAGTTGATGCCTTCGCCCGGGCCCTTCACGTAGTCGTAGCCCCATTTCCACTGATAGCCGGTGACCTTGACGGTGAGGTCGGCATTCGTGGTGTCTTTCATCGCGACGACGGTCTTGGTGGCCGGCAGCGCCATCAACACGACGATGACGAACGGTACGATCGTCCAGATGATTTCGACGGTGGTGCTTTCGTGGAAATTCGAAGCTTTGTGGCCTTTCGATTTGCGGTGCGCAAAGATCGAATAGAACATCACGCCGAACACGCCGACGAAGATGACCAGGCACAGAACCAGCATGAACATGTGGAGGCTGAAGAGCTCCTCAGCGATTTTCGTCGCCGGCGGCTGGAGATTGATCTCGTTGACGGCAGGGCCGCCCGGAACATCGCCCACTGCCAGGGCGGCACCGGCGAAAAGCAGTCCGCTCATCGCCAGCACACCCATGAGGGCTCGCTTGATTGTTTTCATAGCTTCCTTACCCAAATTTTCCATTCAAACCCTCGACCCCACCGACTGGCTGTCTCGCGCTCCCCTTGAACGCCGCGCGTCTCAACGCATCTAACAACGCGTGAGCCACATACGCAATTCACATGCGAACTGCGCGCGCCGATACTGCGCGAGATGTTGCCCAATCATGATCGTCTGGCCACGCGAGACCAGTTTGATCTGGTCACGCGGCGTTGCGCCCGGCTCGATCCGCACCCAGCGCGGATTGAATTCGAACTGCGTGAGCTTCTCGGCGCTGACCTGCTCGATCACGAGCCGGTTCGGAAACAACCGGATGCGCTCGTAATCCACAGCATGACGCGCGTATATGGCAAACGCGATACCCACCGCCAGCAATTCGATACCGGTGAACGGCAACACCAGCCAGGCGCCGACCAGAACCAGCATGAAAGCAATTGCCAACGAGAACAACGCAAGCGACACGTAGAAACCGACGAACTGCCGCGGCGATATCGAACAGTTGCGTTTCATGGTCCAGTCTTTGAGGACTGGTTCTGAATCCGCCAGCAGATCTGATGCTTCCATCGCTGCCTCCTGCGAACCGCCGCTTTCGGTCATGTGGCGCGGCCTTCTGAACCAGCCGCCCGATCACAACCGAGTCTCCTCATCATGCAGTACTTTGCCTCCGGCCTGCCGCCCCAAATGTGGGGACTCCGGGCGACAAACTGACGCATTATAGGCGCGATCCATAGCATCCACAAGCAAGGGCCAAATGGCCCAAAAGCCCGGTGCGACAAGCCTCCGCGCCGTTTTGACGCAGCTTTTGCGCGTCTTTTGAAGCGGAAATTTCAGACATAACAGATGTCGTCTTTACCGCTTCAACGATTCCTCGACGAGCCTCGTCCGATGTCCTCGATTCGCACGATCCCGTGACCTTCGGCGGTGGTGCGCGGCACGGCTTTCCATGCGTGTCCGTAGATCACCTCGAAGGTCAGCGCGAGGGTGCCGTCGGCGCGCCGGCGCGCTTCGAGCGCCGCCAGCAAAGCCTTATGCAGCCGACGTGCAGCGCCGCCCGCGGACGCTTCACGCTCGAATGCGCGCTCGAACGGATAGGCGCCCCAACGACGCACGTCCGCGAGCAGCGACTCCGGCGACTTATAGGTAATGGTGAGGACTTCCTGATCCATCACCGGAATTTCGAAGCCGCTCTCCACCAGCATATCGCCCAGATCGTGCATATCGACGAAGTCGATCACATGCTTGCGCGAGGCGACGCCGTGCGCGGCCTCGACCTCGGCGTATGCGCCGCGCAATTCCTTGAGCGTGTCGGGGCCGAGCGTGCTGAACATCAACAGGCCGTTGACCTTGAGCACGCGCTGCCACTCGGGAAACACGAGATCGGGCCGCGAGTGCCAATGCAGCGCGAGGTTGGACCAGATGAATTCGAAGGCGCCGGCCGCGAACGGCAGCGCCGAGAAGTCGGCCTGCGCGAAGCGCGGACCGCGGGCGCCGAGCGCTTTGCCGAGCGAAGCCGGCAGGAAGCGCCGCCAGCTCGTGTCGCCCGAGTCATGGTGTAACGCACGGGTCAGCATGCCGTGCGACAGGTCGGTGCCGAATACCGGCGCCTCAGGGAAGCGCTCGCGCAGCGCGGGCAGGTCTTCGCCCGCACCGCAACCGGCGTCGAGCACACTGGCCGGCGTGACCTTGATGTAATCGAGCCGCTCACGCATGCGCTGCGCGATCTCGCGCGGCAGGAACGCGACGTCGTCGAAGGTCACCGCGCGGCGGTCGAAAATGCGCCGGAGACGCCGTGAATCGTAGGCCGGACGGCCTGATTGTGCGGGAGTTGGGGACATGGGTGTCGTGCTGGCGTAGAGCAGGAAGTATACTCGTTCGTTTCCTTCCATTCAGCGGGGACGGCCTGCGCGGGCCCTCCAATCGTGGCACTCCGACCATTTTCTTCGTCATCCGGCGGCCGGTTCGCGCGTTTCGCGCGCGGCGTTCGTTCGGCGTGGCCGCACGTCATGCAGGCCGCGTTGCCGAACTTGTGTGCGTTATGCGGCAATTTGTCGCATAACACGCTGTGCGCCTATTGCGACGAAGCGTACTGGAACGAGAGCCGCGTGCGCTGCACCACGTGCGCAGCGCCGCTCGCGTCGACGCGCTGGGCAGGCCAGTCGCAATACCGGTGTGCGGACTGCATCAGCGAGCCGCCGCCGTTCGACGCGACCTTCGCCCTCGCCGACTACCGCGCGCCGCTCGACACGCTGGCGGTCGGTCTGAAGTTCCGCGCCCGGCTGATGCTGGCGCGCGAGTTCGCGCAACGCCTCGCGCGTCTGGCGCAAGACTCGTTTCGCGATGCGTCGGACATGCCCGACGTGATCGCGCCCGTACCGCTGGCGCGGCAACGTCTCGCCGAGCGCGGCTATAACCAGGCCTGGCAGATCGCCAGACCGTTGGCTCGCGCGCTGAAACTGCGCAGCGACGCCACCTTGCTGCAGCGGGTGATCCATACCGCGCCGCAGTCGCGGCTCGACCTCGACGCGCGCCGCCAGAACGTGGGCCGCGCGTTCAAGGTCAGGGCAAGTGTCTGCGGTCTGCACGTCGGCATCGTCGACGATGTGATGACGACCGGCGCAACCCTTGAAGCGCTGGCGCGCACGCTTAAAGCAGCCGGCGCGCGCCGGGTCACCAATTTCGTCGCGCTGCGCACCCCGAAAAACTAGTCTCCACCGAACTCATCCCACCATGTTCAATGTCGTTCTCGTCGAACCCGAAATCCCGCCGAACACCGGCAACGTGATCCGCCTGTGCGCCAACACTGGCGCGCGGCTGCATCTGATCGAGCCGCTCGGTTTTCCGCTCGACGACGCCAAGCTGCGCCGCGCCGGCCTCGACTATCACGAGTATGCGCAGATGAACGTGCATGCCGACTGGGCCGCGTTCGTCGCCAAAGAAACGCCGGACCCGGCGCGCATGTTCGCATTCACCACACGCGGCTCGGGCCGCTTTCACGAGCACGCTTTTCAATCGGGCGACTGGTTCGTGTTCGGCGCCGAAACGCGCGGCCTGCCCGACACGGTGCTCGACCAGTTCGCCAACGAACAGCGCGTGCGCCTGCCCATGCGACCGGGCAACCGCAGCCTGAATCTGTCGAATACCGTCGCGATCGTGGTGTTCGAGGCGTGGCGTCAGACCGGCTTCGACGGCGGCGCCTGACGGCGCGTCAGTTCGGCCAGATACCGCGCGAGCATCGCGTCGTCGAAACAGGCGAACACGACTCGCTCGATCCGCGGCGTGTGCGGCAAGGTGTCGAGCACCGTGCCGACCGCGATCCGCACCGCATCGTCGGCGGGAAAATGGTAGATGCCGCAACTAATTGCGGGAAACGCGATGCTCGTGCATTGCGCCTCGCGCGCGACCTCGAGCGAGCGCCGATAGCAGGACGCCAGCAACCCGGCCTCGCCCTGCGCGCCGCCCCGCCAGACTGGCCCGACTGCGTGAATCACATAGTGGGCCGGCAAGTGGTGCCCGCCGGAGAGCTTCGCGTCGCCGGTTGCGCAACCGCCGAGCGCCTCGCATTCGCGCAGCAAGTCCTTGCCGGCCGCCCGATGAATCGCGCCATCCACGCCGCCGCCACCTAATAAGGACGTATTCGCGGCGTTGACGATCGCATCCACGGCGAGCGTGGTGATGTCGACCCGGCGCGCTTCCAGCGTGCAGCCATTGATATTGAGCATGGGAACCTCGCTAGTCCGAAGCGTCGATAACAACGTGGACCGCGAAGGCAGCCAGCCGTTCAGCGCTTTTGCGCGCTAAACGGCTGAAACACAACGCTTATTCAGCTTTGGAATCGCGCCGCAAGAGGGCGCTGACGGCGTCGCGCGGGGCCACGCCGTCGAACAGCACGGCGCAGACCGCCTGCGTGATCGGCATCTCGATCGCATGCGCACGCGCGATCGCCAGAACAGCTTGCGCACAACGCACGCCTTCAGCCACGTGGCCGAGACCGCCGAGAATGTCGTCGAGCGTGCGGCCCGCGGCGAGTTGCACGCCGACCGTACGATTGCGCGACAGGTCGCCGGTGGCGGTCAGGATCAGATCACCCAAGCCGGTGAGCCCCGTGAACGTTTCCGCCCGTCCGCCGAGGGTCACGCCGAGGCGCGACATTTCGGCCAGACCGCGCGTGATCAGCGCGGCCCGCGCGTTCAGACCGAGCCCGAGACCGTCGGCAATGCCCGTGGCGATCGCCAGCACGTTCTTCACCGCGCCGCCCACTTCCACGCCGACGACGTCGTCGCCGGTATAGATGCGCATCGCGCCATGATGAAACGCGGCGACCGTACGTTCGCGGCACGCCGCCGAACCGCTCGCGATCGTCAACGCGACCGGCAAGCCCTGCCCGACTTCGCGCGCGAAACTCGGACCGGACAGCACGCCATTGCTGGCATGCCCCGCCAGTTCGGCCGCCACCACCTGATGCGGCAGCAACTGCGAATCGGCTTCGAAACCTTTGCACAACCACACCACATGCGCCGGCACTTTGCCCGCGTCGCGCATCGCCTGAAACAGACCGCGCAGACCCGCCACGGGCGTTGCGACGACACACAAGGCTTCGTCAGACAGCGCGTGGTCGAGCGCCGCGTTCAGGTCGGCTTCATAGCGAAGCGCCGCAGGCAAAGCAACGCCCGCCAGATAGCGGGCGTTTTCGTGCGAGGCGGAGAGGTCGGCAATGAGCGCGGCTTCACGCGCCCACAACACCGTGTCGTGCCGTACGGCCAGATGGCCGGCGAGGGCTGTGCCCCATGCGCCGGCGCCAAGGACAGCAACCTTCATAGCCGGCACTGCCTCGGACACTTAGTGCGTGACGCCGTTCTGCGCCGCGCCTTCCTGGCCGCCCATCTGCGCGAGACGCTGCTCGTACAGCGCCTGGAAGTTGATCTCGGCGAGGTGGATCGGCGGGAAACCGGCGCGGGTGATCGCGTCGGCAATGTTCGAGCGCAGGTACGGGAACAGGATCGTCGGGCAGGCAATGCCGACCAGCGGATCGATCTGGTCAGCCGGAATGTTGCGGATGTCGAAAATGCCGGCTTGCTTGGCTTCGATCAGGAACGCGACCTTGTCCGACACCTTGGCCGTGACCGTGCCCGTGACGAGGATTTCGAACACGGTGTCGGCGAGGCGCTCGGCCTTCACGTCGACTTCCACTTCCACCGACGGCATTTCCTGCTCGAGGAAGATACCCGGCGAATTCGGCTGCTCGAGCGACATGTCCTTCAGGTAAATGCGCTGGATGTTGAAGAACGGCTGGTTATTCTCGTCGGACATGATGAAGTGATTTCCTGATAGATATGCAAGGCGGCGGCCCACGTGCATGGGCCGCCAGATCGTTGCGGCGCGCCGCCCGCCCGGATCGGGCGAGGATGCGCCGGCTTGGTTTTCACCCGCCCATTCAGGCGCCCGCAGGCGCGCGAATTCAGGCGGTTGCTTCGAGCAGCGGCATCAAACCGCCCGCGCGATCGAGCGCGGACAGGTCATCGTACCCGCCGACATGCGTCTCGCCGATGAACACCTGCGGCACCGTGCGACGACCCGTCCGGGTCATCATTTCTTCACGACGGGCCGGGTCTTTGTCGATCAGTACCTTCTCAACGTGCTCGACGCCGCGCGACTTTAAAAGACGTTCGGCCATCTGGCAATACGGGCACACCTGGGTGCTGTACATGATCACTTTGTTCACTTGGCTGCTCCTTGTTTCACGACCGGCATACCGGCTTTCTGCCAGGCGTCGACACCGCCTTCGAGAACATGGACTTCGGCATACCCTGCATCCTGCACGATACGCGCTGCCTTGTTCGACTGCTGGCCGGTCTGGCAAACCAGCAGCACCGGGTTGTTCTTGTTTTTGACGAGTTGCGCGACTTTCGCCTGCAATTCGGCAAATTCAAGCTGCCGTGCCGCGGGCAAATGGCCCTTGGCGAACTCGGCGGACGGCCGCAGATCGATGACCGCCGCATTGCGCCGGTTGATCAGTTGGGTGGCTTCAGCAGCCGACAGGCCGCCGCGTCCGCGCCGGCTGATCGTCGGCCACAGCAGCAACCCACCGGAGATGAGGACGATAGCGATCAGTACAAGGTTTGTGTAATCAGTGAAAAACTTCACGGAAAATCCGCCGAAAAAGAGAGAAATCGAAAAGGGCAATCCAGCCATTATAAAATAACCGTCTGACGCGATGGCGACGCTCCGTCAAACGAGCCCTCGCAACGCTTTTACCGCTTCCTTACTACCGACCGGCAATCTCATGTACAAACTCGTTCTCATCCGCCACGGCGAATCGACGTGGAACAAGGAAAACCGCTTCACCGGCTGGGTCGACGTCGACCTCACCGAACAGGGCAACCGGGAAGCGCAGCAGGCAGGCGTGCTGCTGAAGGAATCGGGCTACACGTTCGATATCGCCTACACGTCGGTGCTTAAACGCGCGATCCGCACGCTGTGGCACGTGCAGGACAAGATGGATCTGATGTACTTGCCGGTGGTGCATTCGTGGCGTCTGAACGAGCGCCACTACGGCGCGCTGTCGGGTCTGAACAAGGCCGAAACCGCCGCGAAGTTCGGCGACGAGCAGGTGCTGGTCTGGCGCCGCAGCTACGACACGCCGCCGCCGGCATTGGAGCCGACCGACGAACGCGCGCCGTACGACGATCCGCGTTACGCCAAGGTGCCGCGCGAACAACTGCCGCTGACCGAGTGCCTGAAAGACACGGTCGCGCGCGTGCTGCCGCTGTGGAACGAGTCGATCGCGCCGGCCATCAAGTCGGGCCGCAAGGTGGTGATCGCCGCCCACGGCAACTCGATCCGCGCGATGGTGAAGTACCTCGACAATATTTCCGACGACGACATCGTCGGGCTGAATATTCCGAACGGCGTGCCGCTCGTCTACGAACTCGACGAGAACCTGAAGCCGCTCAAGCACTACTACCTGGGCGACCAGGAGGCGATCGCCAAGGCGCAAGCCGCGGTCGCCAAGCAGGGCAAGGCCGGCTGATCAGCGTCACCGGCGAAGGCCCATGTTCCGGCCTTCGCCCTCTCTTGCAGCACGGCCATTTCCCAGCCACTCCGCTGCCATTTTCCAGCCATGTGCAAGCGGCCTTCCGGCTGCTTCGCATGCGCTTTGGCCGTTACCGCACATTACTTCGGCGTCGCGGGTACGATCTCACGAACCAGGCTTGGCCTGCGCTGTCGAATCACGATTGCCTGCGCTGCGCCCTTTGTGGGCGGGTGTGCAGTTATACTTGTCCGTCCCCCTCTCTATCGACGCTGCCACGCGCTTCCGACCGCAACAGACTCTATGCGAAAGAACCTGAAAAATATCGGCCTGATTGCCGCGGGCCTTGCTACCGGTGTATTTGCCACCCTGCAACTTTCGGCCTCGGCCCAGCAACCCGCCAGCGCCGCATCAAGCACCGCCACGCCGCTGCCGCTGGACCAGCTCAGGCTCTTTGCCGAAGTGTTCGGGCAAATCAAGCACGAGTACGTCGAACCGGTTGACGACAAGAAGCTCCTCACCGCCGCCATCAAAGGCATGGTGGCGAGTCTCGACCCGCACTCGTCGTATCTCGACAAGACCGATTACGAAGAACTGCAGGAGCAGACCAAAGGTCGCTTCGCGGGTCTCGGCATCGAAATTTCGTCGGAAGACGGCCTGATCAAGGTGATTTCGCCGATCGAAGACACGCCCGCGTTCCGCGCTGGCATTCGTCCGGGCGACCTGATCACGCGTATCAACGACAAGCCGGTGCGCGGCATGACGCTCGACCAGGCGGTCAAGCAGATGCGCGGCGACCCCGGCACCAAGGTCACGCTCACGATCTTCCGCAAGACCGACGACCGCACGTTCCCGCTCACGGTCACGCGCGCAATCATCAAGGTCCAGTCGGTCAAGATGAAGATTCTTGCGCCGGGCTACGCGTATATCCGCATCACGAGCTTCCAGGAACGCACCACGCCTGATCTGGCCGCCCGTCTGCAAGACATCGCGCGTCAGCAGCCGAACCTGAAGGGCCTCGTGCTCGATCTGCGTAACAACGGCGGCGGTCTACTGCAAAGCGCGGTCGGCGTGGCCGGCGCGTTCCTGCCGCCGGATTCGGTGGTGGTGTCGACCAACGGCCAGATTCCGGATTCGAAGCAGGTCTACCGCGATACCTACGACAACTACCGTCTGCAGTCTTTTGACAGCGATCCGCTGAAAGACGAAGCGCCGATCTTCAAGACCGTGCCGATGGTCGTGCTGACTAACGCATACTCTGCGTCGGCGTCGGAAATCGTCGCGGGCGCGCTGCAGGATCAGCACCGTGCGCTGATCGTCGGCAAGACGACCTTCGGCAAGGGCTCGGTGCAAACCGTGCGCCCCATGACCGCGGACACCGCGCTGCGTCTGACCACTGCGTACTACTACACGCCGAGCGGCCGTTCGATCCAGAACAAGGGCATCCGTCCTGACGTCGCGGTCGACCAGTACGCCGAAGGCGATCCGGACGACGCACTCGTCACGCGCGAAGTCGACTACTCGAATCACCTTGCGAACACGCAAGACCCGAACGAGAAGAAGGAAGCGGAACAGCGTGAAACGGATCGCATGGAACAACTGCGTATCCTCGAAGAGCAGAACGACAAGAAGACGCCGGAACAGCGCCAGAAGGATCGTGAGCGCAAGCCGGTGGAATTCGGTTCGAACGACGACTTCATGCTGCAACAGGCGTTGAACAAGCTGGAAGGCAAGCCGGTGCAGGAATCGAAGTCGCTGAGCGAGCGGCGTCTGGCGCAGAGCAAGCCGGCAACGTCGGCGTCCGCGCCGGTCGCAGTTAAGCCGACCCAGCCAGTTCCGGGTGCATCGGCTCCGGCCGCCGCGCCGAGCAAGTAAGCAGCAAGCTTTAGCGTGCGCCTCCGGGTGTCTTCGCCGCAAACCATCGCGGCAAAGACACCCGGTATCACCCGCACGCCATCAGCCATTCTCTTCGCGCGATTAAAATAACGACAACGCGCACCGCAGACCACCTGTCTGCGTTTCACCGCGCGCACACTCACACGCGCCCCGCCATGAATGACGATCAACTCCTCCGCTATTCCCGCCATATCCTCGTTGACGAAATCGGTATCGAGGCGCAGCAGCGTTTTATCGACGCGCACGCGATCGTCATCGGTGCGGGCGGATTGGGTTCGCCGGCGGCGATGTACCTCGCGGCGGCGGGTGTCGGCCGTTTGACGCTGGTCGATGCCGATACGGTCGATCTGACCAATCTGCAGCGGCAGATCCTGCATGTGACCGCATCGGTCGGGCGCAAGAAGGTGGAGTCCGGGCGCGACGCGCTCGCGCAGATCAATCCCGAGGTCGTGGTGAACGCGGTCGACGAGCGCATCGACGATGCCTGGCTCGATCGCGAAGTGCCGCACGCGACCGTCGTGCTCGATTGTACCGACAACTTCGCGACGCGCCACGCGATCAACCGCGCCTGCGTGAAGCACGGCGTGCCGCTGGTGTCGGGCGCGGCGTTGCGCTTCGACGGCCAGATCAGCACGTTCGATTTCCGCGACGAAGCCTCGCCCTGCTATGCGTGCGTGTTCCCGGAAGACCAGCCGTTCGAGGAAGTCGCATGTTCGACGATGGGCGTGTTCGCGCCGACCGTCGGCATTATCGGTTCGATGCAGGCCGCTGAAGCGCTGCGGGTCATCGGCGACATCGGCACACCGCTGGTAGGCCGTTTGATGATGCTCGATTCATTGCGAATGGAATGGACCACGATGCGCATTGCACGGCAGCCCGATTGCCCGGTATGTGGACACGCGCATCCTGCCTGACGCGGCTGTACCGCCAGGCCAAATAAAAAACGCCGCAACTTTTCAGTGCGGCGTTTTTCTTTAGCAGCGTCGAAACATCAAACCAGCGTCACCCGCTTGAGCGCCGCCTGCACTTCTTCCGGTTCGAACGAGGCCAGCACGTCGGCCACCGGCTTCTCCAGCGTCTTCAGATGCGAGCGCAGCACTTCCTGCTTCACCACCAGAATCTGACTCGGGTGCATCGAAAACTCGGTGAGGCCCATGCCGAGCAACAAGCGCGTCAACGCCGGATCGCCCGCCATTTCCCCGCACACAGACACCGGCACGCCCGCCCGCTTCGCTTCGCGCAGCGTGAAGGCGATCAGATGCAGCACCGCCGGATGCAGCGGGTCGTACAGATGCGCGACCGAGTTGTCCGCCCGATCAATCGCCAGCGTGTACTGGATCAGATCGTTGGTGCCGATTGACAGGAAGTCGAGCCGCTTCAGGAACAACGGCAACGCAATCGCGGCGGCCGGAATTTCGATCATCGCGCCGACCTGCACGTTCGGATCGTAGGCAATGCCCGCGTCGTCCAACTGACGCTTGGCTTCGCGAATCAAGTCGAGCGTCTGGTCGATTTCCTGCGCGTGCGCGAGCATCGGAATCAGAATCTTCACCGTGCCGAACGCCGATGCACGCAGAATCGCGCGCAACTGCGTGAGGAACATCTGCGGCTCGGACAGGCTCCAGCGAATCGCTCTGAGTCCCAGCGCGGGGTTCGCGGCGGTTTCGTAGCTGTCGGCACCGCTCATCGAGTCGAGAGGCTTGTCGGCGCCCACGTCGATCGTGCGAATCGTGACCGGCAGGCCGTTCATCAACTCGACCGCGCGACGGTATGCGCCGAACTGCTCTTCCTCTTCCGGCAGCCGGTCCTTGTGATTCATGAACAGGAACTCCGTGCGGAACAGCCCCACACCGGTCGCGCCTGAATCGACCGCCGCCTTCGCGTCGTCCGGCAACTCGATATTCGCGCACAGCTCGATCCGCGTGCCGCACAGCGTTTGCGTCGGCGAAAACTTCAGCCGCTGCAGCTTGCGCTGCTCGAGCGCTTTTTCGCTCTGACGGTACGAGTATTCCTCGAGCACGATCGGCGCCGGATCGACGATCACGATGCCATGATCGCCGTCGACAATGATCAGGTCGTCCTGGCGGATCAACGCGCTTGCGTGCTGCACCCCCACCGCGGCCGGAATGCCCAGACTACGCGCGACGATCGCCGTATGCGAGGTGCGGCCGCCGAGGTCCGTGACGAAGCCTTGAAACGTTTGCGTTTTGAATTGCATCATGTCGGCCGGCGCGATGTCATGCGCGACCACGATCATTTCGTCGCACGCGCCATGCACGCCATCCACCAGCGCCACCGACGCCCCCGCCAACGCTTTCAGCACCCGCTCCACCACCTGCTGGATATCGGCTTTGCGTTCGCGCAAATATTCGTCTTCGATATCGTCGAAGTGGCGCGACAGACGCTCGAGCTGTTCGGTCAGCGCCCATTCCACGTTGTAGCGGCGCGTGCGGATCAGATCGATGGTTTCCTGCACGAGCATCGCATCGTTCAGGATCATTGAATGAACGTTGATGAACGCGCCCATTTCGCTCGGCGCGTCTGCCGCGAGATCGGCGCGCAACGCGTCGAGCTCATGGTGCACCTGTTGCTGCGCCGCGCGAAAGCGCTCGACCTCGCCCTCGATCTGGGCGGGTTCGATCAGATAGTGGTCTACGTCAAGTGCGGCCGGGGCGATCAGATAAGCCCGCCCGATGGCGATACCGCGTGACACGGGAATTCCATGCAGCGTGAAGGACACGCGCACCTCCTCTAGTTGTGTGATGCCGCGGCAAACCGCTGCAATGCTCTCAGACTCTCGTCGTCATTATAAATTCCGCGCTCTTTGCACGTAGGCCAGGCCTGTGTGCAGCGCAGCACGAAAAATCGTAAGCGGCGCGACAATCCGCCTTCACCCAGCTTGCGTTCGGACTACGCAAACCTGAACCGAACCTGCCTGTCTCTTCGTTTCGCTTTCACCGGTCTCGCAAGCGCGCCTCTCATGCGCGCGTCTTCATCCAATCATTGTCGCGCGCTAAAAAAAACGCCGCGGATAGCCGCGGCGTTTTTGCCTATCGCAACCTGCACGCGCTACTTACTGACCTTCGCCGAATTTATCGGCAATCAGTTTCAACAATGCGTCCATGGCTTCTTTTTCGTCCGAGCCTTCGGTTTCGATCAGCACTGTGCTGCCGATGCCCGCGGCCAGCATCATGACGCCCATGATGCTCTTGGCATTGATACGGCGGCCGTTACGGCTCATCCAGATTTCCGCCTGGTAGTTGCCCGCGAGTTGCGTCAACTTGGCCGACGCACGCGCGTGCAGCCCCAGCTTGTTCACAATAGTCGTTTCCTGTTGCAGCATGTGATGGTCCGAAGCGCGGGTAAGTGTGGTGGTGAAGTGTGAAACTGCAAACCGCTTGCAATGCGTTTAAAGCGTGAGCCAAACCGACCGGTCTACCTAGATGCCGGCCGAATCGGTTTTCTGGGTCAGGTCGGCGCCGACCGGCAATGCGGGCAGACAATCGCCTGGCGCCGCGTCCGGCGGCAAGGCCGGCAGACAATCGCCCGAGGCCGCGCATGGCGCGACGGGCGCCGGCGTGGCGGGTCCGATCGCGTGCACGCCCTTGGTCGCACCGGAGAGTGCCTTGTCGACCAGCGTGTCGAGCGGCGTGGCGCGATAACAGACCGCGCGCACCAGCATCGGCAAATTGACGCCGCACAGCACGCGCACGTCCGGCAGCGAAGCGAGCCGCCCGGCGATATTCGCGGGCGTGGCGCCGAACATGTCGGTGAGCACGAGCGCGCCGTTTTCTTCCCGGAGACGCTCGATCTCGGCGTTCGCGAAAGCGACCCGTTCAACCGGATCGCAATCCGGCGACACGTCGATCACGCCGATACGCGCCGGCAAGCCACCATAGATGTGCGAAATACAGTCGCGCAACGCGGTGGCAAACGGAGCGTGCGCAATGATCAGAATGCCTGCCATATCAGCCTTACTGCAAAAGAACGGCCCCGAACCGTGGACCGGGACGAAGCCCTGGCCCCAAGCGCCCTCGACCGGCCGTGGGCCATGAGGACCGGAACGCATCATCTGACGAGCCCGGCGCCGCGCCGGACAGGACGCCGGCAGCGCTGAAAAACGGCTCGATCACAGTCCGCAACCTATGCCCCGGGCATCGCTCGGATGCCGTCGATTCGGCTTGGCGCGGGAGAGCGGGCATTGTAGCAGGCCCATTTTCGCGCCAAAGCCGGTGTTCTGCCTGATGCGGATTTACTACACAGTTTGGGGGCTGTGGCGGGCATTCAAGGCTAGGCCGCCGCGCGCTCCAACGCGTCGATAAACATGGCGGCGACGTCGAAACCGGTCTGATCCATGATCTCGCGGAAACAGGTCGGGCTCGTGACGTTGACCTCGGTCAGCCAGTCGCCGATCGCATCCAGCCCGGCCAGCAGCAAACCGCGCGCAGCCAGCACCGGCGCGAGCGTGTCGGCGATCTTGCGGTCATGCTCGGTTAGCGGACGCGCCACGCCGAGGCCACCCGCCGCCAGATTGCCGCGCACTTCATTGCCCTGAGGAATCCGCGCGAGCGAATATGGCACCGCTTCGCCGCCGATCAGCAGAATGCGCTTGTCGCCGTCCTTGATTTCGGGGATGAACTTCTGCGCCATCACCGAACGCGCGCCGTCGTGGCTCAGCATTTCGATGATCGAACCCAGGTTCATGCCGTCCGCCTTCACGCGGAACACGCCCATGCCGCCCATGCCGTCGAGCGGTTTCAGGATCACGTCGCCATGCTGTTCGTGGAACGCGCGCAGACGGGCTGCGTCGCGCGTGACCAGCGTGGGCGTGACGAACTGCGCGAATTCGCCGATCGCGAGCTTTTCCGAATGGTCGCGAATCGCCTGCGGCTTGTTGAAGATGCGCGCGCCGCCGCGTTCGGCCATTTCGAGCAGCCACGTTGACGTAACGTATTCCATGTCGAACGGCGGGTCCTTGCGCATCACCACGGCGCTGAAGCTCTTGAGCGAGCGCGCGGCGGGTGCGTCGGCGGCGTACCACGTGTCGCGATGCAGATCGGTCACGTCGCCGACAATCGCGAAGCGCTGCACGTTCGCCTCGACGTCGCCGCCGGTCCATGCCAGATGCTTCGGTTCGCAGGCATACACCGTGTGACCACGGCGTGCCGCTTCGGCCATCATCGCGTAGGTCGAGTCTTTGTAGATCTTGAACTGCGTGAGCGGATCGGCGATGAAAAGAATGTCCATGAAGGTCCCGGTGCGCCCTGATGGGCTTGGCATTGAGCGTCAATCTACGCGTTAAAAATGACAATGGCGGCACGCGCCGCCATCGACCACCCTGGGTGGCTTAAACCTGAATCGCTTCCGGATCGGTCTTTTCCAGCTCGACCGAAGCGGCCAGCAAGCCAAGCCGCGCCACCACGCCATACATATAGAAGCGGTTCGGCGGCGCCGCGCCGGGCTTGGCGTGTGCATCCGGCAGCGCCGTGTGTTCGAAGCCGAGCGGCACGAAGTGCATGCCGGGCGCATTCAGATTCTGATCGCGCTCGCGGCTGCCGTGCACGCGGTAAAAGCCGCCCACGACGTAACGGTCGATCATGTACACGACCGGTTCCGCGACTTCGTCGCCGAGCCGTTCGAAGGTGTACACGCCTTCCTGCACGATCACGTCGTGCACTTCGAGGCCGTCTTTGGTCGCCGCCATCTTGGCGCGTTCGCGCTTGGTGAGCGCGGCGACTTCAGAAGCGTCGTGCACCGTCATCACGCCCATGCCGTAAGTGCCGGCGTCCGACTTGATCACGACATACGGTTTCTCGGCGATGCCGTACTCGCGATACTTCTTGGCGATCTTCTTCAGCACGCCGTCGATCGCATCCGCCAGCGCTTCTTCGCCGGTGCGCTCCTGGAAGTCGACGCCTTCCACATGCGCGAAGTACGGATTGATCATCCACGGATCGATCTCGACCATCTTCGCGAACTTCTTCGCGACGTCGTCATAGCAGGAGAAATGCGTCGATTTACGACGCACGGCCCAGCCGGCATGCAACGGCGGCAGCAGATACTGCTCGTGCAGATTTTCCAGAATCGGAGGAATGCCGCCCGACAGATCATTGTTCAGCAGAATCGAACACGGATCGAAATTCTTCAGCCCCAGGCGCCGCGGCGTGCGTTCGAGCGGTTCGAGCACGAGCTTCTGGCCGTCGGACAGCGCGATCGTGACCGGCCCGTTGATGCTTTCGTCGAGCGTGCCGAAGCGCACGTTCAAACCGGCCTGACGCATGATCGCCGCCAGCCGGGCGACGTTCTCGAGATAAAACGCGTTGCGGGTATGGCGCTCGGGAATCACCAGCAGGTTCTTCGCGTCCGGGCAGATCTTTTCGATCGACGCCATCGCGGCCTGCACGGCGAGCGGCAACACTTCCTGCGGCAGATTGTTGAATGCGCCGGGGAACAGATTGGTGTCGACCGGCGCGAGCTTGAAGCCCGCGTTACGCAGGTCGACCGAACAGTAGAACGGCGGCGTGTGCTCCTGCCATTCGAGCCGGAACCAGCGTTCGATGGCGGGCGTGGCGTCGAGGATCTTCCGCTCGAGGTCGAGCAGCGGGCCGTTTAACGCCGTAACTAGGTGCGGAACCATTGATCACTCGCAGACTGGAGAAAAAAGATTGTATTGCAAATGCTTTGTCCATTTGGGGACGGTTTCTCCATTCGCAAGCGGACGCGAATGCATTCTCGCTATCGTGATGATAGGCGGGGAAAACTACTGTTTACAAGATAAGCGCCAAGAAAAAAGCCCGCCGTGAAAGGCGGGCCAAAATCGCTGCGCTTGTTGCTTTCGGGTCAGCGCCGCCAGGCGGCGCCGACTGCCGGAGTTTATTCGACGTGTTCGCCGTGCAGGCTCACGTCCAGACCTTCGCGTTCCTGTTCTTCCGTCACGCGGATGCCCATCACCATATCGATCACCTTCAGCAGGATGTAGCTCACCACGCCGCTGTAGACCAGCGTCGTCAGCACGCCCTTGGCTTGCAGAACAACGCTGCCGTCCGCGCCGCCGATGTCCTTGACCGCGAACACACCGGTCAGCAGCGCACCCACGATACCGCCGATGCAGTGCACGCCGAACGCGTCGAGCGAGTCGTCGTAACCGAGCTTGTGCTTGAGCCACGTGGCCGACCAGAAGCAGATCACGCCTGCCGCAATGCCGATCACCAGCGAGCCCGTCATACCGACGAAGCCCGAAGCCGGCGTAATGGCCACCAGACCTGCCACGGCGCCCGACACGATACCGAGTACCGACGGCTTACCCTTGGTCGCCCATTCGGCGAACATCCATGCGAGTGCTGCTGCAGCCGTTGCCACTTGCGTTGCGAACATCGCGAAACCGGCACGGCCGTCAGCCGCCACGGCCGAACCCGCGTTGAAGCCGAACCAGCCCACCCACAGCATCGCGCCACCAATCAGCGTGAGCGTCAGGTTGTGCGGCGCCATCGCTTCCTTGCCGTAACCGACACGCTTGCCGAGCACCAGCGCGCAGACCAGCGCCGCGATACCGGCGTTGATGTGCACCACCGTGCCGCCCGCGAAGTCGAGGATGCCGGCGCTAGCCAGCCAGCCGGTCGGTTCCCAGACCATGTGCGCGATCGGCGAGTAGACGATGATCGACCACAGCGTCATGAACACGAGCATCGCCGAGAACTTCATACGGTCGGCAAACGCGCCCGTGATCAGTGCCGGGGTGATGATCGCGAACGTCATCTGATAGACGACGTAGACCGTTTCGGGAATCGTCGGGGCCAGGTGGCTGACGGTCAGCGTCGTGGCCTTGTCGCCCTTGATGTAGTTCATGCCCGCCATGAAGAAGCGCGAGAAACCGCCGATGAACGAGTTGCCCGGCGTGAAGGCGAGGCTGTAGCCCACCACCACCCAGATGATCGACACGAGGCAGGTGATCGCGAAGCTTTGCATCAGGATCGCGAGCACGCTTTTCTTGCGGACCATGCCGCCGTAGAACAGCGCCAGACCCGGGATCGTCATGAACAGCACGAGCGCGGTGGAGGTCAGCATCCAGGCGGTGTCGCCCGAATTGATCTTCGACGAGTCGACCGAGAACGGCGCGGTCGGGGCAGCCGGCGCAGCGTCCGATGCTGCTGGTGCGGCGGCAGCGGCGCTGGCAGCCGGCGCGGCGGACGCGTCAGCGGCCGGTGCCGAAGCCGCGGCGGCGGCAGGCGCCGCCGAAGCGTCCGGCGCCGGCGCACTCGCCGTCGTATCGGAAGCAGCGGCCGAAGCGGCTGCGGGGGCGGAAGCGTCGTCCGCGAGGGCGGCGCCGATACCGCCCGCGAGCAGCGAACCGGCCATCAGCAAGGACATCAATAGTTTGCGCATCTTCGTTTCCTCTTGTCGCTTATCTGTGTCGCTATCTTTTGTTGTTACAGAGCGTCCGCGCCGGTCTCCCCGGTGCGAATCCGGATGACCTGTTCGATCGGCGTGACGAAGATCTTGCCGTCGCCGATTTTGCCGGTGCGCGCAGCACGTTCGAGCGCCTCGATCGCCTGGTCGACGATGTCGTCCGAGACAGCGGCCTCGATCTTCACCTTCGGCAGGAAATCGACCACGTATTCGGCGCCGCGATACAGCTCCGTGTGGCCCTTCTGGCGGCCGAAGCCTTTGACTTCCGTCACCGTGATGCCCGAGACGCCGATGGCCGACAAGGCTTCGCGCGCCTCATCGAGCTTGAACGGCTTGATGATTGCGGTAATGAGTTTCATGAAATCCCTCGCTAAGTTGCGTAACCCGTTGCGTAACCCGTTTGCGTACTCGTAACCCGTTCGCGTGGTCTCGTTTCGCTGCCGGTAAAAAGCTCCCGACAGTGCGCGCGGGGCAGTAACAGCAACTCGCATGCCATGTTGTGTCAGACTGCGCACCGGGCACGCCGGCAAAGGGGCGCAAGCGGCCCTGGCCGGATGGCCAACGTTGGCCGGGCGCGCTGGCGCGGCGTTTGGATCGTTGCTAGAGTGTTCGAAGGTTCTGAACGCACGGGCGCGCACCAAAGGGGCTCATGCGGCAACGGCACGCAACGGGCAATGCACCAAGACCGCCCATTCGCCGTAACAAAGCACAGACGTAACGAAACATGCACATTTTTTGTGCACCAAGGGGAACACGATGAAACAACCGAACGACGTTTTTAACGACTTCCAGGCACGCATGAGCGAGCTGTTCAAGAACTCGCCGGCCAAAGATGTCGAACGCAACGTCAAAGCCATGCTGTCGCAGGGTTTTTCGAAGCTTGACCTGGTCACGCGTGAAGAATTCGATACGCAGACTCAGGTGCTGGTGCGCACCCGCGCGCGCCTTGAAGAACTGGAGCGCCGCGTCGCCGAACTCGAACAGAAGCTGCCGGTCGCGACCCAGACGCCGTAACGCCCTACTGCGCAGCGTCAGCGCTGCCGCAGTGCTGCCCACTTCACAGGCAAGCGAGCCGTGACGTCATCAGCGTTTTAGGGGACTTGCGCGCGCCCCGGCGCGCCGTCCGACGGGAGAAAACATGTCGCTTGCCGTGGTGCGCAGTCGCGCGCCGGCCTCTGGCCGCGCGCCTGAAGTAACCGTCGAGGTCCACCTCGCGAACGGATTACCCTCTTTTTCGATCGTCGGCCTGCCTGATCTGGAAGTACGCGAAAGCCGCGAGCGCGTGCGCGCAGCGCTGCAGAACTGCAACTTCGACTTCCCCGTACGACGTATCACCGTCAATCTGGCGCCCGCCGATTTGCCGAAGGAATCCGGCCGTTTCGATCTGCCGATCGCGCTGGGCATTCTCGCGGCGAGCGGGCAGATTCCCCCCGAATCGTTGTTGCATCGCGAGTTTGCCGGCGAGTTGTCGCTGACCGGTGCGCTGCGGCCCATGCGCGGCGCGTTTGCGATGGCGTGCGGGACGGCGCGCAGTGCGGGTACTTTGAATGGCGGCGTGGCGGGGACTGTCGACTCGACGGTGTCGGCCGCGCTAAGCGCGGGCGCGGCCCATCCCACGCCGCAGCTCTACCTGCCCGCCGCGAGCGCAGCGGAAGCGGCGCTCGTACCCGGCGTCGATGTCTACGGCGCCGCCGACCTGCCCTCGCTCTGCGCCCACCTCGCGGGCGAACCGGACTCGCGGCTCGTGCCGGTTGCGGCTCCCAACCTCACCGATATCGCACCTGCCGCACTACCTCTAGACATGGCGGACGTCATCGGCCAGCGCGGCGCGCGTCGTGCACTCGAAGTCGCCGCGGCCGGCGGACACCACGTGTTGCTGATCGGACCGCCCGGCGCGGGCAAGTCCATGCTCGCCGCGCGCTTGCCGAGCCTGCTGCCGCCCATGACCGACGACGAAGCGCTCAGCTCAGCCGCCCTGCTGTCCGCAAGCCGCACGGGCTTCGTGCCGTCGCAGTGGCGGCAGCGGCCGTTTCGCGCGCCGCATCATTCGTCGAGCGCGGCGGCGCTGGTCGGCGGACGCAATCCGCCGCAACCCGGCGAGATCACCTTGGCGCACCTCGGCGTGCTGTTCCTCGACGAACTGCCTGAATTCGACCGCCATGTCCTTGAGACGCTGCGCGAGCCGCTCGAAGCCGGCCGCATCACTATTTCGCGCGCCGCCTTGCAGGCGGATTTTCCGGCGGCCTGCCAGTTGATCGCCGCGATGAACCCGTGTCCGTGCGGCTGGCGCGGCGACCCGGGCGGACGTTGCCGCTGCACGCCGGAGATCGCGGCGCGCTATCTGCGCAAGCTGTCCGGGCCGCTGCTCGACAGAATCGATATCCAGATCGAGATTCCGGCGCTCACGTCGGCGGAACTGTCGGGTCGTTCGAGCGCAATCGGGGAAGCCAGCGCAGGCATCGCCCAGCGGGTGGCGGCGGCTCGCGAACGGCAGTTGCAACGGCAAGGCAAAACCAACCGCGAACTCTCAGGACGGGAAGTGGACGAAGTCTGTCGCCCGGACGCGGCGGGCGAAGCCCTGCTGCGCGAAGCCGGCGAGCGCTTCGGCTGGTCGGCGCGCGCTTATTACCGGGTTTTGAAGGTCGCGCGAACCATTGCGGACCTCGCCGGCGCGGCCATGCCGAGCGTCGCGCAAGTCGGCGAGGCGATTCAGTACCGCCGCGCTTTCGGATCGCTATGAGGCGAAAAATATGCTGTCAAGACTTGACTTATGCACATACGGGCGTTCCAAACAGATTTGGATACAACTGAAAGGTCCAGCGACGCGCGCACGAGAAAAGCATTGATTTTATTGAGTTTTTTTAATCATGAAGCACGAGCCGAATCTGACAGAGTGCCCACCAGATGGGCATCCGCGACAATTTTCGCCGAGTTCTCAACAGAGTTATCCACAGGACCTGCAGGTAATGGAAAAACTTCAACGTAAACCGGGAATTAGCGCGCGATGCTACGAATGAACTTTCACTGTGTCCAACGATCTGGCGTGCGCCGAATCGGCCAAAAATACCTCTTTTAATACAGCTGGAACGACGAAAAAAATTGGTCGACCTGTTCCTGCTGCAGTGGTTTGGACGCGATGATGGCCGCCTGGTAGACGTGGCGACCGTGCGCCACCAACCGCGCGTAGACGGTGCGCGTTTCGTGCTGCGAGCCCGCTTCACCGCTCAGCTTCATTTCCAGACCCAGCACCTGGCCGCCCGCGGCGAGCGGAATCTGGACCGCCCGCGCGTCCGGCGCGGCGCCCACGTTACGGGCGAGCCCCGTGCGCAGAAAGTCCAGCGCGGCGCGCTGGGTCGCTTCGTTGTCGTTCGGCAGCATAACCGTGCCGACGGCGAACACCGCGTCGCCGGCTTCGGCGGTTTGCATCGCCATCTGCATCGAGACGCCGCCGATCTGCACCGCCCGCTGATCGTTGCCCGGCTTGGCCGGCAGATCGACGGTGTAGCCGTTGTCGTTATTCATGATGGTGCGCCAGTCGAAAGTCGGCGAGCAGGCGCTCAGCGCGGCGCTCAGCGCGGCGCCCAGCGCCAGCAAGCACGCGGCGGTGCCGAAGAGCGTCCATGCGCGCGGCGCACGCCGGGCAGCGGCCGCGCCGGCAGTTGGGAGACTGCCGCGCGAACCCGCCGCGAACCGGCTGAAAAAGGAAGGACGACGCGGAATTCGAGCGAAGAAGAAACCGGCGCGATGCAAAACGTCAAAAGCAGTTCGGAACATGGGGACGGAAGATCGGACTGACGAGAACGTAAAACCCTATTATCCGCTGCCGGCCGGCGTCCTGCCCCGCCACCCGAATGGCGCTACAATAGCGGCACTAAACAGTCCCGGGCCCCAAGGCCCAAACCGGCGCACTGTCCCGCGCGTTCTGCGCGACTCTCGAGGTTCCGTTCATGAGCTCCACTCCGTCTACCGCCGCCAAGCGCGCGAATCCGCTTCGCTACGTGATCATTGCCGTTGTCGCGGTGGCGATCGCCGTCGCGGGTTATTTCGCGTTTGCCGGTCAGCAACGCGTGCCGGATGCCACCTTCACGCTGTTGTCGGGCCAGAAAGTATCGACCGCCGACCTGAAGGGCAAGGTCTACCTGGTCAACTTCTGGGCGACCAGTTGCGACACCTGCATGAAGGAAATGCCGCAGATGGTCCAGACCTATAACCGCTTCAAGGGCAAGGGTCTCGAATTCGTCGCCGTCGCCATGAACTACGACGCGCCGATGTACGTAGCCAACTACTCGCAAACCCGCCAGTTGCCGTTCAAGGTCGCGATGGACGACGGTTCGGTCGCCAAGCAGTTCGGCAACGTGCAACTCACGCCGACCACTTTCCTCGTCGACAAAGACGGCAAGATTCTGAAGCGCTACGTCGGCGAGCCGCAGTTCGCGGAACTCGACAAGCTGCTGGAAAAGGCACTGAACGCGGCTTAAGTTTTACCCCGCCCCGCAGATCGAACCCGATTCAAACACGCCGGCCTCGTACTTCGAGGCCGGCGTTTTCATTTCTAGCGTTCCCCTTCGCCTTTGGCCGCCAGGCCATATCGCTTGATCTTCTCGTATAGCGTTGCCTTGCCTAGCTGCAGTCTGTCGGCCGCGACCGCCACGACGCCGCCAGTTTGTTCCAACGCTTCCGCAATCACCGCTCGCTCGAATTGCTCGACGCGTTCCTTCAACGGTTGCGCGGTCGCGCTGTCGTCGGTGAACGACATCACCGGATCGTCGGCGACACCGAGCACGAAGCGGTCGGCGGCATTGCGCAGTTCCCGCACGTTGCCCGGCCAGTCGCGCTGCATCAGGCTGGCGCGCTGCCGGTCGGTGAGGATCGGCGCGGGCCGCTGATAACGCACTGCCGCGTCCAGCAGAAAATGCTCGAACAACGGCACGATGTCCTCGCGCCGCTCGCCCAACGGCGGCAGCGCGATCGTCACCACGTTCAACCGGTACAGCAGATCGCGCCGGAACGAACCGTCCGCGACATGTTCGGCCATGTCGCCCTTAGCGGCGGCGACGACCCGGCAATTCACGCGGATCGGCTGATTCGAGCCGAGCCGTTCCAGCACGCCGTCCTGCAACACGCGCAGCAGCTTGACCTGCAACGCGAGCGGCATGCTTTCGATTTCGTCGAGAAACAGCGTGCCGCCCGACGCGTGTTCGAGCTTGCCGATCCGGCGTTTCGCCGCGCCGGTGAAAGCGCCCGGCTCGTAGCCGAACATTTCCGACTCGAACATCGGCTCCGGCAACGCGCCGCAGTTCACCGCGATAAACGGCCGGTCACGTCGCTGCGACAACTCGTGCAGACTGCGCGCGATCAACTCCTTGCCCGCGCCGGTGTCGCCGTTGATCAGCACGGACGCGTCGGTCGGCGCGACATTGGCGATCAGCCGACGCACCTGTTCGATTGCCGGACTGCGGCCGATGATTCGCGGTGCCACCGAATTCTGTTCCGCCAACTCACGACGCAGCGCGATGTTCTCGAGCACCAGCTTGCGGCGCTCCAACGCGCGCCGCACGGTTTCGATCAGGCGCTCCGACGCGAACGGTTTTTCGATGAAGTCGTAGGCGCCGTCGCGCATGGCCTGCACGGCCATCGAGATATCGCCGTGGCCGGTGACCAGAATCACCGGCACGTCGGGCGCGCGCTCGTGCCATTGCGCGAGCAGATCGAGACCGCTCGCGCCGGGCAAGCGGATGTCGCTGACCACCACGCCGGAGAAATCCGCGCGGATCATCTTCGCCGCGGATTCCGCCGACGCATGGCCGATCACCTCGAAGCCCGCCAGTTGCAAACTCTGCACGCTCGCGCGCCGCACCAGTTCGTCGTCTTCGATATACAGCACTTGCAGGCCGTGGTTCAGCATGGCGTTTTCCGTCTGATTCATGAACCCGTGGTCAACGGGTCCGGGGGGTGACTCGTCTGCACGCGCGCGCGGCGCAGCGTCAGGACGAAGAGTGCGCCGCCGTCGGCCGCGTTGCGTGCCACCAGCGTGCCGCCGCAATCGCGGGCAATCGACGACGAGATCGCCAGTCCGAGGCCCAGTCCCTGGCCCATTTCCTTGGTCGTGAAGAACGGCTCGAACAGACGCGGCAGGACGTCGTCGGGAACGCCGGGGCCGTTGTCGCTGACCGCGAACGAGAGGTTGCTAGCCGACACGTCGATCTCGATCGTGATGCGCGGCGGCTTCAGGCCGGCGGTGGCGTCGAGCGCGTTGCCGAGCAGGTTGATCAACACCTGTTCGAGCCGCAGGTCGTCGCAATGCGCGATCAGGTCGGGATGGTCGTCGGCGAGACTGAGCGGCGTACGCGTGGCGCTGCCGGCGTCCGCGTCGACTAGCACGTACTCGACTTCCACGCCTTGCAAGCGCTTTTGCAGCAGCGCGACGACGTTGCGCAACGCCCGCACGATCGGCGCGCGTGCACTGCGTGGCCGCGCGCGTCCGACGAACAGCTTCAACTGATTGGTGATCTTGCCCATGCGCTCGGTGAGCGCGGCGATCGCTTCGAGGTTCTCACGCGCCGACGCCTGGTCGCCGCGCTCAAGCAGCACGAGCGTGTTGTCCGAGAAACCGCGCAACGCAGCGAGCGGCTGATTCAATTCATGCGTGATACCCGCCGCCATCTGACCGAGCGCGGCGAGCTTGCTCGCCTGGATCAGCTCGTCGTGCGCGGCGCGCAACTCCTGTTCGGCGCGCGTGCGTTCAGCCACTTCCTTGTGCAATTGCTCGTTCGCTTCGGAGAGGTCGGCCGTGCGTTCGGCGACGCGCCGGTTCAATTCCGCGTACGCCTTTTGCAGCATCGCGCGGCTGCGCATCACCTCGCGCACGCGAGCACGGCGCATGCGCCAGTAGAACGCGAACAATACGAGCGACACGTAGCCGAAAGCCGTGACGATGGTTGCATTGCGCGCGTCCGCATCGACCGGATCGACGGGCGACATCGTGAGCAGATGCCAGTCCGGTTCGCCCATGCCGCGCCGCGACGCAAGGTAGCGCGGCGCATAGCGGCCGCCGCCAATGCGCACGATCTGCGCATTGCCCTCCAGCGTGCGCTCGATCGTGACGGGCAGCGGCGCGATGGGCTGTTGCGCGTATTGACGCGCCTGGTAGATCGAATCGGCGACCTGGCCGGACAGCGGCCGGATCGTGTGATATTTCCACGCGGGCATCGACGAGAGAAAGATCACGCCGTGGTCGTCGGCAACGACGAGCGGCTCGGACGCATCCGCACCCTGGAACCATTCGAGATCGAGTTTAACGACCGCCACACCGACGATCTTCCCGTCGCGTCGCACCGGCTGCGAGATGTAATAGCCGGGCGCCTGCGAGATCGTGCCGATGCCGAAGAAGCGACCCACGCCGCCCTTCACCGCGTCGAGGAAATACGGCCGGAATTGATAACCCGCGCCGATAAAGCTTTGCGGTCCGTGCCAGTTGCTCGCGGCCACGCAATAGCCGTCGAGCGGAATGATGTAGGTGACCGTAGCGCGCGCGTGGCGGTTGAGGTCTTCCAGATAGAGATTGGCGCGCTGCACGTTGGCCGGCGTCGGATCGACCAGCACGTCCTGCACGATGGGATGTTCAGCCAGCAGATAAGGCAACGATTCGTAGCGCTCGAGCGTGCTCTTCAGCGCGTTGGCGGTGCGATCCACGCGCACCGCGGCGTTGCGCCGCAAATTGTCGATGCCGCGTTGCCACGCAATGCTGTACGTGAGCCCGCACGCCGCCACGAGCCCGACGACGAGCGCGAAGAGGATCAGCAGGCGGCGCGTCACGTTGGCAATATCCGATCGGTGGGGATCGTTTATTGTGGCATAAGGCGAAGCGCCGCCGGCGCGAGTTTGGTCGGCCGGCGGCGCGGGGGTTGGGCGCACGGCCACCCGTTTCATATGCGGGCGGCCGTGGAGGTCGAGGTTGAAGTAAAAACCGCGCTGAGCGTCGAAACCGGAGCTGAAGCCCGGCTTAAACGCCGGCCGGCTCTTTGAGCGCCACCTCGCCGCGCAGCGCGGCATTCAGCTTGTCGCGGTCCAGTTCCTTTTCCCATGCCGACACCACCACCGTCGCCACACCATTGCCGACGATGTTGGTCAGCGCACGGCACTCGCTCATGAAGCGGTCGATGCCGAGAATCAGCACCATGCCTGACAGCGGAATGGTCGGCACCACGGCCAGCGTCGCGGCCAGCGTGATGAAGCCCGCGCCCGTCACGCCGCTGGCGCCCTTCGAGGTCAGCATCGTCACCGCCAGCAGCGTGAGTTGCTGCGTCCACGTGAGGTCGATGTTGGTCGCCTGGGCGATGAACAGCACGGCCATCGTCATGTAGATGTTGGTGCCGTCGAGATTGAACGAGTAACCGGTCGGCACCACGAGGCCCACCACCGAGCGCGAGCAGCCGAGCTTTTCGAGCTTCAGCATCAGTTGCGGCAGCGCGGCTTCCGACGAGCTCGTGCCCAGCACGATCAGCATCTCTTCCTTGATGTACGCGACGAAGCGCAGGATATTAAAGCCCACCGCGCGCGCGATGATGCCGAGCACGACCACCACGAACACGATCGACGTCAGATAGAACGTGCCGATCAGCTTGAGCATAGGCAGCAGAGAGCCGATGCCGTACTTGCCGATCGTGAAGGCCATCGCGCCGAACGCGCCGATCGGCGCCAGCTTCGTGATGATGCGCACTACGCCGAACAGCACATGCGAAAGACCGTCGATGAAATTCGTCACGACCTTGCCCTTCTCGCCGGCCGTCGCGAGCACCGCGCCGAACAGCAGCGCGATCAGCAGGATCTGCAGGATTTCGCCTTGCGCGAAAGCCGACGTGAGCGTGTCCGGAATGATGTGCATCAGGAAGTCCACGGTCGTCTGGCCGTGTGCCTTCGCGGCGTACGACGCGACGGCTTTGCCGTCGAGCGTGGCCGGGTCGATGTTGAAGCCGACGCCCGGCTTGAGCACGTGCGTCGCGATCAGGCCGAGCACGAGCGCGAAGCTCGAGACGATTTCAAAGTACAGCAGCGCCTTGCCGCCCACGCGTCCGACCTTCTTCATATCTTCCATGCCGGCGATACCCGTCACCACCGTACAGAAGATGATCGGCCCGATCACCATCTTGATCAGCTTGATGAAACCGTCGCCGAGCGGCTTCATGTCGACGGCGAGATTCGGGTAGTAGTGTCCGAGCGCGATGCCGATGATGATCGCCACGATCACCTGGACGTACAGCACTTTATGGATAGGTTTTTTCACGATGTTTCCTGCGATATGGATGAGCTCATGGCCTGCCACGCCGCGCATCATGCGAACGAATGCGAAAACTCGTCACGCCTGAGCACGGCATTAGGCCGCGACAAGACGACGAATTCAGAAATACCGGGAAGGGAAATCAGACATCGTTGTCTCCTTGCTTTAGTTGTCGGACCGTTGCGGCCGCGTGTTCTAAATTGCAAGGTCGATGCCAGCTTGATGCCGGACTCGGCGCGTTGATTTTTATGGTTTTTTTGAGACGCGACGCGATATGCCGTCCGGGATTCCGGAAATCCGGACGAAGGGTGTCGGGGAATCCAGAATGCATCGAGACGCGAGCCTCGGGAAAACCCCGAGGCTTTTTGGCGGCGCGCTTTTGCCTTACTCAGCGGAAGACGCGCCGCCTGAACCAGCGACGTTTAAACCGCGCCTTCTTCCAGCACAAGCAGATTCTCGTGCGAGAAACCCAGCGACACCGGCTGGCCCCGCTCAGGCAGACCGCGATTCGGGTCGTTGAACACATCGAGCGAAATCACTGCGTCTTTCACGCGCGTTCTGATACGCACCACGGCGCCGAGGAAATTCACTTCTTCGACGGTCGCGTTCAGCGTGTTGCGGCCCGGCGCGGCCGGCTCCAGCACGATCGCTTCAGGCCGCAGTGCGAGCAGGCGTTGCTTGCCGGCGTCGTCCGACGGCAGTGCCTGGGTGGTCGTCAACTCCTGACCATCCACCGCCATCCGGCCGGTAGCCGGATCGACCACGTGCCCCGCCAGAATATTCAGCGTGCCCACAAACGACGCCACGAAGCGCGTACGCGGATAGTTGTAGATCTCGGACGGCGTGCCGATCTGCTCCACACGCCCTTCGTTCATCACGACGATGCGGTCGGAAATGGACAGCGCCTCTTCCTGATCGTGCGTGACGAAAATCGACGTGATGCCCAGCTCGCGCTGCAACGCGCGAATGTCCTGGCGCAGCGAAATACGGATCTTCGCGTCGAGCGCGGAGAGCGGCTCGTCGAGCAACAGCACTTGCGGCTTGCCGGCCAACGCCCGCGCCAACGCGACACGCTGCTGCTGACCGCCCGACAGTTGCCACGGATAACGCTCGCCGAGATGCGGCAGCTTGATCAGTTGCAGCATCTCGTCGACGCGCTGCTTGATCTCCGCCTGCGGCCGATGATTAATCTTCAGCCCAAAGCCGATGTTGTCCGCCACCGTCATGTTCGGAAACAGCGCGTACGACTGGAACACCATGCCGACCTTGCGTTGCCGCGTGCGCAGATGCGTGACGTCTTTGTTGTCGAGCCGGATGATGCCGCGCGTCGGCGTTTCGAAGCCGGCGATCATGCGCAGCACGGTCGTTTTGCCGCAACCCGATGGCCCGAGGAAAGTAATGAACTCGCCGCGCTCGATCTTCATGTCGAAGTGATGCAACGCCGTGTTCGCCCCGAAGGACTTGTGCAGATTTTCGATCTCAAGGAATGCCATGATTCGCTGCCTCAGTGCGTCAAACTTATTAACGTCAACCTAACGTCAAACCGACGTCAAACTTTCTGGCCGCTCAACGCGCGGGCCGAACCGAATACCTGAATCAATCCCATCGACGCCCACGTGATCACGAATGCAATGATCGCGAGCGCCGAGGGCTCGTACGCGCGATTCGCGCCGATCAGTTGCAGATACGGACCGAATGCGGGCCGGTCGAGCAGGCTCGCGAAGGTGAACTCGCCGATCACCACGGCAAAGGTGAGAAACGCGCCGGACAGAATGCCCGAGCGGATATTCGGAAAGATCACCTTGAACAGAATGGTGGGCCAGCTCGCGCCGAGGCACTCAGCCGCTTCAGTGAGCGAGCGCACGTCGACGGCGCGCAGACCAGCGTCGACCGAGCGGTACATGTACGGCAGCGACAGCGTCACGTAGCCGCACACCAGCAGCAGATCCGTCGCGCGCTCGTTGCCGGTGAGCGGCAGAATCGAACTGCTGTTGTAGATGCGCAGATAGCCGAACACGATCACGATGGCCGGCACCACCAGCGGCAACAGCGTGATGAACTCGACGAGCGGACGCAGCTTCGGCAGCCGCAATTGCACCCAGTAAGCGGTTGGCACCACCAGCAGCACGCCGACGACGATCGTCAGTAACGCCATCAAAATCGAATAGCCGAACGAGGCCTGAAAGCGCGGATCGCTCAGCACGACGTGATACGCCTCGAAGCTGTACACGCCGCGCTTCATCCGCATGCTGAACTCGAAGG
The DNA here is from genome assembly GCF_902833695.1 of Paraburkholderia sp. BCC1876. Classification (NCBI taxonomy): domain Bacteria; kingdom Pseudomonadati; phylum Pseudomonadota; class Betaproteobacteria; order Burkholderiales; family Burkholderiaceae; genus Paraburkholderia; species Paraburkholderia sp. BCC1876. The sequence continues at coordinate 654,656 of NZ_CADFGI010000004.1, read as the reverse complement.
TCGCGATCAGCGGAATCAGAAAATACAGCGAGCCGACGATCATCGCCGTCCACGCCCCTACGCGCGATTGGCTTTTCATCGACGTCCCCTTTCAGCGCGCGAGCGCAGCCAGATGTAGCCGCCGTTCGACAGCCCGGTCACGAGCACCATGCCGAGCGCGAGTGCGTAGCCGAGGTTCTGGTTGTGCATCACGTCGCCGCGAATCTGCGCATACAGCAGGATCGTGACGATGTTCAGCGAGCTGCCCGTCAATGCATAAGCCGTGGCGACCGCGCCGAACGAATTGGCGAACAGCAGCAGCGCCGCGCCGAGCACGCTCGGCCACAGCACCGGCAGCGCGACGTAGCGCCAGTATTGATACGAGGTGCCGCCCAGGCAGTCGCAGGCTTCGCGCCATTCGCGCTTCAGGCCGTCGAGCGCGGGCGTGACGATCAGCACCATCAAGGGAATCTGGAAATACAGATAGGTCAGCGTCAGGCCGGAAAAGCTCAGAATGCTGAAGCCCGTGGAGTAAAGGTTGAAGCCGAGATACTTTTTCAGCAGCACGGTGACGAGGCCGACGCGCCCCAATGTGCAGATGAAAGCAAACGCGAGCGGCACGCCGGCAAAGTTCGACGCCACGCCGGAAAACGTCATCAGCGTAGGGCGAATCCAGCCGGGGAGTTTGCCCTGCACCGCGGCCCACGCGAGCAGTGAGCCGATCACGGCGCCGCCGAGCGACGACGCGGCGCTCACCTTGAAGCTGATCCAGTACGCGTCCAGCACGGTGGGCTGCAGCAGATCGCGGAAATTGCCGAGCGTGAAATGACCTTGCGCGTCCTGGAATGCGCCGATCATCAGAAAGCCGGTCGGCAAGATCAGGAACAACAGCGCGAAGGTAAAGAACGGCACCACGCCGATCCAGGCAAGAAACTGCGACGCGCGGCCCGGACCGTCGACGCGAGGCGTTGGCGTGGGCACAGGCGGAACCAGCGGAACCAGCAATTCCGGCTGCACCGCTCCAGCATCCGATGAAGCGCTCATAGCTCACCCTTGAGACTGTCTGGCAAAACGCCAGGCGTGCCGCTCAACTCGAGCAGCACGCCGACGGCAATACTTCGGATTACGGTTCGCCGCCACGGCGCGGAGCGTGCCCCGCCGCCGCGGCGACCCGCGTCGCTTACTTGACGTTCGCGCCGACCGCCTGGTCCCACTGCTTCGTGATGGTGTCTTTATAGGCGTCCTGTTGGGACAGCGTCGGGAACACCACGTTCTTGTACGACGACGGCGGCGGCAGCTTGTCGAGCAGCGCTTGCGGCACCTTCTTGCCGGCCACCAGTTCGTTGTAGCGCATCGGGTGGCAGTAGCCCGTCAGCCAGCCGATCTGGCCTTCGTCCGAGTACAGGTATTCCATCCACAGCTTGGCGGCGTTCGGATGCGGCGCGTAAGCGCTGATCGCCTGAACGTACACACCGGCGACGACGCCCGTCTTCGGAATCACCACCTGGACCTTCGGGTTGCCCTTCAGCGTGTCGCGGTCGGCCAGCGCGTTGTAGTCCCAACGCACGACGATCGGCGTGGTGCCTTGCGCGAGCGAAGCGGCCTTGCCGATCACCGGCACGAAGTTGCCGTTCTTGTTCAGATCGGCGAAGTACTTCAGACCTGCTGCGCCGGCCTTGCTCGCGTCGCCTTTGCTTTGCGACAGACCGGCCGCGAACACGGCCTGGATAGCCTGGTTGGCGGTACGCGGATCGCCTGCGAGCGACACGGCGTTCTTGTAATCGGGCTTGAGCAGATCGCTCCAGTCGGTCGGCGCCTTGTCGATCATGTCGGCGTTCACTTCGAACGACAGCACGCCGTAATAGTCGCCGTACCAGTAGCCGTCAGCGTCTTTCGAGTCTTTCGGAATCGAGTTCCACGTCGCGACCTTGTACGGTTGCAGCAGGCCTTCGGCCTTCGCGGTCGGACCGAACGACAGACCCACGTCGATCACGTCCGGCGCTTGCGGGCCCTTGTTGCCCTTGTTCGCCTTGATCGCTTCGACTTCGTCGCCCGAACCCGCATCCGGATTCAGTTCGTTGATCTTGATGCCGTACTTCTTCTGAAAGCCGGCCACCAGTTGGCCGTAGTTGCACCAGTCGTGCGGCAACGCGATCACGGTGAGCTGGCCTTCCTGCCTGGCAGCGGCGATCAGTGTGTCGAGCGGCGCGGCGTAAGCCATGCTGCTGGCGCCGGCGGCGACGCCCGCCGCTGCCGACATGGAAAGTAAACGGACTAACGCGGTGCGGTTCATGGTCTTCCTCATCCTCTGCCGAAATTGCTACGTTTGGAAAATTTCTAGTTCGAGCTTCAGGGTGTGCGCCGATGCGCAGCAACGCGCGCGCCCTCCGACCTGTTCAGGCCGGCGTGGAGAACATGTCGTGATGCAGTGTATCGATGCGATCTGTACAAATCATGTCGACGCCCCATTGCGCGAGCAGTTGCGCACGCACCGGGTCGTTCACCGTGTAGGCCAGTACGCGCAGCCCGGCCGCGCGAATCTCGGCGACCAGCGGCTCGCTCAGATAGCGGTGGCTCGCATGCAGCGACACGCAGTCGAGTTCACGCACGATCCGCAACCAGTCCGCCGGCACTTCTTCGAACAGCATGCCGCGCTGTAGCGCAGGCGCCGCGTCGCGCGCCGCCGCCAACGCCTCGAACGAAAACGACGACAGCAACGGCGGCGTTTGGCCTTGCCACAAAGTCGATGCGCCGCTTGCCACCAGCGCGCCGGTGATTGCGTCGCGCCCCGGACACGGTTTGATTTCGATGTTCGCGGCGATGCCCTCACGCGCGCAGCGCTCGGCCGCCTCGGCGAGCGTGGGCAGATGGTTGCCTGCGAATTGCGCGCTGTCGCCGTACCAGGCGCCAGCATCCAGCGTGTTCAGTTGTGCCCACGTGTGATCGGCGGCGGCGCCGTGACCGTTCGTGGTGCGCTCGAGCGTGTCGTCGTGCAGCAGAAAGAGCTGATTGTCGGCGGAAAGCTTGGCGTCGAATTCGACCATGCGGTAGCCGTAACGCACGCAGGCGTCGAACCCGGCCAGGGTGTTTTCCGGCGCCAACGTGCCGCCGCAGCGATGCGCGACCAGCCGCGGATACGGCCAGTCTGCGCTCAAGGTGCGGCTCATCTCATGAATCCCGTTTGCCACGTCTCGTTACCTTCCCGATAGAGCGGGTTAAATATGCTCTCGACGCGTTACCGGCCGTGACGGCCACGACGGCATAGGCATGCTTCCGGCTGTCTTCACACGCGAGCTCCGCGCGTAGTATCGCGCCAAGCCAGGCGGCGCGATAGCTGGCCGAACGGCCTATGCAAGATCCCCGCGAATCGTATGAAGCGTTGCCGTATCATTGTCAGGATCACGAATCGTGCTGCATCCAGCCACGCCAGACACCGCCGGCAATTCGCTCAGCCAGCCGACCCCAAGCTTCATTATGGCGACGGCTTGGGTCAATCAGATTGCCAAAAAACGCCGCAAAATGCTCGAAATCGGACATTTCAATTCCTTTTCGAACATTTGATGTTCGAAACAGCCGTAACGCTTCGATTTGCGAAGGCTAAGGTGAAATACACAAACTTGCAAGCTGCCAAAAAAATACAACACAATCCAACTAAAGTACTACGCTTGACATAGTTTGGACACACATTCGTGTCCACGATATCGTTCTTAAAACCAGGCTGCGTGAACGCGCGTGGGCATTCAAGGAAAAATGCATGTGGCAGGAAGACCGTCATCAGAGAATTCGCGCGCTGCTGTCCACGCTGCAGCGCGTGTCGACCGAACGGATCATGGCGGACCTGGGTGTATCGCGCGAAACAGTGCGGCGCGATCTGCTCGACCTCGAAGCACTCGGTGAACTGCGGCGCGTGCATGGCGGCGCGATCAAACCCGCTGACGAAGCGCCCATCGCCGAACGCGCGCACATGCGCGTCAAATCCAAAACAGCCATCGCGAAAGCCGCAACCAGTTTGATCGCGAGCGGCCAGACGCTCTTCATCGACGCCGGCACCACGACTGCGGCGCTCGCCGAAGAACTGGCGAAGCTGGCGAACCTGACCATCGTCACCAACTCGATCGACGTCGCGCTGAAAATGCGCGGCGGCGTCGAGCAAACCGACGCCGCTAACGAAGTGATTCTGCTCGGCGGCTCGATCAGTGACCGGGCAATGGCAACCACCGGCGCCACCACCGTGCTCGATATTCAGCGCTATCGCGCGGACCTGGCGCTGCTCTCGCCGGTCGGCGTCGATCACCGGCACGGCGCGACCAATTACGATCACGCCGAAACCGAAGTGGCGCGCGCGATGGTCGCCAACGCGGACCGCGTGGTGATCCTCGCCGACTACAGCAAGATCGGTCAGCGCAGCCGCATTTCATACTGCCCAGTGGAGCGGATCGATGTGCTCGTCACCAATAAAAAGGCGGCCGAAGCCGCCGATTTTGCCGCGCTGAAAAAGAAGCTGGAAGAGATTGTTCTGGCTTAGGTTTCGCGCTTCACCTCGTCAAAGGTGGGCGCTATTCCTTCACATGCATCGTATCGAGCGCGCGCTTGCGCAAGCGCGTGTCGTGCAGCGCGCCGGCCGCGTCGAGTACCGGATAGGCAGTCGAACAGAACAGCGAGTTGAGCCGCTTCATGTCGCTGATCAGATCCAGATGCAGCGCGCTGGTTTCGATGCTGCGCAGCGTTTGCCCGGCCAGCCGGTCCAGATGCTTGTACGAATACGCGCGCTCCAGATCGCGAAAGCGCTCTTTCTCCGCGAGCAGACGCTCGGCGCATCGCAGGTCGTTATTCAGAAACACTGACAAACCCAGTTGCAGGTTGCTGACGAGCCGCGCCTGCAGGTCGTCCAGCTCACCGAGTCCCTCTTCCGAAAACGACAGACGGTGCGCGATCTTCTTTTCCTCGATATCCCTGACGATTCGCTCGATGATGTCGCCCGCATGCTCCAGATTGATCGTCAATGAAATGATGTCGGTCCAGCGGCGGCTGTCCGCTTCGTCGAGCTGCTCGCGTGAGATCAGCGTCAGATACGTTTTGACCGCTGCGTAGAGTTCGTCGACGTCGTCGTCCATGCGGACCGTTTCGCGAGCTTTATCCAGACTGTTGTGATGAATCAGGTCCGCGACGTTGTCGAGCATGGTGCGCACGATGTCGCCGATCCGCAGCACCTCGCGCGCGGCATGGGCGAGCGCGAGCGTGGGGGTGGACAGCGCCGTGGCGTCCAGATGCAACGGCCGCAACTCGCCGTTCGGCAGCGGCCGGTCCGGCAGCACGCGCACGCAGATACGCGCGACCGGATCGATCAGCGACAGACACGCGCAACACCGCAGCGTGTTGTAGATCAGATGAAAACCCACCGTCGCTTCGCGCGGATTCGCGATCAAGACCGGCAAGCCGCGCGCCAGCAACGGCGCGAACGGCAGGATCAGCAGCGCGCCGGCCAGCTTGAACGCGAAGCTGCCCAACGCGAGCCGCCGCGCCGCCGCGTTCTGCGCGACGGTGCCGAGCAGCGCCAGCAAGCCGCTGCCGAGGTTCGCGCCGATCACCAGGCAAAGCGCAACCTTCAGCGAAATCACACCGGACGACGCCAGCGTCGCGGTCAACAACACCGCCGCGAGACTTGAGTACGACAGCATCGCGAATGCGGCGCCGACCAGCGCGTCGAGCATGGTGTCGCCGGTCAAGGCGCCGAACATTACGCGCACGCCGGCGCCTTGCATCATCGGCTGGGCGGCTTCGACGATCAGGTGCAGCGCGAGCAGGATCAGCCCGAGCCCGATCAGCGTGCGGCCGGCCTGGCCGATTCGGTTCTGCTTGCGCGACAGGAATAGCGGCACGCCGAGCAGAATCAGAATCGGCGAGAGCCACGACAGATCCAGCGTGAGGATTCGCGCCATTAATGCGGTGCCGACGTCGGCGCCGAGCATGATCGCGAGACCGCTGGTGAGCGGCAACAGTCCCTGCGCCGCGAACGACGTGACGATCACCGCGGTGGCATTGCTGCTCTGCACGAGACTCGTGACGCCGACGCCCGCGAGGAACGCCCGCCAGCGGCTGGCGGTGCTGCGGCCGAGCACGCTGCGCAGATCGGCGCCGAGGACCCGCAGGATGCCGGTACGAACAATGTGCGAGCCCCACACGAGGAGCGCCACGCCGGCCAGAAGGTTAAGGAGAATCAACATAAGGTGCTGCCCGTTTCTGCTGCCATGACCCGAACCGCATGCCGCGCTGACGCGTTATGCGAAGCGTATGTGACAGTAGTGTTGCACATTTTTGCCTTATTGTAATTTTGTGCTTTTGACTATAGGCTCGTGGCAAACTGTGGATTGCTGTGTGCCGGCTGATGCGCCTCAGCCACACGGCTGATTCGACCCATTAAATAGAAAAGGACTCTGGATGAGCCGCAATCTTGCGCTGTTTGACCTGGACCACACGCTGCTGCCGCTCGATAGCGATCAGGCGTGGGCCCACTTCATTGCTGGCTTGGGAATAGAAGGCGCGGCGCGGCACGCCGAAGAAATCGATGGTTACTACCGGCAGTACGTGGCCGGCACGCTCGATATGGCGGCCTACCTGAACTACACGCTGGCGCCGCTGGCCCGTCACTCGCGTGAGCAGCTCGATGCATGGCATGCGCAGTTCATGCGCGACGTGATCACGCCGGCCATCTTGCCGGCCGCACGCGAACTCGTGCAGCGTCATATCGAGGCGGGCGACCTGTGCTGCATCGTCACCGCCACCAATGTGTTCATCACGACACCGATCGGCAAGGCGCTCGGCTTCGATCATCTGCTGGGAATCGATCTGGGCACTGAGGGCGACGATCCCGCGGCGCGCTTCACCGGTAAGGCGGTCGGCGTGCCGACCTTCCGTGAAGGCAAGATCACGCGTACCGAGCATTGGCTGGCGTCGCTCGGGTACCGTCTGCAGGACTTTCCGCAAAGCTGGTTCTATAGCGATTCGATCAACGACGTGCCGCTGCTGGAGCGCGTCACCGATCCCGTCGCGACGAACCCCGATCCGCGTTTGCGCAGTATCGCTAATGATCGTGGCTGGCGGGTGATCGAGTTGTTTGCTTGAGAGGTGTCGGCGCTGGGTGGTTTGTGGTGGTGTGACTAGTTGCTGCATGAGTTTGCAGCGGCATCACTAGCCGCTGTGTCGGTTTGCAGCGGCGTGGTTTGCGTCGCTGCACGAGACCCGCAGCGACCTCTTACACCCGTCCTTTCCACGGCACCAGCCGCCGTTCCAGCGCGCGCATGCCCAGATCGAACAGCCACGCGATCAGGCCGATCAGCACGATGCCCATCACCACCACGTCGGTGCGCAGAAAGCTCGACGCATTGAGCACCATCTGGCCCAGCCCCGCAGTGGCCGCGACCATTTCAGCGGCGACCAGCGTGGTCCAGCCGAAGCCGATCGCGATCCGCAACCCAGTCAAAATCTCCGGCAACGCAGCAGGCAGCACCACGTGCCGCACGACCTGCGAAAAACGGCCGCCCAGCGAATACGCCGCATGAATCTGCTCGACAGTCGCGCTGCGCGCGCCGGCGCGTGCCGCCATTGCGATCGGCGCAAAGCACGCGAGGTAGATCACGACGATCTTCGCGGTTTCGTCGATACCGAACCAGATCACCACGAGCGGCAAATAAGCGAGCGGCGGTAACGGTCGATAGAACTCGAGCGGCGGATCGAGCAGGCCGCGCGCGACCCGGCTCACGCCCATCAGAATGCCCACCGGCACCGCCGTGAGCGCCGCCAGCGCGAACGCGCCGAATACCCGCAGCGCGCTCCAGGCGAGATGCTCGGAAAGCGGCAAACCGCCCTGGATACGTCCATGCCACGCATCGAGGAAAGCTGCCCAGACGGCTTCCGGCGTCGGCAGAAATAACGGCGGCAGCCAATGCAAATGGGTGGCGAACCACCAGAGCGCTGCGAGCGTGGTGACCGAGACCGCGCTCAATGTCGCAGTCGGGCCTTCGCCCGGCAAACGCCAGCCTTTGGTGGGCCGCGTTTTGCCTGCGGCGGGTTCGTTTTTCCGGCTCACAGGCACCGTGCTCAATGATTCGCGTGAAGCCGTCACGACACCACCTCTTCCTGATTGCGCTCATGCAGGCGACGCACCAGGCGCTCCCGCCATTCGATGAATTCCGGCGACGACTTCACCCCGCGTGAGTCGCGCGTCTCGAGAAAGCGCCGCGCGAACGGCAGATCGTAGCTCTCGGCGATGCGTCCCGGACCCGGCGTCATCACGACAAGACGCGTTGCGAGAAACAGCGCTTCTTCAACGCTATGCGTGATGAAAAACACCGTCTTGCGCGTGCGGCCCCACACGTCGAGCACGAGTTCCTGCATCGACTCGCGCGTCATCGAATCGAGCGCGCCCATCGGTTCGTCCATCAGTAGCACCTGCGGGTCGCTCGCCAGCGCGCGTGCAATACCCACGCGCTGCTGCATACCGCCCGAGAGCGCATAGACCCGCGAACGCGCATGCTTTTCGAGTCCCACCAGCGCCAGCATCTCGCGCGCGATGCGCTCGCGCTCCACCTTCGGCACGCGCTGAAACCGCAAGCCAAGCGCGACGTTGTCTAGCACGTCGAGCCACGGCATCAGCGCGTACTTCTGAAACACCACACCGCGATCCGCGCCAGGGCCGCGCACGAGTTCGCCGTTCAGGCGCACTTCCCCCTCGGTCGGCGTGATGAAACCGGCAATGCAGTTGAGCAAGGTGGTCTTGCCGCAGCCCGACGCGCCCAACGCGACGACGAACTCGCCGGCGCCGATATGCAGATCGACATCCGCGAGCGCGACGTGAGGCGCCGCGCCGCGTGCGCCTTCATAGGCGACGTGCAATCGTCGAATTTCAAGACCGCTCATTGCTCGACCTCATACTGCGGATGTGAAACAACCTGCGTCGATCAATGCGCCGCGCGCTGCACGAACTGCGGATCGACGCCGCTCGAATAATCGGCGAGCACGTTCTGGATCGTGCCTTGCGTCTTCAGGAACGCAGCGGTCGCAGCCAGCGACTTCGCCGCGCCCGATTGCGCGCCGCCACCCAGCCATGCATTCGACGCCTGCTGCGCGGGCGTCGGGAAGGCGTATAGCGCGAGGCTCGCCGGCACGTCTTGCGCGTTGGCGCCGGACTCCTTCGCGACGGCTTCCACCTGCGGCGACGCCGCGGTCCACGCGGACGTGTGATCGCGATAACTCGCGTCGGTCGCAGCCAGCACCTTCACGAAGCGCGCGACAAACTCGGCGTTCTGACTCGCGAACTTACGATCGACGACAAAGCCGTCGAAGGTCGCCTTGCCGGTTTGCTGCGCGACCTGACCCGACGTGATCAGCACCTTGCCGTTCTTTTTGACCTTGGCCAGCACCGGGTCCCAGATGTACGTTGCGTCGATGTCGCCGCGCGCCCAGGCCGCTGCGACTTCAGGCGGCCGCAGGTTGACGATCTTCACGTCGGCCGGATTCACGCCCGCGCTCTGCAACGCGACCAGCGTATGAAAGTGCGAAGTCGACACGAACGGCACGCCGATCTTCTTGCCTTTCAATCCGGCTACGCTCGTCACGTTGGAGCCGTCGCGCGCGACCAGCGCTTCGGCGTCGTTGATATTGTCCAGAATCCAGAACAGCGAGATATCCACACCTTGCGACAACCCCGCCGCGATCGGGCTCGACCCGGCTTCGCCGAGCTGCACCGAACCGGAGGCGAGCGCGCGGATCACGTCGGCGCCGCTGCCGAGCTTGCGATACGTCACCTTGTAGCCGGTGGCTTTCTCGACTTCGCCGGTGACCTGCGCGTAACGCCACGGCACCACCATGTCCTGATACGCGATCACGACTTCTTTGGTGTCGGCGTGTGCCGCGGAAACAAACGTCGCGGACAGTGCGAGCAGCGTGGCGAACGCGGCCAGCGGACGGAGAAAGCGCTTCATTGGGAAACCTCGTGCGTGGATGGTGTCTGGGAGGCTTCCGACTATAGGGAGTTTGTTCACTGACGGTTCTATTTAATCCGCAATTGCTAATGATGCTGTTCAAGCATTGCTTTTCACGTTCGGTTGGTTACGAGCCGCTGCTGCGGCGAGCAGTGAGCCGGTTCCAGCGAATGATGAGGCCTGCCATGCTCGCACGCAAGCTGGCCGTTCGGCATATTGACCATGATCCGGCGACGGCAAGATCATGACCGGATCGTTTTCACCGTACGTTCCTATGTTCGATTTTCTTAACCGTCTAAGCTGGTTGTTTTTCAATGTCGGCGTGCCGATACTCGCGCCGCTCGCGCTGCTGCCTTTGCTCGGCTTCTCGCGCTTCTACCGGCGGGCGTGCCTTGATGTTTGTCGGCTTGATCTGGCATGGCATGTTCATCGTCACTTCGTCCATCATTGTGTCTTTCGGCACGGCCGATTCGATGCCGCGCCCCGCCGACGAAAATAGTGAGAAGGTGCCCGGGCGGTTGCTGATGTGGGCATCGCTGATCATCACAACACTCGTCGCGGCCTCCTATTCGACATCCCATTATTCGTCAACCTAATTAATTTAACGTCGCTGAGTTACACTTTCGTGATCTCTACAAACAGGGAGGTCACATGCCCAATCTGATCGACTACATCATCGAAAATCAAGCAATGCGCCACCGCTTTATTGCTGCCACGATTCCCTTCGCGATCGTAGGCACCACAATTTCATCGGTCTGCATGGTGCTTGCGCGCTACTATCGCTAGCGCTTGTGAATCGGCCTCGAAGGCCGGCCCACCAAAAACAAAGCCCGCATCAAGTGCGGGCTTTTTTAATACGGACAGCGATCTAAAACGCTTAGACCACGCCGGCTCCATGCGCCTGCAAATCGGCGTGATAGCTCGACCGAACCATGGCACCCACCGCAGCATGCGTGAAGCCCATCTTGTACGCTTCTTCCTCGTACATTTTGAACGTGTCCGGGTGCACGTACGAGCGCACCGGCAGGTGGTGTTCCGACGGTTGCAGATACTGGCCGATCGTCAGCATGTCCACGTTGTGTTCACGCAAGTCGCGCATCACCTGCAGAATTTCTTCTTCGGTTTCACCGAGGCCGACCATCAGGCCCGACTTGGTGGCAACCTCAGGATGCAACGCTTTGAAGTCTTTCAGCAGCTTCAGCGAATGCGCGTAATCCGAACCCGGGCGCGCTTCCTTGTACAAACGCGGCACCGTTTCGAGGTTGTGGTTCATCACGTCGGGCGGAGCCGCGTTCAGAATGCCGATCGCGCGATCCAGACGGCCGCGGAAGTCCGGCGTCAGAATTTCGATGCGCGTTTCCGGCGAGAGCTCGCGCGTCTGGCGGATACATTCCACGAAGTGAGCCGCGCCACCGTCGCGCAGGTCGTCGCGGTCCACGCTGGTGATCACCACGTACTTCAGCTTCAAGGCCGCGATGGTGCGCGCCAGATTGCCGGGTTCGTCGACATCGAGCGGATCCGGGCGGCCGTGGCCGACGTCGCAGAACGGGCAGCGGCGCGTGCACTTGTCGCCCATGATCATGAACGTGGCGGTGCCCTTGCCGAAGCATTCGCCGATATTCGGACAACTCGCTTCTTCGCACACCGTGTGCAGATTGTGCTCGCGCAGAATCTGCTTGATTTCGTAAAAGCGTGAATTGCCCGTTGCCGCTTTGACGCGGATCCAGTCAGGCTTCTTCAGCTTTTCGATCGGGATGATCTTGATCGGAATACGGGCGGTTTTGGCTTGCGCCTTCTGCTTCGCGGTCGCGTCGTAAGCAGCGGCGGAAGCCGGCACGGCGTCGGAAGCGGGAGGCGTTGCGAGGTTCGCGGTAACGTCAGTCATTCGTTCGGTCCAGTCAGGCGGTGAGCGCACCGGCCTGCGGTTGGGCGACGGCCGCGGGACTGCCGTCGAGGTTTGCGGTGAGGCGTTCTGCAAAGGTACGGGCTACGTGGTTCCAGTCGGCCGTGACGCCCAGCGTTGCCATGTCGACTGTTTCGAGCCCCGCGTAGCCGCACGGATTGATGGCCAGAAACGGCCGCAAGTCCATGTTCACATTCAGGCTCACGCCGTGATAGCTGCAGCCGTTGCGGATTTTCAGACCCAGTGCGGCGATCTTCGCGCCAGTGTGCAGCCTAGCGTCCGGTCCCGCATCTGACCCGGCGCCCACATAGATACCGGGGGCGCCCGCCTTGCGTTCTCCGGCGAGATTATACGCCGCGAGGGTGTCGATCACGGCCTGCTCGATTCTCGTGACCATCTCGCGCACCATCAGCTTGCGGCGCCGCAGGTCGAGCAGCAGGTAGGCCACCACCTGGCCGGGGCCGTGGTACGTGATCTGACCGCCGCGATCAACCTTGACCAGCGGAATGCCGCTGTCGGCGGCCAGCAGATGCGCCGGGTCGCCGGCCTGGCCGAGCGTGAAAACGGGAGGGTGTTCGACTAGCCAGATTTCGTCGGGAGTGTCGGCCGTACGGGCGTCGGTGAACACACGCATGGCTTCGAAACTGGCTTCGTAGGGTTCGCTGCCCAGCCAGCGCAGCGTGAGCGGCGCCGTGGCGGGCAAGGGAGACGGGGAAACCGGGGTGGCACACATAATCCCGCCAGTTTACCGAAATCTGGGAATCCCCGTTGAATAAGGAAACATGAACCGTGCCGGGCGCAACCGCGTGGCCGCTCCCAAATCGATCAAACGGTGCGCCAGCCGCCGCGCATACGGGCCGCGAGCCGTTCGCCGATCCGCGCGAACCAGTTCAGCGCGCGCTGATCGCAGCGCGTCGGCACGGAAAACGTCACCTTTGCCTGCACGCCGCCCTCGGCGCTCAGCCACAGCCGCTCGCCACAGCGCAGACGGAGCGTATGGCCGGGCTGCAGCCAGTAGTCTTCCGTATCGTCGCTACGTGTGACCCACACCGCGCCGCCGTGCACGACCAGCCGGGTGCTGCGTGCTACCTTCATGGGAATGGTTTCGCCGCTACGGATTTCAAACGCGATACTAGAGGAAATTTCTCGCATGATGCCCTCGCCAAAAATCGTTTCATGGCTACAATCGTAGGCGTAGCAAGGGTTTACGCAAAACGATCAATTTTCACCTCTATGTGAGAAATATTGCGATGGACCTCCGGCAACTCCCCGCACTGAACGCGATCAAGGCGTTCGAAGCCGCCGCCCGCCACGAGAGCTTCTCGCGCGCCGCCGACGAGCTTTTCGTCACGCACGGCGCCGTCAGCCATCAGATCCGCGCGCTGGAGGCCGAGTTAGGCGTCTCGCTGTTCGCCCGCGACGGCAAACGCGTGCGGCTCACCGACACCGGACGGCGCTATGCCACGCACGTGCGCGGCGCGCTCATGGCGCTCGCCGACGCCACTCGCGAAATCCGCGCCGGCGACCGCGAGCGGCGCCTGGTCGTGTCGATGCTGTCGTCGTTCGCGGCGCGCTGGGTGACGCCGCGCATCGGCAGCTTTATCGAGGCGCATCCGCAATGGGACCTCGAACTGCTGTCCACCAACGCCCTCACGGATTTCGCGCGCGACGATGTCGACGTGGCGATCCGTTTCGGCTTCGGCAAATATTCGGGGTTGCACGCGGAGCTGTTGCTGGAGGAGATTTTCTTTCCGGCCTGCGCGCCGGGCTTCAACGGCGGCAAGCTGCCGCAGACGCCGGCCGATCTCGCCAAAGTCCCGCTGCTGCGCTCGGACGACGAATTGTGGCGCCCGTGGTTCGACGCTGCCGGCCTCACCGACTGGCCGGAGCCGAAGCGCGGGGTGCTGTATCAGGATTCGTCGAATCTGCTGCAGGCGGCGATCGACGGTCAGGGCGTCGCGCTCACTCGCCGCTCGCTCGCCATGCACGAAATCGCGGCTGGGCGCCTTGTGCGGCTATTCGATGTGGATGGGCCAAGCCCGTGGCAGTACTACTTCATCTGCCCGCCGCAGATGCTCGAGACCGCGCGGGTCAAGGCGTTTCGCGACTGGGTCTTCGCGGAGGTGGGACGCTTCAGGCAGCTTTTTGAGCAGGCTTGCGAAGTGGGGCCAGGCGGCGATAGCGACGCTGCTCAGCCGGCGGACGCGTTGCGCGTCACGCCGTAGTCAGCTCAAACGTACCGCGTGCAAATAGCGCAAGCGATACGAGCGGTGCAAAGCCTCAAAGTACCACTTTGACCATCGGATGCCCGGTCAGCGCCCGATAGATATCGTCGAGCTGCTCCTGGCTGGTAGCGCGCACCGTGACTGTCAGACCGGTGTAGTTGCCGCCGCTCGACGGCCGCGTTTCGAGGCGCGACGTGTCGACGTCGTTATCAAACTTCCGGACTACCTCGACGATCGTGTCGGTGAACTCCGGATGCGTTTTTCCCATGATCTTGATCGGGAAATCGCAGGGGAACTCAAGCAGTGATGTTTTCTCGGGATTCATTCTCTACTCCTTGCTGCGCTTCGTGCGCGTGTTGCGCTTCTCTGGCTTTGGCTCGCTGATAGCCCGCGTACAGTGCCGCAAAGACCGCACCCGGCCGGCCCTCGCCGATCGGCTGACCGTCGAGCTGCGTGACGGGCAGCACTTCCTTGGTGGCCGAGCTAACGATGATCTCGTCGGCGGCACGCAATTCGGCCTCGCTAATCTCACGTGCCTCGAAGCGGATACCGCATTCCTGCGCGAGCGTTTCGATCAGGCCGTAGCGAATCCCTTCGAGAATCTTGTGACTGCGCGGCGGCGCAGCCAGCACGCCGTCCTTCACCACCCACACATTCGACGACGACCCTTCGGTCAGCACGCCGTCACGAAACTGGATCGTCTCGAACGCGTCGTTCTCGGCGGCGTATTGCGCCATCAGCACGTTGCCGAGCAGCGATACCGACTTGATATCGCAATTCAACCACCGGCGATCTTCCGCCGTCACGCAACGCACACCTTGCGCACGCTGCGTTTCAGACGGCAGATTCAGCGCCGTGACCATCACGAACACGGTCGGCTGAATGCCGGCCGGAAATGCGTGACCGCGCTTCGCGACGCCGCGTGTCACCTGAATATAGGCAATCGCGTCCTGATCGGCGCGCAAACCGGCCTGCGCCTCGTTGGCCGCGACCACGCGCGAAATCAGCGCGCGCCAGCCGGCGTCGTCGAACGGATTGGCGATACCGATCTTGCCCACCGAGCGGGCAAGCCGCGCCAGATGCTGCTCGAAACGAAACGGCGTGCGACGGCCCGAATTGCCGGCGTAAAGCGGCGCGACTTCGTAAATGCCGTCGCCGAAAATAAAGCCGCGGTCGAGCACCGGCACGCGCGCTTCGGACAACGGCACCAACTCGCCGTTCAGATAAACGATCGGGTCGTGCGAGACATCGTCAACAACGGTCATTGCGTACAGGCTCTTACTTCTTCTTGTTGAACATCAGCATCAGCGAATCCCACACGCGGCCGACCACGCCGGCTTGCGGCACAGCCTGCAACGCGACGATCGGGAATTGCGCCAACACCTTGCCGTCGGCGACCAGCTTGGCCGTGCCGACCTGCTGACCGTTCGCGATCGGCGCGATCAGCGGATCGATCTGCTCGATCTGCGGCTTCACCTTGTCGCCCATGCCCTTCGGCACGGTGATGTACTGATCGCCCTTCACGCCGATCTGCACGGTGTCCTGCGCACCCTTGTAGACGCGCGGCGTGCCGACCACCTGGTTCGCCTTGTACAGACGCACCGTGTCGTACGCGGTGTAGCCGTAGCTCAGCATCTTCAGGCTGTCCTGCACCCGGTCATGCTCTTTGGTCTCGCCCATCATGACCGTGACGAGACGGCGCGAGCCGTCGGTCGTGCCCGGCAGCGGACGCTTCGCGCTCGCGATCAGGCAGTAGCCGGCCGCTTGCGTGTGGCCGGTCTTCAGACCGTCGACGGTCGGGTCGATCCACAGCAGACGGTTGCGGTTGGGCTGCTTGATCTTGTTGTACGTGAATTCCTTGACCGAGAAGATGTTGTAGTAGTCGGGGAAATCGCGAATCAGACGCGCCGACAGCACCGCGAGGTCGCCCGCCGTGGTGTAGTGCTGCGGATCGGGCATGCCGTTCACGTCGGCGAAATGCGTGTGCTTCATGCCGAGCTTTGCCGCTTCGTTGTTCATCATGTTGACGAACTGCGACTCGCTGCCGCCGACCAGTTCCGCCAGCGCGATCGCCGCGTCGTTACCCGACTGGATGATCATGCCGTACACCAGATCGTGCACGGTCACCGGCTTGTTCGCCTCGATGAACATGCGCGATTCGTCGGTTTTCACCCGGCGCACCGCTTCGCTCGGCATCACCGTCTGGTCCATCGTGATCTTTTTCGCCTGCAGTGCCTCGAACACGAGGTACGCGGTCATCAGCTTGGTCAGCGAGGCCGGTTCCACGCGCTCGTCGGCATTGCCCGACGCGAGCACCTGGTTGCTGGTGGCGTCGACCAGTACCCACGAACGCGCGTTCACCGCGGGCGGCGGCACTTGCGCGAACGCGGTGCTGGCCACAAGCGTGGCCGGCAGCACGACGCCGAGCGTCACGGCACGACTAAGCGAAGAAGGAACGAAGGAAGCAACTGACGGGAAGGACGTGCGGCCGGAAGTGGAGAAACGCATAGGGTCGATTCGTGCGGAAAAATACATCGCGCGCAGGGCGCACAGTTTGGAAGAGCCGGTCGGCGAGCGTCTGGCCGCAAAAACGGCGCGGCGCCCATTGGACTTCCGGCTACGCGATCGGTTCGCGCAGCACGCCCTGCATCCGGCACCGCTGCGCGCGCAACAACCAGGAAACCAACAAGAAACAACCAGGTTACGCGTCGCGCGAACTGCCGGATGGGCGGCGCTGCGCCCAAAAAAGAGCGCTCATTATACGCGCGCTAACCTGGTAACTTTGCGCAAACGGGGACGATTAATTTGCGTTTGTGCGTACCTGTACCCCGGAAAACGCGGCGCGACGCACTGCTTAACGCCACGCGTCGACAATGATCCGCTTGAGCACATGCAGCTTGCGATGCAGAAAGTGTTCCGCCCCCGGAATCACCACGACCGGTAATTCCTGCGGCCGCGCCCAGTCGTAAACCGATTGAATGGGCACCGTGTCGTCGGTCTCGCCGTGAATCACCAGCGTGTTCTCCGGCACGGGCGCCACCTCCCAACGGCTCGCCGCCGTGCCGACAAAAACCATCCGCTCGATCGCCTGTTCTTCTTCGCGCAGCTTCGCGGCCACGTGCGATAGCACGAACGTGCCGAACGAAAATCCCGCGAGCACGAGGGGCAGATCGGCCTGCCCTGCCTCGGCGCGCATGTGATCCAGCACGGCGCGCAGATCGTCGCGCTCGCCGATGCCCGCGTCGTGTTCACCTTGCGTCTCGCCGACGCCACGGAAATTCGAACGGTACGTCACGTACTTCAACTGCACGAGCGTGCGGGCGAGCGTCTGCGCGACCTTGTTGTCCATCGTGCCGCCGAACAGCGGATGCGGATGCGCGACCAGCGCGATGCCGCGCGGCGCGGCGCCGTTCTCGCGCATCTCGTCGGGCAGATCCAGCGCGACCTCGATCTTGCCGACCGGGCCGTCGATCAGATATTTTTTCGTGTGTACGTTCATGGCGATGCTTATTGATCGATTTTCAGACGCTCGACAACCTTGCCGTTCACCAGGTGCGAATCGACGATTTCGTCGATATCACTCTCATCCACGTACGTGTACCAGATGCCTTCCGGATACACGACGAGCGCCGGTCCGAGTTCGCAACGCTCAAGGCAACCGGCCTTGTTGATACGCACCTGGCCGGGGCCCGCGAGACCGAGTTGCTTCACGCGTTTTTTTGCATGCTCCTGCATGGCTTGCGCATTGCAGTTCGCGCAGCTCGGACGCTCGGCGCCGGGATCGCGTTGATTGAGACAGAAGAAGACGTGGTACTTGTAGAAGGAGTCCATGATGTCCGGGGACGAAACTGTAAGAGTGGGGAATGGCGTTGTAAGCGCGGTAGCGCGCCGGTTTATGCGGACGATTATAGCGAGCGAGGCCGGTGGTCGCAGACGCTGACGGCGCGACGGCGGCGCCTCATTCGCGGCATGCGCGCGTCTCATCCCTAGCCTGCGCGTACTTCGTGCGTCGCTCATGCATGCGCCACGTGTACCTCACCGGTGCCTCAAACCCGCTTCACCCGCCGCTTGAGCCACGCCTGCTCGACGACGAACGCGAGCCACACCAGCGCCGCATACGGCCAGCTCCACGCCAGCCAATGCGCCAGACCGTTGAAGTGCAGATAACGCCCTTGCCGCCAGTCCGCGAGCACGACGTCGAAATACGGATTCACCGGCAGCAGGTTGACGAGCACCAGCGAAACAACCAGCGCGCCAGCCGCGAGCGCCGCACGCGATCGGCGTCGCAGACGCAACGCCAGCAGGGCCAGCACCGCACCACCCACGAGCCCGACGAGCGCGCCCGGCGTCGCCCAGTTGAACGCAAGCCCCGACTGCGATTGCAGAAACGTCGCGCCGACCTTCACGCACAACGTCGCGACGACAAACACCAGCAGCAGACGCACCAGCGGCGCATGCCGCCGCACCGGCAGCGATGCCAGCGCGAGCGCGGCAAACAGGTTGAGCGCGGCGATCAGCGCTTCCCAGGTATCGTCGGGCAACTTCGCCGCGAGCAACGCGGGCCATGCGCCGACGTGCCAGGCGGAAGGTGCCCACGCGAGCAACGCATCCTGCGTGGTCGAATCGAAACGCAGCCACAGCGTACGCGGCCAGTTGCCGAGACCGAACAGCCGCGGCGCGGGGTACATGGTCGCAAACGGCCACGTCGCGACAAGACAGACGAGCGCTGCGCTATCGCGCTCGAACCACAGCAGCCGCAAGCGCCTCAACAAGCCGCGATCGAGCAGCGCGCCGGTAGCCGGCGACATGATAGCCGCGCCGAGCAGCGCGCCGAGCGCATTGGCGGCCAGATCGAGATTGGACGCGACGCGCGTCGGCAGATAGGTCTGCACGGCTTCCATCGTGCCCGACAGCAAGCCGCCCAGCACGAAGGCCAACGCTACGGCCAGCGTGCCGCGCCAGCGCGGATAGACCGCCAGCACCACCAGCGCGCCGAACGGCATATAGCCGAGCACGTTCGTGACGACGTCGAACGCCGTCAGGTACTGCGGCATGGGATCGAACAGATAGGCAAACGGAGCGAGGCCGAGCGAACGCCAGCCGGAAAACGGATACCACGAACCGTACACGATCAGCGCGGCATACAGCACCAACGCCTGCCGGGCGAGCGCCGACGGACGGCGCTGCCACGGTTTTACGCTCATGCAGCGCTCCGTTGCGCGCGCTGCATGCGGGTCACTGCGCGGCGACCAGCGCCTGCACGCCGAGCCACGCGCCGATCTGCGAGACCAGGTCGTCGCTGGCGACAGCGAGCGCCTGCGCGCCGCCGGCGGCATCCGCCGAGCTGGACGGCGCCCGCGCGATAAACGTGCGCTGGCCGATCACCTTGCCGCTTTGCGTCAACGTGACGCGCGCGGTCACGGCCGCGTGACTTTCGGACTGGCTGTCGAAGACCTGCTCGAACTCGCTCAGATCGACCTTCAGCACCGGCGCCGCCACACCGTCGGCGCCCGTCAGCACGGTGCCGCGCGAACTGAGCGCGCCGCGCAGACGTTGCGTCAGCAATTGCGCGGGCGTCATGGTCCAGTGGCTATTCGCGTAGGACGCGGTCTGCTGCGCGTCGGCGTAACTGAGGCGGTAGATCAGCTTGTTGGACTCGAGCATGTCGGGCGCGCTCACTTCGAGCACCTTCACGGCCGGCGACGTGCCAGCCGACGCCGCCGGATTCGGCGGCCCGAAGTCGTAGCGAATGTCGGCGAGCACGGCCGGATTTCCGGCGCAGCCCGCAGCTAGCACGCCGAACGCGAGCAACACCGCCAACGCGGCGCTCGAGGACAACAATCGGTGGGTCAAGCGTGACATGACAATCTTCCTTTCTTCAAACCTGCAAATTCGTTAATTTATTTCGCGGCCGCATTGGCGGGCGCAGCGGCATGCCCGGCGGGCCACGTGAAACCGGCCTCGCCCGGACCCGGCGCCGCACGCGGCGAGCCGCCGAACAGCAAACCGCTCGGATTGGTGCTGAACGTGTCGGCCGCGCGGTCCACCGAGCGGGCCGCGGAGCGCACGTCTTCGGCGAGCGAATTGACGCGCGGCAAGGTGTCGTAACCGACCCGCGACGACAGCTCCTGCAACGAGCCGTTCATCTGCGTCAGCGCGTCGCCGGCCTGCTGGGCCGCCGTGCCGACCTTGTTCAGATTGGTCTCGAACGGGCCGTCCACGCGGTTCAGGCTGGTGATCAACTGATTGGTCGACGCCAGCGTGCGATCCAACTGGTCGATCGTGCCGGGCAGCTTGCCGGCTGCCGGCGCGAATTGCTGGGTAAGCGTGGCGACGCCGTCGGCGGCTTTCTGGATGCTGGCCGCGGTGCCGTGCAACTGCGCGACCATCTCCGGCGACAGCAAATTGTCGACGTCGTCCGTGACTTTTTCGAGTTTGCGCAATAGCACGTCGCCGCGTTGCTGCAGTTGATCGAGCAGGCCCGGACGCATCGGCAACTGCGCAACCTCTTTCACCGACGACGGCAGCGGCGACGGATCGCGCCCGTTGTCATCGAGCTGGATGAAGGCGATGCCGGTCACGCCCTGAAAACCCAAACTGCCGAAGGTCGAGCGGGTAATCGGCGCGTGCGTGTCGACGAGGATGCGGATCAGGATTTGCCCCGGATGGTCGCGGTCGAATTTGATCGACTGCACCTTGCCGACGTCGAGCCCGCGATACCGCACCGCCGCGTCGGTATAGAGCCCCGTCACGTTGGTGCGCGCGATCAGATCGTACGGCACCCGCACCGAGCGGTCGACGTTGAACAAAAAAGCCGCGACGGCAACGGCCGCCAGCAAGGCTACCGTGAAGAGCCCCGCCCAGAAGGCATGTGATTTGTTTTCCATTCTCAGGTTCCCTGGTTCTTCACAGCGGCAATTCGGACGACGCCGGCTCGAGCGCCGCGCGCGGCAACTTCGCGCGCCGCTCGGGCGGCAGCGCCTGCAACGCGCGACGTCCGCGCAGGCCGAGGAAATATTCGCGGATGAACGGATGATCGACGCCCGCCGCCTCTTCGACCGGCGCGGCGACCAGCACCGTGCGGTCCGCCAGCACGGCGACGCGGGTGGACAGCGCGATCATCGTGTCGAGATCGTGCGTGACCATCACCACCGTTAGCCCCAGCGCGCGATGCAGCGCGGAAATCAGTTCGACGAATTCATCGGACGCCTGCGGATCGAGCCCGGCGGTCGGTTCGTCGAGAAACAGCAGTTCGGGTTCGAGCGCGATCGCGCGAGCAATGCCGACCCGCTTGATCATGCCGCCCGACAGCGCCGACGGCATTTTCGACGCATGCTTGCACGGCAGCCCGACCATCTCGAGCTTGAGCATCACGATGTCGCGCAGCAGGTCTTCCGGCACCTTGCCGAGTTCGCGCACCGGCTGCGCGATGTTGTCGAACACCGACAGCGACGAGAACAGCGCGCCGCGCTGGAACAGCATGCCGGAACGGCTGCGCATCAGCAGCGCGGTTTCCGGCGAGATCGTCGCGAGGTTCTCGCCGAACAGCTTGATGGTGCCGGACGAGGGCTTCTCCAACCCGAGAATCTGCCGCACCAGCGTGGTCTTGCCCGAACCCGAGCCGCCGACGATCGACATGATCTCGCCGCGCTTCACATCCAGATTCAGATGCTGATGGACGATGTTGCGGCCATAGCGCTTGGTGATGTCGATCACCTCGATCACCGGTTCGGCGATCGACGGCGCAGGCTGGCCGCGCACGGCCTGGGAGAGTGGCGCGATCATCCGAGCCCCACGTTCTGGAAGAGGATCGCGAACACCGCGTCCGCGAGAATCACGATGGTGATCGAAGTCACCACCGAGGTCGTCGTACCTTCGCCGAGACTCTGCGAATTCGCCTTGATCCGGAAGCCGAAATGACAGCCGACGATCGCGATCAGCATGCCGAACGCGACGCCCTTACCGAGCCCGATCCACAGATTGGCGACCGGCACCACGCCCGGCAACGCGCGCGCGAAGTAACTCATGTCGATGCCGAGCACGATCTTGGCGGCCAGCGCGCCGCCGGTCAGCGCGATGATATTGGTCCACATGACGAGCAGCGGCATCGCCAGGCCGAGCGCGATCACCCGTGGCAGGATCAGCCGCAGACCGTGCGGAATGCCCATCACGCGCATGGCGTCGAGTTCCTCGGTCACGCGCATCACGCCGATCTGCGCGGTGATCGCCGACCCCGAACGCCCCGCCACCAGAATCGCCGACAACACCGGCCCCAATTCGCGAATCACCGACAAGCCGAGAATGTTGACGATGTACTGGTTCGCGCCGAACAGCCGCAGTTGCTGCGCGGACAGATAGCTCAGCACGATGCCGATCAGGAACGCCACCAGCGCCGTGATCGGCAACGCCCTGGCGCCGGCGTTATAGACGTTCGCGGAAATTTCGGTCCACGGCGCGAGCTTCGGCTTGCGCAGGATCGCCAACAGATCGAGCACGACCCGCCCGAGCATGCCGACGCCGCCGTACAGATGTTCGAAGAACGAGAAAATCGACAGGCCCAGCCGCGTGAACGGATCGAGTTTGACCACCGGCTCGGCCGTGTCACGCACGGTGTCGAGCAACGCAATGCGCTCGAAGATGTCGCGCTGCGTGTCGGTGAGCGTGGTGTCGGGCGGCATTTTGTGGCCCCACACGCGCCACAGTGCCTGGCCGCCGACGTGGTCCATCCGGTCGATGCGCGATAGATCCCACTCGCGGATGCCCTCGGCACCGAGCAGCGAGCGCAGAAGCGGAATCACATGGCCGGTAGCCCGGTCGCGGGCAAGCGCGAGCGCCGTCCACTGGCCCGAGAGCCGGACGATCTTGCCCTGGCTGCCGGCCGCGACTTCGAGGCCGGGCGGAGTGTCGTAGTTCAAGGATCGCGAGAATCTGGTTATCGGATTAGGGGCCATTGTAACGAAGGCGCGGCCGA
This sequence comes from Paraburkholderia sp. BCC1876, assembly GCF_902833695.1. Lineage (NCBI taxonomy): Bacteria > Pseudomonadati > Pseudomonadota > Betaproteobacteria > Burkholderiales > Burkholderiaceae > Paraburkholderia > Paraburkholderia sp. BCC1876. The sequence continues at coordinate 631,598 of NZ_CADFGI010000004.1, read as the reverse complement.
TGGGCCTTGCCGGCGGCCCCATTGGGTGCGCTGTCGCTACAATATGAGACATGAACGCTTCCAAAACTCCCCCCCAAGCCGCCGCGACCGATTGGCGCATCGACCGCGAACGCGCCGTCGCGCTGTTCGGGCCGCAGGCGCATGACTGGCCGATCGAAATCGTCGAGGAAACCGGCTCGACCAACGCCGACCTGATGACCCGCGTCAAAGCGCTGCAGCATAGAAGCAATGCGCTGCCGCGGCCGCTCGTGCGGGTCGCGTATCTGCAGACCGCCGGGCGCGGCCGGCGCGGCCGTCCGTGGTATGCGGAGCCGGGCAATGCGCTGCTGTTTTCGGTGGCGTGCGTGCTGCCGCGTCCGCTGGAAGAGCTGGCGGGCTTGAGCCTCGCGGTCGGCGTCGCGCTGGTCGACGGGCTGCGCTCGTTGCCGGTCGCCGGTCCCGGTCAGATCGCGCTGAAATGGCCGAACGATGTGCTGCTGGAAGGCGACAAGCTGGCCGGCATCCTGATCGAGACGGCGTGGAGCACCGACTACGCCAGCGCGGTGGTGATCGGTATCGGCACCAATGTGAAGGGCGCGGACGAACTCGCCGCCAAGGTCGGCGCGCTCAACGCCGACGTGCCGCCGCAGGCGCGCGGCACCGTGCCGACCGCGCTGCAGCGCGCGTTGCCCAACGCCAATCTCACCGACACACTGGCCGCTGAACTGAACGCGCTCGAACCTGCTTTGCAGCGCTTCGGCGCGGAAGGCTTCGCGCCGTTCCAGGCGCGCTGGAACGCGGTGCATGCGTACGCGGGACGCGAAGTCGTGCTGCTGGAACAAGGCCAGGAAATCACGCGCGGCGTGGCGGCGGGCGTCGACGAACGCGGCCAGTTGCTGCTCGACACGCCGACCGGCCGTCAAACGATTTCAACCGGCGACGTCTCGCTGCGTCTCGCCGACGGTGCGGCATGACGAGCGGTGCGCCTTCTCTGCTGATCGACGCGGGCAATAGCCGCATCAAGTGGACGCTGGTGGGACCGGACGGCGCGCCGATCGCAACTGGCGCATTGGCGCATGACGGCGTGGATCAGCCGTGCTGGTCGACTCTGCCGACGCCTGGCGGCGCATGGCTGTCGAATGTCGCGGGCGAAGCGGTGGCAGCGCGGCTCACCGCGTTGCTCGACGCCCATTGGCCGGGTCTGCCGCTCACGACGATCCGCGCCTGCGCCACGCAATGCGGCGTGACCAATAGCTACACCACGCCGCACGCGCTCGGCAGCGACCGCTGGGCCGGCATGATCGGCGCGCACGCGGCGTTTCCCGGCGAACATCTGCTGATCGCGACGTTCGGCACGGCGACCACGCTCGAAGCGTTGCGCGCGGACGGTCACTTTGTCGGCGGTCTGATCGCGCCGGGCTGGACACTGATGATGCGCTCGCTCGGCGAGCACACCGCGCAGTTACCGACGCTCGACGCCAACGCCGCACGCGGCCTGCTCGACGCCGCCGATAGCGCCGCAGCATCCCGCCGTGGCCCGTTCTTCGCGACGGACACGCCGCGCTCGCTGTCCGCCGGTTGCACGCTGGCGCAGGCCGGCCTGATCGAGCGGATGTGGCGTGATCTGCAGGATGAATGGCAGGTGCCGGTGCGCCTCGTGGTCAGCGGCGGCGCCGTGGACGAAGTGGCGAGCGCGCTCAAAGTGCCGCATACTCGCCACGATTCGCTCGTGCTGTCCGGCCTTGCGCTGATAGCCGCCGAGCGCGAAATGGCACGCGGCGTCTGACTGGCGGCCATCGGATCGGAATCACGACGGTTCAACACCTTCTGGACGGGGAAAACCAATAATGCTGCGCTGGCTGATCGCCATCTTGTTTCTTGCCAACCTGCTGGCATTCGTCGCGGTGCGCGGCGTATTCGGCCCGACGCCCACGGCCGGCGGGCGCGAACCTAATCATCTGAATCGCCAGATTCATCAGGAATGGTTGAGGGTGCAACCGGTTACGGCCGCCGAGGCCGCCGATCAGGCGGTGGTGGGCGGCCCGGCGCCGGTGGCGCCGATCGCGGCGTCGGCGTTGCCGCAGTAGCCGTCAGCCCTGCGCGCGGACCTTCTTCAACAGCGCCGTGGTCGAGCGGTCGTGTTCGAACGGAATCGCCAGCGCTTTCCCGCCCCACCCTCGTACGATGGCCGACTCCGGCAACGCGTCCATGTCGTAGTCACCGCCCTTGACGAGCACGTCCGGCCGCAGCGCCGAAATCAGCTCGACCGGCGTCTTCTCGCCGAAGCACACCACGTAATCGACACTCTCCAGCGCGGCCAGCAACGCCATGCGGTCCGACTCGTTGTTGATCGGCCGGTCGTCGCCCTTGCCCAGCATGCGGACCGACGCGTCGCTATTCACGCCGACGATCAGGCACACGCCGAGCGCCTTCGCATCGGCCAGATAAGTCACATGCCCGCGATGCAGGATATCGAACACGCCGTTGGTAAACACCACCGGCGCGTTGAGCGTGGCGCGCAGCGTCACGAGAGCCTCGCGCGTCATCATCTTGCGTTCAAAAGTAGCAGCCATGACGGAATCGGAAAGAGAATAAAGAAGTGCCGTCACGATACACGCTGGACGGCATGAAACAAAACGGCCCGGCAAGCTCTCGCTTGTCGGGCCGTTCCTGAAACCGTAAAACCAGTTTGTGACGCAGGCTGTTAACCCGGCGTGAACCCGCTGACGCGGATCACACGCCTAAGCGCCATCAAGCCGGCTGTTCCGACGACTTCTGCTCTGCCTGCAGCCGCAGGACCACTTCCTTGCGGTAGCGGTTCAGTTCCTGCGCGGTGTTGAACGTGCGTTCGAACAGAATGGACAGGTTGTGCAGAATCCGCTCCACGACCTTCTTTTCCCAGCCGTCGTCGAAACGGATCTGTTCGTCGAGCCAGCGCTCAAGCCATTCCGGATCCGGCAGACGCGACTGAATCGTGTCGCGCGGGAACAGCGCCTGATTCACGTGCAGGTTGGTGGGATGCAGCGGCTTTTCGGTGCGACGCGCCGACGCCATCAGCACACCAATCTTGGCGAACGCAGCACGCGCGATGTCGCCCGTTTGCATCATCGCTTTCTTCATGTAGCGCAGATACGCGCCGCCATGGCGCGCTTCGTCGCGCGAAATGGTTTCGTAGATCTGCTTGATCACCGGCTCGGTGTGCCATTCGGCCGCACGGCGATACCAGTGGTTCAGGCGGATTTCGCCGCAGAAGTGCAGCATCAGCGTTTCGAGCGGCGGCGCCGGATCGAATTCGAAGCGCACCGCGTGCAGTTCTTCTTCGGTCGGGCACAGCTCGGGTTTGAAGCGGCGCAGATATTCCATCAGCACCAGCGAATGCTTCTGTTCTTCGAAGAACCACACGCTCATGAAGGCGGAGAAATCGCTGTCGTGATGGTTGTCACGCAGGAACATTTCCGTGGCGGGCAAGGCCGACCATTCGGTGATCGCGTTCATCTTGATCGTCGCGGCCTGCTCGTCGGTCAATAGCGATGCATCGAACTTGTCCCAGGGAATGTCTTTCTCCATGTCCCATCGAACGGATTCGAGCGATTTATAAAGTTCCGGATAAAGCATGGTGTTCATAGTCCCACCCCTGTTCTGCGCATACTGTGTGTGTCTGCTGCTACGTGTAGCACTCTCGCTGACGACGAACGGATCACGCCGTGCGTCGGCCAACATTCAATTTTACGCGGTAATCAGCCGCCTAGATGCACCGGGCAGCAAAGAAGTCGGGCGTTTGCGCGGGCACGCCCCATCTAAGCTACGCGCTGCGCGGCCAACCGTGGGTGAGGGATACCCTATGCCTGAGGTCGAGCCAGTCTGCGGTGAAACCGCACCGTCCAGCCCTGCGCCGGTCTTACCGGCGGCAAATGAAGCAAGGGCGGCACGATTGGTTGTTTTTGCGCACGCCCAAAAATCAACTAAAAACCAACTAAAGCTTACACAATGATAGCACGCTGACTTTACGGAATTCCCACGTTAGCAGACGCCGCGCCGCCGTCCGCTTGACCTCTCTCAACAAAGCGCGCGATCCGCGGAGTGTGGCGAGGATCGAGGTCAAAACCATGACAGACGGCGAACCGGCCCAGATCGCCAGCGCGCCGCGTGGTCTTTTTGCCGATGACGGGCGGGTCCGCTTCGTCATCCGTCATTCCCGTCTCAGGTCGACTTTTTCGCCGCGCGCGGCGTGGCGCTCGCGCTAGCCGTGCGTTTCGCGGCGGACGGCGCCCGTTTCGCAGCCGGTCGTTTGGCTGCGGGGTCCGCGTCTTGAGGCGACGTTTGCGACGCCTCGGCCGTGGCTTCCGCTGCGGCTCCGCCACCGGTTTCCGCCGATGCGGCTTGAGTAGAATCGCCCGTCGCGGCCGCCGGCTGCGTCATCGCGAACTGGGCGATCTGATTGAACTGCGACTGCAGCAGGTTCCACCATGCGGACGCGTCGAACGGAGGCGTCGACGGCGTTTCCTCGTCGTCGGTACCAGACGGTTCGGCGGCGGCGGACGCAGCCGCGCCACTGGCCGACGCCGTCTGCTGCGGATGCGGCCAGCCCGTCGCCGACGCGGGGCTCGGCGCTGCGGATGCCGCCGGCTGCGCCATCGACGATTGCGCGAACGCGCCGAACGCACGCAACGTCGCAAGCGTGGCGCGCTGCACTTCGAGCGCCTGAATCGCGGATTGCAGCATGCTCAGATTCAGCTTGAGCCATTGCTCGACGGCGCGCATGTCGGTGATGCGTTTGTCGAGTTCTTCCACGTTGGTGAGCGGCGCCATCATGTCGGACATCATCGACAGCGACGGTGCCATGCCCGCGCCCGGCTGCGCGCCGGAGAACGCCGAGCCGAACGGCGACAGCCGCATCATGCCCCACATGCGTTCGAGCATTTCAGCGGGCGGAAAGCCGGGGAAGCCGGGAAACGGCGGCGTGGAATCGGGTGTATCGGTCATGCTTGTCGCCTCGCTGCATAAGTGTAGGAGTGCGCGCCGGCCCGCACGCGTCGAAGTCGATCATACCGTGCGGGGGCGACGCGTCAGGAGCGTTTGGGGACGCGGGCTTGGGTCACCGCACCCCACATCCCCCGCCTTATTTCGCTTCACCGCGCCACGGATCCGCGCCGCCGAAATCCGGCGCGCGCCGCTCACGCAGCGAATTCACGCCTTCGCGCACGTCCGGCCCGGCAAAGCCCATGAATTCCAGCGCCAGCGAGGTATCGAACGCCGGTCCCGCCGACCGCAGCCAGTTGTTCAACGCATACTTGGTCCAGCGAATCGCAGTCTGCGATCCGTTGGCGAGTTTGCGCGCCACCTCGAATGCTTTGGGCAGCAGATCGGCTTCGTCGACGGCGAGCGAGACGAGGCCGATACGCTCCGCCTCTTCGCCGCTCACCGGCTCGCACAGCAGCAGGTAGTACTTGGCCTTCGCCATGCCGCACAGCAGCGGCCAGACGATCGCCGCGTGATCGCCCGCCGCGACGCCCAGCCGCGTATGACCGTCGATAATCCGCGCCGTCTTCGCCGCGATCGAGATATCCGCGAGCAGGCCCGCCACCAGGCCCGCACCGACCGCCGGACCATGCATCGCCGAGACGATCGGCTTGCTGCAATTGATCACGTTGTAGACGAGGTCGCGCGCCTCGCGCCACACCCGCGCGCGCACGTCGAAATCGGTTGCCATGTCTTCGACCAGTTGCAGATCGCCGCCGGCCGAAAAGCCCTTGCCCTCGCCGCGAATGATCACCACGCGCGTCTGCGGATCGCGGTCGATATCGCGCCAGATTTCGGCGAGTTCGTAATGCATCCGCGCGTTGGCGGTGGCGAGGCCGCTTTTGTTGGCGCCCTCGCCGCTCATCACGACTTCGAGCACGCCGTCGGGATGACGCGTCAACTGAAGCGACTGGTAGTGCGCGTAAAACGCGTCGTTGGTGTGTGAGGTCTGAGACATGGTGAGCAATCCGTGACTTGCGTGAGATGCATTCGAAACGCGTTCAACACTGTGTACAACGATTCGCGACGATCGGTTCGGCGCGCGTCCGGCAAGCAGCCGACGCGCGGCCTCTTCTCCTCAACGCGACCGATCAACGCGGCTGATAAACCCACTTCCCATTCATGATCTCGACCATCACGCGAGCCCGCTGATCGAGCCCGAGGTGATCCGTCGCGCTCATGTTGACGACGCCATTGGTATCCGCCAGACCGCGTGTCGCTTCGAGCGCATCGCGCAGCGCGCGCCGGAATTCCGGCGTGCCGGGCGCGCCCGCTTTCAACGCGATCGGCACGGCGTGGTTGAGCAACATGCCGGCGTCCCAGGTGTACGAGCCGAACGCCGACACGCTACCGGGTCCGCGCAGCGCTTCGAAGCGCGCGATGTAATCCAGCGCGAGACGTTTGGCCGGATGATCCGCCGGCAATTGCGCAGCCACCAGCACCGGACTCGCCGGCAGGAACGTACCGTTGCAATCGGCGCCGCACACGCGCAGGAAGTCGTTATTGCCGACTCCATGATTGTGATAGATCAGCCCTTTGTAGCCGCGTTCCCTGAGCGTTTTCGGCGGCAGCGCGGCAGGTGTGCCGGCCGCGCCGACCACCACCGCATCGGGATGCGTCGCGAGGATTTTGAGGACCTGGCCGGTCACGCTCGGATCGGTGCGATTGAAGCGCTCGCTCGCCACCATGTCCATGTGATGCAGTTGCGCGAACTTCGCGACTTCGGCGTAGAAGGTCTCGCCGAGCGCGTCGGCCTGGCCGATGAACGCAATGGTTTTGACGCCGTGCGCGCTGGCGTGCTCGGTGATGGCCGACGCCATCATCGCATCGGTCTGCGGTGTCTTGAAGACCCAGTGGCGTTTCGCATCCACGGGTTCGATGATTTTCGCCGACGACGCCAGCGAGATCATTGGCGTTTCCCCTTCGGCGACCACGTCGATCATGGCGAGCGAATTCGGCGTGATCGAGGAACCGATGATCGCGTCGACGTGATTCTCGGAGATTAGCTTCTTGGTGTCCTGCACGGCCTGGGTGGTGTCGGACGCGTCGTCGAGCACGATGTACTCGACCGACTGACCGCCGATCTGTTTCGGCAGCAACGTGGCCGTGTCGCGTGCGGGAATGCCGAGCGACGCGGCCGGTCCGGTCAGCGACAGCACGAGGCCGATCTTGACCTGCGCGAACGCTGCGCCGGGCAACGCGCCCACGCAGGCAAGCGCGGCGCACAACGCGGTGGCGCGAACAACACGGCCGCCGCGCGACAGATTCACGCGCGCACCCGACGTTTCAATCGTTTCGCTACGCCGGCTTCCAGGTTTGATGGATGCGAATCGCGGCATGCTGTCTCCTCACGTTGGTTTTCGTTTTTGATGTGCTGCCGATGAACGACCGACTAACTGTCTGTTGACCGCTTACGGCTGCATCGCACGCGGCTGGATGGCCGCGAGGCGTCGCTGCGCGGCACCGGCAGCCCGCCACCCCGGGCGCGCCGCCGCGCCAGTCAGTGTAGCCGCGCGCCGGGGCGGCGGCATCGGGCGAAACCCTTTCGAATCCGCTTTTGAAATCGGCCCGTGTCGCGCTGTCGCGGCACGCACACGGTGCACTCCACGCGCGCTACGCTACGCACAAACCCCGCGCATCAATCCAAAGGCGCGATGCCCTGATCGATCGAACCGAAAATCGACTTGCCCGCTTCGTCGAACATTTCGATCTTCACGGTGTCGCCGAACTTCATGAACTCGGTTTGCGGCGCGCCGTGCTCGATCGTTTCCAGGCAGCGCTTTTCGGCGATACAGCAATAGCCGCGCTTCGCGTCCTTGTTCGACACCGTGCCCGAACCCACGATCGCGCCGGCGCGCAGGTTGCGGGTTTTCGCCGCGTGCGCGATCAACTGGCCGAAGTGAAACACCATGTCGGTGCCGGCGTCCGGCTGACCGACTTTCTTGCCGTTCCAATGGACGATCATCGGCCGATGCACGCGACCCTCGCGCCAATGTTCGCCGAGTTCGTCGGGCGTGACCGCGACCGGCGCGAACGAGGTGGCCGGCTTGCTCTGGAAAAAGCCGAAGCCCTTCGCGAGTTCGGCGGGAATCAGGTTGCGCAGTGAGACGTCGTTGACGAGCGTGATCAGGCGCACGTTTCTGAGCGCCTGATCGGGCGTGGCGCCCATCGGCACGTCGGTGGTAATCACGGCGACTTCCGCTTCGAAGTCGATACCGAACGCTTCCGACGCGCACAGCACGTCGTCTTTCGGGCCAATGAAGTCGTCGCTGCCGCCTTGATACATCAACGGATCGGTCCAGAACTCCGGCGGCATCTCCGCGCCGCGCGCGCGCCTCACCAGCTCGACATGGTTCACATACGACGAACCGTCGGCCCACTGGAACGCGCGTGGCAGCGGCGCCATGCAGTCTTTGGCGTCGAACGCAAAGCTGTTGCGCGCGCGGCCCTGATTGAGCGCGTCGTACAGATCCTGCAGTTGCGGCGCGTAGAAGGTCCAGTCGTCGAGCACGCGCTGCATGGTGGGCGCGATCGCGTCGGCAATAGCCGCCGTGTGCAGGTCGCGGGACACGACGATCAGTTGACCGTCGCGCGTGCCGTCCTTCAGCGTGGCAAGTTTCATAGGGGAGTGAGCCGTGTTAGTGACGATAGAAGGAATCTATTCTACGATGGTGAATCGGCGCGGCCCAAGTGGCCGCGACTTTCCTCCTTCTGAACCTCTTCTGAACGCGCTCGTGGCGCCCCGCTCATGCCTCCAACTGCCCGCTCCGGCGCGATCCGTACCGATCACGGCACTGCTGAACCGCTCGATGCCGCCTCCGACGCCACCGATACCGACGACGAAAGCGTCGAGAGTGGCGACAGCGGCGACAGCGGCGAAGAGAAACTGCGCTCGGGCATCCAGTCGATCGAAGTCGGCTTTCGCCTGCTCGACGTGCTGACCCACGAACCCCGCGCGATGATGCTGCGGGACCTCGCGCAGCGCGCCGGCATGAGTCCTGCGAAGGCGCACCGTTATCTGGTGAGTTTTCTGCGCCTGGGCGTCGTGTCGCAAGACCCGCTGTCGGGCCGCTACGAGTTGGGCGGCTTCGCGTTGCAACTCGGGCTCGCACGGCTTGCGCGGGTCGATGGCGTGAAGCTTGCGCGCATAGCGCTCGCCGAACTGCGCGACCGGCTCGATCTGACGGTCGGCATCGCCGTCTGGGGCAATCAGGGGCCGACCATGGTCCACTGGATGGAATCGAGCCATCCGGCGAAGGCGTCGCTGAAACTCGGCGATGTGATGCCACTACTCAGTTCGGCCACCGGCCTGCTGTTCGCCGCGTATCTGCCGGTTAGCAAGACCGCCGCGATGCTCGATCGCGAATTGGCCGACGCGCGCCGCGCCGCGCATCTCGGCGGACCGCGCACCCGCGATGAAGTCGAGCAGACGCTCGCGCAGGTGCGGCAACATCAGGCGGCGCGCGTGGAAGGCATGTTGTTGCCCACCATTCACGCGTTCTGCATGCCGGTGTTCGATTCGACGGGCGACCTCGCGCTTGGTCTGATCGCGTTGGGACATGAAGGCGTGTTCGATATCCGCTGGGGCGGCGAGATCGATCTGGCGCTGCGCGACTGCGCGCAAAAGCTGTCGTATGAGCTGGGTTATAGTGCGACGCCGCGCGACGCGCAGGATTGATGTGACGTGTGTCGCGGCGGCCTGAGCGCTTGCGTGGGCTCGCTTCGTACGCACTTTGAACGCGCTCATGCGCGTGAACTCAAACATTCCCTCATCGCACATCTTTAACCGCCGATGGCTTCATCCTCCGTCACACACCGTTCCGATCGCACCCCGCCTGGCGGACCGCGCGTCGCGTTGCGCGTGGGGCGATGGATCGCGGTGCTGCTGGTCGTGGGGGTGCTGCACTGGATCGCCGCGCAGTGGGTCGAGCGCAACCGCGCGACGCTGAATCCGGCGGACAGCGAGCGTGTCCCCGTGCAGGTCGCGTTGCTGACCCCTGAGCGTATCGAGCGCAATCCGGCCGCCGCCGCGCCGCATGCGCCGGCACCGGCGCCCGCGCAACGGGCCGCTGCGAGCAAGCCGCGCGAACATGTGCTGACCGCGTTGCAACCGGCGAAGCAGGCGCCATCGCCTGCGGCTGCATCGGAGACAGTCGCGAGCGCAACCGCCGCCGCAAGCGCTTCCACTGCAACTAGCGCGAACGCCACCGCTGGAAACCCCACCGGCACAGCCAGCGCCCCCACTGCCGCAAGCGCTCCGCAAGCGGCGCCAGGCGTGAAGTTTTCCGTCCCGCCTTCCGGCGAGCTGCAATACGACACGTTCTACAACGGCGTGCGCAATCAGCCCGGCACGATCCACTGGACCAGCAACGCGCAAAGCTACGAAATGGTGGTGTCGGTGCCGTTGCCTTTCGTCGGCACATTCGTGTATTCGAGCCACGGACGTATCGACGCATTCGGCCTTGCGCCGGATCAATACATCGAAAAGCGCGGCCGCCGCGCGGAAGACATCGCGATCTTCAATCGCAGCGACAAGAAAATCGCCTTCACCCGCACGCCGGCCAGCTTACCGCTGCCTGACGGCGCGCAGGACCGCTTCAGCATGGTGATGCAGCTCGCCAGCCTCGTGCGCGGCGACCCCACCGCTTATAAGCCCGGCGTGACGCGGCAGTTCTTCGTGGTTGACAACGACAGCGGCGAGAACTGGCCCATCGAGACGATCGGCGACGAGACCATCCGCACGGCGCAAGGCTTCATCGACGCGCGTCATTTCAAACGCCTGCCGCGCCACGACGGTGACCTGCGTCGCATCGACGTATGGCTCGCGCCGTCGCTCGGCTGGCTGCCGGCGCGGATCGTTCAGACGGAACCGAACGGCACGCAATTCGAGCTGGTGTGGCGCGGCAAGCTCAACCTCGACAATGCAGATGAAACCTCAAACGCTTCGCCCGGCAACATCGCCGATGGCAGCGTCGCTACGCCTGACAATTCAGCCAACCTGCCGCCTGCTGGCCCTTCGGCAGCAACGCCCGAAGCCGCGCCGTCCCAATCGTTAAGTCCTACCGATCCCGGCAGTCCGCCCGGCATCATCAAACCCTGAAAACCCGGTCTCGAGTAAGGTCTCCAGGAATCGGCGAAACTTCTACGGCATCCCTGACTCGCAACACACTGCTGCAACCATTCGCGCGGATGCTGCGTATATTGTTGAGCCATCAGGTCGAAGCTCCTCGAGGCTGGGCAGCGCGCGTCAATGGATCCTTCCACTGCGATCCCTTCAAGGAGCCCGCATGCAAGTGAACATCAACGGAATCGAGACGCGCTATGTGCTGAGTAATGAGGGCGGCGGCCCGTGGCTGACGTTCATTCATCAGCTCGGTGGCGACCTCTCGGTGTGGGACCAGCTCGCCGGCTATTTCCGCGACGATTACACCGTGCTGCGCTACGACCTGCGCGGCCACGGCAAGACGGCGTTGTCACGTGAGGCTTTCAGCATGGCCGATCTGTCACACGATCTCGCCACTTTGCTCGATGCGCTCGGCGCGCCCACTACGCATGTGGTCGGCATGTCGATGGGCGGCATGATCGCGCAGCAATTCGCGCTCGACCACCCGTCGCGCGTCGATACGCTCACGCTCGCCAATACGTTCGGCGGCACACGTCCCGAAAGCCGCGCACTGTGGGAGCAACGCGCCGCGAGCGTCCGCGAAGGCGGCATGGCGTCGCTCGTACCGTCGACCATGGACCGCTGGCTGACACCTGACTTTCAACGTGAGCACCCCGAAGCTGTCGAACCGATTCGCGAGGTGTTCAGCCATACGTTGTCAGAAGGCTACGCTATGGCGTGCGAGGCGGTGCGCGATTTCGACGTACGCAGTAAGCTGGGAACCATCCGTTGCCCAACATTGACCGTGGCGGGCCGCCACGACACGGGCACGCCGCCTGCTGATACGCAGGCAATTGCAGACGCCATCGAAGGCGCACGTTTCGAACTGCTCGATGCCGCTCATCTCGCACCCATCGAACAATCTCACCGTTTTGCTGCACTGCTTGAAACGTTTCTTGAAAGGCCGGTCTAACCGGTAGGTTCGGAACTTTTACAAGCGTCAATCCGGACCCACCCCTTGAATTCCACCCTCACGCTCCAACCTATGGCGCAGGAATGGCCAGGAGCCAACGGAAATAAGGAGTGTCGCCATGCAAATGATCTACAACAGCCCCAACTATTGCGTCGTTGAGTTTCCGCCGCAGGAAGGTCCGCTGGCCATGAAGTCGGGTGGCTACGAGATCGTGGACAAAAACATGCAGCGGGAGATCTACATTGATGGCGCAATGGCGGCGCGGTTTCGCGAGCACGTGCAGAAGCTGATCGAAGAGGAACCGTCGCTGGACGAGGTCGACGAATTCCTCGGGCAGTTCGACAGTCTGATGCATCAACCGGTGATTCTTCACTAAGCGCAAGCTTCGATTCAACGTTTTTGGCGACCTATCTTCGACCGCGCCGTCCGGCTTAGCAGTCGGCCCACCCGGCGGCCCTTTCAAGGCGGTCAGCAGTTCATGAAGCGGTCCAGCAGGCTTTTGGCTTGTTGGGCCGTTTTCTTTTCCAATGGCGAGATCGCCTGTCCGGCCCGCGCCCGGCGTGTGCGCCCGGCAGCGGCTACAATGACAGGTTTCCCGCCAAACCCGGCGCAAGCCCTTGTCCGCCATGAACCAGCCTGCTCAAACCGCCACGCCAGTCCGCTCCGAAGCCGCCTATACACGCGGTGCGGCGCTGCCCGCGCTGCTCAAGTCGCGCATCCTGATCCTGGACGGCGCAATGGGCACGATGATCCAGCGCTACAAGCTCGACGAAGCCCGTTATCGCGGCGAGCGCTTCAAGGACTACGGTCGCGACATCAAAGGCAACAACGAACTGCTGTCGATCACGCAGCCGCAGATCATCGGCGAGATTCACGAGCAATACCTCGCGGCGGGCGCGGACATCATCGAGACCAACACGTTCGGTGCGACCACGGTGGCCCAGGCTGACTACGGCATGGAAGCGCTGGCCATCGAAATGAATCTCGAATCGGCCAGGCTGGCGCGCGCCGCCTGCAACAAGTATTCGACGCCTGACAAGCCGCGCTTCGTCGCCGGCGCGATCGGACCGACGCCGAAGACCGCGAGCATTTCGCCCGACGTGAACGATCCAGGTGCGCGCAACGTGACCTTCGACGAACTGCGCACAGCCTATTACGAGCAGGCCAAGGCGTTGCTCGACGGCGGCTGCGATCTGTTCCTCGTCGAGACGATCTTCGACACGCTCAACGCGAAGGCCGCGCTGTTCGCGCTGGACGAACTGTTCGAGGACACCGGCGAACGTCTGCCGATCATGATCTCGGGCACGGTCACCGACGCGTCGGGCCGCATTCTGTCGGGGCAAACCGTCGAGGCGTTCTGGAACTCGCTGCGTCACGCGAAGCCGCTCACCTTTGGTTTGAACTGCGCGCTGGGCGCGGCGCTGATGCGCCCGTACATCGCCGAACTGGCGAAGCTGTGCGACACCTATGTGTCGTGCTATCCGAACGCCGGCTTGCCGAATCCGATGAGCGATACGGGCTTCGACGAATTGCCGGCGGATACGTCGGGTTTGTTGAAGGAGTTCGCGCAGGCGGGGTTGGTGAATATCGCGGGCGGGTGCTGTGGGACGACGCCGGAGCATATTGCGGCGATCGCTCAGGCGCTGGCTGAAATCAAGCCGCGCAAATGGCCGACCCAATACCGCGACGCCGCCTGAGTGCGGCGGCCTGAGCTTCGGCCGCCGCTCTTCACTATCGCAGTAGACGCACCTCGCACACACACCTCGCAGACGCACCTCAACCGCACGCAATCGACTCGCACACACGCCATGACCGATCACACCATGCGCCTTTCCGGCCTCGAGCCGTTCAACGTCACGTCCGGCACACTCTTCATCAACGTCGGCGAGCGCACCAACGTGACCGGCTCGAAAGCCTTCGCGCGAATGATCCTGAACGATCAGTTCGACGACGCCGTCGCGGTCGCGCGCCAGCAGGTCGAAAACGGCGCGCAGGTCATTGACGTCAACATGGACGAAGCGATGCTCGATTCGAAAGCGGCCATGGTGCGCTTCATGAATCTGATCGCGTCGGAGCCGGACATTGCGCGCGTGCCGATCATGATCGACTCGTCGAAGTGGGAAGTGATCGAAGCGGGCCTGAAGTGCGTGCAAGGCAAAGCGATCGTCAACTCGATCTCGCTGAAGGAAGGCGAAGAGGCCTTCCGCCACCACGCGAACCTGATTCGCCGCTACGGCGCGGCCGCCGTCGTGATGGCCTTCGACGAACAGGGCCAGGCCGACACCTACGAGCGCAAGACGCAAATCTGCAAGCGCTCGTACGACTTCCTGGTGAACGAAGTCGGCTTCCCGCCGGAAGACATCGTCTTCGATCCGAACATCTTCGCGATCGCCACCGGTATCGAGGAGCACAACAACTACGCGGTCGACTTCATCAACGCGACGCGCTGGATCAAGGAAAACCTGCCGTACGCGAAGGTGAGCGGCGGCGTGTCGAACGTGTCGTTCTCGTTCCGCGGCAACGACCCGGTGCGCGAAGCGATCCACACCGTGTTCCTCTATCACGCGATTCAGGCCGGTATGGATATGGGCATCGTCAACGCGGGTCAGCTCGGCGTGTATGCCGACCTCGATCCGGAGTTGCGCGAACGCGTCGAAGACGTGGTGCTGAACCGCCGTGAAGACGGCACCGACCGGCTGCTCGAAATCGCCGACAAGTTCAAGACCGGCGCCGCGAAGAAAGAAGAGAACCTCGAATGGCGTAACCAGCCGGTGGAGAAGCGCCTCGCGCATGCGCTGGTGCTCGGCATCAACAACTTCATCGTCGAAGACACCGAAGAAGTGCGCGCGAAGATCGCGGCCGCCGGCGGCCGTCCGATCAACGTGATCGAAGGTCCGCTGATGGACGGCATGAACATCGTCGGCGACCTGTTCGGCCAGGGCAAGATGTTCCTGCCGCAAGTCGTCAAGTCGGCGCGCGTGATGAAGCAGGCGGTCGCGCATCTGATCCCGTTCATCGAAGAAGAAAAGCGCCTGCTCGCGGAAGCCGGCGGCGACGTGCGCGCGAAAGGCAAGATCGTCATCGCCACGGTGAAGGGCGACGTGCACGACATCGGCAAGAACATCGTGTCCGTGGTGCTTCAGTGCAATAACTTCGAAGTGGTCAACATGGGCGTGATGGTCTCGTGCAACGACATTCTCGCCAAGGCGAAGGTCGAAGGCGCGGACATCATCGGGCTGTCGGGGCTGATCACGCCGAGCCTCGAAGAAATGGCTTATGTCGCGTCGGAAATGCAGCGCGACGACTACTTCCGCATCAAGAAGATTCCGCTGCTGATCGGCGGCGCGACCACCTCGCGCGTGCACACCGCGGTGAAGATCGCGCCGCATTACGAAGGGCCGGTGGTGTACGTGCCGGACGCGTCGCGCTCGGTGTCGGTGGCGTCGAGCCTGCTGTCCGATGAAGGCGCGGCCAAGTACCTCGAAGACCTGAAGACCGACTACGACCGCATCCGCGTGCAGCACGCCAACCGCAAAGCCACGCCGATGGTCACGCTCGCCGAAGCCCGCGCGAACAAGACCAAGGTGGACTGGGCGAGCTACCAGCCGGTCAAGCCGAAGTTCATCGGTCGCCGTGTGTTCAAGAACTTCGATCTGAGCGAGCTCGCGAATTACATCGACTGGGGGCCGTTCTTCCAGACCTGGGATCTGGCCGGCCCGTATCCCGCGATCCTGAACGACGAGATCGTCGGCGAATCGGCGCGGCGCGTGTTCTCGGACGGCAAGTCGATGCTCTCGCGTCTGATCCAGGGCCGCTGGCTGCAGGCCAACGGCGTGATCGCGCTGCTGCCCGCCAATACGGTGAACGACGACGACATCGAAATCTACACGGACGATTCGCGCTCGGAAGTCGCACTCACCTGGCGTAACCTGCGTCAGCAGAGCGTGCGCCCGGTGGTGGACGGCGTGATGCGGCCGAACCGTTCGCTCGCCGACTTCATCGCGCCGAAGGACTCGGGCGTGGCCGACTACATCGGCATGTTCGCGGTCACGGCGGGTCTGGGCGTCGACGTGAAGGAAAAGCAGTTCGAAAAGGATCACGACGACTACAGCGCGATCATGCTGAAGGCGCTCGCAGACCGCTTCGCCGAAGCCTTCGCCGAAGCGATGCATGCGCGCGTGCGGCGCGATCTGTGGGGCTATGCGAACACTGAAACGCTGTCGAACGACGACCTGATCGCCGAGAAGTATCACGGCATCCGTCCGGCGCCCGGCTATCCGGCCTGCCCGGACCATCTGGTCAAGCGCGACATGTTCGACGTGCTGCAAGCCACCGAAATCGGCATGAGCGTGACCGAATCGCTCGCCATGCTGCCGGCGGCGAGCGTCTCAGGTTTCTATCTCGCGCATCCCGACAGCACCTATTTCTCGGTCGGCAAGATCGGTCAGGACCAGTTGGAGGATTACGCAGTTCGCATGGCGTTGTCGAAAACGGATGCGGAACGCGCTCTGGCGCCTTTGCTGTAAGCCTTTTGCATAGCGTGGCGGGAAACCCACTATATCGGGTCTGAAAGGCTGAATATTTGCGGCAGTGTAATTTTCGGCTTTGTAGACTGAATTGGGTTTACCCAGCCAGACGCGGCCAAAACGCGTCGGCTTATCTAATTGCAATCGTCGACGGAGAGAATCGTATGAAGAAGCTGACGCTGTTGTTGACTGCTGTTTCACTCGCTGTGGGCGCCTCGGCGGCGCTGGCACAGCCCGCCGCTCCGGCGGGTTCGAGCGCGGTTAGCTCGTATTCACCGCCCACCGTGAAGCACGTCAAGAAACCGAAGAAGAAGAAAATGAAGAAGGGTGCGTCGGCTCCCGCGGCCGCCCCGGCGGACGCTGCCAGCCAGTAAGCGCTACACATCAAAGCCGTTGACTCCGGCCTTGAATGACAAAGAGCCCGCTTCGAGCGGGCTCTTTTCATTGGTGCGTCGCAAGGATTCGCACCGCCAACTGCGGCGCGAGATACGCGCCATGACTTCTGCAACGGCTGCGGTGCACATTTGGCCCACGGAGGAGCCGACCACGCCGCCGCGTGGAACTTCACAGACCCCAGACGATATCCGCGTTTTCCTTCTGCGCCGCGCGCAGCATGTCTAGGAACGGATACGCGCGTTGCGCGAGTCCAGGCGGAATCTCGTGATGCTCGTGACCGTCTTCGCCTTCGTGGAAATGGCCGTCGTGTTCGGCGCGTTCCTGCTTGTCGACGTTGATGGCGGCTTCGAGTTTGCCGATAGCCACACCGAGTTCGTCGTGCGTAATGACGCCGCGTTCACCCAGGCGTTTGCCGACGATACCGACCAGATACTGGGCAAGATTCTCCAGCATCATGACGTCTGGCGCGGCGCGGCATTTGAAAGTAATCAGCATGACTGTTCCCTTTTTTGGTTATGTTGGATTGGCGTGCCGGCGGCTCGAAAGCGGCGTCGGCGCGCGTTACGTTGACTCGCCAATCCGGCGCGGCGGCCACGGCCCTTGCTGGGCATCTCATTGAACATATTAGCACCTGCTAAAATCCCTCTGAACGGAAAAGCGCGCCGCCTCTGGCCGCGCACGGCCGGGCACGGTGAACTGGCTCGATTGGTCACCAGGCAGCCGCGCGTTGCCGCTGCCAGCTGCGCCGGTCAACCGCCGCGAGCCGCTGCGCATCATGTCTGACTGCGTTGCAGGCAACGTGCCTGACCGCGCAGTCGTTGCGACCGAATTGCCGCAACGGGCGCCGCGCCGCTTTCCACGCTTCTGACGGACCGGCTGCGCCTGCTGCACGGGCACGGCCAACGCCGCTTCCGCATCACCGGATTGCCTCACTGGACTCGCACAAGCATGCTGCCTGCACACAAACAGACCCTCGAAACCCTGCTCGCCGACACGGTAAAGCAGGTCGCTGAAGCCTCGCAAGGCGCGACCGAAGCCGCTTTCGTGTCGCCCACCATCACGCTGGAACGCCCCAAGGTCGCCGCGCACGGCGACGTCGCGTGCAACGTGGCCATGCAGCTCGCCAAGCCGCTGCGCGCGAATCCGCGCCAGCTCGCACAACAGATCGTCGACGCGCTGCTCGCGCAGCCGCTCGCCCAAGGTCTCGTCGAAGCCGCTGAAGTGGCCGGCCCCGGCTTCATCAACCTGCGTCTGGCCGCCGCCGCGAAGCAGGCGGTGATCGCCGCCGTGTTCGCCGAGCAGGCCGCGTTCGGCCAATCGCAGCGCGACGCCGGCAGGCACGTACTGATCGAATTCGTGTCGGCCAACCCGACCGGCCCGCTGCACGTCGGCCACGGCCGCCAGGCCGCGCTCGGCGACGCGCTGTCGAACGTGCTGGCCTCGCAAGGCTGGGACGTGCACCGCGAGTTCTACTACAACGACGCCGGCATGCAGATCCAGACGCTCGCGCTGTCCACCCAGGCACGCGCGCGCGGCATCGCCCCCGGCGACGCGGGCTGGCCGGCTTCGGCCTACAACGGCGAGTACATCGCCGAAATCGCCAAGGACTATCTGGCCGGCGCCACGGTGGCCGCCAGCGACGGCGAGCCGGTAACCGGCGCGCGCGACGTCGAAGATTTCGAAGCGATCCGCCGTTTCGCGGTGGCGTATCTGCGCCGCGAACAGGACATGGATTTGCTGGCGTTCGGCGTGAAGTTCGACCAGTACTATCTGGAGTCGTCGCTGTACACGGAAGGCCGGGTCGAAAAGACGGTCGAAGCGCTGGTCGCCGCCGGCAAGACCTACGAACAGGAAGGCGCGCTGTGGCTGCGCACCACCGACGACGGCGACGACAAAGACCGCGTGATGCGCAAGACCGACGGCACCTACACGTACTTCGTGCCGGACGTCGCCTATCATGTCGCCAAGTGGGAACGCGGCTTCACCAAGGTCATCAACGTCCAGGGTTCGGACCACCACGGCACGATCGCGCGGGTGCGCGCCGGCTTGCAAGGGTTGGGCATCGGCATTCCGAAGGGCTATCCCGACTACATCCTGCACAAGATGGTCACGGTCATGCGCAACGGCGAAGAGGTGAAGATCTCCAAGCGCGCCGGCAGCTACGTGACGGTGCGCGACCTGATCGAATGGTCGGGCGGCGCGACGCCGGGCTCGGAAACCGCCGTCGACCTGATCGACGAGGAAACGATTCGGCGCGGCCGCGACGCCGTGCGCTTCTTCCTGATCTCGCGCAAGGCGGATACGGAATTCGTGTTCGACATCGACCTCGCGCTGAAGCAGAACGACGAAAACCCCGTGCATTACGTGCAGTACGCACACGCGCGCATCTGCTCGGTGCTCGCCGAATGCAAGGCGCGCTACAACACGGACGAAACCACGCTCGCGTCGGTGGACGTTTCCCCGCTCACCAGCGAACGCGCCATGGCGCTGCTGAACAAGCTCGCCGAATTCCCGGACATGCTGCAGCACGCCGCCGACGAACTCGCACCGCATGCGGTCGCGTTCTATCTGCGCGACCTCGCCGGGGAATTCCACTCGTTCTACAATGACCGGGCCGAGCGCGTGCTGGTTGACGATGCGGCCGAGCGCAATGCCCGCGTCGCGCTGCTCGCGGCCACGCGTCAAGTGCTGGCCAACGGTCTCGCGACGATCGGCGTCTCCGCTCCCGTCAAGATGTAAGTCCTCCGCCGTAACATGCATGCGGCCGTCGTTATAATCGGCGGCCGTTCCAGGATTCTTTTTGCAGGTGATTCATACGATGGCAAAACCACGCCGCACAACAAAGCAATCGAAACAAACCGGGGGCACTTTTCTCGGCATCGTGCTGGGCCTGATCGTCGGCCTTGCGATCGCGGTCGTGGTGGCGCTGTATATCACCCGTGCGCCTACACCGTTCGTCTCGAAGGTGGCGCCGCCCGCGGCGTCCGACTCCAGCGCGAGCCAGGCGCAATACGATCCGAACCGTCCGCTGCAAGGCAAGACGCCGGGCCAGCCGGTGCCGCAAGCCGCGCAGCCGGCGCCGCCGAATACCGCGCCGGGCCAGACCAATTCGCAGACGCAGTCGGGCATGCTGGAAGAGCCGCAGATCGTCGAAGTGCCACCCGCTAACGGCACGAACGCCAACCCGAACGGCACGGCAGTCGCACCGAAGCCCGCGCAGGACAACGGCAACGTCGCGCCCACCGCACCGGCCAAGAAGCCGCAGGCATCCAGCGCACCGGCGCCCAGCACGGCAACCGCCAACGCCAAGCCGGGTTCCGGCGCGACGTCGGCACCGACTCCGGGTGATGCGAACACCGGCTACTTCCTGCAAGTGGGCGCGTACAAGACCTCGGCCGACGCCGAGCAGCAACGCGCGCGTCTCGCGTTCCAAGGCTTCGAATCGAAGGTCACGCAGCGCGATGCGGGCGGTGTGACGTACTATCGCGTGCGGATCGGACCGTTCTCGAAGTTCGAGGACATGAATTCGAGCCGTCAGCGTCTGTCCGACGCAGGCGTCGACACCGCGGTGATCCGTTTCACGAAGCAGTAAGCCAACCATAAACACACGGTGATTTACCGGAACGCGCCGCCGCCGAACCATCGGCGTGCGGCGCGTGTCACAAACACGACGGACGTTTGAAAACGTCCCAACGCCGACAATGAAAAGCGGTGGCGGGCATTTGCGTGGCGCCGCCGCTTTACCGCCTACTCTGGGTCAACACGACATGAAAAAACTGCTGAGCATTCTGTTCCTCTCGCTGGGCCTCGTTGCCGCCACAGCTCAAGCGGCGCCGGCCGCACCGGTGTCCGGCAAGGACTACACCGTGCTGGCCACGCCGCAACCGACCGACGAACCGGCCGGCAAGATCGAAGTCACCGAGTTCTTCTGGTACGGCTGCCCGCACTGCAACGAATTCAACCCGTACCTCGAAGCGTGGGTGAAGAAGCAAGGTCCGGACGTCGTGTTCAAGCGCGTGCCGGTCGCCTTCCGCGACGACTTCGTGCCGCATTCGAAGATGTATCACGCGCTCGACGCACTCGGCCTCGCGCAATCGCTCACGCCGAAGGTCTTCAACGAAATCCACGTCAACAAAGACTATCTGCTGACGCCGGAAGATCAGGCCAAATTCCTTGCGAAGAACGGCGTCGATCCGAAGAAGTACATGGAAGCGTACAACTCGTTCTCGACGCAAAGCGCGTTGCAGAAAGACACGAAGCTGATGAACGACTACAAGATCGACGGCGTGCCGACCTTGGCCATTCAAGGCAAGTATGAAACCGGCCCGGCTCAGACCAACAGCCTGCCGGGCACGATCCAGGTGCTGGATTACCTGGTCGCGCAAATCCGCGCCAAGAAGATGTAAAGACGAGGCGCCGGAATGAGTTCACCGCTGAAGGTTTTCATTACCGGCGCCTCGAGTGGCATCGGCCTCGCCCTCGCTGCCGAATATGCGCAGCGCGGCGCGATTCTCGGCCTGGTCGCCCGTCGCGGCGACGCCCTCGCCGCGTTCCAGCAGTCCCATCCGCAGAATTCGATTGCCGTGTATTCCGTCGACGTGCGCGACGCCGAAGCGCTCGCCGAAGCGGCCGCGCAGTTCATCGCGCAATACGGTCTGCCGGATGTCGTGATCGCCAATGCCGGCATCAGCCGCGGCGCGGTCACCGGACACGGCGATCTGCGCACCTTCCGCGAAGTGATGGACATCAATTACTTCGGCATGGTCGCCACGTTCGAGCCGTTCGCCGCCGCCATGGTCGCCGCAAAGAAAGGCACCCTCGTCGGGATTGCCAGCGTCGCCAGCGTGCGGGGTTTGCCGGGCTCCGGCGCGTATAGCGCGTCGAAGTCGGCGGCGCTCAAGTATCTGGAGGCGTTGCGCGTCGAGATGCGGCCGCAGGGCGTCGGCGTGGTCACCATCGCGCCCGGCTACATTCGCACGCCGATGACCGAGCACAATCCGTACACCATGCCGTTCCTGATGGACGCCGACCGTTTCGCGGTGAAGGTAGCGGACGCGGTTGAACGTCAAACGGCGTTTGCGGTGTTCCCGTGGCAGATGCGTATCGTCGCGATGCTGCTGCATGTCATGCCGCGCTGGCTCTACGACCGCGCGTTCGAACGCGCGCCGCGCAAGCCGCGCGCTGCCACCGAGTAAAACCGATCACCCCGTGCGGCCGATGCATCCGGCGCTGCACGCTTCCACTTCTTCGATAGCGCTTAAGGGCTTCAACTCATAGGCGTCGTTCGTATCACGCTCTCCCGCACCGCGAGCCCTAGCGCAGCGCCCGCCCCATATGGATATGCGGATTAAGTTGTTGTCGCCGCAACCACCCTTCGATAAGCTTTCGCGCAGGCTCACCCGCGCATGGGCGGCATTATCGGCGTCATGCGCCAGCGCCGGAAACGTATCACAATAAAGACGGCGGCCACGCCGGCCACCCTCGTCAACGGAACATAACCACACAACCAGACGCACTGCCTGACTGCGCTTGTTATGGGAGATCCTATGCGCTTCAAACTGCTCGCAGCCGCCGTATTGTTCACGGCGCCCGCGCTCGTGCTCGCCAAACCGCTGACCGTCTGTACCGAGTCGAGCCCTGACGGTTTCGACGTCGTGCAGTTCAATTCGCTCGTCACGACCAATGCGTCGGCCGACGTGATCTTCAACTCGCTGGTCACGTACGACGAGGCCGCGAAAAAAGTGGAACCGTCGCTAGCCGACAAGTGGGACGTGAGCGCCGACGGCCTCACCTATACGTTCCATCTGCGCCCGAACGTGCAGTTCCAGACCACCGACTACTTCAAGCCCACCCGCGCGCTGAATGCCGACGACGTCGTCTTCACGTTCGACCGCATGCTCAACGACAGCAATCCGTGGCACAAGGTGGCGGGCGCGAGCGGCTTCCCGCATGCGCAGTCGATGGGCCTGCCGAAGCTGATCAAGTCGGTCAGCAAGGTCGACGACAACACCGTCAAGTTCGAACTCAACGCGCCGGACGCGACTTTCGTGTCGATCCTGACAATGGGTTTCGCGTCGATCTATTCGGCTGAATACGCCGACCAGTTGCTCAAGGCCGGCAAGCAGGTCGACCTGAACGCGAAGCCGATCGGCACTGGTCCGTTCGAGCTGAAAAGCTACACGAAAGACGCGGTGATCCGTTACGACGTGAACCCGACCTACTGGGGCCCGAAACCGAAGATCGACCGCCTGATCTACGCGATCACGCCGGACGCCACGGTGCGGGCGCAGAAGGTGAAAGCGGGCGAATGCCAGATCGCGCTGTCGCCGAAGCCGCAGGACCTCGCCGACGCGAAGACCGACAAGTCGCTCGCCATCGTGCAGACGCCCGCGTTCATGACGGCGTTCGTCGCGTTGAACACGCAGAAGAAGCCGCTCGACAACCAGAAGGTGCGCGCCGCGCTGAACATGGCATTCGACCGCACCACGTATCTGAAGACCGTGTTCGACAACACCGCGACGGCGGCCGTGAATCCGTATCCGCCGAACACGTGGAGCTACGACAAGGCCGTGAAACCGTGGCCGTACGACCCGGTGAAGGCGAAGAAGCTGCTCGCCGACGCGGGCTATCCGAACGGCTTCGAAACGACGATCTGGGTGCGTCCGAACGGCAGCGTGCTGAACCCGAACCCGAAGGCCGGCGCCGAACTGCTGCAGGCGGACTTCGCGAAGATCGGCGTGAAGGCGGAGGTGAAGGTGATCGAATGGGGCGAGCTGATCAAGCAGGCCAAACAAGGCCAGCATGATTCGCTGTTCATGGGCTGGGCCGGCGACAACGGCGACCCGGACAACTACCTGTCGCCGCTCTTTAGCTGCAATGCGGTGAAGTCGGGGATCAACTTCGCGCGCTTCTGCGATCAGGATCTGGACAAGCTGATCGCCGACGGCAAGTCGACGCCGGATCAGGCCAAGCGAGCGAAAGCGTATGAACAGGCGCAGCAGATCATTCACGATCAGGCGCTGTGGATTCCGCTCGGGTATCCGACCGCGTCGGCGATTACGCGCACGACTGTGAGCGGCTATCACGTGAGTCCGTTTGGACGGCAGAACTTTGGGACAGTGGCGGTGCAGTAAGGCTGCTGGTTTTCAGAGGCGAATAAAAGCAAAGCCCGGTTGCGTACGAAACGCACCGGGCTTTTTTTATCGACCCACTAACGCTCTTTAGACCGGCGAAAAACGGATCACCCCATCCTCACTCTGCTCACGCTTCAACTCTCCCGCAAGCCACAGCAGATGCAAATGCGCGAGCGCCTCGCCCATCGCAAACGTCATCTGATGGATATCGAGCTGGCGCTTGAACATGAGCGGCACGATATCCGCGGCGCTCTGCGGTTTCTCCGCGCAAGCCTCGCGCACTTCGGCCAGGCGCGCATCGTGATGCTCGCGCAACTGCCGGATACGCGTGCGCACGCCGCGAAACGGTTTGCCATGCGACGGCAACACCAGCGTGTCTTCCGGCATCGTCTCGTAACGGCCGAGCGATTCCAGATACAACGCGAGCGGCGTGCCCTCCGGCTCCATATCGAACACAGACACATTGGTCGAAATTCGCGGCAACACCATGTCGCCGGAAATCAGCACGCCGGTCTCTTCGCAATACAGGGCGCAGTGTTCCGGCGAATGACCGAAACCCGTCACCACATGCCACGTCTTGCCGCCGATCTTCACGCCATCCGCTTCACGCAGACGCCGGTACTGCCCCGGAATCGCCGGCACCAGACTCGCGTAATAGCTCTTGCGATTGCGCAGTTTGTCGAGCGACTCTTCATCCGTCACGCCGTGCCGCGCGAAGTGTCGCGCCGCGCCCTCGCCACCCGCGTTCGAGCCGTCGCCGGCCGCCATTACGCGTGCCTGCATGTATTCGCCGAGGGTCATCCACAGCCGCACATCCCAGCGCTGTTTGTCGCCGCCCGTGCAAATCCAGTGCGCGAGACCAATGTGGTCCGGATGGCAATGCGTGACGATCACGCGCAACACCGGCAGACCGTCGAGCACCGTGTCGAACACCGTCTCCCAGTTCTCCTTGATCGTGTCCGACGTAATGCCGCAGTCCACCACCGTCCAGCCCTGCTGACCGTCGATCTCGTCGCGCAACAGCCAGAGGTTGATGTGGTCCAGCGCGAACGGCAGCGGCATGCGTAGCCAGAACACGCCGGGCGCGACTTCCAGCGCGTGGCCTGCGTCCGGCAACGTGTCGTTGAACGGGTAGTCGAGTTGATGTTCGAGTGCATTCATTGTGGGTGTCTTCCTCCGTCGGCCGTCCGGCATGGCGAGGTGTGCGATGCCGGACGGCGTGGTTGCGGCACGCTCGTGCCGTAGTGCGCCGTGTTTGCTGCCGGTTACTGCCGGGTTTCTACCAGGTTCCTGCGGGTGTTGCGTTCAGCTCAAGTTGACGATAACGTAAACGTCGATTCTATCGTCCAATCCGATTTTCTGCCCGGCCACGAGATGCCCCGATGAACACGCAATTCACGATCACCGAGCTCGCACGGGAATTCGACGTCACGCCGCGCGCGATCCGTTTCTACGAAGACCAGGGTTTACTCTCGCCGAGCCGCGAAGGATCGAGCGGTTTGCGGCGCGTCTACTCGGCCCGCGACCGCACGCGCCTGAAGCTCACGCTACGCGGCAAACGGCTCGGCTTCACGCTGTCGGAGATACGCGATCTGCTCGACGTGTACGAATCGCCGACCGACACCGTGCCGCAATTGCACGCGTTCCTCGCCACGGTGGCGCGGCATCGCGACGTGCTCGAACGTCAACTGGAAGATCTGAACGCGACGCTCGAAGACCTCGCGCAATACGAAGCTCAGGCGCGCGTGCTGCTGGAGAACGGCACACGCGAAACCAGGCACGCATAAGCGGCGCGATGCGTCGCGGGCCCACCCGGACGATACAATTCTGGGTGTCTTCACGACATGAGGCGAATGCACGGTCGACATGAATCACTTCCCTAAACTGCTGTCGTCGCAAATCGGCTTTGACGTCGCGCAGACCATGCTCGAAGGATTCGACCGGCACTATCGGATCTTTCGCGACGCCGCGATCCACGCCAAGACGCTGTTCGAGAAAGCCGACTGGCATGGCCTGCAAAAGCTCGCGCGCGAGCGCATTACCTCGTACGACGAGCGCGTCGAGGAATGCGTCGAACTGCTCGAAGACGAATACGACGCCGAGAATATCGACGACGAAGTCTGGCAGCAGATCAAGCTGCACTACATCGGCCTGCTGACCACGCACCGCCAGCCCGAGTGCGCGGAAACGTTCTTCAATTCCGTGTGCTGCAAGATCCTGCACCGCTCGTACTTCAACAACGACTTCATCTTCGTGCGCCCGGCGATTTCGACCGAGTACATCGAGAACGACGAACCGGCCGCGAAGCAGACGTATCGCGCGTATTACCCCGGCAAGGACGGGCTGGCCGCCACGCTCGAACGCGTCGTCACGAATTTCCAGCTTGAGCCGCCGTTCGAGGATCTGACGCGCGACGTGAGTTGCGTCATGCAGACCATCCACGACGCGTTCGGCGCGTTCGACGAAGCGCCCAATTTCCAGATTCACGTGCTGTCGTCGCTGTTCTACCGGAACAAGTCGGCGTATATCGTCGGGCGGATCATCAACGGCGATCTGCTGCTGCCGTTCGCGGTGCCCTTGCGTCATGTGAAACCCGGCGTGCTCGCGCTCGACACGGTGCTGCTCAAGCGCGACCAGTTGCTGATCATCTTCGGCTTTTCGCATTCGTATTTTCTGGTTGATATGGAAGTGCCGTCCGCGTACGTGGAGTTTCTCGGCACGATCATGCCGGGCAAGCCGAAGGCGGAAATCTATACGTCGGTGGGTCTGCAAAAGCAGGGCAAGAATCTCTTCTATCGCGACCTGCTGCATCATCTGTCGCATTCGAGCGATCAGTTCATCATCGCGCCCGGTATCAAAGGGCTCGTGATGCTGGTGTTCACGCTGCCGTCGTTTCCGTATGTGTTCAAGCTGATCAAAGACCACTTCCCGCCGCCGAAGGAAACCACGCGCGCGCAGATCAAGGAGAAGTATCAGCTCGTCAAACGGCACGACCGTTTGGGCCGCATGGCCGACACGCTCGAATATTCGAGCGTCGCGCTGCCGCGTTCGCGACTCGATGAAGCGCTCGTGCGCGAACTCGAAAAGGAAGTGCCGTCGCTGATCGAATACGACGGCGACAATCTGGTGATTCGCCACATGTATATCGAGCGCCGCATGGTGCCGCTCAACCTGTTCCTGCAGAACGGTACGGACCAGGACGTCGAACACGGCATCAAGGAATACGGCAATGCGATCAAGGAACTGATGCAGGCCAACATTTTCCCCGGCGACATGCTGTACAAGAACTTCGGCGTGACGCGTCACGGCCGGGTGGTGTTTTACGACTACGACGAAATCGAATATCTGACTGACTGCAACGTGCGCGCGGTGCCGGCGCCACGTAACGAAGAAGACGAAATGTCGGGCGAGCCGTGGTACTCGGTCGGCCCGCACGACATTTTCCCGGAGACGTACGGCACGTTCCTGCTCGGCGACCCACGCGTGCGCCGTTCCTTCATGCAGCATCACGCGGATTTCTTCGGTCCCGCGCTGTGGCAACGGCACAAGGATCATCTACTGAAAGGCGAACTGCCCGACTTTTTCCCGTACGACGACAGCGTGCGCTTCTGCGTCCGCTATCCGGAACGCTTCGCCGATGCGGCTTCGTCCGCACCGGCCGCGCCGGATGCTTCAGCCGACGAATCCAACGTGCGCGCCGCGTGAAACGCGCGCGCTGAGTGCTGCACGGAATGCCGCGCTGAATGCCTCGTCCGAACCTCATGCAACGACACCGGCCGGTCCATCGGTCGAGCAAACGCCCAGACACACCATGAACACGAAAGCCAATCCGTCTCCCCACCCGCTCGCGCATCTGTTCGACAACAACGACGCGTGGGTCACCCGCAAGCTGTCCGAAGACCCCGAGTATTTCTCGCGTCTCGCGCATCAGCAAACGCCTGAATACCTGTGGATCGGCTGCTCCGATTCACGTGTGCCGGCGAACCAGATCATCGGCCTGCCGCCGGGTGAAGTGTTCGTGCACAGAAACATCGCCAACGTGGTGGTGCATACCGATCTGAACTGTCTGTCGGTGATTCAGTTCGCCGTCGATCTGCTGAAGGTCAAGCACATCATGGTGGTCGGCCACTATGGCTGCTCGGGCGTCGGCGCGGCGCTGCACGGCCGGCGCGTGGGTCTCGCGGACAACTGGCTGCATCACGTGCAGGACGTGCGCAGCAAGCATGCCGCGCTGCTCGAAAACTGGCCGCTCGGCGAAGCGCGGCACCGTCGTCTGGTCGAACTGAACACGATCGAACAGGTGATGAACGTGTGCCGGACCACCATCGTCAACGACGCGTGGGCACGCGGTCAGGAACTCACCGTGCACGGCTGGGTGTATGGCGTGCACGACGGCAAGGTGCGCAACCTCGGCATGGCGATCAGCGACGCGGCCACGCTCGACGCGACCTACAAGGATTGCATCGCGGCCGTCGCGGCCGGCGGTGCGTACAAGGAAGACAACGACGCGGCCCGGCTCGGCGACGTGCCGGCGATCGTCGAAGGTGTGATCAAGGAGCTTAAACATGATTGAGGCAAGCATGAGTGAGACAAACATGAACCCGACGCAGAACGATCCGATCGTCATCGTGGGCGTAGCCCGCACGCCGATGGCGGCTTTCCAGGGCGACTTCGCGTCGCTGACCGCACCGCAACTCGGCTCGATCGCGATCGAAGCCGCGGTGCAACGCGCGGGCCTCAAGCCCGAGCAGATCGACGAAGTGGTGATGGGCTGCGTGTTGCCCGCCGGCCTCGGCCAGGCGCCGGCGCGGCAAGCCGCGTTGGGTGCCCATCTGCCGTTGAGCACCGGCAGCACGACCGTCAACAAGATGTGCGGCTCCGGCATGCGCGCGGCGATGTTCGCGCACGACATGCTGGCCGCGGGTTCCGTCGATGTGATCGTGGCGGGCGGCATGGAGAGCATGACGAACGCGCCGTATCTGTTGCCCAAGGCGCGCGGCGGCATGCGCATGGGTCACGGCCAGGTGATCGATCATATGTTCTACGACGGCCTCGAAGACGCCTACGAAAAAGGCCGTCTGATGGGCACCTTCGCCGAGGAATGCGCGGGCTCGTATGAGTTCACACGCGAGGCGCAAGACGCGTTCGCGATCGAGTCGCTCAACCGTGCAAAGCGCGCGAACGAAGACGGTTCGTTCGACTGGGAAATCGCGCCGGTCAAGCTGGAAAGCCGCAAGGGCGAAGTGACCGTCGATCACGACGAGCAGCCGTTCAAAGCGAACCTCGACAAGATCCCGACGCTCAAGCCCGCGTTCAGCAAAACCGGCACGGTGACGGCGGCAAATTCGTCGTCGATTTCCGACGGCGCCGCCGCGCTCGTGATGATGCGCGAGTCGACCGCGAAGCGCCTCGGCGTCGAACCGATCGCGCGCGTGGTCGGCCACTCGACCTTCGCGCAGGAACCGGCGAAGTTCACCACCGCGCCGGTCGGCGCGATTCGCAAGCTGTTCGAGAAGAACGGCTGGCGCGCGGAAGAAGTCGATCTGTTTGAAGTCAACGAAGCGTTCGCCGTGGTGACGATGGCCGCGATGAAGGAACACCATCTGCCGCACGAGAAGGTCAACGTGAACGGCGGCGCCTGCGCGCTGGGGCATCCGATCGGCGCATCGGGCGCGCGGATTCTCGTCACGCTGATCGGCGCGTTGAAGAAGCGCGGCCTGAAACGTGGCGTCGCGACGCTGTGCATTGGCGGCGGCGAAGCGACCGCGATGGGCGTTGAGCTGGTTTAACGCGTGGATTGCCGCATTCGCTGCGGCGTTCTTCGCGGCGTTCATTGCCGTACTCGTTACGGCATTCGAAGAATCGAGGTGAGTCGATGAAGTCAGTGTTGATTGTCGGTGCGTCGCGCGGCATCGGCCAGGAGTTTGCGCGGCAGTACAAAAAGAGCGGCTGGCGCGTGCTCGCCACCGCGCGCGACGGCGCCGCGCTCGACGCGTTGAACGCGCTCGGTGCCGAGACTTTTTCGGTCGACATCACCTCGGAAGAAGACATCGCCGAGCTCGGCTCGCAGCTCGATGGAGAACGACTCGATGCGGCAATCGTGGTGTCGGGCGTGTACGGCCCGAACACCGAAGGCATCGAAGCGATCTCCGCCGAAGACTTCGACCATGTGATGCGTACCAACGTGCGTGGCCCGATGCAATTGATGCCGCTCCTGCTGCCGCTCGTCGAAGACGCCGGCGGCGTGTTCGCGGTGATCTCCAGCAAGATGGGCAGCATCGGCGACGCGAGCGGTACGGCCGGCTGGCTGTATCGCGCGAGCAAGGCGGCCTTGAACGACGCGCTGAAACTCGCGTCGCTCGAAGCGCGCCGCGCGACCTGCGTCTCGTTGCATCCGGGCTGGGTACGCACCGACATGGGCGGCGCTCAGGCCGCGATCGACCCGGCGCGCAGCGTCACCGGTATGCGCGAAGTGCTCGCGCAGGCCGCGGCCCTACACGAAGACTTCAACGGCCGTTTCTATCAATACGACGGCACACCGCTCGACTGGTGAGGAGACAGATTCATGGTGCTTGATCAGGATCATTCGATGGTCCGCGACGCGCTGCGCACCTTCGTGCGCGAAGCCGTCACCCCGCACGCGGCCGCGTGGGACCGCGAGCGGACCTTTCCGCGCGACGTGCACCGGCAGCTCGCCGAACTCGGCGCTTACGGCGTGCTCGTGCCCGAAGCGTACGGCGGCGCCGGCATGGACGCGCTGGCGCTCGCGCTGATCCTCGAAGAAATTGCTGCCGGCGACGGCGGGACGTCGACGGCGATCTCCGTCAATAACTGCCCCGTGTGCAGCATCCTGCTCACCTACGGCAACGACGCGCAGAAACGCGACTGGCTGACGCCGCTCGCGCGCGGCGAGATGCTCGGCGCGTTCTGTCTGACCGAACCGCAAGCGGGCTCCGACGCGTCGGCGCTACGCACCACGGCGACCCGCGACGGCGACGCGTACGTGCTGAACGGCGTCAAACAGTTCATCACGAGCGGCAAGAACGGCAACGTCGCGATCGTCATGGCCGTGACCGACAAGGCGGCGGGCAAGCGCGGCATCAGCGCGTTCATCGTGCCGACCGACACCCCAGGCTATGTCGTCGCGCGCGTCGAAGACAAGCTCGGCCAGCATTCGTCGGACACCGCGCAGATCGTTTTTGAAGAGTGCCGCGTGCCGGCCGCGAACCGGATCGGCGCGGAAGGCGAAGGCTATCGGATCGCGCTGTCGGGGCTCGAAGGGGGACGCATTGGTATCGCGGCGCAAAGCGTCGGCATGGCGCGCGCCGCCTTCGAGGCCGCGCTGGCCTATGCCAAAGAACGCGAGAGCTTCGGCGTGCCGCTGTTCTCGCACCAGGCCGTGCAATTCCGCCTCGCCGACATGGCGACGCAACTCGAAGCCGCACGCCAGTTGATCTGGCACGCGGCTTCGTTGAAGGATGCCGGTCAGCCGTGCCTTACCGAAGCGGCGATGGCCAAGCTGTTCGCCTCCGAAGCCGCCGAGCGCATCTGTTCAGCCGCGTTGCAGATTCACGGCGGCTACGGCTATCTGAGCGATTTCCCGGTGGAACGGATTTACCGCGACGTGCGCGTGTGCCAGATCTACGAAGGCACCAGCGATATCCAGAAGATCCTCATCGCGCGCGGGCTAGGTTGAAAGTCTGATGAATAAATCATTGTTGTCGACGCAACGACCTGTCGACTGCCCATGCGGCGGCGCCGCTCCCGATCAACGCAGCGGCGCCAAAGCGCCCCGTTTCGCGCAATGCTGCGGCCGCTATATCGACACCGGCGAAGCAGCGCCGCGCGCGCTCGAACTGATGCGCTCGCGCTATAGCGCGTATGTTGTGGGCGCAACGGATTACCTGCGCGCCACCTGGGCGCCGCAGACCTGTCCCGCCGACCTCGACGTCGACCCGGCCGCGCCCGACGCGCCGCGCTGGCTCGGACTGCAGATCAAGGCTTTCGCCGAGACCGACGACGGTCACGCCACCGTTGAATTCATCGCACGATACAAGGTGGGGGGACGCGCGCATCGGCTGCACGAACTGAGCCGCTTTGTCCGCGACGAGGATGGCCGTTGGCGTTACGTCGACGGCGACGTCAGCGAATAGTCCGTAACCTTTCAGCGCCTTACGCGGCGCAGCGGCGTGGTTTTCACCGTGTTCACATAGGGCCCTGTATAAGGGCCTTTTTTTTCGTGTTGGCTCAGCACGACAACACACGCGACGGATCGCATTGCTTCGCACAGCCAGACACCCGCGAGGCCTGCGTTTCGCGGCATTTGGCAGGCCGATTGGCGGGCGGCAATTTTTTCGTCGCGGGTTCTCCTTGATTGCACAAAACAAAATTGTCGTGCCAGGATGAGTCCGTAGCTTCATGACGTCACGTTGCGAGAGAGGGTCCATACCACTCCGCAAAATGCGCAGGGCGCTCTGCCGAGCACCAGATAGTGTGGGTTCGGCGGCAGTGTCGGGCAGCAACCGTGGCGCTCATCATCGGCGCGTGGGGTCGCGTCGGCCGTTTGGGTTCATCCCGTGCGATCTCGATTAGCGTGCGTGCGCCTGGCGCATAACGTACGCGAGTGTGTTTTTGTGTGTCGAAACAAGCTGAAAGGAAACTGTCAGCGACCAATTCGACAGACAAACACCACGGTGTTCAGGGCAGGATTTTGAGGCAGGTGCGTCAATGGTGTTCAGCAAGATTCTGACGAAGTGTGCGGTGATGTGTGCAACGGCCACGTGCGCGGTTGCACTCGCGCATGCCGACCCGCTCGCCGACACCCAGGCGGGCCCCTTGACCCGCGCGCACGTGCCGCGCATTGCCCTCGACGACGATGTCTATCTGCCCACCGCGGGCCTGAACGAACAGATCATTCGCGTACCGGTCGACGCTGCCGGCTCGGTCACGCTCGAAACGACGATTTACAAACCGGACGGCGCAGGTCCGTTTCCGATGATCGTCTTCAACCACGGCAAGATTCCCGGCGATCCGCGCACGCAGGAACGCAGCGACCCGCTGCCTTTCGCGCGCGAGTTCGTGCGTCGCGGCTACGTGGTGGTGGCACCGAACCGCCAGGGCTTTGGCCATTCGGACGGCGTGTATCAGCAGGACGGTTGCGATGTCGAGCGCAACGGCGTTGGCCAGGCTGGCGACGTCGCCGCGACGATCAATTTCATGTCGAAGCAGCCGTATGTGGACGCGTCGCATATCGTGGTGGCGGGCACGTCGCATGGCGGCTTGGCAACGATGGCTTACGGCCCTGAGGCCGCGCCGGGTGTGCGGGCGTTGATCAATTTCTCGGGTGGTTTGCGGCAGGATGCGTGCAAGGACTGGCAGGGCAATCTGACGCGGGCGTTCGGCACGTACGGTGAGAAGACCCGCGTGCCATCGCTGTGGATGTACGGCGATAACGATTCGGTGTGGAATGCGCCGCTGGTGGCGGGCATGTATGCCGCGTATGGCGCGCATGGCGCGAGCGCGAAGATGGTGGATTTCGGCAACTACAAGAACGACGCGCATCGGCTGGTTGGCGATCGTGACGGCGTGCATGTGTGGTGGCCGGCGGTCGAGGCGTTCCTTGCGCAGGTTGGGATGCCGACGGGCGTGCAGTATCGGGTCGAGGATCCTTCTGCGCCTAAGGCGAGTGGGTTTGCTGCTGTCGACGCGGTCGATTCCGTGCCTTATGTCGATGAAGCCGGGCGGAATGGGTATCGGAATTTCTTGCATCAGTATCCGAGTCGGGCGTTTGCTGTTTCTGATTCTGGGGCGTGGTCGTGGGCTGAAGGTGGGGATGATCCTAATTCGGTTGCTGTGGCTAATTGCCAGAAGCAAAGCGTCGCGCCTTGCCGGTTGTATGCGGTGGATAACTCCGTTGTTTGGGGGGATGGGTCTTCGCAGACGGCTAGTGGGGGCGAGGGTTCGGGGGCTGCTTCTGGCGCTGACGCGCGGCGGGCTATCGCTAGTCGGGAATAGAGCGCTGGCCGCGTAGCGCGGTTTTGAGGTCGTTGCTTTGGCCTTTCCTTGCTGTCTTAGTGGTCTATTAGCGTTGCCCCTGTGCGGGGCGGCACTCACTTTTCTTTGCCTGCCGCAAAGCAAAGTAAGCAAAAGAAAGCGGCTCAAACCGCTAACCATTAAGCGGGGTCCCCGCACAGTCACAGTAGTGGCTCATCTGGAATCCGTGCCCTCGCACATTTGGCGGTAGCGGCACAGCAGTCATTCCTCCGGTGGCGCTCCGCGCCCCGACCAGTCGTTCTTCAAACCACCTGCAATTTCTAGGGCTTTCGGTCTTTCGATTGCCCCACCTCTTCGCGTGCGTGGCGCTTCAAAATTGCGGGCATTCTGCGCGCCCGTAGCCTCCCAAATCATCCACGTTCATCGCCTCTCCAATGGCCCGGCTGCGCGACTTGCAGCCGCCAGTTATGAGCAAACCGTTTGGCAGCCCGAGCACCGTCAGCACGTATACGTGCTGACGGTGTGTGAACGATCGTTGGGGCGCGCGCAGCGCCGCCGGAAGAATGACTGCTGTGCCGCTACCGCCAAATGCGCGAGGGCACGGATTCCAGATGCACCACTACCCATCGCGGACCACGGGCCCCGCTTAATGGTTAGCGGTTTGAGCCGCTTTCTTTTGCCTACTTTGCTTTGCGGCAGGCAAAGAAAAGTAGGTGCCGCCCCGCACAGGGGCAACGCTAATAGACCACTAAGACAGCAAGGAAAGGCCAAAGCAACGACCCCAAAACCGCCCCACGGGCCCAAAACCCGCACTTAGCCATCAGATTCCCGCCCACAAGGTCGAACTACTTTGCCGTCGTCAACTACGCCGATTAGCGACCTTTTCAAAGCAAACCACCCAACCTGCCGCAAACGTCGCCAAACCCCAGCGCCGCAGGCAAAAACACCCCCACACCCGCTAGTGCACAGCACGAAAGAAACAGCTAATCTCGACCCCGCGCGTCAGCCAAAAACCGCCACGCGCAGCGCAAAACCAGCAGCAAACCAGCACCCGGAGCACCGCATTGAACAAGCCAGCAGAACCCACCACCACAAACCCTGACGACTGGGTCGCCCGCAGCCTGCGCGCCGTCTGGCACCCTTGCACCCAGATGAAGCATCACGAGCGCCTGCCGCTCGTCCCCGTCGCGCGTGGTCAAGGCGCGTGGCTCTACGACCGCGCCAACCATCGTTATCTGGACGCGATCAGCTCCTGGTGGGTCAACCTGTTCGGCCACGCCAATCCCCACATCAATGCGGCCCTGAAAGACCAGCTCGACACCCTCGAACACGCCATGCTCGCCGGCTGCACGCACGAACCGGCCATCGAACTCGCGGAACGCCTCAGCGCCCTCACCGACAACACGCTCGGTCACGCGTTCTTCGCGTCGGACGGCGCATCCGCCGTCGAAATCGCGCTGAAAATGAGCTTCCACTCGTGGCGTAATCGCGGCTTCGCCGACAAGCAGGAATTCGTCTGCGTCGCCAACAGCTATCACGGCGAAACCATCGGCGCGCTCGGCGTCACCGACGTCGCGCTCTTCAAGGACGCCTACGATCCGCTGATCCGTCACGCCCACGTCGTGGCATCGCCCGACGCGCGTCTCGCGCAACCCGGCGAAACCGCCGCCGACGTCGCACGTCGCGCACTCGACAACGTACGCTCGCTGCTCGAAACACGCGCCACGAAAATTGCCGCGCTGATCGTCGAGCCGCTCGTGCAATGCGCGGCCGGCATGGCCATGCACGACGCGTCGTATCTCGCGGGATTGCGCGCCCTGTGCGACCAGTACGGCGTGCATCTGATCGCCGATGAAATCGCCGTCGGTTGCGGACGCACCGGTACGTTCTTCGCGTGCGAACAGGCCGGCATGTGGCCGGACTTTCTGTGCCTGTCGAAAGGCATCAGCGGCGGCTATCTGCCGCTCTCGATCGTGCTGTCGCGCGACGAAATCTACGCGGCCTTCTATCACGACGACACCGCGCGCGGCTTCCTGCACTCGCACTCGTACACCGGCAATCCGCTCGCGTGCCGCGCAGCGCTCGCCACGCTCGACCTGTTCGTCAGCGACAACGTGCTCGCCGTCAACGCGCAAAAATCCGCGACGCTGAAGGCCGCGCTCGCGCCGCTCGCCGATCACAAACAGGTGCGCAATCTGCGCCAGTGCGGCACGATCTTCGCGTTCGACGCCGTGATCGACGATCCGCAGCAAGCCCGCACCTTCTCACGCCGTTTCTTCGACAACGCGTTGCAGCGCGAACTCCTGCTGCGCCCGATCTCGACCACGGTGTATCTGATGCCCCCTTACATCCTCGACGACGAAGAACTCGCGCTGCTCGCCTCGCGCACGCGCGAAACCTTCGAAGCCACGCTCACAGAGGCCCGTTAATGCATCTGCTCGACACACTCAAAGCAGGCCTGAAGGACATCGACGACCACGGCCTGCGCCGCCGCCGCCGCATCGCGGATACCGCATGCGCGGCGCACATGACCGTCGACGGCCGCGCGATCATCGGCTTCGCCAGTAACGACTATCTCGGCCTCGCCGCGCATCCGCAGTTGATCGCGGCCATCGCCGAAGGCGCGCAACGCTATGGCGCGGGCAGCGGCGGTTCGCATCTGCTCGGCGGCCACTCGCGCGCGCATGCGCAACTCGAAGACGACCTCGCGGCATTCGTTGGCGGCTTCGTCGACAATGCGCGCGCGCTCTACTTCAGCACCGGCTACATGGCGAACCTCGCGACGCTCACCGCACTCGCGGGCCGCGGCACGACGCTGTTCTCGGATGAACTGAACCACGCGTCGCTGATCGATGGCGCGCGGCTGTCGCGCGCCGACGTGCAGATCTATCCGCACTGCGATATGGACGCGTTGGGCGCGCTGCTCGAAGCGTCGGACGTCGCCGTCAAGGTGATCGTGTCGGACACCGTCTTCAGCATGGACGGCGACGTCGCGCCGCTGACGCGTCTGCTCGCGCTCGCGGAACAGCACGGCGCGTGGCTGATCGTCGACGACGCGCACGGCTTCGGCGTGCTCGGTCCGCAAGGCCGCGGCGCGGTCGCGGAAGCGGCGCTGCGCTCGCCGAATCTGATTTCGATCGGCACGCTCGGTAAAGCGGCGGGCGTCTCGGGCGCGTTCGTCGTCGCGCATGAGACCGTGATCGAATGGCTCGTGCAACGCGCGCGTCCGTACATCTTCACCACGGCGTCGGTGCCGGCGGCCGCGCATGCGGTGTCGGCGAGCCTGCGCATTATCGGCGGCGAAGAAGGCGACGCGCGACGCGCGCATCTCCAGCACCTGATCAAACGCACGCGCGCAATGCTGAAAGCAACGCCGTGGCTTCCCGTCGATTCGCACACTGCCGTGCAACCGCTGATCATCGGTGAGAACGACGCGACGCTCGATATCGCGGCCACGCTCGACCGCGCCGGTCTATGGGTGCCGGCAATCCGTCCGCCGACCGTGCCGGCCGGCACGTCGCGCCTGCGCATTTCGCTGTCGGCCGCGCATTCGATGGCGGATCTGGATCGGCTCGACGCGGGCTTGCAACAGCTCGGAGCGAAAGCGGCATGAGTAACCTGAATCACAACGCGCTGTCCGTGTTCGTCACCGGCACCGATACGGAAATCGGCAAGACCTTCGTTTCGTCGGCCCTGTTGCGCGGTTTCGTGCGCGCGGGCCTGCAAGCCGCCGCGATGAAGCCGATCGCCGCCGGCGCATTCGAAGTGAACGGCACGTTGCACAACGAAGACGCGGATCAACTCGACGCCGCGTCGAACGTGCTGTTGCCGCCCGACATGCGCACGCCGTATCTGCTGAAGGAACCGGCCGCGCCGCACATCGCAGCCGCGCTGGAAAACGTCACGTTCGATCTCGGCCACATCGTCGCGTGTCATGCGCAGGCGTTGCAGCGCGCGGAGATCGTCGTCGTGGAAGGCGTCGGCGGTTTTCGTGTGCCGCTGACCGCCACCGAAGACACCGCCGATCTCGCCGTCGCGCTGAAGCTGCCGGTCGTGCTGGTGGTCGGCATGCGCCTCGGCTGCATCAGCCATGCGCTGCTCACCGCCGAAGCGATCGCCGCGCGCGGACTCACGCTCGCGGGCTGGGTCGCGAATCGCGTCGATCCGGATATGACGTTCCCCGACGAAAACATCGCCTCGATCCGCGAGCAGCTTGCTCGCGCATACGACGCCCCCTTGCTCGGCATCGTGCCGCATCTGAGCCCGGCTTCGCCCGAACTCGCGGCGGACCAACTCGATATCGACCGACTTTTGCAGACGCTGCGTCACACGCAGCGCTGATCCCCACACACATCTATCCACGAGGATTGACGATATGACGCAACTGAACATCGCTTCGACGCCAGCCGACACGGCCGCCGCTAACAACAACGCCACCGAAGGCGCCAAACAGCTGGCGCGCTGGCGCGTCGCCGACATCGTCGCGCTGTACGAACTGCCGTTCAACGACCTGATGTTCCGCGCGCAGCAAACGCATCGCGAGCATTTCGACGCGAACACGGTGCAACTGTCGACGCTGCTGTCGATCAAGACCGGCGGCTGCGAAGAAGATTGCGCGTACTGTCCGCAGTCGGTGCATCACGACACGGGCCTGCAGGCCGACAAGCTGATGCCGGTCGACGAAGTGCTCGCCGCCGCGAAAGTCGCCAAGGACAACGGCGCGACACGTTTCTGCATGGGCGCGGCGTGGCGTAACCCGAAGGACCGTCACCTCGAACCGATCAAGGACATGATCCGCGGCGTGAAGGCAATGGGCCTCGAAACCTGCGTGACGCTCGGCATGCTCGAAACGCACCAGGCGCAAGCGCTGCGCGACGCGGGCCTCGACTACTACAACCACAACCTCGATACGTCGCCGGAGTTCTACGGCCAGATCATTTCGACGCGCACGTATCAGGACCGTCTCGACACGCTCGAACGCGTGCGCGATGCGGGCATCAACGTGTGTTGCGGCGGGATCGTCGGGCTGGGCGAATCGCGTCGCGAACGCGCCGGGCTGATCACGCAACTGGCGAACATGGAGCCGTATCCGGAATCGGTGCCGATCAACAATCTGGTGCAGGTGGAAGGCACGCCGCTGAGCGGCACCGAACCGATCGATCCGTTCGAATTCGTGCGCACGATCGCGGTGGCGCGTATCACGATGCCGAAGGCGATGGTGCGTTTGTCGGCCGGACGTGAGCAGATGGATGAGGCGTTGCAGGCGCTGTGCTTCCTCGCGGGCGCGAACTCGATTTTCTACGGCGATCAATTGCTGACCACGAGCAATCCGCAAGCCGAAGCCGACCGCAAGCTGCTGGAACGTCTGGGCATTAGCGCCGAGGCCTCGCAGCAAATGCCGGTGGATCAGAGCGGCTGCGAGCAGGGTTGCGACAAGCATGCCGCGCCGAACTGAGCTGCGTTGAATGTGGTGAGTTGATGGAACTCGCGCGATAAACCGCGTGCAATAAAAAGGGCGCCTCGATTGATATCAAGGCGCCCTTTGCATTTTTAGAACCGCCGATTACTTCTTGTCGACGATGATCTGATCGAACGTGCCGCCATCCGAGAAGTGGGTTTGCTGTGCTTTCTGCCAGCTACCGAACATCTCTTCGACGGTGAAGGTTTTGATCGGCTTGAACTCGGCGGCGTGCTTGGCCAGCACGTCCTTGTCACGCGGACGCAGATGATGCTGCGCGATGATTTCCTGCGCGGCCGGCGACCACAGGTAGTCGAGATACGCCTGAGCTTCCTTGCGTGTGCCGCGCTTGTCGACCACCTTGTCGACGATCGACACCGGCGGCGCCGCCAGCAGGCTCACCGACGGATACACCGCTTCGAAATTGCCCGCCCCCACGCCGGTGTCGATCAGCGACACTTCGTTTTCGAACGTCACCAGCACGTCGCCGATGCCGCGTTGCGTGAAGGTAGTCGTCGCGCCCCGTCCGCCTGTATCGAGCACCGGCACGTTCTTGAAGATCGCCTTTTCGAAATCGAGCGCCTGCGCATCGGTGCCGCCGTGCTGCTTGCGATAACCCCATGCGGCGAGATACGAATAGCGTCCGTTGCCCGAGGTCTTCGGATTGGCGATCACCACCTGCACACCGGGCTTCGCGAGATCGTCCCAGTCCTTGATGTGCTTCGGGTTGCCCTTACGCACGAGGAACACCATCGTGGTGGTGTACGGCGCGCTGTCGTTCGGCAGACGCGCGCGCCAGTTGGCCGGCACCAGTTGGCCCTTCTCGGCGAGCAGGTCGATATCGTTCGGCTGGTTCATCGTCACCACGTCGGCCTGCAGGCCTTGCAGTACCGACAGCGCCTGCGCGCTCGACGCGCCATGCGACTGGCGCACCGACACGGTCTCGCCGCTCTTCTGCTTGTACGCCGCGATAAAGCCGGCGTTGATGTCCTTGTACAACTCGCGCGTCACGTCGTACGACACGTTGAGCAGCGACGTGTCGGCATGCGCCGTCGAGATGCCGCCCATCGCGAGCGTGATTGCCGTCATGCCGGCTGCGAACCAGCGCGATGTCCCCGTGTTGCCTGCCATCTTGTCCCCGCCTATCGATGATGAAAACCTGTGGCCGCACGAGTGCGCGGCGTGAAGCGGGATTCTAACGAATTGCTTACCGGTTCGTTCGGACCGAAGTCGGACATAACGCGGCGACGCTGAACGCCATCGCCGTGCTCAGACGAACGCGTGCGGCGCGGCCTCGAACGTCTCCTCGCGAAAGCGCAGCGGCGCCGCGCAATGCACCAGCGTGTCGACGAAATACTTGGCGCGCGGCCACGGGCCGAAGCCGGCCGCGGTATTGATATGCCCGACGTCGCCGAGATTGACGAATGCGCTGCCAAGACGCTGCGCGAGTTCGCGCGAACCGGCGAGCGACATCCACGGATCGGTTTCGCTGCCGATCAGAATGGACGGCACGCCGAGACGTCGCGCGTCGAACGGGCCCGCGAAGGCGAATTTCTCGGGGCTGGCGGCCGCAACGAACAGCACGCCGACCACATCGTTCGCGTACGACGCCTGCTGCAACGCGTGCGCGGTCGCGAGACAACCAAAGCTGTGCGCGGCCAGCACGAACGGCCCACGCTCGCGCGCCAGCAGATCGCGCAACGACTGCGCCCAGCGGGCGACGTTCGGGGCTTCCCAGTCGGCCTGCTCGACGCGCAACGAGCGCGCGAACTGCCGCTCGAGCCAGGTTTGCCAGTGCGCGCCCTCGCTGCCGTGCAGGCCGGGAACGGTCACGAGCCGCGGCGGCCACGTCGATTTGATGCATGGAAGCATGTCTGTCCCTCGCAGCGGGAATCCGGGAAAGTATTGTCCCGCCCGGCCCGGCGTGGGTGAACCAAGTTTTTGTGCTTTGGTTATGCGGTAAATGCAGGGGCAAGTGCGGTGGCAAATGCCGGAACAAATGCAGACAAACCGCACGCCCGTACGCAAACGCGCGCGGTTCGCGTCGAAAAAGTAGAATGAAGCCTATCCATAAAAGGAGGAGGCCCCCATGCCGCAAGCGTCGACCGATGCACCGCGCGTAGTGCTGCCGCGCGGCCGGGCCTTCCCCGTCAATCGATCCGACTACGCAGGGACCTGCCCGACCGTATGAAAGTCCTCTTCTACATGACGCATGCCGACGCCGCCGAGTGGCTGCACGACTTCGCCCGTGCGCTGCCCGAAGCGGATCTACGCGAATGGCAGCCGGGCGACACTGCGCCGGCCGACTTCGCGGTCGTGTGGCGGCCGCCGCGCGAAATGCTGGCCGGTCGCGACGATTTGCGCGCGATTTTCAATCTCGGCGCGGGCGTCGACGCGATCCTCGGGCTCGAACACGCGCAACCCGGCACGCTGCCGCGCAATGCGCAGTTGATCCGGCTCGAAGATTCCGGCATGGCGCTGCAAATGACCGAGTACGTGACGCATTCGGTGCTGCGCTATCTGCGTCGTTTCGACGACTATCAGACGCTGCAAGGCGAACGCCGCTGGCAAGTGCTGGAGCCGCATCCGCGTGAGACGTTTACGGTCGGCGTGCTGGGGCTCGGTGTGCTCGGCTCGCATGTCGCGCAAACGCTCGCGAGCTTCGGTTTGCCGGTGCGTGGGTATAGCCGCAGTGCGCGACAGATCGACGGCATCACGACCTTCGCCGGCGATGCGCAATTCGACGCGTTTCTCGATGGCGTCAAAGTGCTGGTGAATCTGCTGCCTCACACACCGGAAACCGGCGACGTGCTGAACGCGCGCACCTTCTCGAAGCTCGCGCGCGGCGCGTATCTGATCAACGTCGCACGCGGCGGGCATCTGGTCGAACAGGATCTGCTCGACGCTCTAGCTAGCGGTCAACTTACCGCCGCGACGCTCGACGTGTTCCGCGACGAACCGCTGCCGACCGATCATCTGTTCTGGCGCGAACCGCGTATCACGATCACGCCGCACGTGTCCGCGCTGACGCTGCGCTCGG
Source organism: Paraburkholderia sp. BCC1876 (assembly GCF_902833695.1). Lineage (NCBI taxonomy): Bacteria > Pseudomonadati > Pseudomonadota > Betaproteobacteria > Burkholderiales > Burkholderiaceae > Paraburkholderia > Paraburkholderia sp. BCC1876. The sequence goes on along the minus strand of NZ_CADFGI010000004.1, from coordinate 588,978 downwards.
AAAGCGTCGAGCAGGTCGCGCGCAAGATTAAAGCGCTGGCGCGTGGTGATACGGTCGGCGGGGTGGTGAATCTCGAACGCGGTTATTGAATACGAGCTACCGAATCAATCGTAGGAGAGCCGCCTCGCGCGGCTTGCAACTCAATTGCATGGGACCCGAGTAAGCGCTAAGCCGCTAGCTCGGGTCGAAAGGAGACAATCATGGCCTTACCCCAGCAAGTCAAAATCGTCGAAGTCGGTCCGCGTGACGGACTGCAGAACGAAAAAGAATTCGTCGCCACCGCAACCAAGATTGAGCTGATCAACCGGTTGTCGGCGGCAGGCTTCCGCAACGTCGAAGCGGCCTCGTTCGTGTCGCCGAAATGGGTCCCGCAAATGGCCGACGGCGCCGACGTGATGGCCGGCATCGCACGCCATCCGGGCACGATCTACTCGGTGCTCACACCGAACCTGCGCGGCTTCGAAGGCGCGCTTGCGGCCAAGGCCGACGAGATCGTGATCTTCGGCGCCGCCAGCGAAGCGTTCTCGCAGAAGAACATCAATTGCAGCATCGCGGAAAGCATCGACCGCTTCGCGCCGGTCGCGCAGGCGGCTAAAGAACATGGCCTGCGGATTCGCGGCAGCGTGTCGTGCGCGCTCGGCTGTCCGTATCAGGGCGACGTGCCGGTAGCGTCCGTGGTCGATGTGGTCGAGCGCTTCGCGGCGCTCGGCTGCGACGAGATCGATATCGCCGACACGATCGGCGTCGGCACGCCCAAACGCACGCGCGAAGTGTTCGAAGCCGTGACCCGCGTGTTTCCGCGCGAACGTCTGTCCGGCCACTTCCACGACACCTACGGCCAGGCGCTTGCGAATATCTACGCCGCGCTGCAGGAAGGTATCGAGATCTATCACGCGTCGGTGGCGGGGCTCGGCGGTTGTCCGTACGCGAAGGGCGCGACCGGCAACGTCGCGACCGAAGACGTGCTGTACCTGATGAACGGCCTCGGCATCGAGACCGGTATCGACCTCGCGCAAGTCGTGGCGATCGGCGATTTCATCTCGACGTCGATCGGCAAGCCGAACGTGTCGCGCGCCGGTAAAGCGTTGCTCGCCAAGGCGCGCAACGAAGCGGGCAATTGCGTCTGATTCCCGCCGCTACTATTCGTCACTCACGCCTGCCCCTCTATCAGGACCCGAAACGATGACGGACCACGCTTCCTTCGACTCCGACGATCTCGCCTCGCTGCCGGAATCGGCACGCCGGGTTGCACTGCTGTTGCGCGAACGCGGCCACGCGGGCCGGATCGTGATGCTGCCCGAAACCGGCAAGACTTCCGCCGAAGCCGCCGCGGGACTCGGCTGCTCGGTTGCGCAGATCGCCAAGTCGATCCTGTTTCGCCGCCGTAAAGACGACGCGCCGGTGCTGGTGGTCGCCAGCGGCGCGAATCGCGTCGACGAACAGAAAGTCGCGGCGCAAGTCGGCGAGATCGGCCGCGCGGACGCGAAGTTCGTCCGCGAACAAACCGGCTATGCGATCGGCGGCGTCTGCCCGATCGGCCACGCCGTCAAACCGGTCACGCTGATCGACGCCGATCTGCTCGCACTCGACAGCCTGTGGGCGGCGGCGGGGCATCCGCATGCGGTGTTCAATCTGACCGCGCAGGAGTTGGTCGCGCTGACGGGCGCGCCGGTGGTCGACGTAGCGCTGCGCGAGACCGCGTGACGCGATGACGGCCGGCAACGATATCGAAGATGAGGATGGCAGCGTAATGTCGCCTTGCATCAGCGTGTGCAGAATGGACGAGTCGACCGGCTGGTGTGAGGGCTGCCTGCGCACCATCGACGAAATCGCCAGTTGGTCTCTGTTCGACGACGACGCCAAACGCGCGGTCTGGAGTGCGATCGAAGTACGGCACACGGAATTTATGGCGAAGCACGCGAAGGAGCGGCGATGAAACCCGCGCCACGTATCGTCACGATCGGCGAGACGTTCAGCGCGACGCTCGAACTGTCGGCGCAATCGGTGAAGTCGTTCGCCGCGCTCGTCAACGATTTGAACCCGCTGCATCACGACGACGCGTATGCCGCGCAGAGCCGCTTCGGCGGATTGATCGCGTCCGGCACGCAACCGACCGCGCATTTCATGGCGTTGCTGGCGACGCATTTTTCGCGCTACGCACAGCCGCTCGGGCTTGAGTTCGATATCAAGCTGAAGAAGGCCGTCCACGCGACCGACACGCTCACGATCAACTGGCGCGTGCGCGACGCCTATTGGAAAGCGAGTCTGAATGGCGATCTGACGCATCTCGACGGCACGGTCGTGAATCAGCGCGGCGACGTCATGTTGATCGGCACATCGACCATTCTCGTGATGCCGAAGCCCGAAGCGGACGGATCACCCAATGCGGGCACATCATGATCGCGCTGCCGGAATCGATACGGGTTTTCGAACGCGGCTGGCTGTCGTCGAATAACGTGCTGCTGGTCGACGACGCGTGCGCCGCGCTCGTCGATACCGGCTATGCGAGCCACGCGCCGCAGACGATCGCGCTGGTGCGGCAAGCGCTCGGCGCCCGGCCGCTGGATCTGATCGTCAACACGCACTTGCACTCGGACCACTGCGGCGGCAATGCGCAGTTGCAGGCGGCGTGGCCGTGCCGCACTGTTATTCCGGCTTCCGAGGCCGATGTCGTGCGCGACTGGGACGAAAGCCGTCTGACGTTTCGCGCCACCGGTCAGACCTGCGAGCGCTTCGATTTCACCGGCACGATGACGGCCGGTACGCGGTTGCGGCTCGGTGCGCTTGACTGGGAGGTGCTCGGCGCGCCCGGTCACGATCCGCATTCGTTGATGCTGTATTGCGCGGACGAACGCATCTTGATTAGCGCGGACGCGTTGTGGGAAAACGGCTTCGGCGTGATCTTTCCGGAGCTGGAAGGCGAAAGCGGATTCGCTGAAGAACAGGCGGTGCTCGAAGCGATTGCGAAACTCGATGTGCGTGTCGTGATTCCAGGCCACGGCGCGCCGTTCACGAATGTCGAGCAGGCGCTTGAACGCGCGTTCTCGCGTGTTGCCTGGTTGCGTGCAGACCCCACGCGCAACGCGAAGAATGCGCTGAAGGTGTTGATCGTGTTCAAGCTGCTTGAAATCCGTGCGATGAGTTTTGATGCGCTGGTGCGAATGGTGGATAGCGCTGAGGTGATGCGCGCGGCGGCGGCGATGCTCGCGCCGAGTGACGAGTGGCCTGCGCTGCTGCGGGGAATCGTCGAGGAACTTGCGGCGAAGAATGGGCCGTTGGAGCTGGAAGGTGAGCTGATCTTTGCGCGGGATTCGAAACCGTTGGTACAAAAAGAAAACCGCTCGACCTGAAGAACAAGGCGAGCGGCGGAAATTCTGTCGGACGTGATCAGCGTCTGGGTCAATGATACGCGTGGCGGATTTTTGACCGCATTGGTGATTTCCCTACAGAAGGTTGACGGGTCGTTTTAAAGCGGCATACGCATGGCGGTATGGAGCGTCGTAGTCGCTGGCTTTTGCTCGTATTAGGCTGGTGGGGTGAATAATCGGGTTTGTGGTTATTCTGGAATCCGTAGGGTTGGCCTTTCCTTGCTGTCTTAGTGGTCTATTAGCGTTGCCCCTGTGCGGGGCGGCACCTACTTTTCTTTGCCTGCCGCAAAGCAAAGTAGGCAAAAGAAAGCGGCTCAAACCGCTAACCATTAAGCGGGGCCCGTGGTCCGCGATGGGTAGTGGTGCATCTGGAATCCGTGCCCTCGCGCATTTGGCGGTAGCGGCACAGCAGTCATTCTTCCGGCGGCGCTGCGCGCGCCCCAACGATCGTTCACACACCGTCAGCACGTATACGTGTCCCTCGCGGTGCACATGCTGCCGAACGGTTTGCTTGTAAGCGGCGGCTGCGGGTCGCGCAGTCGGGCCAATCGGGAGGCGATGAACTGTGGAAGATTTGGGAGGCTACGGGCGCGCTGAATGGCCGCAATTTCGAAGCGCCGCGCACGCGAAGAGGTGGGGCAATCGAAGACCGTGAGCGTTGGAAATTGCAGGTGGTTTGAAGAACGACCGCACGACGCGCGAAGCGCCACCGGAAGAATGACTGCTGTGCCACGATCGCGCAGTATGCGAGAGCACAGATTCCAGATGAGCCACTACCCATCGCAGACCACGGGACCCACTTCAGAATTAGCGGTGTGAGCCGCTTTCTTTTGCTTACTTTGCTTTGCGGCAGGCAAAGAAAAGTGAGTGCCGCCCCGCACAGGGGCAACGCTAATAGACCACTAAGAAAGCAAGGAAAGGCCAAAGTAAAAGCCAACCACGCTACTGCTCAACAGCCTCAAAAAACGCCAACATCTCAGCAACAAGCTCTCCCGATGCCTCCTCAGGAATATAGTGCCCACAAGAAAGCGCCCTACCGCTAACATCCCGCGCCACATGCCGCCACTCCCCGAGCGCATCGAAGCACTTCTCAATCACGCCCTTATCCCCCCAAAGCACGCGCAGCGGACACCCAATCTTATGTCCGCGTTCAACATCAGCACGATCGTGCTCCAGATCGACACTAGCCGACGCCCGATAATCCTCGCACATAGCATGCACAGCACCAGGCTGCGCGAGCGCCGACCGATAAGCATCAAGTGAAGCAGGATCAAACACCGCCAGCCCGGCATGACGGCTCCCCATCACCGCATCGACATAAGCAGCGGGATCGGCACCGATCAGCGTCTCAGGCAACGGCTCCGGCTGAATCAGAAAAAACCAGTGGAAATAAAGCGTCGCAAACGTGCGATCGGTCGCCTCATACATCGCAAGCGTCGGCGCAATATCGAGCAACATCAAACGCTCGACCGCATCGGCATGATCCAGCGCCATCCGATGCGCGACCCGCGCGCCGCGATCATGCGCGCACACCAGAAAACGTTCGAAGCCGAAATGCCGCATCACGGCAACCTGATCGGCCGCCATCGTGCGTTTGGAATACGGTGTGTGAGCGGCGTCGCTCGGCGGCTTGCCCGATGCGCCATAGCCACGCAGATCGGTGGCGATCACGGTGAAGTGCTCAGCCAGTTGCTCAGCGCAACGCGCCCAGATCAGATGCGACTGCGGATGGCCGTGCAGCAACAGAAGCGGCGGCCCCGCTCCGCCCTTCACTCCGAAAATATCGACATCGCCCACGGCGACGCGAAAGGGCGTGAAATTCTCGAAGGCCATGGCGTCTCTCTTGTCATTACGAGTCAACGCATTGTAGGAGCCCAATGTGTCCTCGCGAGGTGGGTTAGCCCACGCAAGCGTAGAACCTGAACTCTCCTTCCAACTGTTCTAAACAGACCTGCGTTACTCGAGCGACAGGCATCGCCTATAATCGAACGATCGTTCTTTAATTGTCGGGCGGAACGTGTCGTATCGCGCATGCGTGGTGAGGCGGCGGCAAGATCGCGCCGCCCCGCCTCGGCGCAATGCACGCCATGTGCCGCTAAACTCGTACACGCCGGACGCGCCAACGCCGTACCGGTCCGCTCAAAACTGGAGACTCGCATCATGGCATTGCCCGCCGTTCTGCAAAAACTCGCGCTGCCCGTCGTTGCCTCGCCGATGTTTATCGTCAGCTATCCCGAACTGGTATTGGCTCAATGTAAGGCCGGTATCGTCGGTTCGTTTCCCGCGTTGAACGCGCGCCCGGCCGAATTGCTCGACGAATGGCTCACGCAGATTCAGACGCAACTCGCCGAGCACAAGGCCGCCAATCCGGATGCGATCATCGGGCCGATCGCCGTCAACCAGATCGTTCATCAATCGAATACGCGGCTTGAGCACGACGTGCGCGTGTGCGTCGACCACAAGATCCCGATCTTCATCACGAGCCTGCGTGCGCCGTCGCGTGAAATCGTCGACGCCGTGCATAGCTACGGCGGCATCGTGCTGCATGACGTGATCAATCTGCGTCACGCGCAGAAGGCGCTCGAAGCGGGCGTCGACGGTCTGATCCTGGTGGCATCCGGCGCCGGTGGCCACGCGGGCACGACCTCGCCGTTCGCGCTGGTCGGCGAAGTGCGGCGCATGTTCGACGGCCCGATCATTCTGTCGGGCTCGATCGCCAACGGCGGCTCGATCCTCGCCGCCCAGGCCATGGGCGCGGACCTCGCGTATATGGGCACGCGCTTCATCGCGACCAAAGAGGCGCACGCGGTCGAGAGCTACAAGCAGGCCATCGTCAGCTCCACCGCGTCGGACATCATCTACACGAACCTGTTCACCGGCGTGCACGGCAACTACATTCGCGAAAGCATCGTCAACGCGGGGCTCGACCCGGACGCGCTGCCGGAGTCGGACAAGACCGCGATGAACTTCGCCAGCGACAAGGCGAAGGCGTGGAAAGACATCTGGGGCGCAGGCCAGGGCGTCGGCTTGATGGACGACGTGCCGAGCGTCGGCGAGCTGGTGCAGCGCCTGTCGAAGGAATACGACGACGCGAAGGCGCGGCTGGGAATCGCACGCTAATCGTTTCATCTGCCGCCGGGCGTCACCGCGAATCAGCGCACGGCCATCGCCTTGATCTGCCCCAGCGACGGCCACAACGACTCGTTCGCGAACCGCTCGGCCAGAAAGTCGACGAACGATCGCACCTTGGCCGACAGATGCCGCCGGCTCGCGTAGACCACGTGGATCGGCAGTTCGCGCGGCGGCACTTCGTCCACCAGCAGCGGCACCAGCCGACCGGCGGCCAGATCGTCGCCGATCACCTCGGTGCCGAGCATCGCGATACCCGCCCCTTGCAGCACGATCACGCGCTGCGCCTCCAGATGGTTGACGATCAGATTGCCCGACAGGCGCACGCGCGGCGATGCGTCGCCGGATGCGGTTGCGAGTTCGAGCGTCGAGACGCCCGCGTATTGCAGATAGTTGTGGCGCGCCAGCTCGGCGGCCGTCTTCGGCGTGCCGTGCCGCTTCAGATAGGCCGGCGACGCGCATAGCACAAGATGCGCGGTCGCAATCTGCCGCGCGATCAGCGACGACGACTTCAACCCGCTCGGCGAGGCGCGGATCGCGACGTCGAAGCCTTCGTCGATCAGTTCGACCACGCGGTCGGACAAGGTGATGTCGACGGTGACCTGCGGATAGTGCGCGGCGTAGTCGGCCACGGCGGCCATCACGTGGCTCAAGCCAAACGCCGATAGCGACGACACCCGCAAGCGCCCTTGCGGCACGACACTCGCCGCGCCGACCACCTGCTCGGCTTCCTCCAGTTCGGTGAGCACCTGACTCAGGCGCTCGTAGTATTCGCGGCCGGCCTCGGTGGGCGCGACGCGGCGCGTGGTGCGGTTCAGCAGACGCGCGCCGAGCTGCTGCTCGAGGTGCATTACATGCTTGCTGGCCATCGCCGCCGACATCTCCATCCGTTCCGCCGCGCCGACAAAGCTGCCGACTTCCACCACATGGCGGAACACTTTCATGCTGACGAGGGTATCCATCTCAATCGCTCGCTTGAGGAATCAATCGACGCCATTCTGCCGGGTTTATAAAAAACTGGTTAGCAAAGACGTCGCCGACAGCAAGCTTGCCTGGCTGGAAATGAAAAAGCCCGCCTTCCGAAGAAAGCGGGCTTTGCGAATGCCACCGGTTTGGGACGTCGCGCGGCGGCCTGAGTTGCGTAGGCGCGCCGCGCGCCGCGCGGGTCGTGCGGTAAAGCGCTTAGAACTTCGCGCGCAGACCGACGCCGTACGTGTTGCCGCTCGACTGGTTGGTGATGTGGTCGTACATGTACGCGGCGTACACGTCCGTACGCTTGGACAGCGGGTAGTCGTAGCCGAGCGCAGCCGTCTGACGGGTCTGGTCGAGACCGCCGCCGTCGCGCGAGTATGCGTACGACGCCATCACCGTGCCCGGACCGACCGGCACCGAAGCGCCGCCCTGCGCCGTGTTCACGTGCCAGCTCGTGATTTGCTGATCGTTGTACGTGTACATGTACTGGCCGAAGAATTTCACGAACTTGAGGTCGTACGAAGCGCCGACTTGCGCGACGCTCTGGCTCTTCAGGCCGGGAACACCCGACGCCGCGAAGCTGCCGAGGTCGCTCGGCACGTTGTTGAAGTTCACGTACTGGTACACCGCCGTCGCCGCGAACGGGCCGTGGAAATACAGCACCTGGCCGCTCCACTTCTTCGCGCCGTTCTCGGTCGTGTTGCCGAGCGCGTACATAGCCGTCGCGCTCAGGCCGTTGAAGTTCGGCGACGAGTACGACACCGCGTTGCTCCAGCCGGAATCGCCGGTCACGCCCTGGTCGGTGTTGTAAGTCGGGAACGTGCCGAGGCCGAGGTACGTGTGCCACACCATCGGCGAGAATTCGTACGAGTCGACGAACGGGTTGAACAGAATCGTCGAAATGAACAGCGGCGTCGTCAGACGGCCGGCCGTGATCGTGCCGTACGGCGATTCGATACCCACATACGCGTTACGCGAAAACATCGTGTCGCCGGTGAAGCGGCCGTACTGGCCGTTCTGCGCGAGGAAGAAGCCTTCGATCGTGAAGATCGCCTTGTAGCCGTTGCCCAGATCTTCCGCCCCCTTCAAGCCCCAGTACGACGTCGACATACCGCCGCCGGACACTTCCGCGGCGCTCTTGCCGTTCGGGAATTTCTGCGAGCCGACCCATTCGTCGACCTGACCGTAAAGCTGCACGCTCGATTGCGCAAAGGCAGCCGATGCGCTGGCCAGCAGAGCGGCGCACGCAGTGGCCTTGAGGGTGGTCTTCAGCGCACTGCTGATGCTTGTATTCATGGGTTCTCCTGTCTTTGTCAAAAAGGTGTGGCTGTGCGAAAGGGGGAGCTCGCGCGAACCATTTGTTGTTGTCCGTTCGATCGTCGAGCCAATCTGGGCGGGACCATCTTTGCGGACCATTTTTATGGACAAAAATATCGCTGGTTATTGCCGGTATATCGGTCTGGTTAGTTTTGTCGAATATCGGTCTGATAAAGCTCCGCCGATTAACCCGTGAGCCCTGCCCCGGTCATTTATGCTGCAATGCGCAAAACACCGCCGACGCCACGTCCGAAGCGGTGATAACGCATCAAATGACATGCGGATGACGCAGTGCCGCAGAAACGATGAAATTTGACGACAACAGGAGGATTACCGCCGGGTGTTTTCAAAAAAGTGTGGCGTCGAAACGTCACATTGACGGCGGCTGAATGGCCGGAGGCGGTGCGCGGAGATAAAGCAGGCGACTTGAAAGCCGGGAGAAACGATCGGGCCGAATGCGAAAGCGCATTAGCCGATGGGCACTGAAGGTGTTGAAAGGGTTGAACGGCGTTGGCGCGCCGTGCGTAGTCGAACCGAACCCGAAGCTAACGCGACTCGCGACTAGTTGCGGTAAGGCGAGCCTTCCGGTTGACGCGGATCCTCGCCTTGGCGCGGCATGCCGCGCCCCGAACCACGCTCTTCGTTATAGCGGGCGACGTCGGCGCGAATCGAGCCCGCGCGAACCGGCGCATTGGCCGGCGGCCGAGGCACGCCACGCGACTCGGCGCTGACCGGCGTAATGGCGCCGGCGTACTGCATGCCGCCGCGGCCTTCGCCGGGATAACCAACCGGACCCGCGACGCGGCGCATGCCCGGGTTATAGACGCCAAAACCGTTGTTGCCGCCATTCTTGCCCGCGAAGTTCGCGCCGCCGCGTGGCAAGCCCGCGTTGCGGTCAACCGCAAGGTTACGGGCGGAAGTCGGCCTTTCGGCCGGCATACCGTCGTAGCGGCCGCCGCCCCGCGTCTCACCCCGCATGGCGTGGTTCGCGGCGACATGCGAATACCCACCGCCGCCGAAGTGCGGCGCGCCCGGCGCTTTCGCATAGGCGAACGAGCACAGCGCGGCGATAACCGCGTCCAACGCCCAGTGCTTCGTTCTCGACAACCCGTCCACCTGATGACTCACATGCCCGAAGACTTGCCTGGAGTCCATCGTTCGAGCTGCGATGGACTGGTTTGGGGACTGGCGCGAGCGCTGCGTTTCTATCGCAGCACGACGCATCCCGACGGCCTTTGAACCGTAATTTATGGGTGGCGGCAGAGGGTGTCGAGCCAAAAAGTGTTAGGCCTCCGCCGCGGATGTAACACCTTGTTACTGCGACGTTTTTCTACGACACAACCCTTGCGCCGCCGCCCTGAAACCGCTTGCTCACAAGGCTTTGCCGAAGACCCGGAACGGCCATGCGTATGACGAATCCGAGCGGTTTTTTCGGCCTGATTGTCAAAACCGCATGGACCAAACCGGGTAAGTCGCCAATACTGAAAACGTGAAGACCAACGCCGGCCCAGCGCTCACCGCTCCATCCTGTTGATGCGCCTTTCTCATTAATCAATTCGGCAAATGAATTTGCATTTTTAATCGATATAAAATAACAATAGCCTTTTGCCACAGCCAGAGGCGGGCCTCCGCGCGCGCTTCCCGCGCAGTGTCCGCATCCGCATCACCGAATTGAGATTCCTCCATGGCCCGCCCGAAACTGCTCCCCGACAACTTCACCTTATGCCTCGTCGGCACGGTGATCCTTGCCAGCTTGCTGCCGGTTCACGGGCAGGCCGCCGTCGGCTTCAACTGGCTGACGAACGTAGCGGTCGGCCTGCTGTTCTTCCTGCACGGCGCGAAACTCTCACGCGAAGCGATTGTTGCGGGTGCGACGCATTGGCGGCTTCACCTGGTCGTGCTGCTCAGTACCTTCGCGCTGTTTCCGCTGCTCGGCCTCGCGCTGAAGCCGCTGCTTTCGCCACTTGTCACGCCGGCGCTCTATGCGGGGGTCCTCTTCCTCTGCACGCTGCCTTCTACAGTTCAGTCGTCGATCGCGTTCACCTCCATCGCCAAGGGCAATGTGCCGGCTGCTGTGTGTAGCGCGTCGGCCTCGAGTCTCCTCGGCATCTTCATCACGCCCGCGCTCGTCAGTGTCGTCGTCACCAATCAGGCGGCGGGCGGCAGTTCGCCGTGGCATACGGTGGGCGATATCGTGCTGCAACTGCTGGTGCCGTTCGTGGCCGGGCAGTTGCTGCGCCCGCTGATCGGCAAGTGGATCGAGCGTCATCGCGGCGTGCTGAAGTTCGTCGACCAGGGTTCGATCCTGCTGGTGGTGTATGGCGCGTTCAGCGAGGCGGTGAACGAAGGCCTGTGGCATCAGATTCCGCTGTCCGCGCTCGGCGGCCTGCTGCTGATCAACGTGGTGCTGCTCGCGCTGGCGCTGGCCGTGACGATCTTCGTCAGCAAGCGGCTCGGCTTCAATCGCGCCGACCAGATCACCATCATCTTCTGCGGCTCGAAGAAAAGCCTCGCCGCCGGCGTGCCGATGGCCAAGGTGATCTTCTCCTCGCATGCGGTGGGCGCCGTGGTGTTGCCGCTGATGCTGTTCCACCAGATCCAGTTGATGGTGTGCGCCGCGCTCGCGCAGCGCTGGGGCGCTCGCGACACCAGCGGCGAAACCCGCGCCGCCGCGAGCAAAGGATCCGCCGCCGCCATGGCCCGGCGGTAAATACGCGCGCAATGCAAACAGGACATTCATAAGCGCCCTCCCTGAGCGTGATTCGAAGAAAGCCGCCTCATGCGGCTTTTTTGTTATTTCACGCGCAAACGCCCTCGCTGTCGCCTCAGCCGGATGGCATAAGCCGAGTCCTGGCCGGGCCTAAAGCCCGGCTCGTCCTGGCATCCAGGACACGCACCACGCCAGTGCGTCGCGTCACTAAAAATTCACTTAACTCTGCGCCGGCCGCGCCGATAAGCCGAACGTCTCTTGCTACGCCTACTGCCATGCAACTTCGCTCGCCCTCCCGATCCGCCGCGCCGCGCATCGAGGAGTTGATCGCCCGGCGTGATCTGTTCGCTGTATTCCAGCCGATCATCGATTTCGACGACGGCGCGATCCTCGGCTACGAAGGTTTGATTCGCGGTCCGGCGGGCACGCCACTCGAAACGCCCTTCGCCCTGTTCTCGCAAGCGCTCGCCGAAGGCTGCGCGATTGCGCTCGAACAGGCCGCCGCGCGCACGTGCATCGAAGCCTTCGCGAAGCTTGATTACGACGGCAAGCTGTTCCTCAATTTCAGCGCGGGCGCGATGCGTCAACTCGCCGAAGCGCGCGACGACACACTCGCGCTGCTGCGGCATCGCGGCGTCGATCCGCAACGGCTCGTGATCGAGCTGACCGAACAGAGTTCGATTCCGGACGTAGCCAGCTTCCTGCCGGTGATATCGACGCTGCGCGCGGCAGGCGCGCAATTCGCGCTCGACGATTACGGCACGGCCAACGCCAGCATGAATCTGTGGGTGCGTCTGCAACCGGACGTGGTGAAGATCGACCGCTTCTTCATCCACGACATTGCGAGCGATCCGCTCAAGTTCGAGGCCGTGCGCGCGATGCAGCATTTCGCCAACGCGAGCGGCGCGCAACTGGTGGCCGAGGGCATCGAGAACGAGGCGGATCTGATCGTCGTGCGCGACATGGGGATCGGCTGTGGGCAGGGCTATTTCTTCGGCCGTCCGCATGCGCACCCGGCGCGCAAGCTGAGCGACGACGCGCGCGACGCCTTGCGCGCCAATCACATCGCCGTGTTCCCCGAGACCACGCGCGCGGTGAGCAGCGCGTCGCCGTCGGGCGGCATGGCGTCGGCGAAAATGCTGGTGCATGCGCCCGCGTTGCCGCGTCACGCCACCAACAACGACGTGCTCGAACTGTTCAACCGCCTGCCCGATCTGCACGCGGTCGCCGTGGTCGAGAACGACCAGCCGGTCGCGCTGATCAACCGCCGCAGCTTCATGGACCGTTACGCGCTGCCGTATCACCGCGAGCTATTCGGCAAGCGCCCTTGCCTGCAGTTCGCCAACGCGTCGCCGGTGATTATCGAAAAGTCGATGACCGTCGAGCAGATGGCCCAGCTCCTCGCGAGCGACGACCAGCGCTATCTCGCCGACGGCTTCGTCATCACCGAAAACGGTCAGTACGCGGGTCTCGGCACCGGCGAGAAGCTGGTGCGCGCGGTGACCGAGGTACGCATCGAAGCAGCCCGCTACGCGAACCCGCTGACGTTCCTGCCGGGCAACATACCGATCAGCTCGCACATTGCCCGCCTGCTGGGCAACGACGCGGCCTTTCACGCGTGCTACGTCGATCTGAACCACTTCAAGCCGTTCAACGACCAGTACGGTTACTGGCAAGGCGACGAGGTGCTGAAATTCGCCGCGGCCGTGCTCGCCGAGGTGTGCGACCCGACCCGCGATTTTCTCGGGCACGTGGGCGGCGACGATTTCATGATCCTGTTCCAGAGCGACGACTGGCAGGAGCGCGTGCTGCGCGCGATCCACGTCTTCAACGAAGGCGCGCAGCGTTTCTACGCGCCGGCCGACCGGCTCGCGGGCGGCATTCACGGCGAAGACCGACGCGGCAATCCGAGCTTCTTCGCGTTCGTGACGATGGCGATCGGCTGCGTGCGCGTCGAACCGGCCAGCGGCCCGTCTCTGTACAACAGCGAGGAAATCGCGTCGGTCGCGGCGGTGGCCAAGCGTCGCGCGAAACACGACGCGAGCGGCTTCGTGCTGATCGACGCGGACGAAAGCCTGGTCTTGCTACGCGGCCAGGCCGAAGCCGCGCACGCGCATATCGACTGAAGGACCCAGACGGCGGCAGAGGGAGCAAACGGGGCTGAAGCGCCCTTTCACGCCATTGTTTAGCTTGTTTTACTAAACAGCATATTTCGGGCCAACCTCAACACCCAGGGGTATCTCCGGGTGTCATGCGAGTGTTTTTCCGGCGGTCGAAGGCACGTTTTACTATACAATCGCCGGACTCAAACACCGTGCGGTCGCCGTCTCGCGGCCGCTTCTTTCGATGGCCACAACCATCCGCGACGTCGCCCGTGCGGCCAGCGTGTCGATCGGCACCGTCTCACGCGCCTTGAAAAACCAGCCGGGGTTGTCCGAGGCGACCCGCGAACGGGTCGTCGAAGCAGCGCGGCAGCTTGGTTATGACGCCGCGCAATTGCGGCCGCGCATCCGCCGGCTCACCTTTCTGTTGCACCGTCAACACAACAACTTCGCCGTCAGCCCGTTCTTTTCGCACGTGCTGCACGGTGTCGAAGACGCCTGTCGCGAACGCGGCATCGTGCCGTCGGTGCTGACCGCCGGCCCTACCGAAGACGTGATCCAGCAACTCCGCCTGCACGCGCCCGACGCGGTGGCGATTGCCGGTTTCGTCGAGCCCGAAACGCTCACCACGCTGGTCGCGATGCAGCGCCCGCTCGTGCTGATCGATCTGTGGGCGCCGGGCTTGCGCTCGGTGAATCTCGACAACGCCGCCGGCGCCACCCTCGCCATGCGGCATCTGTTCGCGCAGCAGCGCAAGCGCGTCGCGTTTATCGGCGGCTCGCTCGCGCACTTCAGCATCGCGCAACGCGCGCTCGGTTACCGGCGCGCGTTTTTCGAAGCGGGGCTGCTGTTCGATCCGTCGCTGGAACTCACGATCGACGCCGGCCTCGACCCCGACAGCGGCGCCGCGCGCGCCATGCATCAGTTGCTCGACGCGCCGGGCCCGCACCCCGACGCGGTGTTTGCGTACAACGACGCCGCCGCGCTCGCCGCGCTGCGCGCGTGCCTCGCGCGCGGCCTGCGCGTACCCGAGGACATTGCCATCATCGGCTTCGACGACATTCCCGCCGCCGCGCATGCTACCCCGCCGCTGTCGACCATCTCGGTCGACAAGGAAGCGCTCGGCCGGCGCGGCGTCGAGTTGCTGCTCGAAGACGCCCCTGCCGAACTCGAAGTCCGTTTGCCCGTCCATCTCATTGCCCGTGCCAGTACTTTGGTGAAAACGCCATGACGCAATCCGATTCGCTTCATCCCGCCAACGGCGTTGCCGCGCCGTCCGTCGACGATTTCCGCAGCCGCGAGTTTCTGCTCGCGCACGTAGAGGACACGCTGCGTTTTTACGCGCCGAACGTGTTCGATCCGAGCGGCGGCTTCTTCCATTTTTTCCGCGACGACGGGTCGATCTACGACAGGACCACGCGGCATCTGGTGAGCAGTTGCCGCTACGTGTTCAACTACGCCATGGCGTATCGCCAGTTCGGCGACCCGCAGCATCTCGAGTACGTGCGCCACGGTCTGCGTTTTCTGCGTGAGGCGCATTGGGACGCCCAGCACGAAGGCTACGACTGGGAACTCGAATGGCGCGACGGCCACAAGCGCACGCTCGACGCCACGCGCCACTGTTACGGCCTCGCGTTCGTGCTGCTCGCGTATTCGCATGCGGCGATGGCCGGCATCGAAGAAGCCAAGCCGATGATCGGCGCGACCTTCGAATTGATGGAGCACCGCTTCTGGGACGCCGCGGCCGGCCTCTACGCCGACGAAGCGTCACCCGAATGGCGCGTCAGTTCGTACCGTGGCCAGAACGCGAACATGCACACCACCGAGGCGTTGCTCGCCGCGCATGAAGCGACCGGCCATCTGGTCTATCTGGATCGCGCCGAACGGGTCGCGTCGAATATCACGCTGCGTCAGGCGAAGCTTTCGCAAGGCCTGGTGTGGGAGCACTTTCACGCGGACTGGTCGGTCGACTGGCACTACAACGAGGAAGACAGTTCGAACATCTTCCGTCCGTGGGGCTTCCAGCCGGGGCATCAAACCGAGTGGGCCAAGCTGCTGCTGATTCTCGAACGCTTCCGTCCGTTGCCGTGGCTGTTGCCGCGCGCGATCGAACTGTTCGACGCCGCCATGACGCACGCCTGGGACGAAGACCATGGCGGCCTCTACTACGGCTTCGGCCCGGACGGCACCGTGTGCGACCACGACAAGTATTTCTGGGTCCAGGCCGAAACCTTCGCGACCGCCGCACTGCTCGGCAAGCGCACCGGTAACGAGCGTTTCTGGGACTGGTACGACGAGATCTGGCGCTATAGCTGGGCGCATTTCGTCGATCACAAGTACGGTGCGTGGTATCGCATCCTCACCTGCGACAACCGCAAATACAGCGACGAAAAGAGTCCGGCCGGCAAGACCGACTACCACACCATGGGCGCGTGCTACGAAGTGCTCGCGCACGCCCTGTCCGACGGCGCGGCCGCCGCTGCAGCCGAATCCGCGGAGCACACGAAATGAGCCAAGCCAACGCAAACGCCGAATTCCCGCTGTTCGTCTCGGCCGGCGACATCCTCACCGATCTCGTGCGCACCGGCACCTCGCAATGGCTGTCGCGGCCGGGCGGCGCCGGCTGGAACGTGGCGCGCTGCGTCGCGCGGCTCGGTTTGCCGACCGCCTGCGCCGGCTCGCTCGGCGTCGACAATTTCTCCGACGAACTGTGGAACGCGAGCGTCGCCGCCGGGCTCGACATGCGTTTCATGCAGCGCGTCACGCGGCCGCCGTTGCTGGCGATCGTGCATCAGACGCATCCGCCCGCATACTTTTTCATGGGCGAAAACGGCGCCGATCTGGCCTTCGATCCGGCGCACTTGCCGGCCGGCTGGAGCGAGCAGGTGAAGTGGGCGCACTTCGGCTGCATCAGCCTCGTGCGTCAGCCGCTCGGCGACACGCTCGCGGCGCTCGCGGCGCAGTTGCGTTCGCAAGGCGTGAAGATCAGCTTCGATCCGAACTACCGCAATCTGATGGAACACGGCTACGAGCCGACCTTGCGCAAGATGGCCGCGCTCGCCGATCTGATCAAGGTCTCCGACGAAGATTTGCGTCTGCTGTTCAAGACCGACGACGAAGCCGCCGCGCTCGCGCAACTGCAAGCCATGAATCCGGCCGCCACCGTGCTGGTCACGCGCGGACCGGAAACGGCCCTGTTGATTGACGGCGCGATGATGGTCGAAGCGCGGCCACCGCGCGTCGAAGTGGTCGACACGGTCGGTGCGGGCGACGCGTCGATCGGCGGCCTGCTGTTCAGCCTGATGACGGCGCCGCAGCGTGCGTGGCCCGAGCATCTGGCGTTCGCGCTGGCAGCCGGCGCGGCGGCCTGCCGCCATGCCGGCGCGCACGCGCCCACGCTCGATGAAGTCGTCGCGCTGCTGTAATTCTGCTGCCTTGTGCGGCGTGCATTGTCACTGACAAGGCGCGCCGCCAGCGCGAAAGCCGGCGCTCCGTCATCGTGCTACGATGAAAAATCCGTAACCTTTGGAACCAGGAGCGTCGTCATGGAAGACATCACCTACACCAAAGGCATCTACACGGCCACGGCGTCGATAAAAGAAGTACAAAGCGACACCTGGCAGGGCGTGGTCACACTCTCCCGCGACGAAGGCGACATCACCGCCGATCAGGAAACCACGGTCTACGAAGTGGACGCCACCTCATCGACGCCGGAAGAAGCGCTCGAAGAAGCCAAGGCGCTCGCTCACCGCATTCTCGGCAGCATCGAACTCTAGGCAGTCCGGCGCCGCGCGCGCCGAAGCGCGCCGCGCCACCTTGATCCAACCGGCTGGAGGCGATCATGGCGGAACAGCTCTTCCTCTACGGCGTGTACTCGATACACGTCCGCCCTCTCGAACTCAACGGCGCACGCTGGGATGCGGAATACGAAATCCGCCATCGCGACAAAGCGGTGAAATCGTGGACGACCGTAGGCGGCGATAACGGCTACGGCGACGCGACCGAAGCGATCGCCGCAGCGCATCAGCAAGCCGTCGACGATATCGAACACGGCGCGGGCATTCCGAAGCCGCGGGCGTTTCCGTAAGCTGCCGGCAAACACGTTCCGACCGCCCCAAGCGGTGCGCGGAACGTGGATCAAGGGTTGCGGCATCGCGGCATTGCACTCGCGAAACGGCGTGCTACGCTTTGCGCGTTTTCATATCCCACGAGCAAGTGATGGCTACCGAACCGTCAGACCGAATGGCCGGCCTTGGCGACGCCAAGGAGAGCGCGCCGAAGCGCCGCGCGCGCGGCAGCCGCGAATTACGTCTCGACGATCGCGTGATCATTGCGCACGGCATGCCAACGCCGCTCTGGCAGGATCTCTACCATCGCGCGGTGGTGGCGCGCTGGCCGATGTTCTTCGCCTCGCTCGCGGTGCTGTTCCTGCTGCTCAACACGGCGTTCGCCGGCCTGTACATGCTCGGCAAAGCGCCGATCGCCAATCAGTATCCGCAGGGTTTCGGCGGCGCTTTCTTTTTTAGCGTCGAGACGCTGGCGACTGTCGGCTATGGTGACATGCATCCGCAAACCGTCTACGCGCACTGGATCGCGACGCTCGAAATTTTCTTCGGCATGTCCAGCGTCGCGTTGGCGACCGGGCTGATCTTCGCGCGCTTTTCACGCCCGCACGCCAAGATCATGTTTGCCCGCTACGCGATCATCCGGCCGCTCGACGGCCGCATGACGCTGATGGTGCGCTCGGCCAACGCGCGTCAAAACGTGATCGCCGAGGCCCACGCGAGGCTGCGCATTCTGCGCAAGGAAACCACCGCCGAAGGTCTTGTTCTGCGCAAGCTCTACGACCTGACGCTCGTGCGCGATCAGCATCCGGTTTTCAAACTCGGCTGGAGCCTGATGCATATCATCGACGAAAGCAGCCCGCTATTCGGTGAGACCGCTGAGTCGCTCAAGGGCAGCGATACGTCGCTGGTGCTGACGCTCGAAGGCGTTGACGAATCGACCTCGCAAACCATGCAGGCGCGCCACATGTGGAGCTGCGATCAGATTCGCTGGCATTACCGTTTCGTCGACATCATGAGCGAGCGGGACGGCGTGAGCCACATCGACTATGCGCACTTCGACGAGATCGTGCCGCTCGACGCGGCGCCGCTCGCGGTTAATGTCGTTAATGTGGCCAAAACCAAAGGGCAATAAACTGCGCAACGCGCTCGGATTACGCCGATCACGTTGCGCCGATGAGATGCCGCGCGTTACGCGGCCCCGCCCTCAGAACTTCTGGCGAATCCCCACCACGCCCACCACCTGCGTGCGCGAACTCGACGGATTGCTGATCCCCTCGATCGCCGCCACCGCATTCGCAGACGACCGCTGATAGATCGCGTTCACATACAGATCGGTCCGCTTGGACAGGTAGTACTGCACGCCCGCGCTGGTCTGCAGATAATGCACGCTCGGCGTGGCGCCTTGCGTCGTATGAACCTGCGTGTAGGTTTCGCCGAGCGCGAACAGCACCGACGGCGTGAACCGATAGCGGAAGCTGCCTTCGTAATTGTTGAAGCGCTGCGACCCGCCCGTTTGCAGATTGAACAGCGAGCTCGTGTACAACAGGCCGAAGGTCGCGTTACCGAAATCGTAGGTGCTCGCGGCGCCCCAGATCTGCTGCTTCGTGATGCCCTTCAGGAAGGTGAAGTAGTTGTCCGACGGAATCGCGCCGGTCGTGTCGAGCGCCGGGTTGTCGAGCACCACATACGCCACGCCCACCCGCAACGGACCTTGTGCATACGTGCCGCCCACGCTCCAGCTCCGGTTCGCCGCAAAGTTCGTCGAGTTGGAAAAGCCGTACATTGCGTTGCCCTGGAAGCCGGCCAGCGTCGGCGTCACGTATTTCACCGAGTTGTCGGTGCGAAACGAGTTGTTCAGGTCGTCGGTATCGAACGGATGCAGCGCGTACTGCGTCAGCGAGGTACTCGCACCGATCTGCAACGGCGCCAGCGAATCCTGCGCGGCGTTGTACTGCCGACCCATCGTGAACGTCCCCCAGCGCGGATTCGACAAACCGACCCACGCCTGCCGACCGAACATGCGGCCGTTCGCGCTGGCCGTGCCGGTTTCGATGTTGAAGCCGTTCTCCAGTTTGAAGATCGCCGTGTTGCCGCCGCCCAGGTCTTCCGTGCCCACCATGCCCCAGCGCGTGCCCTGTTCGTTGCCGCCGGTCGCCTGATACGTCGCACTGCCTTTCTGGTTGCTCGTGTAGGTGAAGCCCGCGTCGACGATGCCGTACAACGTCACGCTCGACTGCGCCATCGCGTTACCGCATAGCGCCGCACCGATCCCCGCGCCCGCGAGCGTCATCGCCAAACCTTTGCTGTTCATCTGCGTTCCTTTGTTGTGAGTGTGTGAGCTCGCACGCCGAAGCCGGTATTCATCGGATAAATCGCCCTGGCTTCTATGTTTTATTGAATAAAACAACGTATCGTTTATTATTCGAAAAGCAAAATTGGCCGGTCAAGGTTCGATAAAAATACTGGTTTGCCCGCATTGACGCTAATGGCCGGTGCTGGGGGTTTTAATAGCCAATACGGCGCAAAGTCTTACCCATCAAGGCGCTGATATTCAAGGACCCGGATAGCGAGGCTTTTAACGACTCACTTGACCAACAATAAGGTTCGTCGTTAAATATTGATATGCTGTTTTATTTAATAAAACACGACTCACACTTATCCCGGTCAAGACGGCCTTTTACAGCGCGTCGGCCACCCGAAAGGAATTTGCTTTGACGTCCGCCAGCAACACTTTTGCCGTGCCTGCTTCCGTGCCTGCTTCCGTGCCTGCTTCTGCGCCGTACTTCGTCGCTGAACCTGCCGGCGCGCGGCTGCCGATCCTGTTCGATTCGCCGCATAGCGGCATCGCGCTGCCGGCCGACTTCGGCGCCTGCGCGCCGCTCTCGGCGATCCACAGTTCGTGGGACGCCTTCGTCGACGAGTTGTGGGGCGCCGTGCCCGAGCAGGGCGGCGTGCTGATCGGCGCGCATTTCCCGCGCGCCTACATCGACCCGAACCGCGCGATCGGCGACATCGACGCGCAGTTGCTTGGCGAGCCGTGGCCCGAACCACTCGCGCCGGAGAAGTACACGTTGCGCGGCATGGGTCTGATCCGCCGCGACGCGCTGCCGAACCTGCCGATGTACGACCGCAAGCTCTCCGTGGCCGAGGTGCGGCATCGAATCGACGCGTACTACCGGCCGTATCGCGCGGCGCTCGCCGCCGCCGCCAAATGCGCGGTCGCGGAACACGGCGCGTTGTGGCACGTCGACTGTCATTCGATGAAATCGCGCGGCAACGAAATGAACGTCGACGCGGGCGCGGCGCGCCCCGACTTCGTGATCAGCGACCGCCTCGGCAGCACCGCCGACCCGGCGTTCACGCAATGGGTCGCCGACTACTTCAGCCACGCCGGTTATCGCGTGCAGGTGAACGAGCCGTATCAGGGTGGCGATTTGCTCACCGCCGTCAGCGATCCGGCACGGCGGCGCCACAGCATCCAGATCGAACTGAATCGCGGGCTGTATATGGACGAAGCCGCGTTCGTCAAACACGCCGGCTTCGACACGCTCAAACGCGCGCTCGACGCCTTCGTCGCCGCGCTCGCCGATTACGTGCGCGCACAACTAGCCGCGCCGCGCGCGGCGCAATGAAGGAATGACCGTGAACTACATCGTCGATTCCGTCGACAGTGCGCTGAAGCTGCTCAGCCATGTCGCCGAACATCCGGGTCTGGGCGTCACCGAACTCGCCAATCAACTCGGCATCAACAAATCGCGCGCGTACCGGATGCTGTGTACGCTCGAACTGCATCGCTTCGTCGTGCAGGACACGCGCGCGTCGACCTACTCGCTCGGGCCGCAGGCTTTCGTGATCGGCGTCGCCGCCGCGCAGCAGAACACGCTGGTGCGCTCGGCGCAGAAGCACATGCTCGTGCTCAACCAGGCCATCAACGAAAACGTCGTGCTGCGAGTGCGCGAAGGGTTGGAGACGGTGTGCGTCGCGCGTTGCGAAACCACGCATGAAATGCGCACCATCGGCGCGGTCGGCAATCGTCGCTCGCTCAATAGCGGCGCGTCGGGCCGGATTCTGCTGGCGTTCGCGCCGGACGCGGTCAAGACCGAATACCTCGCGCGTCTTAAGAAGCTGCCGCAGCCGCCCGATCTGATGAAGCTGGTCGACGAACTGGATGCGATCGCGCGTAAAGGCTACGCGGTGAGCGTTGGCGAAGTGACGGCGGGCGCCGTCGCGATTTCGGTGCCGGTGCGTGATATAAGCGGCGAGGCCGTGGCAGCGATCAGCGTCTCGGGGCCGGAAATGCGCATCAGCCGGATCGAGATTCCCGATTACCTCGAACGTTTGCAGGCCTGCAGCCGCACGATTTCCGCCGAACTCGGCTACACCGCGCCGCAAGCGGCGGCGCAACCGGCGTGAGCGCACAGGATCCCCACATGACCACGCTCGCACCCTCCGTGCCCGCCACCGCCGACGACGATCATCCGCACGACCGGCACGCCGGCAACGGCGCCGGTGGAGAAGAAAAGAAACCGCACGGCAAGATGCTGCACCCGGTCGTGATGATGATCTGGGTGCTGCTCGCCGCCGTGGCAATGACGTATCTGATCGACGCCGGCCGCTTCGAGCGCCACGACAAACTGGTCGTGCCGGGCACCTATCGCGTCGTGCCGAAAAGCCACAGCCTCGCCACGCTGGTCGCGCCGTCCGTCAGCAAAAGTACGGCGGATCAGGCCGCGCCGGCCAGTCTGGTGTCCGCCTTCGTCGCGGTGCCGAATGGCTTGATCAAGAACGCGCCGCTGATCTTCATGGTGATGTTCGTCGGCGGCATGTTCGGCGTGATGCGCAAAACCGGCGTGGTGGACGCGGGCATCGATCGGCTGTTGCAGCTCACCGCCGGCAACGTCTACGTGCTCGCGCCGCTGCTGATGCTGCTGATCGGGCTCGGCAGCACACTGCTCGGCTTCATCTCCGAATACCTCGTGATTATTCCGATGGTGATGGTGCTGACGCGCCGCCTCGGGCTATCGAATCTGTTCGCGGTCGCGCTCGTGGCGATCGCGGCGAAGATCGGCTATATCGCGTCGGTGACCAACCCGCTCTCGCTCGCGGTCGCGCAGCCGATCGTCGGCGTGCCGCTGTTTAGCGGCATCGGCATGCGGATCGGCGTGTTCTTGGTGTTCATGACGCTCGGCATTCTGTATCTGCTCGCGCATGTGCGGTTGAGCGGGTACCGGCTGGCCGCTGCGCGCGCGAGCCTTGAAGCACATCCGCACGCGCGGCTCTCGCGCCGCCATAAAGCGACGCTGCTAGTGCTGAGCGTCGCCGCCGCGATGCTGGTGATCGGCACGCGCGAACTGCATTGGGGCAACGTCGAGTTGTCCGCGTTCTACGTGTTCATCAGCATCGTCACGTCGGTGGTGGGCCGGCTCGATTCGCGCAGCGCGGCCGACGCGTTCGTCGACGGGATGAAGAGCATGATTCTCGCGGGACTGCTGATCGGACTCGCGGCATCGGTCGAACTGATTCTGCAGAACAGTCTCGTGCTCGACACGCTGATCGATCACTTCACGCGGCTTGCGCGCGGCCAATCCGCCGTGTGGGTCGCCAACGGCTTGATGGCCGTGCAGATGGTGCTCGACGTCTTCATTCCTTCGGTGTCGGGCAAGGCCGCCGTCAGCATGCCGATCATCGGGCCGATCGCGCAGTTGTCCGGTGTGAGCGGACAAACCTCCGTGCTCGCGTTCGTGCTCGGCGGCGGTTTGACCAACATGGTGACGCCCACCTCGGGCATGCTGCTCGCCTATCTCGCCACCGCGCGCGTGGGCTTCGGCCAGTGGCTGCGCTTCATCCTGCCGTTGTTCGTCGTGCTGTTGCTGCTGTCGGGCGGTGCGCTGGCATTGGCCGTCTGGACCGGGTATTGAGCACCGCTCGAACGCACCAGGGCATACCCGAATCCGCTTGCCGCGTGGAAGATCCACCTCAAAACTTCATTAAAACGCGCGGCTCTTCTCGCCCATTCGTTGCATGCTCATCAAACTAGAAAAAATTCACTCTAATCGGCGCTAAAAAATAGAGTCTCTTTCGCTGCGTCACCTCCGTGGTCCCCACCACCGCGCGCGGATGCAAAATATTGGAGACTCACCCATGACCGCTCGCCTGCCCATCGACGGCACGCCCGCTCTCGCCGACTACAAGCTGTCCGACAACCTCACCGCGACGCGCGGCCGGATCTTCCTGACCGGCACGCAGGCTCTGGTGCGGCTGGTGTTGATGCAGCGCGCCGCCGACAAGGCGCGCGACATGAACACCGCCGGCTTTATCAGCGGCTATCGCGGCTCGCCGCTCGGCATGGTCGACCAGCAGTTGTGGAAAGCGAAAAAACTGCTCGCGGCGAGTGATATTCGCTTTTTGCCCGCGATCAACGAAGAACTCGGCGGCACCGCCGTGCTCGGCACGCAGCGGGTGGAATCGGACCCGGAGCGCACCGTCGAAGGCGTGTTCGCGATGTGGTACGGCAAGGGCCCGGGCGTGGACCGCGCGGGCGACGCGCTCAAGCACGGCAACGCGTACGGCTCGTCGCCGCACGGCGGCGTGCTGGTGGTGGCGGGCGACGACCACGGCTGCGTGTCGTCGTCCATGCCGCATCAGAGCGACTTCGCGCTGATGGCATGGCATATGCCGGTGGTGAATCCGTCGAATATCGCCGACATGCTCGAATTCGGCCTGTACGGCTGGGCGATGTCGCGCTTCTCGGGCGCCTGGGTCGGCTACAAGGCGATCTCCGAAACGGTCGAATCGGGCTCGACGGTCGATCTCGACGCGCTGCAAACCGAGTGGACTGTCCCGCAAGATTTCGTCACGCCCGCCGGCGGCCTGCATAACCGCTGGCCGGATCTGCCGAGCCTGACCATCGAATCGCGGATGCACGCGAAGCTCGACGCGGTGCGTCACTTCGCGCGCGTGAACAGCATCGACAAATGGATCGCACCGAGCCCGCACGCGAACGTGGGGATCGTGACCTGCGGCAAGGCGCATCTGGACCTGATGGAAACGCTGCGGCGTCTCGATCTGACGGTCGCGGACCTGGAAGCGGCCGGCGTGCGGATCTACAAGGTCGGCCTGTCGTTTCCGCTGGAGGTGACGCGGATCGACGCGTTCGTCTCCGGTTTGTCCGAAGTGCTGGTGATCGAGGAGAAAGGCCCGGTCATCGAACAGCAGATCAAAGACTATCTGTACAACCGCACGCAAGGCACGCGGCCGATCGTCGTCGGCAAGAACGCCGAAGACGGCACGTTGCTGCTGTCGTCGCTCGGCGAATTGCGGCCCTCGCGCATTCTGCCGGTGTTCGCGGACTGGCTCGCGAAGCACAAGCCGGCGCTGGACCGTCGCGACCGCGTGGTCGAGCTGGTCGCGCCG
This sequence comes from Paraburkholderia sp. BCC1876, assembly GCF_902833695.1. Lineage (NCBI taxonomy): Bacteria > Pseudomonadati > Pseudomonadota > Betaproteobacteria > Burkholderiales > Burkholderiaceae > Paraburkholderia > Paraburkholderia sp. BCC1876. Next base: position 563,900 of record NZ_CADFGI010000004.1, on the reverse strand, counting down.
CATATTCTTTCGAACGCCGCGGACAGCGTGAAGCGCACGCCGTACTTCTGCTCGGGCTGCCCGCACAACACGTCGACGAAAGTGCCGGAAGGCTCGATCGCGCACGCGGGCATCGGCTGTCACTTCATGGCGTCGTGGATGGAGCGCGACACCACCGGTCTGATCCAGATGGGCGGCGAAGGCGTGGACTGGGCCTCGCATTCGATGTTCACGAAAACGCGCCACGTGTTCCAGAATCTCGGCGACGGCACGTACTTCCATTCGGGCATTCTCGCGATCCGCCAGGCCGTGGCCGCGAAAACCACCATCACGTACAAGATTCTCTATAACGACGCGGTCGCGATGACCGGCGGCCAGCCCGTGGACGGCAGCATCTCGGTGCCGCAGATCGCGCGTCAGGTGGAAGCCGAAGGCGTGTCGCGCTTCGTCGTGGTAAGCGACGAGCCGGAGAAATACGACGGCCATCACGATCTGTTTCCGAAGGGCACGACGTTCCACCATCGCAGCGAAATGGACACCGTGCAGCGCGACTTGCGCGACACCGACGGCGTGACCGTGCTGATCTACGACCAGACCTGTGCCGCGGAAAAACGCCGTCGCCGGAAAAAAGGTGAGTTTCCCGACCCGGACAAACGCCTCTTCATCAACGAGGAAGTTTGCGAAGGCTGCGGCGATTGCGGCGTGCAGTCGAATTGCCTGTCGGTCGAGCCGGTCGAAACGGCGTTGGGACGCAAGCGCCGGATCGATCAATCGTCGTGCAACAAAGACTTTTCTTGCGTGAACGGTTTTTGCCCGAGCTTCGTCACCGTGGAAGGCGGCAAGCTGAAAAAGGCCGCAGGCGCCGCGTTCGATCCGCAAGCGCTGGCCGCGCGCGTCGACACGTTGCCGATTCCCGCGACGCATCTGGACGCCGCGCCCTACGACATTCTCGTGACCGGTGTGGGCGGCACGGGCGTCGTGACGGTCGGCGCGTTGATCAGCATGGCCGCGCATCTGGAAGGCAAGAGCGCGTCGGTGCTCGACTTCATGGGCTTCGCGCAGAAGGGTGGCTCGGTGCTGTCGTTCGTACGCTTCGCCGCACGTGACGAATGGTTGAACCAGGTGCGTATCGACACGCAGCAGGCCGACGTGCTGCTCGCCTGTGACATGGTGGTCGGCGCGAGCGCCGATGCACTGCAAACGGTGCGTCACGGCCGCACGCGCATCGTCGTAAACACGCATGCAATTCCGAACGCGACCTTCGTGACGAACCCGGACGCGACGCTGCACGCCGACGCGCTGATCGACAAGATGCGTCACGCGGCCGGTGCGGAACGCATGTCGACCTGCGACGCTCAGGCACTCGCTACGCGTTTTCTCGGCGACACGATCGGCGCGAACATTCTGATGCTCGGCTACGCATGGCAACTCGGTCTGGTGCCGGTGTCGTTCGCCGCGATGATGCGCGCGATCGAATTGAACAACGTCGCGGTGCAGATGAATCAACTGGCGTTTTCGATTGGCCGTCTGGCCGCGGAAGATCCGGCCGCGCTCGACGCGTTGTGGCAAGCGCGGCATCTGGCGAAACAGGCCGTCAAGGTCGATACGCTCGATGAACTGATCGCGCATCGCGAAGGCCGTTTGCAGATTTACGGCGGCGCAAGCTACGTGAAGCGTTATCGCACGCTGGTCGATGCGGCACGCCGCGCCGAAACCGCCGTCGATGCAAAAAGCGAGCGCGTGACGCGTGCGGTCGCGACGACGTTCTACCGTCTGCTCGCGGTGAAGGACGAATACGAAGTCGCGCGTCTGCATACCGACACGGCGTTCCGCGAAGCGCTCGAAGCGCAATTCGAAGGCGTGGCCGGCAAGGACTTCGGCATCAAGTTCAACCTCGCGCCGCCGACCATCGCGCGTCCGCAGCACGGCAAGAATCCGACCAAGAAAGTTTTCGGTCAATGGATGTGGCCGGTACTCGGCATGATGGCGAAATGGCGTGGCCTGCGCGGCACGATGCTCGATCCGTTCGGCCGTACGCTGGAACGCAAGATGGAACGCGACCTGGCCGGCGATTACGAAACCACGCTGCAACGTGCGTTCGCGAAGCTCGATACGACTACGCTGGAAGACGTCGCAAAGCTCGCCGATCTGCATGCGCGTGTGCGCGGTTACGGTCATGTGAAGCTGGCGAATCTGGCGGGTGTGAAGCGCGGCGAGCGTGATCTGGCGGCTCGCTTGCAGATCGATCCGGCGACCAGCGCGGCGGTGCGTCAGTCGTTGGATGAGGTGAAGGGCGCTGGGCAGTTGCGCGGGATTCCGGTGGTTGTCGCGAAGTAGGTTTCGCGCGCAGTGATTGGAACGTAGAAAAAACAATGCCGCTTCGAGTTCTGGACTCGAAGCGGCATTTTTGTTTGGGTTTGGATTGAGTGGCCGAACGTTACGCGTTCATCCTCATGCGTTCGCGTTTAACGACGCCCGGACCTTCGCGACTCGATCCGCGTCGACCGGCGCGAGGCCGTTGCCGCCCACCCGAACGCCCGAACCGAAATGCACCGCCTCGACTCGCGTTCGGCTCGCAAAGCCGCCGATAGCATCGACGGTTAACCCCGCGCCCGCCAGCACGGTGCAATGCGATCCCGACGCTTGCTGTATCAACTCGCGGATCGTGGCTTCCGCATTCAATACCGACGCCTGTCCGCCCGACGTCAAAACGTTAGTCACCTCAGGAAAGCCAAGCAGCACATCCAACGCCTTGCGTAAATCGCGCGTTTCATCGAACGCCCGGTGGAAGGTGATGGCCAATCCGTCGGCCGCGCTGATCGCTCGCGCAAGCGCTTCGCGGTCGATCTCCCCCGCTTCGTTCAGCATGCCGATCACCACGCCGTTCGCACCCGCCGCTTTGACCGCGCGCACGTCGCGCCACATCACCGCATAGTCGTCCGCGTCATAGACGAACGAGCGGCTATGCGGCCGCACGATCACGTTCACGGGAATCTCAACGGCCGCCACCACCGCTTCGATCAAACCAACGCTCGGCGTCAGACCGCCCTCGCCCATCGCGGTGATGAGTTCGAGACGGTCGGCCCCCGTCTGCGCGGCGAGCCGCGCATCGGCAACGGTCGTGGCAATCACTTCGAGTAGAACGGACATAGGCGCGTCTGAGTGTCGTCGTTGAAAACGACATCATCTCAGACTGGCGTATCCGGCTTATTCCTCGACCCAATCGATATCGCCGCATAGCACGCAGGTCTGCTCACCCACGCGCGTCGCCACTGAAAGCGTCACGCACGGCAACGCCTCGTTGATCGACAGATACGGTCGCGTCACATGTACGCGTTCCGGCGCATTGATCGCGTCGCGGAAATACGGACGACGCAACCAGTTCGCGCCTTGCGCGTCCGCCAGCGGCAGAAAGCGCGTTTCATGCGCCGCGCGATCCGCGCGCAACACGACATTGCGGCCGGCCTGCTTGCCTTTGGCATCGAGCAGGAAACAGCGCGCGGCGTGATCGAGCGCGAGAAAATTCCAGCACACTTCTTCCAGCGGTTCGCCGGCCGCAAGCCGCTCGGCCGCGCGCTCGAACGCCCGCAGATACGGCACGAGACGGCTCGCGCTGCGCCGCTCGTGGGCTTCGGTCTGATCGCGATACCGTTCGGTGAGTTCGCTGATGCACTCGGCGGCATGCGCCGCATCGGCCGCGGCCGGATTCGGCCGGCCGAAGAAAAAGCCCTGCACGAAGTCCGCGTTGCAGGCGAGCGCCATCTGCGCTTCGTGTTCGGTTTCCACGCCTTCGATCAGCACGAGCTTGCCCGCCTCGTGCAGCAACGCGACGAGCCCAGGCAGAATCGTCGCCATATCCGCGCGATGCGCCGCATGCGACAGCATGATGCGGTCGAGCTTCACGATATCGGGATTCAATTGCCAGATCCGTTCGACGTTCGAGTGTCCCGCGCCGAAATCGTCGAGCGCGATCAGGAAGCCACGCTCGCGGAATTGACGCACGGCATCGGCGAGACGTTCGAGATCTTCCGCGCGATGTTCGAGCACTTCGAGCACGATGCGGCGCGGCGGCAGATCGAGGCGCTTGAGCGTGGCGAGCAACGCCGCCGACAGATACGGATCGGTGAGCGCGCCGGGATGCACGTTGAGGAACAGCCATTCGCGCTCGGCGCCGAGCACCTTGAAGTTCTCCAGATGCAGGGTCTGCGCCAGCCGGTCCACTTGCAGCACGTCGCCCAGACGGGCGGCCTCGCCGAAGACGTCGAGCGGCGACACGGGACGGTCGAGCGCGTCGTGCGCGCGCAGCAGTCCCTCGTAGCCAACCGCCCGCATATGCGACAGGCTGAAAATCGGTTGAAACACGCTGGTCAGCGTCAGTTCGCCATGCTGAACCGAATAACGTTCGAGCCCCGACGTCACTTCGACGTCGAAGCCATGCGGCACGCTGGCCGTTCTTTCCTGTTGCGCAATCGTCATGCAATCCTCTCACGCGAGAGCCGGGCCGGTCCGAACGCGGAAGCGAACAACGGCGGCGCCAATTCTCAAAATGTGCGTCATCGATATCTCTTAAGCAAGCTCCATGCGCACGCTGGCGCACATTCGAATGAAGTTTGCATCGGAGATTGCACGGCGCAAGGGCCAATGCGCCGCACGTGGGCGCAGCGCGCACCGTTACGGTGCGTGGCGCGATTGCGGTGGATCGGGCCGCGGGTGACCGCACGCCTCTTCGCGTTGCCGGGCTCGCAAGAGGGCGCGACCTCATCGGGCTAAACTTCGCGGGCTACACTTCGACGTCGCGTCGTCGCAAAGCCCAGGCGGCGGCAGCGTCAAGCATCGCTAAAGTCACTCCCGTCATAGCCCCAGAAACAGACCGATGGATATTGTTTTTACCGTATTGATTCTTCTGCTGGCCGTCTCCGCGTCGGGCATCGTTATCCGTTTGCTGCCGTTCACGTTGCCGCTGCCGCTCGTGCAGATCGCGATCGGCGCGATGCTCGCGTGGCCGAAGCTCGGGTTGCACGTCACGTTCGATCCGGACATTTTCATGATGCTGTTCATCCCGCCGCTGCTGTTCGCGGACGGCTGGCGCATTCCAAAGCGCGAGCTGTTCATGGCGCGCCGCTCGATCCTGATGCTCGCGCTCGGCCTCGTCTTCATGACAGTGCTCGTGGTCGGCTATTTCGTGCACGCCCTGGTGCCGGCGATTTCGCTGCCGGTCGCGTTCGCGCTGGCCGCCGTGTTGTCGCCGACCGATGCGGTGGCGCTGTCCGGGATTGTCGGCAAGGGCAAGATTCCTGGCCGGCTGATGCATATCCTCGAAGGCGAAGCGTTGATGAACGACGCGTCCGGCCTCGTCGCGCTGAAGTTCGCGATCGCCGCCGCGCTGACCGGCGTGTTCTCGCTGCGCGACGCGTCGATCAGCTTCGTGATCATCGCCGCCGGCGGACTCGCGACGGGCGCGGCGGTGAGCTGGTTGTTCAGCTTCGTGTCGGCGCATTTTCTGAGCCTCAACGAAGAAGGCGATCCGGCGCCCGGCGTCGTGATGACCTTGCTGATTCCGTTCGCCGCCTATCTGATCGCCGAGCGCTTCGAGTTGTCCGGCATTCTGTCCGCGGTCGCCGCCGGCATGATGATGAACTACGCGAGCATTGCGAACGCGGGGCCGGTGTCGTCGCGGGTGCGCTCGAACAGCACCTGGACCATGATCGAGTTCGTCTTCAACGGCATGGTGTTTATTCTGCTGGGGCTGCAGTTTCCGCACATTCTCGGCCGCGCGCTGCTCGACGCGCACGAAACCAGCGACGCCCAGGTCGGGCTGCTGGTCGGTTACATCGCGGCGGTCGCGCTCGCGCTCTACGCGATGCGCTTCGTGTGGGTGTGGTTGCTGCGCTGGTTCGCGAGCCGAGGCGCGACGAAGCGCGGCATGGTGAACGCGGTGCCGGGTTTGCGCACGGTCACGGTGACGACCGTCGCTGGCGTGCGCGGAGCGGTGACGCTGGCGGGCGTGTTGTCGTTGCCGGAAATGTTGCCGGGCGGCGCGCCGCTGCCGGGCCGCGATCTGGCGATTTTCATCGCCTCGGGCGTGATTCTGGTGTCGCTGCTGGTGGCGGTCGTGGCGTTACCGTTGCTGCTGCGCGGCTGGCGCAAGGGCCGCGATCCGCATGCGGCCGAAGAAGCGCTCGCCCGCACGATGGCGGCGCAAGCCGCGATTCGCGCGATCGACGTGATGCACGATAAAGAGTGCGCCGGTCTGGAAGAATCGGCTTCGGCCTACGCGGCAGATGTCACCGCACGCGTGATGGATCTGTACCGGCGCCGCCTCGCCACGCTCGACGACGAACAGGAACCGCGCGAACTGGCGCGCCTCGCCGATGCGTTGGAGTTCCGAATGAAACTGGCTGCGATGCGCGCCGAACGCAAGACCTTGCTGGCGCTACGCAACAGTCAGCAGATCAACGACGAGACGTTGAACAAGCTGATGCGCGAGGTGGATCTGTCGGAGACGGCGCTGACCGCGCGCAAGAAGTAAAGCCTGGTTTGCAATCGCGGCGGCGTTGGTTTGAAGACTGCCTTTCAACCAACACCGCCGGCAGGACTGCGCATAGCGCCGGTCTAAAACTCGATCACGCGACCGGCCCTTGCGCCGGTTTTCTACGCAGCAGCGCGTACAGAATGATCGCACCGAACGTCGCGGTCCCGATGCCACCGAGCCCAAATCCGCCGAGCTTCAACGAGAAATCGCCCGCGCCCAGCACGAGCGTTACCGCGGCCACGATCAGGTTGCGGTTGTCGGAGAAGTCCACCTTGTTGACGACCCAGATACGCGCGCCGGTCACGGCGATCAGCCCGAACACGACGATCGACACGCCGCCCAACACCGGCCCCGGAATAGTCTGAATCACCGCGCCGAACTTCGGCGAGAAACCCAGCACCAACGCGATCAAGGCCGCGATCACGAACACCAGCGTCGAATAGATTTTGGTGACAGCCATCACGCCGATGTTCTCGGCGTACGTCGTCACACCGGTGCCGCCGGCAAAGCCCGACACGATGGTCGCGAGGCCGTCGCCGAGAAACGCGCGGCCGACATAGCCGTCGAGGTTCTGTCCGGTCATCGCGCTGACCGCCTTGATGTGGCCGAGATTTTCCGCGACGAGAATCACCGCGATCGGCGCAAGCAAGGTCATGGCCTGCAAATTGAAGACGGGTGCCGTGAAATGCGGCATGCCGAACCACGCGGCGTTCGCGACGATCGCGAAGTCGATCGGCTTGCCCATGCCGAGCCCGTTCGTGACGATCGCGTAAATCACATACGCCATCAGCAAGCCGACCAGAATCAGCAGACGCTGCAGCATGCCGCGCGCGAACACGGCGACTGCGCCGACGCACAGCACGGTGACCAGCGCCATCCACGATTCGAAGTTGCTGCCGCTCACGCCGTGTACCGCGATCGGCGCGAGATTCAGACCGATCACGCAGACGATCGCGCCCGTCACAACCGGCGGCATCAGCGTTTCGATCCAGCGCGTGCCGACCGCCGACACGATCAGCCCGATGATCGCGTACACCACACCGCACGCGATGATCCCGCCCAGCGCCAACGGAATGTTCAGATTCGGACCATGACCGCCGTAGCCCGTCACCGCGATCACCAGACCGATGAACGCGAAGCTCGAACCGAGATAGCTCGGCACGCGGCCGCCCACCAGCACGAAGAACAGCAGCGTGCCGACGCCCGACATGAAGATGCAGAGGTTCGGATCGAAGCCCATCAGCAGCGGCGCGAGCACGGTCGAACCGAACATGGCGACGACGTGCTGCACGCCCATCGCGACCATTTGCGGCCACGCGAGCCGTTCGTCGGTGCTGACGATGCGGCCTTCGACGCCGGCAGACTGGCGGCGCCAGCGGGGGAAATAGGAATCGGCCATGGCGGGGGTTCTCCTCTGTTCGGCGTGTTTTATCGTGGACGACGCCGGAACGAGGCGCCGCCGCTCAAGAATCAGGCGCGAGTGTACGGAGTGCCAATGGGCCTGGCAAGGGAGGTTAAACGCGTGGCTTTCACTGGTGTGCGAGCGCGCTGCGAGCCGTAATGCGCACGGCTCAAGCGGCTCCAGCGGCTCGCACGAATGCCCCTCAAGCGGCGCGCGCTTCGAGCGAGAACACCGTCACGGCCGTTTGCAGTTGCCGCGCCTGATCCGCCATCGACGCCGCCGCAGCCGCCGCCTGCTCGACCAGCGCGGCGTTCTGCTGGGTCACGTCGTCCATCTGCGCGACCGCGCGATTCACTTCCTCGATGCCGGTGCTCTGCTCCTGCGACGCCGACGAAATCTCGCCCATGATGTCGGTCACGCGCTTCACCGCGTGTGTGACTTCGGCCATGGTCTGGCCGGCGCGCTCGGCGAGTTCGGCGCCGCTGCCCACGCGGGCCGTCGAGCTTTCGATCAATTCCTTGATCTCCTTGGCCGACACCGCGCTGCGTTGCGCGAGCGAGCGCACTTCGCCGGCCACGACCGCGAAGCCGCGCCCTTGCTCGCCGGCACGCGCCGCTTCGACGGCCGCGTTCAACGCGAGAATGTTGGTCTGGAACGCGATCCCTTCGATCACCGCGATGATGTCGGTCATGCGCTTCGACCCGGCCGCCAGCTCGCGCATGGTCTCGACCACATCGCCCACCAGGCTGCTGCCGCGCGCCGCGACTTCCGACGCGCCATGCGCCACGCCGCCCGCCTGCTGCGCATTCTCGGCGTTCATCTTCACCGTCGACGTGAGTTCCTGCATGCTCGACGCGGTTTCCTGCAACGCGGCGGCCTGCTCTTCGGTGCGTTGCGACAGATCGGTGTTGCCCTGCGCGATCTCGCCCGACGCCATCAGGATCGACTCGCTCGATTCGCTGATGCCCGACACGATGCCCGCCAGCCGCTCGCGCATGTTGCGCAGCGCGAACAGCATGCTGTCGGTGTCGCCGGCGCGCGTGTCGACGCGCACGCTCAGGTCGCCATCGGCGATCCGGTTGGCGATCTGCATCGCGTAGTCCGGCTCGCCGCCGAGCTGACGCGCCAGACGGCGCGCGATCAGCGTGGCGAGCAACATGCCCACGACGATCGCGCCCAGCACCAGCACGCTCATCACGATCCGCATGTGCTGGTAGTCGGTGCTCGCTTCCTGCTGCGCCTCGTTGGCTTGCTCGCGGCGATAGTCGATCAGCGCCGTGATGCGGTCGCGCAGCGCTTCGCTGGCGGCAATCGCGCGACGCACGAGTTCGTTGTTGTCGACGCCGGCCGGAATCGGCTCGAGCCCGATCTGTTGATGCACGATGCCTTCCCACACCGCCGATTCACGCAGCACGCCGTCGAACATCTCCTGGCCCTTGCCGGCGCCGGCGGTCTTGCGATACTCGTCGTAGGCGCTGTGCATGGTCTTCAGCGACGCGACGATGCCGTCCTTCAACTTTTGACGGCCGGCGTCGTCGGTGGCATAGCCGAGATTCGCGGCGGCCAGATCGGAATCGATCTTGTGGCGATTGGCCTCTTCCATCCAGTAGAGGCCGTTCATGTGTTTGTCGCCGATCACGGTCGTAATGTCATGCATCGACGACAGCGTGCTTAACGCCGTCGCGCCGATCACGACGCAAAAGCCGATCACCACGGCGAACGCCAGCAACAGTTTGCGGAATACGGTCATGCGGTCGAACCACTTCATCTCATCATCCCTTCACAAGGTCTCGACAGGCTGTTTCGCCATCGCGCCGTAGCGACCCCGTTCGAGATCAGTTGGGTACGTAGCGACGCTCCTTCTCTTTTACGGCTGTCAGGGCGGAGTCTTGATCAGACAAATGGCAGGAATAACCGGGAAAGGATGATGTAAGCAACGCCCGTTGAGCGGGGCCGGATCGCGGCGCCACGCCTGTGCGGCCGCTCGCCGCAGGGGCGTTTGGGATTCGTCCGATGTATTGGGGTAAACCGGTCTCTTAGACTGCGTTTGCTGCGTTCACCCCATGAACTGCATGCGATGTTGTAACTCTCCGACTTGCCGCTCACGCTTCCCCGGCGTGAGCGGTTTTTTTTCGTCTGGCGTTATACGCTCGCGGCGAAGGCGCTTTCGGCGAGTCGTAACGCGTGAGCGCCGACGTCGTCCGGCCATGCCGCGACGATCGCCGCAAAACGCGGCTGGTCGTTCGCATAGAGCGCGCGCGTCGCGTCTTCGTAGTCCGGCAGATTGCCGGCCAGCGCGGTCATGAAGCGATAGACGGCTTCCTGCGCCGCGCGTCGGCGATCCTTGTCCTCAGCCGCGACGCGCGCCGCCTCGACCAGCTTGCGCAGCGCCACCGACGCGCCGCCCGATTGTCCGTTCAGCCAATCCCAGTGACGCGGCAGCAAAGTGACCTCGCGGGCCACGACGCCGAGCTTGGGCCGGCCACGGCTACGCGGTGTGCCGTCCTCGGTCGCGGCGGTCGGTTCGGCGGCGGGTTCGGCGGTCGGTTCACCGTCTCGCTGCTGGCTGGCCAGCCGCGCCACGATTTCCTCCGACGTGCCGCGCAAATCGAATTCGATCGGCTGGCTCGTGATGTCGTCGAAGATCAGCACGGGCGCCTGTTCGCCGCGCGCAAGCACCGCTTTGACCGCTAGCGCGACGTCCGACAGTGAACCCGACGCGATGCGGCGATGGCCTTCAAAGGCGGTGCAAGTGGAGATGGACGAGGTCACGACAAACTCCTGAAAGAGGATTTGCCGAATTATACCCGGGTGAAATTTGGACGCAACATATTATCCGGGTGAAATTCAAGAACACCTTTGCGGTCTGCGATTGACCGCGCGCGCTTCAGGTCGCCTTAGTTGCTTCTAGTCGCTTAATCGCTTTAGTGCCCCGGCGTCACCGCCGCATGGCGAGCATGCGTGTGAACCGTCGCGCGATAACCCATCACGCGATTGCGGCCCGCGTCTTTGGCTTCGTAGAGCGCCTCGTCGGCGGCGTTGATCAGCGCGCGGCTCGTTGCGAAGGCGTGGCCGTGGGTCGTGGCGACGCCCACGCTCACCGTCAGCACATGATGCGAACTCGCCACATGGCGCAGTTCGCGGGCGTGAATCGCCGCGCGAATCTTCTCGGCGATGTGCGCCGCGCCGGCCGCGTCGGTATCCGGCAGCAGCACCGCGAACTCTTCGCCGCCGTAGCGCGCCGCCGTGTCGCCTGGACGCCGCACGTTCTGCGAGATGCTGCGGGCCACCGTGACGAGCGCATCGTCGCCCGCCGAATGGCCGTACAGATCGTTGAAACCCTTGAAATTGTCGACGTCGATCAGCAGCATCGACAGCGCCCAGCCATTGCGTTGCGCGCGGCGCCATTCCGCGTCGACCTCCTCTTCGAAGGTGCGGCGGTTGTTCAGGCCGGTGAGCCCGTCGGTGCGCGCCAGCATGCGCAACTCTTCCTCGGCGGCGCGGCGATGCCGCAACTGCTGCGAAAACAGCAAAGCCAGCGCGATGATCGTCAGATCGAGCGCGGCGATCAGCGAACCGATGATCCAAGCGCGGTGCCGCCATTCCACGTAGATGTCTCGCGTGGACAGCGCGACGTCGAGGATCAGCGGATACATGTCGATATGGCGGAACGCGTACCAGCGCTCGACGCCGTCGATCGCCGCCGTGCCGAAGAAGTCGCCGCTCGGCTGGGTGAGAAAGCGCGAATAGTTGGCGGTGCCGGCGAGGCCGATACCGATGATCTTCGGATCGTAAGGACGCCGCATCAGCATCGTGCCGTCGCTCAGCATCAGCGCCATGGAGCCGCCGGTGCCGAGGTTCATGCCGGCGAACAGGCTGCGGAAGTAAGTGAGGCGCATCGTGCCGACCACCACGCCGCCGAAGCTGCCGTCCGGCTTGGAAATCCGCCGGCTCAACGCGATGCTGACTTCCTTGCCGGTCACCTTCGGGATGAACGGGTGACTGAGATACAGGCCGACGTTGGGAGAATCGCGTTGCACCTTGAAGTAGTCGCGATCGGCGACATTGATCTTGCGCGGCGGCGAGGCTTGCGAATCGAAGCGTATGTTGCCCGCTTCGTCGACGACGAGGAGCGAGCCGAGGTCTTTGGCACTGGCCGAGCCGTCGAACAGCACCATTTGGCGCATGGCGGGATCAAGGTTCAGCACGCCGGGCTGCTTCAGACCGTCGATCACCGCGCGCAGCGACAGATCGTAGATCTCCAGATTGCGCGACACGTCGCGCTCGATCAGCAGGGAAACGTTGAAGACGGAGTCCTGGGCGCGCCGCAGCGCGTCATCGCGCATCTGGGCCAGCACCCACACGGCGATCGCGAGTATCGCGCTGGCCAGCACGATACTGATCGCAATCACGATGTTCGGTCGGCGCGTCACCATGGCAGGTTCGTTCAAGCATGCGCTGAGTCACGCGCGTGAAGAAGGAGGCCGCGTCCGCAATAGCGCGTCCCGTTTGCCCGTAGCGTACCAGACACGGCAATGCGTCAAACGATTGAATAGGCGGCTTTTTCCGGGCTTGAACGAAAACCGGAGCGCTTAGCCGGCGTGCAGATCGAGCGCGGGGGCGGACGCCGGGCGACTGAGCGCGCGAATGTCGACAGTTTCGAGCACGGCCTTGGCGGCGCCGTGGCGCGCGACGGTCAGCATGGCGAGGCCGATGTCTTCGGTGCTCAGCACGTAGTTCGGCAGCAGCGCGCGCAGCATCGGCAGGATGGGTTTGGCTAGCGTGTAGAACAGCCGGTATGAACGTGTTTTCGAGCGGACGCCGTGCAGCGGTTCGATCACGCCCGGGCGGAACAGGTAGACGGCTTTGAACGGCAGTTGCCGTAGCGCGTTCTCAGTGCGGCCTTTGACGCGCGCCCACATGCTGCGGCCGCGCTCGGTGCTGTCGGTGCTCGCGCCGGATACGTAGACGAAGGTCATGCGCGGGTTGAGACGCGCGAGCGTGCGCGCCGCCGCCATCGTCAGGTCATAGGTGAGGCGCGTATAGTCCGCCTCCTTCATGCCCGCCGACGAAACGCCGAGGCAGAAGAAGCACGCATCGAAACCGGTGAGCTGGCTTTCCAGCGCGCTGTAGTCCATCAGGTCCGGCTGGATCACTTCGATGAGACGCGGATCGAGCTGGCCACTGCGCGTGCGGCCGACCGTCTGGACCACCTCGACGTCCGGTGCGCGCAGGCATTCGCGCAAGACGCCTTGTCCGACCATGCCGGTCGCGCCAAAAATCAGAACCTTCATGATGCGTGCTCCATGGTCGCGCGAGGCCAGCGCGCGTTGGTGAGTGCTTCGGAAACCGCCCACAGGCGCGCGGCGATCGCCTTGTCTTGTGCGAGGCGGGAAATCTGCGCGTCGCCCGGCGGCCCTTTCAGTTCAAACAGGCCGGTCGGTCCGTAGTAACCGCCGGGTTCGGCGTTGGGCGAAGTCGCGGCGAACAGCGTCGGCAATGCGCCGTCCGCGGCCGATTGGCTCGCGAGCGGCTCGAATGTCATGCGGTTGATCGCCTGCAGCAGCGTGTCGGCGCCCGGGCCGTTGGCGATCAGATCGGTGCGCGCGTAGCCGGGATGCGCCGCGTTGCTCAGCAGTCCCCAGCCGTTCGCATCGCTGCGGCGTTGCAGTTCGAGCGCGAACATCAGCATCGCCAGCTTCGACTGCGCGTACGCGGGCCAGGGCTTGTAGCCGTGCTGCCATTGCAGATCGTCGAAATGAATCGCGGCACCGATCTTGTGCGCGCCGCTGCTCAGATTGACCACGCGCGGCTCGCGTCCTGCACGCAGCAACGGCAGCAAGCCTTCGGTCAGCGCGAAGTGTCCGAGGTAGTTGGTGCCGAATTGCAGTTCGAAACCGTCCGAGGTGGTTTGCCGCGTGGGCGGCGTCATCACGCCTGCGTTGTTGATCAACAGATCGAGCGCCGCGTGTCCGGAGGCGAATTGATCGGCGAACTGGCGCACGGACGCGAGGCTCGCCAGATCGAGATGCGTGTAGCGGATCGACGCGGCGGGATGCCGCGCGCGAATCGCGTCGAGCGCGGCTTGGCCTTTTTGCTCGTTGCGTCCGGTGAGCACGACCTCGGCGCCCGCGCCGGCCAGTGCCAGCGCCGTTTCGAAACCGAGCCCGCCGGTCGCGCCGGTGATCACCGCGAGGCGGCCGGTCTGACGGGGAATGTCCGCAGTGGTCCAGTTAGGCATGGAGTGTGTCCTCATTGGTGCGGCGTCGATTCGACGCCGCCGTGCCGATTGCCGCGATGAATGCGCTGACCTGTGTCGTTGCGCCAGGCGCCACGCCAGCCGCCAGCCTGTGTCGTTGCATCAGGTGCCGCGCCGGCCGCTGGGGCCTGCGCGCTGGTCACGCTCATCACGATAGACGCTCAGGCTTTCGCCGGCGCGACAGGAAACGCGGGCAGTTGCGCCGGCGCGGAGAAATCCGTCGACAGACTGACGGCGTGCCACGCTTCAGCGTTCGCCGCGCGCGCCTTCTCGCCTTCGCCGCAATAGTGCAACGCATCGCTGCCCAGCAACAGATGCGCCGGCAGCGCGTCGTGATAGGCGAGCTTCAGCACGACTTGCGCCACCTTCGCCGGATCGCTGGCTTCGCGACCGATGTACTGCTTCAGCATCCCGACGATCGCGCCAACCGACGGCTCATAGTCCGGCAGCAATTCAGGCGTCGCGCCGGACGCCTCGTTACCCCATTCCGTTTTCATGCCACCCGGCTCGAGTGCGGTGACGTGGACGCCGAATGGCGCGAGCTCCTGGCTCAGCACTTCGGTGAAACCGCCGACCGCCCACTTCGCCGCCTGATACGCACCCAGCCCCGCGATCCCGACGCGTCCGCCGACCGACGAAATCTGGATGATGTGCCCGGCGCGCTGCTGCCTCAGCACCGGCAACGCGGCGCGCGTCACGTTGACCACGCCGTAGAAGTTCGTATCGATTTGCGCGCGGAAATCGTCCTCGCTGGTTTGCTCGAACGGCACCAGATGGCCGAAGCCCGCGTTGTTGACCACCACGTCGAGGCGGCCGAAGGCGTCGACGGCGCTCTGCACCGCGTCGCGCGCCGCCGCCGGATCGGTGACGTCCAGCGCGACCGCGCGAACCTGCTCGCCGTAGCGCGCCACCAGATCCTGCAGGCGGCCCGGATCGCGCGCGGTGGCGACGACCCGCTCGCCCGCTTGCAACGCGGCTTCGACGATCTCGCGCCCTAGGCCGCGAGCACTTCCAGTAACCAGCCAGACTTTCGACATGATGCGTTCCTTTCAGTTAAATGAGCAAGCAATCACTCATTAATTAGACAAAAAATTTAGTGCCTGGCGATCGCGTTCCAGAACGCGTCAAAACCAGCCGCCCGATAGCGCGCGGCCTGGTCCGGTTCGCGTGCAATGAAATCCATGGTGGTTTCCGCGAGCGCGCTCATGATCGCCGACAGAAACGCCGGCGGATGGTCGCGCAACGCACCACTCGCCACGCTCGCCTGAATCATTCCGTTGATGTCGGCGAACGACTGCATGCCGGTTGCCCGCGTATGGTCGGTGAGCCGCTCGGAGACCGCCAGTTGTGCCATGGCGCGGCGTTTTTGCGGCTGCGCGACGCCCCAGTCGACGAACTGGTTCCACACGTGCTGCGCCCGCTCTTTCACGCTCGCGTGTTGCGGATACGTGGTCATCATCACTTCGCGCAGTTCAGCCTTGATGTCGAGGTATAAGGCATTCAGCAAGTCGTCTTTACTGTCGAAGTACGTGAACAGCGTGCCTTCCGCCACGCCCGCCAGCTTGGCAATGCGCGCGGTCGGCGCGCCCAGCCCCTGCTCGGCGATCACCGCAGCGGCGGCGGCAAGGATGGCGTTACGTTTGTCTTCGCTTTTGGGACGGGCCATGCTGAGTCGATCCGGCTAACGGCATTAAATGAGTGATTGCTCAATCATAACGACGAAGCGACGCCTGTTCAAGCCGTTTTTTTCGCTTCGCGTTTCTCGAACAGACGGTTGCGCCCCGCCGCCCATTTCAGCAGGCAAGAAACCTCGTGCCAATGCTGTCACCGAGTGCTTAAATTTACTCATCTCCTGAGGAAATTACGTCTTCTTCGCTCATCGCGTGCAAGCTTATAGAGACATACCCGATACCCCTTAAGTCCTCGAGCCTCCAGTCCGATATCCGGTAAATGGGATACCCATTTTGGGGAAATCAACCGCGCAGGGCCGCTTTTCAGTTGAAGCGGTCACATAGACGCTCCCATGCCCGGACCTGAGAGTCCATTGCGAACGCTTTCTAACGTTTCGTTTTTGGAGAAACAACCGTGACACTTCAGCACCTGTCTATCAAAGCCAAACTGATTGCCGGTTTCGGCATGCTTTCCGTTATCGTCGTCGCCGTTTCCGGCCTGTCTCTGAAGGCGCTGAGCGATTCGACCGATGGTTTTTCCGACTTTGTCCACGGCATTAACGCGCGCGCCGACATGGCCGTGCAGGTACGCACCGCGGTCGACCGGCGCGCAATTGCCGCGCGCAACCTGGTGCTCGTCACCAAACCTCAGGACCTCGAAATAGAAAAGGCCGACGTGATGCGCGCGCATGAAGACGTGCAGAGCGACCTGAAGAAACTCAACGACATGACCGCGTCCGCGTCCGATACCTCGGACAAAGCGCGCAGCCTCGTCGCCGAGATCAACCGCGTGGAGGCCCTGTACGGCCCGGTCGCCACCGACATCGTCAACCTCGCGCTGACCAGCAAGCGCGACGACGCCATCGTCAAGATGGACGACCAATGCCGGCCGCTGCTCGCCGCGCTGATCCGCTCGACCGATGCGTACGCCGAGTACACACGTAGCCGTCAGGAACAGATGATCAACGACTACGCGGCGCACTACGTGAGCCAGCGCAATCTGTTGATCGCGATCTGCCTGATCGCTGTGGCGCTCGCGATCGGCGCCTGCGTGATGATCACGCGCGCGGTGACCGGCCCCTTGCGTTTTGCGATCGACGTGGCGCGCACCGTGTCGCAAGGCGATCTGCGCACGCGTATCGCCGTCGAAGGTAGCGACGAAACCAGCAAGCTGCTCGGCGCGCTGCGCGAGATGAACGAACGCTTGACGGCGATCGTCGGGCGCGTGCGCGACAGCAGCGCCAGCATCGCCGGCGCGGCGCGGCAAATCGCGGCGGGCAATATGGATCTGAGCCAGCGCACCGAGCAGCAGGCCGCGTCGCTTCAGGAAACGGCGTCCAGCATGGAAGAGCTGACCTCGACGGTGAAGCAGAACGCCGACAACGCGCAGCAAGGCAGCACGCTGGCCGCGAATGCTTCGTCGGTGGCGCACAAGGGCAGCACGGTGGTCGGCCAGGTGGTGAGCACGATGCACGACATCAGCGATAGCTCGACGAAGATCGCGGAGATCACCGGCATCATCGAAGGGATTGCGTTTCAGACCAATATTCTGGCGCTGAACGCGGCGGTTGAAGCGGCGCGTGCTGGTGAGCAGGGGCGTGGTTTCGCGGTGGTGGCGAGCGAAGTGAGAAGTCTGGCGCAACGTTCGTCGAGTGCGGCGAAGGAGATCAAGGATCTGATCGCCAACTCGGTGGAGAAGATTCGCGATGGCTCCGCGCTGGCGGGTGAAGCGGGTAAGACGATGACCGAAGTCACGCAGGCGGTCGCGCAGGTGACGGACATCATGGCGGAGATCGCGGCGGCTTCGACGGAGCAAAGCCGTGGGATTGAGCAGGTTAATCTCGCGATTACGCAGATGGACAATGTTACGCAGCAGAATGCGGCGCTGGTGGAAGAAGCGGCGGCGGCTTCAAAGTCGATGGAAGATCAGGGGAAGCAGTTGAATGAGGTGGTGGCGTTTTTTCAGATTTTGAGTGGGGAGGGGGGCGGGGGTTCGGGTTCGGTTTCGGTTTCGTCTTCGCATAGAGAGGCGCCGCGGCGCGCGGTGATGGCGAGCACGACTGTTGCGCCGGTACGTCGGGTTGTGCGGAACGCTGCGCCGGTTGTTGCGCCGGTTGTTGCGCTGGCTGGGGCGAGCGCGGGCGGCGATGATGGGTGGGATAAGTTCTGATTGAGAGCGCTTGGGTAGAAATGCGAAAACCGGCTTGTCGTAGGCGGTTTTCGCGTAAGGACTTCAATGCATTTATTCGGCAGGATCGGAGCTAACAGCCGAACCAGCATCGCGCCTTCCGCCGACCTCGCTTCATTTCGCTCTCCGCCCATGAGGCTCGGTCTGCAGATCGTGAGTGAGCGAAAGCCGATTTTCTCGATCGCCCTCTCAACCTCCCCTTTGGAACGGGTGACAGGAAGAGGCGGTGCGGCCCTTGGGGTATTACGTTGATGAGGCGTTCGATCTTCCTGGGCAATCGATTGACCCAGTAGCTAGTTTGAAGATTGAGGAGGACGGGGCGTTAGTGATCGGCGCAGCGTGGGAGCACTACTCGGAGCATCTGCGAACGAAGATCTCGCCCAAAACGAAGAAGCCGCGGTCGGAAAGACACGTCCTCGAGCATATCAACCTCTCGTCGCGCGGCTCCCTTAGAGCGTGAGCGGCTGCAGTCGTTTCTCGGTGTCGGCAAGGGCATCGTCGGCACAATCGGTGGCGGCAAGGCGAAGCGTAGTGGGAAAATTGATATTGCTGTCATGCAGTCACTGTCGCGACAGGGCGAGACGAGTGAGTTGGTCGAACAGTACGGGCACGTGATTGTGGACGAGTGTCACCACACATCGGCGGTTTCATTCGAAACACTATTAAAGCGGGTCAAGGCGAGGTACGTTCTGGGGCTGACGGCGACGCCGATCCGCCGGGACGGCCAGCATCCAATCATATTCATGCAGTGCGGCCCAATCCGGCATACGGCCTCCCGCGCGGAGACGGCCCCGCACGATCTTGAGGTCATACCGAGGATCCGGCCGGCCAAAATCGACCTGCCTGCCGAGGCAGGCATTCAGGACGTGTTCCGACAGGTCGCCGCCGATGTTCAGAGGACGATCGCCATTGCAAGTGAGGTCGCCGATGCATTTTCCCGCGGGCGGAAGATTCTCGTTCTGACTGAGCGCACCGATCATATTGCGGCCATCCAGGAAGCCTTGGTGGGAAGAGTCGAAATGATTTTCACGCTGCATGGTCGGATGTCGAAGAAGCAGCGCAATCTGGTGACCGCCGAACTCGATGCGCTACCGGCTGATGCACCACGGGTGCTCCTCGCGACAGGCAAGCTGGTCGGCGAGGGGTTTGATCATCCGCCACTCGACACGCTCGTTCTTGCGATGCCAATCTCGTGGAAAGGGACCCTGCAGCAATATGCCGGCCGCCTTCACAGAGAACATGCGACCAAGGTCGATGTGCGTGTCATCGACTTCGTAGACGCTGGACACCCGGGACTGCTGCGGATGTGGGACAAGCGCCAGACGGGTTATCGAGCCATGGGGTATAGGGTAGAAAGCGTGCGCCAGGCTGAGCAGCTATTATGATCCGGGGCCAGGTCGTGCTAACGACAACGAGCATTTCTTGAGTTGTCGCCGTCCTCTTGACCGAATCGCGTAGCCATCAGCACGACTACTACGCAAAGTGCAGCCCGGAATGTGACAAGGTTGTTCTAATGTGTTTTTTGCTAACCGGGTACGCGAAGCGATAGACCTTGCTTGACTCACATAAGTCGGGATAGAACATTCATCGGCACGTCCCATTGCAGCCCCAATCCTCTAAGGACAGAGAAATTGCAAATTCAACCACCGTCGTTCCCGGCAGACGGCTCATCAGGCCAAGACACTTCTTGGTTCGTCTTCGTTACCTGGACGGAATACGAAGGTGGCGGCGGGTTCGTCTACGGATGTGCGTCGCCTGCCTCCGCGCGCTCGGATTGGCATGAGACAACGAGCATCGACATTCCGGGGGACGCCAAGCTATGCGTCTACCAGTGCATTATTTCTGAGCAGCTTTGGGTCAAGCTACGGGGTGCACTTGACGCCGGGGTGGTAGATACAGAGTCACTGCATGCAGGGAAGGTTGTTCACGCGAAAATTCGCGCCTCTCGATTCATATTTCAGGAAGGCTTCGGACAATCAGGCGTCCGTACGCGACTCCACCATACCCTACCGAATGTCGAAGACATCGTCGGCACGGCTGACGGTGCGCTCGACTGCGTTCTGACCGCGCTGCAGGATCAGCTTAATCTTCCCTTCAAAGGGCGATATGCGACGCATCTGGGGAACTTTGAAATATTCGAACTGCACCCTTGGTTGGACAGGCCCATACCATTTCTTGTAGATGGAGCCCAAGACCGGGAGAAAGATAGCAGTGGGCCTCAGACCCAAGAAATCTCTCGCAGCATCGAGTTCTGCCGAGACGAGCACATTGCGCACCTCGTAAGCGAGGTAAACGGCGAAGTCATTTTTGACAAGCTCATCAAGCTCCCTGCAGGTGAACGAAAGACATCTTTCGAGCTGCCCGAAACCCCTAGTCGCCTGCACTTTCGCCTTTTCTCTGCGAGCGGAGACAAGCTACTTCACTCCGAGCAGCAAACGTTTCTGAATCGCATTCACTTTGTCATGGCACCGGTTGCGCGCCAACTAACCATCGAGGATGAGCTAACCCATCGCGCCAAGAGCCAAAACAGGGAACTAGGCAAGAAAGCGGCGAGTGTGGTGACACACTCATCGCATCGGTCCGCTGTCGGGGCTCCGCGCGAGGGAAGTTGGCAGAAGTTTGTGGAAGATATGGAACGTCGGGTGGCTGATCAGCTACCAAAATCCGGCGAAGACAAGTGGTTTACGCGCGGCATAGATAGCGAGGTCGGTGCCATCGCACACATTGCTGGTCTTATCGACGGGGGGCGCGTTACCCACGCCGTTCTCGTCGATCCATGGTTCGGCGCCGACGCGCTTCAACGATTTGCGTTGCGGCTTAGAAGCCACGATGTGCGATTTACCATTCTCACGAGCTGGACCGGCGAAGACCCCGACACCGGCACCCCTTTCCAACGGGACAAGAGTCCGACGGCAAAGCTCGAGACAGTACTTCAGAGAATCGAACCTCTGTTGGCACCCAGCCTGAAAATCATTAACGTGGTCGATGGTAAGGCACAAGCGTTCCATGACAGATATCTCGTACTCTATCCGTACGAAACCCCGCCAAAGGCATTCCTGCTATCAAACAGCATCAACAAGCTCGCCGGGAATTGGCCGTTTGCAATGAGCCTGCTTGCACCCGACGTAGGGCGTGAGGTGCAGAGATATGTTGAGGCGCTGCTGGCAGGCACGGATAGCGCTCGAAACAGGGCATTGAATATCACCTTCGAATGGCCATCAAATGCGACTTAACATTCCTACCCTGCAGGAGTTGCCCAGTGTACATGTTGCCTTGGGTTGGTTGCTGGACGTTAAAGAGGGAAGCCCCGCCGAGCTCATCCTCTCGATCGCTCAGGCAGCAAAACTGATTCTGCCGGATGGCGACCCACATTGGACAGCTGACGGCGAAGCTGTATTGCGGCTAGCAGAAGCTGGAATTGAGCAACTACCCGCAGACGCTGAACGCCTCGGGCAACTCCTCCACGGCCTAGGGGAAATACGCGCGCATTGCCACGCACAAGGACTCTCCGAGTTGATTGCATGCGCCATCGAGGAGCGCAAAGCACTTACTCCGTTAGCTCGGGCCTTCGAAGCGGCAATCGAGTGCAACAATGTAATTCGTCGTCAAACTCGGGTTGACGAACTGTCCCTGGGACAGTGGATTTCCCATTCGACACCTGGGCGGGAGACATTCCAACTGGCGGTCGCGCGACTCGGGCATCCCGATCGCGTATTCGGCGGCTACGGCCTAACCTTCGTTACCAGAATTGTCCTCAAGGCGGATCCCTCTGTCGTCGACGATTGGATATCGGCCAATCCGGATGATGCGGCCTGCTCCGTCATCGGAGGCGCGGCCCTCAGCATGGTCTTTCCGTTCGACGAAGACACTGCAGTTCAGTCGCTTCTTCGAAGCAGTAACGTTGCCATCAAGTACCTCGGCGCTGCGGCAGTCGTGTTTCCTGTAGGTGTTCAGGAGCCGATGAACCTTCGAGACTGCCACCGAACGCTTATCAACTCTGGCTTTACAGCGGCGGATGCAATTTGGATGGCTGCGGTACGCATTAGAGAGGCTGTGTACGCGCGCAATCGGAGTGAACACGGGCGTCAGCAGAACGCTGCAAGACTAGGCTATATAGAACGGGTTCCGGAGAAGGCTATCGGAGGCCTTCGGTATGCCGTGCAAGAAATGGAGAGGCTGCGAGAACAGATTGAGCGAAATGCCGCAGACTACGAAAAGCTTGTTGTCACACTCGAGCAACTGCTCGTCGATACCGCAGCAGACTGGCCCACCGACGGTCTCAACGAGCAGCAAATGGAGGCCCTTGATTCGGTGTTTGTGGATGCGGCGGACGTTCGACACCGGCTGGCAGTCAAGGTTTCGCATCAGGCGAATCGTGCCTGGTTGCTCAAGCGGAATGTCGAGCTTCTAAGGACATTTATTGGCCTGGAGTGCGACCCCGGTGCGATCTCAAAAGACTACTTCTCTCCAGAGGAAGCCAGCTTTGGGAAAATTGCCGACTGGGCCGCTCAATCCGCGGTCTTGCTGTATCAATCGGTCAATCGCGGAGTAGGTAAAAGCACTAGTGATCTGGTTAGCGGCATCGCCAGCGCATCCAATCGCATAACTGCAATACCGTTCGCTTCGAGCCGTCATCCGGATGCCTGGCAGTCTGTAATTACGCGGGCTGCATGTGCCATGAGGTTCGTTTTCAGGGTCGTTGCAAGCGTCCCGGAAGACCAGCGCGAGTCTGTCGCACAGCTCAATGGTTTAGCCCTAACACACTCACTCAAGCTTCTCTGTGTTCGCAACCTGCCCAAGGTCTCCGAGGATACCGTCTTCCGCCTGGCGAATGAGGCCAATTTCTACATAGAACGGACATCTGAGCCCGACAAAATTCGGGAGCTATGGGCCTTGAATGAGAACCTCGACTCCTTCTCTCGAACACTGGCGTTGTGGTCATCGTCGAACCTGGTCGACAAGCACACCGAGCTTGCCTGCCGACTCTTTGGACAGGTTTGCGTTGTGCCACTATCACGTGATAACTACAACCTTCAAATGTCACGTATGGTATCAATGCTTGATGCGGCAATTGCATGCTGCATCCGAAGTGGCAACGCGGGGATAGTGAGCCGAATCAAGGAGATGTGGTCGGGCGGCTACCGAGACTGGATGCCTATCAGCCCACGATGGGAAACGATGGCAGAGAAATTTGCACGTGCCATTGAGACCGACGGTCCGGAACGAGCCGAAGTTGTTGCCGATGAAACCCTCGCCCGCACTCAGTGTCGCCGTGTGATTGATGATCGTCATGGCGTTTGACGAGCGAGCTGTTGTTCAGCCGCAGAGCGTGAGGCGTGCGACAGTTGCGCGTAACGAACGAGCCCAGTAGACATCACTCTCACCTTGGCTACGACGTATAGATCAAGAGCACGTAGACTCGGCGAACTGGCACAATTTCCGGGCGCGCTTTCCGCTGCGTGTCCGTTCCCGCCGGTAGCCGCTGCCGGACTTTATGGCTCCATCCTTGAGGCAGTTTTACCCGATTGGTTGCTACTACACGACGAAGCCCAAGCGCTACAGCGCGATAAACGCTACGCGTGACAGACAGAAGCAGACAGTGCTGCCACTCTCGCGCTGGTCGTTGGAGTCTTTGATCACGGTCGCGGCCGAACTCGAATACATCGATGCCAGTCTTGCACGGCATGCACGGGCCTTGCGCGAATCACGCAACCTGATCCACCCGGACAAGCGCCTTCGCAAACACAGCACGCCAGACGGACACCTCGCGTTAATCTCTCAGCAGGTTGGTCGAACACTATGGGCACGTGATTGTGGACGAGTGCCACCACATATCGGCGGTTTCGTTCGAAGCACTACTCAAGCGGGTCAAGGCGAGGTACGTTTTGGGATTAACGGCGACGCCGATCCGCCGGGACGGCCAGCATCCAATCATATTCATGCAATGCGGCCCAATCCAGCATACGGCCTCCCGCGCTGAGACGGCTCCTCATGACCTTGAGGTAATACCAAGAATCTGGCAGAGAAAAATCGATGTGCCAGCGGAGGCCGGCATTCATGACGTGTTCCGACGGGTCTCTGCCAATATGCAGCGGACGGTAAGCGTCCGGGCAACCCACCTTGAGTTGCATTGAAGGTCTTGGGGGCATCGCGTCCACTAAAGTAAGTAATGTGCAAAGTTTGCACATTACTGGTTCGGATAAGCCAGTGAAGTTCTACAACTTGGACGTCGTCATTAGTGTCGGCTATCGGGTGCTAAAGTAAGCCTCCAATTTGAAAAATCACTAGAGCAGAATGCACATCACATTCTTCACCCCATATCTTCTGCCGCTATACGGCGCAGCGTGGAATATCCAGCAAAGCCTCGAGGGTCTAGGAGTATCGTCATCGTATTTTGTGAGCTCAGACCCGACCGGTCCCGCACTGGTAAGTAGCTGGTCTCCTGGCGTGCACGTCATGGCGATTTTCGGTCTGCTGTTCGTCGCAATGATCTGCGTGTTCATTTGTGTTCTCTGGGCGGGCTACATCCTGGCAAGAAAGAAAGGGGCACTTGTCGCCCTGGCCGTAATAATTCTGCCTGGCGTGCTTAATATGGTGGGCCTTTGGCCGATCGTACCCAGCGTGCCGGACACTTTCGTTATCGACGGGACTGGCGTGTTAGGTAGCGGTTGGGGGATGCTTCCGCTCGTGTGTCTAGGAGCTACTGCGGGGTGGTGTCTGCTACTGATCTACGCAGATCTGTTTTCATCCGGATCACGCTTCTGGCTCGCATACGATCACGTCTGGTATGTAGCGGGCCTACTGGCTGGGATAGTTTTTGTCGCAGACTCCCAAGTTAGTGAACACGCGCGAAGATTGCAGGAGAGTTCGCAGTATTCACGGCAGGCGAGTGCGTATCTGCGCGGGCAGACAGCGGCCTACGAGCAGTGGTGCGAAGACAACGGACGCGTAAACCAGATTTCCTGCCGCTGGGCATCAACAGTACAACAAAAGCTACTGGACTATTCATGGCAAGAACCCGCACTGTTCTGGCGCTTCGGACCGACCACGTCGGCAGAGGTTTATTCGATTCCCAGACGAAATATCACCGAGCGGGCTATGACACAGATACGCCTCGAGATTGCCGCCTATAACCGCGAACTCTGCCCAGTGGCAGATCTTGGTCACGGGGTTCAGCAACTGGCCGCGCCTTCCAGGCATTGCCTCACAACTCCAGCCAATTTTAGTCGCGCTTACCATGAGCCTCTTGACGGAAAGGTAAATAACAGCACATTCCAGATTCCGCTCGCCCTAGACAGTGAGGGAATCATCCCGACGCTGGTTATGTACCGGACCGAGCAGGAAGCGCTGTGGGGAAAAGTCGAACAGGATCGTCGTACAAAGCATTTCCGGTGGATTTACTACCTGCTGTTCTCTCTCGTGATCGGCGGAAAGATCGCCGGCGCAACGACCAAGCTGGCAGCAATAGAGAAACGTTCTCCACAGGAGCTACGGCGTAGTTCCTATCTGTTTCGCAGCATGATTGGCGCGATCTGTAACGGAGGCCGCTTCACAATGCGTACCGCCTCGAAATGTCTGCGCGGAATCGTTGCCATACTCGCTCACCTACTCAGACGCATAGCTGCCGCGTGTCGCAGGCTGCTGGCAATATTTTCTGCCTGACGCTCTAGTCTAGTAGTGGACGTACTTGATAGCAATTTCGAAACGCCATGCGGGGTCCCATATGTTTTGTCGCGAAAGGAGGTCACCGTCAAATAACTGGGACGGGCGGTAAAGCATCAGTACTTGATGTCGTGCGCGCGTGATGCCGACGCGCAGCAGTCTACGGGATCGAAGATACGGGCCGTCTTCGCGGCAGAAAATCAATGGGCGACTGTTGGGATCATCGAATATGATCGCAGTCCTCCGAGATACACACTAATGTGCACGCTAATCGCTCGGTGAACGCACCGATCGTCAATGCATATGGCAATAGCGCTTATAGAAGCGGGGCTCGAAGATACGCGCCACGCCTCGCAATAGTGGGCGTGTTGTTAAGCCATAGAGCGTATCGCCAGTCCATCACAATTTCGGCTCTACCAAACAAGTTGTACGCGTCATCTGGCGAAGGCTGATCGGGCATCATTTTCGAATACTGGCTCGCGACGACGCCCATCAGATGCGACTGTACTGTCCGCGCCGAATGAATTTTGAGCCACCGCGCCGACCGAGCTTTGAGCCGGGGTGGAGACCGGTCTGAAGAAGGACCGGTTGTGGATAAGTGTATGGGTTTCGAGAGTACTTGTCCTCTTTCGTGTGAGGCCTCATTGCGCAGTGGAAGCTGCGAAGGGCGTAGCCCGTAGCGGCTTCCACTGCGCGGCAAGCGACGATCAGACTGATTCGTTCTCGCTTGCACTGTCGGCTCTGCGCGCCGCTTCACGCAAGCGGATACGCTTCTTTGCACTGGCGCTGCTGTGGCGGAAACGGTAGCTTTCGTTGCCAGTCTCCACGATGTGGCAGTGGTGCGTCAGCCGATCCAGCAACGCCGTGGTCATCTTCGCGTCGCCGAACACACTGGACCATTCGGCGAAGTCCAGATTCGTTGTCACCGCAACGCTTGTGTGCTCGTACAGGCGACTCAGCAGGTGGAATAGCAACGCCCCGCCGGCCTGGCTGAAGGGCAGATATCCGAGTTCGTCCAGAATGACCAGGTCAAGACGCAGCAGGCTCGCCGCGATCCTCCCGGCGCGTCCCTGCGCCTTCTCCTGCTCCAGTGCGTTGGCCAGATCCACCGTCGAGTAGAAGCGCACCCGCTTGCCGTGGTGCATGATGCCGGACACGCCGATGGCGGTCGCCAGATGCGTCTTGCCCGAGCCCGGGCCGCCGACCAGAACCAGGTTGTGCGCGCCCTCGGTGAACGTCATGCCAGCCAGTTGCGTGACGAGCTGGCGGTCGACCGGCGAGGCATCGAAGTCGAAGCCCGCGATGTCGCGATGCACCGGGAACTTCGCCGCGTTCATCTGGTGGCTGACCTAACGCACGGCCCGATCCGCTACCTCGGCCTGCAACAGCCGGTCGAGCAGCCATTGCGAAGACGCCGCCTCGACATTCACCTGTTCGAGCAGTTCGGCCCAGCCGGCAGCCATGCCGTGCAGCCGCAAGTGTTTGAGTTCGACAATCAGATCACGCATGATCGGCCTCCGGCTGTTGCAGTGCCGGGCGCAGCCCGTCGTAGCGCGATGTGTCGGCCAGCGGCGGTGTCGTCAGTTGTAGCGCAGTATCGATCTTCGGCGGCATCTGCACGCTGCGCATGCGCGACAGCACGTTCACCACATGCTCGACGCTCACGCGCCCGGAGGGCGGTGCCTGCTCCAATGCGAGTTCGACTGCAACCACTACGGCATCCAGACCGCTTTCCGGTACCAGCGCCAGAACCTTAGCCATTACCCGGTCGCCACCTGGCTCGCGTAGTAACGCCCGGCGCAGCCGTTGCAGCGGCTCGGGCATATCATGGAACGGCGCACCGTTGCGCAGGGCTCCTGGCTTGCGCTGGATCAGCGGGATGTAATGCTGCCACTCGTATCGCACCTGTCCTTCGTCGGCCAGTCGATCGTGTTCGGCCGCCACAGCATCGTCGCCAACCACCACAACACGGCCAGGATAGAGCCGCGTACTGAGCATCTGGCCTGCGAATTCGCATGGCACGGAGTAGCGATTGCGGCCAATCACCACCAGGCAGGTCGACGAGACTCGTGCCGCACGCTCAACATAACCGTCAAACGGTGTTGGCATCGGCATCAGATGGGCGCGTTCCTGCTCGAACACGTCGGCGACGCTCAGCTCACGATAGTCTGGATGCTTCACCTGATCCCACAACGACCGGCACCGGGTCGCCAGCCATGCATTCAGATCAGCGAAACTGCCGAAGCGTTGCGCACGCGCCTCAATCCAGATACGCAGACGGCTGTCCTGCACGTTCTTCTCGACGACGCCTTTCTCCCAGCCACTGGCGACGTTGCAGAAGTCCGGATCGAACAGGTAGTGCGAACACATCACTGCGAAACGCGGATTGACCGTGCGACCCTTGCCTTTGTGAACCTTGTCTACGGCCGTTTTCATATTGTCATAGATGCCTCGGCGTGCCACTCCGCCGAAGGCCGCGAACGAGCGCGTATGGGCGTCGAACAGCATCTCGTGCCCCTGGCTCGGATAGGCAACCAGCCAGAACGCCCGCGACGCACATAGCTTCATGTGCGACACCTGCAGCTTGCGGTAAATGCCGCCGACAACCAGTCCTTCCTCGGACCAGTCAAACTGGAATGCCTCGCCCAGCTCGAATCGCAACGGCACAAACGCCGACTTCGAAACCGCCTTGCCTTCGCCTTGCCGCCAGGCCCGGATGAAATCGGTCACCCGCGAGTAACAGCCGTCGTAGCCGCCAGCCTTGATCTCCTGGAACAGCATCCAGGCGGTGCGGCGTTCCTTCTTCGGTCGCCGCGCGTCGACACTGAGCGCCTGCACCAGCACCTCATGAAACGGCGTCAACCGGGTCGGCTGCGAGCGCCGCTGATACTTCGGCTCCTCCTGAACATCCATGTTCAGATATTTACTAATCGTGTTGCGCGACAGGCTTGTGAGACGCGCTATCTCGCGTACCGACTTGTTCTGGCGGTGGAACATCCGCCGCACCTTGCCAATCATCGTCATCGGGATCATCCCCAAACACCCTGCCAGAAAAACTAGCAGGATAGGTTGATTGCCCGGCTCAATTTTCAGTCGGCGCGATCCCTACATGTGGCTGAATTTTCGGTCGGCGTAAACAGCGGCGGATGCTACCTTCGATTCGACCAACCGCCCGACAGTCGGCCTTTCGCTATCCGCCGTTGGCCGCTTATTGAACGGCGTGTAATGGCTGTTAGTTCTATGCGATCCATTGCCAAAAGTCCGGGACGCACCGGTCCCGCACCATTCACCGCCAACCGCCACAGTCGGGTCCAACTGTTGACCCCGTCGTTAAGCGTATGCCATCCTTCTACTAGACAGGCGACACCCGTCTTGTCACCCTGATGTCACCCTGCGGGGTGTCGAGCCAACGACGACGGAAGCGACGCACAAAGAAAAAACCGGCCTAAGTGGCCGGTTTTAAAGGATTTGAGTGGTGGAGAGGAGGAGGATCGAACTCCCGACCTTCGCATTGCGAACGCGACGCTCTCCCAGCTGAGCTACCCCCCCAACGTGCGAACAATTCTAGCACAGGCATTTTCCCTTTTGCCTAGCCCTAACCCCCACCAAACCATCACTTCGACGGCGCCCCTTTCAGCACCCAATCGACCACCGTCCGAATATCCGCATCGCTCATCGACTGATGCGCGGGCATCGGAATCATGCCCCACACACCGGACCCACCGTTCTTCACCTTACTCGCCAACTTAGCCGGCGCTTGCGCGTCACCCTTGTACTTCGCGGCGATCTGCTGAAACGACGGGCCGACCAGTTTGCGGTCCACGGCATGACATCCCATACAAGCATTCGAATTAGCGATACTCTGCCCACCCGGCGCATCCGCAGCATGCGCGCTGGACACAAACAGTCCCACCACCGCCCCAACCAATACCGACCCAACAACGATCACACCCCGCTTCATGGCGCAGTCGCCTTCGGATTACCCGGATGCACCGCGTTCGAATTGGTGACCGGCGCCGGCGCCTGCTGATCGAGCGGCCGCGAGCTCACCGACGAATCCGGAATCGCGCCGACCGTCGGCGCATTCGCGTCCGGCTGCGACGCGCCCGTCGCCGGCGCAGTCGCTGCTGCCGCAGCCGCCGCTGCAGCTTCCTGCGGCTGGATGTACTGGAACAGCTTCACGACCTGCACCACGCCCGGCACGCGACTCGCGACGTCGGCGCCGCGATTGCCTTCGTCCATCGTGACGAGACCCATCAGGTACACCGAGCCACGCTCGGCCACCACCTTGAAGTTGTTCGCCGAAATATTCTTCTCGGCGATCAGCGCGGTCTTCACGCGCGTTTCCAGATAGGTATCGTTGGTGCGCGACGAGAACGAACTGGCCGGCATGATCGCCAGTTCGTTGACGATCGTGTTGACGTTGTTCAAGCCACGCACGATTGTCTCGGCGCGCTGCTTCGACACGTCGCCGGCGACTTCGCCGGTCAGCAGCACCCGACGATTGAACACCGCGACGTTGACGTGCGCGTTGTCCGGCAGATTCTGGCTGATCTGCGAGAGCGCCTTCACCTGCAACTCGCGATCTTCGGTCTGCGCGCCCAGCGTGCGCCGGTCGGTCGCCACCAGCGCGCCGCCGCCCGCCGCGCCGGCAACGGCGAGAAAGCAACCCTGCAACGTCGCGGACAGGCCCGCCGCGAACCCAACCACCAGCACGGTTCTCACCAGTGTCTTCTTGACGCGGAATACGCTCATCAACTAGCTCTCCTTCGGAATCAATCTCAGTCTTCGCCCAGCAACATGGCATCAATGCCGTCGCACAGACAATGGATGGTCAGCAAATGCACTTCCTGAATACGCGCGGTGCGATCCGACGGCACGCAAACGTGAATGTCGGTATCGCTCAACCCGTCCTGCACGCGGCCGCCGCCCTTGCCGGTCAGCGCGACTACGATCATCTCGCGTTCGTGCGCGGCGTCGATCGCGGCCAGCACGTTGGCGGAATTGCCGGACGTGGTGATGGCCAGCAGCACGTCCCCCGGCTGGCCGAGCGCCCAGACCTGCTTCGAGAAAATCTGCTCGAACGAATAGTCGTTGGCGATGGCGGTCAGCACGGACGTATCCGTGCTCAGCGCGATCGCCGGCAAGCCCGGCCGTTCACGTTCGAAGCGGCCGATCAGCTCGGCGGCGAAGTGTTGCGCGTCGGCAGCCGAGCCGCCGTTGCCGCACGCCAGAATACGGTTGCCGTTGGCGAGCGCGCCGAACATCGTGTCGATCGCTGCGGCGATCGGCATCGACAGGGTTTCGAGGGCTTCGAGTTTGACTGCCGCGCTGTCGCGGAAGTGTTGTTGAATGCGTTCGACTGACATCGAGTCTCTATCTTCTACCGCGAATGAGCCGCACTGCGCGGCCGTGTTGTGAAGTCGTATTGCGAGTCGTGTTGCGCCGTTGAAGCTGGCCGGTAACGTGGTGCCGTAGCGTCGATGCATCGCAAAGTACCCTACGTGTCGCGTAATCCGCGTCGCCCCGTGGCCCGGACGCGAGCGCAAGTTTATCGTACTCACGCGGGTTCTCCGCGCGCGACCTCAGACTTCGTCGGCGCGAAACGCGTCACGCAACCAGACGAGCCGGCCGGCTTCGAACGCGATCACGTCAAAACGGCACGCGGGTTGATCGCGCGAACAGCGGCCGCGAGTGGCCAGATAATGCTGCGCCGCACGCACGATGCGCTGCCGCTTGCGCCAGTCGATGCTCTCCGCCGCGCCGCCATATTGACCTTGCGCCCGCGCGCGGACTTCGACGAACACCAGCGCGCCGTCACGGTCGCTCATCACCAGATCGATCTCGCCGCCGCGGCACGACACATTACGCGCGACGAACCGCAAACGCTGCCGCTGCAAAAACTCCTGCGCGCGCAACTCGAAAGCCGCGCCGACGAGTTTGGACCCCGCCGGTCTTGAAAAGTTGTGCGGGGTGGCGGACGGCGATGCCCTCGCCCGCCGCTCACCATCCGCAGCGTCCAGAACGCCCGGCGCTGCGTGGCACAATGGCGGCCTCTTTCCGTCTGTTTGTGTCTTCTGCCTCATGACTCCTCTCTCCGAACTCGCGCAAGGGCAGCATTACCCCACCGCCGCGCTGTATGTGGTGGCCACGCCGATCGGCAACGTCGCCGACGTCACGCTGCGCGCGTTGCATGTGCTCGGACTGGTGGACCGTATCGCTGCCGAAGACACCCGCAACACCGGCCAACTGCTCGCGCGCTATGGCATCTCGAAGCCGCTCGTCGCGGTGCATCAGCACAACGAGCGGGCCGCGGCGCAGCGCCTGATCGAACACCTGCAAGCAGGCGAACGCGTGGCCTACGTATCCGACGCGGGCACGCCCGGCATCTCGGACCCCGGCGCAAAACTGGTCGACGCCGTGCGCGAAGCGGGCTTCCCCGTGATTCCGCTGCCCGGCGCGAGCGCCCTCGCCACGGCGTTGAGCGCAGCCGGCGACTGGGTCGCGACGTTCTCGTTCCTCGGCTTCCTGCCGCCCAAACCGAAGGCCCGCGCCGCCGCATTGCAGGAGCTCGCGCGCCATCCTCACGCGATGGTGTTCTACGAAGCCCCGCACCGGATCGTCGAAACGGTGCAGGCGCTGGCCGACGCGTTCGGCGGCGAACGCAAACTGCTGATCGCGCGAGAGCTGACAAAGTTACACGAAGCGCTGCACCAAGGCACCCTGGCCGAAGGGCCAACGTGGCTCGCCGCGGATCCGAACCGGCAGCGCGGCGAATTCGTACTGGTAGTAGAAGGCGCGCAGCCGGAGGCCACCGGCGAACACGATCACGACGCGTTGCTGAGCATCCTGCTAGAAGAGTTGACGGTGAGCAGCGCGGCGAAGGTGGCGGCGTCAATCACCGGGGTGTCGCGCAACGCGCTGTACACGCGCGCGTTGGCATTGAAGAAAGACGACGAAGCCGAAGACGACCCCGAAGAGGAATAAGCAGTCGGACAAAAAGAAAAGGGCCTCGCGGCCCTTTCTTTTTTGACAGAGATGGCATGGACTGCCGCCGCCGTCATGCTACGAGCGCGCCCATCTCGCACCCACCCGTAGCCTCACCATCAATTTTCGATCACTTATCGCTGCTCGAACCCGAGTTCGACGCCAGCGTTTCGTTCATCTCGGCGCGTGCTTCCTGCTGCGTCAGACCTTCAATCTTGACGCGCGCCGTGCCGGCATGACGCATATCGAGCACGCTTGCGGCGGCCATCGACAGATCGATCACACGGCCGCGAGCATACGGGCCACGATCGTTGATCCGCACGACGACCGAGCGCGACGTGGCCGGGTTGGTCACGCGTACATACGAGCCGAGCGGCAACGTGCGATGCGCGGCGGTCAGCGCATGCATGTCGTAGCGTTCGCCGTTGGCGGTGCGACGGCCGTGGAAGCCGCGGCCGTACCACGAAGCGCGACCGGTTTGATGAAAGTCCGAAATGTCCGAACCATCGTCCGTTAGCGGCTTGGCGTCGGCCAGCGACGAGCCCGCAGCGCTTGCGCCGGAGGCCGGCGCGCTACCGAAGGCTTGCGGCCCGAAGGACCCTGCCTGCGCCGCTTTGGTGCTCAGCGGCGTGTCGTTGGCGGACGTGTTCGCGGTGCCCGGAGGCGTGGCGCAACCAGCCAGCACAAAAAAGGCAAAAAGAGTCCCCAGACCACGGGATAACCGAGTTTTCATAAGACGTGCAATCACAATGTCGAGCCGCATCACGCGAAGTTGAGCGTGTTGCCTGCGACTCCGGCGGCAATGGACGACAACGCGCCGCGCAAGTCTGCGCAGAACGTCAAAGCCCGGATGCGGCCCAATCGGCCGCTACCGCACGGTTAATTTTCACGTCTGGCGCAACCTGTCCCCGGCAGCCTGACCAGACCCCACATGCCGCCATCGAACGTGGCAAACACGTTCTTGCGCGCGGAACTCAGCGCACAGGAACGGCGGCGTAGGCCCCACCCAGCGTCACGGCAGTTAAGTCCGTAGCAGGCGCGTGGCACCTGGCTGGGCAAGACGTGTGCATCGAAAGCTCGATACTTGATGGCTGTCCAGCAGTGCGACAGCCCAAACTTGAGTGGCGATCCGCGTGCCCATTTTTGATGGGGACGCATCGCCTTGTGGCATGCCCAGTTCCCTAGGCATGGGGTGCATTATACCCAAAAGAAATTTTTGAGATGACAAGCGCTTGAAAACCTTGATGAATTTTCACGCTTGCTGCAAAAATAGGCGCGCCAAAGCCCGCTGGGCCGGGCGTTTCGGGCCCTGGGCGGGCGTAGCGCGCAGGCCGGTACAATCAACGTTTTTCCAGCGGCGCCCCCATCCATGAAAGTCACTTTGATCCCCGTCACGCCGTTTCAGCAGAACAGCTCGCTGCTCGTTTGCGAGGCAACCGGACGCGCGGCCGTCGTCGATCCGGGCGGCGATCTCGACGTCATCCAGGGCGAAATCGCGCGTCAGAACGTGACGGTCGAAAAAGTGTTCCTGACGCACGGCCACATCGATCACTGCGCCGGCGCGAAGACGCTGGCCACGCATTACGGCGTGCCGATCGAAGGCCCGCATCCGGACGAAAGTTTCTGGCTCGACAAGCTGCCGGACCAAAGCACGCGCTTCGGCTTTCCCGCGGCCGAGGCTTTCGAGCCGGACCGCTGGCTGCAGAACGGCGAGACCGTGCGGTTCGGCGACGAAACCCTCGAGGTCTATCACTGCCCCGGGCACACGCCCGGTCACGTGGTGTTCTTCAGCCGCGCGCACCGGCTCGCGCTGGTCGGCGACGTGCTGTTCGCCGGTTCGATCGGCCGCACGGATTTTCCACGCGGCAATCACGCGGATCTGGTGCGCTCGATCCGCGAAAAACTTTGGCCGCTCGGCGACGACGTCACCTTCGTGCCGGGCCACGGACCCACGTCGACGTTCGGCGCCGAACGCCGCAGCAATCCCTACGTCGCCGACGGAGTCGAGGCATGAGCAGCGAAATCTATGTGAGCACCGACGTCGAAGCGGACGGCCCAATTCCCGGTCCCCATTCCATGCTGAGTTTCGCCTCGGCCGCCTATACCGAAGACAAGCAACTGATCGCCACTTTCTCGGCGAACCTGGCGTTGCTCAACGGCGCGAGACCGCATCCGGTGCAGGAAGCGTGGTGGAAGACGCAGCCCGAAGCGTGGATCGCCTGTCGTAAGGACCTGCAAGATCCCGCCGCCGCGCTGACTGCCTATGTGGATTGGGTTGAAGCGCTGCCGGGCAAGCCGGTGTTCGTCGCGATGCCGGCCGGCTTCGACTTCACCTATATGTTCTGGTACATGATGCGTTTTGTCGGCCGTTGCCCGTTTTCGTGGTCGGCGCTCGACATCAAGACGCTCGCGTTCGCGATGACCGGCCTGCCGTATCGCAAGAACATCAAGCCGCGCTTCCCGAGACACTGGTTCGACGAGCATCCGCACACGCACGTCGCGCTCGACGACGCGATCGAACAGGGCGCGCTCTTCTGCAACATGCTCAAGGACCTGCGGGCCGGTCAGGCTTTGTTGGCCGCCGCCAAAGATGGGGACGGCTCAGGACAAAACGCCGCTGAGAAACCGGCAAATTAGGTAATCTCCCTCGACCAGGCCGTTTTACATTGCGTTTCGTTTTCGAGCCCTCTACCATGCGTTGATAGGCGACGCTAACGGAGGCGCAGTTGACACTCGATACGTTCTCACAAAAAATCCTGCGCCTGCTGCAGCTCGACGCACGCCGCTCCGTGCAAGAAATTTCCGACCAGGTCGGGCTGTCGAGCACGCCGTGCTGGCGGCGAATCAAGGACATGGAGCAGTCGGGGGTGATCCAGCGCTACACGGCGCTGCTCGATCGGGAGAAGCTGGGATTGCATGTGTGCGCGTTGGCGCATATTCACCTGACGCGCCACACCGAGGGCGGCGTCGAGCAGTTCGAGCGGGAAATCGCCACCTGTCCGGAAGTCACCGAGTGCTACAGCACGACCGGCGAATCCGATTACATCCTCAAGATCGTCGCGCCGGACATCAAGGCGTACGACAGCTTTCTGCACGAACGCATCTTCAAGATTCCGGCGGTCGCGCAGGTGCGTACGAGCGTCGTGCTGCGCGAGATCAAGTTCGATACGCAATTGCCGCTTTGAGCGGCGGCCGCCGGTTGAGCGGTGAGTTACCCGGCGCTATGCGCTTAATGATTTTTGACGAGATCGGCGGACGGATCAGCACCGGCCGCTCTCGCAGGACCGTTTTCATCCAGCCTCACATCCCATTCCTGTAGCACGTTCAGCTTGCGGGCGCCAAGGCGGCTCTTAAGCGCCGCCAGATCGACGCTCGCGAGATCGGGCGCGCTACCGCTCAATGTGCGCGAAGGCAGCACCAGATCGACATCAAGCCCCGTGCTCAGGTAGTGAATGTCGACTGCGGCGGCCTTCAGGCCGGCCCCAGCCAGCGCCGCATCGATCTCACTCGTCACTTGCTCCCGGTTCGGCAGATCGACCGGCGGACGCGCCAACGCATCGTTCTCCGGATCGACATGGATCAGCGCGTCGAGCACGCGGCTGTCGCTCAACACGCGCATGCGCGCCGACTCGGCAATGTAATGCCCCTCCGACACCGAGATCAGCGGATCGACCAGGATATGCGCATCGACCAGCGCGAAATCGCCCATCTTGCGCGTGCGCAACTCATGCACATCGCGTACACCCGGCGTGGACAGCAAAAGCGTGCGCATGTCGGCGGTGGCGGCGTCGTCGAGCGCGCGGTCGGACAGATCTTGCAGCGCGTCCCAACCGAAGGTCCAACCCATGCGCGCCACCATAAAACCGACGATGGCCGCGGCAATCGGATCGAGCAAACGCACGCCGGCGAGACTGCCGATAATGCCGATCGCGACCACCAACGAAGATGCGGCGTCGGAACGCGCATGCCATGCATTGGCAATCAACATAGCGGAACGCACACGTTGCGCTTCACGCAGCATGTAGCGAAACAGTCCTTCTTTCGAAATCAGGACGAACACCGCGACCGCGAGCGCACTCATATGCACGGCCGGGATACTCTGCAAATCGGCGAGGCGCGTTCCGGCACGCCACAACATCCCGACGCCGACCGCAATCAGCAGCGCGCCGAGAAATAATGACGCCACCGTTTCATAGCGGCTATGTCCGTAATTGTGATCCGCGTCGGGCTTCACGCCGCTATGCCGATTGGCAATCAGCACGACAAAATCGGAAATCAGATCGGCAAGGGAATGAAACCCGTCGGCGACCAGCGCCTGCGAATGCGCAACGATCCCGACGACGATTTGCAGCGTCATCAACCCTGTATTGAGCGCAATACTGACGAAGGTACTTTTGCGCGCAACGCGATGTTTTTCGGCGGACTGGCCGGCGGCGAGGGAAGGCATCGAAGAAGCCGTAGCAGAAACTCAATCCGCGCATTCTACCCGGCGCATCTCGCAAAGCATCGGAATAACCTTAAAAAATCCTTTTAAATCAGCCGCTTATCAAAATGAAAAGCATTCGCGTTCCGGTTCCTTGAAGTGCTTGTGACAAAACCCCCGCAGCGTTTTCAAGCGCAATAAAAAAACCGCGCCCTGACAGGTACGCGGTTTTCTGGTTCGTCACCGTTGCGCGCTATTGGCGCAACTGAGTGACGTGATTCGTAATACCTATAGACCAGCGGAATTAGCCGCCAGCCCAGAGCATTACTTCTGGATCAGAAACTTCTCACGATCCAGACCTGCGATCCAACGCGGCGGTTTGCCACGGCCGGACCACGTGCTGCCGCTATCCGGATCGCGATACTTCGGTGCGACGCCTGCGCGCGGACGACCGGCTTTAGCGCCCTTTGCGGCACGGCCACCGCCGAGTTCAGTCAGCGAAATGCCGTAGTCGGCCATTTTCTGCTTGATCTCATTCAACACTTCCGCGTATTCACGCGACTTCGCTTCTTCGATCTGCTTTTCAAGCTTCTCGCGCTGAGCGAGTAGTTCCTTGTAGGAAGACATAGGTTCCCTTGTGGTATGGATAAATGACTGCCAGTCTTAAGCCAGCTTGCCCTTTGAAGGTGATCATGCCTCGGAATTTGATGGCGAGATTAACACAAAATAGAAAGACTACAAAAGCGTCCGCGTAAAATTAATCCAGAAACGTTTCAAAAAATTTCCAAGACATGCGGCTGTTACATGTTCCCTTTCAATTAGCCCATTCCGTATTTCGCTAAAAGTTCCTAGTCCGCATCCTTAATTATGGGATTAACTAGCAAAACATGAAAATTACGATGGCGATCCAGCATCAACATTTCATGGCATGAGAGCTTCAACATGAAATGTCGGAACATATTGCGGCCCGCGCGCCGCGCTGTTATTGCCGCATGAGTGTTTTCCCCGAATCGCAATAAAACCTAATTCGCGTAGCGCTGGATGCAATCTTCTAGCGCCCCATGCAAGGATTCAGTATTCAGTTTGGCATCGTCGAAGACGAACCGGCTGCGCGCGCCATCGCGTTTCAGATCGGCGCCATATCGATCGACACCGAGCAATTCCAATCCGTCGACGTGTCCCGCATGCCGGGTGAAGTGATCGATTAGCGCGTTCTCTTCATCGAAAATGAGCGGGGGCAACGGATCGAGTTCTGCGCCGCCCAGCCAGCCCATCGCGCCGAAGCCGCCGATATAACGCAAACGCTCAAGCCGCATGACCCAGAACGTGAAATCGCCGAGCACCAGATAGCGCTCCGCGTCGGGGTGATAGCGCAGGTAGCGGCGCACGATTTCAGGGCTCGAATCGATCGCTTCGAAGGTGCCCAGCAGGGTGACGCGCTGGCCGCTCAGTACATCGCCGTCGGGTGCGTCGACCGCCAGAAAACCGGCGCGCGGATCGGCGTGCAGGTTGTGGGTATGCTCGGCGAGCCGGCTCACCAGAATCGTCGGCCGATGCTGCAAGTCAGGCGCGAACGGCAACACCGACGGATAAGGAAAACCTTCCGGCTGGCGCGCGTGAGTGGCCAGCGTGCCGACAGCGGCCGTGTGCAACAGATGGAGCGGAGCGTGAGCGGGGATATTCAAGTGCGCGTTCCTCGATAGATAGGCGGCGGATATCGGTGAGACCGACGGGTCGTCGAGACAGAAGGCTGACGGCTGACGGCTGACGGCTCTTTTAATGTCGTAGTCACGGCAACTCAGGACAACTCAAGCGGAGTCGAATCGCCTTGATTCGAAACGCATCGAGCCGCCCTCTTGTCAGTGTTGGATCATCCGGTTCCAAGCATAAGACAGCACGCTTCGTTAGAATCGAAAATTCGCTTTCAAAGCGCTTTCTCCCGCTTCAACCCTCCAAGAGATGTCCGTGTCCGACCGTTCCGCCGAATTCGCCGCCCTCCCCGCCGCTCACCGCGAGCTCACCGACACCGCTCGCCAACGCGCGCGCGTCGCCACGATGGCGGTGTTCTTCATCGCCGGCATGATGTACGCGTCGTGGGGGGTGCATGTGCCGACGGTGCGCGACCGCTTCCATCTGAACGCGGCGCTGCTGTCGTTCGCGCTGCTGGCCGTGGCGGGCGGCTCGATCGGCGCGATGGCGGCCAATGCTTCGTGGATCGCGCGGGTCGGCACACGGCGCGCGTGCCTGACCGGCGGGCTGGTGATGGCGGTCTGCGCAGCGCTGATTCTGGTTGTGCCGGCCTACTGGATGCTGCTGATCGTGCTGGCGATTTTCGGCGCGGGCATGGCCACGCTCGACGTCGCGATGAACGCCGAAGCCAGTGCTGTCGAGAAAGCGCTCGGCAAGCCGATCATGTCGTCGCTGCACGGCATGTTCAGCGTCGGCGGGATGGTCGGCGCAGCGGTCGGCGGTGCCTTGCTGGCGCACGGCATGGCGCCCGCGGTGCATCTCGCGCTGGCCGCGACGGTTAGCGCGCTGGTGCTGGTCGTCGCCTGCCCGTCGGTGTTGCCGCACGTGCCGCACGAGAATCATCCCGATGCCGCGACGCCGCGCGCCAACCGCTGGCGCTCGCCGGCGCTGTGGGCGCTCGGCGCGATGGCGCTGGTCGCGTTGATCGCCGAAGGCGCCATGTACGACTGGGCGACCGTCTATATGCGCGACGTCGTGCTTGCCACGCCCGCGCTTGCCAGTGCGGCCTACGCGGCGTTTTCCGGCGGCATGGCGGCCGCGCGTTTTGCCGGCGACGTGGTTCGCGCCCGCTTCGGCGCACCGCAACTGGTGATGGCCAGCGCGACGCTCGCCTGCGCCGGCATGGTCGGCGCGCTCCTGCTGCCGAATTCGGTGGCCGCGCTGATCGGCTTCACGCTGATGGGACTCGGCCTCGCGAACATGATGCCGGTGCTGTTCGCGGCGGCGGCGAGCGTCAAGGGCATCCACGCGGCCGAAGGGCTCGCGCACGTCGCGGGGTTGGCGTACTTCGGGCTGATGCTTGGGCCGGTGATTATCGGCGCGGTGACGCAGGCGACCAGTTTGCCGATTGGGTTGTCGGTGGTGGCGGTGTGTTCCGCGTTGATCGCAATTGCCGGGCCGAAGGTGCTGCGGCGTTTGAAGATCTGAGGCGCGGGCGCCTCGTGAAGGCGTCGGCGCGTGCGACAGGCATGCGAAAACACGCGCCTTACGTTACGTTACGCACCGCCGACGGCCTGAGTTGTTCCGCGACACATCGCGGATATCGGGCTACTGCGTATTCTGGCGGCGCTTCTACACGTCGTTGATTTATATGAATTTATTTGGCCACGCAACGGCGAAAATGAAAATGGCATAGGCCTTGCAGTTAGCTTCCCCAACAGTCTTCAAACTACGGGGGAGCCAATCATGAATCGCAATTTCAAACTGTCGGCGATCGCTATGTGCGTGTCGTCGATGATCATCCTCACAGGATGCGGCAGCACGTTGACCGGCGCGGGGATGACCGGCGCCGGGGCGGCTGGCGGGGGCGCTGGTGCGGGGGCTGGAACTGGCGGAGGAGCTGGCGGCGGATCGGGTGGTGGCACGCCCACACCCACACCCACACCCACACCCACACCCACACCTACACCTACGCCCACTCCGACGCCGACGCCGACGCCGACGCCGACGCCGACGCCTACCCCAACACCGACGCCGACGCCGACTCCGACTCCGACGCCTACCCCAACACCGACGCCAACGCCAACGCCAACACCAACACCGACGCCGACACCAACACCCACCAGCGCCAACCCCATCGGCGTAGTCGTCCAGAACACCGGCAACGTGATCACCGCCACCGGCCAAACCGTCGCCGCGGTCGGCAGCCAGATCGGCCTCACGCCGATCCCCGGCACGAATCCGGCCACCACCACCGCGCTCGGCAATGTCGTGTCGAATCTCGGCAACGGCGTCACCGCGGTCGGCACGGGCGCGGCGAACGGCCTCGGCCAGCTCGGCAATTCGACCGATCCGCTCGGCACCACGCTCGCGAGCAGCGGCAATCTGGTTGTCGATACCGGCCAGGCCGTCAACAGCGCCGGCCAGCTCGTGACGAGTCTCGGCAGCGGCCCCACCGCGCCGCTCAGCCCGCTGACCACGCCGCTCGGCAGCACGGTCTCGACGGTCGGCAACGCGGTTAGCGGTCTCGGCACGCAGCTCGGTTCGCAACTGACGAACGGCCCGATCCAGCAGGTCACGCAGACCCTCAGCACCACGATCACGCCGATCACGAGCACGCTCGCGCAGACCACGCAAACCGTCGGCGATACGACCGGTCTCGGGGCGCCGCTGAACGGTCTGCTGTCGACCATCGGTCACGGCCTCGACAGTGCCGGCGGCCAGATCAGCGGTGCGACCAGCAATCCGATCGGCCAGAACCTCGGCAACGTCGTGACCAAACTCGGCGACACGGTCACGTCGGCGGGCGGTCTGCTGACGGCCGGCGGCACCAGCGGCAGTAATCCGCTCGGCGGCCTCACCGGCATTCTGAATCCCGGCAGCGGCGGCTCGGGCAATCCGCTGAGCGGCACGCCGCTCGCGCCGTTGACCAGCATCCTCACCGCGTTGCCCGGCACACTGAGCGGCGGCCTGACGGGCGGCAGCGGTAGCGGCCCGCTCGCGCCGCTGACCAACGTCATCAGCACCTTGACCGGCAGCGCCGGCGGGACGGGCAGTCCGCTTGCACCATTGACCGGCGTCGTCAGTTCGGTGACCGGCGCGTTGAGCGGCGCAGCAGGCAGCGGCAGTCCGCTTGCGCCGCTGACCGGCGTGGTGAGTTCGGTCACCAGCGCACTGAGCGGCGCGGCCGGCGGCGGCAATCTGCTTGCACCTGTGACGTCGGCAGTGTCATCGCTGACGGGCGCGCTCGGCTCGGCAGCGGGCTCGGGCGGTAGTAGCGGCAGCGGTGGCAGTGGCGGCAACCCGCTCGCGCCGGTCACCGGTCTGTTGAACAGCGTCACCGGCACCTTGACCGGCGCGGCGACTTCGGCCGGCGGCGCCACGGGCGGTGGATTGCTCGGCGGTCTCGGCGGCCTCGGAACCAAGAAGTAACGAAGACGAATAACGGCAGCAAATAACGACGCGAAAGAAACAGCGTCGAAGGGGGGCGGCGAACCGGGCAACCGGTTCGCCGTTTTTTTATCGGCGCGTGCCAGCGCGAGTGGTCAAGTCACGTGGCTTAAGAGCCCATCACGCGCAGTCGGCACCGTGAGCACCGAGTCGCATCACAGCTCGTGATACGTAGCGTAATGACGGGACAAATCGTTACCACGCAGAAAATTGGTGAACGTCATCGTCACCGACGCATCGAGTCCTTCGACGTAATGCCACCAGCCGATCGGCAAAAACAGTAACTCGCCGGGCGCGAGCGTGCAGTCGAGTAACTGCGTGTTTTGCATCGACGGGAAACGCTCGTAGTCGATCGCGGCGCCGTCCACCTGCGAATAACAATGCAGATGGTTCGCCATATGCGGCGTATCGGACAACGGCGCCAACCTGATCCGCTTACGGCCGATCACCTGCGCCATGAAGTTATTGGTCAGGTCATGATGAAACGGCGTCCGCGTCCCGGCCGGTCCCATCCAGAAGAATCCGGTATCGGCCGACGCGGGATCGAGATACTCGTCAATCACCGGCACATCGGACCATAAGGCGGCGAGCGCCGCGCGATTATGCGAGGTGTTATTCGCGGTCATGTAGAAATCGTTGGTCGGGCCGCTGCGCTCGACCAGATCGACATAATCGGCGAACCGCATCATGCGCTTGAGCTTCGGCTGATTGATTTCGTAGTTCGCATCCGACTCGCGGCCGAACTGCACTTCCACTTCGCAATCGCCGCAACGCTCGCGGAAATAATCGAACCGCCATTGCGTGCGCGCGGGCCAGAAATCGAATGCACCGGTCATGATCACCGGCCGGTTCTGACAGTAGTACTGCTCGAAGAACACATCGCGCGGCAAACGCTCGCGCCGCTCGATTTCGCCGCTACCCGAACGCATGCGATTGAGCGTGCCGTACACCGACAAAATCCAGTCGCGCTTACGCAAACGATTGCGCAAACGCGCGGCCCCGTGAAAATAAGGACTCGCGAGTACCGCATCGATTTCCCGAGCCGATTCCTCCGCGTCGAAACCATGTTCGAGTAGCGCGCCATGCAATGCATCCGGCTGGGCGTCGAGCATCAGATTCTCGGCGATCCAGCGGCGCCAGTCGTCGTCGAATGAACGGGTCACGGTCGTCACGGCGCTCTCCCTCAAAAGAAAAGGCACGCGAACCTTGCGGCGCGCGTGCCTTTTAATCAGCGGATCGAAGACAGGCACAAAGCCGTCTTCGGTCACGCGAATTTACATCTTCACTACGTCGAGCAGCGTCTTCTTGCCGGCCTTGTAGTTGTACAGCGAGATCACGCCGTGTTGAAGGTCACCCTTCGAGTCGAACGTGGTTTCGCCGATCACACCCTTGTAATCCGTTGCCGGCATTGCTGCCAGGATCTTCGCCGGATCGGTCGAGTTAGCACGCTTCATAGCGTCGACGATGATGTACACAGCGTCATACGTGAACGGTGCGTAGATCTGGATCGGCTGACCGAAACGCTTCTGATACTTGGCGAGGAACGCCGGGCCGCCAGCCATCTTCTCGAGCGCCATACCGGCTTCCGAGCAGACGATGTTGTCGGTTGCGTCACCCGCCAGGTCAGCCAGCTTGTCGGTACACACGCCGTCGCCAGCCAGCACCTTCGCACGCAGGCCGAGCTGCTTGGCTTGCTTCGCGAACGGGCCGCCGGTTGCGTCCATACCGCCGTACATGATCGCGTCCGGGTTTTCGCCCTTGATCTTCGTCAGAATCGCGCGGAAGTCGACAGCCTTGTCGTTCGTCGCGTCATGCGACATCACGTTCAGGCCCAGCGACTTGGCGGTCTTTTCGAATTCGTTGGCGAGACCCTGGCCGTAAGCGGTCGAGTCGTCGACGATGGCGACGCTCTTCACTTTCAGGCCCTTGGCTGCGTAGTTAGCCAGTGCCGGACCTTGTTGCGCATCGGTCGCGACGACGCGGAACGTCGTCTTGAAACCTTGTTGCGTGTAAGCCGGGTTCGTTGCCGACGGCGAGATCTGAACGATGCCTGCATCGCTATAGATCTTCGAAGCCGGAATCGACGTACCCGAGTTCAAGTGACCAACCACGGCGACGACCTTATCGTCGACCAGCTTCTGCGCGACTTGCGTAGCAGTACGCGGGTCGGCTGCGTCGTCTTGTGCGTCGAGTTGCAGCGTGATTTTCTGGCCACCGATCGTGAGGCCCTTGGCGTTGATTTCTTCAACCGCCAGGCGCGCGCCGTTTTCGTTGTCTTTACCCAGGTGAGCGATACCGCCGGTCAGCGGTGCAACGTGGCCGATCTTGACGACCTGGTCAGCTGCCGCGGAAGTTGCCAACGTTGCGAACAGCATCGCCGCAGCGCTGATCGGCAACAGCTTTTGAATCTTGATGTTCATGTAAGTCTCCAGTTTCGGTCCCAAAAACAACGTAATCGCCCTGTGCCCCCGCTTCCCCTACACGTGTCGCTCAGTCCCGTGGACGACCACGCCGGTTGCATCGTTCATGCACTTGGCCAGCACGCCCGCCAACCTGTTTGTGGCAGGCGGCAAACCGTACTTGCGCGCAAGTGTAGGCCATCAAATTAAATTGTGGGACTTTTTTGAGGAAGTGGGATCAACACTAATAGCGTTT
This sequence comes from Paraburkholderia sp. BCC1876, assembly GCF_902833695.1. NCBI lineage: Bacteria > Pseudomonadati > Pseudomonadota > Betaproteobacteria > Burkholderiales > Burkholderiaceae > Paraburkholderia > Paraburkholderia sp. BCC1876. The sequence goes on along the minus strand of NZ_CADFGI010000004.1, from coordinate 519,004 downwards.
ATCCAACAGGCGCCGATTCCGCCTGGAGAGACTCGCTGGAGAGCACCAGCCCATGCGGGTTTCCGCTATGTCGGGCTTTCGTCTAACCGCGCGGCCTAAAGCTTTTCGCGACTTAAACCGTTAATGTTTCAAATAGGCTTTGTGCTTAAAAATAAGGCGCGCCGCCGGGCATCGCGGGGCGCGCCTGATGCATGCCGAATCAGCGTTGTTGCGCGGCGATCCGCGACGTCGCCGCATGCCACTCCTGTTCGAGTTGCGCCATCAGTTCGGCGGCACCGATCCCCTCCGGGCGCGCGCGGCCGAGCGGTGCGCCCTGCCCCGACCAGAGCGACAGATAATCGGCGTTCTGCGCGCGACCCGCACTCTGCCGCAACTCCTGCGTCAATGCGTTTTGCACCGGATACGGCGCGACCTTTTGCGCCGTATCGCTCAAACGCTGCATCAATGGATTGCGTATGCCGCGCGCATGTCGACCGGTGATGGCGCGCGTCACCGAGGTCGATGTATCCGACATGTCGCGCACGCGGGTTTTCCAGGCCTGGGGAATTGCGCTCTCGCGACAGGTGAGAAACGCGGTGCCCATGGCCGCGGCTTGCGCGCCGAGCGCGAGCGCGGCGACGATGCCACGGCCGTCCATGATGCCGCCCGCCGCGAGCACCGGCAGCCCGGTCGCGTCGACCAGTTGCGGCACGAGCGCGAGGGTGCCGACCAGCGCATCTTCGAACGCGCCGATGAAGGTGCCGCGATGCGCGCCCGCCTCCGCGCCTTGTGCCGCGATCGCATCCGCGCCCACGTCGCGCCAGGCGACGCCTTCGGCGGTATGCGTTGCCGTGCCTATTACATATAGACCGGCGTCATGCAAACGCGCGATGTCGTGCGCCGGCAGCAAGCCGAACGTGAAGCTCGCCACCGGCACGCGCAACTCGATCAGCATCTCCAGTTGCGCGCGGAAATCCGGCGCGTAGCGTTCGAGCGGCTGGCCAGGCGGCAGCTCGAACTCGGCGCGCAACGGGTCGATGGCTTCGAGCGCGCGCCGCACGGTGGCGTCGTCCGGCGCGGCCGGATCGAGCACGAACAGATTCACGCCGAACGGTCGATCCGTCAGCGCGCGAATCGCCGCGACTTCGCTCGCGATCTTCTCCGGCTGCAATGCGGCGCCCGCCAGAAAACCGAGGCCGCCGGCATTCGAGACTGCGGCGACCAGCGCGGGCGTAGTCGCGCCGCCGGCCATCGGTGCCTGAACGACCGGCACGCGCAACGCGAAACGTTCAGCAAACGGTGTCACAAAACGGACTTCACTCATGATCGGTTCCTTTGGGTCATGCGCTCGCGGCAACCGCAAGCCGATAGCTTCGACTGTATAGAGAGGGGCCACGGCCGGAAAATGAATAATCGAGAACGTTTCAATCGTCTTACGAGATTCATGCCGCGCACGCGTTGTCACCGTGCTTTCTCAGCGCGCGTTGGGGCTCGCTGCAGCGCATTTCTTTTTTTGGCAAACTGACCGCCCGCTTCAGGCATTCAGGCCTCCGGCATTCATTCAGACCGACCTCATGCGAAAACGCACGCGGGTCTATGGAGAGCACCATGAGCATCACGTCCCGCTGGATCGACATTCCCGCCGGCAACGACAGTTTCGGCGGATACCTCGCGCTGCCCCAGGGCGGCAAGGGACCGGCCGTCATCATCATTCAGGAAATCTTCGGCGTGAACGGACATATCCGCTCGGTCGCGGATCAGTACGCGCAGGACGGCTATGTGGCGCTCGCGCCTGACGTGTTCTGGCGAGTGCAGCCGCGCGTCGAATTGACGTACGAAGGCGCGGATCGCGCGAAAGGCGTCGAACTGATGCAGAAGCTCAACGTCGACGAAGCCGTGTCCGACATCGGCGCAGCCGCCGCCGCATTGCGCGCGATGCCCGAAGTGACCGGCAAGCTTGCAGCGATTGGTTACTGCTTCGGCGGCCGGCTGGCTTATCTGGCAGCGGCGCAAGGCACGCTCGACGGCGCGGTCGCTTACTACGGCGGCGGCATCCAGAATCAGCTCGACGAAGCCGCAAAGATCAAGGTGCCGATGCAATTCCATTACGGCGAACTCGACGCGCACATTCCGTTGTCCGCCGTCGGAGAGATTCAGGAGCGTTTCGCCGGCCGCGCCGACGCCGAGTTTCACATCTATCCGAATGCGGATCACGGCTTCAACTGCTCGGAGCGCGCTTCGTATAACCAGCGCGCGTCGGCGCTCGCGCATGGGCGCACGCTGACGTTTCTTGGCGAGCGGCTTTGATGTGCGCTTGAATCGCGCTTGATTGGCGTTTGATTCGCCTTTAACTCAGTTACTCTCCTGAAGACGGCGCGTCCGCGACTCGCCGTCTTTTTTCATGTGCGGCGATTAGCCTGAAACCCGAACGACGCAACATCCAGTCGAACGGGTTGATCGGGCGCATGAAAAACCACCCGGTTCACCCTTCGAAAGCGAGGACTTCTCCGTCGTGCTATCAGACTATCTCGCCCATGACGCCATCGGCCTCGCCGAACTCGTGAGAACTCGCCAGGCGAGCGCTCGCGAGTTGCTCGACATCGCGATCTCGCGAACCGAGGCCGTCAATCCCGCGATCAACGCCATCGTCCTGAAAGACTACGACGCGGCCCGTCACCGTGCATCGCGCGACGACGCGAGCCGGGCCAACGGCGCGGACCCCGCGGATAGCACGAGCGCGCAAGCAGCGTTGGCCGGCGTGCCGTATCTGATCAAAGACCTGGGCGCGCCGGTTGCCGGCTTGCGCATGGCGATGGGCAGCCGCCACTATCGCCATTTCATTCCCACGGAAGACGCGCCCGTCGTCGCGCTCTCGAAAGCGGCCGGCCTCAACATCTTCGCCAAGACCAGTACCTCCGAACTCGGTCAGATGCCTTATACGGAGCCCGAACTGTTCGGCGCGTGCCGCAATCCGTGGAGTCTCGACCACACACCGGGCGGTTCCAGCGGCGGCTCGGCGGCGGCGGTGGCTGCGGGCATCGTGCCGCTTGCACACGCGTCGGACGGTGGCGGGTCGATCCGCATTCCCGCTTCGTGCTGCGGACTGTTCGGTCTCAAACCTTCGAGGGCTCGCGTGCCGCGCGTCGCGCCGCCGGGTGCCGGCGATCTCGGCGTCGATCACGCGGTCTCGCGCAGCGTGCGCGATAGCGCGTTGCTGCTCGATCTGCTGTCGGGTAATGCGCAGCGGCCACTCGGCGCGCCCGGCACTTTTCTCGGTGCGAGTCGCGAGCCGTGCAAGCCGCTGAATATCGCGTACGTTACCGAGCCGATGCTGGCGCCCGTGCTCTCCGCCGACTCGCGCGCCGCGCTCGACGACGCCGCGCAGCTCGCCATCTCGCTCGGTCACAACATCGAACCGGTTTCGCTCGGCATCGACTTCGCGACGGTTCGTCACGCGTTTCTTATGCTGTGGTCGGTGACAGCGGAAGAATTGGTGCTGAACGCAGATCGCATTACGGGCCGCAAACCGTCACGCAGCGAATTCGAAATTTCGACGTGGGCCATGGCGCACATGGGCCGCAAGCTCGGCGAGCGCGGCTTACCTTCCGCGCTCGAAGAACAACGTCGCATCACCGCACGCCTCACGGATCTGCTGAACCGCTACGACGTGGTGTTGTGCGCCACGCTGGCCGCGCCGCCGATCAAAATCGGCGAGATGCATCCCACCTCGGCCGAGCGGATCCAGATGCGCGCGGTCAGCGCGTTGCCGATCGAGGCGCTCATGAAAAAGCTGCTGACCGAGGCGTCGAACAAAGCATTCGCGTGGGCGGGCTGCACGGAGCTGTTCAATCTGACGGGTCAACCGGCGATGTCGGTGCCGTTGTACTGGAATGCGCGGGGTTTGCCGGTTGGCGTGCAATTCGCCGCGCGTGAAGGCGGCGAAGCGACGCTGTTACGTCTGGCCGCGCAACTCGAAACGGCGCGGCCGTGGTTCGACAAGCGACCGCCGTTGATGCAGGCTCGGAGTTAGACCGTTAGATAGTTTGACAGTCGGATTGCACAGATCAGGCCTCAACGCCTGATTCGAATCGGACCACACGTCACGCCGGTTTTCGCCGCGCGTCGAGATCCGCGTGACGCTTGCCGGGAATGCACGCCACCGCGACGATCGACAGCGCCAATCCGCTCATCACGTAGTAGGTCGGCGCGAGCGGCGAGCCGGTCGTGTCGATCAGCCACGTCACGAGAAGTGGTCCGAAACCGCCGAACACCATCACCGCGACGTTATAGGCGAGCGATAAACCGATCGAGCGCACGTTCGCCGGAAACAGCTCGGCGATCAACGCGCCGAACGGCCCGTAATAGCCCGACAGCGTGATCGACAGAAGCGCCTGCACAAGGATCAGTTTCGACACGCTCGGCTCCGCCGCGAGCCACGCGAACAGCGGATAGATGATCGCGAGCGTGATTCCCAGCGACCACAGCGACAAACCCTTGCGCCCGATCCGATCCGACCATGCGCCGGCCAGCGGCGAAAGCACCATCAACAGCAGATTGCCGACGATCACCGCATAGAAAGATTGCGCGTAAGGCAGCTTGAGTTGCTTCACGGCAAAGGTCGGCAGATAACTGATCAGTACATAGACCGTTACTGTGAGCGCGATCACGGAACCGAGCCCGCACAGCACGTCGCGGCTATGGCTTTTGAAGACCTCACTGAGCGTCGCGCGTCGTGCGGTTTTTTGCGCGTGGAGAAAGGCCTCGGAGTCGGCCAGATTCCGGCGAATATAAAAACCGACCGGGCCGATAATCAGGCCAATCACGAACGGCACACGCCAGCCCCAGGACTTCAACGCATCGGGCGATAAACCGTGCGAGATCGCCGCGCCCACCAACGCACCAAGCAGCAGCGCCGCCGCCTGGCTCGACATCTGCCAGCTACCGTAGAAACCACGTTTCGAGAACGGCGCCGCTTCGATCAGCAGCGCCGTCGAACTGCCGAATTCACCGCCCGCGGAAAAGCCTTGCAGCAGACGCCCGAGCACGATCATCAACGGAGCGCCGATGCCGATCGCCGAATACGGCGGCGCAATCGCCAGCAGCAGAATGCCGAGCGTCATCAGCGCGATGACGAGCGACAACGCCGCCTTGCGTCCCGCGCGATCCGCGTAGAGTCCGAGCACGATGGCGCCGATCGGCCGCATCACAAACGCGACGCCGAAGGTCGCGGTGGTCAGGAGCAACGACGTGTAGTCGCTGCCCGCCGGAAAGAACAACTGCGCGATCACCACGGTTAGAAAGCCGAACACGGTGAAGTCGTACCATTCGAGCGCGTTGCCGATTACCGCCGCGACGACGGCGCGCGTATTGAAGCTCTTTGACGCGGGTGCCATGCGAATCTCCAGCCGGCGAAATGGGTCCCGTGGTACGCCGTGTTCGCGCGAAGTGCGCGAGCGCGAACGTAGAAGAGCTACGTCAGTCGCAAGAATCGACTTGGAGTGTAAAGAGCGCACCCGCTGTTTTCAAGCAGCAATGCGCGCGGCGAAGCGGATAACGGCGGACAGCAAAAAGGCGTCTGTCGCAGGGAGCGGCAGACGCCTCAATGATCGAAGCTCGATCTCGCGCCGCGATGTTGCGGCGCACTTCGCGCGTCACTGAATGCGCGCGCGGTTCAAACGTAATCAGGCCTTCTTGTTATATGCACTGCACCAACCCTTGCTGGCGACCTGCTTGCCCGCGAACATCGGGCAGCCGCCCCATGCGTCGGTGGGCTTGGCTTGATAGAAGCTGCAGTTGCCGCAGTCCTGGCCCGCTGCGTATTTCGCGAACTTGGCTTTGTCGACTTTGCTGGCGTCGGCCTTGTAGCCGAGTGCTTGTGCGGTCGGATCGGTTTCGGCAACTTTCGGTGCATCGGCAAAAGCCGAGCGCGACAGCGCGAACGTGGACGCCACACCAATGCTGGTGATCAAAAACGTACGACGGGAAGATTTCATGGGGACTCACTCCATTTATACAGAACTGATCGCCGTTCTAGTGACAGCGGTCCCCAAGGATAGCAACGAAGCCGTCGCGCGTGACGGCCCAAATGATAGAGATAACCGAATCGGTACGCCCCTGCGCCAGAATGTCGCGCGGGAGCTTGAGCAGAGATTGCGCGCGATGAGAATGACTCGCAAAGAGAGGGGTGCGTGGTCTCTTTGCGGCCGATTTGCTGCCTGTTAAAGCAGGCGATGAATCCCGCTCGAACTACGCGCGCCCACTCAACTCGCAGACCCGCTGCGCGATCGCCAGCGACGCCGTCAATCCCGGCGACTCGATCCCGAACAGATTGACGAGCCCACGCACGCCATGCGCGGCCGGACCTTGAATCAGAAAGTCCGCAGCCGGCTCACCCGGGCCGGAAAGCTTCGGACGAATCCCTGCATAGGCGGGTTGCAGCGCGTCGTCGGGTAGCGCGGGCCAATACGCGCGAATCGCCGCGTAAAACGACTCCGCGCGATGGGGATCGACGTCGTAATTGATCGCGTCGACCCATTCGACGTCGGGACCGAAACGAGCCTGACCGCCGAGATCGATTGTCAGATGCACGCCGAGGCCGGCTTCGTTCGGCATCGGATAGATCAGACGGCTGAATGGCGCGCGCCCCGAAATGCTGAAGTAATTGCCGCGCGCGAGATAAAGCGGCGGCACGTGACGCGCGTCGAGTCCGCGAATCTGCCGCGCTAACGCATTTGCTTGCAGACCCGCGCTGTTGATCACGCACGCGGCGCTGATTGTGGTCGGCGCGCTGCCGCCGACCTTGATGATGAAGCGACCGTTGCTCGCTTCGATCGCTTCGACCGGCGCGTGAAATGCGCACACCGCGCCGTCGCGTTCGGCATCGCCCTGAATCGCCAGCATCAGTTGATGACTATCGACGATACCCGTCTGCGGCGAGAACACTGCCTCGACACATTCGAGCGCCGGTTCGAGCGCTTGCGCCTGATCGCCGTCCATCCGCAACAGGTCGAGCACGCCGTTCTCGCGACCCTTGGCCATGATGCTTTCGAGCTGGGGAATCTGGTTGCGCGAGGTGGCGACCAGCAGTTTGCCGCAGCGTGAATGCGGCACGTTGTGCTCTGCGCAGAAGTCGTAAAGCATCTCGCGGCCGCGCACGCAGAGCGCCGCCTTCTGCGAGCCGCGTGGATAGTAGATACCCGCGTGAATCACTTCGCTGTTGCGTGAGCTGGTGCCCACACCGATCGCTTCGGCGGCCTCCAGCACGATCACTTCACGCCCGCGCGCGGCCAGCGCGCGCGCCACTGCCAGACCGACCACACCCGCGCCGATCACTACACATTCGATTTGGTCCATGTCCCTTGACGCGGCTGACATCACCGCGCGCTGCCTCGTTCACCCGATAGTGATGAAGACAGGATGCGGCTATCGAGTGCCGCCCACCGCTCGCTGTCGAACGTTCCTGCCGTTTCTGCAACCGTTACGCAAATTGTACGACGCCGCACAGACGCAAATGCCCGCCGTCGGGAACGACGGCGGGCATTTGAATTCGGTCTTCAGCGGGTCAAACGTAGCGGCCAGACGAATCAGTGTACGCCGTCGAAGCGTGTGGCGCTCACTTCTTCGCGGGGTCTCGCGACAGCCTGCGCGGCGCGTGCCGTGCGCCGACGCAGAGACATCGCAGCTTCAGCGCAGAGACAGCAAACCGCGCAAACGTTTAGTTCTGCGTGCTCACCGTACGGCGCGATGCTTCGACCACCGAGCTCGTCGCTTGCGCGCGCGGCGGCGTGTAACCACCCAGCGCGAGTTGCTGCTGATAAGCAGGCGCGTTCGGGTTCACATTCAGTTCACCGTTGGCGCGAGCCTCGGCCAGTTCGGCTTTCACCTGAGCGCGCGTCTTCGGGCCGTTATCCGGCGTGGCGCGGACGCTGTCGGCGGAAACCGGCGCGTACGGATTCTGATTCAGTTCGCCGTCGGCGCGGGCCTGCACCACGTCGGCTTTAACCTGCGCGCGGCTCACACCGCTCGACTGCGTGTACGTAGCGACTTCGGGACGATACGAGGTTGCCGGACCATAGCCGCTCGCGAAAGCAGGGGCCGCGACAGCAACGGAGAAAAGCAGAGCGAGGGAAGCGGTTCTCATGATGGTTTCCAATAGTCGTTGAATTCGGGTTCTGTGCCTGGCGAGTGACGTCTGGCGCGGTGGCTTAGACGTCATGTCGATGGAGCTCAGTGTATTCCCTGACTATCGAAAAATTGGACCGATTGAAAGCAACTTAACGTCTCATAATCAGCAACAATTGCTGCGGCAATCTCCGCATTTACGGCAGGGATTCCCGCTTTGGCCGATAAAAAAGCCGCCCGGAGGCGGCTTTTCTACGAAAAACGGGCAAAAAACCTCAGAAACCAATAGGTTTTCGCCGATTTCCGTAGTCGAGGCGAATGTCGCCGGCTTCGATCCGATCGCGCCCGTCGATGCGCGCCGAGCCGAAGCCATTGAGAATCGCCCGGCGCATTTCGCGCGGCGACGCCGGCCTCAGCGCATCGAGCGCGCCGTCGCCGATCTGCTCGGGAAAGCGCTGCCCCCAGTTGTGCGCCGAGCGGATCTCGTCGTAGATCGATTGGGCGATGCGGCGCGCGCCCGCGTGATCCGGCGGCGGAATCTCATACACGTTCATCCGGTTCAAGATCGGCTCGGGGATCGAGCGTTCGTCGTTCGCGGTCGCGATCCAGATCACGTGCCCCGCGTTGATCGGAATCTCGGCGAATTCGTCGATGAAGGTCTGTGCCGTGTCGTGCTCCAGCAGCGCGTACAACGCGCCGAGCGGATCGTATTGTGAATCGCCGGTGGCCTTGTCGATTTCATCCACAGCAATCACGGGGTTCGCGTAGCTGCCGTTCACGAGCGCATCGAACACCTTGCCCGGCTTCGCGTTCTTCCATTGCGACGAGGCGCCCGACAGAATCCAGCCCGCCGTCAACGAACTCATCGCCACATATTGATAGGCGGTGCCGAGCAGGCGCGCCAACTGCTTCGCAAAGTGGGTCTTGCCGATGCCGGGGTCGCCGAGCAGCAGGATCGGCATCAGTTCGAGCCGGTCTTCGGTCTCGAGGCACAACGCGACCTGCTTGCGGATGTCGTCGAGCGGCGCTGAAAAGTTGGGCAGCGCGCCGATCAGATCGTCGATCGACGGCATCCGGTTCGGCTTGACGCAGAAACGCAGATTGCCGGTTTTCAGCATCTTTTCGTACATGGCGCGCAGTGCCTCGTTCGCGCCTTCGCCGAGATCGTTCAGCGCGGTCTCGACCTGATCGAGGTCGTACACCTGACTGAAAGATGCCACGGCGATTTCCTGTTTGACCATTGCTGTTGTCATCGCTCACCCCGTCTGGCTGGTCTTGCTGCAGCGGCCCCTGACTGGCGCCGTTTCAAGTCCAGTGTAACGACGACATATTCGTGTGCAAGCCAGCAGTCGTGCGGCTCTGCTGCTAACAACCGGTTGTTTTCGGGGACTCAAGCCCTCAACTGAAATGCATTGTTGCTGAACCCGGCCCCGTTTGGCGTGTCAGAAAAACGTTCTGCCCATCAGGCGTAAGATGACCGTCTGTCCATGCGGGCAGGTGCAGTGACCGGAGAATGCTTCTATGTGGAAAACCAGTATCCTGGCCGTGCTGCTCGGCACTTCGTTGCTCGCGAACGCGCAGCAACGTCCGGCGCAACAGGTCGTGCAGTGGCAGTTGCAGGTCATGCGCGACGGCCAGCAGATCGACTCGTTCGACGGCACCACCACGGTCGGCCAGGCACGCACGGATACCCATCACAAGGTGGTGCAACATAACGTCGGCTGTAAAGATCAGCCCGGCGGCAGTCTCGATCTGACGCGCACGCTGACCGTCTCGCCACTGCAGGCGGACGCGAACGAGGTCACGCTGTCGATCGAAGCGCAGGAAACGTTCGAGGAAGACGGCGCGCAGCAGACCGACACCGGCTGCAAGCTGCCGCCGCAACCGCGTCAGGTGAGCGCGAGCCATCCGGGACTGAAAGTGGCGGCGGGCCAGTGGGCGAGCTGGACGATCGTCGACAAGAATCCGAACCTGGTCTACCGCGTGAAGGCCAGCCTCGCGAATACGGCGACCAGTGCGAACTAGCCGAGCCTCTGCGAATGAGCGTGCAAACCACTACGCGCCCACCCGAACCCATCGATACGAGCCAGGCGCGAGCAACCCGCTGGCGACACGGGCCACATTAATGAAGCCCTCAAACAGAACACGTGGATAACGCGGCATGCGAAACCCCGAAGAATTGATCCGCGAAAGCATTGCGCCGAAGGACTTCATTGCGGTGAGCTGGAACCTGCACAAGGGCCGCACACCGCTCGGCTTTCAGGCGTGGCAGGCCATGCAGCGCTGGGTGCAATCCACTCACGCGGACGCGTATTTTTTGCAGGAAGCGATGGCGCGGCGCATGCCGTCGCCGGTGCTGGCGAGCAGTTTCGGCGCACCGGTCGCCGATCCGTTGAACGACGTGTGGCATTGCCAGGCCACCGAAATCGCGCGTGCGCTGGAGCTCGAAATTGCGCTCGGGCCGAACGTGTTCAAGCCGTCGTGGCGGCACGGCAACGCGATTCTGTCGCCGCATCCGCTCGATCTCGGCGGACGTTGGGACATCTCCGCGCATCGCTTTGAAAAGCGCGGGTTGCTGGTGGCGCGAGCCACGTTCGGCGGTCATTCGGTCACGCTGCTGTGTGCGCATCTCGCGCTGACGCGCTCGGCGCGATTGCGGCAGATGAACTGGATCGCGCACTGGATCGCGAAGGAAGCGCCCGAGGGTCCGCTGGTGCTGGCCGGCGATTTCAACGATTGGCGTAACGACTCGGTGCCGCTGTTCGGCGAGCACGGTTTGCAGGAAGTGGCGACGTTGCTCGGTGAATCGGGGCGCACGTTTCCGGCATTTTCACCGGCGCTCGCGCTGGACAAGATGTTCGTGCGCGGCATGAAGCCGATCGAATGGATTCAGCCGACGCAGGAGACGGCGTGGCTGTCGGATCATTTGCCGTATATGGCGCGCTTGCGGGTGGAGTGACGCGCGGTGGTGTGAAACAAAGACGGGCGACCTTATTAGGTCGCCCGTTTTTTTTGGCTTTGGCCACGAGCGCGTGGCGTGGTGCGTGGTGTGATGCATGGCGCGGCGTGATGCGTGGACTTGCGCCGCTCGCCTAGCCGCGTTGCGGCGTCCACTTCACCGTTGCAACCAGTTCCTCTCCCGCTAGCAACACACAGCCGCCCACCTGCTCACGCGGGCCGGCCGCATTGAAACAGTCCGTGGTATTCGTCACCGGTTCCACGCACAACTGCGGATCGTTGGCCGGCGCGTACACCACCATGTGATCGAACGGCGCGTCGGCGGTCATGGTCAGTTGACGGTGTTCGTCGGGCCACGCAATCGTTGCCTTGTGCGACCAGTTCGCAAAGTTATTGTCGAGATCGAACGCATCCGGCGACATACCTTCACGCAAGGCATCCACGGCGGGATGCGGGCCGAGATGCGTCGGCAGCACGTCGGCGTCGGCGTGCCACATGGCCCGCACGTCGGCCTGCACGCGAGTCGCCGCCGTGCGCGGATAGTACGGGTGATGCCCCATGCCGAACGGCATCGGCCGGTTGTCCAGGTTCTGCGCGGACAACGTGATGACCAACGCGCCGCCGCTCAGCGCAATGCGCTGCTGCGCGCGATAGCGAAACGGCCAGTCGCCGGGAATCCGCGCATCCGGTTCGTGTTCGAAATGCAAGTCCACCGAGCTTTCCGTGCGCGCGCCGACTCGCCACGGATGCCGCCACGCATTCCCGTGCAGCGCATGCGCAAAGCGCGTGTCGTTGCCGGCGAGATCGATCGTGACACCGTCGAACTCGAAGCGCGCGTCGCGAATCCGGTTGCAATAGGGGAGCAGCGGAAAGCTCGCCATCCGCAGCGGATCGCGTTCGGTGAACGCCGCCGATGTCGCCGGCCGCAGCCAATGCAATGGACCATCGGGCGTGACTTCGTAAAACGCGGCGAGCGCGCCGCCCACTTTGGGCGCAAGCACCGCGCGCAAGGACCCGGCTTGCAACGTCACAAGCGTGGGCGCAATGGCAGGATCGTCGAGCCACGCAAGCTCGTTAGGCGCCGCCGCCGTCGCGAGCGGCCGGTTCGAGTTCAGGGAAACGTCGCGCATGATCAGAAAAGGCGGGGCCTCGGACGAAGGCCGGCAGCAACGCGCATCGCTTGTCTCCTGTAGCGTGCCGCGCACTGCGCGCGGCCGGCGGACCCTGGAAGTCCGCGCGACCGAGAATCGCACGCCAAAGCGGATCGGTCAATATTATTAGTAATAAATTCACCAAAACACTGCCCTCATACGCGCATCACGCATTCCCAAATGGCGGGTTAGCGTGCGTTGCCGCGCACATATTATTAGTGGTACCGTCAGCACCACAATGCCTCGGCATGCTCCCGCTTTAGCGCCGCTGCAGTGCGGCCCGCACAATGAAAAAATCGACTCAACGCCGTCCCACCATGACCGACATCGCCAAGCTCACCGGCGTGTCGCAATCCACGGTCTCGCTGGTGCTGAACAACGCCACCGGCGCGAAGTTTTCCGAGGCCACCCGCACCAAGGTGCTGAAGGCCGCGCATGACCTCGGCTACCGCTTGTCGCTGCGCGAGGCGGTGCCGGCCTCGGCCGACGACCGCAATCTGATCGTCTATCTCGCCGACGAGATTTCCACCAGCCCGCATCCGGTCGTCAACGTCGACGGCGCGCGCGACGCGGCCTACGCAGCCGGCAAGATGCTGGCGGTTTATTCGACGCACGGCAATGCGGACATCGAAAAGCAGGTGCTCGACACGACGCTGTCCAACCCGCATGTGTTCGGCGTGATCTACGCGACCGTCTACACGCGCAAGGTGACGCTGCCGGCCGCGCTGTCGCAGGTGCCGACCGTGCTGCTGAACTGCTACGCTAGCGAAGGCGGCGTGTCGTCGGTCGTGCCGGCCGAAGTCGCCGGCGGTCATCTGGCGACCGACTATCTGCTGCAGTCCGGGCACCGGCGCATCGGCTATATCAACGGCGAACCGTGGCAGGACGCGTCGAAAGACCGTCTCAAAGGCTATCGCACGGCGCTCGCCACCGCCGACCTGCCGTACGCACCGGAACTGGTGCGCGACGGCGACTGGAGCTCGGGCCTCGGCTTCGAACTGGCGCTCTCGCTGATGCGCGAAACCAATCCGCCCACCGCGATTTTCTGCGCCAACGACCTGACCGCGCTCGGCGCGATCGAAGCCTTGAAGCAACTCGGCCTGCGCGTGCCCGAAGACGTCTCGGTGCTCGGCTACGACGACCAGGAAATCGCCCGCCACACGCACCCGCCGCTCTCGACCGTCGTGCTGCCGAACTACGAGCTAGGCCGCTGGGCGGTCGAAACCCTGCTGCAGGAAGAACAGAACCGCGCGGCCGGCGCACCGGTGCGGCATCGCATGGTGAAGCTCGATGGACCACTCGTCGAACGTGCGTCGGTCAGGGTAATTACCGAGGCAAAAAGGCCAGCAATTAATATTATTAGTGATTGACCGATAATAATTCCGAGTGGAATAATCGGCACGTCCGGTTGTGGCGGAACAGCGTCGGCCGGCAGGAGAAACACAAAAAGCAAATACAACCTACCTCACCAGGTACTGGAGGAAGACATGGCGTCGCTCAACACGCAGTCGCGCGCTCACGTGCGCAAGCAGCAGATTCGTCCGCTGGCGGGTTCGCTGCTGGCTCTGGCAATCGGTTTCGGCGTCGCCACCGCGCACGCCGACGACGCGTTGCCGAAGTTGCCCACCAAGACTCCGCTAAAGGTCGGCTTCGCGCAGACCGAAAGCAACAATCCGTGGCGTCTCGCGGAAACCAAGAGCTTCAAGGACATCGCGGCAAAGTGCGGCTGGCAGATGGTCATGACCGACGCCAACGGCTCCAACTCCAAACAGGTTTCCGACATTCAAAGCATGATCGCGCAGCACGTCGATCTGCTGGTGTTCCCGCCGCGTGAGGAAAAGCCGCTCGCACCGATCGTGCTGCAGGCTAAAAAGGCGGGCATTCCGGTGATTCTGGTCGACCGCGACGTCGATCAATCGGTTGCCAAGGCGGGCCGCGACTACATCACGTTCATCGGTTCGGACTTCATCGACCAAGGGCATCGCGCCGCTGACTGGCTGGTCAAGGCGACTGGTGGCAAGGCGAAGATCATCGAGCTCGAAGGCACCACCGGCGCGTCTGCCGCGAACGATCGCAAGAAGGGTTTCGACGAAGTCATCGCGAAGAACCCGGGCATGTCGATCATCGCGTCGCAAAGCGGCGACTTCGCGCGCGACAAGGGTCGCCAGGTGATGGAAACGCTGTTGCAGGCGCATCCGGACGTCACGGCGGTCTACGCGCATAACGACGAAATGGCGCTCGGCGCAATCGCCGCGATCAAGGCGGCCGGCAAGCAGCCGGGCAAGGATATCCAGATCGTCACGATCGACGGCACCAAGGGCGGCATGGATGCGATCGCCGCCGGCGAACTCGGCGCGAGCGTGCAGTCGAGCCCGTTCTTCGGCCCGCTCGCCTGCGACGTCGCGCAGCGTTACGCGAAGGGTGAAAAGGTGCCGACGTGGGTGAAGGTATCCGACCGTTTCTACGACAAGAGCAACGTGCAGCAGAACATGCAGTACGGCTATTGATTGATGGTTGACGGTGAAGCCTCCTGCAGCCTGGGAGGCTTCCTCGAAACAGCGTTGCAGCAGGACGTCATCCGCCTTTGAAAACCGTCTCCTCGGCGGGCGGTTGACGGGAAGGGTTCGAAGCGACGCGCCCGTGCCCGCACGGACCGTCGCTTCGCTTTTATGCGGCGTACCATGATTCGGCGAAGTCGCTGCAAAGCGCTTCCGCCTGCAGCGCGCGTCAACTGCCGTGCAGTCCGCGCGGATCGTCGCAGACCGTGCAGCACTCGCAGCACATGCATCAGGAGGACACCCGTGACGCCATCCGCCACGCAGACGCCAGACTCTCCCCTCAACGTTTCGCCGCTGCTCGAGATGCAGGACATCGGCATCAGCTTCGGCGGCGTGCCTGCCTTGCGCGGCGCCAACCTGAGCGTCGCCGCCGGTGAAGTGCACGCGCTGATCGGCCAGAACGGCGCCGGCAAATCGACCATGATCAAGATCCTGACCGGCGCCTATCGGCGCGGCTCGGGCAGCGTGCGCTTCGAAGGCCGCGAGGTCGATTTCCGCACGCCGAAACTGGCGCGCGAAGCCGGCATCAGCACGATCTATCAGGAGATCAATCTGGTGCCGTTCCGCTCGGTAGCGGAAAACATTTTCCTCGGCCGCGAACCGCGCCGGTTCGGTCTGATCGATTGGCGCGCGGTGCAGCACCGCGCCGCCGCGCTGCTCGAATCGTTCGGCTTGCAGATCGACGTGAAGAAACCGGTGGCCAGCTATTCGACCGCGATCCAGCAGATGGTGGCGCTGGCGCGCGCGGTATCGGCGGACGCCCGGATGGTCATCATGGACGAGTCCACCTCGTCGCTCGATGAACGCGAAGTGGAGCTGCTGTTCACGGTGGTGCGCAAACTGCGCGACGACGGCCGCGCGGTGATTTTCGTGTCGCACCGGCTCGACGAACTCTATGCGCTGTGCGACCGCGTCACCGTGATGCGCGACGGCCAGACGGTCGCGCAAAGCACGATGGCCGATATGGACAAACTGCAGCTCGTCACGACGATGCTCGGCCGCACGCTCGCCGCCGTCGTGCAGGACGACACCTCGGCCCGCGAAGCGAACCTCGCGCGCCGCAGCAAGCAGGCGCTGGCCGCCATCAATCTGAGCGCACCGCCGAAAGTGAGCGACGTCTCGCTGCAGGTGCATGCGGGCGAAGCGGTCGGCCTAGCGGGCCTGCTCGGTTCGGGTCGCACCGAAACCATGCGGCTGATGTTCGGCGCCGATCCGCTGGAGCAAGGCTCGCTGTCGCTCAACGGCGAAACCGTCACGCTGAAGTCGCCGCAAGACGCGATCGCGCGTGGGCTCGCGTATCTCACCGAAGACCGCAAGGCCGAAGGCATCGTCCCCGAACTGTCGGTACGCGACAACCTCACCCTGGTCTGTCTGCGCACGCTGACCCGAAACGGCATCGTCGACGTGAAGAAGCAGCAGGCGATCGTCGACCGTTTCATCGCGTCGCTTGGCATCAAACTGCGCTCCGCCGATCAGCCGATCCGCGAACTGTCCGGCGGCAATCAGCAGAAAGTGCTGCTCGCGCGCTGGCTCGCCGCCGAGCCGTCGCTGCTGCTGCTCGACGAACCGACGCGCGGCATCGACGTCGGCGCTAAAGCGGACGTCGCGAAGATCGTGCGCGAGTTGCGCGACGCGGGACTCGGCGTGCTGCTGTCGGCCTCGGAACTGGAAGAGCTGACCGCCGTTGCCGATCGCGCGGTGGTGATCCGCGACGGCCGGACCGTCGCCGAACTGAACGGCGCCGACATGAGCGAGACCGCGATCATGGACGCCATCGCCTACGGCAGCGAAGGCCATTCGCAACTGGCCGACGCCGCGCAAACGGCGAACGCCGCCCATATCGAAGACGCGTTGGAGGGCGACCGTCATGGCGCTTAAGCTGCACACCGAATCGTTGCATACCGAACCGCGCCACGGCGAAAGCGCCGCGCAAATCAGCGCCGCGCCGCGCGTCAAAGCGGCCAGCACCGTGCAGAAATGGCGGCGCCTCGCGATGCAGCGCGAAGTCATCGTGCTGCTCGCCATGGTGCTGTTCAACCTGATCTTCACCCCGCACTTCTTGTCGCTGCAAACCTTCAACGTCAACATGACGCAGGTCGTAACGATCGTGATCGTCGGCATCGGCATGACGCTGGTGGTGGCGACGGGCGGCATCGATCTGTCGGTGGGCGCGTCGATGGCGATTTCCGGCGCGCTCGCGCCGATGCTGTTCCTGAACATCGCCGGACCCGCCGGCATTGCGCTCGCGTTCGTGCTGCCGGTGCTGGCCGCCGCGTTGTGCGGCGTGTTCAACGGCTGGCTCGTGACGAGGCTCGCTGTGCAGCCGATTGTCGCGACACTGGTGCTGTTCATCGCCGGACGCGGCATTGCGCAGGTCGTCACCGACGGCAGCCTGCAAGCGTTCAACACGCCCGCATTCCAGTGGATCGCGCTCGGCAAGGTGGCGGGCGTGCCGTTCCAGGTGCTGCTGATGCTGGCGCTGGTCGCCGTGTTCGTGTGGGTCGTGCGTAAAACGCTGTTCGGCCAGTATCTGCTGATCACCGGCGGCAACGAAAAGGCCGCGTATCTCTGCGGCGTGCCGACCGCCACCGTCAAGTTGATCGCCTACACGCTGTGTGCGGCGCTCGCCGGCCTCGCGGGGCTGATTTCGATCTCGGTGAATTCGTCTTCCGATGCGAACGTGGTCGGGCTCGGTGTCGAACTCGATGCGATCGCGGCGGTGGCCGTCGGCGGTACGGCGTTGACGGGCGGCAAGGCGTATATCGGCGGCACGCTGATCGGCGCGCTGATCATCCAGTTGCTGCGCTACACGCTGCTCGCGCACGGCATTCCCGATGCGGCGGCGCTGGTGGTGAAGGCCGGCATCATCGTCGCGGCGGTGTATGTGCAGCGGCGTTCGCGCTGAACCGCAAGACAAGGCAAGGACTCTCCCGGACTCGATGCGATGAAAAAGAATCTCCCTATCCTGCTCGCGCTGGTCGGCCTCGTCGTATTCGGCCTCGTGCGCTACGACCATTTCGGCTCGGCGTACAACATCACGTCTTTCTGGCGCTACAACTCGATGTTCGCGCTGATCTCGGTCGGCATGGCGTTCGTGATCATCACCGGCGGCATCGATCTGTCGGTCGGCACGGTGGCGGCGCTGGCGAGTGTGGTCGCGGCGCTGACCAGCGTGTACGGCAGTTGGGTCGCCGTGCTGGCGGGATGCGCCGCAGGACTCGTGGTCGGCGTGCTGAACGGCCTGATCATCACGCGTCTGAAAATCCTGCCGTTTATCGTGACGCTCGCGACCAGTCTCGGCGCGCACGGCGTCGCGCTGCTGCTCGGCAAGAACGACGCGGTGTCGATCGCGGCCGACTCGAACTTCGGCAACTTCGGTCAGGGCGATCTGTTCGGGCTGCCGATTCCGGGGCTCGTGGCGGTGGCCGCCGCGCTGGCCGGCTGGCTGGCGCTGCGCAGCACGCGCTTCGGACGGCATTCGCTGGCCGTCGGCGGCAGCGAGGAAGCCGCGCGGCTGATGGGCCTGAACGTCGACCGCACACTCGTGATGGCCTATGCGGTGAGCGGCTTGCTGGCCGGCATGGCCGGCGTGATTCTCGCGGCGCAGTTCGGCGCGGGACAACCGAACGAAGGCGTCGGCTGGGAGCTGTTCGCGATTTCGGCGGTGGTGCTCGGCGGCACCTTGCTGAGCGGCGGCGAAGGTTCGATCGCAATGACGATTGCCGGCGTGCTGCTGCTCGGTCTCGTGTTCAATCTGCTGAACTTCGAGAATGGGCTGGGGTTCATCAGCTTGTCGGCGTACTGGCAGTCGGTGATTCGCGGCGTGTTCCTGCTGCTGGTGATCGTGTTGCAGGCGCGGGTGTTGAAGCAGCGTGGGAAGAAGCGCGTGGCGGCGCCGGCGTGATCAATCCTTGAAACTCGCTTAGCGCCACCGGGCCTGGCTTTACGGAGGCGAATACGGCTTTCAGGCTATGCCTGTGTACCAATAAGATCCGCCCCAGATCTTATTGACGGAAGACCGCCGCGCTCACGCCAGGCCTGTCGCGGCCATCCCTCTCGCCACGCTGCGACCGCGCTTTTGCCAGTTTTATCAGCAGGGTCAATGCTGCAGCGCCCGGCGGCTTTCGGTATCATCGCGAACAAGTTGCCCGCGCGGCGCGCCTACCCGGCGCATGCCGGACAGCCGATGGCAGCCGCCCTGCGCGGCGTTCGCCCATCGCCGTTCCCTTGCTGAAGCGCGGCGGCTGCCACGCCAACGTACTTCGCGGCGCCCGACTGTATCAACGGCCGGCACCGCCGCTTCCTGGTCCGGCACCCGCTTCACCACGCTCAACCGCCGCGTCGCCGCCCTCGGGCAGCCGGCGCGGTAAAATAGCGGATTGCGCGTGATTCCCGACTCCGGGTGAACGCAGCATCGCCCTTGCCGTGCCGGCCGGCTCCAACGACTGGCCGCCTTTTTCGCACTATCCAAGAAGCCATGAGCAACCTGAACACACAGACCGTCCTGAGCGTCCATCACTGGACCGATACGCTTTTCAGCTTCACCTGCACGCGCGACCCGGCGTTCCGTTTCGAGAACGGCCAGTTCACGATGGTGGGCCTCGAAGTCGACGGCAAGCCGCTGATCCGCGCCTACAGCCTGGCGAGCGCGAACTACGAAGAGCACCTCGAGTTCCTGAGCATCAAGGTGCAGGACGGCCCGCTCACGTCGCGTCTGCAGCATCTGAAGGTCGGCGACGAAGTCCTGATCGGCAAGAAGCCGGTCGGCACGCTGATGGCCGACAACCTGCTGCCGGGCAAGACGCTGTGGCTGCTGTCCACTGGCACGGGCCTCGCGCCGTTCATGTCCATCATCAAAGATCCGGACATTTACGACCGCTACGAGCGCGTCGTGCTGACGCACACCTGCCGCTTCGTCGACGAACTCGCGTACAAGGAATACATCACCGACCACCTGCCGGCGCATGAACACCTCGGCGAACTGGTGCAGGAAAAGCTGCTGTATTACCCCACGGTCACGCGCGAGGCATTCCAGAACCGCGGCCGTATCACCGAACTGATCGAAACCGAAAAGCTATTCGCCGACCTCGGCGTGCCGGGCTTCTCGCTCGAAAACGACCGCGTCATGCTGTGCGGCAGCCCGCACATGCTGCGCGACACGCGCAAGCTGCTCGACGACCTCGGGTTCGAGGAAGGCAGCAACAACGCGCCGGGCCACTACGTGGTCGAAAAGGCGTTCGTCGGTTAAACCACGCGTCTCGCCCCCGATCACGCGGCGCCGCGCCGCGGATCAAGCAAAAAAGGAGCCTTCGGGCTCCTTTTTTGTTGTCCGTTACAAAATGACGCCGTCTGTTTGACATTTGGCGTCGGTATTATTCCTACAAAATTCGCCGCTTTGTCATGTTGCAATACATCAACCATTGCGTGAAATGTAGGCGCTAACCCTTGGTGTGACTGCATTTTTTCTACTTTTGAGATATCATCGCCGCGCGTGATCAGACGAATAGATCACTCCTTTCGAAGTCCGCAGTTCATGTTACTGAATGTAAATTTCGTTACGTCGCACCGTAGCAATTTGTCCGTCGCACGCTGCGCGTCACGGTTCACCCCTGGAGGCTAGAGACCCGCATGCGTTCTTTCGTCTTCGCGCCCTGGATGCGCATCCGCTTCGCTGTCCACACCGCTTCCTGAGAGGGAAAGTCATGGATACGTCGACTGTCGTCCCTTTTTCCGCGCATCTTCCTTCGTCACCGGCTCGTGACGGCTTCGACACGTCCGCTACGGCCGCCGTTGCCCTCGTCAACGCTGTCGCGCCGCTGTCCGCTGCCGAGCGCGAGCTCGCCCAGTTGCGTGCGCGGGTCCGCGAACTGTCGGCGGAACTCGTGCAGGCGCAGGAGGCGGCTTGCCGGCATGTGGCGCGCGAGTTGCACGACGGCGTGGGCGCCGAGCTGACCGCGACGCGCTTCGCGCTTGCCGGCGTCGAAACCTGGCTGCCCGCCGACGCGCCGCCGCAATGCGCGGCCGCGCTCGCCGTCGCGAACCGTTCGCTCGACGCCGTGTGCGCCGCCAGCCGCCAGGCCGTCGCGGAGCTGCATGCGCCGTCGCTGGAAAGCGGCATTGTCGGCGCGCTGGCGCACTGGACCGGCGACTTCGCCGCGCGAACGCAATTGCGCACGAGCTTCGTCTGCGCCGCCGACGTGCGCCTCACCCGCCTGCCGGCCGACGCCGCGCTCGCCGTATTCCGCGTCGCGCAGGAAGCGCTGAACAACATTGCCAAGCACGCCCGCGCCGAATCGGCGGACGTGCGGATCGAAACCAGCCGGCGTCATCTCACGCTGATCGTCGCCGACAACGGCATCGGCCTGACGCGCAAAGCCCGCAGCCGCCGTGGCCACTTCGGCCTGAGCGGCATGCAGGCGCGCTGCGCCGCTTTCGACGGCACGTTGCGCGTAAGCGCCCGGCGCGTCGCCGCGAAGCGTGGCGAGGGCGCCGATGCGTCGCGCGGCACGCTGTTGCGCGCGCGCTTCGCGTGGGACGCGATGCTGGCCGACGCACCGTGCGCCGAGCGGCGCGCGTTGCAATCGTGAGCGTGCCGACATGAGTCTGCGCATCCTGCTCGCCGACGATCACGCCGTGGTCCGCCAGGGCGTACGTCAATTGCTGCTCGACCGCGGCGTCGCGCGCGAAGTCACCGAAGCGCAAAGCGGTGCCGAAGCGCTCGAGGCTGTCGTCCAGCACAGTTACGACGTGGTGCTGCTCGACATTTCGCTGCCCGACATGAACGGCGTCGAAGTGCTGAAGCGCCTCAAACGCAAGGTGCCGCGCGTGGCCGTGCTGATGTTCTCGATGTACCGCGAGGACCAGTACGCCGTGCGCGCGCTGAAAGCCGGCGCGGCGGGTTATCTGTCGAAAACCGTCGACGCCGCGCAGATGATCGGCGCGATCCAGCAGGTCGCCGCGGGCCGCAAATACGTGAGCCCGGCGATGGCCGAAGCGCTGGCCGACTACGTCTCCTTCGACGGCGAACAATTGCCGCACGAAAAGCTCTCGGATCGCGAATATCAGACGCTATGCATGCTCGCCTCGGGCAAACGGCTGACGGATATTGCCGCCACGCTGTCGCTGTCGGTGAAGACGGTCAGTGTGTACCGCACACGGCTGCTCGAGAAAATGAAGCTGCGCAACAACGCCGAGCTCACTTTCTACGTGATGAGCAACCGGCTCGTCGATCTCAATCCGGCGATGGCCGGCTAAAGCGCCTTTTTCTCCCGCCCTGCTCTGCGCGCGCTGAATAGCGCGCCGTTCGGCGTGGCGAGCCGGTAAGAGAGCGATTCCCTCCCGCTTGCCCTGCATCGCGCGAAAGCTTTTTCGCGATAGATCGCACGACGAATGAACGTGTCGAGCGAATCCCATGCGAAGGGGATTTTTCGCCTGTTCACCGTGCCCTAAAAACTACGTTCCAAAATGGTGCAGCGGCGTGCATCCGTTAAAATCGAGGGTTTCCCCCGACATTCGGCGCGCAACAACGCGTGCACTACTGGAGACCCCGCCAATGTCCTTGTTCCGCAAAAAGAGCGTCGAGCAGATGATCGCCGCGAGCGCTCAGAACGCCGGCCTGAAGAAAGCGCTCGGCGCGCTCGATCTGACTTTCCTCGGTGTCGGCGCCATTATCGGCACCGGCATTTTCGTGCTGACCGGCACGGGCGCCGTTCAGGCCGGCCCGGCGCTGATGGTCTCGTTCCTGATCGCAGCAGTCGCCTGCGGTTTCGCCGCGCTCGCCTACGCCGAGTTCGCTTCGACGATTCCGGTGGCCGGGTCCATCTACTCGTATTCGTATGCAACGCTCGGCGAGTTGGCCGCGTGGATCATCGGCTGGGATTTGATGCTGGAGTATGGGTTGGCAACGTCGGCGGTCTCGGTGGGCTGGTCGGGGTATCTGCAGTCGCTGCTGGCGGGGTTCGGTGTGTCGTTGCCGGTGGCGCTGACGGCCGCGCCGGGCGCGTTGCCGGGGCATGACACGCTGTTCAATCTGCCCGCGTTTCTCGTCATGATGGCGATCACCGCGCTGTTGTCGGTCGGCATTCGCGAATCCGCTCGGATCAACAACGTGATGGTCGCGATCAAGGTGACCGTGGTGCTGCTGGTGATCGGCGTGGGGGTGTTCCATGTGACGCCGGCTAACTGGCATCCGTTTATGCCGAACGGCTGGAATGGGGTTTTTGGCGCGGCTGCCGTTATGTTCTTCGCCTTTATCGGGTTCGATTCGGTGTCGTCCGCGGCAGAAGAAGTGAAGAATCCGGCGCGGGATCTGCCGATTGGGATTATTGCTTCGCTCGGCGTTTGTGCGGTCTTGTATGTGGCCGTGGCGGCGGTGGTCACCGGGATCGTGCCGTCGGCGCAGTTTGCGAATATCTCGCACCCGGTGTCGTATGCGTTGCAGGTCGCAGGGCAGAAGTGGGTCGCCGGGTTTATCGACCTCGGTGCCGTGCTCGGTATGCTGACCGTCATTCTGGTTATGGCCTACGGGCAAACGCGCGTTATTTTTGCCATGTCGCGGGATGGGCTGCTGCCGGCGCGGTTGTCGAAAGTGCATCTGCGGTTTGCTACGCCGTTCTTTACTACGTGGCTCGTTGGGATCTTCTTCGGGTTGATCGGGGCGTTGGTGCCGCTGAATGTGCTCGCTGAGCTGATTAATATCGGGACGTTGGCGGCTTTCTCGATGGTGTCGATTGCGGTCCTCGTTTTGCGGAAGACGCATCCTGAGCTGCCGCGGGCGTTTCGGTGTCCTGGGGTGCCGGTTGTGCCGGTTCTGGCTGTCGCTTCCTGTCTGTTTTTAATGGTCAATCTGCAGGCGGTCACCTGGGTCGCTTTTGTGGTTTGGCTACTCATTGGGATGGTTATTTATTTCGGCTATTCGCGGCGGAATTCCAAGCTCGCGAAGTGAAGGGGGTGGGCCGTGCGGCGCTTTGGTTTGGTTCGGTTTGCCGCACCCGCTGGGTTGGCTTCTCCTTGATTTCTTTGTGGTCTGCCAGCGTTGCCCCTGTGCGGGGCGACACCTACTTTTCTTTGCCTGCCCTGCCGCAAAAGCAAGTGGGCAAAAGAAAGCGGCTCAAACCGCTAGCTCATAAGCGGGGCCCCCGCACAGTCACGGTAGTGGCTCATCTGGAATCCGTGCTCTCGCACATTCCGCTCTCGTGGCACAGCAGTCATGCTTCCGGCGGCGCTTCGCGCGCCGCTGCGATCTTTCGTCGCGCGAATTGCCTTCAATATATGTACGACCCCGTGATGGGTCCGCCCTGTTGAAATGGACTCGCGCCTCCCTCTCGGGGGCGCTCGGCGAAGCCGATTCCGACCTTCCATCCAGTTAGGGAGAGGGAAATGAAAGTCCAGTCAGCCAGCAGTCAAGCGAACGAACCCACTCATGCACCGGCAGCAGCCAGCGGCGGCCCGGGCGCCGCGCAGGTTGCGGTGCCCGCCGTGTTCGACATGTCAGGGCACCGCCCGTCTGACGTGGATATCCGGGCGGGCAACCCGGTGCGCGGAGAACCGGGTTCGCCGGTAAACGGGGGGGCGGCTGCCCTTCGGCTGCGGGGAGGCGGAAAAGGAATTCCGTGGGGCGAGCCTTCTACAAGCAGCGGCGCGTCCGGGTCAAACAACAGCGCGCGTCAGGCTCTGCAGATGCGGCGGTCGCAGTTGGACAATCAACGGCAGCAACTGGAGTCGGAGTTGTATAACGCGAGCCGTGAGATGCCTCTCATGCCAACGGTCGAGCGGACTTCATCCTCCGGCATGCGGACCATCGAAATCGGCACCGCCTACGGGCCGATGGGCAACCCCCAGCAACAAGCCGCAGTAGCCGCCCGCATGTCCGCATTGACACGTCAGATCAACGACGTAAAAAGGCAAATAGCCGACGTGGACCGAGAGCTCAGTTAGGCGCGACCAGGAGGCCCGGAGCGCAGCCACTGCTCCGGGCCTCCCCCGCACTTTTATCGGCATGTCGAGGTGGCGCCGGTGTGTGGGACGGCGCCGCCCCTCCTTGCCTGAAACCGCATCCCAGGCGCCCGCCTAAAAAACCCCTCATAGCGCCCCCGCCCGATTTGTGCTTTACTTTTCGGCATCCCAATAAAAACCGCAGTCCCACAATCGGACCCCGCGAGTAAAACCAAAACAAAGCAGAAAAACGGTCCGGTCTCACCTCACAGGAGACAGCTTCATGACGATCAGCATCAGTCTGACGGTGAACGGCGCCGCGATCAGCGCCTCAATCGACCCCGGTACCCTGCTTGTCCAGTTCCTGCGTGAGCAGCTCCGCCTGACCGGCACCCACGTCGGCTGCGACACCGCCCAGTGCGGCGCCTGCACGGTCCACCTGAACGGCCGCGCGATCAAGTCCTGCAACATCCTCGCGGTACAGGCCGACGGCGCAACCGTCACCACCATCGAAGGACTCGCCCAGAACGGCGCGCTCCACCCGATGCAAGCCGCCTTCAAACACTGTCACGGCCTGCAATGCGGCTTCTGTACGCCCGGCATGGTCATGAGCGCGGTGTCGTTGGTCGAACGCCAGCCCGATCTCACCGGCGACGAGGTCCGCGCCCAGCTCGACGGCAATCTGTGCCGCTGTACGGGCTATCACAACATCGTCAAAGCCGTGCTCGAAGGCGCCGTGGGCATGAAGTCCGCCGGCTCGGCCAACGCAGCCGCCAGCAGCGCCGGCAACAGCGCAACCGCCAACTCAGCGGCCACCGCGCCCGCCACCGCCTGAGGAGCCGACGATGAACGCACCCGACACCCATCTGATCGGCGCTTCGGTCGAACGTAAGGAAGACTACCGTTTCCTCACCGGCAACGGTCAGTACACCGACGACATCGTCCTGCCGCAGCAAACCTACGCCGTGTTCCTGCGCTCGCCGCACGCGCATGCCAAGCTCACCAGTATCGACACCACAACGGCCCGGCAATCGCCCGGCGTGATCGCGATCTTCACCGGCGCGGACATGGCGGCGGACAACGTCGGCGGCCTGCCGTGCGGCTGGCTGATCCACAGCACCGACGGCAAGCCGATGAACGAGCCGCCGCATCCGATCATCGCGCATACGAAAGTGCGGCACGTCGGCGATCAGGTCGCGCTGGTGATTGCCGATTCAATCAAGGCCGCGAAAGACGCCGCCGAACTGATCGAAGTCGATTACGACGTGCTGCCCGCCGTGGTCGACACTGCGCACGCGTCCGATCCAGGCCAGGCCGCCGTGCACGACGAAGTGCCCGACAACATCTGCTACAACTGGGGCCACGGCGACAAAGCCGCGACCGACGCCGCGTTCGCCAAAGCCACGCACGTCACCACGCTCGAAATCGTCAACAACCGCCTGATCCCGAACGCGATCGAACCGCGCGCGGTCAACGCGAGCTACTCCGTGCAGGACGACAGCTACACGCTGTACGTCGCGAATCAGAACCCGCACGTGGAGCGTTTGCTGATGGCGGCGTTCGTCCTGTCGCTGCCGGAATCGAAACTGCGCGTGATCGCGCCGGACGTGGGCGGCGGCTTCGGCTCGAAGATTTTCCTGTACGCCGAAGACGTCGCGCTGACGTGGGCGTCGAAGAAAATCCGCCGTCCGGTGAAGTGGACCGCTGAGCGCTCGGAAGCGTTCGTCTCCGACGCGCACGGCCGCGACCACGTGACCCACGCCGAACTCGCGATGGACGCCGACGGCAAGTTCCTCGCCATGCGCATCCACACGACCGCCAACATGGGCGCGTATCTGTCGACGTTTGCGTCGAGCGTGCCGACAATCCTGTACGCGACGCTACTCGCCGGCCAGTACGCCACGCCCGCGATCTATGCGGAGGTCAAAGCGGTCTTCACCAACACGGTTCCCGTGGATGCCTATCGCGGCGCCGGCCGTCCTGAGGCGACCTACGTGGTCGAGCGGCTGGTCGAAACCGCCGCGCGCGACATGAAGCTCGATCCGGCAGAGATCCGCCGCCGCAACTTCATCCGCCAGTTTCCGTACGCGACGCCGGTCGGCCTCACCTACGACACCGGCGACTACGACACCCTGCTCGCGCGCTCGCTCGAACTCGCGGACGTCAAAGGTTTCGCCGCGCGCAAGCAGCAATCCGAACAGAACGGCAAGCTGCGCGGCCTCGGCTACTCGTGCTACATCGAAGCCTGCGGTCTCGCGCCGTCGA
Source organism: Paraburkholderia sp. BCC1876 (assembly GCF_902833695.1). Classification (NCBI taxonomy): domain Bacteria; kingdom Pseudomonadati; phylum Pseudomonadota; class Betaproteobacteria; order Burkholderiales; family Burkholderiaceae; genus Paraburkholderia; species Paraburkholderia sp. BCC1876. The sequence continues at coordinate 492,039 of NZ_CADFGI010000004.1, read as the reverse complement.
ACATCGCGGGCGCGTTGGGCGCGCGGGCGGGTCTGTTCGAAGTCGGGCAGATTCGCGTGCATCCAACCGGTTCGGTCACCGTCTTCACCGGTTCGCATAGTCACGGCCAGGGGCACGAAACGACCTTCGCGCAAGTGGTCGCGGACCGGCTCGGTATTGGGCTGGAAAGCGTCGAGATCGTGCACGGCGACACCGGGCGGATTCCGTTCGGCATGGGCACATATGGCTCGCGCTCGATCGCGGTGGGCGGCTCGGCGATCATGAAGGCGCTCGACAAGATCGAAACCAAGGCGAAGAAAATCGCCGCGCATCTGCTCGAAGCCGCGGTGGAAGACATCGAGTTCAAGGACGGCGTGTTCCGCGTCGCGGGCACTGATCGCACCAAGGCCTTCGCCGAGATTTCGCTGGCGGCCTACGTGCCGCACAACTATCCGCTCGACGTGCTCGAACCAGGCCTTGAGGAAAGCGCGTTCTACGATCCGACCAACTTCACCTATCCGGCTGGCGCGTACATCTGCGAGATCGAGGTCGATCCTGACACGGGCGTGTGCCGGATCCAGCAGTTCACCGCTGTGGACGATTTCGGCAACGTGATCAACCCGATGATCGTCACGGGCCAGGTGCATGGCGGGCTCGCGCAAGGCATCGGCCAGGCGATGCTGGAGCGCTGCGTGTACGACAACGAGAGCGGCCAGTTGCTGTCCGGCTCGTACATGGATTACGCAATGCCGCATGCGTCCGATCTGCCGGACTTCACCGTCGAAACCGCGAAGGGCACGCCGTGTACGCACAATCCGCTCGGCGTGAAAGGTTGCGGTGAAGCTGGCGCGATCGGCTCGCCGCCGGCCGTGATCAATGCGATTCTCGACGCGCTCGCGCCGCTTGGCGTGACGGACCTGCAAATGCCGGCGACGCCGCATCGCGTGTGGTCCGCGATTCGCGCGGCGAAGCAACCGTAAGCAGCCCATTGAAATCCTGAGCGGAGCATTCGACATGTATTCATTCGAGTATCAACGCGCGACGGATCCCAAAGCGGCCGTCGCCGCCCTCGCCGCCGACAGCAACGCGAAGTTCCTGGCCGGCGGTCAGAGCCTGTTGCCTACCATGCGCCTGCGTCTCGCGCAGCCGTCGCAACTGATCGACGTGACGCGGATTCCCGCGCTGAAATCGATCAGCGTCGACGCGCAAAAGGTGACGATCGGCGCAGCCGTCTGTCACGCCGACGTCGCGGATCACGCGGAGCTACGGCGCGTATCGCCGGGACTTGCGGAGCTTGCGGCGCACATCGGCGACCGGCAGGTGCGCGCGCTTGGCACGATCGGCGGATCGCTCGCGAACAACGATCCCGCCGCGTGCTATCCGGCCGCCGCGATGGCATTGGACGCGACCATCGTCACCGAGCGGCGACGCATTGCCGCGAGCGATTTTTTCGTCGGCATGTATGAGACCGCGCTCGCGCCTGACGAGCTGATCGTCGCCGTCGAGTTTCCCGTGCCAGAGTGCGCCGCCTACGAGAAATTCCGCAATCCGGCGTCGCACTTCGCGCTGGTCGGCGTGTTCGTCGCGAAGTTCGCGAGCGGCGTGCGGGTCGCGGTGACGGGCGCGGCGTCGTCGGTGTTTCGCGTGCCGGAGCTGGAAAGCGCGTTGTCGGGGAATTTCACGCCCGAGGCGGCTCGCGCGGTGACGGTGTCGGCGGCCGATCTGAACACCGACATGCACGCGAGCGCCGACTACCGCGCGCATCTGATTCCGGTGCTCGCCGCGCGCGCGGTGACGAAGGCGATCGGTTAGCGACTATCGCCATGGGCGGCTGACGAGACGTGCGGCTCCTGCACGCCGGCGTCAGCCGCCCATTCCTTCGCTCAATTCAGGACCACCATGCAGCCCGCTTCAATCGACGACACCCTCGCACAACTCGCGAACCAACGCTATTTCGCCAGCCGCGAACTCGCGACCGCGTTGTACCTTGCGCTGCGCATGGAGCGGCCGTTGTTCGTCGAAGGCGAGCCGGGCGTCGGCAAGACCGAACTCGCCAAAGCCGCCGCCGGCATGCTCGGTACGACGATGCTGCGGCTGCAATGCTACGAAGGGCTCGACACGGCGAGCGCGCTGTACGAGTGGGACTACCCGCGTCAGATCATGGCGCTGCGTCTCGCCGAAGCCGCCGGCGAACGCCCCGACAACGACACGCTGTATCGCGGCGAATTCCTGCTGAAGCGTCCGCTGCTGCAAGCGCTGATGCCCGACGAGCATCATCCGGGCGCGCGGCGGGTGCTGCTGATCGACGAGATCGATCGCGCCGACGAACCGTTCGAAGCGTTTCTGCTGGAACTGCTGTCGGATTTTCAGGTATCGATTCCCGAATACGGCACGGTGCGCGCGGCGCAGCCGCCGCTGGTCGTGATGACCTCGAACCGCACGCGCGAAGTGCACGACGCACTGAAGCGCCGTTGCCTGTACCAGTGGATCGGCTATCCGGAGCGCGATCGTGAGCTGGAGATCGTCGCCGCGCGGGCGCCGCAAACCTCGGCGGAATTGCAGCGACGCGCGGTCGATTTCGTGCATCGGCTGCGCGGCATGGATCTGTTCAAGGCGCCCGGGATTGCCGAAACGATCGACTGGTGCCGCGCATTGGAAGCACTGTCGGTGACGGAGCTTGATCCGCAGTCGGTGCAGAACACGTTGGGCGTGCTGCTGAAGTATCAGGACGATCTGGCGCGCGTCGATGCCGCGCAAATCGCGCAGTGTCTCGCCGCGCCGGGATAGTCAGCATGACGACGCCCGACGATACGCCCACCCTCGCCCGCAACGTCGTCCATTTCGTGCGCGTGTTGCGCGGTGCGGGTTTGCCGATGTCGCCGGCGCATGCCGTCGACGCGCTCGCCGCGCTGCACTGGATCGATCTTGACCGCCGCGACGACGTGCGCGCCGCGCTGGCCGCGTCGCTGGTCTCCGCGCCCGACGAGCGCGACCTGTTCAACGCCGCCTTCGACCTGTTCTGGCGCGATCCCGACTGGGAAGGCAAGCTGCGCGCGCTGCTGCTGCCGAAAGTGCGCGACGGCCTGCCGCCGCCCAAACGCAATAATCGTCTCGCCGACGCGCTCGCCGTGCGCGCGCCGCCCTCGCCGCATCGCAAGACCCCGCAGGAAACCGAGCAGCACGAACTGCGCGCGCACGCCACCTTCAGCGCGGAAGAACGGCTGCGCCACCGCGATTTCGATACCCTCACCGCCGATGAATGGCGCACTTTGCGTCACCTGATCCGCGGCCAGCGCCTGCCGCTCGCCACCGAACCGACGCGCCGCCTGAAGGCCGCCTCGCGCGGCACGCATGCGGACTTGCGCGCGAGCGCGCGACACGCCGTGCGCTCGGGCGGCGACTGGACCGTGTGGAAGTATCGCGCGGTGGTCGAGCGCAAACCACCGCTCGTGTTGCTGCTCGACATCTCCGGTTCGATGAGCAGTTATTCGCGCGCGGTGCTGTATTTCTGCCACGCGCTGTTGCAGTCGCGCGAGCGGCTGCAGGTGTTTCTGTTCGGCACGCGACTCACCAACGCGACGCGCGCGCTGCGCGAGCGCGACCCCGACGTCGCGATCGCCGCGCTCACCGATCAGGTAGTCGACTGGTCGGGCGGCACGCGGATCGGCGCGGCGCTCGCGGAATTCAATCGCCGCTGGGCGCGGCGCGTGCTGACCGGCCGGGCCACGGTGCTGCTCGTGACGGACGGCCTCGATCACGAAGCGATCGACGTGCTCGATACCGAAATGGCGCGTCTGCACCGCTTCGCGCATCGGATCGTCTGGCTCAATCCGCTGCTGCGTTTCAGCGGCTTTTCCCCGAAAGCGCGCGGCGTGCAGGCGATCCTGCCGTATGTCGACGCGCATCGTCCGGTTCATAATCTCGACAGCCTGACCGCGTTCGGCCACGACCTCGCGCAACTCACGCGCGCGCCGCGTCCCGCCGTCGCCGCCAGGACCACCGCAGGAGCGCCGTCATGGAACTGACCGACACCCACACACTGCCGGTTTCGCAGCAACGAACGTGGGACGCGTTGAACGACACGGAAATTTTGCGCGCCTGCATTCCGGGCTGCGAAAGCATCGATCCCGACGGTGAGAACGCGTATCTGGTCGCGCTGAGCGCTGCGGTCGGCCCCGTCAAGGCGCGTTTCAAAGGACGCATGCAACTGACCGACATCGACGCGCCGAACGGCTACAGCATCGTGTTCGAAGGCCAGGGCGGCGCCGCGGGTTTCGCCAAGGGCAATGCGCGCGTCACGCTCGAAGCCGACGGCGACGCCGCCACGAAACTCGCCTACACGGCGAGCGCGCAGGTGGGCGGCAAGCTCGCGCAGATCGGTTCCAGACTGGTGGATGGCGCGGCGCGTAAAATCGCGGGCGAATTCTTCAAGCGCTTCGGCGCGCTGGTGAGTGGCGAGGGTGGCGACAGCGCTGAAAGCTTGGACGCAGCCGCCCCGGAAGGCACCGAGCCAGCAGCCGATCCAACGGCGCGGGACAATACAGCACAGAATGAGGCCGCGGACGCCGAGTCCGGCGGCGACGCAACGAAAAGGAAGAAATCATGGACAGCGTGGATCTCGAAGTCCTGAAGTCCAGCGCACGTTGGCTGGAAGAGGGACATCGCGCGCTACTGGTAACGGTGGTGAAGACGTGGGGCTCGTCGCCGCGTCCCGAGGGCGCGATGCTCGCGGTACGCGACGATGGACTCGTGGTCGGCTCGGTCTCGGGCGGCTGCATCGAAGACGATCTGATCGATCGGGTACGGCAAAAGGGTATCGAGCAGACGCAACCGGAAGCGGTGAAATACGGCATCACGGCGGAAGAAGCGCATCGTTTCGGCCTGCCCTGCGGCGGCACGATCCAGCTCGTGCTTGAACCGCTGGCGCCGCAAAGCGGCATCGCGGAACTGTGCAATGCGGTGGAAGACGGCCGCCTTGTCGCGCGCGAACTCGACATGGCGACCGGCGCGGTGCGACTCGGCGATGCGCAAGCCACGGATGGCGTGCTGTTTGACGGTGAGCGTCTGTTGACGATTCACGGCCCGCGTTACCGGATGCTGGTAATCGGCGCGGGGCAGTTGTCGCGCTATCTGTGTCAGATCGCGGTCGGGCTCGACTATCAGGTGACGGTGTGCGATCCGCGCGAAGAGTACACCGAGGAATGGGATATCCCCGGCACGAAGATCGTGCGCACCATGCCGGACGATACCGTGACCGACATGAAGCTCGACGAGCGCTGCGCGGTGATCGCGCTCACGCACGATCCGAAGCTCGACGACCTCGCGCTGATGGAAGCGTTGAAGACGCCGGCGTTTTACGTCGGCGCATTGGGCTCGCGGCGCAATAACCAGGCGCGGCGCGAACGGCTGAAGGAGTTCGATCTGAACGATACCGAACTGGCCCGCTTGCATGGGCCGGTGGGCATTTATATCGGCAGCCGCACGCCGCCGGAGATCGCGGTTTCGATTCTCGCCGAAGTGACGGCGGCCAAGAACGGCGTTTCGTTACCGACGCTGCTGAAGGTTGAAGGCGCGAAGGCCGCGCGGGAAATTGCGGCGTCCGGTGACGCGACATGCAGCGTGTAGCGTGTAGCGTTTGATGGCGCGTTAGCTTAAGCGCTCGATTGCCTCGTGTGGCGTGCGGCGTGCGGCGTGCGGCGTGCGGGGCAAGTCTTGCCATAACCGTTGCCACAACCGCCGCCGCCGCGCGAAGCAAGCTGAAACGCGGATTACATCAATCCGCACACCACGGCGGCAATCACTGAGCCACTCACCAGAATCACGCCCACGAGGCGGCGTTTGTTCAACTCGGTCCACAGCAGCACGCCGGTCAGCGACAGCAGAATCATCCCGCCGGCAATCGTATCGATCAGCAACACCCAGCCGACGCTCAAACCCACGCCGCGATGCAGATTGTTCATCGTCGTGAGAAACGAGTTGTGGGTGCGCTTCACCGCGACAAAGCCGTTGCCGACCCAGTACTCAGCCTGCACGTTCTGCGCGGTGCCGAAGATGCCGACCTGCCAGAACTCCGGCTGCATCGTGCTGCGGTCGCCCCACGCCACCGGATGCGCCGGCTCGCGCTTCGCCTTGCCCGGCTTGCCGTCGATCTTCAATTCGCCTTGCAGCCACTTCGCCATGTCTATCGGCGAACGCAGCGGTTTCTGCGGCACCGGAATCTGCATTTCCTCGACCTGCGGCTCGCCCGACGACACCTTCAGCGGCCCGCCCCGGTGATTCAGCAGGAAGCCAGTCGCACCGAACATCAGACCCAGGACGGCGCCCCACAACCCGACCCAGCCGTGCACCTTGCGCAGCCACTTGATGAAGTTCGCGCGCCGTGAACGCTGGCGCCGTGCGGCCTGCTCGGCGTCGTCCATCAGATGATGACCTCGCTGCGGCGTGTGCGCGGTGTATTGCGAGCCGTCGGCAGCAGCAGATTTCATATCGATCGAATCAGGCGCATTCACATCCAGGCTCCAGCTACGGCAAATTGATCGCCACCGGGCACGGCAACATCGCGCGCTCTGGGCAGCAGTAAAGGGGATTACGTACGAGTATCGAGAGGAGGTGCCGGACGACCCGGCTTGCGGTCCAGGGCGTCCGGCTGAAAAGCTGGCTGGCTGGCAGTCACAGAGGAGGAGAAATGTGACGGTACGCTGGCGATGCCTTTCAATTGAGAATGGATATCATTACACAAATAGGGCATTTCCTCAATCGCAGCGAGCGGCTACCGCTTGACATCTACGCGGCGCAAACCGACTCTAGCTGGCGATCCCGTCAACATTGCCGCCGGAACCTTACCCGCCATGCGCCCTTCTTCCGTGGTTTGTTTCGCCCTGGCGTTGTCCGGCTGGTTGGCCGGCGTTCCTTCGGCGAGCGCGAGCGTGCCAACCAAACTGGACGATCCCTACACGAACGAAGGCGAGACGCAGACCTTCACCGTGAACGCCGACGGCTCCTTCTCCAAGCTCGACACGATGACGCTGCGCGTGAACAACGAAGCCGGCGTTGCGCGTGTGGCGCAGCAATACGTCTGGTTCAATCGCAACATGGCGGACGTGCAGATTCTCGAGGCCTACACGACGACCGCCGACGGTGTGCGTCACGACGTGCAGCCCGAGCAGATCCGCGACGTGCAGGAAGCCCGTTCGTTCGACGCGCCGATGTTCCAGGACATTCAGGAAAAGGTAATCGTGTTCCCCGCGGTCGAGCCAGGCGCCCGCGTGCATCTCACCTACAGCAAGACGCAGAAGCAGCCCATCGTGCCGGGCCAGTTCAGCGACTTCACGCCGCCCGACCTCGCGCCGACGCACAACTTCCATCTGATCTACGACCTGCCCGCCGACAAACCGCTCTATGCCGACGCGCGCGGCTTCACCGCCTTGCAACCGGTCACGCGCGACGGCCGCACGCGCTACGAGTATCGCTACGACAAGTCGCACTTCAGCCGGCTGGAGCGCGGCTCGATTGCGTACGTGTCTTATGGCGATCGGCTGATGGTCTCGACTTTCCCCGACTACGCCGCGTTCGCCGCGACCTACCGCGAATCCGCGGCGGACCCGAGCGCGCACGACGCCGCGGTCACGCGTCTCGCGCAACAGCTCACCGCTCACGACCACACACCGCGCGATAAAGCCAAAACGCTGTACGACTGGGTTCGCCGCAACGTCCGCTATGTGGCGATCAATGTAGGGCGCGGCGCGGTGGTGCCGCATAGCGCGAGCGAGATCCTCGCGAACCGCTACGGCGACTGCAAGGACCACGTCGCGTTATACGGCGCGTTGCTCGACGCGGCCGGCGTGCGTAACGAGCCGGCGCTGATCAGCAGCGGCTCGATCTATACGCTGCCGAGCGTGCCGGGCTACGGCGTCATCAATCACATCATTACGTGGCTGCCGGATTTGCAGCAGTACGCCGATTCGACCGCGTCGAATGTCGAATTCGGTTTTCTGCCTTCGTCGGATATGAACCGGCCGACCGTGCTGGTCGGTCAGGGCGTACTGGCGAGCACCCCCGCCACCGCGCTCATGACGCGTAGCAGCGACCTGTCGATGAAGGTCGAACCGGATGGTTCGGCGAGCTTCACCTACCGGCTGGAAGCGGCCGGCGCGTCCGCCGAACAGGCCCGCGCGATGTTGCGCATGCAGACGCCCGCGCAACGCGAGGAATCGATTCAGGCCGAGTTGCGCAGCGCGAATCTGCGCGGCACGGCGACGCTCAGCACCAGCGACCTGAGCGCTGTCGACGGTCCGTTGACGATCACGATGAAAGGCACGCTGGAGAGTCTCGTCGTGCCGGGTGCAGCGGCATCGATTCCGGCGCTGACGAGTCTGGCCGGCGGCTTCGAAGCGGACACGCGCTATTGGCTGGGCGAACGTCAGCGCACGCAACCGTTCGTCTGCCACAACCTCACCTTGCACGAACACGCGCGTATCGAACTGCCCGCGAATTTCCGCGTGCTCGACATGCCGGAGGCGAAACGCACGCAAGACCGCTTCGTCGATTTTCAGTCGCAGTACACGTTCGATCCGCTCAGCAACGTCGTCACGATGACGCGCGAAGGCGCCACGCATTTCGACAGCGACGTCTGCACGCCCGACGACTTCGCGCAGATGCGTCCCGCGATGGAAGCGATCGGCCGCGACGTGCGCGCCGAGGTGATTGTTAAATCGACGCTGGTGGAATCGTCGAGCGTGGCGTCGCAGGCGCCGTGAAGCGCCGGCGGTCTCACACATCAATGCGCGCGCTCAAACCGGCCAGAGCGGTCCTTCCTGCATCGCGCCGATCTGCTCGCGCAATTCGAGAATGCGGTCTTCCCAATAGCGCTGTGTGTTGAACCACGGAAACGCCGCCGGAAACGCCGGGTCGTCCCAACGGCGCGCGAGCCACGCCTGATAGTGAATCAGGCGCAGCGTGCGCAACGCTTCGACCAGATAGAGTTCACGTGGCTCGAAGTCGCAGAAGTCTTCGTAACCGGCGAGCAGATCCGTCAGCGCGCGCGACGCCTCGCCGCGTTCGCCCGGCAGCAGCAGCCACAAATCCTGAATCGCCGGCCCCATGCGGCTATCGTCGAAGTCGACGAAATGCGGGCCCGCGTCGGTCCACAGCACATTGCTCGGATGACAATCGCCGTGCATGCGCAGCAGGCGAATCTCACCGGCGCGCTCGAATGCACGCTCAACGCCTTCAAGCGCGAGATTCACTACGGTTTCCCACGCGGTGCGCACGTCGTCCGGCACGAAGCGTTGTGCCAGCAGGAAATCGCGCGGCTCGTAGCCGAAGGTCTGGATATCGAGCGTGGGACGCTCGGTGTAGTTTTGCGTCTGCCCCACCGCGTGAATACGGCCGATGAAACGCCCCAGCCATTCGAGCGTATCGCGCCGGTCGAGATCGGGCGCACGACCGCCGCGACGCTCGAAGATCGAAAAGCGGAAGCCCTCGAAGCTGTGCAGCGTGCGGCCTTCGAACGCGCGCGCGGGCACCGCCGGAATCTCGCGTGCGGCAAGATCGGCGACGAATGCGTGTTCTTCGAGAATGGCGGCGTCGCTCCAGCGCTCGGGACGATAGAACTTCGCGACTACCGGCGGGCCGTCTTCCACGCCCACCTGGTACACGCGGTTCTCGTAGCTGTTGAGCGGCAGCATGCGGCCGTCGGTTCGTACACCGACGGTAGCGAGCACGCTGTCGAGCGCGTCGAGCACGATTTCCGGCTGGAGCCGGGCGAAGGGCGCAGCGCTATTCGCGCCGGCCTGGGAATCGGAAGTGTCGTCGTTCATGCACGCATTGTGCGCCGCGCCGCCGTCAAACACGAGGGCAACGGCTCACGATGCGGTGGACGGCGCCTGAGCGCAGGGTCGCCGCACGATGGGCGCGCGGCTTACAGACAGCAAACGCGCAGACGGGCCAACGAGCCAACGCGTCGAACTCGAACCAGCGTCAATGAACCTGCGCACTCGACGGACGGACCTGCTCGCCCGTATCGATCAGATCTTCCAGGAAAAAGGGTTCAGTATTCAGGTGCTCGGACGTGCCGGGCTCGCCGGCATACCACGCCACCATGGCCATGTCGCCGAGAATGCGCATGACGATTCCGCGCGCGCCCTGCGGCACGGCGATATGCACCGATCGGACAATAGAACCGATTTGCATGATGTTTCCCCGTTCTCCCATAGCCGGCTTTATGATTTCACGCCGGTCAAGGTAAATAAAAACGCCGCCACGCCGATAACGTTGCGTACGCACCCAATCTTCTGCGCGTTTGACGCGTGAGAGGTTCGAGTCATTGTTCCCGTTTTGCGGGGCCATGAAAAGCGCGAACTCGGGGCACTTGACCCGTCGTTTCGCCCTATTCCCATTACGCCGCGCCGGACCGATGATTCTTGGCGTAACGCGTCGTAACGAGCCCATCATAAACCCAGCTGGGGGGATATATCAAAAACGTGCATCGACACAATGATCCGTTGAATCGGCCCGGCGCGACCGCCGGCTCGCATCGCGGCCGTCACTGGGGTCGGGGTCGGCTTCAGGCTCGCCGTGCCCGCGGCATCGCGAGCGCCGTGCTCTTCGGCTTCGACCGTCGCGACTAGCCATGTGGATCGTTCGCCTCGCGCTGCGGCGCCCCTATACCTTTGTCGTGCTGGCTCTGCTCCTGCTGATCGTCGGACCGCTGACGATCCTGCGCACGCCGACCGATATCTTCCCCAACATCGACATTCCGGTGCTCTCGGTGATCTGGTCGTATAACGGCCTGCCTGCGGACGAGATGGAAAAGCGCATCGTGCTCAACTACGAGCGCGGTTTGTCGGTCGCGGTCAACGATATCGAGCACACGGAATCGACCTCGCTGAACGGTATCGCGGTCATCAAGATCTTTTTCCAGCCGCACGCGAATATCGATGAAGCGCTCGCCGAAGTCACCGCGTTGTCACAGACGCAATTGCGCTCGCTGCCGCCCGGCATCACGCCGCCGAACATCTTGCGCTACAACGCGTCGACGGTGCCGATTCTGCGGCTCGCGCTGTCGTCGGCATCGCTCACCGAGCAGGAGCTGTACGACTTCGGCAATAACTTTCTGAAGACGCAGCTCGCCACGGTGCCGGGCGCGTCGGCGCCGTTGCCGTACGGCGGCAAGCAGCGGCAGATCATGGTCGATATCGACTCGCGCAAGCTGCAGGAGCGCAATCTGTCGCCCATGGACGTGGTCAACGCGGTCACCGCGCAGAACCTGATCCTGCCCTCGGGCACCGCGAAAATCGGCTCGACCGAGTACTCGGTGGAAATGAACGGCAGCCCCGATTCGCTCGCCGGGCTCAACAATATTCCGATCAAGTCCACCGCCAACGGCACCGTTTATATCCGCGACGTCGCGCACGTGCGCGACGGTTTCCAGCCGCAGACCAATATCGTGCGGGTGAACGGCCAGCGCGCCGCCTTGCTGACCATCAACAAAAGCGGCAACACGTCCACGCTCGAAATCGTCGACCGCATCAAGACGATGATGCCGACGCTGCGCAATCTCGTGCCCGCGTCGCTGAACATCGATCCGGTGGCCGATCAATCGCTATTCGTGCGCGCGTCGGTGCAGGGCGTGCTGCGCGAGGCGTTGATCGCCGCCTGCCTCACCGGTCTGATGATTCTGCTGTTCCTCGGTAACTGGCGCGCGACGCTGATCATCGCCGTGTCGATTCCGCTGTCGATGATCACGTCGATCATCGCGCTCTCCATGCTCGGCGAAACCATCAACATCATGACGCTCGGCGGGCTCGCGCTCGCGGTCGGGATTCTGGTGGACGATGCGACGGTCGCGATCGAAAACATCAGTCATCAACTGGAGCAAGGCAAGACGCTTGAGCAGGCGATTCTCGACGGCGCGCATCAGATCGCGATTCCGACGCTGGTGTCGACTTTGTCGATCTGCATTGTCTTCGTGCCGATGTTTCTGCTGACGGGCGTCGCGCACTACCTGTTCATTCCGCTAGCCGAAGCGGTGGTGTTCGCAATGCTGGCCTCGTATTTCTTCTCGCGAACGTTAGTACCGACGCTCGCGAAATATCTGCTGCGTCATCACCATAAGGCAGTGGACGCGCATCACGCGCCGGCGCAAACGCGCAACCCGTTCATGCGCGTGCACTATGCATTCGAAGGCGGCTTCGAGCGGTTGCGCGAGCGCTATCGCGTGTTTCTCGAAGCGCGCGTCGCACGACCGGGTCTGTTCGTGACGCTGTTCCTGGTGTGCTGCGGCGTGTCGATGTTCCTGATGCCGTTCCTCGGCCGCGACTTCTTCCCCGCGGTCGACGCCGGCACCATCGCGCTGCATCTGCGCGCGAAAACGGGTATGCGGGTGGAAGAAACCGCGGTGGTCACCGATCGCGTCGACACGCGCATTCGCCAGTTGATTCCGAAAGAAGAGCTGCATTCGATCATCGACAACATCGGCCTGCCGGTGTCGGGCATCAACCTGTCGTACAGCAACACCGGCACGATCGGCACCTCGGACGCCGACGTGCTGATCACGCTCAATCCCGATCATCACCCGAGCGCCGACTACGTGCGCACGCTGCGCCGCACGCTCACCGACGAATTCCCCGGCGTGCAGTTCGCGTTTCTGCCGGCGGATATTGTCAGTCAGACGCTCAACTTCGGGATGCCGTCGCCGATCGATATCCAGATCGTGGGCCGCGACGTAGCGGGCAATCGCGTGTTCGCGGCCAATCTGCTGAACCGTCTGCGCAAAGTGCCCGGTCTCGCCGACGCGCGCATCCAGCAGCCCGCCGATTTGCCGCGTATTTTCATCGACGTGGATCGCACGCGCGCGCAGCAAGCCGGTTTCACGCAACGCGATATCGCGAGCAATCTGCTGATCACACTGTCCGGCAGCCAGCAGACCACGCCGACGTTCTGGCTCAATCCGCGCAACGGCGTCAGCTACAACGTGATCACGGAAGCGCCGCAATACACGATCGATTCACTGCAATCGCTCGCCAATATTCCGCTGAACGCGAACGGCCGCAGCAATATTCTCGGCTCGTTCGCCACGATGACGCGCGAAGCCGGCAACGCGACACTGAACCACTACAACGCGCAGACCACCATCGACATTTACGGCACCGCGGACGGCCGCGATCTCGGCGGCGTGTCCGACGATATCCGCAAGATCATCGACGACGCAAAGGCCGAGTTGCCCAAAACGTCGAGCATCGAAGTGCGCGGCCAGGTGCAGACCATGAACGATTCGTTCTCGGGTCTGTTCGCCGGTCTCGTGTTCGCGATCCTGCTGGTTTATCTGCTGATCGTGGTGAATTTCCAGTCGTGGCTCGATCCGTTCATCATCATCACGGCGCTGCCCGGCGCGCTCGCGGGCATTGTCTGGATGCTGTTTCTCACGCACACCACGCTGTCCATTCCGGCGCTCACCGGCGCGATCATGTGTATCGGCATCGCGACCGCGAACTCGATTCTGGTGATCAGCTTCGCGCGTGAACGCCTGCTCGAACACGGCGACGCGACACGCGCGGCGATCGAAGCGGGCTTCACGCGTTTCCGTCCGGTGCTGATGACGGCGCTCGCGATGGTGATCGGCATGGTGCCGATGGCGATCGGTCTCGGCGAAGGCGGCGAGCAGAATGCGCCGCTGGGGCGCGCGGTGATCGGCGGTTTGACGATCGGCACGCTGGCCACACTGATCTTCGTGCCAGTAGTGTTCTCGATGATCTACCGTCGACTCGCGGCGCGGCGTTTGCGCGCGGCGGAACATGTGGTGCAGAAGCCATGACGTGCATCGCGGCGGCAATCGCAACGGCAAACATGACGAGAGGCAGCGCTGACTGCCCACGCATCTTCACAGGGGAAGTTTGATGGAAGCACATCGTCCGGACGGTTCCGGCACCTCGCACGAACCGGCGAAAAGCAAACGCAGGCGATTGATCGCCGTCGCCGTGGCCGTGGTGGTGATCGCCCTCGCCGCGCAAGGCATCTGGTCGCGCCACGACGCGCACGCCGCGCTCGAACGCGATGCCGAACACGCGAGCCAGACCAGCGTGGAAGTCGTGCGGCCGCAGAAGTCGACGGCCGGACTCGATCTCGTGCTGCCGGGCAACGTGCAGGCCTTTCTCGACACGCCGATCTACGCGCGCACCAACGGCTATCTGAAGAAGTGGTACGCGGACATCGGCGCGCACGTCAAAAACGGCCAGCTGCTCGCCGAAATCGACACGCCGGAAGTGGACGATCAACTGCGCGCCGCGCGCGCCGATCTCGCGAATGCAGACGCCAACTATGCGCTCGCGAAAAGCACCGCCGACCGCTGGACCGACATGTTGAAAAGCAAGTCGGTATCGAAGCAGGAAACCGACGAGAAAGTCGGCGACATGCTTGCGAAGAAAGGCACGCTCGACGCGGCACGCTTCAATGTTGCGCGTCTGGAGAAGACGCAGTCGTTCCAGAAGGTCTACGCGCCGTTCGACGGTATCGTCACGGCGCGCAACGTGGATGTCGGCGCGCTGATCGACGCGGGCAGTTCGGGCGGCCCGGCGAAGGAACTGTTCCACGTCGCGCAGGCCGACCGCTTGCGGGTGTATGTGAACGTGCCGCAGGCTTACGCACAACAGGTGCGCGCGCAACAAAACGCGTTTCTGACGCTGACCGAAACGCCGTCGAAACACTATCCGGGGACGGTGGCGCGCACCGCGGGCGCCGTCGATCCGCAACAGCGCACCATGCTGGTGGAAGTGGACGTCGACAATCGCAATGGTGATTTGCTGCCCGGCGCGTACGCGCAGGTGCATTTCGCGTTGGGCACGGGCGCGGCGCCGTTCACGCTGCCGGGCAATGCGTTTCTGTTCCGGCCGGATGGCGTGAAGGTCGCGACCGTGGACGCGCAGCACAAGGTGAAGCTGATCACGGTGTCGCTGGGGACGGACTTCGGTACGCGTGTGGCGGTCGCGTCGGGTTTAACGGGCAACGAGCAGGTGATTCTGAATCCGCAGGATTCGATCGTCGACGGGGCGCCGGTGCGGATCGTGCCGCGGCAGGGCGCGGCGGGTGCTTCGGGTGCTTCGGGTGCTTCGGGTGCTTCGGGTGCAGCAGCGAACGGTGAAGGTGCGGCCGGTGCGGCCGACACGTCCGGTGCTTCCGGTGCGGCTGGAAACACACCGGCGGCGCACCCTGTCGCGAGTCCATCCGCGAGCGCATCGTCATGAATGCACCAACGCCATCCTCGCGCAGCAATCGCGCGCCTCAACGCAAGCGCGTCGCCTTGCGCACGTCGGCGTGGGTGTCGGCCTTGGCGCTCGCTTCAGCCTGCCTGCTCGCCGCCTGCACCGTGGGCCCCGACTACGTCAAACCACCCACCGCGACCGCCGCCACCTACAAGGAACTCGAAGCCACCGGCTGGATGCCCGCGCAACCCGCCGACACGCTCACGCGCGGCGCCTGGTGGAACGTCTACGCCGATCCCTCGCTCGACGCGCTCGAACAGCAGGTTGCCACCGCGAACCAGACCGTCCAGGCCGCCGAAGCGCGCTTTCGCGCCGCGCGCGCAACCGTCGCGCAATATCGCTCGACCTACTTCCCCGTGATCAGCGCGAACGGCGACTATTCGCGCGCACGGGGTTCGAGCAACGTGCTGCACAAGTCGACCGCCGGCCTCACGCTGAACGACTACCTCGTGCAAGCCGACGCATCGTGGGAGCCGGACTTGTGGGGCCGCGTGTCGCGCAGCGTCGAAGGCGCGAAGGCCGAAGCGCAGGCAAGTGCCGCCGACGTCGACGCCGCGCTGCTGTCCATGCAAGCCGAACTCGCGACCGACTACTTCGAATTGCGCGGCCTCGATCAGGAACGCCAGCTTCTCGACGACACCATCAAGGCCTACACGGAAGCGCTCGATCTGACGCAGCACCGCTACGCCGGCGGCATCGCTACCGACGCCGACGTCGCTCAGGCACAAACGCAACTGAAGACCACCCAGACGCAAGCACTCGATCTTGGCGTGCAGCGCGCGCAACTCGAACACGCGATCGCGATCCTGACTGGCCAGCCGCCTTCGACGTTTTCACTGCCGGTCGCACCGCTCGTCGCGGTGCCGGTCGTGGCCGCTGCGGGCGTGCCGTCGGCGTTGCTGGAACGACGCCCCGACATCGCGGCAGCCGAACGCCATATTGCCGACATGAACGCGCAGATCGGCGTGGCGACCGCGGCGTTTTTCCCCAGCCTGATTCTGTCGGTGACGGGCGGCCTCGAAGCGACCAACTACAGCCAATGGCTGGTGGCCCCGAGCCGGCTGTGGTCGCTCGGACCGGCGCTTGCCGGCACGCTGCTCGACTTCGGCGGACGCGCCGCCGTGAAGGAACAGGCGCGCGCGCACTACGACGAAAGCGTCGCGCAATACCGGCAGACCGTGCTGAGCGCGTTCGGCGAAGTCGAGGACAACCTCGCCGCGTTGCGCGTGCTCGAACAGGAAGCGGCCGCGCAGGACGACGCCGTCGCCGCCGCGCAGCGTTCGCTGGCGGTCGTCTCGAACCGCTACAAGAACGGCGCGATCACGTATCTCGACGTCGTCGTCGCGCAGACCACCGCGCTGACCAACGAGCGCAACGCGGTGTCGATCGCGCGCCGCCGGATGGCTGCGAGCGTGGCGTTGATCAAGGCGTTGGGCGGCGGCTGGGACGCGTCCGCGTTGCCCACCGACGAGCAGATCGTGCATCCGGCAACGGCGGCGAGCGAAGCGGCGGCGCACGGTTAGCGCACGGCGAGTGCCCGACTCGCCGATCCACGCGGATTTTTCAGCGTATCCTTAACACCTTCGACTCACCCGCGCTCGCCAAGGAGATTGTTTCGTGACCGCGTCGCCGGAATCCCACCGGACTGCTACTTCGGCTGTTCCCTCTTCGTCTGACTCGTCTGCCTCGCCCGCCTCGTTGAGCGCGTCCACGTCCGACGCGCCCGACATCGCCAACCTCACCTACCTCGAACGCGGCACACGAGCCTACTGGCGCGCCAGCATCGCGCTGCTGTTCGCCGGCTACGCCACGTTCTCGCTGATGTACTGTGTGCAGCCTCTGCTGCCGTCCTTTTCCGCGGCGTTCAACGTGACGCCCGCGCAAAGCAGCCTGTCGCTGTCGGTGACCACGGCGGCGCTTGCGCTGGCTATCTTCGTCGCCGGTTTCGTCTCGGAAGGCTGGAGCCGTCACAAGCTGATGACGATGTCGCTCACGGTGTCGGCGCTGCTGACGATCGGCGTGTCGATCGCGCCGCAGTGGCATCAGTTGCTCGTATTGCGCGCGCTCGAAGGTCTCGCGCTCGGCGGCGTGCCGGCCGTCGCAATGGCCTACCTCGCCGAGGAAGTCCATCCCGACGGGCTCGGTCTCGCGATGGGCCTCTACGTCGGCGGCACGGCGATCGGCGGCATGGCGGGGCGCGTGATCACCGGCGTCGTCGCGGATCTGTTTTCATGGCGTGTGGCGATCGGCACGATCGGCGTGCTCGGCATTCTGTCGATGCTCGCCTTTCGCGCGCTGCTGCCGCCGTCGCGCCATTTCGTGCCGCGGCGTGGACTCGGTTTCGGCCATCACCGCAATGCATTGCTGAAGCAGTTCACGCGGCCTGGTTTGCCGTTGCTGTTTCTGCTCGGCTTCGTGCTGATGGGCAGTTTCGTGACGCTGTACAACTACATCGGCTACCGGCTGCTCGCGCCGCCTTACCGCTTGAACCAGACGGAGATCGGTGCGATCTTCATCGTCTATCTGACGGGCGTGGTCGCGTCGCCATGGTCGGGCCGCATGGCCGATACCTTCGGCCGAGCACGCGTGCTGACGGCGAGCCTGCTGTTGATGGCGCTCGGTCTCGCCCTCACGCTGTTGCACCCGCTCGCGGCAATCGCGCTCGGCATTGCCTGCGTGACGTTCGGTTTCTTCGCCGGGCACTCGGTGGCAAGCGGCTGGGTCGGACGCCTCGCGAAAGAGGCCAAGGGCCAGGCCGCCGCGCTGTATCTGCTCGCGTATTACATCGGCTCGAGCGTGGTCGGCTCGTATGGCGGCCACATCTGGGCCGACTATGGATGGAACGGTGTCGCGGGACTCGTCGGTCTGCTGCTCGTGATCGGCATGCTGGCGGCGCTGCGCTTACGCGGACGTGAACGCGAACAGGCCACCGGCTGACGGCTGACGGCTGACGCTTCGATCCGCTCTGCATGGAATACCCGTAAAAAGAAAGGCCAGTGTAAGCAAACGCTTCACTGTTTTCGTCCCATTTGCTGCGCCGCGCCAATCGCGGCAAGCCTTGGCGCGCCGGGTTCAGCGGCTTGCGAATAGCCGCTGCAGCGCCGCACAGCGCAGCGATGACGGTCAAACCGTCTCCTATACTCGAATCGAGCCGGGCAGTTGCATGACGCCAACATGGCGCCGCTGCCTAAGCCAGTATCAGGTTACGGAGACGACTATGACGACCTACTTCACGATCGGCGATTTCATCCTGGTGATTCCGATGGCGCTGGCCGGCGCCCTGTTTGTCGGCGCGCTTCCCTGCAAGACGGAGTTTCGGCACAACGTGCTACGGGTACTCGGCGCACTGATCGGCGTGATGTTCGCGGTCGTGCTGGTCGAGGGTCTGCCGGCGCTGGTCTAGCGAAACCGGCGAAAAAAAGCCGCCTCACGGGCGGCTTTTTCTGTTGCTGCTGCGGCGGCAACGACTTCGGCCTGCAAGCGCCGGGAATCAGATCGCCTGATCCGTCGACGGCTTTTCCCACAGGTTGATGCCACCTTCGGTCGCGTAGCGGTCGATCTCCGCGAGTTCGTCTTTCGAGAACGCGAGGTTCTTCAACGCGCCGACGTTCTCACGCACCTGCTCCGCCCGGCTCGCGCCGATCAGCACCGAGGTCACGCGCGGGTCGCGCAACGCCCAGGCGAGCGCCATTTGCGCGAGGCTCTGGCCGCGACGCTGCGCGATGTCGTTGAGCTTGCGCACGTGCTCGATGTTCTGCTCGCTCAAATGCTCCTGCTTCAACGAACCGCCGCCCGGCTTATTGACGCGCGCGTCTTGCGGCACGCCGTTCAGATACTTGCCGGTCAGTAGACCTTGCGCGAGCGGCGTGAACGCGATCGACCCCGCGCCGACCTGCGCCAGCGTATCCAGCAACTCGTGCTCGATCCAGCGGTTGAGCATGTTGTACGCGGGTTGATGGATCAACAGCGGCACTTTGTATTCGGCGAGCAGCTTCGCCATTTCAAGCGTCTTGCTGGCCGAGTACGACGAAATCCCGATGTACAGCGCCTTGCCTTGCTGCACGGCAGTGGCCAACGCGCCGGCGGTTTCTTCGAGCGGCGTATCGGCATCGAAACGATGCGAATAGAAAATGTCGACGTAGTCGAGGCCCATGCGCTGCAGGCTCTGGTCGAGACTCGCAAGCACGTACTTGCGCGAGCCGCCGCCCTGCCCGTACGGGCCCGGCCACATGTCCCAACCGGCCTTCGACGAAATCAGCAGCTCGTCGCGATACGGCTTGAAGTCGTCCTTGAACAGACGGCCGAAGTTGGTTTCGGCACTGCCGTACGGCGGGCCGTAATTGTTCGCTAGGTCGAAGTGCGTGATGCCGAGGTCGAAGGCCGTGCGCAGAATGTCGCGCTGCGTGGAGATCGGCGTGGTGTCGCCGAAGTTGTGCCACAGGCCGATAGACAGC
Organism: Paraburkholderia sp. BCC1876; assembly: GCF_902833695.1. Lineage (NCBI taxonomy): Bacteria > Pseudomonadati > Pseudomonadota > Betaproteobacteria > Burkholderiales > Burkholderiaceae > Paraburkholderia > Paraburkholderia sp. BCC1876. The sequence continues at coordinate 472,349 of NZ_CADFGI010000004.1, read as the reverse complement.
GCCGGCAGTTTGAGACCCGACTTGCCGCAGACGCGGTACTGCATGTCCGAATAGCGTTCTGAAGCTGCTTCGTAAGCCATTGCTTGTGTCCTTGAAGTTGAGGTTGCCCAACCAGTGCGGGCGTGAGGCAATCGCATGCTGCGGGAGGCGTACTTCGCGATGTGTCGTTCGACGTATTGTCGACGCGTTGTTATAGACGGCTGGTCCACTATGGTAGCCAATCGACGTGAACCCTGCAGAGGCCCAGTATGCGGGATGGACGATTGCTTGCACGTCCCCTACACTTTGCGCGGACCGAACTGATGGGAGAAGTAGATGGTGAAGGCGATTTCAATCGCGCTGATTGTCGGCGGTATCGTGCTGCTGTATTTCGGCGGTCAGGCGTTCAACTCAGTGAGCAGCGAGGTTTCGCGTGTCTTCACGGGTTCGCCGACGAATAAGGCGATCATGCTGATCGTCGCCGGCGTGGCGGCCACGATCGCCGGCCTGACCGGCGTCGCGTTGTCGGGGCGCAAGCGGTAAGCGGCGATTAGCTGCCGGTGCGCGGCGCCTGGCTTCAGGCGCCGAGGCACCCGACGATGGCGCGAGCCGCGCCACGTGCTGGATCAACCACCCGGCTCAAACAATCAGAACGGCACCTCGGGCTTGGCCGCCGACCGGCTGCCCGGCAACGGCACGTTGCTCGCACCGTGATAGGTGTAGACCAGCGAAAACTTCACCTGGTCGCTGAGATTCTTGCCGGCCGAATGCAGCGTATTGCAGTGGAAGAACACCACGTCGCCGGCCTTGAGTTCGGGCGATTCCGCGGTGCGAATCCATGCCTCGTTGTCTGGCAGATCGGAGCGGAAAAACTTGGCCTCGTCGAAGCGTTCGGAGGTGAACGACGCGTTGTGCGACTTTGGCACCAGCCAAAGCGCGCCGTTGTCGACCGTTTCGGAGCCGAGCGCCACCCACACCGACACCAGATCGTCGCGCTCGAACGACCAGTAACGCACGTCGCGATGCCAGCCGGTCAAGCTGCCGTACGCCGGATGCTTGGTCATCACGCAGTTGTGATGCGCGCGCGACAGGCGCGGTTCCTCACCGAAATACAGCTCCATCCAGCCGCGAATTTCCGGCGCGGTGGCCCATTGCGCAAAGGCCGGCGCGCGGCCATAGGCGTCCAGCAAGCGGCGCACCGTCTGGCCGCCCGGCGCATGCCTGGAATCCGGCGCGCCGGGGTATTTCAGATCCGCCTCGAACTCGATCGGCGCCGCCGCTTCGTGCAACTGGCGCAGTGCAATCTGCTTCAACTCATCGCAACGCTCGGGCGACACCAATCCGGGCACCACGACAAAACCCTGCTCCCGCAACGTCTGAATCTGCTCTTTCTTCGAATGAAGTGACATGGTGTTCCGTTACCGTCGACTAGCTGATCCCTCGATTGTAAAGCGGGCGCGATCGGACGGTGCGCAGTTTCGCCGTGCGGGAAGACGTAGCGCAAATCAGTGAATAGCCCGCTCGCCACGAGCGTTAGAGTGAAATCGAATTACTTCGCGGACGTAATGAACCGTGATCGGGTATTCCAGAATCAATCTGAAAATGCCTGAAGATTAATCATTCAATGCGAATGGATTAAGAATCCGCGATTTCTCGCAACCAATCCTAGATGCGCACCGCGTCTCCCGCGACGCGGCAAAATGCCAGCACGTCAAATGGGCAAACACGCACGATAATCGGTCGCAAAGGGCGCGACCCCGTCGACGCGCACCATCGCTTTACTCCGTAAAAACCCCGATTCGCAGGGTAAAAACCGACTTTCTGACGTCATGAATCACGTGTAGCCTGCATACATGTTTAACGCCATTCCCGCACTAGCGCGCCGCATACTGGCCGCTAAGGCCAATATCATCGGCCTCCGTGCCTTTTCCGATCGAATCCCGGGCATTCGCGCCGTTCCTTGCGATCCTGTCATTGGCACATTTGCTGCTCTGACTGACGCACCTTCCGACACGCGACGCGTTGCCCACCTGTGAAGCCATGCATACTCTTCTGAATACCCGCCTTACCCGCGCCGCGCTGAAAGCGGCACGTCCGGCGCGCCGCCATGTCGTGCGCGCGCTGCGCCACCATGCCACGCGCACCCGCGCAATGGGCGAACAATGGCGCGATGCCAAAGCGGTCGACGGCATTCGCACCTGGTTCCACACGTTCTTCTCCGCGCTGCGTCTGCAAGGCAGTTCGCGGCGCTTTTCGCTGCGCACGCTGCTGCGCAAGCCGACGCCGCTACGCCTCGCCGCCCCGCAACTCGTGCCGGTTGCCGCGCCGCAAAACACGAGCCGCCGTCCGCGCCGCATGTCGACGAACGGCAGCACCGGCTGGTTCGCGTTCGCGTTTGCGAGCCGTTAAGCGCGTAGCAAAACAGCTCGCCCCAACCAGCTCACCAGCAATAAAAAAACCCCGCCGGGCTCACGCCCGGCGGGGTTTTTCTTAAGCGGACAGCCCGCGCTTATTCAACCAGCGCAGCGACCGGTTCCGTACCGGCAGCTTCAGCGAGCGCCAAAGCCTTGTCCGTGGATTCCCACGTGAATTCCGGCTCTTCACGGCCGAAGTGACCGTAAGCCGCGCTCTTCTCGTAGATCGGGCGCAGCAGGTCGAGCATCTGGATGATGCCCTTCGGACGCAGGTCGAAATGCTCCTGCACGAGGCGCGTGATCGTTGCATCCGACACGCGGCCCGTGCCGAACGTGTTGACCATCACCGAAGTCGGCTCAGCGACGCCGATCGCGTACGACACCTGAATCAGGCAGCGCGAAGCCAGACCGGCAGCCACGATGTTCTTCGCAACATAACGACCGGCGTAAGCCGCCGAACGGTCGACCTTCGACGGATCCTTGCCCGAGAACGCGCCGCCGCCGTGCGGCGCCGCGCCGCCGTACGTGTCGACGATGATCTTGCGGCCCGTCAGGCCGCAATCGCCTTGCGGACCGCCAATCACGAAGCGGCCGGTCGGGTTCACGAGGAACTTGATGTCGCCCTTGATCAGTTCGGCCGGCAGCGTCGGCTTGATGACTTCTTCGATCACGGCTTCGCGCAGCGTGGCCAGTTCGATATCCGGCGAATGCTGCGTGGACAGCACGACGGTGTCGATCGAATGCGGCTTGCCGTCGACGTAGCGCACGGTGACCTGCGACTTCGCGTCCGGACGCAGCCACGGCAGACGGCCGTCGCGGCGCAGATTCGCCTGACGTTCCACCAGACGGTGCGACAGGTGGATCGGCAGCGGCATCAGTTCCGGCGTTTCTTCACACGCGTAACCGAACATCAGGCCCTGGTCGCCGGCGCCTTGATCAAGGTTGTTGTCGTGCGCGCGGTCCACGCCTTGGGCGATGTCCGGCGATTGCTTGTCGTAAGCGACGAGCACCGCGCAGCCGCGGTAGTCGATGCCGTATTCGGTGTTGTCGTAGCCGATGCGCTTGATCGTATTGCGCGCGACCTGGATGTAATCGACGTTCGCGGTGGTGGTGATTTCACCGGCCAGCACGACCAGACCCGTGTTGCACAGCGTTTCCGCTGCGACACGCGAGTACTTGTCTTGCGTCAGGATAGCGTCGAGGATCGCGTCAGAGATCTGATCCGCGACTTTGTCGGGATGGCCTTCGGAGACGGATTCGGAAGTGAAGAGATAGTCGTTTGCCACGTTTCAGACTCCAATTGTGTGGTTACGGTTGAGTTTCACGTAGCCAGCTTCGGGAGCCTTGAAGCGGCGACGCTTTAGCGGAATACCTTACTGGCTGGGGCCTATCACGTGGATCGGACCCGCCAGCTTCGCCCCGCAAGTTGTCTATTAACTCGGCGAAGCCCTTATTATAGCGGCTTCCTTTGTTTGTCACAGAGTGTCCACCCGTGTTGCATTTCGACCCGATCCAGAATTTCTTGAGTAAACCGTCGCTCGACGCCCTGAGCGGAGGACCGACATGCTGAGTCGTCTTGGCGCCCATCTGGCGATCGGCCTGCTCAAATTTCTGGCACTGCTGCCCTACGGTTTCGTGGCAAGACTGGGCGACGGACTAGGCTGGCTGCTTTATCAGATTCCCAGCAAGCGCAAACGCGTCGTCCACGTCAACCTGAGCCTGTGTTTCCCGGAGTGGAGCGCGGAGCATCGCGAAGAGATCGCGCAGAAACATTTCCGCCACGCGATCCGCAGCTACGTGGAGCGCAGCGTCCAGTGGTTCGGCTCGGCGGAAAAATTGAAGAAACTCATTCAGGTGGACAGCGAGGTCGACCTGCTGGATCCGGACATGCCGCCCACGCTGTTGCTAGGCGCGCATTTCGTCGGTATCGAGGCCGGCTCCGTGTTCATCAATTACTCGCTGCACCGGCAGTGCGGCGCGCTCTACCAGCCGATGTCCAACAAGGTGCTCGACGACGTGGCGAAGGCCGCACGCGGCCGCTTCGGCTCCGACATGGCGAGCCGCGCCGACAGCGCTCGCATCGTGCTGCGCTGGCTGCGCGACCGCAAACCGGTCATGCTGGGCGCCGACATGGACTACGGCACGCGCAACTCCACCTTCGTGCCGTTCTTTGGCGTGCCCGCCTGCACGCTCACTGCGGTAGGCCGTCTGGCGGAAGTCGGGCACGCGCAGGTCGTGCCGTTCATCGGCGAGGTGCTGCCGAACTACAAGGGTTACCGGCTGAAGGTATTCAAGCCGTGGGAGAACTACCCCACTGGCGACGACGACGCGGACGCCCGTCGCATGAACGCCTTCCTGGAAGAACAGATTCAGCTGATACCCGAGCAGTACTACTGGGTGCACAAGCGCTTCAAAACCCGCCCGCCCGGCGAACCCAGCGTGTATTGAACGCAGGCGTGGGCGCGTCACTTACAATAGCGTGATGAAACTGAAATTCACCAAAATGCACGGCGCGGGCAACGACTTCGTCGTGCTCGACGGCTACACCCAACCGGTCAACCTGACGCCGGCGCAGGTGCGCGCGCTCGCGGACCGGCATTTCGGCGTCGGCGCCGACCAGTTGCTGCTGGTGGAAAAGCCCACCATCGCAGGCGTCGATTTCAGATATCGCATCTTCAATTGCGACGGCGGTGAAGTCGAACATTGCGGCAACGGCTCGCGCTGTTTCGTGAAGTTCGTGCGCGACAAGGGTCTGACCGACCAGCGCACGGTGCGCGTGCAGGTGCAGAACGGCACCCTCACGCTGACCCTGCAGGAAAACGGCGAGGTGCTCGTCGACATGGGCGCGCCGGTGTTCGACCCGGAACGCGTGCCGTTTGCCACCAAGGGCCTCGAAGGCCGTCGCGAAGGCGCGGACACGCTGTGGCCGCTCGACGTGAACGGCACGACGCGCTGGATTTCAGTGGTGTCCATGGGCAATCCGCACGCGGTGCAAGTGGTCGACGACGTCGAAGCGTTTCCGGTGCTGGTCGAAGGCCCGGTGATCGAGCGTCACGCGCGCTTTCCGCAGCGCGTGAACGCGGGCTTCATGCAGATCGTCGGCCGTAGCGAGATCAAGCTGCGTGTGTTCGAGCGAGGCGCCGGCGAAACGCTGGCATGCGGCACGGGCGCGTGCGCGGCAGTCGCGGCCGGAATCCGGCGCGGTTTGCTCGAGGCGCCGGTGCTCGTGCATACGCATGGCGGCAAGCTGACCATCACGTGGGACAGTGCAAAAGCCGACGAGCCGTTGCTGATGGCCGGCCCTGCGGCGACCGTCTTCGAAGGCGAGATTGAGCTGGCCGATTAGTTAGCTGCCTGAATCCATTGACCGAAGCGCCGCCCCAGGGCGTCGCCCCGTAGTCCTTTAGCCGAAACCATGAACGATCGCGAAGTCGCCGAATATTTGCTCGCCAACCCCGAATTCTTCGCCGACCACGCGGAGACACTCGCGACCATCCGGCTCGCGAACCCGCACGGCAAAGCCGCGGTGTCGCTGCAGGAACGGCAGATGGAAATGCTGCGCGACAAGAACAAGCATCTCGAACGCCGCCTCGCCGAGCTGCTGCGCTACGGCCACGAGAACGACAGCATCGCGTCGAAATTCAATCGCTGGACCATCCGCGTGATGGCCGAGCGCGATCCGTACGCGTTGCCGCGCACGATCGCCAGCGGTTTGCGCGATATCTTCGACGTGCCGCAAGCCGCGCTGCGCGTGTGGGACGTGGCCGAGCCTTATGCGCAAGCCGACTTCGCGCGCCACGTCGGTGAAGAAGTGCGGATTTTCGCCAACAGCCTGACCACGCCGTATTGCGGCGCGAATACCGGCTTCGAAGCGGCGCAGTGGCTGGTGCCGTCCGCGAATGCGACGGCTGCCGCGCCTGAAGAAAGCGCGTCCGGCGCAGCGCCGTCCGAAGCCGCGCACGTCACCGAATCGATCGCGCTGCTCGCGCTGCGCGACCCCGAGGGCAAGGAAGAAGCACCGACCTTCGGCCTGCTGGTGATGGGTTCCGCCGACGCGCGCCGCTTCCACGACGGCATGGCGACCGATTTCCTGACGCAGATCGGCGCGCTGGCCAGCGCCGCGCTGAGTCGTTTGCTGCCGCGCTGAGCGCCGATCGTGCAACCGATCCGCTACCGCCGCCCTCGCCGCTAGAGGCCCATCGTGACCGAAGCCGACCCGATCGCCGCCTATCTGTCGAATCTCGAACATGAGCGGCGGCTGTCGGCGCATACGCTGCGCGGCTATACCCACGAACTCGACGAACTCCGGTTGCTGGCCAAGGGCCGGCCGCTGCAAAGCCTGACCGCCGTGGACATTCGCGGCGCCGTGTCCCGCGCGCACGCGCGCGGCCTGACGGCGCGATCAATCAGCCACCGCTTGTCGGCATGGCGCGCGTTTTATCGCTGGCTCGCCGGCCGCGTCGATCTGCCGGCCAACCCGGTCGCGACCGTGCGCGCGCCGAAGCAGCCGAAAACGCTGCCCAAAGCGCTGTCCGTCGACGACGCCACGCGGCTGATGGAAAGCCCGCCGCCCGCATCGCTCGAAGGCTTGCGCGATCATGCAATGCTCGAACTGTTCTACTCGTCGGGTCTGCGGCTGTCGGAACTGGTCGGCCTCGACGCCCGTTTCGCCGATGCCGACGGCTACCGCTCCGCGGGCTGGCTCAAGCTGGATGCCGCCGAAGTCGAAGTGCTCGGCAAGGGCAACCGGCGCCGCATCGTGCCGGTCGGCCGCAAGGCGCTGGAGGCATTGAATGCGTGGCTGGCGGTGCGCGACCAGATGGTGAAGCACGATCCGCATCCGCTGTTTCTGTCGGCGCGCGGCAACCGGCTGTCGCCGAACGTGACGCGCGAGCGCGTGAAACGCGCGGCGCTCGCCGCCGGCATTCCCGCGAATGTGCATCCGCACGTGTTGCGGCATTCGTTCGCCACGCATGTGCTGCAGTCGAGCGGCGATCTGCGCGCGGTGCAGGAGCTGCTCGGCCATGCCAGCATCACCGCCACGCAGGTCTATACCGCGCTCGATTTCCAGCACCTCGCGCACGTCTACGACAAGGCGCATCCACGCGCCAAAAAACGCGACTGATTCCGCTCGTTGAAGCGGTTCGCAGTCTCCGGTTTCGCTTCACCCGCCGCGCACGTCTTGCCGCGCGGCTTAATGCTCTGCTGACACCCTGATGAATATCGTTACGCTCAAACCGTCGAAAGAAAAGTCGCTGCTGCGCCGCCATCCGTGGGTCTATGCCAACGCGATCGATCGCGTCGACGGCAATCCCGCGCCCGGCGTCACCGTGCTGGTGCGCGCGCACGACGGCCGTTTCCTCGCCCGCGCCGCCTACAGCCCGCATTCGCAGATCCGCGCGCGGGTGTGGAGCTTCGACGAAAGCGAGCCGATCGATCACGCATTCTTCAAGCGCCGCGTGCAACGCGCGCTCGCGCATCGGCGGACGATGGTGCACGACACCGGCGCGGTGCGGCTGATTTTCGGTGAAGCGGACGGCCTGCCCGGCCTGATCGTCGATCACTACGTCGCCGAAGACGAAGGCCAGCGCAGCCAGTTGGTCTGCCAGTTCATGGCCGCGGGCGTCGAGGCGTGGAAGGACGCGATCGTCGCCGCACTGGCCGACGCGACCGGCTGCCCGAACGTCTACGAGCGCTCGGACGTGTCGATCCGCCAGAAAGAAGGACTCGAACAGATCACCGGCGTGCTGGCGGGCGAAGCGCCGTCGGACGCGTTGATCGCGAGCGAAAACGGCGTGCGTTACCACGTCGACGTGCGCAACGGTCATAAAACCGGCTTCTACGTCGATCAACGCGATAACCGCCTGCTCGTGCAGCAGCTCGCGCAGGGTCGCGAAGTGCTGAACTGCTTCTGCTACACCGGCGGCTTCTCGCTGGCGGCGTTGAAGGGCGGCGCCAAACGAGTGGTGTCGATCGATTCGTCCGGCGACGCGCTGGCGATCGCGCAGCAGAACGTCACGGCCAACGGCTTCGACGCCGAACGCGCAACGTGGCTCGACGCCGACGCGTTCAAGACGCTGCGCCGTCTCTACGATGAAGGCGAGCGCTTCGACCTGGTCGTGCTCGATCCGCCGAAATTCGCGCCGTCGAAAGAACACGTGGACCGCGCGTCGCGCGCTTACAAGGACATCAATCTCACTGGGCTAAAGCTGCTGCGCCCGGGCGGCCTGCTGTTCACCTACTCGTGTTCCGGCGCGATCGACTCCGAGCTGTTCCAGAAGATCGTCTCCAGCGCGGCCGCCGACGCGCGCGTCGACGCGCGGATTCTCAAGCGGCTCGGCGCGGGCGTGGATCATCCGCTGCTCACCGCGTTCCCGGAAGGCGAATACCTGAAGGGCCTGCTGTTGCAAATCGCCTGATCGCCCATAGCTTCAGGGTTATTACGAGCGCCGGCGGTGCGGCGGTTGAAGCACCAGCCTGAAGCCGCCCGCCTGCACCGGCTTGACAGATATGTTCCAATAACCGGTCAGGCAGGGCTGCGCGCCACCGGCTGCCGCGCCCCGCTTCACTGCCCACGGCTCACGCTCAGATTCCGCAAGTTTCACGAACAACCAGATACAGGCGACCCTCATGATCCCAGTCACCATCCTCACCGGCTTTCTCGGCAGCGGCAAAACCACCCTGCTCAAGCGCATCCTGAACGAAAAGCACGGCATGAAGATCGCCGTGATCGAAAACGAGTTCGGCGAAGAAAACATCGACAACGAAATTCTCGTGCAGGACACGACCGAGCAGATCATCCAGATGAGCAACGGCTGCATCTGCTGCACGATCCGCGGCGACCTCGCGCGCGTGCTGGGCGATCTGGCCGCGAAGAAGCAGGCCGGCGAAGTGGATTTCGACCGCATCGTGATCGAAACCACCGGTCTCGCGAATCCGGGTCCGGTCGCGCAAACCTTCTTCATGGATAACCAGATCGCCGACGAATTCCTGCTCGACGCGATCATCACGCTGGTCGACGCGAAGCACGCGAACCACCAGTTGGACGAGCACGAAGTGGTGCAGCGCCAGGTCGGTTTCGCCGATCGCCTGTTCATCACCAAGGCCGACCTCGTCGACGAAAAGCATGTGGACGCGCTGCGTCACCGCCTGCTGCACATGAACCCGAAAGCGGCGATCAAGGTCGTCAATTTCGGCGAAGCGGACATCAAGGAAATCTTCGACCTGCGTGGCTTCAACCTGAATTCGAAGCTCGAGATCGACCCGGACTTCCTCGCCGAAGACGAACACGCGCACAGTCATGCTCACGCGCACGACGAGCACGGTCATACGCATGCCCACGACGAGCACGATCACGCCGACTGCGATCATGACCACGGCAAGTGCGATCACGAAGGCCACGATCACGCGCATCACCACCACGCGCACCACGACGACAAGATCAAGTCGTTCGTCTACCGCAACGATCGCCCGTTCGATCCGAACAAGCTGGAAGACTTCCTGGGCGGCATCCTGCAGATCTACGGCGAACGCCTGCTGCGCTACAAGGGCGTGCTGTATATGAAGGGCGTCGACCGTAAAGTCGTGTTCCAGGGCGTGCATCAGATGATGGGCAGCGATCTCGCCGCGAAATGGCAGCCGATCGAGAAAAAGACCAACAAGATGGTGTTTATCGGCATCGAACTGCCGCAAGACCTGATCACTGACGGTCTGGACGCCTGCCTCGCATAACGCCCGGCCGAGGGCGCCGGGCAAACGCCCGCGCCCCGGCGGCGCTGCCGTGCGCACGACAGTGTGGACGCGGCACGCGCCGTGCTATCAGGCTCTCAAATACGCGTGCTGCATGACGCGCGGCGCGGCAATCCTCTGCGGAATACGAGCAGTCGGTAACCGAAAGCCCGCTGAAATGTCGCGCGTGTGAAAAGCGCGTGAAAACCCTGCTGTATTAAAGCGTGCACGACCATCGCTTTTTGGTCTGGCGCGCGTTATATTTTCGGGATATCGGCGCGCCGCCGGGGATTTTCGCGAGATGCGGTGCCGGATTGTGATTCAGTTACAATACGTGCCCACTGGAGAATGACAACGAATTGCCCGGTCAGCGCGTATCCCGCGCCGGGCCTGAAACGGCGCCGGAAAATCTTGTCCGGAAATACGCCGACAATGCCGGCTGGCAGCGCCTGATAAAAGGCGCGCTGCCGGTAAGCAATGCCTCAGGAGCATTTGAGAATCGGTTTCCAGAGGAGTTCGGCCCCGCATAGGCGCTGCGACGCCACGGCGTGTGGGCGCCAGGCGCTTCGGCGTCACGACAGTCCATCGTCGTCCGTGCCTGCCCTGCGCTCAGCGTCTTCAAGGCGCCTTTGCGGGCAATACGAAAGTGCGGGCACTATGTAAGAGTTTTGCCTCACATTGAAGAAGTAAGCCAGATGACGACGAAACGACTCTTGACCGAAGCCGAAATCCTGAAGATGAGCGACAAGGATTACATGAATGCGGATCAGCTCGCTTTCTTCAAGAACAAGCTCGAACAGCTGCAAGCGGACATTCTCCGCAATGCCGGCCAGACGACCGAGAACCTGCGCGAAACGGTAATCGTGCCGGACCCGGCCGACCGCGCAACGATCGAAGAAGAGCATGCGCTCGAACTGCGCACGCGCGACCGCGAACGCAAGCTGCTGAAGAAGGTGCAGCAATCGATCGCGCGCATCGATTCGGGCGACTACGGCTGGTGCGAAGAAACCGGCGAGCCGATCGGCATTCCGCGTCTGCTCGCACGGCCCACGGCTACCCTGTCGCTCGAAGCGCAGGAACGCCGCGAACTGCGCCAGAAGCTGTTCGGCGACTGAACGCCTGCGGCGCGGCTTCGGCTCCGCGCCCTCAAACGCTGCTTCGTCGAGAGGCGCACGGTGATCCGTGCGCCTTTTTTCTTTTGTGCGACGCTTTCATGCGTTCACTGCCAGCCCGGCCCCGCGCCGAAACACCGTTTTTTGGCCTATGCCTTTTGCCGGCTCTTGATATGACCGCGTACGCCCTAAAATAAACCGGACATGCGCTGCACGAGCGCGCGCCAGGCCGGTTGATCCCAGCGCCGCGCGCCGTCCGCTTTCAGGATTCATGCGGTGGCGCATTGTGCTGCCGCGTCCTACCCGTTTTGCAAAGAGGAACGCATATGGAGCAATTTCACGGCACGACGATCGTCTCCGTGCGGCGCGGCGACAAGGTCGCGCTCGGCGGCGACGGCCAGGTGACGCTGGGCAACATCGTCATGAAAGGCGGTGCGAAGAAGGTCCGGCGCATCTACAACGGCAACGTGCTGGTCGGCTTCGCCGGCGGCACGGCAGACGCTTTCTCGCTGCTCGACCGCTTCGAAGCGAAGCTGGAAAAACATCAGGGCAACCTCACGCGCGCGGCCGTCGAACTCGCGAAAGACTGGCGCACCGACCGCATGCTGCGCCGGCTTGAAGCCATGCTGATCACCGCGGACGCGACCACCACGCTCGTCATCACCGGTAACGGCGACGTGCTCGATCCGGAAGGCGGTATCTGCGCAATCGGTTCGGGCGGCGCGTACGCACAAGCCGCCGCGATCGCGCTGGCTCAGAACACCGAGATGTCGCCCCGCGAAATCGTGGAGAAGTCGTTGGCAATTGCTGGCGACATGTGCATCTACACGAACCATAACCGCGTCATCGAGACGATCGAGTAAGGACCCACGATGAGCACCATGACCCCTGCCGAGATCGTCTCGGAACTCGACAAACACATCATCGGCCAAGGCCGCGCGAAAAAAGCAGTGGCCGTGGCGCTGCGCAATCGTTGGCGGCGTCAGCAGGTTGAAGATCCGCTGCGCCAGGAAATCACGCCCAAGAACATTCTGATGATCGGACCGACCGGCGTCGGCAAAACCGAGATCGCGCGGCGGCTGGCGAAACTCGCCGACGCGCCGTTCATCAAGATCGAAGCGACCAAGTTTACCGAAGTCGGTTACGTGGGCCGCGACGTCGACAGCATCGTGCGCGATCTGATCGAAATCTCCGTCAAGCAAACGCGCGAAACGGAAATGCGCAAAGTGCGCACCAAGGCCGAAGACCAGGCCGAAGACCGCATTCTCGACATTCTGTTGCCGAGCGCGCGCCCGGTCGGCTTCGGTGCGAGTTCGAGCGTCATCGACACCGCGGACGAAGGCAGCACCACGCGCCACACCTTCCGCAAGCGTCTGCGCGAAGGCCTGCTCGACGACAAGGAAATCGAGCTCGACGTCGAGCAGCCGCAAGCGGGCATGGACATCATGGGGCCGCCGGGCATGGAAGACATGACCGAACAGATCCGCTCCATGTTCGCGAACATCGGCGGCGGCAAGAAAACGCGTCGCAAGCTGAAGGTGAAGGAAGCGCTGAAGGTTCTTACCGACGAAGAAGCCGGCAAGATGCTGAACGAGGAAGAGGTGAAAGCGAAGGCGGTGCAGAACGTCGAGCAGAACGGCATTGTGTTCCTCGACGAGATCGACAAGATCGCGTCGCGCGCCGAAGCCGGCGGCGGTGAAGTGTCCCGTCAGGGCGTGCAGCGCGATCTGCTGCCGCTGGTGGAAGGCACCACGATCAACACCAAGTACGGCATGGTGAAGACTGACCACATTCTGTTCATCGCGAGCGGTGCGTTCCATCTGGCCAAGCCGAGCGATCTGATTCCGGAACTGCAGGGCCGTTTCCCGATTCGCGTCGAACTGGACTCGCTGTCGGTGAACGACTTCGAATCGATCCTGGTGTCTACGGACGCGAGCCTCGTCAAGCAATACCAGGCGCTGCTCGCCACGGAAGACGTGCACCTCGAATTCGCCGACGACGGTATTCGTCGTCTCGCCGAGATCGCTTATTCGGTGAACGAGAAGACCGAGAACATCGGCGCGCGCCGCTTGTACACGGTGATCGAAAAGCTGCTCGAAGAAGTCTCGTTCGCGGCCGGCAATCACTCGGGCAAGACGGTGCAGATCGACGCGGCGTATGTGGATCGCGCGCTGAACGAAGTGGCGGAAGACGAAGATCTGTCGCGTTACGTGCTGTGATATTGACGCCGATATCGCACCGTTGATTCGCGTGCGGATTGCTTGATGTAGATCAGACGCGAATCGCAAAAAAACGGGCTGCCCTTAACCAGGCAGCCCGTTTTTTTTCGCCCCGCCGAAACGCCAGCGAAGCTATGACGGCTTACTGTTTGACCGGCCGCTTGGCCAGCTTGCGCTGCAAGGTCCGACGATGCATGTTCAACGCCCGCGCGGTCGCCGAAATATTGCCGCCGTGTTCGGCCAACACACGTTGAATATGCTCCCACTCCAGACGCGCAACCGAAAGCGGCGTGGGATGTTCGATCGCCTCTTCCGCCTGCAGCGCGCTCGCTTCGCTTTGCAGCGCCGACAGAATCGTCTCGACGTTAGCGGGCTTGGCGAGGTAGTTGTCCGCGCCGTCTTTCACCGCCTGCACCGCCGTGGCGATACTGGCGTAGCCGGTCAGCACCAGCATGCGCGCGTCGGGCTGCAGATCACGTAAAGGCGCGACGAGCGTCAGACCGGAGTCGCTGCCGAGATGCAAATCCACCGTGATCTGGCTGAACTTCTGCTGATTCGCCAGCTTGATCGCCTCGTCCGCGTTGTGCGCTTCGCTCACCGTATAACCGCGCCGCGTCAGACCGCGAGCGAGGATGCCGGAGAACACCTCATCGTCGTCGATCACCAGAAAATTCATTTCGCTCATGCCTGTTTCTCCGTGTTGGATGGCGCGCTGCCTTGACGGCCCACGCCTGATAATTTGCGCCCGGCGAGCGGCAGCTTCAGAAGCGCTCGCGTGCCACGCGGCTTGATCGGGCTGACATCGGTCAGTTCGATCGACCCTCTCAAACGCGCCGCCGCCGAAAAGGCCAGATAGAGACCCACGCCGTGTCCGCCTTGCGTGCTCTCCACCGGCATCGCACCGAGTGAGCCACGCAGCGCGGCAGGAATGCCAGGGCCCGCGTCGCAGACTTCGAAAACGATCTGGTCGCCGCGCGCCGCCAGCGTGCAGGCCAGCGTCACGTGATCGCGGCTTGCACGCGCGGCGTTGTCGAGCAGAATCGTGAGAATCTGACTCACGGCTACCGTATCGTCAAGACTGACCTCGGGCGGCGGCACACCGATCCGCTCGAATTTCACATGCGGATGACGCAGGCGCCACTGCTCGCCGAACGATTCGAGCCATTCGCCGACCGGCTGCCGGCTCGTGGTCGTCGAGGCACGGCTGCGCAATCTGGCCAGCGCCGACGTGCACAGCGACATCTGCTGCTCGAGCAACTCGATGTCGGCGCTGTAGGGCGCGAGCCCTTTGTCGGTACGTGCCGCGTCACGCAATTCTTCGGACAACATTGCAATTGTAGACAGTGGCGTGCCGATTTCGTGCGCGACGGTGGCCGCCTGCACACCCAGTGCGACCGCGCGCTCGTCATGAAGCAAGCGCTGCTGCGCATCTCCGAGCGCTGCGTCACGTAGTCGCAGCGCGCGCGACATACGTGCAACGAACCATGCAATCAGCCCCACGCTGACCATGAAGTTCACCCACATACCGGCGCGGTAGTAGTCGAACAGGTTCGCGGGGTTGTCGAGATTGAGCGGCACGGAATCGAAACCGAGTACCGCGTAGCAGGCCACGGCGAATGCCGCGAGCCACGCCATCAGATGCCATGGCAGCACCGCCGCGGCAATGGCCAGCGAAGGCAGATAGAGCGATACAAACGGATTGGTGGTGCCGCCCGAGAGGAACAGCAGCGCGGACAACGCGCCCAGATCGACCCAGATCTGTCCGAACAGCTCCATGTTGGATTCGGGCCGTTGCTGCGAAACCCGCCACCACGTGAGTCCGTTGAAGATCACTTCGAGCGCGATCACGAGCAGCATGGCAGGCAACGGCAGGTGCACGCCGATAAAGATCTGCACGACCGCGATGGTCACTAGCTGTCCGATGATGGCCAGACTACGCAGCCAGAACAGATGACCCAGATTGACGCGACCGGTGTTGGTTATTCGATGCATGACTTGAGTGTACCTGTTCAGACTAGTCCGACTTACTGCGCAGCCTCGCGTCGGTACCATGGATTTTTTGCGATAGCGACGCTCGGACCGATCCTTCGGCATCGGCTCTTCCGGCGCACCACTCTTCCATGCTACCTACCTCCGACTGCGAGGCTGATGTCTCATCAGCTTTCCTGAATTTTCTGCGGCATGCTGCCGCAGCGCGCCAAAACGGCACGGCCCATACCGAAGCCCAATGGCTCGACGCCGCGGGCCAGTTGCATCCGCTCGACGACGAATCGCTTGAAACGCTCACCGCCACGTTGCTTGCGCAGGCCCGTCACGGCGAGGCGATCGAACTCGCCGCCATTATTGCCCAACTCGATTCGCGTCGCGCTTTAACGCATTTCCGTCTCGGCTACGTTTTGCAAATGGCGAACCGGCATGGCGAGGCGATTGCCGCTTACCGCCGCGCACTTGCCATCGATCCGACTTTGCCCCGGCTGCGCAGCAATCTCGCCGGTGCATTGATGCTGACCGGTGGCAACCCGAGCGAACAGCTCGCGCTGCTGGAAAGCGCGGTGCGAGACGAACCCGACGAGGGCGATGCGTGGACGAATCTCACGCATGCGTGTCGCACCGGCATGAACCTGCCGCGTGCGCTTGAAGCCGGCGCGAGAGCCGTGCAATGTGCGCCGCTCAGCCCGCTGGCGCTCAACAACTATGCGCTGGCTCTACGCGAAGCGCAACGCTGGGCAGAGGCCGAACAGGCCACCCAAACCGCCTGCGCGATCGCCCCCTCGAATGCGACGATGCGCTCGAATCTCGCGATGCTGCAATTGATGCGCGGCGATTGCCCAAACGGCTGGCAGTCGCACGAGGCTCGCTGGGACGGCTCGGCGGAACTCGGCGGCAACCGGCCCGCGATACCGGCGCCGACTTGGCGCGGCGAACCGCTCGCCGGAAAAACGCTGCTGGTGTGGGGCGAACAAGGCATGGGCGACGTGCTGCAGTTCAGCCGCTATATCCCGATGCTGGCCGACCGCGTGCATCGCGAAGGCGGGCGCGTGATCTGGAATTCGTTTCCGCAGATGGGCGCACTGCTCGCGCGCTGCCTCGGTCGGCACGCGGACGGTTACTCAACCGGCGTCGATCTGGAATCGCTGCGGCCGTTCGACTATGAGATTCCGTTGCTCAGTCTGCCGTTGATCTTCGGCACGCGTGCCGAGACGATTCCGGCTGCCGCTCGATATCTTCATGCGGACGCCGCGGCCAGCCAGTCGTGGCGTCATAGGCTGGCTTGCGAAACGCGGTTGAAAGTCGGACTGACATGGACCGGCAGCCTCGGCCATCAGCGCAATCCATTCCGGCGGGTTGGCTGGGAACGCTACGCGGCTCATTTCGGCGGAATGCAAAACGTGGCGTTCTATTCGTTGCAGCCGGGTGCTGAGGCCGACGTGGCGGCAGCTCGAAACGCCGGTTTGCCCATGACCGACTACACCGCTGAATTTGCCACCTTCGACGACACCGCCGCCTTCGTGAGCGCGCTCGACCTCGTCATCACCGTGTGCACGTCGACGGCGCATTTGAGCGGCGCGCTCGGCCAGCGCACCTGGGTGCTGCTCGACGTCAATCCGCACTGGGTCTGGCTGCTCGATCGCCGCGACAGCCCTTGGTATCCGAGCGCCACGCTGTACCGGCAACCGCAGTTTGGTCTGTGGGAACCGCCGCTGGAGGCCGTCGCCCGCGATCTGGGCGCGCTCGCGGCGGGGTATCGCGCGTTATAAGTGCGTTATGGGCAGGCCGCAAGCGGGCCAAAAGCGCTTCGTAAGCGGGCTATCGACGAATCGTCCGCGAATCCTGTGCTCTGTCGTCAATCCGCCGCCGTTCCCGCAACCTTACGTCAAAGCACCACCTGGCGGTCGCGCCTGAGTCGCTCGCGCAATCTCCGCCGCGAGGCACTCCGGACACAAGCATCCGCCGGCCGGATCCAGCCGCTCCGCCGGCAACGACGGCATCTCGCGGCACCAGCAGTCGAACGGCTGCGCATGCCTTGAACAATCGAACGCGTTACCGCAGCGCGGACAGCGCGCGCTGCTTTCGTGGCGGGGGGCGGACAGTTTCATGGCAGGGCCGGATAAACGCGCTGAATCGGGCATCGATCCGCAGATGATGCCACTACCGGCGAAGCGCCGTTAGTCGTCCATTCGGCTAATACACAAACGCCTTCGAACCGCGTTAGGCTTGATGGTCGGCCGGCATTCGCGGGCCGTCATGGCGCGGTGCGCAAAAAGCCGCGCCGCCCGCCACCGGCGCCGCTGTCGAAAACCCTGTTGCAGCGCGCCAGTCCTGTACAATTCGCCGTGTTTTAACTGTTCCGTGCCTGAGCCTGCCGCCATGTCCGAGCTTCCCGACCTTTCGCAGATCGCGCCCACCCTGAAGGCTGAAATCCTGGCCGAGGCGCTGCCTTACATTCGTCAATATCACGGTAAGACCGTGGTGATCAAATACGGCGGCAACGCCATGACCGAGGAGCGTCTCAAGCAGGGCTTCGCGCGCGACGTGATTCTGCTGAAGCTGGTCGGCATCAATCCGGTTATCGTCCACGGCGGCGGTCCGCAAATCGACACGGCGCTGAAGAAGATCGGCAAACAGGGCACGTTCATCCAGGGCATGCGCGTCACCGACGAAGAGACGATGGAAGTCGTCGAATGGGTACTCGGCGGCGAAGTGCAGCAAGACATCGTCACGCTGATCAACCATTTCGGCGGCCACGCGGTCGGCCTCACCGGCAAAGACGGCGGCCTGATCCACGCGCGCAAGATGCTGATGCCGGATCGCGACAACCCGGGCCAGTACGTCGACATCGGCCAGGTCGGCGAGGTCGAGGCGATCAATCCGGCGGTGGTGAAGGCGCTGCAAGACGACGCGTTCATCCCGGTCATCTCGCCGATCGGCTTCGGCGAAGACGGCCTGTCGTACAACATCAACGCGGATCTGGTCGCAGGCAAACTGGCGGTCGTGCTGAACGCCGAAAAGCTCGTGATGATGACCAACATTCCCGGCGTGATGGATAAAGAAGGCAACTTGCTGACCGATCTGTCCGCGCGCGAAATCGACGGTCTGTTCGCCGACGGCACGATCTCCGGCGGCATGCTGCCGAAAATTTCGTCGGCGCTGGACGCGGCCAAGAGCGGCGTGCGTTCGGTGCACATTATCGACGGTCGCATCGAGCACTCGGTGCTGCTGGAAATTCTCACCGAACAGCCGTTCGGCACGATGATCCGTTCGCATTGATTCCTGCCTCAATCCCGGCACATAGCGCACGTCTTAACGGCGTGCACTATGTGCCGTGCAGTCGTTCCGCAGTCGCGCGCTTTACAGCCGCACTCACAGCCGCACCCGCATTCGTCTTCACAGCCAGCCGCCTTCACAACGACGGCGACCCGCAACGCGCCAGCAAGGCGCGCCAGCACACTCCCATTCTTATCTCGCCGCCGGCGCCACGAACCGCAAACGTTCGTTGCCTGACGCGACACTTCGCGCCTGAACGGCGCCGCACCTCATGCGCACTCCCACTTCGCGGCGCCGCCGTCCGCATATCGCCGGTGGCAAACCGGTCTGGTTGTTCGATCTCGACAACACCCTGCACCACGCCTCGCACGCCATCTTTCCGGCGATCAATCAGGGCATGAATCGGTACATCATCGACACGCTAAAGGTGGATGTCGATGAAGCGAACCGCATGCGCCGCGTCTACACGCAGCGCTACGGCGCGGCGCTGCTGGGCCTCACGCGGCACCATCCGCTGGATCCGCATGATTTCCTGAAGTTCGTGCACACGTTCCCGGATCTCGGCTCGATGATCCGCTACGAACGCGGCGTGGCGCGCCTCGTGGCGGCGCTGCCGGGCCGCAAGATCGTGCTGACTAACGCGCCCGAAGCGTATGCGCGCGCGGTGCTGGCGGAACTGCGCATCGAGCGTCTGTTCGAGCAGGTGATCGCGATCGAACATATGGCCGATCGCCGCCGCTGGCGCGCCAAGCCCGACCACGCCATGCTGCGCAAGGCCATGCGCGAAGCCCACGTCGCGCTGAAAGACGTGATACTCGTCGAAGACACGCGCTCGCATCTGAAGAACTATCGGCGTCTGGGCATCCGCACCGTGTGGATCACCGGCCATCTGCCGCGCAAGCCGCACGTGGACGGCGTGCCGACGCGCCTGCCGGGCACCGGTCGGCCGCACTATGTCGATCAGAGCATTCGTTCGTTAAAATCGCTACGACTGGGCACCCGCTCGGTTCGATTGAAGGGACAGCAGACGGGACGACAGCCATGCAGCCGATCGACAAGCCTGACGAAGCCTTAGCCGAACACGAACCTGAACACGAGCCCGTCGCGGCAGCCGCGGCCCCGCGCGCGCAGCGCCTGAAGCCAGGCGAGCGCCGCGTGCATATCCTGCAGACGCTCGCCGCGATGCTGGAAGCGCCGAAAAGCGAAAAGATCACCACGGCGGCGCTCGCCGCCCGGCTGGGCGTCTCGGAAGCCGCGCTGTACCGCCATTTCGCCAGCAAGGCGCAAATGTTCGAAGGGCTCATCGAGTTCATCGAACAGACCATCTTTGGGCTGATCAACCAGATCGCCGGCAAAGAAAGCAACGGCGTGCTGCAGGCCCGCGCGATCGCGTTGATGCTGCTCAATTTCCCCGCGAAGAATCCCGGCATGACACGCGTGCTCACCTGCGAGGCGCTGGTCGGCGAGCATGAACGGCTGACCGAACGCGTCAATCAGATGCTGGAACGGGTGGAGGCGTCGCTGAAACAATGTCTGCGGCTCGCGCAAATCGAGGCCGCCAGCGACGAGAGCGCGACCACGGACAAAACCGCGCACGAAAACCACCCGCAAGCGCCGGCACAAAACCCCGCCGCCCTACCCGCCGGCTACGATCCCGCGATTCGCGCGAGCCTGCTGCTGAGCTACATCATCGGCCGCTGGCACCGCTATGTGCGCAGCGGATTTGTGCGCCTGCCCGTCGAACACGCCGACGCGCAAATCCTGCTGATTCTTCAGTAGTCCACGCGGCCCGCCGCGCGTGGCGGGCCGCGCCGGCGACGCTGCCGCTCCGGATTTTCCGCTATACTTTGCGCCTGACTGCGGCCGCCGGATGCCTACCAAGTGCCTCCCACGCCGCTTTCCGCAGCACCCAGAACACCTTGAAATATCGCTTGAACATCGCTTGAATATCTATTACGCGCCGATTTGCTGACTCGATTGCGGGCGCGCGAACTGCCGGGAGTTTCTCCCGCGGCTCACTATAAATGCGGCTAAAGAGGTCGTCAGCCGCGCACACAGCCGTTCTCCTCCGTGCCTCGCCGACGCCATCTAGCCGCCCTGTATTTGTTAAACGGCGGAATGAATGGAATCGATCGGTATCGTCGCTCCCCAAAAAATGCATTTCAGCGAGCCTCTGCAACTGCAGAACGGCACGACGCTGGCCGGTTACGACCTGATGGTCGAGACCTACGGCACGCTCAACGCCGCGCGCAGCAATGCGGTGCTGGTGTGTCACGCGCTCAACGCGTCGCACCATGTGGCGGGCGTGTACGAAGACAATCCGAAAGACGTCGGCTGGTGGGACAACATGGTCGGCCCGGGCAAACCGCTCGATACCGACAGGTTCTTCGTGATCGGCGTGAATAACCTCGGGTCGTGCTTCGGCTCGACCGGCCCGATGAGCCTCGATCCCGCGACCGGCCATCCCTACGGCGCGGCGTTCCCGGTCGTGACGGTGGAAGACTGGGTCAACGCCCAGGCGCGCGTGGCCGATGAGTTCGGCATTACGCGCTTCGCCGCGGTCATGGGCGGCAGCCTCGGCGGCATGCAGGCGCTGGCGTGGAGCGTGATGTATCCGGAGCGCGTGGCGCATTGCATCGTGGTCGCGTCCACGCCGAAGCTGTCGGCGCAGAACATCGCGTTCAACGAGGTCGCGCGCTCGGCGATCCTGTCGGACCCCGACTTCCACGGCGGCAACTACTACGCGCATAACGTGAAGCCGAAGCGCGGCTTGCGCGTCGCGCGAATGATCGGCCACATCACGTATCTGTCCGATGACGACATGGCCGAGAAATTCGGCCGCTCGTTGCGCCGCGCGGAAGGCGCGGTGGACGCGTACAACTTCAACTTCGACGTGGAGTTCGAAGTGGAGTCGTACCTGCGCTATCAGGGCGACAAATTCGCCGACTACTTCGACGCGAACACCTATCTGCTGATCACACGCGCGCTCGACTATTTCGATCCGGCCAAAGCCTTCGACGGCGACCTGACGGCCGCGGTCGCGCACACCACGGCGAAATACCTGATCGCCAGTTTCAAGACCGACTGGCGTTTCGCGCCGGCCCGCTCGCGCGAACTGGTGAAGGCGCTGCTCGACCACAAGCGCACCGTCACCTACGCGGAAATCGACGCGCCGCACGGCCACGACGCCTTCCTGCTCGACGACGCGCGCTATCACAACGTGATGCGCGCCTATTACGAACGTATCGCGAAAGAGGTGAACGCATGAACCAGCGAGCACTAGATTATCTGGCGTTGCGCCCGGACTTCCGCGCGATCGCCCGCTGGGTCGAGCCGCGCGCGTCCGTGCTGGATCTCGGCTGCGGCGACGGTTCGCTGCTGTCGCTGCTGACCGAGGAACTGGACGTGCAGGGCTACGGCATCGAGATCAACGACGCCGGCGTGCTGGCGTCGACGCAAAACGGCGTCAACGTGATCCAGCAGAATCTGGAAGACGGCCTGCGCCTGTTCGAAGACCGCAGCTTCGATTTCGCGATCCTGTCGCAGACGCTGCAGACCATCCATCAGACCGCGGCGATCTTGCGCGAGACCGTACGGGTCGGCAAGGAATGCATCGTGTCGTTTCCGAATTTCGGTTACTGGGCGCACCGGCTGTCGGTGTTGAAGGGGCGCATGCCGGTGTCGAAGTCGCTGCCTTATCAGTGGCACAACACGCCGAACGTGCGGGTGCTGACCATCGAGGATTTCGAAGCGCTGGCGCCGGAAGTCGGCATTGAAATTCTGGATCGCGTCGTGCTCCATGACGGCCAGGTGGTGCGTTGGGGGGTGAACTGGCGTGGTAGTCTTGCGGTCTATCGCGTCAAGAAAAGCTAACACCAAGTTATCCACATGTCGAACCCGCCGCACGAGGCGCCTGCACTTACCGCTCACGAAGAACATCCCGGCTGGCGCGCGTTTCTGAATACGCGCATGCTGATCTGCGTCTTTCTCGGCTTTACGTCGGGATTGCCGCTGTTCACGCTCGTCTATCTGGTGCAGGCGTGGTTACGCTCCGAAGGCGTCAATCTGAAGGAAATCGGCCTGTTTGCGCTGATCCAGTTCCCGTACACCTGGAAATTCGTCTGGGCGCCGCTGATGGACCGCTACGTGCCGCGTTTTCCCGGCTGGCGGCCGGGCAGACGGCGCGGCTGGATGCTGGTCACGCAGATTCTGGTCGCCGGCGCGATTGCGTGTTTAGGGTTTGTGTCGCCGCGCGATTCGATCTGGACGGTGGCCGCGCTGACGGCACTGGTCGCGTTTTTCGGCGCGAGCCAGGACATCGTGATCGACGCCTACCGGCGTGAATTGCTGAGCGACACGCAACAAGGTCTCGGCAACGCGGTGCACGTGAACACGTACAAGATCGCCGCGCTGGTGCCCGGTTCGCTTGCATTGATCCTGTCCGACCATCTGCCGTGGACCACCGTGTTCATGGTGACTGCGGCGTTCATGCTGCCAGGCATGGTCATGACGCTGGTGGTTCGCGAGCCTGAAGTACACGGCACGCCGCCCAGGAATCTGCGCGAAGCGATCGTGCAGCCGTTCCGCGAATTCATTCAGCGCGACGGCTGGCGCGGCGCGCTGTTCGTGCTCGGGTTCATCTTTCTGTACAAGCTCGGCGACACGATGGCGACCACGCTGTCCACGTCGTTCTTCCTCGATATCGGCTTTTCGCGCACGCAGATCGGCGTGATCGCGAAGACCACCGCATTCGGCGCGAGTCTCGCAGGCGGGATCGTCGGCGGGATCTGGCTGATGAAGATCGGCATTGGCCGCGGCCTGTGGATCTTCGGCATTCTGCAGATGGTGTCGACGCTCGGCTTTGCGTGGCTTGCGCATCTCGGGCCGGCTTCGCCTGGTCTCACCGCGATTTACGACATCGCCGTGTGGGTGAGTCAAGGGACGACGAAACTACTGGCGCTGGTGGGCATCGACTGGGCCGTGCAGCTCGAGCCGCGCTCGGTCGCGCTGGCGCTCGTCTACGGCCTCGAAACCTTTGCCACCGGACTGACGATGGCGGCATTCACCGCCTATATCGCCAGCACCACCGACCCGCGCTACACCGCTACGCAGTTCGCGCTGTTCACGAGTCTCGCTTCGGTGCCGCGCACGCTGGCGTCGGCGGCGAGCGGTTATGTGGTCGCGAAGATCGGCTGGTTCGATTATTTCCTCGTCTGTACCGTGCTCGCACTGCCCGGCATGCTGCTGCTGTTGCGCATCGCGCCGTGGAGAACCAAGTCGTGACGGCGCGTTTTTCGAGGCGGGTGATCGGCCTCAGTTCAGCTAACGGCCGCGCGCCTCGCACGCCTGCGCGCAGGGTCCGCGGCGCAGTGTTGCGTACATCGTTGACGTTCATCTGTGCAAGCATGGCGACAACGGCGATGCCGCTGAGTGCCTACGCGACAGCCATGCCGGCGGTCGCCAATAGCGCGCCCAGCGCAACGGCAACGTCGTCAACGCCAACGCCTGCAGCGGCCGCCACTGCCGCACCGACAGGCAAGTCTGCTGCGGGCGCGATCAGTCCTGAAAGCGCGACATCCGCAGCGCCGAGCGCAAATAGCGCGACTAGCGCTGCCAACGCGGGCAGCGCACCCGCTGCCGCCACACCGAACCCGTCGGCGCAGTCATCGCCCCAGTCCGCGCCGCCCGTCACCGCGCGCACACCCGCAGCCACGTCGACACCAGCACCGGCCGCAGCCGCCGCGAAAGCGCCCGCCGTCGCCACTATGCCCGCCACCACCGCCACCGGCTCGTACAGTTCGAGCCCGCAGTTGCGTTACGGCGGCTACATGGTGTTCCGCAACCTGATCCCGTCGCCGGTACTCGAGGCGCAAGCCGCCGAAGAATTCAGCCAGATCGCCTACGGCGCGGAGCACGCGAACCGTCTGTACGGCGACACTGACGCGCACGTCGTACGCGTGCGCTCGATCGTCGACAAGCTGATTCCCTACTCGCTCAAATGGAACGAGCGGGCGAAGAACTGGAAGTGGGAAGTGGCGGTGGTGCGTTCGCCCGATATCCGCATGTACTGTCTGCCGGGCGGCAAGATCGTCGTGTACGGTGGACTGCTCGATCGCGCTCACCTGAACGACAACGAACTCGGCATGCTGATCGGCCACGAGATCGCGCATGCGTTGCGCGAACATGCCCGCGAGCGTCTCGGCCAGTTGCAGGCCAGCCAGCTCGATTCGTCGGGCACGATTCCGCAGCTATTCGGCCTCGCCGATCTCGGCGCCGCGCCGCTCGGCATCGGCTCGCGCCTGCTGGAAATGAAGTACGCGAACACCGACGAAACCGAAGCCGACGTGATTGGCAGCGACATCGCCTCGCGTGCCGGTTACGATCCGCGCGCGGCGGTCACGCTGTGGGACAAGCTGGCGCAAGTGACGCAAAGCAACCGCAACCAGGGCTTCATCTACGTGCATCCGTACACGCCGGCGCGCCGCCAGGACATCATCAAACGCTTGCCGGATATGCTGCCGCTGTACGCGAAGGCAATCGGCAAGACTGTCGATGCGCTGCCGGACTACGCCGGCATGGGCCGCCCACGGCGCAAAATGCCGCGCGACGGAGTTGATTCGACCAAGTGACGCGCTGCGTTACTTCTTGACCTTGTGGTCGTAGTCGACCGTCAGCGGCGCGTGGTCGCTGAACTTGATATCGCGGAACACGTCGGTGCGTTTCGCCTTGCTCGCAATGCCTTGCGTCGCGATCTGATAATCGATCCGCCACCCCACGTTCTTCGCGTACGCCTGACCGCGATTGCTCCACCACGTGTACTGTTCTGGCCGCTGATCGAGCGTGCGGAACACGTCGACGTAACCCACTTCGTCGAACAGCTTGTCGAGCCACGCGCGCTCTTCCGGCAGGCAACCCGAGTTCTTCTGGTTGCTCTTCCAGTTCTTGATGTCGATTTCCTTGTGGACGATGTTCACGTCGCCGCACACGATCACTTCGCGCTCTTTCGCCAGTTCCGCGAGATGCGGCATGAACTCGGCCATGAAGCGGAACTTGGCCTGCTGACGCTCCTCACCGCTCGAACCCGACGGCACATACACCGAGATCACCGAGAGCGTGCCGAAACGCAGTTCGACATAGCGCCCTTCCGGATCGAATTCCTCGCTGCCGAAACCGATAATCACTTCGTCCGGTTCCTGTCGCGTGTACACGCCCGCGCCGCTATAACCCTTCTTCACCGCATGCTGGAAATAGCCGGTGAAATTGTGCGGGGCCATGAATTCCGGCGTCATGTCGTCCTGCGAGCATTTGATTTCCTGCACGCACAGCACGTCGGCTTTCTGTTCGCCGAACCAGTCGAAAAAGCCCTTCTTCGCCGCTGAGCGGATGCCGTTCAGGTTGGCGGTAATCACACGCAACATGTCGTTCCTTTTTGTGTTCGATTCGTGTTTGAGATGCCTTCAGGCGCCAGCCAATGCGTAAGGTCACTCCACCTTGACGCCCTTCAGCGATTCTTTGGGCGGCGGATAGTCGAGCTGCAGCGTTTCGAAGGTGCGCAACAGCAACTCCGCGACCATCACATTGCGATGCGTCTTCGAGTCGGCCGGAATCACATACCACGGCGCGTAATCCGTCGAGGTCGCGGCCAATGCGTCGCGATACGCGGACTGATAGGCGTCCCACTGCTTGCGCGCTTCGAGGTCGGACACGTCGAATTTCCAGTGCTTGCTCGGATCGTCGATACGCGCCTGCAGACGCGTGCGCTGCTCGTCTTTCGAAATGTGCAGCATGCACTTGATGATCGTCGTGCCGCTATCCGCCAGCAACGCTTCGAACTGGCGAATGTGGACGCAACGCGTCTCGAACGCTTTCGCGTCGAGCGTGCCGAGCACAGTCGGCACCAGCAGGTCTTCGTAGTGACTACGGTTGAAGATGGTCAGCTCGCCGGCGGCAGGCGCTTGCGAATGCACGCGCCAGAGAAAATCGTGCGCGAGTTCCACAGGCGTCGGCGCCTTGAACGGCACGATGCGCAGCCCAAGCGGATCGACTTCGTGAAACACCGCGCGGATCGTACCGTCCTTGCCGCTCGTGTCCATGCCTTGCAAAACCAGCAGCACGCGACGCTTCTGTTGCGAGTGCAGACGCTCCTGCTGCTGGTCGAGCTTCTCGCCGATCTCCGACAAACGCGCCTTGTCCGAGTCTTTCGAGCCGGTCGAAAACGGCTTGGATGCCGGGTCGAAAGCGTCGAGCGAGAACTTGCTGTTCTTCTTGCCGTCTTCGAAAAACGGCACGCGGAAATCGTCGAGTTCGGGTTGCTTCGCCATCCACACACTCCGTGATCTGCGTTCAGCGGGCTGGCAAAAACGGCGCCCGCAAAAATGAAACGGGCCGTTGCCCCACTTTCGTTTCCGGCAACGGCCCGCGGTGGCTCAAGCGCGAAGCCCAAGCCGATTCTGGTCA
Organism: Paraburkholderia sp. BCC1876; assembly: GCF_902833695.1. Lineage (NCBI taxonomy): Bacteria > Pseudomonadati > Pseudomonadota > Betaproteobacteria > Burkholderiales > Burkholderiaceae > Paraburkholderia > Paraburkholderia sp. BCC1876. The sequence continues at coordinate 445,175 of NZ_CADFGI010000004.1, read as the reverse complement.
ACTGAAATTCAACTCAGGACAGCTTCTTCTTCAGCAGTTCATTCACCTGCGCCGGATTGGCCTTGCCCTTGGTCGCTTTCATCGCCTGGCCGATCAGCGCATTGAACGCCTTTTCCTTGCCGGCGCGGAATTCTTCGACCGACTTCGGATTCGCGGCGAGCACTTCGTCGAGAATCGCTTCCAGCGCGCCGCTGTCCGAAATCTGCTTCAGGCCTTTCGACTCGATGATGCGGTCGGCGGCGGTTTCGTCAGTCGCTTTCTCTTCCCAGATCGCGACGAAAATTTCTTTGGCGATCTTGTTCGAAATCGTGCCGTCGGCAATGCGTTGCAGCAGCAGCGCGAGTTGCGCGGCCGACACCGGGCTCGACGCGATGTCCAGCGCTTCGCGATTCAGTTGCGACGACACTTCGCCCATCAGCCAGTTCGCCGCGACCTTCGCGTGCGCCGGGCCGAGCTTGACGACCACGGCCTCGTAATACGCGGCCATCGCCTTGCTCGACGTCAGCACGTTCGCGTCGTACGGCGTCAAACCGTATTGCGACACGAAGCGCTGTTGAATCGCTTCCGGCAGCTCCGTCATCTCGCTCTTCACGCGCTCGATCCACGCGGCGTCGATCATGAGCGGCATCAGATCCGGATCGGGGAAATAGCGGTAGTCGTGCGCGTCTTCCTTGCTGCGCATGGAGCGCGTTTCGCGCTTGTCCGAGTCATACAGACGCGTTTCCTGCACCACCGTGCCGCCGTCTTCGATCAGTTCGATCTGACGGCGCACTTCGTACTGGATCGCTTCTTCGAGGAAGCGGAACGAGTTCAGGTTCTTGATCTCGGCACGCGTGCCGAATTCCACCTGACCGACCGGGCGCACCGACACGTTCGCGTCGCAACGGAACGAACCTTCCTGCATGTTGCCGTCGCAGATACCGAGCCACGTGACGAGCGTGTGCAGCGTCTTGGCGTACGCGACCGCTTCAGCCGCGCTGCGCATTTCCGGCTCGGTGACGATTTCGAGCAGCGGCGTGCCCGCGCGATTCAGATCGATGCCGGTCATGCCCGCGAAGTCTTCGTGCAGCGACTTGCCCGCGTCTTCCTCGAGGTGAGCGCGTGTCAGGTTGACGACCTTCTCGTACGCTTCCTTGCCGGTCTTTTCGTTGGCCGGAACCTGAATCGTCACCTGACCACCCTGCACGACGGGGATTTCGTACTGGCTGATCTGATAGCCCTTCGGCAGATCGGGGTAGAAATAATTCTTACGCGCGAAGATGCTGCGCGGCGCCACCGTCGCGCCGATCGCGAGACCGAATTGAATCGCACGCTCCACTGCGCCGCGGTTCATTACCGGCAACGTGCCCGGCAACGCCAGATCGACAGGGCTGGCTTGCGTGTTCGGCTCGGCGCCGAACTGCGTGGGCGAGCCGGAGAAAATCTTCGATTGCGTCGACAGTTGCGTGTGGGTCTCCAGACCGATCACGACTTCCCATTGCTTGGTCATGGTGCTCACACTCCTGCCGGTGCTTGACGATGCCAGTCGGTCGCGCGTTGGAACGCGTCGGCCACCTGCAGCATCCGGGCTTCATTGAAATAGTTGCCGATGATCTGCAAACCCACCGGACGCTGCGCATTCGCGCCCGCGCCGAAACCGCACGGCACGCTCATGCCCGGCAAACCAGCGAGGCTCACCGACAGCGTGTAGATGTCGGCCAGATACATCTGCACCGGATCGTCGCCCTTCGCGCCGAGGTCCCATGCCACCGACGGCGCGACCGGTCCCATGATCACATCGCACTGCTTGAACGCTTCCTGGAAGTCTTGCGCGATGATGCGGCGAATCTTTTGCGCCTGCAGGTAGTACGCGTCGTAATAACCATGCGACAGCACGTACGCGCCGACCAGAATGCGGCGCTTCACTTCCGGGCCGAAACCTTCGGCACGCGACTTCTTGTACATGTCGAGCAGGTCGCGATACTCCGCGGCGCGATGGCCGAAGCGCACGCCGTCGAAACGCGACAGGTTCGACGAAGCTTCTGCCGGCGCGATCACGTAGTAGACCGGGATCGACAACTCGGTTTTCGGCAGCGACACTTCAACCAGCGTGGCGCCGAGCGCTTCGTATTGCTTCAACGCGGCGTCGATCGAGGCGCGTACGTCGTCGGCCAGACCCGCGCCGAAGTATTCCTTCGGCAGGCCGATGCGCAAACCGGCGAGCGGCTTGCCGACGCTGCCTTCTTGCCACGACTGGCCGAGGTAGCGCGTGTAGTCTTCGTCGTCGCGCACGAGGCTGGTCGAATCGCGCTCGTCGAAGCCGGCCATGGCGTTGAGCAACGTCGCGCAATCCGCGGCGCTACGCGCCATCGGGCCGCCCTGATCCAGCGACGACGCGAACGCGATCATGCCGTAACGCGACACGCGGCCGTACGTCGGCTTGATGCCGGTAATGCCGGAGAACGACGCCGGCTGACGGATCGAGCCACCCGTGTCCGTGCCGGTTGCCGCGGGCGCGAGACGCGCGGCCACAGCCGCCGCCGAACCACCCGACGAACCGCCGGGCACGGCCTTAACATCCCACGGATTCTGCACGGGACCAAAGTACGAATTCTCGTTGGACGAGCCCATCGCGAACTCGTCCATATTGGTCTTGCCCACGCACACCATGCCGGCGTTCTGCAAACGCGCGACCACCGTTGCGTCGAACGGGCTTTCGTAGTTCGACAGCATCTTCGAGCCGGCCGTGGAGCGCCAGCCCTTGGTCACGAACACGTCTTTATGCGCGATCGGCAGGCCGACCAGCGGGCCGGCGTGGCCGGTGTGCAGCAGCGCGTCGGCGGCTTTCGCCTGCGCGAGCGTCAGATCGGGATCGACCTGGATGAACGCATTCAGGCTATTAGCCGCGTCGATCCGCTTCAGATACAACTGCGCCAGTTCGACTGCGGAGCATTCCTTGGCCGCCAGTGCGGCACGCAGTTCGGTCAGACTTTTTTCATGCATTGCGTTTTATCCTGAAGAGCGCGGCAGCGCAGTCGCGCTGCCGTGGAGGCATTCGAGCCCGCTGCGCGGGTCTTACTCGATCACCTTCGGCACGAGGTACAAGCCGTCTTGCACCGCCGGCGCCGGGCGCTGGAAAGCGTCGCGTTCGACCGTTTCGGTCACCGCGTCATTGCGCAGACGCAGCGCGACGTCTTCGATCTGCTCGATCGGATGGGCCAGCGGCGCGATGCCGGTGGTATCGACCGCCTGCATCTGCTCGACGAGGCCGAAAAAATCATTGAGCTGGACGAGCGTGTGCTCAGCGTCGGCATCAGCCAGTTCGAGCCGCGCAAGGTGCGCGATGCGTTTAACATCGGTCAGGGTCAGAGCCATGCAGTCACCGGAAAATGTGGTGGAACGCCGCCGCAAGGAAAAAACAATGCTGCGACAGCGGGTTACGACGCTGGAGGAAGACCTCGAAAAAGGGGTCAGCGGCGGCAAAATGTGCCGTCCGTTTCCTTCAAAACATCCAAAATTATAAGGTATCATTACGCGTTCGACCCAAACCCGGACCGACTTACCAAGGCCTTTCGAACAATTCCCACAAGATCGTTCGGATTTCCAACCTGGCTTTGCAACGGCCTCCGGTAGACTCCCTCGCAGCTTCAAGTTCCTGTGGCGCCGCTTCCGCCCGGTTGAAGCTGTTATTTTTTCCGCTGCCGCCCTACGCATACGTTGCGAGGCCCGGCCCCAAGCGAGACAGGATTTTGAATGTTCGGTTTTCTGCGCAGCTACTTCTCCAACGATCTGGCGATTGACCTTGGCACTGCCAACACGCTCATCTACATGCGTGGCAAGGGTATCGTTCTCGACGAACCGTCGGTGGTTTCAATCCGCCAGGAAGGCGGTCCCAACGGTAAGAAAACTATTCAGGCAGTCGGTAAGGAAGCCAAGCAGATGCTTGGCAAGGTGCCGGGCAACATCGAGGCGATCCGCCCCATGAAAGACGGCGTGATCGCCGATTTCACGGTCACTGAGCAGATGATCAAGCAGTTCATCAAGACCGCTCACGAATCGCGTATGTTCTCGCCGTCGCCGCGCATCATCATCTGCGTGCCGTGCGGTTCGACCCAGGTCGAGCGTCGCGCGATTAAAGAAGCGGCGCACGGTGCAGGCGCTTCGCAGGTTTATCTGATCGAAGAACCCATGGCTGCCGCTATCGGCGCCGGCCTGCCGGTGTCGGAAGCGACCGGCTCGATGGTCGTCGACATTGGCGGCGGCACGACCGAAGTCGGCGTGATCTCGCTGGGCGGCATCGTGTACAAAGGCTCGGTGCGCGTTGGTGGCGACAAGTTCGACGAAGCTATCGTCAACTACATCCGCCGCAACTACGGCATGCTGATCGGCGAACAAACCGCTGAAGCGATCAAGAAGGAAATCGGCTCCGCCTTCCCGGGTTCCGAAGTCAAGGAAATGGAAGTAAAGGGCCGCAATCTGTCGGAAGGCATTCCGCGCAGCTTCACCATCTCCAGCAACGAAATCCTCGAAGCCCTCACCGATCCGCTGAACCAGATCGTGTCGTCGGTGAAGATCGCGCTGGAACAAACTCCGCCGGAACTGGGCGCGGACATCGCCGAACGCGGCATGATGCTCACGGGCGGTGGTGCACTGCTGCGCGACCTGGACCGCCTGCTCGCCGAAGAAACCGGCCTGCCGGTGCTCGTCGCCGAAGACCCGCTGACCTGCGTTGTGCGCGGCTCGGGCATGGCGCTCGAACGCATGGACAAGCTGGGCAGCATCTTCTCGTACGAGTAAGCGAGAGCCCGTCTCCATGTCAGTAGCGCGGATCTGGCACACGGCCCCTTGCGGGCCGGTTTGCCATTGGCTGGGTCACCCAGCCTCCGCGCGCTGAACGCGCGTTCCTCGCGCGCCGCCGTCTCACCCAACCGCTCACGCCCCCGGCGCCGACCATGGAATACAGTCCGCCGCCCCTGTTCAAGCAAGGCCCATCCGCCCTCGCCCGACTGGTGTTTTTCGTCGTGCTGGCGCTGGCCCTGCTGATCTCCGACGCACGCTTCAAAACGCTCGAAATCGTTCGCGGCGTGCTCGGCGCGGGTCTTTATCCGTTGCAACGCGCGGCGCTTGTGCCGCGTGACGTCTTTATGGGCGCCGCCGACCTGGCCGTGACCAGCGCCACACTGCGCAGCGAGAACGACAAGCTGCGCACCAAAGATCTGCAACTCTCGCAGCAAGCCAATACGGCCGCCGGACTGGCTGCCGAAAACGCCCATTTGCGCGCGCTGCTGCAACTGTCGCAGCGCTCGGCCACCGAATCGCTGCCCGCCGAAATCCAGTACGACACGCGCGACCCGTTCACGCAGAAAGTGGTGATCGGCCGTGGCGCGCAGCAAGGCATTCAGAACGGTTCACCGGTCGTCAACGAAGACGGCGTGATCGGTCAGGTCACCCGCGTGTTCCCGCTGCAAGCCGAAGTGACGCTGCTCACCGACAAGGATCAGGCCGTACCCGTGCAGATCGTGCGCACGGGTTTGCGTAGCGTGATCTACGGCACGCCGAAGGGCGACACGCTCGACCTGCGCTTCGTGCCGATCAGCGCCGACGTGCAAACCGGCGACGAACTCGTCACCAGCGGACTCGACGGCACGTATCCGCCGGGACTGCCGGTTGCCAAGGTGGTACGCGTCGACAAGCAGGCCGATACGGCGTTCGCGCGCGTGATCTGTCTGCCGATCGCACCGGTGCGCGGCGCGCGGCAACTGCTGGTGCTGCACTACCTGAACAATGTGCCGCCGCGTCCGGCTGAAGAACCCGATGCAGCCACCATCGCCAAAGACGCGAAGGCGAAGAAGGGCAGCAAACCGGCAGACGGCAAGACCGCAGCGGACAAATCGGCACCGGCCAAGTCGAGTGACAAACCCGCAGGCGAAAAAGCTGCGGCCGACAAACCGGCCGCTGCCAGGTCCGCTGAGAAAGCCCCGGCCAAATCCACCGCCGCGGAGAAAAAATCCGCCGCAGAAAAGAAGCCGGCCGCTGACAAGAACGCGAGGCCGCAAGCCACGCCGGGGGCGCAGCCATGAACCGTCCGCAATACATCCTGCAGCCGGTCAATCCGTACTTCATCTCCTTCAGCCTCGCCGCGGCGTTCCTGCTGAATCTGATGCCGTGGGGGCGCCTCATCGGCGTGCCGGATTTCGTCGCGCTCGTGCTGCTGTTCTGGAACGTGCACCAGCCGCGCAAGGTCGGCATGGGCATCGCGTTTTTCCTTGGTTTGCTGATGGACGTGCATAACGCCAGCCTGCTCGGCGAGCACGCGCTGGCGTATACGTTGTTGTCGTATGGGGCGATTACGATCCACCGCCGGGTGCTGTGGATGTCGCTCGGCGTGCAGACCTTCGCGGTCATGCCGTTGCTGGTGGTCGCGCAACTGGTGCCGTTCGTGATCCGTCTGCTGACGGGCGCGGCGTTTCCGGGTTGGGGTTATCTGATCGACGGTTTCGTCGAAGCCGCGCTGTGGCCCATCGCCAGCATGCTGCTGCTGATGCCGCAGCGTCGCCCGGCCGATCCGGACGACACCCGGCCGATTTGACCATGCTTCGAGCCTGCCGGCGGTTCCATTGGAATGGACCCCCACCGCCGGCCCGCTCGACGCGCATCGCTGTTCATGCCTCCCGGTTCCGGCCGGATCAGGCGCACACTCATGATGGCCGTCACCCGGCCTTTTGCAGAATCGCATGACCGAATTCAAGGACACTCAGCAACAGCTCTCGAAGTTCCGCCTGCGCGTCGCGGCGGCGGGCCTGTTCGTGTTCGTCTGCTTCGGGCTGATCGGCGTCCGCTTCCTGTACCTGCAGGTCTGGCACTACAGCAAATACTCGCTGCAGGCCGATGAAAACCGCATTTCCGTCGCGCCGATCGTGCCGAACCGCGGCATCATCACCGATCGTAACGGCGTGGTGCTGGCCAAGAACTACTCGGCCTACACGCTCGAACTGACGCCGTCGAAACTCAACGACTCGATCGAAAACGTGATCGACAACCTGGCCACGGTCGTTTCGATCGATGCCCGCGATCGCCGCCGCTTCAAGAAGCTACAGGAAGACTCGAAGAACTTCGAGAGCCTGCCGATCCGCACCCGCCTGACCGACGACGAAGTCGCGCGCTTCACCGCGCAGCGTTTCCGCTTTCCGGGCGTGGAAGTGCGCGCGCGGCTGTTCCGCCAATATCCGCTCGGCCCGACCGCGGCGCACGTGATCGGCTACATCGGGCGGATTTCGCAGCGCGACCAGGATCGTATTGACGACGCCAGCGACCAGAACGACAGCGATCCGGACCACTACGATCCGCGTCTGGACGCGAACAACTACAAGGGCACCGACTACATCGGCAAGATCGGCGTCGAGCAGAGTTATGAAACCGAGCTGCACGGCCAGACCGGTTTCGAAGAAGTAGAAGTGACCGCCGGCGGCCGGCCGGTGCGCACCTTGTCGCGCACGCAGGCCACGCCCGGCAACAACCTCGAACTGTCGCTGGATATCGGCTTGCAGCAGGTCGCCGAGCAGGCGTTCGCGGGTCGCCGCGGCGCGCTGGTCGCGATCGAGCCGGCTACCGGCGACGTGCTCGCGTTCGTCTCGGCGCCGAGCTTCGATCCGAATTCGTTTGTCGACGGTATCGACCAGCAGACGTGGGACGACCTGAACAATTCGCCGGATCACCCGCTCCTGAACCGTCCGCTGCACGGTACTTATCCGCCGGGTTCGACGTATAAGCCGTTCATGGCGCTCGCCGCGCTGACGCTGCACAAGCGCACGACGGGCTGGGGCTTCCAGGATCCGGGTTCGTACACGTTCGGCGGCCATACGTTCCGCAACGACGTGCGCTCCGGTCAGGGCTGGGTCGACATGAACCGCGCGATCGTCGTGTCGAACGACACGTATTTCTACATGCTCGCGCACGACCTCGGCGTCAACAACATCGCCAACTTCATGAAGCCGTGGGGCTTCGGCCAGATCACCGGCATCGACATTTCCGGCGAAGCGCGCGGCATCCTGCCTTCAACGGACTGGAAGCGCAAGGCGTACCACAAGCCCGAGCAGCAGCGCTGGTACGAAGGCGAAACGATCAGTCTCGGCATCGGTCAGGGCTACAACTCGTTCACCATTCTGCAGCTCGCGCATGCCACGGCGACGCTCGCGAACAACGGCGTCGTGATGAAGCCACACCTCGTGCGCGACATCGAAAATCCGATCACCAAAGAGACTCGTGCCGTGGTGCGCGATCCGAGCGACAAGATCGCCGTCAAGCAGGCGGACATCGATTTCATCAAGCATGCCATGGCCGAAGTGGTCACCAACGGTACGGCGTCGAAACTGTTTATCGGCGCGCCGTATCAAGCAGCCGGCAAGACCGGCACGGCCCAGGTCTACTCGCTGCAAGGCGCGAACTACAAGGGGCATGCGATCGCCGAGCATCTGCGCGACCACGCGCTGTTCATCGCTTTCGCGCCGGTCGACAACCCCAAGATCGCGCTCGCGCTGATCGTCGAAAACGGTGGCTGGGGCGCGGAATCGGCCGGTCCGATCGCGCGCAAGGTGCTCGACTACTACCTCGTCGGCAAGAACAAGCCGGGCGCTCAGGCGGCGGCGATTGCCGCAGCGGCGTCGGCAACGCAGGATGCATCCGCGCCGGTCGTGGGTGGGGCACCGGCTTCCGAGGAACCCGCCGTGCAGCCGGTCAAGATCGCCGCGGGCTTTACGGCGTTGCCGATTCCCGGTGCGGCTTCGGCGGCGGCTGCTGCCTCGGCGGCTGAGGCGGCTTCCGCAGCGGCAGCGGCGTCGGCACCTGCTGTTGGTGCTGGTGCTGGTGCTGGTGCTGGTGCTGGTGCTGGTGCTGGTGCTGGTGCTGGTGCTGGTGCTGGTGCTGGTGCTGGTGCTGGTGCTGGTGCTGGTGCTGGTGCTGGTGCTGGTGCTGGTGCTGGTGCTGGTGCTGGTGCTGGTGCTGGCGCTGGCGGTACAGCGACGGCCGCCAAGGGGGCTTCAGCTTCAGCCTCTACGTCCACCTCGACCGCCACAAAAAATCCGGCGCCGCGCAAGCCAAGCGCCCCGCATAAGCCCCGCCCCGCCAGCGAGCCGGCGCCGACCGCCGCAGCGCCGTCGCGGGATGACGGCATTGAAGCCACGTCGCCACGCCAGCCGGTTGCCGGCAGCATCGACGAGTAAGGAGAAAGGCATGCAATTCGACAAGCGCGCCTGGCTCGACCGCATCAAGCAGATGTTCGCGGGCTTCGACCGCCCGCTCGCGTTGATCGTGTTCCTGCTGTTGTGCGTCGGCATCGTGACGCTGTACAGCGCGAGCCTGGACGTCCCCGGTCGCGTGGAAGACCAGTTGCGCAACATCCTGCTGACGTTCGTGCTGATGTGGGGGCTCGCCAATGTGCCGCCCACCACGCTGCTGCGCTTCGCGGTTCCGCTCTATACGTTCGGGATCGCGTTGCTCGTTGCGGTCGCGATGTTCGGTCTCACGCGCAAGGGCGCGAAGCGCTGGATCAACGTCGGCGTAGTGATCCAGCCGTCGGAAATCCTCAAAATCGCGACACCGCTAATGCTCGCCTGGTACTACCAGCGCCGCGAAGGCGTGATGCGCTGGTACGACTACCTGGTCGGCTTCGTGATCCTCGCGGTGCCGGTCGGTCTGATCGCCAAGCAGCCCGACCTCGGCACCGCCGTGCTGGTGTTCGCGGCCGGTTTCTTCGTGATTTACTTCGCGGGCCTGAGTTTCAAGCTGATCGTGCCGGTGCTGGTGGCAGGCGTGATCGCGGTCGCCGCGATCGCGACGTTCCAGGACAAGATCTGTCAGCCCGAAGTGCAATGGCCGCTGATGCACGATTATCAGAAGCACCGCATCTGTACGCTGCTCGATCCGACTTCCGATCCGCTCGGCAAGGGCTTCCACACGATCCAGGCGGTGATTGCGATCGGCTCCGGCGGACCGCTCGGCAAAGGCTGGCTGAAGGGCACGCAGGCGCATCTGGAGTTCATCCCCGAGAAGCACACCGACTTTATCTTCGCGGTGTTTTCGGAGGAGTTCGGCCTGGCGGGCGGCGTCGTGCTGCTCACGCTTTACATGCTGCTGATAGCGCGCGGGCTGTATATCGCGGCCAATGGCGCGACGCTGTTCGGGCGATTACTCGCGGGCTCGCTGACCATGGCGTTCTTCACCTATGCGTTCGTCAATATCGGCATGGTCAGCGGTATCCTGCCGGTGGTCGGCGTGCCGTTGCCGTTCATGAGTTACGGCGGCACCGCACTGACTACGCTGGGGGTCGCGATCGGCCTCATCATGAGCATCGCGCGGCAGAAACGTTTGATGCAGAGTTAGCGGCGCTTTTTCAGGCGACGTCGATTGAGAAAACAGAAGGGGCGCAGTTCACATTGAACTGCGCCCCTTCTGTTTTTACCGCCTCAGTTGTTACTGCGGCTTCACTTCCTTCTGATCCCGCAACTGCGCGCTGAGCTGCTGATACTTGAGCCGCGCCGCCGGATCGCCTTGCGCCGCCGCCGCTGCGTAATACGCGCGCGCCACGTTCAGATTCTTCTCCACGCCATCGCCGCCGCGCTCGTAGAACGAGCCGGCCACGTATTGCGCGGTCATGTCGCCGCCTTGCGCCGCCTTCTTGTACCAGACGAACGCCTGCTTGTTGTCGCGCTCGGTGCCGCGGCCATCGAGGAACTGGTTAGCCAGCGCCAGCTCCGCCTGCACGTGTCCTTGCTGCGCCGCTTTCAGGAACCAGCGGTGCGCTTCGACCGGATCGCGTCCGACGAACTCGCCATCGTCGTACATCTTGCCGTACACGTATTGCGCGTGCGACATGTTGGCGTCGGCGGCTTTGCGGAGCCATTTCTTGCCTTCATCGACATTGGCTGTGGTGCCTTCGCCGTTGAGCAGCATCATCGCGTAGTTGAATTCGGCGAGCCGGCTGCCGCGCTCCGCGGCCTTGCGGAACTCGGTCAGCGCCGCGCCGAGATTGCCGGCGTTGTAATCGGCCACCGCGGTCTGCGTCTCCGGATCGCTCGACTTCACGGCGCCGTCCGCCGCATAGGCCGTCACGCTCACCGCGCCACTCATGATCAACGCCGCGCTCACTGCCCATTTCACGACGACGCCTTGCACCTTCCCCTTCATGACCTCACCTCCTGCAGCGCCTGGCGAGTCGCGCGCAACATCCAGATGACGTCGGCGGCCAGAGCGATAAATCGAAAACCCGCATCGCGATGCTGCTTCGCACTCGCGACGTCCATAGAGAAAATACCGGTCGCAATGCCGGCTTTGTCCGCGGCGCTGACGATACGCGCCATCGCCGCCTGCACGTCGGCGTGCTTCGAATCGCCGAGATGACCGAGGCTTGCGGCCAGATCGGCCGGCCCGACGAACAGACAATCGACGCCCGGCGTCGCCGCGATCTTTTCCACTTCCTGCAAGCCGCGCGCCGACTCGATCTGCACGATGGTCGCGATCTGCGCGTTGGCCGTCTGCACGTAATCGCGACGCATGCCGTAGCCCGCCGCGCGCACCACGCCGGCGACGCCGCGCTGACCGTCGAGCGCATCGGCGGTCGGATATTGGGTGAGACGCACGGCGTGCGCGGCCTCGTCGGCGGATTCGATATTCGGGAACATGAGCGTGCGCGCGCCGGCATCCAGCACGCGTTTGACGAGCCATGCCTCGCTGGCGGGCACCCGCACGACCGGCTCGCTCGGCAGATGCGCGGCGGCGATCGCGCGCAATTGCGACGCGACGTCGCCGCTGTCGTTCGGCGAATGCTCCATGTCGATCAGCAACCAGTCGTAGCCGGCGTGCGCGAGCGCTTCGGCGGCGGCGTCGCTACCGAGCGACAGCCATAAGCCGAACAGCGGATCGGTTTCCTTCAGACGTTGCTTGAGGGGATTGGTGAAGGTGCTCATCGCCGTGCTCCATGGCGCCGACGGTGATCGGACACCTCGCCTGAAACGCGGGACGGCATGCTGGCCGTGTGGGCCAGAGAAAGACCGGGGCTTGCGTTCAGGCGCGGATGGCCTGCAAGCCTGTTGCGACGCAATGCGGTGACCGGCATGTCTCGCTCCGTGTGGTTATCGGAGCGATCATACCGTGACAATAACGGGAGGGTTGGGGCGTCCCTAATAGGGACTTCCTTCAGGACGAAGGCGCCCCGGCGCGATCAGTCGCGGACCACGTCGGCCCAGCAATTCGGCGTCTCGTACAGACGCAGCTTGTGCAGCCGCAGGTTCACGCCGTAGTGCGCGTCGTAGACGTTCGCAAGGATGTTAAACGCGACGGCGGCCAGATTTTCCACCGTGGGAATACGGTCGAGCACCACGGTCTTATGACCGGCCATGGTTTCCAGAAAGCCGCGCACTTGCGTGTCGCCTTCGAAGACCAGGAACGCGTGGTCCCACTTGTCGACCAGATGCTCGTTGGCGAGCGACTTCACGTCGGCGAAGTCCATCACCATGCCGCGATCGGGCGCGCCTTCGGTGTCGACCAGATCGCCTTGCAGCGTGATTTCGAGCACATAGCGATGGCCGTGCAGATTACGGCACTGGCTGCGGTGGTCGGGGATGCGGTGACCCGCGTCGAATTCGAGTTTTCGTGTAATCGTCAGCACGGCAAATCAGGGAATGTTCAGATACTTGTGGGTCTGCATCGACAGGCGCCATTGCGGATGGCGTTTGCACCAGTCGATCGCGAGCTTCGTGTTGAGATCGCGCGACGGACCGTCCATCGGCTGGACGAGGAAATACTCGAAGTCGAGCTTCGCGTAGTCGGACAAGCGCTGGTTGTCCTGCGGAATCACGACCTTCAGTTCGTTGCCTTTGGTCACGACGAGCGGCGCGTCGGCCTTCGGGCTCACGCAGATCCAGTCGATCGTCTCGAGCACCGGCAGCGAGCCGTTGGTTTCAATGGCGATTTCGAAGCCGGCGGCATGCAGCGCATCGACCAGCGGCGGATCGATCTGCAGCATCGGCTCGCCGCCCGTGCACACCACGAAACGCTCGCCTTCACCTTCCGGCCATTGTGACGCGATCATCTGCACCAGCTCTTCAGGCGTGCGGTACTTGCCGCCGTTCTCGCCATCCGTGCCGACAAAATCCGTATCGCAGAAGCGGCACACCGCGTCAGCGCGATCTTCTTCGCGACCCGACCACAGATTGCAGCCGGCGAACCGGCAGAACACGGCCGGACGCCCGGCATTCGCGCCCTCGCCTTGCAATGTGTAGAAGATTTCCTTGACCGCGTACGTCATGCTGCTTTCTGCCTTTGTGTTCCTGAAAATGGTTGCCTGAATCGCGATGCTGCGTCACTGCGATGCCGTGTGCTACGTTGGCGTTGACGCGTCGTGCTGCCGACGCGCCGACCCTCAAGCCATCGACATCAACGTATCAAACCGGCGGCTCGGTGACCTTCTCGCCGGACAGATACGCTTCATACCCACGTTTGCGCAGACGGCACGCCGGGCACTCGCCACAGCCGAAACCCCACGCGTGCAATTCGGAGCGTTCGCCGACGTAGCAGGTATGCGTTTCGACGCGCACCAGCTCGACCAGTTCGTCACCGCCCAGCTCATGCGCGAGGCGCCATGTGTCGGCCTTGTCGAGCCACATCAACGGCGTTTCGAGCAGGAAACGCGTGTCCATACCGAGGTTCAACGCGACCTGCAACGCCTTCATCGTGTCGTCGCGGCAATCGGGATAGCCCGAGAAATCCGTCTCGCACATGCCGCCCACCAGCACTTGCAAACCGCGCCGATAAGCAATGGCCGCGGCGATGGTCATGAACATCAGATTGCGGCCCGGCACGAAAGTGTTCGGCAAGCCGTTGGCCGTGGCTTCGATCTCGATCTCGCGCGTCATGGCGGTATCGCTGATCGAACCGAGCACCGACAGGTCGATCATGTGATCGTCGCCGAGGCGGTCGGCCCATGCCGGAAATGCGCGCATGACAGCGTCGCGAAATCCTTCTCGGCATTCGAGCTCGACGCGATGCCGCTGGCCGTAATCGAAGCCGAGCGTCTCGACCGTGTCGTAGCGTTCGAGTGCCCAGGCGAGGCACGTGGCGGAATCCTGGCCGCCGGAAAACAGCACCAGAGCGCTACGTTTAGCGTCTTTGCGGATCACCGTGAAACTCCGTGAATGATGAGTGCCACGTCGCGCTGCGCGAGGTGCGCCATGCAAGCAACGCGGCGCGACGCGTGCCGGCACTGTTGCCGGCCCAAAGCAGTATAGGCGGCGCCTTCCGCATGCAGAGTCGCTGGGCGCTTATACCGTTAATCGTCGGGCGAAGGATTCGGCGGGTGTCGGCTTTGCGTTGGCGGCTCGGCCGCGCGGCAGTCAGGCCGCGATCCACGCGACGCACTGATCGTGCAAGTCCTTGAACTGGCGCGATTTTATCACGCGATGCCAAACCTCGCCGCGCGCCTGCCGGTGCATCGGAGCGGCAGGCCGAAGCAACGAGTGCCCGTCAGAAAAGGAAAAGCCCCAGGAATCTTGCGATTTCCTGGGGCTGAATCCTGGTGGCCTGGGACGGAATCGAACCATCGACACGCGGATTTTCAATCCGCTGCTCTACCAACTGAGCTACCGGGCCAACGAAGAACGAAATAATATCAAAGGGTCAGCAGCAGGGCAAGCCCCTTCTCGAAAAAATCTACGCGGATCGCGTTTATCGCGCCGCGCGCGGGATTCATTCGCCTTTGTTCTTGCCGAGATCGACGCCGAGCTGCTTGAGCTTGCGATACAGGTGCGTACGCTCGAGCCCGGTCTTCTCCGCGACGCGCGTCATGCTGCCGTTCTCACGCGCGAGGTGATACTCGAAGTACGCGCGCTCGAACGCGTCGCGTGCGTCGCGCAGCGGAATGTCGAACGAGATCGAGGCGGTTTGCGCAGCCAGCGCGCCGCTGCCCATGCCGTCGGTGGAGAGCATCGGCAACGCGGCCGCCGAGGCCACCGCCGACGCACTGACCGGCAGCGCCGGTTTGGCCGCCGCACCGCCCGGCGCACCCGCCGCATTGCCGCGCGCGAGGCCCTGCTCGACCGCCTTCAGCAGCTTCTGCAACGCGATCGGTTTCTCGAGAAAATTGAGTGCGCCGATCTTGGTCGCTTCGACTGCGGTATCGATCGTGGCGTGACCGGACATCATGATCACCGGCATGGTCAACTGACCTTGCGCGGCCCATTCCTTGAGCAAGGTCACGCCGTCGGTGTCGGGCATCCAGATGTCGAGCAGCACCAGATCCGGCGCCTGACGCAAACGGAATTCGCGCGCTTCCTGCGCGTTTTCCGCGGCCTCCACGACATGCCCTTCGTCGCTCAGGATCTCCGAGAGCAATTCCCGGATGCCCATTTCATCATCTACCACCAGGATGGTTGCCATTTACGCTGCCCTTGTCTGCACTGTTGCTTTTGTCTTTCCCTGCGACGCACCACCGTGCGCCGGACGCGGCCCGGCTCCGGGCGCCGCGGCGTCGTCTGCCAACTGAAGGAAGAGGATCGATATCTGCGCGCCTTCGATCACGTCGCCCGCTTTCATGCGATTGCGAATGTCGATGCGCGCGCCGTGTTCGTCGACGATCTTCTTGACCATCGCAAGACCCAGACCCGTACCTTTGGCCTTGGTCGTCACGTAAGGTTCGAATGCCCGTGTGAGGATACGCGCGGGGAAGCCCGGTCCGTTATCCGACACGGTCAGACGCACCGCGACATGGACTTTGCCTTCCGCGTCGGGGTCTCCGTATTCTACTGTCCTCGTTTCGAGCAAGACACGTGGATGCTCGAGTTCGGCTACCGCATCCTGCGCGTTCTGCAGCAGGTTGTGAATCACCTGGCGCAATTGCGTCGCGTCGCCGCGGATCGCCGGCAAAGTTGCGAGCTCCACCTGGATCGCGCCCTTGCCTTCTTCGATACCGTACAGCGTCAGCACTTCGCTGACCAGTTCGTTCAACTGCAAATGCGCGAGCACCGCCGGCGGCGTGCGCGCGTAGTCGCGGAAATTGTCGACCATCTGCTTCATCGCGGCGACCTGGTTGACGATCGTGGTCGCGCCGCGCTTCAACACGTCTGCATCCGACGGCGACAGCTTGTCCGCGAGCTTCATCTGCAAACGCTCGGCGGAGAGCTGGATCGGCGTGAGCGGATTCTTGATCTCGTGCGCGAGGCGCCGCGCGACTTCGCCCCATGCGATCGATCGCTGGGCGGAGATCACGTCGGAGATATCGTCGAACACGACCACGTAGCCCGAGGTCTGCATGTCTTCGGCGTCGCGGTCGGTGGCGGAGACGAGACGCGCGCCGCGCACCAGCAAGGTCAACGGTTCGGTTTCGCCCGGCACCTGAATCGAGAACTGCTGCTGCCAATGACCGCGGTCGTCGTGACCGTCGCCGCTGGCCGCTTCGCGATCGGCGAACGCCTTGCGCACCATGCCGCCGAATTCGCTCAACACGCCGATCTGATCGAGCGCGGAACCCATGGTCGCCTGGAACGGCTGACGGAAAATCCGCTCGGCGCCGCGATTCGCGGTGGTGAGCCTGAACTGCCGGTCGAACACGAACACGCCGGCGGTCAGGTTCGCGAGAATGCTTTCCAGATACGCCTTGGAATGCTCTAGCGCGATCCGATTGTTCTCGACTGCTGCGCGCGCTTCCGACAGCTGCCGCGTCATCGCATTGAACGACTGCGTGAGAAAGCCCAACTCGTCGCGCGACTTGATTTCGCGCTTCGGCGTGTAGTCGCCCTCGGTCACTTCCTTCGTGCCCTGCGCGAGCAGGAACAACGGCCGTGCCAACTGATTGCCGAGTGCCAGCGCCAGCATCATCGCGATGAACGTGGCGAGGAACAGCGCGAGCGTCAGCGTGCCGATATACATCTTGCGCAGACCGGTGCGGCCGAGCGCCTTCTCCTGGTACTCGCGATAGGCGCGCTGCACCGCATCCGCATTACGCGCGAGCGTGGGCGACACCGGCTGCGTGAGTTGCAGGAAACGTTCGGTGGGCTGCAGCAGCGCGGCGCTCGAATCGGGAATGCGCTGCACGATGCGCAGCCGCAAAGCGCCTTTGCTGCCATGCTCGTTGGGATCGCCGTCGACTTCGCCTTCAATCGCCGCATAGCCGCGACCGCGCGCCTGATCGATCATCAACGGTGTGGGCAGATCGTTCGGCACCAGCGTCGCGTAATTGCTCGAGGCCTGCGCGACGACGTGCATGTCCGGCGTTGCGCCCGACATGCTGCGTGTAGGTTCGACGATCGTCGCGTCCTGCACGCCGAACTGATCGCGCAAGCGCAGCAGCGTGAGCGTGGTGCCGGCGGCATCCGCGCTGGCAATCTGCTCGGACATCAGGCGCCCCTTGGTCTGCAGATCGGACAGCGACGCGTCGAGCATGCCGCGCCCGAGATTCAGGCCTGATGTGAGCGCGGTTTCGACATTCACGTCGAACCACGATTCGATACTGCGCGACACGAACTGATACGAGACCACGTAAATGATCCCGCCCGGCACCACGCCGACCAGCGCCATGAAGAACGCGAGTTTGGCCAGTAGCCGGGTGCCGAACTTGCCCTTTCTCAGCCGCGCGATGATGATGATGACGAGCGTCGCCACCACCAGCAGAAAGATCATCGCGACCACGAGGTTGGCCGCGTACAGCCACTGGTAATAGCGGTCGAAGAATTCGGTGTTCGCGCTGGCGGCGGCGAGCAGCACGAGCAACAGCACGGCCGTAACCGCGACCGTCGACACCAGCACGCGCACGACGATGCTGCTGACACTGGTGGTTTGGCGCACTTTATTTAGCACGTTCGGTCACCGTGAAGGTAAAACGCTTCCACTCGGATGAAAGGCTCCAGTCGCGGTTGTTCACTGCGTCGATCTGGAACGGCTTGGGCATCAGCGCGATGTCGAGTTGCATACGCACCGACGCGTTGTACGTCTCGCCGGCGTGCACGTCGTTGCGGTCGATCACATGCCACGACGTGATGTGCTTGATCACCGCGAGCGCATCTTTCAAGGTCTGGAAGCCGAGCTGCAAGCCGCCGGACGACACGCTCGATACACGGTATTCACGCGTGAGCGGCTGGAACGACAGGCGAATGCTTTGCGACACGCTGACCGGCTGCTCGTCGAACCAGTACCAGCGCGGCCGGCTTAATTCGAAGTCGGTCGTGAAGTAAAGCGGAATGCCTTTATTGACCGCGTCTTCGAGATTGCTGTTCAGGTCGAAGTCGAAACGCGCGTCGAGATTCCAGCCGGTGTTGTCCGATTGCAGCGACGCGCGCTGCACCGCGATCGGGTCGGCGTGCGCCGCGCCCGGTGCGGCAAGCCAGACGGCCAGCGCGATCCAGAGCACGGCAGCGAGCCGAAGCGGGAAGAAGCGTTTGATGGTCACCGTTTCTGAAAGCGCGCGTAGAAAAATCCGTCGTGGTCTGAGTTCGCGCCGGCGCGCTCTTCAACGAGTTGTCCGGCAAGGGAACCGGCCGAGGTGTCGGCGGGCGCGCGGGCGACTGAAGGGAGAAGTTGCCCCGGCGCGTCCAATCGTACCGCATCCTGGTACTTGTCTCCAAACCACTGCGCCTGCAACTCGCCTTCTTCGGGGAAGATCGAACACGTAACGTAAAGCAACTCGCCGCCAGTTTTCACGAGCGGCCACAGCGCGTCGAGAATACGGCGTTGTTCCGCGACCAGCGCGGGAATATCCGACGCGCGACGCAGCCAGCGGATGTCCGGATGACGCCGCACGATGCCCGACGCCGAGCACGGCACGTCGGCGAGAATGCGGTCGAACGGCTGGTCGAGGTCGTCATGCCACTGCGCGGGTGCGCCGGCGTCGCCGATACGCACTTCCGCTTCGAGCTTTAGCCGCTGCAAGTTTTCGCCGATACGCCGCGCGCGCGACGCATCGCTTTCGAGCGCGATGAGCTGGAGATTGGCGAGTTCGAGCAGATGACCGGTCTTGCCGCCAGGCGCCGCGCAGGCGTCGAGCACGCGCATGCCGTCGCGCACGCCGAGCAGCGGTGCGGCGAGTTGCGCGCCGGCGTCCTGCACCGAAACGATGCCCTCGCTAAAGCCGGGAATGCGGTCTACCGGCATCGGCGTGGCGAGCTTGACGGCGTAGTCGCCGGCTTTGCTTGCGGAAATGTGATGGTTCTGCAGCACTTGCAGATAGGCGTCGACCGTCGAGTGACGGGCGTTCACGCGCAAGGTGAGCGGCCCTTGCGTGTTGCCGGCGGCGAGCACCGCCTGCCAGGCATCCGGCCAGGCGCGTTTCACCGCGTCGATCCACCACGACGGGTAGTTCCAGCGGGCCACTTCGTCGGCTTGCGCAGCGGCGAGCAGGGACTCGCGCTCACGCAGGAAACTGCGCAGCACCGCGTTGACGAGCCCCTTGGCAAATGCGAATTCACGACGCGCGCTGATGGCGCCGACCGCCTGATCGACCACCGTGAACGGCGTGTACGCGGCGCTCGCTTCGTCGTCGACGAGTAGCGCGAGCGCGCAGGCAAGCACATGACCGACGTGCGGCGGCGGCGCTTTCTTCACCAGCTTCGCGATCAGCCACTCGGCGGTGGCGAGACGCCGCATCGTGCGGTACGCGATGTCCTGCACCGCGCCGCGCGCGGCGGCGGCAGTACCTTCAGGCGCGGAGACGAAGACGGCTTGCAGCGCGGCCGGCAAAGCCGCGCCGAGACGCACGGCGCCGACCGCCTGGCCCGCGCAGTCGAGCGCGAACGCGAGCGATTCGGGCGCAAGGTGCAGCAGCGACAAACGGGATTCGCGCGGTCGCGTCGATGGGGAAGCAGAACGCGAAGAAGGCTTTGGGGTCATGAAGAAGGCAAAGACAGGCCGCACGGTACGCGCGACGCAAACAGCACACATTGTAGCGTGGCGAGGCGCGGCGCCCCGGTGCTCGCAGCTCTCGCAGGCTTTTGGCCGCGGCCTCGAATAAAAAAGGCGAGTCCGTGGACTCGCCTTTCATCGCAGCGCGTAAGCGCCGCGCGGTGTTATTCGAAGCGCCCGGTACGCGCCATTTCCATCAACCGCGCGACGCGTTCTTCGGTAGCCGGGTGTGTCGAAAACAGCTTGCCAATGCCACCACCCGACAGCGGATTCATGATCATCATCTGCGCGGTGGCCGGATGCTGCTCGGCGACCGGGAACGGAATCCCGCTTGCGTAGCGATGAATCTTGTCGAGCGCCGAAGCGAGCGCTTGCGGATCGCCCGAAATCTGCGCGCCGCCACGGTCCGCTTCGAATTCGCGTGCGCGCGAAATCGCCATCTGAATCAGCGCGCCGGCGATCGGCGCCAGCAGCGCGACCGCGATACCCGCGATCGGATTCGTGGAACGGCCGTTTTCGTCGCGGCTACCGAAAAACATCGCGAAGTTCGCCAGCGCTGAAATCGCGCCCGCCATGGTGGCCGACACCGTCGAAATCAGAATGTCGCGGTGCTTCACGTGCGCCAGTTCGTGCGCCATCACGCCACGCATTTCGCGCTCGGACAGCACGCGCAGAATGCCGGTGGTGGCGGCAACCGCCGCGTGCTCCGGGTTGCGGCCCGTGGCGAAGGCGTTCGGCGCGTCTTCGTTGATCAGGTAGACGCGCGGCATGGGCAGGTTCGCGCGCGTGGCGAGCTCGCGCACCATGCGGTAAAACTGCGGCGCGCTGGTTTCGTCGACTTCCTGCGCGTTGTACATGCGCAGCACCATCTTGTCCGAGAACCAGTACGAGAAGAAATTCATTCCCAGCGCGATCACGAGCGCGATCATCATGCCGCGCGACCCACCGATCATGCCGCCGATCACGATGAAAAGGGCCGTGATCGCGGCCATCAACATCGCGGTTTTGACCCAATTGAACATGTCTGCTACTCCTTGCCCTAACGCGGGGTTCATATCTGCGCCGCATCATGCGACGCCTGATTGTAAGCTAATTGTTAGATATGGGCGCGCGTGGAAAATTCAATCATCTTGATGCGGTGGCCAGCTTGATGCCCAAGCCGACAAAGGCGCTGCCGACGCCGCGATCCAGCCATTTCTTCAGCGACTGCTTGCCGGAGAAACGCCGCGTCACGCTACCGGCGATCCAGGCGACGAAACTGTTCCAGAGCATGCTCATCACCACGAACACGGCGCCGAGCGTGAGGAACGCAAACGCTTTGTGGTCGCTGCCGGCCGTCACGAATTGCGGGAAGAACGACACGAAGAACAGCACCACCTTGGGGTTCAGCACATTGGTCCAGAAGCCTTGCAGGAACAACTGCCGCAATGACTTGGCGCCGCCAGCCCCACGCGCTTCGCCCGCGGCCTGGTCCGCTGCCGGTTTGGCCAGAAGCAGGCGAACACCGAGATACATCAGATAAAAGGCGCCGACAAACTTGATGACGGTGAACGCGGTGGCCGAGGCGGCCAGCAGCGCGGTCAGGCCGAACGCGCAGGCGAGCGAATGAACGCAGCAGCCCGCCGAGATGCCGAGCGCGGACATCAATCCCGCACCGCGGCCCTGTGCGACGCTGCGGCCGACGATATAAGCGGTATCCGGTCCGGGCGTCACGTTCAACAGAAAGACCGCGACGATGAAAAATTCGAAATGGGTGATGCCGAACATGAAAATCCTCGAAACGTGGGCGACTGCATGGAGGATTCTAACGCGCGGCAGGGTCGCGGCGGAGGCCTTGAGCATCGGCCGAACGGACGATGTTCAAGGCCCGTACCACCCTGTTATTTTGCTTCGGGGAGTTGGAAACGCTGTCCCACGGCCAGCGTCGAGCCGGCCAGAAATTCGCGCACCGGCAGGCGCTTGCCGCCGGGTTTCTGCAACTGCGTGAGACGCAGCGCACCTTCGCCACAGGCCACCAGCACGCCTTCGGCGAACACTTCGGTGATCGTGCCGGGTGCGTTGTCGCCCTCTGCGCTGGCGGAAATCGCGGGAACCGCCGCCCAGATTTTGATCGAGGTGCCGTCTTCCAGCGTGCCGAGCCCGCCGGGGAACGGGTCGAACGCACGGACCTGGCGCGCGAGGACCGTGGCCGGGCGGCGCCAGTCGAGCGCGGCTTCCTGCTTGCCGATCTTTTCCGCGTAGGTCACGCCGTCCGCCGGTTGCGGCATGGCGGCCAGCTTGCCGCTGCGCTCAAGCTCGATCAGCGCCTCGACGATCAGCTTCGCGCCGTCTTGCGCCAGACGGTCGTGCAACGTGGCCGTGGTGTCGTCGCCGGAAATAAAGGTGCGGGCCTCCGAGATCATCGCGCCGGTGTCGAGGCCAACGTCCATCTGCATCAGCGTAATGCCGGTTTCAGCGTCGCCTGCTTCGATCGCGCGGTGGATCGGCGCCGCGCCGCGCCAGCGCGGCAGCAACGAAGCGTGAATGTTGATGCAGCCCAACCGCGGAATATCGAGCACTTCCTGCGGCAGGATCAGACCGTAAGCGGCCACGACCATCACGTCATGCGGCGTGGCGTGCAGTTTTTCGATCGCGGCGGTCGCCTCTTCGGGATACTTGCCGGCGCGGCGCAACGAAGGCGGTTGCGCGACAGCCAGCCCGTGCTCCTCGGCGTAACGCTTGACCGGGCTCGCCTGCAATTTCATGCCGCGCCCGGCCGGACGGTCCGGCTGGGTCAGTACGAGCGGCACCGGAAAGCCGGCGCTATGGATCGCGGCCAGTGCGGCCGCGGCGAACTCCGGCGTACCGGCAAAGATGACGCGCAACGAATGACTCATGGACGGGGACAGGTGGCGAAGTGGACGCGCATTACATCGCGTGGGCGAGCTTTTTCATCTTGCTCTTGATGCGCGTTTGCTTCAGCGACGACAGGTACTCGACGAACACGCGGCCCATCAGGTGATCCATTTCGTGCTGGATGCACACCGCGAGCAGGCCTTCGCAATCCAGCTCGAAGGTTTCGCCCTTCTCGTTCAACGCCCGCACGCGCACTTGCTCGGCGCGCTCGACATTGTCGTAAATACCCGGCACCGACAGGCAACCCTCTTCCGACAGCTTTCTTTCGTCGCTCGACCAGATGATTTCCGGGTTGATGAACGCGAGCAGTTCGTTGTGATCGTCCGACACGTCGATCACGATCACGCGCTCGTGCACGTCGACCTGGGTCGCGGCAAGGCCGACACCGGGCGCGGCGTACATGGTTTCAGCCATGTCTTTGACGAGGCGGCGAATGCGGTCGTTGACCGCCGCGACCGGCTTCGCGATCTTGTGCAGCCGTTTGTCCGGGTAATTGAGGATGTTCAGTAAAGCCATGATCTTGAGTGTGTTTTTAGGCGCCGCTGACCGTTGTGAGGCCCGCGTTAGCCATTCGGCCAGGTTGTGGACGCGCCGCCTTACGCACAGGATAGATGGTGTCGAACCGGTTCGATTCAACGCGCCAGGTGCGCTAGACGACGAGCCCGCGCGGGTGGGCGCGGCGCTGCAGTTATTTCGGATGATGAAAATTTTAGCATGGCGCCCGCCTGCCCGCTGGCCCTGCAGGAGGATCGACTCGCAATGCACAGCTTGCCTGCAACCGATTTTGAGATCGCCGCCTGGCTGCGGCTTTCGCTCGCGCCCGGTCTGAAACCGGCGGCGCTGCGCCTGTTGTTGACCGCTTTTGGACTGCCGGAAGCGATTTTCGACCAAACACTGGCTGCGCTGGCAGCGGTCGCCGGCGAGGCCGCGGCGCGCGCGGCGCTGGCGCCAGCCGGGCCGGAATTCGACGCCCAGCTCGACGCCGTGCTCGCATGGCGCGAACTGCCCGGCAACCAGGTCGTGATGCTCGACGACCCCGCCTACCCGCCCGCGCTGCTGACCATGCCCGATCCGCCACCGCTGCTATATATAAAGGGCCGGCTGGATCTGCTGCATACGCGGGCGGTGGCGCTGGTGGGCAGCCGCAGCGCGACGCCGCAAGGCGTCGAAGACGCGGAGCGGTTTGCGCGGGCGTTGTCGGCAGCCGGCGTGACCATCGTGTCGGGGCTGGCGCTCGGCATCGACGGGGCCGCGCATCGGGGCGCCCTGGAAGGCGTCGGCGGGACGGTTGCCGTGATCGGCACCGGTGCGGACCTGGTGTACCCGTCGGCGCATCACGCGCTGGCGCGGCAGATCGCGGTGCAGGGCGTGATTCTCTCGGAATGGCCGCTCGGTACCCCCGCGCGCGCCGCCAACTTCCCGCAGCGCAATCGGCTGATCGCCGGATTGGTCAGCGGCGTGGTGATCGTCGAGGCGGCGATGCGCTCCGGCTCGCTGATTACCGCGCGGCTGGCCAACGAAATGGGACGCGACATCTTCGCGTTGCCGGGATCGATTCACGCGCCGCTGTCGCGCGGGTGTCATCGGATCATCAAGCAGGGGGCCAAGCTGGTGGAGACGCCGGACGAAATACTGGAAGAGCTCGGCTTCACGCAACGACCAGCCGCCAAGGGCGGTTCGGCGGCATCGCTACACGCGATTTTCGGCGACGGGGCTGAACAGCCGGGCGCGCTTCCTCGCGCCGGGGCGACCTTGGCGACGGAACACGCGGCCACTCGCGAAGACGCCGCCCACGCGGCCAGACGAGCAACCGCGTCATCCGCCCGTCCGCCGAGCGCCGAGGCTCAGCAACTCCTCGCCGCGCTCGGCCATTCGCCCACCACGCTTGAAATTCTTGCCGCTCGCACCGAAATGGAGGACACCGCTTTACAGACCACCTTGCTGCAACTCGAACTCGCCGGCCAGGTGACGATGCTGCCCGGCGGCCGCTTCATGCGTGCAAGCCACGACCGACCTCGTCTTGACCAGGGTTGACCACTCTCGCGGATCGACCATGCTACATTCGCGCCAAAGCACTCGACAAAGTACGTAAGGAACCACCATGCCCGCGCTGAACCTCGACACCGACCAAGACCGGATCGCCGAGCGCGTCAACGAGCCCGACACGCTGTTCGTCGCCTGCCTGTGCGCGGAGTGGTGCGGAACCTGTCGCGACTATCGGGACGCCTTCGACAAGCTGGCCGATCGCCATCCGGATATGTGTTTCGCATGGATCGACATTGAAACCCATGCGGACCGTTTCGACGATCTGGACGTCGAGAATTTCCCGACCATCCTGATCGAAGACTCAGTCACGACACGATTCTTCGGCACGGTATTGCCACAGGCGGCGATTGTGGAACGGATGTTGTCGGATCTGACGGCCGTGCCCGGCGTCAGCGGCGCGCCTAAGTTGCGGCCGGCGCTTCAGGTGGCCTGATGAGGCAGCCTGAAACCGCAACGCCCAAGCCTTGCGGCACGGGCGTTGCGAGCGGTGTACGGC
This sequence comes from Paraburkholderia sp. BCC1876, assembly GCF_902833695.1. NCBI lineage: Bacteria > Pseudomonadati > Pseudomonadota > Betaproteobacteria > Burkholderiales > Burkholderiaceae > Paraburkholderia > Paraburkholderia sp. BCC1876. The sequence goes on along the minus strand of NZ_CADFGI010000004.1, from coordinate 419,881 downwards.
GCGTTTTCCATAACTTGCCCGAGCGCGGAGCGCGCAATTAAGATGGCGCGCTTTTATGGCACTTGACACGTCGCCTTCGCGGCGTGTGCTATAAAGCGGTCGTTAATGGGTCGCAAAGGTCGCAAACGAGGGTCGCGCGAATAACCGCGCACTCAAGGCCATCAACCCGGATCTACCAACCTCACATCGAGTCATGTCCAAAGCACTGATCATCGCCGAAAAGCCTTCCGTCGCGAACGACATCGCGAAGGCTTTGGGCGGCTTTACCAAGCATGACGAATACTACGAAAGCGACGACTACGTCCTTTCCTCGGCAGTCGGCCACCTGCTGGAAATCGCCGCGCCCGAAGACTATGAAGTCAAGCGCGGCAAGTGGAGTTTCGCCAATCTGCCCGTCATTCCGCCGCATTTCGACCTCAATCCGATCGCTAAGAGCGAGTCGCGCCTGAAGGTGCTGACCAAACTGCTCAAACGTAAAGACGTCGACCGCCTGATCAACGCATGTGACGCGGGGCGCGAGGGCGAGCTGATTTTCCGCCTGATCGCGCAGCACGCGAAAGCCAAACAGCCGGTGCAGCGCCTGTGGCTGCAATCCATGACGGCCGGCTCGATCCGCGATGGTTTCGCCCGTCTGCGTAGCGACGAAGAGATGCAGCCGCTGGCCGACGCCGCGCGTTGCCGCTCGGAAGCCGACTGGCTGGTCGGCATCAACGGCACGCGGGCCATGACCGCGTTCAACAGCAAGGGCGGCGGCTTCTTCCTGACCACGGTCGGGCGGGTGCAAACGCCGACGCTGTCGATCGTGGTGGAGCGCGAAGAAAAGATTCGCCGCTTCGTGGCGCGCGACTATTGGGAAGTGAAGGCGGAGTTCGTCTGCGCCGGCGGTTTCTACGAAGGCCGCTGGTACGATCCGAAATTCAAGCGCGACGAGTTCGATCCTGAAAAGCGCGATTCGCGTCTGTGGGCGCTGCCCGCGGCCGAAACGATCGTTGCCGCCTGCCGCGGCCAGATCGGCAAGGTCAGCGAAGAATCGAAGCCGTCCACGCAACTCTCGCCGGCGCTGTTCGACCTGACCAGCCTGCAGCGCGAGGCTAACGGCCGCTTCGGCTTCTCCGCGAAAAACACGCTGGGCCTCGCCCAGGCGCTGTACGAAAAGCACAAGGTCCTGACCTATCCCCGTACCGACGCGCGCGCGCTGCCGGAAGACTATATGGATACGGTCAAAGACACGCTCGGCATGCTCAAGGAGAGCAACAACTATCTGCCGTTCGCCAAGCAGGTGTTGGACAAGGGCTGGGTGAAGCCGAACAAGCGCATCTTCGACAACTCGAAGATCAGCGATCACTTCGCAATCATCCCGACGGCGCAAGCGCCGAAGAACCTGTCCGAGCCGGAACAGAAGCTCTACGATCTGGTCGTGAAGCGGTTCCTGTCGGTGTTCTTCCCGGCCGCCGAATATCGCGTGACGACGCGGATCACCGAAGTGGTCGGCCATCACTTCAAGACGGAAGGCAAGGTACTGGTCGAGCCAGGCTGGCTGCAGGTCTACGGCCGCGAAATCAGCGGTGAAGACGCGAACCTCGTGCCGGTGCAGAAGGACGAGAAGGTCAAGACCGACAAGATCGCCGCCCAGCAACTGGTGACGAAGCCGCCCGCACGCTACAACGAAGCGACCTTGCTGTCGGCCATGGAAGGCGCAGGCAAGCTCGTCGAAGACGACGAACTGCGCGAAGCGATGGCGGCCAAGGGGCTCGGCACGCCGGCCACGCGCGCCGCGATCATCGAAGGTCTGCTCGGCGAAAAGTATCTGATCCGCGAAGGCCGCGATCTGATTCCGACCGCCAAGGCATTCCAGTTGATGACGCTGTTGCGCGGCCTCGGCGTTAAGGAGCTGACCGCACCGGAACTGACCGGCGAGTGGGAATACAAGCTCTCGCAAATGGAACGCGGCAACCTGCCGCGCGACGCGTTCATGCAGGAAATCGCCCGCATGACGCAGACCATCGTCAAGCGCGCGAAGGAATACGATTCCGACACGATCCCGGGTGATTACGCGACGTTAGAGACGCCGTGTCCGAACTGCAGTGGTCAGGTGAAGGAAAACTACCGCCGCTTCGCCTGCTCGAAATGCGAGTTCTCGATTTCGAAGATTCCGGGCGGACGCCAGTTCGAAATTCCGGAAGTCGAAGAGCTGCTGCAGAACAAGACGATCGGGCCGCTGTCGGGTTTCCGCAGCAAGATGGGCCGTCCGTTCTCGGCGATCCTGAAGCTGTCGCTCGACGACGAGATCAAGAACTACAAGCTTGAGTTCGACTTCGGTCAGGATTCGGGCGGCGAAGACGGTGAACCGCCTGATTTCTCCGATCAGCAATCGGTGGGTGCGTGTCCGAAGTGCAAGGGTCGCGTGTTCGAACACGGCATGAGCTACGTCTGCGAGAACTCGGTCGCGAATCCGAAGACCTGCGACTTCCGTTCGGGCAAGGTGATCCTGCAGCAGGAAATCGCGCGCGAACAGATGGCGAAGCTGCTCGAAGAAGGCCGTACGGACCTGCTGACGAACTTCAAGTCGTCGCGCACCGGCCGTAACTTCAAGGCGTTCCTCGTCAAGCAGAACGACGGCAAGATCGGCTTCGAGTTCGAAAAGAAGGAACCGTCCGCCAAGACCGCGGCGAAAACTGCAGCGGCGAAAGCGGCGGCCAAGGCAGCGCCGGATTCGGAATCGGACGACGACGAAGGCTCTGTCGCGGTGAAGGCCGTGCCGGCTGCCAAGAAGGTCGCAGGGAAGAAAGCGCCGGCAGCCAAGAAGGCGGCCACGAAAACCGCAGCGGCGGCCAAGAAAGCGCCAGCGAAGAAAACCGTGGCGCGTAAAACCGGCTCCTGATAGATGCCAACACGGCTGGAGGCAGCGTTTGCTTCCAGCCAGCTTGCGTCATAGATTCGGATTCACGCGGTATCCGCCACGCTACGAAAAAAGGCGCAGTCACTTACGTGACTGCGCCTTTTTCTTTGTCCACCGGAACGCGGCTACCAAGCGCCGCGCCCGGCTTCCGGGCCTGATCGATCCACCCGCACTTACAGCGGCGACAAAACCGTCGGTCGCGTGCGCGTGGCCGTCTTGGCCAACGTGGTGGTCGGCATCGGCGATAACTCGCTGTCCAGCAGGCGAGACAGCGGCTCAGCGCCGTCGAACGCTTCCGGCGGCATATGATCCGACGATTCGAACGCCGACGTCGTGTCGGGGCGTCCAAGGCCGTCCTTGATCCACTGTTCGCCGAGAAGGCTGTTCGGCGTCTGGCTGAAATGCTCGACCAGATGATCGATGAACGTGCGGACCTTTGCCGGCAAATGACGGCGACTCGGATACGCAATGTTGATCTCGACCTGCGGCAAACGGTAATCGCCGAGCAGACGCACCAGCCGGCCACGCGTCATGTCGCGGCCAATCAGATAGCTCGGCAGAATCGCGATGCCCATGCCGAGCAACGCGAACTGCCGCAGCATTTCCGTGTTGTTCGCCACGATCACGTTCGACGGCCGCACGCGCACCTCGCCTTCCGGGCCCGTGAACACGCGCTCGTCGCCCCAATACTCGGACGGCAAGCTCAGGCACGGATGCTCCAGCAAATGCTCGGGACGCGTCGGCACACCGTGCTTCTCGAGATAAGCCGGCGTGGCGCACACCGTCATGCAACCCGTGGTGAGACGCCGCGTGACGATGCTGGCGCTGCGCATCTGCCGCGCGATCACGACGCCCACGTCGAAACCTTCTTCGACCAGGTCGACCTGACGATCGACCAGCGTCACATCGGGAATCACTTTCGGGTAACGCTCCGCGTATGTTTGAAGTACGGGTGCGAGGTTGTGCAGCCCGAATACCACCGGCGCGACGATTCTCAGCGTGCCGACGGGTTCATGATTGCGCGCCACCACCATCTGCTCGACGTCTTCCAGTTCGTCGAGAATCTGGCGCGCGCGCTCGAGATAAACCTGACCCGACTCGGTCAGAGACAAGCTGCGGGTTGTGCGATTGAGCAGCCGCGTACCAAGACGCCCTTCGAGGTCGGCGACGTGACGGGTGGCAACTGCGTTGGAAATATCCATCGCGCTCGCAGCGCGGGCAAAACTGCCGAGATCCGCCACTCTGACGAAAACTCGCATCGACTGCAAATGATCCATAAGACAACTCCTGCCGTGTTACAGCTTCCTGACAATTAGTGAAAACCAGTGAAGCGAACTTGGAATTCTCCTACGACTCGCGAAATCGTGCAGAAGTTGCCCACGAAAGCGGAAATATTGTCGATTTCTGTGCGACTGTACTCACCAATGTGGGGCGCGACCACTCATTATTCCGAAAAAAGAAACAATCTGCTGCGCTGCAGCTTGCTCTGTCTTTTTTGTTCGAACAGACGTAATGATCGTCCCGGCGTTGCGGAATCGGAAAAAATCGCGGTGTAAGGGGAGGCGGACAAAGAAAAACCGCCCGAAGGCGGCTCTTCATGCGAAGTGAATACTCACATGATCAGGCAATGAGCTTCTGCTCCAATGAGCGTTTAGCGTCCGTCAAAGCGGTCGGCAACCCTTGCTGCAGTGTGTCAAAAAGTTCGGCGTGCAGCGCGAGTTCGTCGTGCCATGCTGCGTCGTCGACGGAAATCACCTGCTCGAATTGCTCGCGGCTGAAGTTCAGCCCGCTCCAGTCGATGTCGTCATAGTGCGGCGACACGCCGAACGCGTGTTCCTCGCCTTGGGCCGTGCCCTCGATACGGCCGACCATCCAGCCCAGCACGCGCATATTCTCGCCGAAGCCCGGCCAGACGAACTTGCCGTCGGTTCCCTTGCGGAACCAGTTGACGCAGAAAATCTTCGGCAGCTTCGCGTTCAGTTGAGCCAGACGTTCGCCAGTTTTCAGCCAGTGGCTGAAGTAATCGCTCATGTTGTAGCCGCAGAACGGCAGCATCGCGAACGGGTCGCGGCGCACCACGCCCTGTTGGCCGGCCGCGGCGGCGGTCGTCTCGGAGCCCATGGTCGCGGCCATGTAGACGCCTTCGACCCAGTTGCGCGCTTCAGTGACGAGCGGCACGGTCGTGGAACGGCGGCCGCCGAAGATAAACGCGTCGATCGCAACGCCCGCCGGGTTTTCCCAGTCGGCGTCGATCGACGGACATTGCGCGGCCGGCGCCGTGAAGCGCGCGTTCGGATGCGCCGCCTTGCGGCCGCTCTCCTTCGCGGAGGCCGGTGTCCAGTCCTTGCCCTGCCAGTCGATCAGGTGCGCGGGCGCTTCGTCGGTCATGCCTTCCCACCAGACGTCGCCGTCGTCGGTCAGCGCCACGTTCGTGAAGATCACGTTCTCTTTCAACGTGGCCATGGCGTTGAAGTTAGTCTTTTCGCTCGTGCCCGGCGCAACGCCGAAGTAGCCGGCTTCCGGATTGATCGCGTACAGGCGGCCGTCCTTGCCCGGTTTGATCCACGCGATATCGTCGCCGATCGTGGAAATCTTCCAGCCGTTCAAGCCTTCCGGCGGAATCAGCATGGCGAAGTTGGTCTTGCCGCACGCCGACGGAAACGCCGCCGCCACGTGATGCTTGCGCCCTTGCGGCGAAGTGACGCCGAGAATCAGCATGTGTTCGGCGAGCCAGCCTTCGGCGCGGCCCATGGTCGATGCAATGCGCAGCGCGAAGCACTTCTTGCCGAGCAGCGCGTTGCCGCCGTAGCCCGAGCCGTAGCTCCAGATTTCGCGCGACTCGGGAAAATGGACGATGTATTTGGTGTCGTTGCACGGCCACGGCACGTCTTTCGCGTCGGCCGCCAAAGGCGCGCCGACCGAATGCACACAGGGCACGAACTCGCCGTCTTCGCCGAGCACGTCGTACACCTGGCGGCCCATGCGCGTCATGATGCGCATGTTCGTCACCACGTACGGGCTGTCGCTCAATTCAACGCCGATGTGCGCGATCGGCGAACCCAGCGGGCCCATCGAGAACGGCACCACGTACATCGTGCGGCCGCGCATCGCGCCGTCGAACAGACCGTCGAGCGTGGAGCGCATTTCCGCCGGGGCGATCCAGTTATTGGTGGGGCCGGCGTCTTCGCGGCGCGGCGAGCAGATGAACGTGCGGTCTTCGACGCGCGCCACGTCGGACGGATCGGACCAGGCGAGGTAAGAATTGGGACGTTTCGCGGGATTGAGCTTTCTGAGGGTGCCCGCTTCGACCATTTGTGCACACAAGCGGTCGTATTCCTCCTGCGAGCCGTCGCACCAGACGACCTGGTCGGGCTTGGTCAGCGCGGCGACGCGCTGGACCCAGTCGAGCAGCTTTCGGTGTTTGACCCACGCGGGCGCCTCGATTACGGGCTGTCCTTCGAATGAGGGATGGTTCATCGACTTGTCTCCGTTTTGAAAGCGAATAGAAAAACGGTACAAGCCCAAGGGGACGCTGCATGCGAGAGGCGTTCAATTCTTCACGCCGGGAGACTGCCTGAACCGGCGCGCAAATAATTGTGCAGGTCATCATGGGCCACACAGCCTGCTGGGCGGAGGCATCGACCGACGGTTGTCTGCAACCGTCTGTAAAGCGGCTTGCCTCAACACGCAACAAACTGTTAAAAACGATGTCAATCGGCCTTTCCGTGGCGCAGCCGTTCTACGCGGCAGCTTCTACGGTAAGGCATCCAGCCAGTCCGGCATGTGACCTAGGTCACATGGTGGGACAGTCAGCATAACACTCCGTTCCGCACCGTCATGGTGCGCCGCAAGACACATACCATGAAGATTGCCATCCTCGACGATTACCAGGACGCCGTTCGTAAGCTCGACTGCTTTCAATTGCTGGCCGACCACGAGGTCAAAGTTTTTAACAACACCGTTCGCGGTCTCGGTCAGTTGGCGAGCCGTCTTTCCGAAGTCGACGCACTGGTGCTGATTCGCGAACGTACCCGTATCAACTCGCAACTCCTCGACAAACTGCCGCGTTTGCGCATGATCAGCCAGACCGGCAAGGTCTCCAGCCATATCGATCTGGCGGCCTGTACCGAGCGCGGCATCGCCGTGCTGGAAGGCAGCGGTTCGCCGATCGCGCCGGCTGAGCTGACGTGGGCTCTCATCATGGCGGCGCAGCGGCGCATTCCGCAATACGTGGCAAACCTTAAGCAAGGGGCCTGGCAGCAGTCGGGTTTGAAGACGTCCGCGCTGCCGCCGAACTTCGGTTTGGGTCAGGTCTTGCGTGGTCAGACGCTGGGGATTTGGGGCTACGGCAAGATTGGCCGCCTGCTCGCCGGGTACGGCAAGGCGTTCGGCATGAACGTGCTGATCTGGGGCCGCGAGCATTCACGCGAGGCTGCGCGCGCCGACGGCTACGGCGTCGCCGAAAGCCGCGAAGCGTTGTTCGAGCAAAGCGATGTGCTGTCCTTGCACCTGCGTCTGCATGACGACACGCGCGGCATCGTCAAGCAGGAAGATTTGATGCGGATGAAGCCGACTGCCTTGCTCGTGAATACGAGCCGCGCCGAGTTGCTCGATGAAAACGCGCTGGTGAACGCGCTGTCGCACAACCGTCCGGGGATGGTCGCGATCGATGTGTATGAAAGCGAGCCGATCCTGCAGGGCTACAGCCTGCTGCGCATGGAGAACGTGATCTGCACGCCGCACATTGGCTATGTGGAGCGCGAGAGCTACGAGCTTTACTTCACTGCGGCGTTCCAGAACATTCTCGCGTTCGACGCCGGCGATACGGGCAGCGTGGCGAATCCGGAGGCGTTGCAGGGCGGGCGTCGGCGGTAAGTCGAGTCGCGAGGGGCGGTTGTTTGGCCCCTCGGCCCCTCGTTTCGTATCAGCGCGCTGCGTGCGCGCCGACCTCTAGCAGCGCGGGCATGCGCTCGAGGAAAGTCTCGCCGTCGCCGCGGCCGAGGTTGTACGCGTGCACCATCTGCGAAGGGCTGGTGTAATCCCAGCTCGAAATCGGCACCTTGCGCGACGGCTGTACATACAGCCGTTGCTGCACGCCATGCGGCACCACGAACATCTGCGGACGCGGGTAAAGACGCGTGACCATCACAAGCACGTTGCCGGGCGCATCGGCGTCGAGCGCGCCGACCGGCACGTTGTCGACCATGCCGCCATCCAGCACAGGACGCCCATTGCGCCGCAAAACCGGCGTGAACGGCGGCGTACTCGACGATTGCAGGATCAGATCCGCCAGATCCTCGACGCTGGCGCAGTCCTGCGCACGCACGAATTCCGGATGAAAACCGAGCGTCTGACCGAGCGTTGGATGCAGCGTTTTGCGGACGTATTTCTCGATGTTGTACGCGATCAACCCGGCGGCGACCGCGCTGCGCGCGCCGAGCCAGCGCGGCAGATGCGACACGCCGATGCGGATTTCCGGCGCCCCGGCGAGCGTCGAAAACTTCTCGCCGTAGATGTCGAGCAGCGCCTGCCGGTAAATGCGGTAGTGCGGAAACACCGACTCGCCGCGCAGCAGGTTGCCCCAGTAGGCGTTGCGGGTGTTGTGGCGAAGCGCGTCTTCGTAATAGCGCATTACCCAGTCGGAGTCGCGCGTGTAGAGCATGCACGCGGTGGCGGCGCCGGCCGAAATGCCGGTGATGACGCGCGGGCGGATCTGCAATTCCGGCTGCACCACGTCCCAGAAACCCGCCTGCCACCAGCAGCGGTTGCCGCCGCCCGCGAATACGACCTGATCGAACATCCTGCTTTTTCCTTTTCTTTTGACTTTGATGCGGCTCACGCCGCGGTGCTAGTCGAGCAGCGCGTAGGTGGTGGTGGCGTGGACGGCCATGTTGCCGGACTCGTCGAACAATTCGACCTCGCCGAACACCAGATTGCGGCCCATGCGCAGCACGCGCGCGGTGATCAGCACGTCGCCATTGCGGACCGCGCGCATGAAATTGATGTTGAGCGAGACGGTGCTCATCGGCTTGAAGCCACCGAGCGCGGCGGAAATGGCGACGATCATCGCCGTGTCGGCCGCGGCCATGAAGACCTGGCCGCAAATCACGCCGCCCGAATGACGCAGACCCCCGGAAAACGGCAGACGCAGCGTGGCGCTTTCGTCGTCGACTTTAACGGGCGTCAGCGTGAGCGCACGGACCCAGGGAGCGAGGATGCGGTCGAGCAACGCGATAATCTCTTTCTCATCCATGGCAATCCTCGGTGGAGAGCCGCGCGACGCTTCGTGCGGCAAGGGTTCGCGACATAATACCGGGACGGGAAAGGCCGCGTGTTTTTGACGGCCGCGTGGCGATCGAGGAATGCTTCGAACCCGCTGAAGCCGCTATTTTTAAGAAATCTGCTAAAGAGGCTTGGCAAGTTCTGGAAATTACTGCATAATTTCGCTTCTGTTGGGGGCGTTAGCTCAGCTGGTAGAGCAGCGGACTCTTAATCCGTAGGTCGACAGTTCGAATCTGTCACGCCCCACCAAAGATTCAAAGCAAAAAGCCCGGTCCTCGCGACCGGGCTTTTTGCTTTGCGGCGCGCGTTTTCAGCGAACAATCGCCCCAAGCCAGAGCCCGACGAAATCCCACGCATTCCCCACAGCAATTTCCTTCAATACACCCCACCGCACCGCCCGCTACCGTTCAGCGTCGCCAATCCGGCGCACTCCTGTTTCGGGGCATCAGATGACCGCATTACTCTCCATGGCCGCATTCGCGCTGGCCAGTTCCATTTCTCCCGGTCCGGTTAATGTCGTGGCGCTCAGCGCCGGCGCGCAGCACGGACTCGCCGCGAGCATGCGGCATGTCACCGGCGCAACCGTCGGCTTCACCGTACTGCTTCTGCTCATTGGTCTCGGACTGCACGAGTTGCTCGCGCATTTCCCGAACCTGATCGCGGTAGTCAAATGGGCGGGCGTCGGCTTTCTGCTCTACATGGCCTACAAACTCGCCGTCGACGACGGCCGCCTCGGCGCGGATCAATCCGCCCGCGGCCCCTCGTACGCCAATGGCGCGGCGATGCAATGGCTCAACCCGAAAGCGTGGCTCGCGTCGCTGGCCGGCATGGGCGCCTATGCAGCCGATGGCGACGGCCAGCTCGTCTGGCAATTCGCCGTCGTCTATTTCGTGATCTGCTATGTGTCGATTGCGAGTTGGGCGTACGCCGGCACGTTCCTGCGCAAGTACTTGCAGGAACCGCAGCGCGTCAGGGTATTCAATCGCGTCATGGCCGCGTTGCTCGCGGCGAGTGCGCCGTATCTGCTGGTCGAGTGACGCACCGACTCAACTGCGATATTGACCCGGCGTCGCCGCAACCAGCCGCTTGAACGTACGTTGCAAATGCGCCTGATCGGCGAACCCGGCGTCAAGCGCGACGTCCGCGATCAAGCGGCCACGTCGCAATTGCGCGCGGCTGTACTGAATGCGTCGATTGATCAGATACGCGTGAGGCGTCATGCCATAGCGCTGTTTGAACGCGCGAATCAGATGCGACGGCGAGAGTTCGGCCGCCTTGCACACGTCATCGAGTCTCAATGCACGGGTGCAGTTTTCCGCGATGAATTCCGCTGCGCGCGAGAGCTGCCGGCTGGCGTCGTGATCCGGCAAAGATGCCGGGTTCAGCTTTTGTTGTACTTCAGAGAAGAAGACGACTGCCGTGCTTTCTTTGTGAAGAATCTCGGCATCACTGTCCACGAGAATCGCATGCAAACGGTTCAGATCATCGAACAGTTTCAGGTCCGTCGTCATGGTCTGCGAGAACGCGCGAAACGCGTGGTTTTCGCTGAAACCCAGTTCGTGTTGCAGACTCGTGAACCACGTCACGTCTACATGCAGCATGCAGTACGACCAGCGCTCATCGGCGACGGGATTGCAGGCATGCACGTCGTCCGGATTCATCATGACGACCGCGCCTGCGCCGATCCATTCGCTCGCGTGGCGATTCACGTAGACGCTGCGCCCGCCGGTTACGGCGCCGATAGAAAACGTCTCATGCGAATGTTTGGCGTAGCAGACCTCGCGGCCATCGTCGATGGAACGCGCCTTGATGAACGGCAACGCGTCGCTGCGCCAGAACTTCGGCGCAGAAGCGCATTTCGCGTGAATGGCCGCTTCCGTCGTCTCGCTCATCTACCGGCTCTCCGATGTGTACGCAGACCTCGCACACCTGCAAGGCCTACGTATCGTAGCCGCCAAACGGATCGTCAACAAGACAACTCATGGAACGAAGACGCGAGGTGTTTCAGCGCGCCCGGTACACCGCAGCCTTACTTCGCCGAGATGTCGATATTGCCGAGATATTTAGCGGCCAGCGTCTTCACCGTGCCATCCGCCTGCACCTTGGCGATCGCCGCGTTCAATTGCTCACGCAGCGCCGTATCGCCTTTACGAATCCCGTACGCGATACCGCTGCCGAGAATCTTGTCGTCACGCACAGGTTGCCCGACGAACGCGTAGTCCTTGCCGTTCGGCTTCGACAGAAAACCCGCCTGACCCGCGGGCGCGAGCACGAGCGTCGCGTCGAGGCGACCCGAGAGGAGATCGGTATAAACCTGGTTCTGATCCTGATACGGCACGACCGTCACGCCGGCCGTTTCCCAATGCGTCTTCGCGAAGGTTTCCTGAATCGAAGCCTGCAATACGCCGACGCGTTTGCCCTTCAACGACGCGGGCGTCGGCAGCAAACCGCTATCGCGCTTCGCGATCAACTGCGTCGGCACGCGATACACCACGGTGGTGAAATCGATCGCCTGACGGCGTTGTTCGGTGGCGTTCATCGCCGAATTGATCGCGTCGAACTTGCGACCCTGCAGTGCGGGAATCAGGCCGTCGAACGAAGTCTCGACCCACTTGCACGTCATATGCGCGGCGACGCAAACGGCATTGCCGACATCGACGTCGAGTCCTTGCAACTCACCATTCGGCCCCTTCGACTCGAACGGCGGATACTGTGCTTCGAGTCCGAATCGCAGTGTCGTTTCAGCGGCACTGGCCGTTGAAAAAGCCGCGATCGATGTGAATGCGCAGGCCAATGCCCATAGTGGCTTGAGCGATTTCATAACAGGTCCCTTCCCTTCGATTCGGTGTCAACGCCTTCATGCAACACGCTGATGCATGAAGGCGTCACGATCATACTGCGGTCAAAAACCCGACCGTTGCGCGCGCAATCAAACAATCAAACAATCGAATCGTCAGATTTCGCACAGACGCCGCGCGCCTTCGAGCAACGTCGCATCGTCCTTCGAGAAGCTCAGGCGAATCAGGCCCGAATCGGTGCCGTCGGTGTAGAACGCCGACAGCGGAATCGTCGCGACCCGCGCATCGCGAATCAGGCGCAGCACGAAGTCGCTATCGCTTTCGTCAGAGAAACCGCGAAACCGCGCGAGCATGAAAAAGCTGCCTTCGCTCGGCAGCAATTCGAAGCGCGAATCGCGCAACGCATGCGCGAGCAGATCACGCTTCTTCTGATAGAACGCGGACAAGCCGAGATAGCTTTCGCGATTCGCCAATGCATCGACGAACGCGTACTGCATCGGCGTATCGGCAGAAAACACCATGAATTGATGGACTTTGCGAATCTCGTCCATCAGCGCAGCGGGCGCGAGGCAATAGCCGACACGCCACCCAGTCACGTGATACGACTTGCCGAACGACGACACGATCACGCTGCGTTCCGCGAGTTCGGTATCGCACGCCATGCTCTGATGTTGGGCGCCGTCGAACACCACGTGCTCGTAGACTTCGTCGGCGAGAATCACGATATCGGTGTTGCGTGTAACGGCTTTTAAGCGCGCGAGGTCGTCCGCGCTGAACACGGTGGCGGTCGGATTGTGCGGCGTGTTGATGATGATCATGCGGGTCTTCGGCGTGATCGCGGCGGCGACCTCGTCCCAATCCACGCGGAAACCATCTAACGAGAGCTTGATCGCTACCGGCGTGGCGCCTTGCAGTCGGACGATCGGACCATAGCTGTCGAACGAAGGCTCGAAGTAGATCACTTCGTCGCCCGGATGCACGAGTGCGCTGATCGTCGAATACAGGCCTTCGCTGGCGCTGGCGATCACGGTCACTTCGCTCTGCGGGTCGTAGCGCACGCCATACAGCGTTTCGACTTTGTCGGCGAGCGCTTCGCGCAGTGCCGCGATGCCGGCCATCGGCGCGTACTGGTTGTGACCGGCGCGCATGGCTTGCGCGACACCGTCGATCAACTTTGCGTCCGGCGCGAAATTCGGTGCGCCTTGCGACAGGTTCAGCGCATCGTGTTGCGCGGCCAACTGACCGATCACGGTAAAAATCGTCGTGCCCACGTCAGGCAATTTCGAGCGGGCTTGCATGGCGCTCTGCATAAGGCTTCTCCCTTTCTTCATCCGGCAATGGATTCGCGGACGGCCAACGGCGTGGCGGTCCCATCCGGTTCGGTGATTAGGCATCAGCCAAAGAAGCGTCACAATCGAAACTTTGTCATGCGCGGCATGCGTTTACGTCATGGCCTGGACGAGTGCGCGTCACCACCGGCGAAGCCTGTGAGATCGGGATTGACAGGGAAAAGGCGGCACCGCGCGAAAAACGCGAAGACGGTGGAAAGCGCCAAGGGTATGAAGGAATGTGATGCGGCAGGGGCAGCGACGATCAGGGCGATCGCAGCTTGACGCGACCCGGAAAAACGCAGGGCGGCTGGCGAGGCAAGCATGAGCGCTCGCGCCGCCAGCCAACGCCGATCAGGCTTCGTCCATCATCCGGACTCTGACCTTCTTGCCCTTCACCTTGCCGGCGCTGAGCTTGCGCAGCGCCTCACGCGCAATGCTGCGTTCCACGGCCACGTAGGTGGACATTTCGGTCACGTTAATCTTGCCGATCTGCGAGCCGTCGAATCCCGCCTCGCCGGTCAGCGCGCCGAGCACGTCGCCGGGACGGATCTTCTCCTTGCGACCGCCGAGAATCTGCAGCGTCTCCATGGGCGGCAACAGCCGCTCATTGCTCGCCGCCGTGAGTTCGGACAGCTTGTGCCATTCCACCTCGCGCTTTTGCGCCTGTTCGAGACCGGCGACGCGGCCCATCTCGTTCATGCTCGCGAGGCTCAGCGCCCAGCCTTCCTGATCGGCCCGGCCCGTGCGACCAATGCGGTGCACGTGCACTTCCGGGTCCGGCGTCACGTCGACGTTGATCACCGCTTCCAGTTGCGCGATGTCGAGGCCGCGCGCGGCGACGTCGGTCGCGACCAGCACGGAGCAGCTACGGTTGGCGAACTGGATCAGCACCTGATCGCGTTCACGCTGATCGAGCTCGCCATGCAGCGCGAGCGCATGAAAACCTTGCGCGCGCAACACGTCGAGCAGATCGCGGCATTGCTGCTTGGTATTGCAGAACGCCAGCGTGCTGACCGGACGATAGTGGTTCAACAGCAAACCCACGGCATGCAGACGCCCGTCTTCGGCGACTTCATAGAACCGCTGACGGATCTTGCTGTTGTCATGCCGCTCGGCCAGTTTCACTTCCTTCGGGTTGCGCAGGAATTGCTGACTCAGCTTGACGATACCTTCGGGGTACGTCGCCGAAAACAGCAGCGTTTGCCGCTCTTTCGGACATTGCTTGACGACGGTGGCGATGTCGTCGAAGAAACCCATGTCGAGCATGCGGTCGGCTTCGTCGAGCACCAGCGTGTTGAGCGACTGCAACGGCAGGCTGCCGCGCTCGAGGTGATCCATGATGCGGCCCGGCGTGCCGACCACGATGTGCGCACCGTGTTCGAGGCTGGCCGTTTGCGGACGCATCGGCGTGCCCCCGCACAGCGTCAGCACCTTGATGTTTTCTTCGGCGCGCGCGAGGCGGCGGATTTCCTGCGTGACCTGGTCGGCGAGTTCGCGCGTGGGGCACAGCACCATGGCCTGCACGGCGAAGTTGCGGACGTCGAGGCGTGCCAGCAGCGCCAGCGAAAACGCCGCGGTCTTGCCGCTGCCGGTTTTCGCCTGGGCGATCAGATCGTGGCCGGCGAGCGCGATCGGCAGGCTCGCGGCCTGAATCGGCGTCATCTCGACATAGCCGAGCTGCGTCAGATTCGCGAGCGCGGCGGGCGGGAGCGGCAACTGGCTAAACGGCGCGCCGGCGGGAGTGGGACTGTTCATAGGGTGAGCTCGCTGTCGGCTGGAAAAAAGGACTTAGTCGGCCATCGGGCCGTTAGCGGGACGGCCTTCGATCTGCTCGTACAGCACCGAACCGTCTTCGCCGTCGAAACGCTCGACGTAATTGCGCGCGCCGCACATCGGGCAGCGGAACAGCAGCCCTTGCCCTTCGTTCTTGATGACGACGTCCGATTGCTCCCACCGCGCGTTGCAGGGCTGGTTTCTACAAGTAAACACGTTGATTCTCCAACTGGATTCGATGATTGTTTGGACCGGCCACAGGTGAGGCGAGGCCTTCGCCATAAAGCTGCGCGCCGCCGCCGCGCGGCATTCGCGTTAGCGCGGCCGACACGCCTTAACCCAGATGCGTATGCCGCGCTCGCGGCGCGCTCACATCCATATCGGTCAGACCTTGCACGATGCCGCAGTCTTCAACGGCCTGTTCGCCGTGGCATTGCTCGCGCAACGTGGTGAGTTGCACTTTCAACTGCTTCAGCTCCTCAATGCGCGTATCGACATGCGCGATGTGCTCGTCGATCAGGGCATTGATGCCGCCGCAACCCTCGGCGGGCGCGTCGGTGAGACGCAGCAACGCGCGGATCTCGTCGTGAGTCATATCGAGCGCGCGGCAGTTGCGGATGAAGCGCAGCCGTTCGACGTGCTTGCCGGTATAGCTACGGTAATTGGCTTCGGTGCGGTCCGCTTCGGGCAACAGGCCCTCTTTTTCGTAGAAACGGATCGTTTCGGTCGTGCAATGGGCGATTTTCGCCAGTTCGCCTATTTTCATGGACCCTCCGGATCGCGGCCTTGACCTTGTAGTGGCTTCAAGGTGTTTACTAGACCACAAATCGAACCAGGAAGCCACCATGTCTCACGCCGACCACGCCGAAGCAGACCGTCCCGAACAGGCCAAAGCCTGTGCCCACGGGCACGCCGGGCATGACCACGCTGGTCACGACCACGACCACGACCACAAAGGCCATGATCACAAAGGTCACGCCCACAACCACGCCGACGCAGGCTGCTGCGGCTCGACACCCAGCACTCTGGCCGCGCCGATCCGCTTGCCGCGATCCGAAGCCGTCGGCAACGACGTGCGTACCGCCATCCGCATCATGCAGATGGACTGCCCGACCGAAGAAGCGCTGATCCGCAAGAAATTCAGCCGCATGCCGTATGTGCGCAGCATGGACTTCAACCTGATGCAGCGTGTGCTGACGGTCGTGCACGCGCCGGACGCGCTCGAATCGATCCTCGCCGCGCTGCGTTCGCTCGACTTCACGCCCGAAATGGCGGACGCCGGCCCGAACGGCTCGCCGGCGACCGCTGCCGCCGCGCCGGCCAAGCCGTGGTGGCCGCTCGCCCTGGCCGGCGTCGCCGCGGTGGGCTCAGAGGCCGCTGGCTGGCTCGGCGCACCGATCTGGATGGCTGCGGGTCTGGCGCTCGTCGCGATCCTCTCCTGCGGCCTTACAACCTACAAGAAGGGCTGGCTCGCGATCCGCAACGGCAACCTGAACATCAACGCGTTGATGAGCATTGCCGTCACCGGCGCGCTGGTCCTGCGCCAGTGGCCGGAAGCCGCGATGGTGATGGTCCTCTTCACGATCGCCGAACTCATCGAGGCGAAGTCGCTCGACCGCGCCCGCAATGCGATCCAGGGATTGATGCAACTCACGCCCGAACAGGCGAGCGTCCAGCAGCCCGACGGCAGCTGGCAAGCCACGGATCTGAAAGCGATTGCGCTCGACGCGGTGGTTCGCGTGAAGCCGGGCGAGCGGATCGCGCTCGACGGCGAGATCGTCGCGGGCCGTTCGAGCGTGGATCAGGCGCCGATCACCGGCGAAAGCCTGCCGGTCGACAAGACCGTCGGCGACGCCGTGTTCGCCGGCACGATCAACCAGGCCGGTTCGTTCGACTATCGGGTCACGGCCGCGGCCAGCAACACGACGCTCGCGCGCATCATCCACGCGGTCGAGGAAGCGCAAGGCACCAAGGCGCCGACGCAACGTTTCGTCGATCAGTTCGCTCGCGTGTATACGCCGATCGTGTTCGCCGTCGCGCTGGCGGTGGCGATCGTGCCGCCGCTGCTGTTCGGCGGCGCATGGCACGAGTGGGTCTACAAGGCGTTGGTCATGCTGGTGATCGCCTGCCCGTGTGCGCTGGTGATCTCGACGCCGGTAACGATCGTCAGCGGGCTTGCAGCGGCCGCCCGCAAAGGCATTCTGATCAAGGGCGGCGCTTATCTGGAGCAAGGCCGCAAACTGCGCCGCCTCGCGCTCGACAAAACCGGCACGCTGACGCACGGCAAACCGGTGCAAACCGAACTGGCGATCCTCGCCGACGTCGACGACGCCCGTTGCCGCTCGCTCGCGGCGAGTCTCGCGGGAGGCTCGGATCATCCGGTATCGATGGCGATTGCGGCGACGGCGAGGACCGACGGCGTCGCCAGCGTCACGGTCGACGCGTTCGAAGCCCTCGCCGGACGCGGCGTGCGCGGCGAGATCGACGGTTTGTCGTACTGGCTCGGCAATCATCGGCTGGTCGAGGAACTTGGGCGATGCTCGGCGTCGCTCGAAGCCCGGCTCGACGCGCTGGAGCGGCAAGGCAAAACCGTCGTGATGCTGGTCGACGCGGAGCGCGTGCTCGCGCTGTTCGCGGTCGCCGATACGGTGAAGGAGACGAGTCGCGCCGCCATCGCCGAATTGCAGCGCCTCGGCGTCGCCACAACCATGCTCACCGGCGACAACCCGCACACCGCCGCCGCGATCGCGCAGCAGGTCGGCATCGACGAAGCGCGCGGCGATCAGTTGCCGGAAGACAAGCTCAACGCGGTGGCGCAGTGGTCGGCGGAAGGCGCGACGGTCGGCATGGTCGGCGACGGCATCAACGACGCCCCGGCGCTGGCGCGCGCCGATATCGGCTTCGCGATGGGCGCGATGGGCACCGACACCGCGATCGAAACCGCCGACGTCGCGCTGATGGACGACGATCTGCGCAAGATCCCGTCGTTCATCCGGCTCTCGAAGGCGACGCATGCGGTGCTGGTGCAGAACATCGCGCTGGCGCTCGGCATCAAGAGTGTGTTTCTCGTGCTGACGGTGATGGGTCTCGGCACGATGTGGATGGCCGTGTTCGCGGACGTGGGCGCGAGCCTGCTGGTGGTAGCGAACGGGTTGCGGTTGTTGCGTAAGTAAAAACCGCCACCCGTCACCCTCAACCGCTGTCAATGCGCGAACGAACGCTGCCCCGTTACCGCCTGCGCCCCCACCGCGGCCTTCAACGTCTCAGAAGGCCGCATACCGAACAGCTTGCGATAGTCCGTCGCGAACTGGCTCAGATGCCAGAATCCCCACGCCGCCGCAACATCCTGCACCGAACGTGATTCACGCGCAGCGTTGGAAAGATCGCGCCGCGCGCCGTTCAGGCGTATCGCGCGCAGATACGTGGCGGGCGCCATCCCCAGCACATCCTGAAAGCAGTACTGCAGCGTGCGCCGGCTCACATGCAACCGCTCGCACAACTCCGGCACGCTGATCGCCCGGTCGCGATTGACCAGTACATACTCGCGCGCTTCCGACACGATCGACTGCCGGCGTGGCCGCGCCGGCATCGCCACCGGCTCCGACGCCGGCAACGCGCCGACATCGAACAGCGAAGCCAGCACCGACGCCTGCAGATTGTTGCGCGCGAACGGCGACAGCGGCGTGCCGCGCGCCGCGCCGTCGTCGAGCAGTTGCCGCAGCGACGCGCACAAGTGCTCCTTGCGCGCCCGGTCGATCGGCACCACTTCCGTGTGCGGCACATGATCGGCCAGGCCGACGCGCTCGACATCCGCCGCGTAACGGCGCAGCACTTCGCCTTTGACCACCACGCCAAAAATCTCGTAACCGGCCGACGTCAACAGTTCGAATTCGACGCCGCCGGGACGGAACGCCAGCGCGTCGCCCGAGATCACCTGCGCGTCGATACGGCCCGACCCCGCCGGGCAGGTCGGAATGCCGAACCAGTACGCGTCTTTCTGTACCTCGCAGGTTTGCCGCAATGTATGGCTGGTCGTTTCGACGAACACCTGCATGTGATCGAGGCACAACTCGGTCAGGCCGCCGACAAAACTGCCCGCGGTCAACTGGTCGTAGGTCTGGTTCCAGCCGTGCAGGTTGCGCGCCTGTTCATCGGCGTCGTGAGCGACGCAGGTCTGCACGCGGAAGCTCGGCTGCGGCGTGAGCATGGCACTGGTCTGGCCGTCGGATGGGGTGTCGATCGTCATACCGGATCTGCGCAAACGGATATCGAAGCGGGACAGGAAGGCAATTCCCATGCCGAACGGTTTCGCGGCCCGCCCCGCTCCGCCTGAGCGGCGTGGCCTGCGCCACGTCGCTGTTCAATTCCTGAACAGACCGGCACAGGCTGATCAGAAACGGGACGTTACCGCATTGCCGCGTGAACAGCCACACGCCGCAGGCCGTGCGCGAGTGCTTGCTGCGCGTGCACGGATCCCCAGCGCGGTGCATTGGCACACTTCTGGCTGTAGCCTCTCGCGGCCAAGCGAAATATCGCGCCGAATATAGCCCATTCAAACATTCACCATGTGAGGAGCACACAGATGAATCACGCAGAGATGCAATTTCTGACCACCGAATTCCCGTACAAAAAGCAGTATGCGAATTTTATCGGCGGCGAATGGGTCAAGCCTGCGGGCGGTGAGTACTTCGACAACGTGTCGCCGATCACCGGCGAGCCGTTCACGTCGATCCCGCGTTCGCGCGAAGCCGATATCGAACTCGCGCTCGACGCCGCGCATCGCGCGAAAACGGCATGGGGCAAAACCTCGACCACCGAACGCGCGAACATCCTGAACCGCATCGCCGACCGGATGGAAGCGAACCTGCAACGTCTCGCGATCGCCGAAACGATCGACAACGGCAAGCCGCTACGCGAAACCATGGCGGCCGACATTCCGCTCGCCATCGACCACTTCCGCTATTTCGCCGGCGCTGTGCGCGCGCAGGAAGGCTCGCTCTCCCAGATCGACGACGACACGGTCGCGTATCACTTTCATGAACCGCTCGGCGTGGTCGGCCAGATCATTCCGTGGAACTTCCCGATCCTGATGGCGGTGTGGAAGCTCGCGCCCGCACTCGCCGCCGGTAATTGCGTGGTACTCAAGCCGGCCGAGCAAACGCCCGCGTCGATTCTCGTACTGGCCGAACTGATTCACGACCTGCTGCCCGCCGGCGTGCTGAACATAGTTAACGGCTTCGGCCTCGAAGCCGGCAAGCCTCTCGCGTCGAGCAAGCGGATCGCCAAGATCGCGTTTACCGGCGAGACCACCACCGGCCGCCTGATCATGCAGTACGCGAGCCAGAACATCATTCCGGTCACGCTCGAACTGGGCGGCAAGAGCCCGAACATTTTCTTCGCCGACGTGATGAGCGCCGACGACAGCTATTTCGACAAGGCGCTCGAAGGCTTCACGATGTTCGCGCTGAATCAGGGCGAAGTGTGCACGTGCCCGTCGCGCGTGCTGATCGACGAAAAGATCTACGATCGTTTCATGGAACGTGCGTTGAAGCGCGTCGCAGCCATCACGCAAGGACATCCGCTCGACAGCAAGACGATGATCGGCGCACAGGCTTCGCAGGAACAACTGGAGAAGATCCTGTCGTACGTCGACCTCGGCAAGCAGGAAGGCGCCGAATGTTTGATCGGCGGTGAGCGCAATCAGCTCGACGGCGAATTGAGCAAGGGCTATTACGTGAAGCCGACCGTGTTCCGCGGCCACAACAAGATGCGCATCTTCCAGGAGGAAATCTTCGGGCCGGTGGTATCGGTCACGACGTTCAAGACCGAAGAAGAAGCGCTCGAGATCGCCAACGACACGCTGTACGGTCTCGGCGCCGGCGTGTGGACGCGCGACGGCACGCGCGCCTACCGCTTTGGCCGGCAAATCCAGGCGGGCCGCGTGTGGACCAACTGCTATCACGCGTATCCGGCGCATGCGGCATTTGGCGGTTACAAGCAATCGGGCATCGGCCGTGAAAATCACAAGATGATGCTCGACCACTATCAGCAGACCAAGAACCTGCTGGTCAGCTATAGCGACAAGCCGCTCGGCTTCTTCTAAGCATCACGATCCTGTTCGCACGAGCCGCCTTGCGCGGCTCGCGCTTTTTTCAGCGAGGCATGGGATGGTTGACGAGAAAGAAGTGGCCCGCGTGGTCGCGACACCGGCCGCGGTCGAGTTGATCGACAAGCTACGCGCCGAACATGGCGACGTGTTGTTCCATCAATCGGGGGGTTGCTGCGACGGCAGTGCGCCGATGATGTTTCCGCAAGGCGAATTCATGGTCGGCTCGTCCGACGTGAAACTCGGCACGATTGCGAGTGTGCCGTTCTACATGAGCGAATCGCAATTCGAATACTGGCAGCACACGCAGTTGATCATCGACGCGGTGCCGGGCAATGGCGGGATGTTTTCCTTGGAGCGTCCCAGCGGCTTGCGGTTTTTAACGCGCTCGCGGCTCTTTGAAGACGGCGAGAACGCATGGCTGGAGACGCATCCGGTGGAACGCGTCGTTGCATGATGGGTTTACGTCGTGCCGGGTGGACTAGAGTTGTCGCTAACGGCGGGCGTTGCCGGAGCACTTTCCAGCAGCGCATCGCTATCGTCTTTCAGGCCGACGCCCGTGAGACCCAAACGTCTTGCGTGCGTCAGCAGGTAGTGCAACTTGTGCGCGGCGTGCGGATAGTCGAGTCCTTCGGGACGCACGTTGGAAATGCAGTTGCGCTGCGCGTCGCTGCAGCCGACTTTCGGCGCGTAGGTCAGGTAGATGCCGAGACTGTCCGGTGAACTCAGCCCGGGTCTTTCGCCGATCAACATCACCACCAGCTTGCTATTGAGCAACTCGCCGATCTCGTCGCCGAGCGCGACACGCGCCTGCCGCGCGATCACGACCGGCCCGATTTTCCAGTCGATGAGTTTTGCGCACACCGCCTGCAGCAGCGGAATGGATTGCTTCGCTGCGGCGAATGCGGATAGGCCATCTGCAATGACAAAAACCACTTCCGGCGCATCGTTCTGCGCCTGCCCGAGCGCTGTGCGGCTCTCTTCCGATAAGCGCCGCCCAAGATCGGGACGCCGCAAATAATGCTCACGATCCGGCGCGGCGCTATGCGCATCCAGCGTCGTGAAATTCAGCGCGCGCAACTGTTCGTGCAGCACCTCCGCGTCGAGCGGATGATGCACGGCGTCGCGCGCTTGCGCATGCGACAGGTTGAACGCGAGTAGCGGAGCCGTCGGCAAACTATTGCCCGCGCGGCCCAGCGCAATGCGCGCGTTGGTGAACTGGCGCAACGCGTTCCACGGATTCTTTTCGAGGAATTCGCTCATGCGATTCCCATCCAGTCGTTCGCCCCTTCCAGCAGCGGTTGTTGTGGCGATGCGCTCAGCAATGCGCCTCGCGCGTCGGTGATCTGCATCGACTCCAGCCATTCCTCGAATTCCGGCGCGCGACGCAGGCCGAGCACGTCGCGTACGTACAGCGCGTCGTGGAACGAGGTGCTTTGATAGTTGAGCATCACGTCGTCCGCGCCCGGAATGCCCATGATGAAATTGATGCCCGCCACCCCGAGCAGCGTGAGCAGATTGTCCATGTCGTCCTGATCCGCTTCGGCATGGTTCGTGTAGCAGATGTCGCAACCCATCGGCACGCCGAGCAGCTTGCCGCAGAAATGATCTTCCAGTCCGGCGCGCGTGATCTGTTTACCGTCGTACAGGTACTCCGGTCCGATAAAACCCACTACCGTGTTGACCAGGAATGGATTGAATTTGCGCGCCACGGCATAAGCGCGCACTTCGCAAGTCTGTTGATCGACGCCGAAATGCGCGTCCGCCGACAACGCGCTGCCTTGCCCCGTTTCGAAATACATCAGGTTGTTGCCGACGGTGCCGCGCTTCAGCGACAACCCCGCTTCATACGCCTCCTGCAGCAGCGCGAGCGAAATGCCGAAGCCCGCGTTCGCCTTCTCGGTGCCCGCAATCGATTGGAACACCAGATCGACCGGCGCGCCTTTTTCGATTGCGGCAATCGTGTTGGTGACGTGCGTCAGCACGCACGATTGCGTCGGCACCTGGTAGCGCAGGCGGAAGTCGTCGATCATCAGCAGCAGCTTGGTGATCGCGGCGAGATTGTCGCTGGCCGGATTGATGCCGATCATCGCGTCGCCGCAACCGTACATCAGGCCGTCGAGCATCGAGGCGGCGATGCCTTTGACGTCGTCGGTCGGATGATTCGGTTGCAGACGCACCGACATGCGGCCCGGTAAACCCACCGTATTGCGAAAGCGCGTAATCACCGGACGTTTACGCGCCGCCGCGATCAGATCCTGATTGCGCATCAGCTTCGAGACCGCCGCGACCATCTCGGGCGTGAGGCCCGCCGTGATACGCGTGAGCGCGTCCGCGTCGGTCGTGCTACTCAGCAGCCAGTTGCGAAAATCGCCCACCGTGAGATGCGAGATCTCTGAGAAGGCTTGCGGCGAGTGATCGTCGATCACGAGACGCGTGACCTCGTCGCTCTCGTACGGAATCAGCGCTTCGTTGAGAAACGTGCGCAACGGCACCTGCGCGAGCGCCATCTTGGCCGCAACGCGCTCTTCCTCGCTCGCCGCCGCGACGCCCGCGAGCTGGTCGCCGGAGCGTTGCGGACTGGCCTTCGCCATCAAAGTCTTCAGGTCGGCAAAGCGATAGGTGCGACTGCCGATCGTTTCGGTGTAGCTCATCGTTACGACTCCATCGCCGCTGCTTGCGCAGCGGCCCGATCCGTCATTCTTCGAGCAGGGCGTCTGACGGCGCCGCTTCGCGTTGATGGCGCGTCAGCAAAAAGTAGACGTAGCCCAGCGCGAGGAAAATGGCGAACACAATCGCCACCAGAAAATTGAAGTAAACCATCGTGGCCAGACAGATGACCGCGGCGACCAGTGCAAACGCCGGAAAGAACGGAAACAGCGGCGCGCGGAACGGGCGCTCCATGTCCGGATCGCTGCGGCGCAGCTTGAACAGCGACAGCATGCTGATGATATACATCACGATAGCGCCAAATACCGACATCGTCACGATGTTCGCGGTCAGCGTCTGGCCGCCGAACTGGATCAGCTCATCGCTGTAGATCGCCGCGATGCCGACCACGCCGCCCGCAAGAATCGCGCGATGCGGCGTCTTGAACCGCGGATGCACCTTGGAAAGCCATTCCGGCAGATAGCCGGCGCGAGCCAGCGCGAAAATTTGCCGCGAATAACCGAGGATAATGCCGTGAAACGACGCGACCAGTCCAAACAGCCCGAGCCACACGAGCATATGCATCCAGCCGCTGTGTTCGCCGACGATGAACTTCATCGCCTGCGGCAGCGGGTCGTTGATATTTGACAGCTTGGTCCAGTCACCGGCCGCGCCGGCAAACACCATCACGCCGATGGCGAGCACGACCAGTGTCAGAATGCCGGCCACATAGGCGATCGGAATGGAGCGCTTCGGGTTTTTGGCTTCTTCGGCGGCCATCGCGACGCCTTCGATCGCGAGGAAAAACCAGATCGCGAACGGAATCGCCGCGAACATGCCGTGGAACGAACCCATGCTGAAGGTATCCGCGCCGGACCAGCCGCCCTTCGTGAAGTTGGACCATTCAAACCCGGGCGACACCACGCCCATGAAAACCAGCAGTTCGAAGATTGCGAGCACCGTCACGCACAACTCGAACGCCGCAGCGATCTGCACGCCGACGATATTCAATGCCATAAAGACGAGATACGCGCCCATTGCCGCATGTTTCGGCTCGAGTCCGGGAAACTGCACGTGCAGATAAGCGCCGATCGCCAGCGCAATCGCCGGCGGCGCAAACACGAATTCGACCAGCGTAGCGGCGCCCGCCAGATAACCGCCGGTCGGGCCGAACGCGTGACGCGCGTAGGCGAACGGGCCGCCGGCGTGCGGAATCGACGTGGTGAGTTCGGTGAAACTGAAAATGAAGGTCGTATACATCGCGGCAATGAAAACCGCCGTGATGACGAAACCGAGCGTACCGGCGCTTGCCCAGCCGTAACTCCAGCCGAAGTATTCGCCGGAAATCACGAGCCCGACCGCAATGCCCCACAGTTGCCACGTGCCGAGCGTCTGCTTCAACTCGTGATGGGTGACTTTACCGACGTGCTGACTTTTGGATTCTGATTTCATCGGAGCTCCCTGATATGGCCGCTTGCTCGACGCCGCAAGGCTTTGCGGTGCAGGGGCGGACAGCGTTCAACCGATGGTAGTGAGCCATTAATCGAGGTGTTATCGAAATTCGGCAAAGTTCGGGGTGGTCGTGGCAACGCGCTCTTTTTGCGGGAGACCGTTGAAGTCCGCAGGATTTGGTAAATGGGCTCGTGGTACTTTCGTTCGCAGTGAACTCGCCCATTTCATTTTTTTGGTGTCGGCATGGTTATGAACGAATCAGCTCATCGGGCGCGTTACGAAACCCGGCTCGGTCGCGTGCTCGACCATATTTACGATCACCTCGACGAACCGCTCGATATCGATCGACTCGCGGAAATCGCGTGTTTGTCGCCGTATCACTGGCATCGGATTTATCAGGCCATGTATGGCGAAACGGTCGCGACGACGGTGCGACGTTTGCGCTTGCATCGCGCGGCCGGTTATCTCGCGAACGGTTCGATGCCGATCGCCGAGATTGCCGAGCGCGCGGGCTATAGCAGTTTGCAGTCTTTCTCGCGCACGTTTCGCGCGGCATTCGGCGTGCCGCCGGCGCAGTATCGCAAGCAGGGCACGCATAGCCGGTTTCGTCCGGCACTTTCAGGAGACGATCAAATGACCTTGCGCGAAGTCACGATTCGACACGTGGAGCCGATGGATGTGTTGTCGGTCGATCATGTAGGACCGTATATGCAGATCGGTAAAGCGTTCGATGCTTTATTCGGCTGGCTCGCGAAACACAACTTGCTGGCCGCGGAGATGCGCATGATCGGGATTTACTACGACGATCCAGGTGTGGTCGACGAAAACGCGTTGCGCTCGAAGGCCGGCGTGTTGTTGCCGCATCCGGTTCAGGCTTCGGTGACGGTGAGTGCACCGGCTTCGGTCGCGCATGTGAAGGGCGGTGAGTACGCGGTGCTGCGGCACAAAGGTCCGTATAGCGATATGCGTGCTGCGTATGAATGGTTGTACGGAACGTGGCTCGTGCAGTCGGGCCGCGAAGCGGCGGATGCGCCGGTGTTCGAGGAGTATCTGAACAGCCCGAAGGATACGGCGCCTGCGGATCTGATCACCGAGATCTGTTTACCGTTGGTTTGAGGCTTGGAGGTTTGGCGATTGCCCTTCGATTGCCGTTGCTTTGCCTGCTTCGTGCCCGCTTGTGCAGCGCGCTTCGCGGAGGCTTCTCTGGTTTTTATAGTCTTTGTATACGTATACGTAGTAATAGTTAACAAGCCTCGCACTCCGCTGTGGATAACTGGAAACTTCGTTTACGGATCAACGCGCTGCGGAATCCATAACCCTGCGCAGCGTGTGCGGACAGCGAGGCGGAGCCTGGGAAAACTTTCGAGCGGCGAACCGTCGCGGCATCGTTATCAAGGTTTCGCCCACAACGAGTCAGACGGCTTTTACAAATGTTGTCCAGAGGGGGCTGTGGATAAGTTCGACGGATTTTGGACGAGACCTCGACGTTGACAAGGCGCGGCTCGCTCGCTTATCGTCGGCTCGCGGGACGGCTGGTCAAGCACGCCTGTGATCGGGCAGCATACGTTTCGGGCACTACGGGGCTACCCCGTGGATCAGCATGACCTCCGCAGTTCGTCGCATGAGCGTCACTTGCGCTTTGCGCAACACAGCTCACGCAGCACAAGACGCGTTGACTGGCCGGCCCGCCCCTCTTCCCTATGCCCTCCTCTTACCTGCAGTACGTTACCAATGCGATTGCCGACGCCATGCTCGCCGGTCCCGCCCAGCCTGCGTCGATCGTCGAGCGGATGGTGCTCGCGTTGGGCGCGCCGGCCGACTGGATGAGCGGATTGGCGCGTCGCATTTCGCGGCGATTCGGCAAGCGGTGGGACAGCGTCGGGCGTCATGAACTGTCGAAGATCATTGCCGACCATGCGGCGTTTGTCTCGGCGTGGCAGAGCGACAACCGTCCGCGCGTGGTGCGTCTGCTGACGCGACCGCCGGTTCAGCGCCGGGCGCCGCCCTGGTTGCACGGCGTCACGTTGCCGCAGTTGCCCACGCTGGCGGATCTGGCCGACTGGCTCGAAGTCGAGCCAACGGAACTGGACTGGTTCGCCGATCGCTGGCGCGCACCGGCGCACGCCGCCGCAACGCCGCTGCATCACTATTCGTACAAGGCGATCGAGAAGCGCGACGGTCGCTGCCGAATCATCGAAATTCCTAAATCGCGCTTGCGGACCGTGCAGCGGAAAGTGCTGCATGGTTTGCTCGATCAGATTCCCCTGCACGATGCGGCGCATGGGTTTCGGCGCGGCAGAAATACGCTGAGCTTCGCCACGCCTCATGCGGCGAAAGCGGTGGTGATTCGCTTCGATCTGACGGATTTTTTTGCATCGGTTCATGCTGGGCGCGTTTACTCAGCGTTTCGTGATTTTGGCTATCCATTGGCGGTTGCTCGCTCGCTGACCGCGCTGTGTACCAATCGCGTGCCGAGTGGCCGCCTGCTGGAAGCGGATGTGCGGGAGCGGATCGATTGGCTGGAACGGCAGCGCTATCGGAACCGGCATTTGCCGCAAGGCGCGCCGACCTCGCCTGCGTTGGCGAATCTGTGTGCTTACCGACTCGACCTCAGGCTTGCGGGGCTCGCGCGCTCTGTGGGCGCGACTTACACGCGCTATGCCGACGATCTCGCCTTTTCCGGCGATGAAGATCTCGCGCGAATAGCCGAGCGCTTATCGATTCGCGTTGCGGCCATTGCGATCGAAGAAGGCTTTGCACTTAATCTCAGGAAAACGCGCGTCATGCGTCGTGGGGCGCGGCAACATCTGGCCGGCGTGGTGGTGAATAGCCATCCGAATCTCGCCCGGCCAATGTTCGATACGCTGAAGGCGATTCTCACCAATTGCGTGAGACATGGACCGCATTCGCAGAACCGCGACGCACATTCGGATTTCCGGGCGCATCTCGCGGGACGTGTCGCGCATCTAGCGATGCTGAATGCGCGCAGAGGCGCGAAATTGAAGGCGATATTCGAGCGGATTGTTTGGGAGCGGGATGAAGGTGGAGCGGTGGTGCGTGAATCGAATGCCTGAAATCAGTGGTTGCAAACTCCTGATCCCGCCGGCCACACGCGTACTTCCCGGCTTCTCCTGCTGACTACGATAATTAAATGGGTCGCTGGCTTCTGGCTGCTCGCAACGCTGATCATTGTTTCCGCTGGCCTGCTGTCGAGACCTCAGCAAGCTGATCTCGCGATCGTCTACGGTAACAAGGTTCACGTGGACGGTAGCCCGTCGTCACGGCTAGCGGCGCGGCTCGACAAGGCGCGTCTGTGCTACGAGAAAGGGTTGTGTCGCGAGATCATGGTGAGCGGCGGCATCGACAAACACGGCACCGATGAAGCGCTCGCCATGAAGCGTGATCTCGTCAACCAAGGTGTTCCCGAGAATCGCATCGTGATGGACAACCTGGGCCGTGACACGTGGGATACCGCGAGAAACGCTAGCGTGTATACGAAGGCGCACGGTCTGCACAGCGCGATTGTCGTTTCCCAGTACTTTCATGTGCCTCGCGCGATGATTGCGTTGAAACGGTTTGGTGTGAGTCGGGTTAGTGGCGCTTACCCTGTGTTCTTTGAAGCTCGCGATGTCTATTCTTCGCTGAGAGAAGTGCCGGGGGCGTTGTGGTATTGCGTGAGGCGTGATTTCTGAATGAAATGTCCCGTGCTCGCCGAATCACGGGCAGGGCACTAACTAAACGGCAATCGATGCTCCAATCCAAAGCAATCTGATCAGGCGATAAAACATAGGTTGATTCGCGCAGTCGAATCGAAGAAGCTATTGCGAGGGCGACATCGGTTTATATGCGTCACGCATTTTCTCTGCGGACGATCGTCGGTCCACCCGAACAGAAAAATCGTGCGGTCAGTTCAATCACTTCGAGGGGTACGCTTGCATGACAAGAACGACACTGCGTCTCGCCAGACTCGCGATCTTGAGTGGCTTCGCGTTTTTCACGCTCGGCGCTCATGCCAGAACGGATTGCGACGCGTCCAATCTCAATCGGGATCAGCAACTCGCTTGCGCGCAACAGCAAACCGCCGTTAAGACGGCTCAGGCCGACAAGCTCTATCAGGCTTTGCGGCGAGACGTGCCGGAAGCGCAGCGCGACACGCTGCAGAAAAACCTGCTGGTGTGGACTTATAAGGTGGACACGGACTGCGCTCTTCAGCGCGATGCGTTTAACGACTGGGGCAAGAATCCGGCGCCGGATGCGGACTTCCAGTTCGAAGGCTGCAAGTCCGCGGTCCGGGATGAGCAGGTGTCGTTTTACGAAAGTCTCATTTGCCCGGATTCGCTCGAGACTGGCGACAAAGCGAGTTGCGGGAAGTTGTCGGCGATTTTGAGGTCGTCGAATTGAGTGAATTCTGCTGCGTCGCGAACGGCCGGTCAGCGTGATCTCGCTGACCGGCAATCGATTTTTCCATCGTCCTACTCGCCGCGTTTCGCTTCGCGCTATTGAGCGGTGCGCCTGAAGACCAGTTGATCTCCTTTGGTTTTCACCACACCAACCCATCCCTGGCCGTCAAACTGCGGTGCTGAGATTTCGCCATTCAGTTGACTCACGACCGCAGCGGTTTTGCCGACGAGGTCAATCGCCACGATCACGGACGTCGACTTTCCCGTACAGGACTTGCCGATCGCTTTTAGCGCTTGGCCGTCCAGCGCAAGCGCTTTGATTTCGCACAGCGGTTTTTTTACAGCGAAGCTGTTCACGTTCTTGCCTGTGCGATCGACGACCGACACTGCCAGGTCGGGCCCTGTCAGCGCGGCGACGTACGTACTGCCGTCCGGTCCGAACACCGATGTCACGCTCTGGGCATCCAGCGGGAACAGATACTTTGACCACGTGTACCTGCTGCTGCCATCATCGATCTTCGATACCGCATACGCTTCCTGCCCGGCAGATGAGCCCTTGTTCGGCATGAATTGCCCCGACACGAGCAAGTGATCGCCGTCGAGCTTCGCGTTCGACCCAAGCCAGAAGGCACCGTTTTCGAGCGTGGTGGTTCTGGTTCGCGTGAGGTTGGAATCGAACTGCCACAGGAAATTGCCGAATTTGCCACCGTGGTCAAGTGTCACGCTCGTGCCGCCGCCGATGGTGATCGCGCTCGGTCCCACATCGAAGAAGTAGGACCATTCGTCCAATCCCGCTTCGATCTTTTGTTGTCGCAGCAACTTGCCTTGCGCGGAAACTTTGTTGATCACGACACGCTCCTGACTGACCGCCGGCGAGTTGTCGGAGTTTTCTTCCGAGAGGATGTAGTAGGCGTTGCCGTCGCTCAGGCAGCGATCTACGCTGCTGCCGACGAAGTTGCGATCCAGTGGGATGGGCAGGCGCCAGAGGACCTGATGCGTGGTGGCGTCGACGAGCAGTGCGTAGGCTGTCATCGTTGGGACGGAGTCGTCGTAGACGGCGCCGCTGATGCAGTAGCGGCCGTTGCCGGCTGAGTCGATGGTTGAGGCGGTGAAGCCTTCAGGGGTGCCGAGGGGGATGTCGGGGGAGGTGGTGGAGGCGGCGTTGGTGGTGGTTGCGGTGAAGGAAAGTAACAGGCTTAGTAAGGCAGAGCGTACGTGGTTGTGTTTCATGAATCTTTGCGTTGTTCTTTCAGTTAGAACGGAGTCTGGCGACACAGAAGCAGGTAATGTTCTCGTCAAAGTGGTCTGAGCGAGACCGGGCAAATACCGCCGGTTTGGACCGGCTCGATTGCCTCCTGACTCGCCGGAATTCTAGGCGATCAATATCGAAAATACAGAATGCCAGAGGCGGCGGCCTCTGCCAGTCGCAACTTGACCTGGAGAGCGCTGATGAAATCCCCCCGCCTCTGTCTCGCCTGCGGCAGCGCGTTCGTGCCGCTGCTGCATGTTCCTCGTCAGCGTTATTGCTCGTCGGCAGCTTGCCAGCGAGCGCGTCGACGCGACTGGCAGAACCACCGGCTCCGTATCGACAGCGACTATCGCGATAACCAGTCTCGGGCCCAGGCGAAATGGCGCGCAAGCCACTCAAACTATTGGCGCGATTATCGAGCAGCGTACCCCGTGTATCGCGAGCGCAACTGCAGCATGCAGCGGATGCGCAATTTGCGACGGAGTTTCAAGCCGATTGCAAAGATGGATGTCGTCGGGCTCCCTCGGCCGCTGGGCTCTGGCTTCTACCTGCTGTCTCATGCGGATGATGGCGGCGCTGCAAAAATGAACGTGTGGACCGTCCACATAGCCGTGCTCTCTGGGCCAACCGCGCCACCCATATGATTGCAAAGAGATGACTTGATGCGCACTGCTGTCAGGCCTGCTACCTTTGCCTTGTCGTGGTTCGTTTTCGAACGCGACCACGCGATGTGATGCTGCGACGCCCGCGTATGACGCCCCTTTGCGCCCAGTGCCTGCCGCGTGTCCGTGTCAGAGTTGCGGAGTCGAGAATGTCCTTCAATAACGCGGATGCACCAGTCGTGGCCAATTGCCCGGTCGGGCGCGCAGCGGAATACGTCCGAATGTCGACCGAACACCAACAGTATTCGACCGAAAATCAGCGCGACCGAATTCGAGATTACGCAACCCGCCGCGGATTCGAAATTGTCCGCACATATGCGGATGAAGGTAAAAGCGGTCTTCGAATCGACGGCCGGCAAGCACTTCAAAGTCTCATCTCCGATGTAGTCAATGGCAAAGCCGACTTCTGCGCAATCCTCGTCTACGACGTGAGTCGTTGGGGGCGATTCCAGGATGCCGACGAAAGCGCATATTACGAGTACATATGCCGCCGCGCCGGCATCCAGGTCGCCTACTGTGCCGAGCAGTTCGAGAACGACGGGTCACCGGTCTCCACTATCGTGAAAGGGGTAAAACGTGCGATGGCAGGCGAGTACAGCCGAGAATTGTCCGCGAAGGTATTCGCCGGCCAGTGCCGGCTGATTGAGATGGGCTTCCGTCAAGGAGGTCCCGCCGGCTACGGACTGCGCCGCGTGCTGGTCGACGACCACGGTCTCATGAAAACAGAGTTGCGACGCGGCGAACATAAGAGCCTGCAGACGGACCGGGTAATTCTCATGCCGGGGCCGGAAAGCGAAGTGCGAACCGTTAATCTAATCTACGACTGGTTTATCGACGAGTCGCTCGACGAGTACGAAATCGCCGCTCGTCTGAACGGCATGCACGTGCGGACTGCCCTTGACCGGGAGTGGACAAGAGCCACGGTACGCGAAGTATTGACCAACGAAAAATACATCGGCAACAACGTTTACAACCGTGTGTCGTTCAAGCTGAAAAAGATGCGCGTGACCAACACGCCGGATATGTGGATTCGGAAGGACGGAGCATTTCAGGCAATCGTGGCAAGCGAGACGTTCTACACAGCTCAAGGCATCATGAGAGCGAGAGCTCGTCACTACTCGAATGACGAGCTAATCGAGCGACTGCGCAACCTGTACCGCAGTCGTGGATTTCTGTCCGGCGTCGTGATTGACGAAACAGATGGCATGCCGTCCGCGTCGGTCTACGTGTATAGATTCGGCAGTTTAATTCGTGCCTACCAGACAGTCGGATTTACGCCTGGCCGAGACTATCGCTATATCGAGACCAACCGTTTTCTGAGACAACTTCATCCAGGAATTGTCGCGCAGACCGAGAGGAACATCGCGGATTTGGGTGGCACCGTGATACGCGACCCGGCAACCGACCTGCTGACGGTCAACGACGAGTTCACAGCTTGCATCGTCCTCGCGCGCTGCCAGGCGCACGACGACGGTCGAAATCATTGGAAGGTGCGCTTTGATACGAGCCTGCTGCCGGATATCACTGTTGCGGTGCGGCTCGACCCAGCGAATGCTTCCGCACTGGACTACTACCTGCTGCCGCGTCTGGATTTTGGACAACCGCGTATCCACCTCGCCGACCAGAATCCAATCGAGTTTGAAAGTTATCGTTTCAATACGCTGGATTACCTTTATGGCATGGCCGAGCGTGCCCGTCTCAGGAGAGTGGCGTGAACTCGCGACATCAGCCCGGAGAAATCAGAATGGTCCCGGTCGCTCAGATTGAAGTCATCAACCCGCGAGAACGTAACGGTCGGGTGTTCAACGAAATCGTCGAAAACATCAGGACAATCGGCCTCAAAAAACCAATCGTGGTCACGCCGCGAGCAACGGCCACTGGCGTAGAAAAATACCTGCTGGTGTGCGGCGAAGGGCGATTGAAAGCGTTCCTTTCGCTCGGTGAGGCGACCATTCCCGCACTCGTCGTGAGCGTAAGCGACGAGGATGCATTCGTAATGAGCCTGACGGAAAACATCGCGCGAAGACAGTGTCGTCCACTCGAACGGCTTGCTGGTATTCGGCAATTACAAGAACAGGGGTATGCGCCAAAGGTTATTGCCGAAAAAACAGGCCTTACCCCGACTTACGTTCACGGCATCCTCACGCTGCTCCATCAGGGAGAAGAAAGACTTGTGGTCGCAGTGGAGAAGGGCCTCGTTCCCCTCAATGCCGCCCTCATCATTGTCGGCGCCGGCGACGACGACGCCGAGATACAAGCGGCGCTTCAGGAGGCCTACGAGTCAGGAAAATTGCGAGGCAAGCAACTGATGAGCGCTCGCCGCGTCATCGAGCGCAGAAAGGCGCTTGGGCGAAGCACTGCACACAATCTGACCAGCAAATCTCCCGCCGTCACAACCTCGAGTCTCGTGCGTACATACGAGCACGAGGTAGAACGTCAGAAATCCATGGTCAGAAAGGCCGAATTCACACAGCAGCGGTTGCTGTTTGTCGTCGGTGCTTTGAGGCAGTTGTTCTCCGATGAGAACTTTATCAACCTCTTGCGGGCGGAGGGACTGGCCAGCCTACCGAAGTACCTTGCCGAGCGCGTTTGGCCAAGCGGGAGTGCTACATGACGGGCGTAACTCTTGGATTCATCCCCGAGCCGTTGTCGGTTCCCGTCTGCAACATCCTGCCATCGCGCAGAATACCGGCGCCGGTGGTCGAATCGCGCAAATACAGGCAGATAAAAACCTCCATCGAAGAGGTGGGCCTCATCGAACCTCTATCTGTCACCGCCGCGGACCAGTCTTCCGGGCAGCATGTTTTACTGGATGGTCATCTGCGTTTACTCGCCATCCAGGACTTGGGGCACGAGCGCGCTGCCTGTCTTGTGGCAACCGACGACGAGAGTTACACCTATAACAACAGAGTCAATCGTCTCTCGACAATCCAGGAGCACTTTATGATTCGGCGCGTAGTTGGCAGAGGCGTATCGCCCGAACGATTAGCGAAAGCTCTCTCCGTGGATGTCTCCCAGATTATAAAGAAGATGTCGCTCCTCGACGGTGTGTGTCCTGAAGCCGCGGAACTGCTCGGCGACCGGCAGTTCTCACCAGAGCTTGTTCGTGCCATTCGCAAAATGAAGCCGACGCGGCAGGTCGAATGCGTTGAACTGATGGTGGCCGCGAACAATGTGTCCGTTTCTTACGCCGAAGCATTGCTGGTAGCAACGCCAGCGCTGCTCCTTGTCGACGGTAAAAAGCCACGCAAACTGAACGGTGTCAGCCCTGAGCAGATGGCAAAAATGGAGCGAGAAATGAGCAATTTGCAGGGCCAGTACAAGCTCGTCGAACAGAATTACGGCCAAGACGTTTTGAATCTAGTGCTCGCAAAAGGTTATCTCGCCAAGCTCCTCGAAAACGAATCTGCGCGGTCGTACGTTGCCCAACACCATCCGGATTTGATGGCGGAGTTCGAGTCCATCATTGCAACGATTTCTCTCGACCAGCAGCAATTCAGCGCGGCCCTCTAGTCGAACCCTGACGTGGCCGGCGACTCACATCGCGAGCGACGCGCCGCGACATGAGCGCCATCGCGCGTTGACTTTTGCAGCCAGTAATCGCGATACCGGTTTTTTTTGCATCGGATGATGCCGCGTTACTTGGGAACATAGTTTAGAGGCTTCATCTCAGATTCCAGCCGTCTGCCCCACGGCCCGGACGCCTCGCTAACCCTGAATCGGAAACCAAGATAACCAAAGACCATCCTCTGGTCCATCGCGCGGGCAGTTCTTCCCAATATGCCTTCTTTGAGAGCCGCTATCGCTTCGCTGCAAAGAGGGGCGCTAGGATGAGATGGCCCCGGGTGTCTGCGACGCCACCAGTCTCGGCAGCGGGTCGCACTGGCATTGGCATAGGTCTTTTTCGAGCGCGACTTGCTTTCCCATGACCGTCATGTCCCGAGAAGCTCCGTCACTCACTATCACTCCAGTCGTGCCGCACCGGGGACAGTGCACCTGCGCGCCTATGTAAGCCATGGGGCGGCCCTGAAAAGAGGTACCCTCAATCCCTTCTTCGACCACGCCATCGTGGTCTGTCTTGTCGCCCTTAAGAATAAAGCGGCGGCTCATGTCGCGACTCTTTCGCCTGTTTTCAGGGGCGACAATCCGCAGGCGCGTTCTACATCATCGGGCCAGACCGGCTCGCGACAGGTCCGCAGGGCCGCGTAGTTGGCGATGGAAAATATGAAAAACGGCACCGCAGCAATACTTCCGAAAAACTTCAGGAACGGATTGCCCGATTTCAAAAGTGCGGAGTCGTCTTCGAACTGCAGCTTCAGACAGTTGCGAAAGGACACCTCTGTGGAGAGAAAGCTCTCGACCCTGGGAATCGTAGTAGGACCGTCCTCCATGAACCGACGGTAATACTCGAAGTCCTGGTAGAGCTCCTTCATCACTTCCTGGCCGAGCCGTCCTTCTTCCGACGACGCCAGCACCACACGCTTCCCTACGGGGAAGCTGTCAGTCACCCGCCCCTTTTCGTCCAGCACCAGGCACCGGACAAGCCGCCCCGCCGTCGCGCTGAGACCCGACCTGGCGCTCCGTTCGACGTAGAAGAACGCTTTGTCCCACGGCAGGGCGGTCACGCCGCCCGGACCATTGTGGCGAAAAGCGTAAATCGTCTGGTCGGCGCGATTAAACCGGATTGGCCTGCGCGTGTAGTTGAAGCAGTCCTTGAACAGGCCCCGCGACGCCCACACGAGTGCTCCAATCGAAACCAGCGAAAGGAGGCCGAACACCCAGTGCGCGACTCCGGCCTGCCCTTTCGCCCGAATCGCCGGAGATACATCAATGGCCATGTACCACGCCATGAGTGTCAGCCCCAGCGCAGGGATGCCACCCATGAAAAAAACCATCAGGCCCCAGCCTTTTTCCCGATAAAGCCCGTCACAAATCTCGAGGTAACCGTCTGTCGCCTTGAAGGCAGTTCCGCGGCTTCTTGGGACGTCTGAGTACCGCGTTTTTTGTTCCAAACGCGCGGCAACCTCTTCATCGGTGACCGCACGGGTGACTCCGCTGATATCCATGGTTGCTCCAGTTCGAGAGTGCGAAAGCCAGCGCTTTCTGGTATTCGACAAGAGTCGTGAAGCGTATTTG
This sequence comes from Paraburkholderia sp. BCC1876, assembly GCF_902833695.1. Classification (NCBI taxonomy): domain Bacteria; kingdom Pseudomonadati; phylum Pseudomonadota; class Betaproteobacteria; order Burkholderiales; family Burkholderiaceae; genus Paraburkholderia; species Paraburkholderia sp. BCC1876. The sequence continues at coordinate 383,144 of NZ_CADFGI010000004.1, read as the reverse complement.
TCCCAAAGTAACACTGCTCAAGCCACTCATTGATTTCCCGACCTTGGACGTAGTTGATGACCCCACCAATAACTGCCGCGAGAATCAGCAGCGGCAGAGCCAGAACTGGTCCTATAAAGGCCGCAATTACCAGAATGACGCCGACCATATCCGGATTCGACGGCGGAGTTCGAGTGCATCATTGCAACCATTTCTCTCGGCCAGCAGAAATTTGGCGCAACCCTCTATCCGAATCCTGATGCCGTGAACGTTCACATCGTGTGAACCGCTTCGAGATGAACGCCGACGCTCGGAGGCGAAAAGTCAGAGAGGCTACTTGGCGCTGTCCCCTCCATTAGATGAGTTGCCTCTTGTAGTACGACCTGCGCCTCCTTAGCAGAAAATCCAATCGAGGCACTTTCTATTCATCTGGCATAGAAATCAAAAACGCCCGAGTTTGAAGTTAGATACTTCAATTCTGTCGCCAATTTCGCTCGAAACTGGATGACTACCGGCGATGCGCGAAACAACGGTGCTGCTGGGAGCTTCATGCCCCTGAATTCCGCACCCTTGGAGAGTCGGGAATAATCGGGGCGGCAATAATTACATATAAAACGTCGCCTGGAAAATAATTCCGATTTATAAAAATGGAAGCGCCATTCATGGATTCAATTGTCCGTTGATGTTTTTCATCATATTATTTCGCGTGGAAATTTGCGGGTGGGGTTAGAAAATGACGGTAAATGACTTGGCGGCGGTACTGAGCGCGGGGATGGAACAATCTCGACGGCTGCTCAAACTGGACACGCCATTGGGAAACAACGTGCTGGTTCCTGTGCGGGCGCTAGGAACCTCACGCATCGGTCGGAACTACGACTTCACTGTCGATGTCGCATCGCTGCAGGATTCCATCGAGCTAAAATCCCTCATTGCAAAGCCGGTCACGCTCTGGATGCAACAGGGCGACTCATCGTATTTGCCCCGCCACGGCTACGTCCACACTGCCCGTATGTTGGGCTCGGACGGAAGCGTTCAGCTATACCAGATTAGTTTTTCATCTTGGCTGCATTTCCTGAAGTTCAGAAGTGACGCGCGGATTTTTCAGGATAAGACCGCAGAGGACATTATCGCGTCGGTCTTTGACGAGCATCCTCAGTCGCGCGGTGCCTATCGTTTTGAACTCTATAGACAACTCCCGCCACGGTCGTTCTGCGTTCAATACGAGGACGACTGGAATTTCGTGCATCGAATTATGGAGGCAGAGGGCCTCTTCGGCTACTTTCAACAGGCAGACGACGGCAAAGCGCATACATTGGTCATTACGGACGACCTGTATTCGCTGAAAGGCCTCGCACCGGAGCAAATCCAGTTTTATCGTGCAGGCGTCGGAAGCGAAACAGACGCCATTGTCCAATGGGGCGGTGCGCGCACCTTGCAAAGCGTGAACTACACCACGCGCACATTCGACTACAAGAGTCCGACCTTCCAGAAGGAGTTGTCGACTCCAACCGTCGACAAGCAAGGTGACTTGCCCGACCAGGCGGAGGTCTACGAGTACACCGGGGCCTATACCTATGGCGGCAGCGACCGAGGCAATACTCTGTCCAAAATCCGCATGGAGGAGTGGGAGTCGCGCGCCAAGCGATTTTTTGCGACTGGCAGTGTTCGCCGGGCCGACGCAGGACGATGGTTCCAGCTTGACGGTGCAACTGCTCTTGCTTCCGACAGCACAGACAACCGTCAATTTGCGATTCTGGCGGCGACCTGGTACATCGAGAACAACCTTCCCGTGTCGACGGGAACGCTATTCCGTCATAGTCTCCAGGCGCAGCTTGCCGAGGTGCGCGCCTATCACGCGGGGGCATCCGACATCTTCAACGTGAAGGACGCACTGGGCGGCGAAGGATTCTTCCTTGTCGAACTGGAAACCCAGAGGCGCACCGTTCCCTTTCGCAGCCCGTTTGAGCATCGCAAGCCTCTGATGCACACTCAGACCGCGACAGTGGTTGGGCCGAAGCAGGAAGAAGTGTTCACGGACAGCCTCAATCGCGTCAAAGTGCTGATGCATTGGGACCGGCAGAACGGCGGTGATGAAAAGGCATCATGCTGGCTGCGCGTGATGTCGCCGAACGCCGGCGGTACGCACGGCGGTGTATTTGTACCGCGTGTTGGGCACGAAGTAGGAATTGTCTATCTGGACGGCGATTGCGACCGCCCGGTAGTCAGTGGAAGCCTGTTCAATGGACAGCAGACGCCGCAATGGCACTCCAACGGCTTGCTCTCGGGTTACAAATCCAAGGAATTTCAGGGCACGGGCTACAACCAGCTTGTCATGGACGATTCGACCGGGCAGAACCGGGCCCAGCTTTTCAGCAGCACGTCTCAAAGCTATTTGCATCTCGGCTACCTCATTGACCAGCAAGGCAATACGCGCGGTAGCTATCTGGGGACTGGCTTCGACCTGAAGACCGATTCGTACGGCGCTGTGCGCGCTTCGCAGGGTATGTATCTGTCGACGTACGCGAAGGTCGGCACGTCGAGCCAGCCGCTCGATGTCAAGGAGGCACACCAGCACCTCGTCGACTCGGGCGGTGTCGTTGAGCGGCGCTCCGAAGTCGCTACAGGCAGTCAGGCCGAAGGCTTGCAGGATGCTCAGGACACCATCAACGATTTCGCAGCCGCGACGCAGAGCGCGCGGCAGGCAAACTCGGGTGGCGGCAGCACGGCCGGCGGTGGAACTGGCGAGGCGAACGGATTCGCTCAACCCGTGATGCTACTCGCCAGCCCCTCCGGTATCGGCCTTTCGACGCAGAAATCCATCCAGGCCGCGGCGACTGAACACGTGAACATCGTGAGTGGCGCCAGCACGCACATTGCCGCGACCAGGTCGCTCATCGCGAGCGTGGGCGAAAAACTCAGTCTCTTCGTGCAGAACTCGGGCATGAAGCTCTTCGCAGGCAAAGGAAAGGTCGAGCTGCAGGCTCAGTCCGATAACGTCGAGATTACGGCCGACAGGACTGTCAAGGTTGTGTCGACTTCTGATGCCGTCAATGTGATGGCAGACAAGGAAATCAAACTGATGGCGGGTGGTGCAACGATTCGCCTGGCTGGGGGCAACATCTATGTGCATGCACCCGGCCTGGTCGAAATCAAAGGTACCCAGCATTCGTTCCAAGGCCCGGCGAGTGAGAACGCTACAGCACAACTGCCCGTGACTGAGGCGTGTGCGCAGAAATTTGCTTCTGCGTCGCAGGCCGGTGCGGCCATTGTCGACTAGGCGTACCCATGGACCAGTACCTGATTGCGGAGCCCGACAACGGCCTCGTTGACCTTGGCACGGCGCCACGGATGTACGAAGTCGGCGAGATTGTCCCGATTGCGATGCCGGAACTCAAAGGGGTGATGCCGATGCTTTACGCAGTGGAGCACCCTGAACAGCAACTTCCGGCTATCGAGACCATTGCGGCTCGGGACCTGCAGGAGGGCCTCCCGCCGCGCGTCTGTGCGCTGCTTGAGACTGATGCAAACGCCGAGACATTGATGCGGCACGTTAGCGACATGATTGCGCTGCCTCGCGAACCCGAGGGCTACTCGATATTCCGGTTCTACGACCCCCGGGTGGTTGGCAACCTTGGATGGGTGCTTCGACCGGAGCAGCTGTCGCTCATGTTCGGACCGGTGCAGCGCTGGCGCTATTTCTCAGGCAGAGGGTGGCTGACGATGGAGCGCCCGGCAGTCGCTCCCGCTGAACACCTGTCGCCATCGACTGACCAGTGGGCAACGCTGCGCCGCCTGCATCTCATCGAGCAGGCGCTGAAGTCCATACGCGACGCCGGGGAGCCCGTTGATGAGCGGACCCCTCGCCAGCTCGACGCCATGTTCACAAAGGGAGCCCGATATAGCCTCGCGGGCGAGGACCTGGTGGTGTTCGCGGTGCAGGGCTTGCTGGTTTCATCGAATCTCGACCGACATCCCGACGTGGCCGCGGCGCTTCAGCCGGGGCAGACGTCGTCGTACTCGGAAATCACCGCTTTGTGGACCGATGAACACTGGGCGCAGATTGCGCAGGAAGCGGCGCTGTACGCGTAACGCAACAACACATAACGCAAGGCAGAGAGAGTAACTATGGGTACCATTCCGAAGGTCCAGGCCGCATCGGCAAACGCCAAAGCCAATGCAGCGTGCCAGAAGTCCTGCAACATGTGTGAAAAGACGGGTCTTCTGATTCTGCCGGTACGGTATGCGGCAGCTGCCGCGACCAATGCTCACAATCTCGGCGCGGCCACGGCGCTTGCGTTGCCGAAGGGACCGTTTGGTGACGGCGTCACAGGCGTAGGTGCCAAGAAGGCGACCTACTTCTTGCGCTCGGTGCGCAAAGGGTTCATCCACGTCTATTACCCGTCCCAAAGCAAGTGGCAAATCTATGGCGTGACGTCCGAAGGCTATGTCTTCAACTACCCGCTTGACGTCGACCTGCCCGAAACGCAGGAGAAAGGATTCAACTGTCAGCAGACCGGGCACAAGGAACTCGCGCAGTGCATCAGCATCGACCATCCGCAAAAGGCAGGCAAGGTCTATCTCGCTTTCAGCGACGTACGCTGGACGGCCCCTGTGCGCAAGCGTTATGAAGCCAACGAAAGTGGTTGCAGGGACCACCGGATGCAGCTCTTCGATGCAGCGGGATGGGCGAACGGCAACCATTCGCAGAAGCATGCCCAGACCATTGCGCACGTCTCCGAGTACGTCCTTGAGTACAAAAACGGCGTAGACGTTTCCGCACTTGTCTCGCCGTTCGCCTCTAAGGGTCGCGCAAGCGAGGCGAGCGGACTAAAGCAGCTCATGGACGCACACGAAAAGGGGGACGGTGTCTTCTTTGCGCTGTGGGACTCTGCCGGCATCACGCAGGAACTGAACGCTGAGCATATCGTCGCGTACGGCGCTGCGCTCAAGCCCTATCAACGCAAGATGTGGACTGCCAGTGCTATCGACGGACTCAAGGATGCAGTCAAAGAAGGTGCGGAGCAAGACGAGAACGCCGCGGCCGAGCAATTGAAAGGGCAGGCGGCAGAGACCTACGCTCTCTACTCAATCTTCGATGGCGGCAAACGCTATGAAAAGGAAGTCAAGTCTATCGACGAGCAGAAGGACCGTGAGATGGCGTCGGTGAAGGACTCTGCCTGGGAGTCGTATACGGAGTCGTACAGCGTCAATGCAGTCACGCAATTTCGAAATGACATGGCCACGCAGCTCCAGCAGGTTGAGAACAGTACGCTCAACCCGTTGGCGGAAGACCATGCGGCGTGGCTAAAGACTGGCATGAAAACAGTTTTTGCGTGGGACTATCATGAGCTTGACCCAGTCCGGGGTATCAACTATGCCGAGCTGTTCCATGCCTGCATCGCGGGCTCCGCCGACAGGAAAATCATTCTTGACCTGGTCATCGAGTGGGCGAAGGGAGACGTGAAGGACCGGCACAATCCGCTGCTACGGTCGTTGATATTGAACCACGACCCAACGGCAGAGAAGGCGAAGGAGGCTGCCGGATTTCCACTGCTCGAGCTGCGCGAGCCGCTCGCGAAGATGATTGAATCAAACAACGCGGCAAACGCGGTGCTGGAAGAAAAAGGCGGGGCGCTTGTGGCCCGGGCGGACAAGGTCGTAGCCAAAATATTGCATGAGGTGGTAGGGCCGGTCGCCAACTTCGTAGCCAAGGCTGGCGATGTAGGAAGTGTTCGCGTTTTCACTGCGTGCATGTGTCTTCGTACGCACGCGACCATTATCTATAAGCCCGTCGAGGGAACTGTGAACCAGTGGATTTCCTATATGGCGCGACAGATGTACGACCAGATGCCCGCGAACAAACGTCCAAGTCTGGGTTCGCTCAACGCCAACCTGCGTAAGTCCTTTCAGTCCTCGTCTCCCAAGGATGGTCCAATCAAGGTTCCGCAGTTCATCGTGTTTGACGCCAGGGAAGCCGTCGAATCGTCCTCGGGCGCAACTTCCCTCCGCGGCAGGGGGGCAGCAATCTTTGCTCCGGGCGTCCGCGCGGTACTGACGGAAGAAAATATCAATGAGAGTTTTCTTCCGAAGTTCCGGGCAATCACCCAAGGTGAGGTCGGATACGGCGTGATAGGCGTCATTTTCAACACGGTCAACTGGATGCTTGCAAGCAAGGAACTGGAAAAGTCGAGTGCCCTGAACCGCAAGGAAACTCACGACAAATTCATAGCCGCTATCGTTTCGACCGGTGCTGCGGTCACGCAGACGGTTGGCAATGGCCTGAAAGCGCTCGGCGAGCTGGAGTTGCGCTTTTCGTCCATCATGGCGAAATATGGACCCTTCCTCGAAATTGCCGGTCGGGTGGTTGGCGCTGCCGCAGGTCTGGTTGGAGCTTGGTACGACTTCAAGCAGTATCAGGCCGAGAGCAAAGCGGGCCATGGCATGCTGGCATGGCTATATCTGGGGTCCATGGCTGCAAGTATCCTTCTGTGTATCGCCACCATCGCCGGAGCCACGTTCCTGATATTGCCGCTTATCCTTATCCTGATTGTCATCGGCATACTAATAGCATGGAAGAAGCACCGCGAAATCAACGAATGGCTGAGCAAGTGCATCTTCGGTACGGGAGAGGAAAAGTTCTCTGAGCAGGATGAACGCAAGCAGTTTGAAGCTCTGACATCATAAGCGAGAAGATATGGCGTATGACCACATGACCCGGGTGGCCTTGAACCGCCCGGTTGACGAGGATGAAGCGGCACGGCGCATAGACGTTCGCAAACCAGTCTCGGACGAGGCTGCCGACGCCAATACCGTGTTCGGCATGAACGATGTGTACCTGGAGGTTTGTGACGGCTCATATTCGCAGATTGGATGGTGTCTGCTTGCCTTCCTAATTGGTTTCCCCGCGTTCATATTCTTCACGGTCACCGCGATACAGGGCGCTGTGGAGGTGAACCCGGCTATGGTCAAGAACGGTGAGCAGGGCGCCTTCAGCATCGGGATGTGGGTCCTTGCGGTTTTGGGAGTGCTCTGCTGTGCATTCACAGTAGTGCTTCTCCTGCGCGACTGCTTCAACTACCGGCACAAATCTGTGCGGTTCAACCGCAAGACCCGCACGGTGTATGCGTTTCGGCACAACGGGCCGGGTGGTGTCATCGCCGTTCCATGGGATAAGGCATTCTTCTTTGTACACCGGCTGCCCTCGAATGCCACGTTTGGCGGAGCCCCCACTCTGATGCGCTGTTTCGTTCTTGACGACACGGGCAAGAAAATCGTTGACACCTTCAGCTTTGGACTTCGGACAGTCAACGGAGCGAAAGAGTCCACACGCTACGGCAAACAGGTGCTTTATCAGGTCCAGGCCAACTTCGAGTTCGTTCGCCGCTATATGGAAAACGGTCCGGATTCGCTGGCACCTGTGAAAAAGTATCTGCCACGCGGCCCCTCTCTTCTAGCCTCCATGAGCATATGGTTCTACGGACTGCGAGACATTGGCGGCGTTAACGCGGGACTCCGCATTTTTTCTCTCGTGCTCAGTGTCCCAGTTTTTTTGCTGTCCGTGCTTCACTACATTGCACAGCTAACCTGTCGTGAACCGATATGGCCGGAAGACGTCGAGGCAGCATGCGATAACGCCCGGCCGGCAGTCGTAGCGAAAGTGTGACGTGCTTCAGATGCCACCTATGCAATCTCCTTGCATTTCGCAAGGCCGATTGGCCCGCGGACGTCGAGGTTGCCTGCCGGGATATATCAGCCACGCGGCTTGTGCGCGTCTGACGCGACGCCGCCAACGACGACATGGCTCACGGAGATGAAGACATGGGACGTAGATTCATTGTCCAGGGCGACACAACTGACCGTAACGGCGTGGTGATGGACGGCATAAGCGGGTCATCACTGGACGGGAAGCCGCTGGCTTACATCGGCGGCGTTGTCAAATGCCATAGCTGCGACAAGGAAGGTGTCATCATCACTGACGGTACGCCACATACCGTATCGGTGATGGGCAAGCAAGTCGCTCTGGAAAATGACCTCTGTAAATGCACGTGCGACCCGCTTCCGAAGCTCGTGGCCTCACAGACTCGGGGCTCGCTATCTATATAGTGACGATTGCCGCGCTGCACTTAACAGCAGGGTCGGTGGCGCTGCTTCATCGAGCCAAGAATCCGCGTAAGCGCTGATTGCTGCCTCACAATGAGCACGTCTACCGTCTTTCCGGGACGCAATCGAAACGCGCCGCGACTAAGGTGAACTGCTGCTGCCCGCCGAGTCGTTTCGCGAGCAGCCTCGGAGCTTGAGAGGAATCGCTATGGCAACCCTAAGGCGCATCGCCTTATCCTCATGTTCAGCGGGTTTGTTTTTTATACGGCAATTCTGCATTACATCGGTCAGCTTACAAGTCGCCAGCCCGCTTGGCCCGCGGACGTCGAGGTTGCCTGCGGGGATACATCAGCCACGCGGCTTGTGCGCGTCTAATGCGACGCCGCCAGCGAAAACATAGTAAGCAAGGCACCATGGCGTACGATTACCTGACAAAGATTCGAATCAACCGTCCACTAACCGAAGAAGAGGTCGGGCGGCGGATTGATGTTCACAAGCCAGTCGCTGATGAAGCCGCGGATGCGTACACCGTGTTCGGGATGAATGATGTCTATCTCGAGGTCTGCGATTCTTCCTATCCGCAGGTTGGCTGGGGCCTTCTAGGTTTTTTGCTTTGTTTCCCGGCATTTGTTGTCCTGACGGCCTTTTCTGTCGAAAGCGCGGTCGTCGATACTCCGGCCATGGTCAGGAACGGAGAGCAGGGGATGTTCAGCGCCGGCATGTGGGTCTTCACCGTGATTACGGTGCTGTGCTGCGCGCTCACCGTCGCAGTGCTGCTGCGTGACTGCTTCAACTATCGGCACAATGCGGTGCGCTTCAACCGCCAGACGCGAATGGTGTACGCCTTCCGGCACAACGGGCCGGGCGGAGTAATCGCGGTATCTTGGGACAAGGCGTTTTTCTACCCGCACCGGCTGCCTTCCAATGGGCTGGCCGGGGGAGCGCCAACCCTGATGCGCTGCTTTGTCCTTGACGACGCTGGAACGAAAATCGTGAACACGTTCAGCTTCGGTGCCCGTACGGTCAACGGCGCAGACGAGTCCACTCCAATTGGCAAACAGGTCCTCTATCAGGTTCAGGCCAACTTCGAGTTCATCCGGCGGTACATGGAACAGGGCCCGGGCGCGCTACCGAAGGTCGAGCGGTATCTTCCGCGCGGCCCCTCGCTGCGCGCCTCAATGAGCGTCTGGTTCTACGGCATCGGAGCTGTCGGCAGCGCCAACGGTGTCATGCGCCTTCTTACCATACTGCTTTCGGGGCCAATATTCCTGCTGTCGATTCTGCACTACATCGCCCAACTGACAAGCCGGGAGCCAGTTTGGCCGACCGACGTAGAGGCCGCCTGCGGCAACTCAGCGTCGACCGCAATGGTTCAAGCCTAAGGTTGCGGGCTTCCGTTGCTGTCTGAACGCGCCGCTACTGTTTTGCCGCGAATCGCCCGGGTGAACGGCAAGGGTCTGCGTCGTGGCCGCGGTCAGCGCGTCAACCCCTGTCGTAACGTCACGCCTTTCCGGGCTCAAACTCACACGCGCGCAAGCACGTCCCCATTTCACTTGTCGCCATGTATCCGATGCAAAAGGATTGCGGTCTTCTGGTCTGCACCACAACACTGATTTTCCTCACAGGCTGCCACAGCGTATCAGACAGCCCACTCGCTCGCGCAGCCGCCACGCTTGCAAAGACGGAGGCCCCGCATGACGCCCAGTGGGTTCAGCTCGATAGCAGTGACGCGGCCGTGCAGGAGTGTGCCATCAAGTTCCCAGACGACGACCGCCCTTGGACCGCGCGCATCGGGCTCAAGCCGGGGCAGTATGCTATTCACGCCCGCATCCAACAGGATGGGGCAAGTGGTTCCTGGTCGTCAGGCGAGGTATGGTCAGACGCGAAGACCGATGATGGCAAAGACGCGCTGGATGAGAGCACGCTCAAGGCGAGGCTGCACGACTGCGCTACGCACGTGATGTCTATTGGTTTGCTTGAGAGCCATCTTGGCCCGGACAACGCCGTCGTAACGGGACTGCGCGCGCTGGAAAAGCAGGATATCGAGAACGCTAAGGCGCTTCGCAAATCGGGGCCGAGTGGCAGCTAGGTCTGCCGAGGGTCAAACAACCAATTCACGGTCACAGCATCGCGACATCACTAAAGCCACATTGAGCTCATGTGATATTCGCCGTCAGCGTCAACGTTAATCCCGAAGCTGCGTTTGATGGGATTTCCGAGAGTCCTGACCGCACGGGTTTCGGCGCAGAAGTGCGCTACGTCATTCGTCGGAATGTATCGAGGGAAAGGAGGACGTCTTACCATGAGCTGCAGATTCATACTGAAAGACGACACGACTACCCACAATGGTGTGGTGCTCGACGGTATCGTCGGCTCGCCGTTCGACGGCCGGCCGTTGGCTTATCTTGGGGCGCCTGTAATGTGCCACACGTGTAACACCGAAGGCATCATCGTCAGCGACGGCTCGCCTCACTCGATGAGTGTGATGGGTAAGCAGGTCGCGCTCGAGAACGATTTATGCCAGTGCAAATGCGAGCCTCTTCCTAAGCTGGTGGCGTCGCAGACCATGGGCTCATTGACAGCCTGATTGCCGCCAACTCATTGAGGTCCCGCGTCGACTTGGCAGTTTTTATTCAAAGAGAACCCGCGGCCGTCTCAAACCTGGTACCGAGCGAGTGGCTGATTGAACCTGTCCCCTCAGCGGATGGTGGTCGTGCTCGCCCGCGGTTTTCGAAAAACTGCGCGTTAACTAAGGAAATTTTAGCGATTTTCGCGGCTGATGGGTATCTTCTCGACGTGATGGCCGTTTACATCGCGTGTGACGCGCCGCGAGATGAGCGCAATCGCTTTGACCTCTGCGTCCCGCAACGACGATGCTGACCGAGCGAAACGATTTGCCCCTTATGTTTCCAAAATCCTTAGCACGGGTCGTATCGATTTCGGGGCGGGTGACATGGTCAGCTTCTCTGAGCCTCTGCCAGAACGACTCGTGATGACGTCGCTAGAAGGCGACCAACTACGGCTGAAAGGTCTTCAGGCGTAAGATGGCTCGTACCAATCCACCCCCCGCTCACCAATCCTGAGAAGTCGCTGTTCGACATATGGCGAGGTATCAAGTCGTACTTCACAATTTTCCCCGACCGTGGTCCTTGAGTTTGTTCTAGTTCAAGCAACGTAGCGACGTCGGCCCGGCGCAAAAGGCGACCATCACAGAGCTCACCATCTTGCCGCTGCAGTGGCAGACGTTTGCAGAACTTTACGTAGAACGGAGCCGAACAAAGCCTGCTTTGATGCATCTGCACTTGAGGTGCTTGATACGCATTGGCTCTCAAATTACGCATACCCTCAAAGGCAATCTCGGCCTCCTGCATGCTTTCCATTTGGTCTAGGAACTTGCGGTCGGCACGATAAGTCCATTCAGAATTCTTGTTCTCGCAGCACTTGTACTGAATCATGACCAGCGACGCCAGGTCACCCAAATAGATGAGCAAGTCAACGCCTAGGGCAGTTTCGAGTGGCCCTTTGTCGAGCGTTTGCACATGGAGCTTGCGTGAACCCTCCTCTATCGAGAGGTCTCCGGTTACCGAGAAGTCTGGCAACTTGAGACTGGCGAAGGCATTCCGGTCATAGTCAACGAGCTCGCGCTCTTGAGTCGGCGCAACGTCTTCGAGGTAGGCGATAAATGAGTCTTTTTTTGCGGCCTCGTCTACCGGTTTAGCTCTTCGAAACACCTCACGACGAGTGTCCCCAAGTTTCGCGCAATCCAGCGCCAAGCCAATGGCATCTCGCTGCAACGCAAGTGTTTGCAGGTTGCTCGAAGTTTCAATCCGGTCGGGCTGGCAAACCCTTTGCCACAGTGCCTCAAGCTCGCTCGCGACGGATGGTCGCAATTCTGAAACTGTTCTACGCACCTCTTCCCACGCAACGGGCGGCATCCTCCTTGCGACGCCACCAACGCTCTTGACAAGCGCCCTCTTCGTTCCGGGTGACACCTTGCTCTCAAGCTGCGTTACTGAAATCGGCTTGAAAAACACAAAGTCCGAGAATCGGTAGTTCCGCGCCCCGGTGTTTTGTGGACCCGCCTTGTAGGAAGCCATCGCAGCGGCGGAAACCTCCTTACCCTCTCCATCGAAGCACACCAAGAAGAATTCTCGAGTCTTGGCCGAGTTATCCAAACGCGAAAGCTCTAGGGAAAAGTAGTCGCCCGCTCGAGCCCGGCCTTCGAATAAGCGCGAGCGCTCCGGCTCGAATGAGATGAGGAAGCCCCCCTTGCCTGTCGTCATGACGTTTCCTATCGTGCGCAGTCAGCGCAGCAGTTTTGGAGTCTTGCCGAATAATAAGACACTTTTTCTGTACCGGTAAGCACGGCGTATTGCACCGCAAGCGGTGTCGCGCAGAATTCGGGATGCCACAGCGGGAAGCAGCGGAGAGTCCACCGCAATTGACGGTGCTAAAAAGGTACAGCCTCGTTGTCGGAGGCGCTGGTTTGTCCTGCGGACCAAGACTGGTTGGTCGTCGTCGGTAGTGCGACCGCCGCTGGAGGAATGAGGTCAGCTGGGACGGGCAGCTTGGGTTGAACCTATCTTTGCTGTCGCAACCTTCAATGCCGCCACAAAAAAAAGGACCTTCTGCTACCGACATGTGCCTCTACTGAGGTGAATCGTTTGCTGACGTCAGGCCAAGGGCCAATATCGCGCAGAGGGCTATGCGAAAAACTGACCGTAAAACGGTGTAATCCTAGCGGATTCCGTGAGAGTGCTCGGCCAGTCCGCCGTTATTTCGGGAGAAGTAAATTCAAGTAGACCTTGAAGATTTCCGCGCATACTGACGCATACGCGAAACCTACGACCTGGACAGTCAATTCGAAGTGCGCGAAAGTGATGAAGGTGTCGGCCATGTACTTCCGTTGAAGCAACAGGCGCTTGAGCGAACGCTTGGGCAAACCAAAAATGATTTCGCCCATCTTAAGGTTGCGCCAGGCTTTCACCCCGGCAATGGGACCAGTGACCAGAAGCATCGCCAGCATGATGTTAGCCACGAGTGGGTCGGTGCGGTGATGGAGCGGAGCAACTTCGGTCGCGTAGGTCTGGACTAAAGCACTCAGGAACGCAAGGCCGAAGTAGAGCAGTCCAAGGACGGCCGCTCCGGTGCCGCCAAGAAAGACGATTGCCCCGAGGAGACGCTTCCGGACGACTTTGCTGTATTTCCGAAATGACCGTTGACTGCGGATGACGAAGAGTGGCGTGAATCCAGCGAAGGCTCCGATAACACAATCGATGGCCGTCACTCCCGTCTTCACGACAAACCACGCGGCGACGATGGCCAGCGTCCTAGTGAATAGTTCCCAGCCGAGTTTTCGGTCCTCATTCATGCGGCCCCAGTACTCTTCGGTGATACCCCGCTTCACGATTGCTGTCATTGAGAACTCAGTTTCGCTGCCGTACGTGGCCGTCCTGCAAAAGGAATCCTTGGTGACGACGTCAAACGGCCACGGGCAGTGAAAACCGCTCTTGGATAACGGCGCTCCAAAGCTTCCAGCTGAAAGGGCGGCTCGGGTGCAGGACAAACAACAGCTGGATTTCCCCGGCCGGGGTCGCGAGCGCACCGGCGCGAGGGTAGCATCTGTTGATATTCTGGGGAACCTTCTCGATTCGGCATGGGAGCTGACGCTGGGCTGCAACTTCTTTTAGCGCCTCGACTGACCCGACGCCGTAGACCAGTATCTGCTTGACGGCCAGAGGCTCGAGCAAGTCGAGCACCTCTCCCCATCCGGCTCGAAACTGCTGCTGTGACGGTCGGTGCTTCAGCGACCGCAGCGGGTCCAGCACGAGGTTGTGATACGCCACCGACGACCAGAACGCAAGTTTGTGCTCACTCGTCGGTTTGGCTGCGCACAGCACTGCCCGCTCGATGTTGCGCACGTACCGCGAGTTACGCTTGAACTTCAGGGCATGGTTCGAGTGCGTGACGCGCAGCGCATCGGGCTTCGCGTACCGCGCCCGGAAGATTTCCTGTTCCCGCGGTGTTTTCGTCCATTCGTAGATGCTTTCCCCGAGGACCAAGGTGCGGACAGGCGAGCTTGCATACTGGCTGCCGACCCAAGGCCACCACCGCAGCGCTGGGCGCGTCTCGAAGTGCGGGTCAAATGAGCGGTCAAGATTGGTCATGGATTGAACAGGTTAGCGTTATTGAAACGGCAATAGGCCAAGTGATTGTTGAGCCTTCGTAAGGGCCGAGCTCGACCACACCACCCGACGACACAGACCTACTGGTAGCCTTCAGCAGCGTTTCTGCTCTTCGCTCTATATGATAGGTACGCTGCGAGCAGCCCCTGAATATTAGCCGCGCCGACCGGATTCGCACTGTGAACCGAGAAATTAAAATGGTCAGGGATGAATCGCCCCGAGCAGTCAAGGTCGGTGTCAACCAACCATCTCGCAACGACCATCGCGGTATCGTCTCCTCCCAGGTCGTGGTCGAACGAAACTCTTGCGGGGCAGCGCCGCTCCTTCGCGAGCGCAATCGCTTCAGACGAAGAACGCGCGACCATCCATTCCTCACTCGGCGCGTCTCGTAGGTCATCGATGAATAGCCAGAAAACTGCGTCGCCCATCAGTACCTCCGCCGAAAAGAAAGCAGAAACAATGCACGTGTTCTCACGTGATTCGCGCCTCGGGAACCGTCCCTGCACAGCTTCACCGCGGTGGTCCCGAGTAAGAAAGTTCTTGAACGCAATGCGCGTTATCACATCGACATCAGGGCATGGACGCGACTTTCGAGGTTGCGGAGGCCCACAGTTGCAGACTCCGGCTCCACGCATCCAAAGAACTCCGCTCGACGCGGTTCCGGGTCAATCAAAAAATTCCTCTCATGCGGGCGCCTTCGCTCGCGCGGCAGCATGCTTTCCGGCGAAACGACCTGGAATGCGGTCCCAATCGCGATGAACAGGTCGTCATCGGTCATTTCGTGTTGCATTCGATGCAGCTTCAGGTATTCGGGTGCAGCTTCGTGGAAGAACACCACGCCCGGTTTGACTGCTTCGACTTCTCCACAGCGCGGGCATGCGGTCTCCAGGCGATATTCCTCCCCGTCTTTCGGGAAGCGGAGGTCGCAGGACGTGCATAGCAGCGAATGCATGTCACCGTGGAGATGCGTGACGTGCTGCGCGCCAGCCCGTTCGAGCATGTCGTCGATGTTCTGGGTGATGAGTCGGACTCGCTCCTTCCCCCACGTGCTCTGCCATGCAGCGAGTACTTGGTGAGCTTCGTTCGGGCGCGCATCCCGCTTCTCCGAGATTCTCTGGTTGTAGAAGCGGAAGACCGCCTCCCGGTTCCGGCGCCAGGTCAGGAAGTTGCAGACCTCGTCGATGCTCTCCTGCCTCCAGATACCGCCGCCGGTACGGAACGTCGGAATGCCGCTCTCAGCGGACAGCCCTGCTCCTGAAAACACATACAGGCGCGGACCAGTGAAATGCTGCGCAGATGACACCGTTCATCCTCCGAGAGGGAATACATCAATTAACGTGCGAATGTATTGAGGCCAAGGGTGGTGCATCCGCTGCCGTGCCGGGCGTCTACGCACCTGTTTCATTTGTGTCCATTCCAGATGGGGTCCGGGTCGTCGTCCCATGACGGAGCGAATTCCACGGTTTTCCATTTCGGGTGGCTTCTGTCGAATGGTGTCCCGGGACCCTCCCGCGGGCGGTCGTGGCGATATATCCATCCTGGCAGCCTGGAATTCGACATTTCCTCGTAGTGCGCTATAAACTCAGCAGTCGACATGCGCGGTGCATAACGCAGGAACTCATGGCCCTCAAGCTCGCAGTCTGGTGTCCATATCTGCCACGTGTACTTGTAGAACCTCGGCGGTGTGATGGGTACGTACCCCAGGCAGAACCACAGCGCGTCCGGGCGTTCTCGCGCGCAGCTTTCTCGAGTGGGTAGTCGCATGGCAGGTCAGTTTTTTGATTCGGACTTTAGCGCACAAGAAGGTCGAAGCTCAAGGACGTTAATCGTCGTCGCAACGGACCAGCGCCATCAACTGATTACCATTTCCGTACATCTTGAGATGGGAGTCGAATGTTTTATCCAGTTGAGGATTGTAGATTCCAACCATCCTGCCGCCCACGTAGGCAAATTGCTTCCCCTGGCTGCCGGTCTGGATACGGCCAACAATTCTCGACGAACCGTCACGAATATAGATTGTGCTCACAACGCCTCCGGTCTGCTGTCTTGCTGATTAGAAGTTGTCCGCCCAGCGTTCCCAGAAGCCGGGCTCATCGTGGTGCGCGTTCTTCATGGCAATCTCCAGCGTGACGACGTAGAAGCGGACGTCGTCGAATCGCATCGTGCAGT
Organism: Paraburkholderia sp. BCC1876; assembly: GCF_902833695.1. NCBI lineage: Bacteria > Pseudomonadati > Pseudomonadota > Betaproteobacteria > Burkholderiales > Burkholderiaceae > Paraburkholderia > Paraburkholderia sp. BCC1876. Next base: position 366,711 of record NZ_CADFGI010000004.1, on the reverse strand, counting down.
CCGGATACTCGAGAAACGCCTGGACCTTGCGATACTGGTCGTCGGTTTCGTCGAACGGCACATTGATGAAAATTTCGCCGGCATACGAACGCATCACTGTTTCGGACGCGAGCTGTCCACACTCGCGCCACTCGATGCCTTCGCTGTCGAGCCATTGCATGATGCGCGAGCGGGTCTCCAGACTCCGGTAGTCCGCACGGTGAGGACGCTGCGCTCTGAGGAACTCGAGATAAAGCACGTCCCGCTTCAGCTTCCGGGCAATTGCATCAATATATTCAAGGAGTTGTGGCATGGCATATCATCCGTAGGTGGCTGACGGAAAGTTTTGTTGTGGCGGCGTCATTCATTCGAGGGCGTAGCCCATCGCCGTGGCACACATGAGACAGAGCGTGCGTACCCGACCATCCGTATGGCCGCGCAGCACCGCCAGTCGACCACACCGCTCGCACGTGCGCTGACTCAGGCGAGCGGCCTCGGCGAGCCAGGTGTCCACCGTGCTCGTCGTGTCGCCCTGAAGACGGAAGCGCAGACTGCCGAGCTTCTCTCGAACTTCAATTGCGCGCAGATTCGTAGTGCGCGACTCGGCTTCGAGCTTGCGCGACAGCTCGTCGATGATGCCGTACCAGCCATCGTCACATTCGAACCGGGTTCCGCCGGAGAAGCGCGGCTGCAGTGAACGGTAGATGGCCGGATAGCGCTCGACCAGAGCATTCTCGAGTTCTCGTTTCATTACAGGGCAATTGCTCAATGTAGAACTGGCCGGCATTCGTTGTTGATGCCGTAGGGCACGTGGTCGTCGAAGAAGATGTCGGGCCTGGATTCCGCAAGAAAGCGCGTCTTGTCCTTGCCGCCGAGAAACATGGCCTCATCGACGGCGACACCCCACGCCATCAGCGTGCGAATCGCCCGCTCGTGCGCCGGGGCGCTACGAGCGGTCACCAGTGCCATACGTACCGGGCCCCGCGAACGGCGATGGCCGCGAAGGGCACAAAGGGCGGCGAGGAATGGCTTCAGCGGTCCGGGTGGCAATCGCGAACGCGCATGACGTGCCTCGTGGACGTTGAACTCCTGCAATTGCCGCTGCCTGAAAACGCGCTCGGCTTCGTCGCTGAAAAGGACCGAGTCTCCGTCGAACGCAATGCGCAGTTCCCCGTCGTCCTGGGTGACGGACAATCCAGAAGCCGGGCAGACCCGCGCGGCGGCGAATCCCGCCGCCATCGCTTCCCGGACATCCGACGCATGAGCGGAAAGAAACAGGTTCGCCTCAAGCGGCGCGAGGCACCAGTGAGGCTTCGCGCCGCTGGTGAAAATGGCCCGGCTGATTGCCAGTCCATGATGTCGCGCGGACGCGAACACCCGCAGCCCTGTGACGGGGTCGTTACGTGACAGGATGGCGACCTCGACGTCCTCGTTCTCGCCGCCGTTGAAGGCGAGGAATTTCCGCACCAGCGGGAAGGCGACGCCGGGGCTTGCGGGGATATCCAGGCGCGTGGCCTGAAGCGCGCAATACGCCGACGGGTCGTCGTCACAAAACACCTGGTTCTCTGCCTCGAAGTCGAAAAGCGCTCGGGCGGAAACAGCGACGGTGATTTTTGTGTTCGAAGTCATAGGTCTCTCCTGTGGCTGAACACCATGATGCAGGGCAATTGGGACAAAAAGTGTCCGCATCGCCAGATAGAATCATCGCTACAGAGATGCCGGACAACCCCTCCTCGACCAAAGTTCAGCATGACGACCTCAAGCCTTGATGAAGCGATTCTTCGCATCCTGCCAACAGACAGGGACCTGGAACCGTGGATGCCCACGTCCAGGGTTCTTCAACTGCTGAAGGACCGGGGGCACCGCGTCGACTACCCGAGGCAGTTGCGACGACGCCTTTCCATGCTGCAGCGGGACCTGCTTGTCCTGTCGACCGTGTCTGGCCGGAACAGCCTGTGGCAGCGCAAATCCTGGCTGCTGGGCGCAAGCCAGGTGGCGAATTTGATGAGTGCTTCCGAGGCCGTGGCGTTTCATGCACTCAGGCGTTTTGTGGGAGACAAGCTGCCGGCGGCAGTGACCCGCGACATCGAACCGCTATTCAAGGCGGCCGACACGCGACTTTCGCAAGACCGGGAAGACAGTCGGCTATATCGGGCGTGGGTCAACAAGATTGACTCGGTGGCGGCTAACTATGCGCTGACCCGCCCTCCCGTCAACCCGGAGGTCTTTCAGACGGTCGTGACTGGGACATTCTTTGAGCGCGAGCTGCTTGTCGGCTATTCCCAGGCTTACCGGGAGAGCAGGCCCGACGACATCAAGCCGAAGCGGCTCTGGCCGCTCGCGCTCGTCGAGTCAGCCGGACTGATGTACATGGTCGCCCAGAGTCCGGACCATCCGCCAAGACCCGAAAAAGGCAGGCCGGATTGGCTTCGGACTCTGTATCGCCTGGACCGAATCGTGTCGGTGGTCGAGTCTGGGGATACGTTCACGTACCCGCGGGACTTCCGCTTGCAAGACACGATTGATAAAGAACAGGCTTTCGACTTTCTCCCCGAAGCGCCAGTTGTACTGGAACTCGCGGTTGAACCAGCAGAGGCGAAGCGAATGAAGGAGCGCGGCATGTCGCACGACCAGGATTTTGAGCCGCTACCCGACGGTCGCATAAAGGTCACTGGAACGGTGGTACCCAGTGTCAAATTGCGGTGGTGGCTTCGGTCGCTCGGCGCTGCAGTGGAAATCCTGGCGCCATCCGCGCTCCGCGACGAGTTTGCGCGCGACGCTGCCGCGTTGGCGCGGCGCTACGACACGGCAGCGTGAATCGCGGAAATGATGTTTTTGTCCGGCAGGGGTCAAACAACACAATCGGGGTGGCAGGTGGATAACGACAATGCAATCAGACAGGCGGCTGCCTGGATTCGCAATGCGGACGGGCTGCTCATCACTGCGGGCGCCGGCATGGGCGTGGATTCGGGGCTGCCTGATTTCCGGGGAAACGAGGGCTTCTGGCGCGCTTACCCAGCGCTGCGCCACCATGGATTTTCGTTCGAGGACATGGCCAATCCCGCCGGCTTCGCGGGCAATCCGCGCTTGAGCTGGGGGTTTTATGGGCATCGGCTCGCGCTCTATCGGGCAACCGTGCCTCATGCGGGCTTCGAAATTCTGCTCAGGTGGGCGTCGACGATGAAGCACGGCGCTTTCGTGTTCACCAGTAACGTCGATGGTGAGTTCCAGAAAGCGGGGTTTGATACAGAACGCATTGTGGAATGCCACGGAACCATCCACCGTCTTCAATGCGTCGAGGCGTGTACCGATGAAACCTGGCCGGCTGACGGCTTCACCCCCATCATCAACGAGACGACCTGTCTGCTCGAAAACGAAATGCCGACGTGTCCGCATTGTAATGGTCTCGCGCGGCCGAACATTCTTATGTTCGGGGACTGGCAATGGGTGGAGAAGCACGCGGACAGGCAGGAGAGACGACTTGCAACCTGGCTTGAGTCCGTCGAGCGACTCGTCGTTGTCGAAATGGGGGCTGGCCGGGCTTTACCGACCGTCAGGCGCTTCAGCGAGCGCTACGGACCTCGCGTCATCCGCATCAACCCGCGGGAGTCCACGATACGGATAGCCGTCGGGGTGGGAATCGCGGGCGGGGCGCGAGACGTATTGGAACAGCTCGACGTGGCACTTCACGGGCAGGCCTGACCATCTTGCCCTAAAAAAGGCTCGATTATTCCGTTAGCAAGAGCTGGCCAGTGCGCGATGCCCGCGTCCATATCGCTAGCTCGACTTGTCTTCCACAAGGAGTTAAACCGTCGTGAACCGTACTGACTTCATTAGCGATGAAGATGTGCAAGGTTTCGTCGCTTTTCTTGCTCGCGTCATCCGTGGCGACGAACCCCTCAAGCTTTCGGTCGGTTTTTCGAAGAACCAGCTTTACGATGGCTTTGAAAGCAAATTCGACGGCTACCACGACTACCGGGAGCGTGGCGGTCCAGTGTATGTCGTGCAAGCGGAAACGCTTCAAGACCTCTTCCGGATGTACTGGTGGAACAGGAAAAACTTTGGCGATAACATGCTGGCGCTCAGCGTAGTCAGCGCCAAAATCAAGGCGGCCATTGACGGCGAGAATAACGCTAATGCGCAGGAGCTGGCCGAAGAAGCATGTCATCAGGTGATGAAGTGGGGCTTCGGAGAGCGGCGCCGCGCGTACACGGCAAATATGAACTGGGCGAAGCGCCAGGGAGAATCGTTCCCGCATGTTCTTCGCGTCGGCCGGGAATCACTAAGCGGCGACAATCCGGACATTGATGCTTTCGGGGGGGACGAGAACCGCCAGAGTCGCTTGCCGAGAATGAACGCCGGTTGGACGAAATACTACGCGCTGGCACTTCCCAATCACATTATTTACGATGGACGGGTTGGCGCTGCCCTTGGGTTCCTCGTGCAGCGACACCTGACCACCCTGGCGCGCTTCGCAGGCGTTCCGGAGAAGCTCCAGTTCCTGTGGGCCAACGGTGATGGCGGCGGCACGTTGCGCGAACCGTCCGCCGGCGGACATCAATTCGGCATGTTGTATGGTGGACGTTACGGTTCCAAGTCGTGGGCACGGGTGAATGTCTGGGCGAACTGGGTTCTCTCTGCAGCGCGTGATAGAGCTGGTGCGGATTGGTGCGCAGGGCCCGACGGACTTCGTAGGTTGGAGGCGGCGCTTTTCATGCTTGGCTATGACTTCAGTCGTGTCCGCTATACGCATAGCTCTGGCGGAACCAACGGGCTTCCCAGGAGGAAGAGAAGGGCCAGCAAAAGCCGGCTAAAAGCTTTCGCGTCTGATGTCCAGCAGGAGAAATCCCCGATTCTCGCTGTGACGTCTCGACATGGTCGCTCGTCGCCTGCCGCAACTGTACTGACGCGGTTACCCGAAGTCACCGCACCTGATTTCCGGTCCGCACTGCAAGAAGCTCGGCTTGCAACTGGTCTCACCTACAGGGAACTTGCGCGGTTAGTGGGCGTCCACGCGGTGATGCCTTCCCGCTATGAGAACGCCACAAATAGCAATGCGACGCTTCCTAGCAAGGAAACCTGGCAAAAGCTAAACGCAGTGCTGTTTCCGACCGGCGTCACGAGCCCGTTACTCGACGACCCCGTGCGTCCGGAACCACAACTAGAGAGAAACGCAACGATTGACGAAGTTGTGCCAGAACAGAATCAGCTCGCTGTCGGAGTTGAATTTCAGGAACCAACTCCGTTTCAGGACTTTGAGGAGGAAGAGAGTGAACGAAATTGAAGAATTGAGCCCGGAAGACGAGACCCGCATCGCTCGACTGAGAAACAGAGCCGACTGCATCCAGTTCGCGAAGAACGTGGAGGCGAAGCGCCCAGACCTTGCGCGAGCTGCTCTCCGGCATGCTGTGGAGCTTCAGGTCGATGGGCACGTGGTCACTTCTCCCCTGCTACGCGATATCTGGGGCGCGTTCTATGCGTACGAGGAGGCCCTGTTTTTAAAGCATGGGAAGCGCGTTCGAGCAGGTCGTACACGGAAATCATTGGAAGGACGCGGCGAGATTGACGCAATTGAAGCGATTGTGTTGAAACCTAGCCCAAGTACAGGGTTCGCGCAGATGCAGGCAGCAGGATTGCTCGACAAAACGTTCGAAGCAGTCGTCTTGCGCAACCCGAAACATTTTTCACCGGCCGCAGTTGATGCCGCCAAGGCGAAGCTGCAGCCCTGGCTGGATGCAGCTGGAAGTATGGCACCGCAACCTTGACTGTGCCGGGCGGGCAGTCCGCCGTCGCCATGTGGGTCAGGCTGCCGTCGGCCTCAACAGCGATTCATTCGCCACTGGCCTGATACCACGTTCCCCGCAACTCCGGACGTCATGAAAGAAATCCTGCACTTCGCTCTTCGCAACTCAGTGCTGCTGTAGAGATTGCGCAACGCTGTTGCCATTAGGCCCAGCGTTAAGCGAGGGAGGTGAGCCGGAGGAAGCCCAACGTCAGCCGGAATTTAGTTCGTTTGTCGGGATGTCTCCGTCAGCAGGCTAGGGGCAAGTAGGGATTAAGAGGGATGACCTGCGGCGCCGGAGGCCCCGTCGGAGGGTTGGGTGAGGCGCAACTGCATCCAGACCTGTCGTTCCTGCGACTATTGTGTCGCAAAACGAGGAAGCATATGCTCCGCTGATGGTCGCGTGCAAAGACCGGGGTAACCCGGCGCACGGCACGGGTAGCAAGCGGTCGGTACAACGAGAAACGGGGTAAAACAACGTGGCATTCTCCTCTGCTGAACTTCAGAAGCTGGGCAACCTGCTCACGGCTTATCGTTTCCATATTCCTGACTATCAGCGCGGCTATGCATGGGGCGAGGTACAACTTCAGGCGCTGTGGAGCGACCTGCATGTCACCGTGCGTTCCCAAGCCAAGCAACACTTCACCGGGGTGGTCCTTCTGCGCAAGCTGGCGCCGAACGGCTCCGCGTTGCCTTCGGTTGAGCTCGTGGATGGTCAGCAACGGGTCATCAGCGCCATGACTTTGGCGCGCGCTCTTGCCCATCGAGGCGCGCAAGAGGAAACCGCAGACGTTCCGCCGCAGCCCCTCGAGTTCGAGGTCAGCTTTGCCAACAATGAAGAACTACAGACGCATTTCGACTTTTGGACAATGAACGATGAGCGCGCCGCCCCCCGTCTTGGGGTGGATTGCTCAAGCTACGCCGCCAATTTGAAGCACGCGTCGATGTTTTTTCGCCAATGCGCCGCCGACTTGCCTGATGCGGCGACGGCACGCGCATATCTGGAGGTGATGCTTGAGCGATTCGGCCTGTTCGTGCTTGACGCCCATCCGGAATTCGATATTCATGTTGCGTTCGAGACATTGAATAATCGTGGCAAAAAGCTCTCCAAGCTGGAGTTGCTGAAGAACCGCCTTATCTATCTCACCAACCTCTTGCCGGCTAACGATGCGGGCAATGGCGCGGAGTCGGTAGCGTCGGCCATAAGCGAGGACACGTTACGCGAACAGATTCACATTACATGGAAGGGCATCTACAAGTCGCTTGGTCGGAGCCCCGCCACCCAGAACCATGACGACGAGTTTCTGCGAGCGCATGCCATTGGTTACTTCGGCGAAGAGCGCGACGCTGACTGGGTGGAGAATGTACTGTTCAACCAAACCTTCTCCGCGAACAATGCCAACCTGACGCTCGACCAAATTTCGACCTACATCCGCAATCTGGAAAAAGCTGCTGTCTGGTGGTCGCACATGCACGAGCCGAAGCTCATGCCTCGTATTCACCAGAGACAGCACGCGCGGTTGCAGCGTATTACCTACGCCTATTTCAAGCCGCTCATACTCGCTGCATACCTACGAGCGGGCGCCGAGACGCCGCAGGCGCTAGCTCAGCCGAGTGAGCACGAGGCCTTGCTACGACCGGTGGCAGCGCTTCTTCAACAAATCGAGCGGTTTATCGTTATCGTACTAACCCTTTCGGGGCGACCTGCGCACCTGGGGCGGGCGGATATGAACACTATCGCGCACCGGCTGCTACGCCCCGAGTCCGGAACCGAAGGCGGGTTGTGGGTCACGTCCGGCGGGCCAGACATGACGGCCAGTGAGGCCGTCTCATTTGTACGAGATTATGTGAAAGCCTACATTAACAACAGCGGGAGCGACGGCAGTCGACTCGATGAGCGTTTCGACTGGGAAGGAGAATTTTCAGCGGCCGCTGTTGAGCAAGAAATCGCCGAACGCATGCGCCTACGTGGTACTGGATACTACAAGTGGGCCTTCACCAAATTGCTGTTGCTCGAGTATGAGGAGTCCCGCCGCGAAGCCGGCAACAAGCCAATTAAACTCAAATGGCCTTGGGACGAGTTCAGTTTCGACAAGACGGTCGAGCACATTTTCCCCCAAACACCCGATGCCAATGGGTACTGGGACAAAGCTATTCCTATCGATGGACGCTCAAAGGCGCTACAAAACGCTGTCGTGCACTCCCTGGGCAATCTTATGTTGCTATCCATCAAAAATAATTCAAAGGTATCGAACTTGCCCTTCCGAACGAAAGACGACAGTCCGTGCAAGGTCGAACACTACGAAGTAGGTAGTCATTCCGAGACGGAGGTCGCGCAAGTTTTTCGGACTTGGAACATCGCGGCCATCGCGGCGCGCGGGGTGGCGATGCTTAAATTTGCAGAAAAGCGGTGGTCGTTTAATCTGACGATAAAGCCGGATGACTACAGTTCCTATCTGCCATTCCTGTTCGGGGAGCGTGCCACAGAAGTTCGCCGCGGTGATGCTGGGAATGTGGTCGACGGCCGCTCCATCAATGGACTGGTCAAGGAGATGCTCAACTAGCGAGCCGCAGGCAGGATTTGGAGTGGTGCCTAAGCGCTTCACAAGACGCCTGACGAGCGCGATATGGTGAACCACCAGAGCTAACTGCCGTTATCGACGTACATCGCGATTGAGGAAGCGCTGGACGAAATAATGACCGGTCGCTGACAGCAGTACCTCGGGTACCGGCTCACATACATGGGCCTCTAGCTCGAATAGTTCCGGCGGGAGCGGGCGCGCTTACCGAAGTATCATGCAGTTCATGGTCGAGTCTATCATTGCAACCATTTCTCTCGACCAGCAGCAATTCAGCGCGGCCCTCTAGCTGAACCCTGACATGGTGCCCGTCCACATCGCGTAAGACGCGCTGCGAGATGAGCGCCATCCCTTTGAGGCGAAGGCTCGAGAAGAGAACCTAGCCGGTGGCGAGCCAATCAGATAATGGCCTCTCGTTGCACGACCTGCCACCCTTCGCGCAAAATCCGCGCAACCTCTTCGACGACCTCATAGCTCAGCTCACAGCTATCGATGTCCGTGATGCCCATCGTCGCGAGGTCAGATGCCGAGGCCTCTCCATCCGAGATTTTGAGGTGAAGGGCATCGGCAATTTCACCGGCATCGTCCGTGTCGTCGCTCAGAATTTCCTCGGCCACCAAGCCAGCGATGCCGACGAGCGCCTTCCAGTTCGCGGGTAGGTCAGGAACGGAAAACCCGGACGCCAAAGCAATCGTTCGCAACTCCTCGGGACCAGGTGCGAGGACGAAACTGCCCGCGCCACGCCGTCTCCTCCGGGTTCCCGCTTTCGTTTCTCCACACGACCGCGTCACCAGCACCACCGAATCGTTCGTAGACCATTTTGTGAGCCGCCTCATGGTAGGCAGCGTTCCGGAGTTCCCGGGCGGCCATTTGTTCTTCGGTGAGTTCAATCATGTTCGTTGAGTGTGTTCGGTCCAGATACGTCAGGTATAGCTTAGGTTCGGCACGTCCCGAAGTCAGGTCAAAAGAATTTATGGTTGGACAAGAAACTTTGATGCTGCATCGTTCACTGTTCGGCCGTCAGAATGCCCGCCCGGAAGCTGAAGCAAAGCTGCGCCGAACCGGGCAGGATGTTGTTATTCAGGTCATTACGCACACGTTCCGAATCGGGCGCCCGCTTGCCCATTTCCGTATCATCGTGCCTGTGCGCCGCCCGTCGCGGCATTTCCCGTCTTTCACCAGTCACCCGATGTCCAAGTCTGCAAAGCTTTCCGAGGTTCTCACGCTTGCCGAAGTCCAGTCGCTGGCCGACACGAAGACGTTTGCGCGCGGCAAGGCCTATTTCCACGATGGCGTCGTCTCCCGCCTGGATGAGCGCGACGAAGAGGTTCGTGCGACCGTACGCGGCACGCACAGGTACCGGGTCGAACTCGCCGTCGACAATGGCGAACTCGCATACGACTGCAACTGCCCCATAGGCGACGATGGCGTTTTCTGCAAGCACGCTGTTGCCGTTGCGCTCTCCTGGCTCGAAAATTCCGGTGAAGAGGTGTTTCAGGCCGATGCGCCGGCGCCGGGGAAGCCGCGCAAGAAGCGGAAGACCTACGAGGAAGTCATTCGGGAATATGTGGCGACGTTAGGCAGGGACGCGCTTCAGGAGTTGTTGATGGACGCCGTCGAACAGGACCTTGCGCTGCGCGACAAGCTGCTGTTCGCTGCGCGTGCGGCAGGGGCCTCCGACCTTCCCGGCATGAAGGCCGCCGTCAAGCAGGCGACACGCATTTCACGCCCGCTGGACTGGCGCGAGTCTGGCGCATACGGCGACGGCCTGATGTCGCTGGCCGACATGCTGCTTCAAAGGCTTTCCGGACCTCACGCAGCGCAGGTGGTCGAGCTATCCGAGCTCGCGATTGCCAGTGCGGAAAAGAGCCTCGAACAGATTGACGACTCCAATGGCGACGTGATGCCGGCGATTCTCGAATTGGCCGCTGTGCATCTCGATGCCTGCAAGGTAACTGGCCCCGACCCGGTGAAGCTTGCGGAGCGGCTCTTCCGCTTCCAGACAGAAGGCCGGTGGGACACCTTCTACAACGTCCTGCCGGCGTACGCGGAGCCACTGGGCAAGAGCGGGTTGCGCCGCTATCGCGAACTCGTCAACGAGGCATGGGAAGCGATGCCCATACTCGCCCCGGGCAAGGAATATCGACGCTCATACGACTCGCCGCGGATGCAGCTCGAACATGCGATGGGGGCGCTGGCCGAACTCGACGGAGATGTCGATGCGCTCATCCGCATTCGCTCGAAGGACCTGTCGGGCCCGTACCGGTTTCTGCTGGTTGCGGAGCTTTGTGTGAAGCACGGTCGTCCGGACGAAGGGCTCGCATGGGCCGAGCGCGGCATCACGGAGTCAGGCCAAAGCTTTGACCAGCGCCTGCTCGACTTTTGCATCGACGCGTATCTGCGGCGCAGCGAATTCGAGAAGGCCGATGCGTTTGCGTGGCGACGTTTCGAGATGCGTCCGACGGCTGAAGCATTTCCGGCTTTGATGGAGGTCGCTAAAGTCACCGGCAGACATGCAGAAACCCGGGAGCGTGCACTCAAACATCTCTGGGCGCTGGTCAGTGAAGAAGAAGCAACCGCAAAATCGAAGCGCACCGTCTGGCAACGCGGCACGCGAACCGAGCTGGTCAGGATTTTTCTTGCCGGCAAGGAGAACGACATCGCATGGACAACGTTTACCGGCGGCCCGGTCGCCACACGGCTATGGCCCGAAATGGCGTCTGTCCGTGGCAAGACTCATCCGCACGACGCCATCGTCCTGTATCACCGGCTGCTGCCGGTTGCTGCCGAGGGCGGTACGCGCAACGCCAGGTATGACGAGGCGTTCGAAATCGTGCGGGCTATCGGCATGCTGCGGGCGCGGCTGGATGAACGTGCAGAGTTCGCCAGTGAACTGGAGGAGATTCGGGCTGCGTATCGCGCGAAGCGCAACTTCATCAAGCTGCTCGCCAAACTGTCGTGAAGTCGCCCGGAGAAAATGGATGCATCTGCCAGCTTCGGATGCGTGCGCGGTAACGCGGCCGCGAACGACCAGAGCTGATTCGCCCTTATTGATGCACATCGAGAAGGAGTCGCTGGACAGAGAGAACGGATGGTGCCTGTCATCTACGAGCGGTACCTCGTTGGCCCGGGCTATCGTAGACGCGGCGCTGGCTCCCGGAGTTTCGGCGGGAGCGGGCGTGCTGACCAGGTATCCGTCCGTTCGCAGTCGTCGTTGATGCGAATCGTCGATTCACATTGAGGCTTACCGGCGCGCCGGAGACTGGCCTGTAAACGCGCATTCGGGCATTCACCGGAAGGCGGAAGTTGCGTCGTCCGCCCGAAGCGTGGTGAGGGCGGGACGGTTGGAGGGTTGTTCAGAAACGCGAGGCGACACGGCCATCGGGCGGTAGCGGAACTCAAGACGCGCGGTGTAGAACCGCCCACCCTGGTCAGCAAGACGTCGACCGAGGATTGAATTCCGTTCTGGCAGCGGATGGCGTTTGCGATGACTGTCCGGTTGTCATCGAACGGAGGCGTGAGACGAGACTCGCGTGAGGTACGCCTTGCTGACTAGGGCGGGTGACTGTCGCTCGCCTTCACCAGGAGGCGCGTCGCATCGCAGTTTTCCTCGAACATCGGGCGATGTCGCGCGACTAAACAACGCAGGCCGACTCGGCTGGAGGTATCCGCGCCGCCCCAGAGCGCCGAAAGTCAGCTGACGAAGAAGTTCGCCAGCCCAGGGCTGCACTCGTCCGGCTATCTCGATTACAGGGTCTACAGATATTAGGCCATGCTGCGGCCGGCGATAATTTCCTGACTTCAGTGGCTATTCTTCGCGTCGGCTACGCGGAATGCCATGCGGAGTACAAGTTGCGGTGATGCGGGGTACAAGTGCCGGCGATGCACGGTACAAGTCACGCCGATGCGGAGTACAAGTCGCGCAATCTGCGGCCGAGGCGAATAACTGCCCTGATTTTCCGGGATATTTGGGAGGGTAGTGGTGCAAGGCACATTTTCTTGATGCGGTGGTCGTCCTGCACGCATATACACAGGTATCACCAACCTGCATGCGTTCGCCATGACCAGACCAGATTCGCGCTGCCCGCATTCCCCGACTTGTCGCCCGAGCCGCCTGCCCGATTTGCAGAGAATGCCTTCCAGACTAGACAAACCCCGCATCTCTGGCGCTCCTCTTGTCGGAGGCAATGACGAAAGGCATCCTCCAGTTCCCGGAGCTGCAAAATGACCTGGTCGCAGGTGACAAGGCAACCCGGCGGCAAAGTCGCTGAACTGCGCACGCTCGCAAATCTCACGGCCGACGCGGCACTGACTGCTGATACCGACCGGCAGATGACTGTACTCGATGCGGCGAAGAAGCTTCAGGACATCGCCGACGGACTTGAACGTCGGGAAAAGAAAGCGCTCGAGCAACGGGCGGTCGCCGAACTTCCCGCGAATGCCACGGCGAACGAGATTCACCATTCGCGGCGGCGACAGGCCACCCGCGTGGGCCCGGACGTGTATCTGCCGGGCTGGTCCGCAACGTCGTCGGCACTGCCGAACGCGTTTCTCCGTTCAGCCCTGTTTGCGGCGACGCGAGGCGTACAGGCCGACAACGCCAACCTGTTCGCGGGCGGCTCGACCGGTCTAGTGGCTGAAGAGAAAATTGGCACGTTCAAAGACACGACCATGATGTTCAGCGGGCACCGCCTTTGTCAGTTCGACCGGCTGGTCTACTCGACCTGCCTCGAATACTACCGCGAGGCGCCCCTTTGCCCTGAGGAGAGTCCGCGGCATCAGCAAACTACGTTCTACGAGTTCGCGTGTCGCATGGGAAATGGATACAGCGTCAAGGCGCACAGGGCCATACGGGCGAGTCTGCTCCGCCTGAGCTTTGCCCAGGTGCGCCTTCGCCACGAGCGCATAAACATCGAGGTGCCAAATCTGATGTCGGTGAAGTTCGACGACGACGGGAAGTCAGTCGAGAGTTTCAAAGGCAGCGACGCGCTTTTGCTCCGGGTCACGACTTCCGTGGCGGAACTGTTCGGGCCGGGCGCGTGGACAGCTGTCGAAATTGGCGCCGCGAGATATGACGGACTGCGAGGATGGCTCGCAAACTTTTATGCGGGGCACGCTCATCCGAAGCCGCTGCCGGTAGAACTGCTGCACCAGCTCTGCGGATACGGGCCCAACAAGAGTAATTTCAGGGCTAGCCTCGTGCGCGCGCTAGAAAAGCTCAAGGACCCGAACACACCTGCATGCAGCCGGGTCGCGAGCTATCATTTCTCCAGGGACGGCACGAATATCTACGTCGTCCGTTCCGCGTGGGTGGCATGACCGGCCGATTAGTGACGTCAGAATGATTGCTCGCACTGGCTGTCGTTGGCTACAGAGGACAGTGCGCGCGCGATACCGAATATGACGACGCATTGGAAATTTTCCGCGTCAATCCAGAGCTAGATGGCAATAACGGGGATATGCGTCCATGCATCCGCACGCTAAGTCCGGCGTGGCACATGACCTTCAACCAGTGGCACGAACAAGCATCGCGCGACATCGTTTCAGCTCCTTTGCAAGCGAATCTATTTCGGCTTGCATGCCGGCTGCTCGCTGTAGAAGCTGTCCAACTGCACACCAGTATTCGTATCCTAAATCGCCGTCCCCCATAGACAGTTCGTGAATCTTCCGAAGCGCAATCTCAAGGTCCAGATTATTTTCCGAAAACATATGCCCTCCTCTGTAGTGACGGGCGATGGTCGCGCAGGAGGCGGCCGGGCGTCGGTGGTCAAGCGGCCCAGTCGCAAAGAGATTTCGGGAACCCATCGATTCCCCTGTCGTTCCCGGCATAGCTCATCTGAGCATCAGCTTGACAATGACTGCGACGGTGAGCGCAGCAGCCAGAATGGAGACGGTCCCACCGAACCAGAATGCGACGCGGTCGATGTTCTTCTGCGATGAAGCGAAGTGGAGTAACCATTCAGCAAAAGGGTTGGGCCGCTTCATGTCTTTCCTCCTTGTGGTGGTTCGATGGCGGTCGGATAGCTGAACCATGACGTGGCGCTCGTGTTCGCTTTGACCATGTGGTGAGTCGCCAGATGTCGCCAAAGCCAGATAGCGGCAGTGGCGATATCCTGAGCCAGGAATCATTCGGGCGGAGGTCGCCGGTGCGTCCTGGACCCCACCGGGTCGTTCTCCTCGGTCTGCGCATCCATCCAGGCTCGCTGCGCGACGTCTATCCTCGCCCTGTATGCCTGTACCGAAGCCATTTCGATTTCGACCTCGCCGAACGGGTTTCTCGGCAAAACTTCGAGCAGCTTCTCCGACGCGAGAAGAGCGCGGATATGGGAGCGGCTGACGAAGAGATATTTCGCTGCTTCTTCAACGGTCATGATGAACACCTGCACCGCTGGTAGCAGCCGACAGTAACTCATGCGTGCGCTTCATCACCCACGTTATCTCGGCAGGAGAAAAATCCCACTGGCCGGCGCCGACCTTCGCTCGCAGGCCTTTGTCGACCCGCCTCAATGCATCGTCCAGCGACAGGCCAGACGCCGACATCTTTCGCACCCCGTACTCCACGAGCTGACCGGCAAGGTCCTCGCACCCGTCATAGCGTGTCCACAGCTCTTCGTCGGTAAGACCGGCGTGATACCGCCCGTCCGTTTCGCGCACGATAAGCTTTGGTTGCGCACCCGGCAGCACTCCTGGCGCTGGTTCTCTCGGGAAATTGTCAGGAACCGCATGTCGTCTGGTCATCATCTTCTCCCTGAGTGCGAATATCGTTAGCATCACCCCGGCCGGGAATGCCTCCTGGACGTTCAGGGGCTACTGTTGAGCTAACCCGCCGGTGTTCCGGTGCGGCCCAAATTCCAGGTAGCGCTGCGGCCGACACATCGAGGTCGATGTCGAGCGGGTAGTGCCTGAGCAACCCTAGCGCCACCGTCTGGAGAAGGCCGCCGATGGTTATCTCGTGGGCAGATGCGAGCATCTGCAACAGCTCTCGGGTATCGGTAACGGCTTTCGTGCGCTCACGTGGGGTCGTCATCATCAGCTCCATCAAGCAGACGTTCGTTGACGTCGGTGTACGTTGTGACCTCGAACAGTTCGCACCACCCTATCCAGACGTAGTCAACGTTCAATGACGAGCCTTTCCTGCCGACCGGCTCGTAGATACATCCAGTCTGAGTCGTACCACGCCGGGTGGCCTGGTCGAACGTCACTATCGGGGAGCTGACGCACCCCAACGAGTCAAACATATGCGCGCCGACACAATGCTGGCTCCCATCGTCCGTCTCGAATTTGCGCCATTGAGATAACGGAGGCTGCGGCAATTTGGAGGTAGGGCCGCGTTTCCAGGTGAACATCTCAGGCTCCGGGCGGTGGTGGAAAGTCATACCCCCGATTCTGTCGTATGGACCTGGCGGCACTGCGGGCGAGCCCCACCACGTCCCGAACGGCGCAGACATCGCCGGTCGGAACACGCAGGTGGTTCGACGTGTCGCTCGTCCTCTCATGGCGTCAACGATGCCGGCACAAAAAGGTCGTGCCCCGCTCTCGCACCGATAACAGCCAGCCGGCCGAGGTCGGCGATACGAATCAGCGCGCCCCGAATGGCGCCGTCAGGAAGCTGTTTCGCACCGACCAGTTCGACATCGGGCAGCAAGCGGGACAGCGCCGACGACCTCGTATCCATGGCACGCGCAAGGTCGGCCAGCGGAACATAGGCTTGCCGGAACTCCAGTAACTGCTGCGGCAGCACGACGCGACAACGCTGGCCACGTCGTTGAATCAGTTCGGACGCAAGCAACCCTTTGTCCACCCAGTTCTGGATAGACTCCCATTTCCATCCGGTCGCTTTGGCGAGCTGCTGAATTGACATGCCAGCCTCGAGCAGCGGCGTGCCGAAATATTGCGACACGTCCGCCCGCAGGAAGGACATCTCGCCCAGCGTCCGCCCACGCGCGACGGCTTTCACCTTGCCATTTGCGATGGCCTGCATCAGTTTCTCGATAGCTCGTCGGTCACCCATACGCCGGCTGGTCAGCTCCGCCCATGTGAGCGTCGAATCATCCGCCACCGAAGCGTGTTGAACCGACCGCCCCACACGCTCATGCAAATCGAGGATGGATTGGCGCTCGACCCGACCGCCCTTCATCAGGTCTTCGCGCCCGCGGGTATCCGACCGGATTACGCCAGCCGTTCTCATTCGTTCGAGCACGATGGGTGTAACACCCGCCAGTTCGCAGGCAACGGCGTCCGAAATCCATCCGGCACGTTGTCTCTGGATGCGCTCAACCTCGACGCGTGGAATTTCGAACAACTGGCCGCGCGTTCCAGTGCGTCGGGCACGATGTTCGCACTCGCCGGCTTCTATTGATTTAAGCAGACGTGAGACGCTGACGCCGATAGCCTTTGCAGCATCCGGCGCGCGCATGTATCCGGTCGCATCCTCGGCCATCTCCTTGGCCGAATCCAGGCCCAGCACACAATCCGATTTCCGGGCAGCGATGTCGATGATGATTGGGAGCAAAGGTTCGAGCGAGGTGCCCTGGCAGAGCTTGCGCAGACCGATGTACCAGTCGCCGAGCAACGTGTTCAGCGTGCGGGCATCCTTACGACCAGCGGCAATGCGCTGCTCAACGTGATTCCGGAAACCCGCTGGCCAGTCGGCAAGCAACGGTTCGAGCGGCGAGAGAAATTCGACTGCTTCATTGATGAATTTCGGCAATGCCGCGCTGCGCGGCAACCCAGTACGCGTCGGGTCCGCATATTGGCAGAGCGTGCGGATGACCTTCACCAGCACATTGATGTCCACGCCGCGCAGATGCGGCGCGATGCTGCCAGACTGCTGCCCATTGCTCCCAATCAGCGTCGACAGCCACTGCTGTGCCCGTGTCGCCGGCACACGTGGCAGGCGGCTCAGGTCGTGACCGCAGGAGCACAATCCGATGTAGAGCCGCTCCGGCGACAGGTGCTTCCCGCAGGCGTCGCACTGGTCGACCAGCAGGATTCGATGTTGCGGACATACCGTGACATAGGCGTGTTCCCAGTGATGCCGCAGGTAAGGCGATTCCGCCAGGCACGCAGGACACACGGCGTCTTGCGCCCGGTGCAGACTCCCCCAATCCCGGCAGATACTTTCCTGCTGACGGGTGAATTCGGTCCATGCCGGTTCCATGCCGAGGTTACGGGCTACGTCGTCCGTACGCGTCAGCAGCGCACGGCGGCTGCGCTCGACACCCGCCGCGCTTGCGAGGTCACGCCAGCTGAAAAGCGCATTGTCTGCGGCAAGGCGTCGGTAGTAGCCCATCCCGGACTCGTCGTCGCGCGGTGCATAGGTGAGAACGAGGCTCATTGTTTATCTCCTGATTTTTTACGAACTGGTACGGACGCCGCGTTACTGGTCAGGACATGAACGTATGCCTGTTTCAATGCCGCTGGCTCCACGTCCGCGCCGTCGATGCCAGAATCCAGGAAAGCCAGTCTGTGCGGAGACCCCGCATGGCTGACGGATTCAATCGCCTTCTGGCAGTCTGCGTATGTAATGGCGCGCGGTGCTTCGGTCGCCATCGAACTGGCCAGCTCGCGCATGAAGTCAGCGAGCACGCCTATCAGGCCACCGGTGAGCAGATAGCTCTGGTGCGTGAGCACCTGGGCGGGTACGTTGATGGGGTAGCCCGCTGCGGAGAACAGGCGCGCGTAATTGACGACGCACGAGCCGTAGGCGGTCATCTGGTCAGCGTCGGTTGCATCGTACGGCCAAAAGTTACGGCTAGGACAAGCGCGGCTGCGCAGTTGTTCATTCGCCGAAAAAAGCCGTTCGAGTCGAGGAATGCCGAAGAGAATCAGCGTCATGCCGAGCGTGTCCGAAAGGGTCTTGAGCCAGTCGCTTGCTGCGCGCGGAGGCACCCGTGACCCTTCATCAACGAGGTGTGATATCTCGTCGAAAATCACGACGCGTGTGCCGGCCAGGCGAAGCTGCTCCACCATCAGGTCGAACATTGCGCCCGCCGTCATGCTGCGGGGAACCTGGATGCCCAACGCGGCCAGCACACTTTTCGGAAGCAGCTTGGCCGTTGCGGAGGGCGGCACCTTGACAACCAGTACGGGTATATGTCGCCGTCCGTCAACGCGGTTGGCGGGGTAGTCACGAGACAGCCTGGCGATGAGCGAGGATTTGCCAGCACGACTCGGACCAGGAACGCGAACGATTTTGGGCGCGAACCCAGCGAGAGCATCATCGATGCGCCGTTTGAGCGCAGTGAGATGCTCCATGAATATGGGATGTGTAAGTTCGCACCCCTCAATTTTTTTGCGCAGTTGTTGGGCTGGCGTCACAGCAGTTTTTCTCCAGTTTTTCTGTCTAAGACTTCCATTGATGGTGCGTCGTCGTATGAGATGACGGCGTGCTGAAATTTTTCCGCCGGCAACGACGGATTCGTCGAAGGTGCAGGCCCAAACGGCGCTGCCTCCGAAAGTGGCCGGTCGATGGCCCGCTGGACGGCTGAGTTTTCCTTGGCGCGCCGCACGGTTTCCTTGTTTTCCTCGCGCTTGCCGCGAGTCTTGTGCTTACTTGCTTTCAGGTTCCCAGTGACCGCCGCGTCCATGTCTGTCTCGAATTGGAGCTTCTCCTCTGGGACCGTCCAGTTGGCCATACCCGTATCGAACCGCTCTTTGGCTTCAGCAAAGGTCCACGCCGGTGTGTCCCGGCGAACGTGGTGATGTGTCAGGGTGACAAGCGGAAGGTCATCTCCCTCGTACACGTACGCCTGACGGAAATCGTCGGGGTTGTAGACCACGTGAAGTCGCGCATGGTCGCCGTACTTATCCAGCAGATACGCCATAGCTTCGCCCGTGTATCTGAATCCACGCTCGACCGTCACGCCCGTCTTGGCGCTCAACGTGCACGTCTTGTTCTCGAAGAGTGCTGCCATCCATTCCTGGCGCGGTGGCGGCAGGCTGATGGGTAGTCCCAGCTCGACAAGCTGGTAGGTCAGGCGCTCGTGCGGTGTTTTTCCCCTGACCGAATCGACCAGGAGTTCGTCCCAGCGCAGACGGTCGAGCGGGGTGTTGACCCAGTATTTATAGAGCCAGCCGACAATCCACTTCTCGAGTGCTTCGACACTCAGCAGTTCGTCGCCCAGCGCCTCAGGGTCGCGCTTGCCATCCTTTCCTTCAAAGCGCGTGCAGCCGGGGAGGAGCTGCAATGCCTCCTTGAGCGACCTGTTCAGCCGCTCAATGAATGGTTTGCCTTGCGCTTCCTTTGCTTTGCAATGCTTGACATCCATTCCTAACCGCTCGAGGCGGACAATCCGTCCACCTTTTGTCTCCGGGCCATTGTCAAAAATGACCTGTCCTGGCGTGCCATAAACGTTCAGCGCGCAAGCGATGCCAAGCTCCGCGAAGCGGGCTGCCTTGGCGGGCGTCAGATACATCTCGAGGCACAACAGCGAATCCATCTCTCGCGGCGAACCAATGACGAGTCGCCATCCCACCGGATACCCGGTGCAGACATCAATCGCGAGAACCAGATAGATGGTCCGGGCGGTCCCATCGGTCGTGCGCACGACAAATGGCAGATGGACTGCATCCTGCTCAATGCGGGCGAACGGGAACGCCGCTCGGATACGCTTTTTCGCGAACGATTTGCCCGCGACCCTATCGAGCGGGTCCATCCGGTCGTATTCAGCATCGACGGTCAGGTCATTAATCCTGGCGCACACGAACTTGCGGCTGATAGCGTGCCTGGCAACATGCAAGCCGCGGCGACGAGCCTCACGGTTGACGTATCTCGTCAGGTCGAGGACCGTCCACCTGGATTCCGTGACGAGGAACTGGTCCTCGATAACTTCTTTGACGAATTCGACAAGGTCCTTTGAGTACCTGGCCGTCGAATTGCCTTTATTTTTGTCACCCCTGAGAACTGGCAGGCCGAGCTGCTGATTTCTGTGAGCCCTGTACAGGGTTGCGCGCGACGGAAACGGACTGACGAGCAGTTGACCCACCCGCTCCCTTGCATAGGCATCGCGGGCCAGAGGAATGGCTGCATTAAACGAAAGGCCACGTTGCTCACGGATTTCATCAATGCGCCGTAGAACATAGGTCAGGAGGCGGATGTGGTCGTGCAATTCCGGATTGTCATACTGGGCCGCAATGCTGACCCGCGGCAGTCCTTTTCGATGCAGGACGAGAGTGCCCTCCGAAATCCGGGCGCGGATGTCGTCGTATTTGTGATACCGGTCCTCGAATTTCTCGGCGTCGAGGAGACGGATGGAGCCAGCATGCAGACGGCCGTCCATTACCTCGAAGTAGCAGTTCGGTTTACCGGAGAGAGCCAGCCTGTCTCCGGTGCGCAGGTCGGACATCATGGCCGCAGCTCCTCAATCAGATAGAGGTGGCTCAGGTCGCCATACGCGGCCGACAGTTCCAGCGCACCGGAAATGTGGTGATGTGCGAGGTCGGCCTGCAGTACGCCCGCGGCGAGCAGCGGAGGAATCAGGCCCGTCGGAATCTGGAGGTCAGCGCACAGCGCGCGCTGAAGCACCGGGCCCGATTCGCAATAGCCATCGAGCCGGTCAATGATGTCCAGCGTGAGATATTCCCGGGCACGCGCTATCGCCGGCTTCAACAGTTGCGCGTTGACGACGACAGGGTGCCGTTCATCTGCGGGCACGACCACCGTGGAAAGCGGATAGCAGTAGGCCTCCATGATTTCCCTGGCCCGCTCGACCTTGGCCCAGTACCGGCCATCGCCCTCGAAGCCTTCGAGCTTGACCTCGTAAGCGCGCTGGAGGCCGTCGGCCTGAACGGTGGCAAAGTCCGGCGTGTACTCCACCTCCCCCGTGCGACCACCACGCGCCTTGCGCGCTTCGGACAGTTCCTCACGCGTGAACAGCAGCCGTTCACTGACCAGGTCGACGGTGAACGGTTGCTGCCTGAAGGAACGCACGCGTGGGTCGACGCTCAGCACGTGCGCAACCAGGCGTTCCGCGTCAGAGTCGACGGTGATGTGGCCGTCGGCCTTCTCGGCATACGTGCCGATGCGGGCCTTGCCATACGTACGCGCCGTAAGCCGGACGCCGGCGTTCGCAGCGCTCCGGCGACTGCGGGCGCCGTAGGACGGTGCGCTTCTCATTTCGCACCTCCAACCGGAACCTGCAGCCGGCTACGCGTGTGCGTGGTCGTCCAGGGTGCCATTGCGGCCCGTCGGGCCGGCGAACTGGCTTGTAAAGGTATTGTCAGCATTCTGTCCTCGCAAAAAAATGGTTTGCTAAGGACGTGTAGAAATGCCGAATTGAGGTCGGTCGTATACGACCGAAAATTCCCGTGAGAAAATGCAGGCACCAGAAAAGCAGATGCTCGAACAAGGCCGAGGGGGAACGATGGGAGGACTGCCGCACAAGCGCGGTCGGTTGTCGGCTGAGCCCTACGGGCAGTGGGAAGAAGAAGCGAAGGGACTGATAGAGGAAGAAATGATGCGCCGCGGCATCCGGTACAAACAGCTTTCGCGGATGCTCGAGAGGTTGGGCATCTACGAGTCGCCGGACCAGCTCAACCGCAAAATTAATCGCAGGCGGTTCTCGGCAGCCTTCCTGATTGCCTGCCTGCGTGTCATGGGCGTGGAGACCATCGCGCTCCACCAGCTCAAACAGGGACAGAACACTGAATAGACGGCTTACTATCCGCGTCGCCGGATTCGCCCGCAGCCAGACCAGTTTCATCGTCTGCTCCCGCGTCATACCCTCTCATAAATAGGGGGCCTGACCGAGCGGACGGTCAACAGGACGAATGCAAGCTCATTCCTGGTACTGCGTGCCGGCGTTGCACCGGCTTGGGTTTACCAACGTAGGCAATAGTTGGGAGATTTTCAAGCTGAATGGCTACTGCGACTTGCGAGCTGTCACCTTTCGACGGGCAGCAAGTACGCCCCCAGCTTCATTGAAAAAAGCAACCATACGTGAACGATTTCATGTTCATCATCGTCGCGTACTACTGGGACACCTCCTCGCACTTGCGCGGCGCGGGCTCGTCATGGACGGCAAGCACGGTCTGCCTCTCCAAGTCATCGAAATCGAAAAAGCGCGGACGGAGAACGGCATTTCTCTGAACCAATCGCGTATGCACCGCATCTGGAGAGTGGAGTGCCGATGGCTCCCCCTAGGCAACGCTACGGACCCGAGACCCGTTCTCCAATATTTGGTGACACGAGTCTCGGCGTGGTCGCTCACCTAGATAAGAAGTACAACAAACTTCGCCGCCGGAGACGGATTTCGGAATCGTCGTACCCGAGCCATATGGCATATGCCATATGCCATATGCCATATCGCCGAGCGCCTCCGGTGCGCGACACGGGGCTTGGTAACGGGAGCATTTCCCTGCGTTGGCAGGCCAAACGGGATGTAGAATCGCCGGCAACCCGCGCCGTCGTGGACAGCATCTCCGGAATTGCCCCTTGGGACGGCGTACATATAACTCGTAAGCCGCAGCGAATCTCCGCTCCAAAGAATGAATCATCAGGCCCTGTCTTCTATTATTTGGTCCGTCGCCGACTTATTGCGAGGAGACTACAAGCAATCCGAATATGGTCGGGTCATTCTTCCGTTCACCCTGCTGAGACGTCTTGACTGCTTGCTCAAGCCGACCAAGAGTGCTGTTCTCGCCGAATTCGAAGCGAAGACGAAGGCGGGCGTGAACCCGGAACCCTTCCTCATACAGGAAGCCGGGCTGTCGTTTTACAACACCTCGCATCTCGACCTCGTCACACTGCTTGACGACGAGGACTCTATCCGGCAGAACCTCTACGCGTACGTCCAAGCGTTTTCACCTGCGGTGCGGCACATCTTCGAGAGCTTCGATTTCTCCACCCAAGTGGAGCGGTTGGCTAGAGCCAATCTTCTCTACCTAGTTGTCGATAAGTTCGCGAAAATGGACCTAGATTCCCGCGTCCTCGAAGACGCTCAGATGGGACGGGTGTTCGAGGAGCTCATTCGGAAGTTTGCAGAGGTCTCAAACGAGACGGCAGGGGAGCATTTCACGCCCCGTGATGTCGTCGGACTTATGGTGCGACTCCTGTTCCTCGACGAGGAAGGCATGCTGACTCGCGGTAACGCCGCAGCGCGGACCATCTACGACCCGACGGCCGGTACAGGCGGCATGCTTTCAACAGCGGGAGAGTACCTGTCGCAACACAACTCATCAGTATCCCTTACTATGTTCGGGCAGGAGTTGAATCAAGAGTCTTACGCCATCTGTAAGGCCGACATGCTCGTAAAGGGACAGTACGTCGATAACATCGTCCTAGGAAATACACTCTCCAATGACGGCCATAGCGACCGTAAATTTGACTACATCCTTTCAAATCCCCCATTCGGTGTGGAATGGCGGCAGATAGAGAAGGCTATCCGCCAGGAGCATGAACAAGGGGGCTCCGATGGCCGCTTCGGGCCTGCTTTGCCGCGCGTTTCGGATGCCAGTTTCCTTTTCGTCATGCACATGATTAGCAAAATGAAACGTGCCGCCGAAGGAGGAAGTCGCGTCGGGATGGTAGTCAGCGGTGCGGTCCTTTTCACTGGCGATATCGGAGCAGGCGAAAATAGAATAAGAAAATGGATTCTCGAACAGGATTTACTTGAAGGCATTGTAGCGTTGCCTGAAGGTCTGTTCATGAATACAGGTATCGCATCCTATCTGATTTTTCTTTCAACAAAAAAGAAATTGCCACGCAGAGAAATCATATTTATTGATGCGACAAAGGAGTGGGAGATTCTTCAACGCCACTCGGGGAGTAAGGTGCGATACCTTTCTGAAAAAAACATTGAATTCGTCTGCGATTCTTATAAGGGAAAAGTTGAGGGCGCACATGTTTTTTTCGGTCGTCAACAGGACATGCTTTACAAGAACTATCGAATGATAAGCCACGGCGCAACAATATCTCATTCGGTACCACTTTCTGTAGATGCTGATGCACGTTTTGCCGCGCTGTCGCAGAAAGGCGTTGCTGTACAAGTTCAAGAAAGTGAGCAAGTCGGTTGTCGATTTGATTTTTGGTCTTTTGCGTTGAATGAATCGGAAGCACGAGAAAACGCTGTTCCGCTCTCAACTCTTGTAACGCAATGCTCCGAAAATGAGATATGGGATTTTTCGATAAATAGAAGCACTGGTGATGCAGATTTCTCGAAAGGCAGTCGAAATAGCAAGGCACATCGCTTCTATCGAATTGAGCGAAACCTAATATCGCCTCAATTCTTGAGGCATCAATTGGAGTATAAGCGAACGGCGAGCGACATTCACAAATCCCGTCGCGGGGCTGGTTGGAATAGCGACACGCTCGCTCAATGGGTCGAATGCCCGCCGGCTAACTCACAAAATGCGGTCGTGGAGTTCTATGCCAGCAAAGAGCAGCTCCTGCGCAATATCGACCGGTTGGAGCTGCTGCAATGGCAGCAAAATCTCGGAACCAACATGCTTCGCCGGTCAATCAAAGAATACAGAACGACCACGAGCTATCTAGTCGAAACGCTACCGCACCCTCTGGCTGCGCTCCTTCATAAAATAATTTGCGAGACAAATAAGCGCGAAATTATAGAGGGGTATAGGGCGTTTTATGAATGCCTTGGAGCTTTATTGCTAAGTATAGCCTTGGGCGTTATCTTGGAAGAGTTAGGGCTCGCTGCATGCAGGGAGACTTTGAAACACGGCAGGTCCGTGCCAAAAAAGATAACCATGGGAGCCTATCCTAAGACGCTAGTTAAGGCGATGGAACGGTCAACAGAAATGTCAAGACCGATGTTGAAATCCATCATTACTCAGGTGGCCGGCCATCCAGTTATCGATGAATTAGAAAAGGCGACAAAAATACGCAACGAGGTTGCGCACCACGGATTATTGACGTCTAGTCAATCGAGCGACTATATAGATAAATATGAAAAAATTCTTGAAAACTTGGCTGAGAACTTGGACGGAATTTTTTCCGAGGCGGAGTTGGTGAAACCGATAAATCAAAAGTGGAATGGTCAGGTCTATGAGAATGACATGCTTTCTCTTACGGGTGTGGCAAGCACACCATTCCAGCGAGTAACGGCAATGTCTTCAAAACCATTGATTAGCAATGACCTGTACTACAGATTGAAAGACCTAAATGGCGACGTGTTTGTGCGGCTTTTCCATTTTGTTCGGTGCGTCGAAATAGTTGAAGGCGGAGAGAGCGAGGGAATCTATTTTTTCAATTCTGTCGATGATAATTCTAATTTATTGAATTACGCCTCTTTTCAACCGCTGATTGAATCACGAAAACAGGTCTCATCCGAGATGATAAAAGAGGTATTCGCGTTGTGAATCACCGATACCTGTAGTCTTTCATCTGGTCCGCATCTGAACTTCTGCGCGGCGATTACAAACAATCGGTGTATGGTCGCACCATTCTGCCCTTCACCGTAATTCGCCGTCTCAATTCCGTCTTGGAGTCGACCAAAGGGGCGGTACTTGCTGAGTTCGAAACCTAGTCCAAAGCCGGTTTGAATCCGGACCCCTTCCTCATCCGACAGACCAGACGTTGACCGCCTCGCAAGGCTAAGTTGCATTAGTCGAGAAGCGATTGTTGTTCCTCGCCCATTGGCTTTGCCTACCACGGTGTATCCTTGGTGGGGCGCCCACTGCAACGCTGTTTGCGTCTAGCGAAGCAACGCTTTCGCCAGAGCGGCACATGGAACAGTGGCTTTCGGGCCGTAGCATGTCAGAGATATCAGTATCTTTGCTTCGCTCCGCATCGCTCGGAACGTTATGTTCGACTACTGCATGCCATTCGACGTAACGCGTGCGTACGACGAAACCATGCAGTACCCCGACCCGCGCATCCGGACTGCTCAACGCGACAAAGAAATGTGGAAGCGCTCGAAGCGCTAGATGGTCACTGAAATGCCGGTATCAGCGCAACGCGCGTTCGGGGAGCGCCTTACGCGTTTGGCGCGATGAGTCATCGGGAAGGGGCGCAACCGATTGATTGCGCTAGGGTTCCCGACGGGCCACCAGCGCTGGTCTGATTCAGCCGCGGTCCATCAATGCGAGCTATGCGCGAGAGCGCAAGTCATTCAAAAATCTGATTCTGCCCTTGCGCGCACACGAACGGTTCCATCTCGCGCAATGCTGCCAAGGGCAGGAGGACGTCTGGCCCTGTCGGGTCATCCCGCCACTCCCGCCACAATAGAGACAACGCTAAAGACGAGAATCCTTTTGCCCCGCCTCGGAGCGTGCCCGCAACGTCTCGTATAACTGCCCTGGTCCAAGAAGGATGTCCATTAGCCCCTCACGCACCCGTTCGGAACCGAGCGCCTGCGTACTCATCGCGCTATGGGCATCGAGCGCATCCATGATGGCATCCATCACCGCGACCTTCAGGTCCGGCGAGTTGGCAAACTGCGCTTTGCTGTTGCTCGCCGCCTGCTGCAACATCCTCGGATTCTCGAGCAGCTTGCCCTTGATGGCGCCGTTGACGTATACCAGCTGGTCGTCGTCGGACAGTTCGCCTTCAAACAGGCCGTTGACCTTCTGGATAATTTCGTTCAGAAGCGCCTGCTGCTTTTCCTGCACCGAACCACTGCCTACCGCGTCCATCGGCGCGAGCTTATCGGCATCGCCATGATTTAGATTCAGTGTCTGCCGGCCTGTATTCTTCAGCGTGTGATGGGTTAGCACCACCTTCGACAGGTCGACCGTATCGCGCTCGAGGCCGAATTCCAGCAGCGGGATGAGTCGCTTGTAGAAGATAAAGCGCTTCTCGATACCGGTATTGCCGTAGTTGAAAATCTGCGACAGGAACGCGTAGAGGCGCACGAAGGCGCCCATGTCATTCCTGAACAGCACCAGTGCGTCGAGCGTGTCTCTCGCGGCCTGCGCAGCCTTGTCATCGTGCTGAGCTTCGGCGGCGGCCAGCTCCTGATGCGCCGCCTTGTAGCGTTTGAGCAGGCGGTCGGCCACGGGCGCGATGGCGGTGCTCAACTGCGCCTGGGTCCCCTTCGGGTCCAGTTCGACCGATGCCACCCGGTCCACCTCGAAATCATCGTAATGCCCGCTTGCGTCAAGCTTAGCACGCAGGTCGTAGACATGATGCGGGTCAGTGGTGGCCTCCAGCTCGGCGGTTTCGTAATAGGTCTTGAATGCCTTCAGAATCTCGCTGGCGTCGTTGACGAAGTCGAGAATGTAGGTCGTGTCCTTGCCGGCATGGGCACGATTCAGGCGCGACAGCGTCTGCACCGCCTGGATGCCGCCCAGCATCTTGTCGACGTACATACCGCACAACAGGGGCTGGTCGAAACCTGTCTGGAACTTGTTGGCCACCAGCAGCAGGTGATAGTCGGGTTCCGCGAACGCGTCACGAATGTCACGCCCCTTGAGGCCCGGGTTCAGGTCCTTGCTGGTTTCGGTCACTGGCGCCGGGTAGCTCTCGGGGTCATCGATTTCTCCGGAGAAAGCCACCAGCACACCCAGCGGATAGTTCTGCTTTTCAATGTAGGCGCGAATGGCCTTCTGCCAGCGCACGGCCTCCTTGCGGCTCCCGACGACCACCATCGCCTTAGCCTTACCGTCGAGCAGCGGTTGCACGTTCTCCCGATAGTGCTCGACGACGACCTGCACCTTCTGCGTAATGTTGTACGGGTGCAGGCGGACCCATTGCATGATGCCCTTCATCGCCGCGCTACGCTCTACCTCCTTCTCGTCGAACTCCTCGCCGTCGTGCGCGAGCCTGAACGCGAGCTTGTAGGTGGTGTAGTTCTTCAGCACATCGAGAATGAAGCCTTCCTCGATGGCCTGGCGCATGGAATAGACGTGGAAGGGCTGCGGCAGTCCATCAGGCCCGGTGCGGCCGAACAGTTCCAGCGTCTTCTGCTTGGGCGTGGCGGTGAAGGCCACGTACGTCAACCCCTTCGCCCCGGTGCGCGCTTCCATCTGTGCCGCGAGTAGCGCTTCCGTGTCGATTTCGCCGCCATCCTGCAACTCGGCCCACTCCTCGGCCGACAGCAGTTGCTTGAGCTTGGCGGCCGCCTCACCGGTCTGTGAGCTATGGGCTTCGTCGGCAATCACCGCAAAACTCTTTCCCTCGGTCGCCGCGAGTTCCTGCACTGCCTGTAGCGCGAATGGGAAGGTCTGAATGGTGCAGACGATGATTTTCTTCCCATCCTTCAGTGCCTGACCGAGCTGCGCGCTTTTGCTGCCGTGCTCACCGGTGATGCTCGCGACCACGCCCGTGGTGCGCTCGAAGTCGAAGATGGCTTCCTGCAGTTGCGTATCCAGCACCGTACGGTCCGAGACCACCAAGATGCTGTCAAACATCTTTCGATGTTCTGCGTCATGCAGGTCGGCCAGAAAATGCGCGGTCCAGGCAATCGAGTTGGTCTTGCCTGAGCCGGCTGAATGCTGAATCAGGTAACGCTGGCCCACGCCTTCACGCAGCACGTCGGCGACTACGCGGCGGGTCGCATCGAGCTGGTGATAGCGCGGAAAGATGACGCTTTTGAGCTGCTTCTTATCATCGCGCTTGCCAATCAGGTAGCGGTGCAGGATGTCGAGCCAGCTGTCGCGCGCCCAGACCTGCTCCCACAAGTACGCGGTCGCGAAGCCGTCCGGGTTTGGCGCGTTACCCGCCGCCCCTTCATTGCCCCGGTTGAACGGCAGAAACCAGGTCGCCGTCCCTGCGAGGCGGGTGCTCATCATCACTTCGCGCTGGCTGACGGCGAAGTGCACGAGCGCCCCACCGGGAAAACTGAGCAGCGGCTCCGCCATACCGCCCTTGGGATGCGGATGACGGTCGAAGCGATACTGGTCCACCGCGTCCTGCACGCTCTGCGTAAAGTCCGACTTCAGCTCCGCGGTCGCGACCGGGATGCCGTTGACGAACAGTACGAGGTCCAGCGCGTCCAGCGGATGGTGGGGCGAGTGCCTCACCTGACGCACCACGCGCAGCCGGTTGGCAGCGTAATGCTGCTGGATGACGGGATTGATGGCGAGCGCCGGCTTGAACTGGGCCAGCGACAGCGGCTCCTTCAAGCCGAGCATTTCTACGCCACGACGCAGCACGTCAAGCGTGCCCCGTTCGTTCAGGCTTTTGCGCACCCGTTCGGCGAGCCGCTCATTGAGCGCCGGTCCGTGGGTCTTCGTGAGGCGCTGCCAGGTATCCGGCTGCGTCGATTCAATCCACGCGGTCAAGTCAGGCAGAAAGAGTGCGCTGGCGCGGTCATACTGCGCTGCGTCGCCCTCGGCGTAGAGCCAACCATTGGCCGCCAGGGACTGACAGATTTCAGTTTCGAAGTGAACTTCCTGGTGCAACGCCATCAAGCCCCCTTTGCTTCACGCGCTAGTTGCTGCGGGTCCCAAACCCGGTCGGCGAACTGGCGGTAAAGCAGATGACGCGCCTCCATCTCGTCCTTGCGGAATTGGGGCAGCGCCTCGAAGGGCAGGCCCTGCTCCCGGATATAGCTCAGGAAGCCCGGGTGTCTCTCGTAGCACTGCTCATGCAACGAGCGGGCCAGCAGGTTCTGACTCACGTAGTGCTGCCGCTTCTCGGCGTAGGGGAGGTCGCCGTAGCTGGCGTTGAAGGTCTTGGGCAGCAGCAACAGGCCACCGAAGCGGTTCCTCCAATCGGCGAACTCCACCGGTGAGGCAAACTCGTCAGCGTGCCGTTCGGGATGGTCGGCCCAGATGTGTTCGATTTCGAAGCGGCCACGACCGTCCACCAAGTAATCGCTTGTCTGGCTGCGGACACCCGAGGCCGTCTCCAAAAAGGCTGTCATGCGCGCCAGCAGTACCTTGATATAGCGCTTTGACCATTGGTTCAACCCGAACCCGGCGAAACCATTGCGCTTGCGGTCGCTGGTACCGTCGAAGTCGCAACCCTGCTCTTCGAGCCGAACGAGAAGGAGGTTCACGAGCTCACCCACGTCTTTGCCCCGAATGTCGCGCAGGATGAGGAACACCGCATACGACATAGCCCCGTAAGTCATGCTCAGGTAGTTCACGGCGCGGCGCGCGAGCAGGATGTCCAAAAAAATGGCCACTGCGCGAATCTTGCGTGTCAGCATCTCGGGCGAATCGTTCACCCGCAACGGCGCCAACAAGAGCGGATACTGCAAGGTGAAGTTGAAGCAAGCGACGTGGTACACAGGCTCCAGGCCTTCCTCTGGCTTGAGCGATGCCTTGCGGATGCGCTCGTACTGGCGCGTGTAGAAAACGAAGTCCTCGCACAGGAAGCGGACATAGTCTGCACTGTTGCGCAGCCCGAGTGCTTCGGCATGCTCGCCCACCCAACGATGGAACTCAGTGCCTATGCGCTCGAAGTCCTTGTTCTCCGCGCCGCTCCTGCGCTCGCGCACGCTATTGGCGTAGCAGGCACGCAGCCAGGCCTTCACTGCGTCGGTGTCCTCATCCTTTCCGAGCTTACGAAGTGCCTCTACACGTTCACGCCACAGCCGTGCCGCCTCGTTGCGTTGGCCCACGTCGCCGATGTTGGCCAGCAGATAGCCCTTGAGCATGTCCAGCGGCGAGAGCGACAGCCCCCTGTCATTCATCGTCTCGAATATGGTGTACGCATCCTCGTCGGACGCGGCACGAATTTCAATGAGGTAGACCTTCTCGCTCAGCCAGTCGCAGAAATACGGTAGCGCGTCGTCGTCGAGGTCTTCGCCGAGCTCGTCGAGCAGCTCCTCCAAGTCCGCGTAGCGTGCGACGATGGTCTGCACCGACTCCGACGCGTCGCTGGTGTCGGGCACCTCGCCGTTGAACAGCGCCGTCATGATGGCTCGGCGGTCTTCAACCGCGATGTTGAACGCGCGCTCGCCGAACCGCTCGGAGTAAATCAGGTCTTCCAGATGCGCGCGGTCTGAGCGCTGGCCTTGACGGCGGTGTAGCAGCAACAGCAGCAGAGTTAGCGTGGTCAGACGTTGCTGACCGTCCACAATGAAGAGCTGCCCATCGCGTTCGCTAAGGATAATTGAGCCCAAGAAATAGTTGCCGTACTGCGCGACCGCGCCACGCGCGTTGCCCCCGCGGTGTGATTGCAGGAACTGGCCGGTCAGGTCATCAATGAGTTCCTTGGCCTGCTTGCGTTGCCACCGGTACTCGCGCTGGTAGTAGTCGATGCCATAGCGCTTGCCCTTGAGCACCTCGCTGACTGTGCGAGCTTTGCCGTCGATGGTTTTCATGCGGCGAGTTCCTCCCCCTTGCTGACGGGCGATGGCACAGCACCGCGTACGTCGATTTTGCCAGTGACAGCGGCGGAGATGAGGGCGCTGCGGCGCTCCTTGAGCAAATCAATGGAGTGACGTGCAGCGTCATTGAGTGTGTCGAGCTTGGTGGTCTCCCGATTGAGGAAATCCGCAATTTCCGCTTGCTCGCACGCAGGAGGCGTCGCAACCCAAAAATTGATGGCGTGACCAATATTGAATTGCTCTTGTGCTGCCCCGTACTGCACAACTTCGACTTGATACCTGACCATACGACTATTCATCGCGTAGCATAGCCATTCCGACTCGAATCTGCCTCTACGAATCAGCATCACCGACGCACAGTTTCCCCCGGCGCAGCTTTCCGGTACCACCGCAGTTACCCCCGGCGCCCCTACGCGCACAGTAAGCAAGTCGCCTGCTTCGAGCTTCGTTTTCGCCTGTCTGTTGCTGCCTTCCGGGCTTATTCTTCGACAGGATTCAAGTGAAATATTGCCCTCTGAAATGTCGCCGCCATAGATGAATGGCAGGCCCCCGTCCGAGATGTAATCACTTGGATTCACTACTATGCCAACAGTGATACTAGGTGAAATTGTCTTGAGCCGTTTTACCTGCCAATGCGCCGGAACCTCACCCAACGACGCCGCGCCAGAATCCTTCATCGGCGCGTCGGGATTGAGGCCACGGGTGACAGCGTGGGAGATGGTCGCCCGGCGCTTTTCTACCAGCAGTGTGAGGAGCTTTTCCTGTTCGGCAATCAGCGCATCAATCTTGCCAGTTTCGCGGTCGAGAAATGCGGTGATGGCTACCTGCTCTGAAGACGGCGGGAAAGCCCAAGAAATATTTCTGACGAAATCATCTGGCACACGCTTTTGCCCCCCTGCGCCGTACATGCTCGCTTCACCTTGCTTTCTAAAGCCAGGTGACCGAAATATCCAATTCACAAATGCGCCGGATGTTTGGGCGGCCCTAGGCCGAGCAACAATAAGTTCGGTCGTGCCAAATCCGATACCCTCTTGAAGCCCACGCATGAGTGCACCCTTCCCATTCTCGAAACACGGGGTGATTTTCGCAACCGCTACGTCGCCGTCGCGGAAATACGTATAGCCAGATTCCACTGCCCCAACGGGGCGCGTTCGTTCAAGGCTCAAGGACCCGTCGTCGCCAATGGCCTCCATCGGTAAAAAAGAAACCTCAGTATCGCGTGCGACGGTGGAAATTTCGGACTTGGACGGGTTGAGCTCGACCGCGAAACGCATACGCTTCACGGTCCAGTGCGCTGGCACCAGCCCGAGCCATGCTGCGTCGCCGTTCTTGTACCGTGGATAAGTCGGCAAGCTCATTCCGCCAACTCCTCAAGCATTTTCATGATGCTGGCCGTCACTGTCTTCAGTTCCTCGTCAATCTCGTGAAGACTGCGCGGTGGCTCAAACAAGTAGAAGTGCCGGTTAAAAGGAATCTCATATCCGACCTTGCTCTTCTCGTCGTCAATCCACGCATCCGGCGCATGCGGCAATACCTCGCGCTTGAAGAAAGCACCAATGTCATCTGAAAGCGGCACATTTTCAGTATCGCGCAGCGCGGAATCTGGCTGCGGCTTGCCCTTCTGCTTGCCTTTCTGTCCGAGCGTAATCTGGCCCTGTTCGTCGAGCAGCGGCCGCTCGACGGTAATCGTGGTGTAGCCGAAGTCCTCGTTCCTGAAGATGCGGGCGATAGGCGCCAGTCTGACTCTGCCTCCTGCGGACGCCTCGGGAGCACTGGCGGCGGCGGTGACCACATACCGGCCGACTTCCTTGCCCTCAGCGTCCAGCACCGTGGCTAGTTCTGCCTCTAGGAACTCGCCAAAAAGTCGCGTCACCATCGCGATATGGTCATCGCTCAACTCTTTGCGCTTGCTGCCTAGACTCTTGCGCATTTTCTGCCAAAAGCTCGAAGCATCGATGAGCTGGACCCGGCCCTTGCGCGCCTGCGGCTTCCTGTTGGACAGAATCCACACGTAGGTGGAGATGCCCGTGTTGTAAAACATGTCAGTCGGCAAGCCGACGATGGCTTCCACCAGGTCGTTCTCCAGCACGTAGCGACGGATTTCGCTCTCGCCACTGCCGGCGCCGCCGGTGAAGAGAGGCGACCCATTGAGAACAATGCCAAAGCGACTGCCGCCTTCTTGCGCTGGTCTCATTTTGGAAAGCAGGTGTAGCAGGAAGAGCATGGAGCCGTCGGACACCCGTGGCAAGCCGGGGCCAAAGCGCCCATCGAATCCCTTCTGCTCATGCTCTTGGCGAACAGCCTTCTCGACCTTCTTCCACTCCACGCCGAACGGCGGATTGGAGAGCATGTAATCAAACTTGCGACCACCGTGACCATCGTCGGAAAGCGTATTTCCGACCACGATGTTGCCCACATCCTGGTCCTTGATGAGCATGTCTGCCTTGCAGATGGCGTAAGACTCGTCGTTCAGCTCCTGCCCGAACATGGTCAGGCGTGCATCCGGGTTATGCTCCAGCAGGTATTCCCCGGCTACAGAAAGCATGCCGCCCGTCCCAGCTGTCGGGTCATAAATCGTGCGCACCACGGCGTTGCCTGGCGTGAGCACATCGTCGTCCTCGATAAACAAAAGGTTCACCATCAGCCGGATGACCTCGCGCGGGGTGAAGTGCTCCCCGGCGGTCTCGTTAGAAATTTCCGCGAACTTGCGAATCAGCTCTTCGAACACGAGCCCCATCTGTGCGTTATCCACCACGGTCGGATGCAGGTCGATGTTCGCGAATTTTTCTGTGACTAGGTATAGAAGGTTCGATTTGGCGAGACGCTCGACCTGCGTATAAAAATCGAAGCGTTCGAAAATGTCCCGCGCGGCAGGTGAGAAGCCCTGTATGTATGCGTAAAGATTCTGCCGGATATGGTCTTGGTCACCCAACAGCTTGACGAGGTCGAGCGGTGAGGTGTTGTAGAACGACTGGCCTGCCTTGCGCAGGAGGAATGGGTCCGGATTCAAGCCAGCTTTTGTCTTGGCTTCAAATTCGGCCAGCACTGCCGGTTTCGTGGACTCCAGCACACAGTCCAGTCGACGCAGCACCGTGAACGGAAGAATGACCCGGCCGTACTCGGATTGTTTATAGTCGCCACGCAGAAGGTCAGCGACGGACCAGATAAAAGAAGATAACGCTTGATGATTCATTTGTTTCTGGATTCCTGCCGCCGAAATTGTGTGGCTAACCCTTCAGGAATTGCGGTTTGTCGACGCACGACCGGAGGGCGCTTGAAATCGTCTGATTTTACACTTCTGGTCCTCGCACGGTAGCAGATAGCTGCGAGGCCTCAGCTTCTGGCGAAGGTCCTGTAAAGTGCCGAAAACCGCGGACGCGCTTTGGTCCGCCGGACAAGTTCCCCGTGCAGGCAGCGTCGGCGCGTTAATTTATTGAGCGTAGTCCATTCAGGCTTCGTCGCTACGACGGTTTCACCTGCAGCGCAATCGTCCGAAACACTTTTCGTGATTGTTCAGTCGCTGGCTGCAGCACAGGATGCTTCACCCCTCGGTATTGAGGCTTGCGCTACGCCGGGCGGAAGAGGGCCTTGTTGACGTCGTGAAGCGGGGGGGGGGCGCGCGCAACGTGACACGCTTTCGAAGCAACGACACTTAGGCAGACCGGTGTTATCTCTCTACATACGTTTCAAGCTTTTTCCGTCAACGAAGGCGCTATTCGTGCCGCACCTCGCCGAACTCATGAAGACGACGTCATAAGGGCCAACTTTCGTGAGGGCCGTGCTCAGCAAAGACCCGGAGCGACCGAACGATTGGTTCTGCTCGAAGTTAGAACGGCTCCGGAGCTGAACGGCTCAGCGCGCGGTCGCAGAAGCAATACCGAGCCATCTATGACGATGCAACGAAGGACTTCGGCCGATAAGGAGGTTCAGTTCCTGTCCCCCGTAGCCCTTCACCCTCTTGGCCTCTCGCTACCCGCGGGTCGTGTGCGGCTCCTTAACACTTTCCTCACTCAACTGCCCCTGATGATATTGGGAGAGCAACAAACCTCCTGATGTCAGCACCCGCATCCCATCCGGTGATGGTGCCAAGGCGAATCGTTCCTCGTTTTCTTTCACAAAGAGATTTTCTGCGGCAGCGTCAAGTCCCAACGCGCTTGCACATCGAACAAGAAAGTCAGCCTCAGCATATTCCTTGGGAAATTTATCGAGCACTCCGGTCAGCCACGCGTCGTCCACCACAACCGTGTCTTCATCTGGAAGCTGAACTTGGCGATGGTGCCCGTGTTGCAGAACAATACGGCCGAGATGTGCTCGGCGTCCTCCTGCCGGAAGAAGCCAGATGGTATCGTTGCGGGAGATGTCGACCTCCCGGAGGCTTTGGTAAGCCGTCGCAACCCCACTCGGCTGCGCCAACTTGGCGATGATGACAACGGGCCACCATCCGCACAGACAGAGACATGCATCTCGTTGCAACCATCTACATGCTCGCTGCGCAGATGACGCATGACATCGGCCCTCGGCGGATTTTGACCAAAAACACGTCGAAACTCGCTTTCTCGATACTCAATCTGTGACCGATACATGAAGCTCAATGTCATCAAGATTCGGCTCGAGATGTCTGTCGGCAGGATGGGCTCCATCATCGTCCGACTACGGCCATTGCAGCCGTAGGGGCGCGTCGACGAGCAGCTAACCGAAGCACATCGGGGAGGACGACGCATTTGCTGCGATAGGGCTAGGCAGTGCTCCTTAGCGAGGTCTATTAAATTAGAAGTGGTAGAGCTCGGCGGCATTGTCGACAAGTATGCGGTTCCTTGCTATTTCCTCCGGGGCTACGGCGGCTAGCAAGTCGAGCAACAGCGTCGTCAGGAATCTGGTTTATTGGCTGCTCGGTAGGATGCGGCTGACGCCACTCATCCTCAAGCGCAAGCCGCCCCTAAGTCAGCGGGAAGCTCGAAAGTTTGTACGGCCATGGATACGGCCTTGGCTTGGTCCCTCAAGCGCTCGGGGTAAACCACTTTAAGCTTTCTGAACAATCTCGGCGTCACGGCGTCCGCGAGTTTGGCGACAACCTTGATTTGGAACTCATCACCGGGCTTGACCGCGAATGCATCATACTCGTTGGTCAATCTGAAGACTATCGTAGCGGTAGCGCTCTGGTAAGAAGCAATATTGATTGGTCGAAATGGATTGAATCTATCGCCTCTTCTTAGAATTTCATCATCTTCCATGAATTCGTCAAGGTCCACTATTAGATGAACCGGTTCAAGTGTAGCCTTCTTTTTTTTCATTTCTATCTGAAGCGCGACCCACTCAATGATTGCTGTACGCTGCCCCCCATTGTAGAAATTGCAGACCAATCCGAGCTGGCGAAGTCCAATCTCGTCATAATCCTTTGCAGGGAAGATTACCGGTCCAAACAGACCTTCGCACTGCATGGAGTATGCATTGTCCGTGGCCCTGACATAAAAGTGCAACAGCCAGGTCTGAAGTTGTGTCCTAAAATCTGCCAATTGGTATGTCGCCCTCCTAGTAGACATTTCCGATAAACGCGTTGTTAATCCCTCGATTATGAGTTCGCGAGCGAACGCAGGACACGGCGCGAACGTTCTGTTAGCAAGGTACTTGTCGAGCTGATGAGCAGCCGAGCCGATAAGAATTGGAAAGCTCAATGGCAAGGGCTGAGCCACAAGAACGTCACCATTTTTCCCGACATGGACTCCGGTCGCGATATTGCCGATAAGTTGCAGTTCCGCCTGTATTGTCGGGTCATTGACGACGAGTGCTTGTAGTTCGGCGACCCACCTGTCGACGTCGCCCTTCGAAAAAGGATTTTGGGATGACTTGACCTGAATCGCTCTTTTGTCGCCATTCTGAAATTCCCAAATAATATCTATCTTCTCGCTTAAGCTTGATTCGATGGTTACATTTTTCCATTCGTTATTCCAATCTAAACTCTCTAAAACGCACGTCAGTGCTTGTAGAAGGTAGCCTCTAGCCCCCGCCGCTCCGCTCATTGATGTAGCCCTCGTAAAGTAATCATTGATTGATTGACTGATTTATTTAAATAAAAGTTGAATCCAGGCTCATGGATTTGCAGTGGCATTGTGAATGGATATTTTTCCATATGCCAAGATGGCCTCTCGCTTTGCATCTTATCGCTGCTGCCACTCCCAGATGAGAACTGACCTGGCCCCTATTCTGATTCTGACTCCAGGTAGAATCTGAAGTGAAAAAGTGCCGTTTTTCATGCGCCGTGCAAACTGCTCGAGCGTCATGTAGCTCCACGCGCACGTCGAACGACGGTGGTGCCCTAAGCCAGACAAGACTATCCCACAGTACCGGTTGTCCCACGACCGCTGCCGCTGATGTCCGACCAGTCGCGCGGCTGCACCGCGGAACGGCCAGCGATAGGTATACCACGCAGTAGGGGTGATGATTTCGCATTGGAAGCGCGCGCTCGAAAACCTGCCCGCGGCCGTAGGAGATTTGGCTGCAAAAATTTTTAGGCAAACCTGAGGCGAGCCGCGAGAAGACGGACATCGAAGAGGTTTCAGCATGAGCAGGCTTCAGCTAGAGGCCGCGGCCCCGTTATGAAAGCACCCTACCATCGTTGAGGGTTGGCTATGCCTCGACAAACGACCCGTCATTGATGCCCTCGAGGTGTAGCGTTGCCACGCCCGCCGCCTGACGGATTCCCATTGGTACTCGGCCAATTGCCACCGGGAAAGCCATTCGCTGAGCGGCCGCCACTCCCTCCCTATTTGGGCCCACTGGACGAGCCCTTCGATGCTCCGCTCGAGTGCCGCGTGCGCCGCCTTGGCTGCCGCCTGTTCCTTTGCTCATCGCCGCCTCCTTCGAAGAAGATTGAGCGCGATGAATATAAGCTCGCAGCGTGAGACGGCGTCCAAGGGAATACCTATTCTGCAGAATCCTTTTTCTCGAGGAGGTCGAGTGCCGAAGTAATTCGCTCGACACTTCCCGACTTCCAGGCTTCGGCTAACAGAGTTCCTTTTTCGGTCAGGCGCACTGAATAAGCCCTTTTTGCCAATTCAGAGGCAGGGAATTGCATCTTGAAATTTGTTTCCAAAAAAATTGGAGCAACCCCTTCGCCCACGAAGTCATCGCGGGGCATTACCTCAGCAAGTCCCGAAACGATGAGGTCGGCGAACCGAACAACGCCGTCGCCAGTGAGGACCAAGTCGCTGCCAACGGGGCTATCGAGAAAAAGTAGCGCGGTTGCCGTTTCTTTCGTCCATGCCCGGTTTACTGCTACGACCATGACCTTCCAAGCGCGAACAGAGTCCGCGTGAATTTCCTTTGTATGAACCCTAGTGTGGCAGTTGGGGCACAGTGCTATTAGATTGTCAGCCGTATCTTTGCCGCCTTCTGCTACATACGTGATGTGGTGAAGTTCGAACATTAGTGTGCGACACCCCGGGTTCGCACAGATATACCCGGCTTCGGTAAGTACCTCTCGTTTTATCGGTTCTGAAATCGATTTACGCTTTTCTGATTTCGGATTATTTTCCGATTTGTCATCGCTTTTACTCACTTTCCTTGCCATAAACAACCTAGATGGGTTTCGTTGGTTCAATTTTATCTTTCATTGTATCCTGCGACGAGAGCGCTAGAAATATTGTCGTCCGACAACGGAACCGCATCCACCAAACAAGAGAAAATGGCGCATCACGGTCGGCCTCACACCTCGTTGAGAGCTGGGTGCCGGCATCGCGTTGACAGGTGCTTACCAGGTGCAGTCGGACGCTCGCTCACGGAGCAATGAAGCGCTGAGGGACGCCGTCGCCTTCGACTCGGTAGCCCGCCGTTGCCGAACAACAACGGCGACAAGTGGGAAAGTTTGCTCTGGCTCCGCCGAACTGACTGAAAGGTCAACAGTCGGCGAGGACATCCTTGAGCTTCCGATAACGCTTACCCAACTCTCGCACGAGCGAGTGTTCGTCATAGATAGCGACATCGAATCGTCGCGTTGCTGCATTGATATTTCGTCCGTCGACGGAGTCCGCATAGCCAGCCATCAAAGCGCCATGGACGCCTTCCGCATACTGCTCAGCAACGTGGTATTGGTCGTACAAAGTCAGCACGCGATATTTTCTTTTGACGTCGTCGCGGGCTTCAGCCACTTCGGCGCTTTCATCGGCACATCACGATGCGACCGACAACACCCCGTTCAAAAGTCGTCGGGAAGGGTCTCGCTTGCCGGCATCGCGTCGAATCCAAACAGCATGCGGAGCAGGCGAAGCTTGTGGGTGGTGCCTTCCAGCTTCGGCCGGATGCGAGCCTTCAGCTCATCAAGGTGCTGTTGTTGAAGGCGCAATTTGCGTGTGTACAGCGCGAACGCAAACTCGCACGCTGCCTCTCCTTGTCGCCGGTCGTGCTGCTCGAAGATGTTTACCAGCAGGTCCAACAAGAACTGGCTGGCACTCGCTTCCCGCGAGTAGTCCAGCTCGCTGGGTCGCGCGCAGCGCAAAAGTGCCGCCTGGATTGCGCCATCGTTGTACCGCGTAAAGTTCTCTGGATTGAGGACGACCTGCTGAAATGCGTCTGTGGCGAGCCGGTCGCTTTCACTCGCAAATTTTTTCCCCTCTCTAGCATTCTGAAGAAGCGCGCCGGCCGTCGCCAGAACAGCAGCGTTTGTGTCGTTCCTTTCCTCGTAGAATCCGTCCCAGTACGCAAAATCTGGACGGAGTCGCATATCCTCAACGAGGCTGTCGTCTCGCGGCATGAAGACCGCGTTCCCCAAGCCGTTCGCGGAGCCAGCGAGGAGCTCGAGGCGCGAAGCGAAAGGGTCACCCAACTGTCGTTGAATATTTCGGAAGGCCTGCAACTCTTCTTCGAACGATTCGTCAATACCTTGCCCAACAGCAATGCCCGCGAATCGTTCGATTCTGATTTCGGCTCCTGAAGCCGAGTGTTTGAGATTCAACGGAAGTGCGGAGAGCTGAGCTGCGGTTTCCGCAATCTGGGCCCCAATGAAGTAGGTGCGCGCTCCCGAATGGACGTCGCGTAAGTCTCGGCCTATCGAAAGGAGGCGCGTACCACGCCCGACCACGGCTGCAATCACCAGAATCCCGGCGGCGCTATCCAGCTTGGCATCGCCAGACTCGATTCCCGTATCGCTTATCAGCATAAGTGGAGTCGCTCGATTCATGACCTCTTGCAGCCGCTCGGCGCAGTGTTTCGCAATCTCACGCGAAGCTTCATCATCTTGATAAACGATGGCGCTCACCGACGCGGGGGTCTGCTGACTCACCAGCTTGTCGACGAAATGCTTGAAGCCGAGGTCACCCAACAGCTTCCGTCCATCGAGATAAATGGGGCGGACCTTCGCGGTTGGAATCGGGCCACGCGCTTGAACAGCGAGCGCGCCGTTCAGACCAAAGGCCTTACAGAAATCAGAGACCTCCGGCAGTCGATGTTGCAACTTTCGGAGCAGGACCGATTTCGGCAACAAGTCTTCCGGAGCGAAGCGCTCGCCGACGATTGGCAGGTCCTTCAGGTGTTTATGGTGCGGCTTGTCACTGAGGCCTGCAGGAGCCGGAAGTGCAAATAGAGCATCCTGGGCGTCCTTCGCGTCGAGGAGCGTTAGAAGTGTGACCACCTCGGTGGCGTCGCATTTCACCTTCTGTTTCCAATCTCGCTCCAGATTCATCGACGATGATGCCGAGATGAGCGTGAACGACGTGCCATAAAGTGGCGCATCGATTTTGTCTATCCCTTCATGAGAATGGAACGTGACTACGCGAGGCTTTGGAACTTTGAACAACGTGCAGTACATGTCACGCAGCGCATAGGCCACCGCAGCAATTCCCATCGTGTCGACGAAAATCACATCGAGATTCGCCCCAACTTTCAGGGCGCGATTGCAGAGCTTTTCGAGAAGGGCAAATGCGAGGAACTGGACTCCTTCAACTTCGG
This sequence comes from Paraburkholderia sp. BCC1876, assembly GCF_902833695.1. NCBI lineage: Bacteria > Pseudomonadati > Pseudomonadota > Betaproteobacteria > Burkholderiales > Burkholderiaceae > Paraburkholderia > Paraburkholderia sp. BCC1876. Next base: position 325,255 of record NZ_CADFGI010000004.1, on the reverse strand, counting down.
TCAACGCTTCTTCGGCGCGCAAGAAGTGCGTCGAGCGCTTTTGAGATGGTTTGACGAAGGTGAACCCGGGCGGCGCAACGACGGAGACGTGCTTGGCCGAAAACAGTTCTTTGAGACCCGCGTTCCGGATGGCAACGCTCTGGCCACGAAACAAGCGTTCGAGGTGAGCAACGGGGTTGGTGAGCGCATCCACCCGGTTGATGGTGCCGTCGTGGCCAAATGAGCAGATACAAAGACAGACTTTGGTCGACGTACGGTTCGAAGCCTGGACGAGCAGCGGTTGCTCGAACGCCTCCTTCACCTCAGCGGCTTCCTCCGACTCACAGATGATTGCGACCACGTCCGGCGGATTGATGCCCTGCAAGCCGGCCTCAATGGCATCGGCCAGATTTTCTCCGTTGAACATGCCTGGTGGCTTGAAGAGCAAATGGAAGTTTCGGACTGGCGAACTACTTTCGAGCATCCAATCAAACGCAAAAAAGCCCTTCATCGCGACACCGCCGTCGTCATGGGAATCACAATGGAGTACGACGCGCCTGCGGTGTGGCTCAATTCTCTCTGGTTTTCAAGCCAATGCGTTGGCTCAAATGCGCCAGCGGGTGTATTCGAAAAATCTTGGACGAGACAAATCCGTCCCGTGCGGAGGCGAAGATATGCGTTCAACTCGCTGAGTGTCTTGAGTACATAGGTGAGTCCACCACCGCTTGCATTCGTTTCCTTCGTTGTTTCGTGCAGAGCGAAGCAACGTTTGACGATGTCGACCTCTTCGTCAATGGAAAGAGCTCCTGCCGACGGCGCACCGTATCGTGACATCCAGCGACGGACGAGACCTGGCCCGGTGTCGAGCACTGTCAACTCTAAAAACGACGTACGCTGAAGCGGGGAATCTCCGCCAGGAGCCGCTGCCGCATGGGCTGCAGAATGCTCTGCGAGGTATTCGCTAAATACCGCGTCGTCGGATACCACCTGCTCGTGTTGAGCATCGCGGTCATAGGAAATGAACTTCGCCATGAGCGCCCGTACGTTTCTGACATAAGGTTTCCCTTCCTCGTCGACGGTCGCGTGTTCATCCGTGTTCTTGAAGAGCTCGTAAATCAACGTCCCAATCGCGGTGTTATCTTGCTCGGAAACCTTCCATTCCGCCGCGGGCGCGCATGCGCTAATTATGTTCGAGGTGAGCCGGACAAAGTCCGCTCGCGAGCGTAGCCCACTGGGATGCGGCCGGCTATAAAACGGAAGGAGATATTCGTTCTTCGCCCGCGCGAAGCAGCAGAGGAAGACCCCTCTGCCGCGCATCGTGTCTCGGAACTGACTCTCCTGCATAGCTTGGATTCTGCCGACGCCAAAAGACAGCGCCTCCCGAGTCGATAGCGGGTCGTCACGTCCGGGCACTTCGACCGAGCCGGCGAAATACGTGGACACCAGCCCGTGAGGCTCTTGCGCCAGGGCTTCCATCGGATTGCTGTCCGCGTTTCCGTACAGTCGAAGTGCGGAATGCATTTGATGACGCGACCACGTCGCGACATATTGCATTAGCGCGGACGGGACGCCAACAGCACCGCCATATCGAAGGGCAAGTGGAATTCGCAAAATCGGGTCACGGCCAGCCTCGTCGTAGGCGGCTTCAATCTCGCGAAGGCTGACGGCCTGTTGGAACGAAATCATAGGGGAATTGTAGAGCGCTCGGGATTCAGGACACCGACAGCCGTCTGCGATTTCCACGTGCAGGTACTCGAACGTGGCCTTCGCCGACAATTCGATGACACGAGCATAGCCAACATAGGAAGCGCTGTAACACGGGCATGGCCGTTGAGAGCATGTCTTGTGGCTCCCTCAGGTCGGTCTGCGAAACGCCATTCTAGCGCTCGCTTTATGTGGTTGCCTACCGAGAACGCATCGGTTCGATGCGGGTGCTGGCCACAATCGCGGTCGTGGTACGGCGGATGTTTGGCGGATTGCGGGACGCTGGATACGTGCACTCAGAAAAGGGACACGGTGGCGGCTGGGTTCTGGCCACGCCGCTTGAGGAAATTACGCTGCTCGACGTCTATCGGGCGGTGGGCGAGCCGCCGTTGTTTTCCGACCTCGTGTCAGAAGACCATCCCGAGTGCCTGGTTGAGCAGGCTGTGAACGCACATCTGTCGGCAACGCTGCGAGACGCCCAAAGCGCGCTGCTTGCCGAATTCGGAAGAGTCACTCTTGCAACGTTGGCGTCGGACTTTGACGAGGCGGCAATGCGAATCAGAAAGCGTCGCCAACGTTGATGCCAGCGCGAACACTGTTCAAGATAGGCCGACCGCCCAATGGCGACCGACACGCTCAAATTCCGGGGCGGTGCAAAGAACCGTTGTGAAGCCGGCGGTTATCAATTCGGGTGCGACGTGCGACGCCCTGGGCGCAGCCCCGTGAGGCGGGCTTTTCTCGAGCGGCGCTGACTTTCGGAGTTACTTTAGCTGGAGACCAGCGCCCGGTTTCGAGCGCTGACGCTTTCACCCTTTTTCGCCTGAAGGTCCGCGCGACCGACTTACGGGTTGCCTTTCAGGGTGAATGGAGCCGAGAGCGACTGCACATCAATCTGCTGCCCCAGCACCACCATAAAAGTCGACTCGACTTTGAACGGAATGGCCACGAACCTTAGGGTTCTTCCGCGAAACGCGTGCTTTGGCGAGGCCCGAAACACGACGTGAGCCGATTCCATCAATGCCCCCAACCGAGCTCTCTAAGAATGAACCCCATTGCATGCAAGGCAAGCTCGGCGTCCTCGTTCGATACCTCCCGCAGGTTGAGACGCTCACGCTCATTATCCTTCCCACGAGGGTGAAGAAGGTTGACGGTCTCGAGAGCCGCACGAATCAGCCGTCGCTCATTTTCACCAACATGTTTGCCAATTGCCGTGAGGCATGGACCTAGGTCTTTGTGGACCGCTTTCTCGTCACCGCTCAATTGGCGTAACCACCGGCCAGCGAGAACCGCGCACAGGTTTCGGCACTGGTCTACAACAGAAGTTGGAGAATCGCGATACGCCACCTTCATGACGCGGTCGTAAGCATCCACGACGGATTTCTGATTTTCCTCCGGAATTCGGGCCATGTTGAGAGCGGGCAGTATCCCAAACGCAGACTCAGCTCGAAGAGTAACCAGCACGTCCTGGCTGACCGTTTGTTCAGTCTGCAATATTCGCCAAAGCGAGTGTGCTCCGACGTGACCTATCGCAAGCTGGAGACCTTCCCCGCGGTTCGGGCGCCCCAGCAGTTCGGTGCAGTGAATGAACACGTTCAGTTCTTTGGTTACTCGACCGTCCGGCCGGCTCCGTCTACTGTCAGACAACGAATTGGGGTGGGCTTCTACGAAGACCGATTCCCGATTGTTCTTGGTAAATGACTGAAAAGCACGGCCTCGTCGAACCCGAGACACCGGGTCAAACGAATCCTCTCGGAAAATCCATCGAAACGGGTCGCTCAGCATGCCGCGAGGCAAATTTTCGAGGTCGGAAGGTGACTCGACGAGCGCACACTGTGAGATTATCGGTGCTGGGACTGTGAGATGGGTCGGATTGTCGGTGCCTTCATAGATTAGGCCGTTCTCGTGTTCGATGCCAAGGCGGGACATAATCTTTTCGGTGGACGGATGACCATCTAAATATATCGCACGGCGACCATTGACGCTTGGTACTTCACCATTGTCCGCGCCGACCGGACCACTCAACAGCAACTGCAATAAAAATCGACGCGATGCGTCTCGGCAACCGTGCAAACGCTCGGCAAAGCAAGCCAGTTCTTGTCGAGAGGCCTAGCGTTCGCCTTCTGCACTCTGCATCTTCCCGTCGGCCCATATTCGGAGTCAAGGTTTGGCGCGACCTTAAACTGGAAGAGCCACTATCTCGACGAAATAGCACGACCACCGCAGGAGAATTCATGTCCTTACCATGGAGAGCCTATCAACAGGATGTCGCAGGGCTATTTCGGTCGCTTGGCTGCTCGGTTGAGGTGGAAAAGGAGGTAGCGGGAGCGCGGGGCATCCATGTGGTTGACGTGCTTGCCGAAACAACCTTGGCAGGTGTCGGCATTACTTGGGTCATTGAGTGCAAGCTTTGGAACACAGCTATTCCGAAGGAAAAGGTTCTGACTCTCGCTCAGGTTGCTTCAGACGTTGGCGCCGACCGGGCTTTCCTTCTGTCTGAATCCGGTTTTCAGGCCGGCGCGATTCGCGTTGCCCAAAGCACGAATATCACGCTAACAAGCTTGCAGGAGCTTCTCGATAGCGCCAGAGGGGAACTGCAGAAACGTGAGCTAGTGGTTCTTATGCAAGATACACATCGCTTGCAGCAGCAAATGCATGACTTTTTTATCCTAGACAACGGTTCGCTGGGACCACCGGCGGGAGCGGACCGCGAGTCGTTCCTCGACCTGCTTGCGGCCGTGTTCGAGTTGAACTCGATTGCGCTCCCGCGCGCCCAAGCCGGCGATTTTCCAGTCACGATGACCACGGGCGGCTCCCTTACGCGATTCTCAGATATGGCGACCTTCATAGCCTATGCGCGCCGCGAACTCGAGCGGGTGGCCACTTGCCTTGCCGCCGCAAAGCAGGAGGTCGACAATGTGCGGAGACATGCGGGCCAGTTATTCTCAGGATTTGCTCACGAAGTCGGCGACTTCCTTGACCACTCAGGGGCAATCCTCCTCGCGAACAGCGTAGAGAATATCGACCAGAGTCAGCTTTCCTTCGCACTCGATTGCATGAAGCGCGTTGGCGACCGGGCAAAGGAACTTCGGACATCAGTCAGTGGCAGAGCTTCAAATGCACTTTCTCGGGTGATGCGGGCGTTGATTGATGGGCCTTATCTGTTACTTCCCCAGATGCGCTGCGAGGACGACCAGTGGCGCAAATCGCGCGAATCGGTCGAGGCACCGCTCGGAGAACTGGCGGCTCTTTTACGGCGCTGACGAATTGAACGGCTGAGTAGCGATTTCGAAACGAATCTTTTCTTCGCGCCTGTGGTGCGAAAAGAGCGGCCATCGGAGAGCGACGACAACGACGACGGAATTACGGCCTCCGGAATGCTGGGGCGCACTGACTGCGAGCCACCGGCGGAGCCTAGACGCCGAGCGTCAACTGCACCTGAGCTGGCGCCACTGCCCGGCGCCAAAGCCAGGCATCAAACTCGCGTCGCGGAAGAGAAAGAAGGTCGGCTGCGCAGCAGAACGACTTGCGCAGGAAGTGGTAGTCATCGTTCTCGACACCGACCGTCTTGGCGAACGTCCGCACGTGGCGGTCAACTGCGATGGAGTCGATTCCAACGAGGCATGCCATGTAGTCCACGGTCTTCGGACCGATACCATTGACGGTCTGAATCGCGTCGCAGAACTCGTCGGATATCAGGCCGGCGCGCAAGTCCTTCGCGTCCTCGATTCCCCAGTCCTTTAAGAAAACTACCAACGCTTCGAACCTGGTCACCTTCTCGTGGTGGCGCCAGTTCAAGAATGCACCGGTCTCACCATTCTGAACCAGGGAGACCAATGATGAAATCGTACGGCGTGTCGGATGCGTCCGCAGAATAGCCAGCACCCGCGGACGCACAACCGTGGTGTAGTTGAGTCCGGCCTGGAGCACCGAATCGCCGAGAACGGCTCCCAGGTGGTCGCACGTAGCACGCGGATGCTTCTCCTCGAAGAGCGCACCTTCATCCTTCGCATGGTCGGCAATGCGACGCGCTGCGAGCAACACCTCGATGGTGGACCCTTTGGCACCAATCCTGCTCATACCAGCTTCGCCTCTTTCAATGCGTTCAGGCGCTCGACGCAGTTGGGACAGGCGCCGCACGGAAACTGTGCGGACGCCTGGCACGAGTAGGTTCGCCCGATAGGCACGCCAAGTTCTGCGGCCACCCGAGCCACGTCCGCCTTAGACGAGTAGCGGAAGGGCGAGTGAAAGCGGACGGGACCAATGCTTGATGTGAGTGCGTCGAGGCTGTTCATAAACGCGGCAGTGCAGTCAATCTCTTTGGCGTGGTTGCTGTTGATGAAGCCAGTATAGACATCCAAGATACCGACTGTCTGTGCGCGCGCAGCAGCAGCGGCGAAAAACAGCATCGTTCGGTACGGGATGTACAAGTCGTCGTCCTTGACCTCTTCGGTCCAGAGGTCAGCTTCGCGAATCAGCCGCGACTGCGACCCTCTGAAGATATCAGACATGTTGAAGCGCTCAGGCCGCTGCATGTCGGCGGGCAAGACTTCGTTGACGCGACTCCACTCCACTTCTACGCAATGTTGCCCGTAGTCAAAAAAGATTGGTACAACCTTAACGCCCGTCGCCACGAGCTGGTATCCAACAGTCGTTGAGTCCAGCCCGCCGGAGGCCAGAAGAAGGGCTTTTTTCATCGCGATTCGGCCCTCAATTTAGCAAGAGCGTTGAAGGTGCCGTTGAGGCACGCGTCAAGGTCCGCGGAGTATACCGAACTTCCGACGACTACCATCGTGTTCTCATTTTCCTGCCGTGGGTCGAAGGTGATGACGGGCTTCCCCATCGCAATTGCGATACCGACTTCGACGAGCGTCCCAGGGTCGCGGTCGAGGGGCACGGCGAAGACTGCATCGCATTCCTTCAGCAGCTCGTAGTCCATGTGATACGTGCGATACAGGTCGCCCTCGCTCGCGGGCCGCTTCAATTCGCCGTTCTCCAAAATAGGACGCCGCACCCGGAAGTTGTGATACGTGAGGCTATCCACAGCACGGTCGAGTTCCTGCTTCTCGACGTACGAGACGTCCGGGCCGGCAAGGTAGATGGAGTAGCTCGGTCGGTCGTGCCACGGAAGCATGGTCCCACCCAGCGCCTGCAGCACATCCAACGAAAGCAGGAACCCGCGCCCCACATCGCGCTTGATGTCATCAGGAAACGTCGACTGTGAGTACACCGTCGCAGCCTGGCATCCGCGCCATGCCGCCTCCATCCATCCCTTGTGAGAGAGGGCCACCATCACAGAGGAATAGACGTCGCCCACGCCGACAGAGTTGACGGTCTTACCTAGCGTTGCGGGTATTTCTTCGACGCCGCCATCGCGCATATCGAAGAGCCGACTTCCGCCACGATTCTCCTTGAGCAGGAACACCTCCGGTGACAACGCCTTCACCGCATCTATCAATCCATCAACGTCGACCTTGCCGAGCGCCTCGAACAGCGAAGACGACGTCGAGATGATGACCGCCTGCACGCGCCCGGTGAACGTCTTGAGCGACGACAGGTTCTCGAGGTCATACGCGATGTCGAACGAGAACCGCGCGTCCTTCGAAAATGCGTCGGAGAGTGCACCAATATCGAACCGGCCAGGGAAGACGACCACCTTCTGGTAGGCATCGAGGCTCGGCAGCGGGTCGTGGAACTTCGCTACCTTGGTATCGCGCATCAAGTCTTCATAGCCTTGATGCGACACCTCTGTAGCGTCACCAATGAGGATGACGTTCGGAGCGCCGACGACATCACCAAGCCAGATAAACTCTTTGCACCCGCACTCCGCCAGATAGTGCTTCGCTTCGTCAACGAGATACCTAGGGCAAACCGCAGCCACGGAATATTCGAGCCCTGCCGCCCAGAGACCCCGCGCAGCATGTGCGACGCCCCCCAAACGAAGCTTGCACCTTGCACCACGCTGGGCGAGCGTAAAGTCGACGACCAGCTCTCCAACAATCAGAACTGCGTCTGTGTGGGTCATCATGGTTATTGCGGCGCGAAGTCGGCCTCAACGGTGGGAACAGGCGCGACTGCAGACGAACTAACCACGCCGACGTAGCTTACGCCGCTTGCGAGACAGGCCGCGAGATAGTTGAACGCTGTGGGGAGCGCTCCAACTTTCACACTGTTCACATCGACTGCGAAGATGCGCTTCTTGTCGAAGACAATGCCCAACTGGTCGCCAACAGCGGGGACCTTCTTGAATTGCGAATAGAAGTCGCTGTTGCCGACATCCTCCAGCAGGCAAGAAAACGCCTGTTTGCATTTGTCGACGCCGCTTGTACCACCGGCCATGCCGGTACCTTCTCCGGTGACTTCCTTGGCCTTCGTTCCAGGATAGTCCGAAAAGTTGCCCGAGCCTGAGCTTCCCATAATGCCCCCGTTACGTGGTTGATAAAGTCCTATGCTGAAGTGTATGTGCTTTATTCTCCTAGATAAACAAGTGGCAGCTATTCCGTTACCGAGATTTCGACGCGCCGATTCGCAATATATGCCAAAGACATAGTTGAAATGCATAAGTCGGAAAAAGTCCATGGCGCGAAAAACGTGTTGTCCCGAAACAACCTCAAGGCACAATGAGCATCGACACAGCGCCCGGAGCCACCTACATAAGTCGGCCGCCGTATCGTCTAGTGCAATCCACCATCGCAATGCGTGGCATTTCTGACGCACACCTAAACGAGGCAGTAATGACAAAGAACCTCCTGCACAAGTACGTGAACATCTCTACCTTGAGGCGAATACTCGGAGGGTCTATCCGCATAACCCAACCGGGCGCGTTCAACGACCCGTTCGAACTATTGCCAGAGATAATCGTGCGCGCCGACCAAGGGGAAGAACAAGTCAGCTTCTCGTTCGACATTCTCGCTCCGCGCCGCGCGAATCCGTTGGAGGCAGTCGTCCAGTTGGCTGACGGCCAGGTAGCAAGCGATATCACATCAAGACATATACTCGACGAACTCAATCGGCAGGTTGGCATTCTTTGTCTGTCGAGGTCTCCCAACTCAATTTTGATGTGGTCGCACTACGCAGACCAATATCAAGGCGCAGTCATCTCCTTCGATGCCGACCACAAGTTCTTCATCGGTCAAATCCCGGTCGAGTATGTTGACGGGCGGCCAAAGAAGCACATCGACTCTTATAAATCGGAGCCAGTCCCGTTGGCAGAGCTCTGTGCCAAATCCACCGAGTGGAAGTACGAAGAAGAGGTGCGAATTATTCGCGCCCTTCAGGACTGCAAGAAAGCGGAGTGCACCGACACAAGAGGTTTCCCTGTTTTAACTGTGGACGTTCCTCAAGAAGCCATCGTGACCGTTGCGCTTGGCGAAAGGACGCCCGTCGCTGAACAAAAAGAGGTCTATCAGCTGTTACGGGAGACAAAAATTGGTTTGACGTTGTCAGCCGTCGACAACGTTGGCTACGGATTCCGGCAGGAGCGCATACTGTTTCCCGGCGAGTTCCGGAATCCAACGGTGTCTCCGCGAACTGCTCACATCTTTGCCGACACGGACTCGTTCTTGGCTGAAGTGGCTCGTAGGATGATTGACGACCATCCCGCGAGCGCAATCGTGAACAAGACCGTCTAGTCTGTTCCCCAGGTCGAGACGGGAAGCCCCGCCGCGTTGGGAGTGTCGCTCTCACTACGCAGCTATCTGCCATCGGAACTTCACCCAGATGAATATCCGTGGGGATGCTCTCCACCTACTCGCTTCTACGCCACAGGGCGTGCACATCTCTCATACCGAACCGTAGCCTCGGAAATTCGCCCAGCTCGCGCGCCGTGTCGAACACCTGAAAGTATGCTCCCAGGAACATCCCTTGGTCCCGGCAATAGGTCGTGTACTGATGGAGCTCTCCGTAGTCGAGCGCGATGCACGGCAGTTCAGTTTGCTGGAACGTTTCGAACAATGCCTTGCTGTATTCAGCGTACTTGTCGATGAACAGCTCGCGGACCACCACTAGCGAGAGTACGTTGCGATTGCTGAGGTCGGTTGAAAATTCCCGGTCACCGAGAATCATCCGAAGCGGGCGCGTTTTGCGAAGGTAGCCTACAGCTCCAGACACTTGTTTGAGTGCCTCCTTGACCTGGTGCACGGAGACAGATTTCTTTCGCTCCAGACTGCGATTCAGCGTTTGCTCCGTATTCGGCGAATCCTTGGCTTGCACAACGAGGCACAGGTCGTCAGTTATCACGAGGACGTCAGCAATTTCCTCTTTGTCATAGTGTCTCTTGGGAGCATGATAAATCTGGTCCGGCCTGAAGACCCGCTGGAGCAACACGATGATGTCCAGCTCCTGGTACGCGCCAGGCTCACTTCTCTCAAGCGATGTGAAGCCATATCCTCGACCGCCATGGAATTGGTACAGGTCCGGCCTTAAGTCCGATACTACTAGTTCCTCAGGGAACGACGGCTCGACGAACTGAATGTGAATAGCCTCTGTGTCCTCCTGCGCCCCCCGTAGGCCAAACCACAGATTCGCCTGTTCGTGGGCGGCGACGAAGCTCTCATGGTCCAATTCAGGATACTTCACATGCTCCAAGCGTATCTTTGCCATGAGCGGCACGTCGACCCGCGCCCGATAGCCGAGAAGTTCTCGATTCTGGTCGTCGAACATGTGAACTGGAATCTCGCTTCTTGTTAGCGCGTGCAAGAGGTCCAAGGTTACCTCGTCGTGCGTGAGAAGGCGCCAAGACGTCAGAGGGCTCTCCGCGTCATCAAAGAACGCGCACATCAGACCAACCGTCACCTCTCCGGACACTTCAACAGGAACAGCATAAATCTTAAAGCCACGATTCACCTTTGCCGGAAGAAGGTATCGTCTCTTGCACTTCCCCCTCCTGCTGCTCGTTTGTCTTGTCCGGAATATATTACCTGACAACGTTCTGGAGAAAGGTCGTATCCAGCAATGTTGGGAAAGTAGCAAACGTTGGCTTCGTCAGGGCTTATGCCGTCTCTGGCGGCGCCCCGTGTAATCAACAAGATTCTATGCGTATTGTATATACCATTAGGCATCGCTCCGGCTAGCGCGGAGCCCGCCGCGGTGAACGATTGGGTTCGCGACTACACGAGTCGACGCCCAGAAATCTTTCCGGTTGCGGTCAATGGGTCAAATTCAAAGTCATCAATGGTGAAGTGTTCTGACTCGCGTATCCCGAAGGCTGCAATTTCCAATCCGTCGAGCTGGTAGCGGCCGAGCTTGAAGCCGTCGGTGCGCGGCGTGACCCTGTAAAACTTCGGGTCTTCCCTTGAATCTTCGAAGAGCTTTGCAATCGTCGTGACGATTGCAACGTCGCAGCGCAGTCCAAAGTGGACTGCACGGATACGAAACGGCCGGTCTTGCGCTCCATTTATTTGAGACACGGCGCGCCACTCACGCTCGTAGCGCCACTGAGGCGCCTTCGCGAAGAAGTATTGGTTGAAAATTTTCTTCTCCGCCGCCGCCGAGCGCTTAATCAGCCACAGATGCAGGTCACTGACGTGTATAAATCGGCTCGAGCGGTAGTTAACCGGCCCCAGAACTTTGCACCGGTGGTCGTCAGTTTCGTATTCAATGCAAATTCCGCGATGTTCGTCGGCATAGTGACTCCACATGAGGGGATTGTCCCAACTCGACGCCATCGACAGAACACCGTAGTCCTTGAACTGCGCTTTAAGGTGCACGTCGATATCGCGGACCATGTAGCTCAAGTAGCTCGCGGTCCCATCGCCGTCATCGTCGTGCCTGCCATGCTCAGTCGAGTTATAGCGGTAGCTGGCCATCGCTTGGGCCGCGCGCTCTCTGCCCATCTGCTTCAATGCAACGGCCTTCCAGAGGCGCTCGACCTCACGCCACTCGACATCGACGTGCACCTGAGGGTTGCAATCGAACGGGTCATTGAAAGTGGAAGGCTTCGCGAAAAAAACCTCCGCCTGGCTGAACATCCGTAAAGTCGTCGTGCTGAACGAACGATATTTGAAGAGTTTGGCTGGAGGGAACTGGGCGTTCATTGAAATTTAAGAAGTGTGGATACGCGCCGCCGACGGTTCCCGCCGAGGACTGTCGGGCCGCTCATTGTATTCGTAACCCGGTACCGGGCGCCCGGTCATGGTGCACCGCGCCTGCGCAAAGAGCAAAGATATGAGGGGCAATCGCAAAAAAAGGGCGCTGGAAAATGCTTCAGCGCCCTAGGACAATTAAATCTGGTTACCGCTGACCGCGTAAGGCTCAGCGGCCGTCAAGAGCCCCGTAACCAAAGCTAAATCGAAGCTTCGTAACCGAAATTAATGCACCTCAGCACAGCAGCCCGTCCATAGCCGCCGTTCACTCCACCGTCACCGACTTCGCCAGATTCCACGTTTTTTCCCGCGTCAGATAGTAGCGCATCAACGACCATCGTCTTTCGGAGGCAGTGAGCGCCGTGCGTCTATCTACAAGAACCACAATCTCTAGAGCAAGCAACAGGGTCATCCCGACTACGATGCCCTGGCAACTAACGAAGCCGCTGTGCGTGAGCTGGGCGGCGCTTCCGCAGGCTGAATCGCTTTCAGTACATTGGGCTAAAGCTCAGGCGAGAACCAACGAAACACCGAACGCAGCAGAAATCGGGCTGAAAAGCCGCCCTGATTGTTGCCGAGTTTGAAAAAAAACGAGGGCCAACTCAACGCACTGTGGCCCTCCTTCCTGCGCCTATGACGCCGGTTAGCGTGCCGTCATGTGAGCTATCGGAACGCATCCATCAATAAATGTCTCAACGGATGCCTCTCAAAATCTCAGGTTATGACTCCCGCTACAATGCCCATTCAAACGTCAATATTCCCCGCCCTAAGCGCATTCGACTCAATAAACGCTCGCCGCGGCTCCACATCATCGCCCATGAGCGTCGTGAAGATCCCATCAGCCGCAATAGCATCCTCAATCTGCACACGAAGCAGACGACGCACGGTCGGATCCATCGTAGTCTCCCAAAGCTGCCCAGGATTCATCTCACCCAGGCCTTTGTACCGCTGCTTCGAGATGTTGCGCTCAGCATCCGCCAGCAACCACTTCATAGCACTCTTGAAGTCCGTCACCGCCATACTCCGCTCACCACGCTTGATCACCGCCCCAGCCTGGATCAACCCCTTAAACGTATTAGCCGTATTAATAAGCTGTCGGTAATCCGCAGTCAGCTGAAACTCTTCATCCAGCACAAAAATCTTCTGATTCCCGTGATGCGTCCGCGCGACGCGCAGTGAGCGTAACTCACGCACTTCGTCATACATCGTCGTCACCTTAACTTCAGGCTTCAGCGGTTCATCGCGCAACTTCGCTTCCATCGCCCGAGCCGAAGCCTCAGCCGCTTCCTCACTGGACAGGTCCATCACGACCCCATCCATCACCGCTTCAAGCGCGCCAGCGTCATACAAACGGCTCAACCGATTCACCACCGCCTGCGCCAGCAAATAAGCACGAGCCAACTCACCCAACGCGTCACCAGTAATCGGCGTAGCGCCTTCAGCCGGCACCAGTTCCGAGCCCTGCAACGCCAGCTTCAAAATGTGAGCATTAACCTCGGACTCATCCTTCAAATACCGCTCATCCTTCCCCGCCTTGATCTTGAACAGCGGCGGTTGCGCGATATAGATAAACCCACGCTCGATCATCTCCGGCATCTGGCGATAGAAGAACGTCAGCAACAGCGTCCGGATATGCGCACCGTCCACGTCAGCATCGGTCATGATGATGATGCGGTGATAACGCAGCTTCTCCAGGTTGTAATCGTCCTTGCCGATCCCACAACCCAACGCGGTAATCAGCGTAACGATCTGTTCCGAAGAAATCAGCTTATCGAACCGCGCCTTTTCAACGTTCAGCACCTTACCGCGCAACGGCAAAATCGCCTGAAACTTCCGATCACGACCCTGCTTCGCCGAGCCACCTGCCGAGTCACCCTCGACGATATAAATCTCGGACTTCGCCGGATCCTTTTCCTGGCAATCCGCGAGCTTCCCAGGCAAGCCAACGCCGTCGAGTACACCCTTACGACGCGTCATTTCCCGCGCCTTCCGAGCCGCATCCCGCGCGCGAGCCGCGTCGACAATCTTGCCGACGATGATCTTCGCGTCGATCGGCGTCTCAAGCAGAAACTCCTCGAGCGCCTTCGCGACCACATCCTCCACCGGCGCGCGCACTTCCGACGACACCAGCTTGTCCTTCGTCTGCGCGCTGAACTTCGGCTCCGGCACCTTCACCGACAACACGCACGACAACCCTTCGCGCATATCGTCACCCGACGTCTCGACCTTCGCCTTCTTGGCGACGTCGTGATCGTTGATGTACTTGTTCAGCACGCGCGTCATCGCCGCACGCAACCCGGTCAGGTGCGAGCCGCCGTCACGCTGCGGAATGTTGTTGGTGAAGCACAGCACGTTTTCGTTGTAGCTGTCGTTCCACTGCATCGCGACTTCGACGGCAATGCCGTCCTTCTCGCCGCTGACGTGGAAAATATTCGGGTGCAGCACGGCCTTGTTCTTGTTGATGTACTCAACAAAACCCTTCACGCCGCCCACAAACGCAAAATCTTCTTCCTTACCCGAGCGCTGATCCGTCAAACGAATCCGCACGCCGTTATTCAGGAACGACAGTTCGCGAATCCGCTTCGCCAGGATGTCGTAGTGATATTCGACATTGCCGAAAATCGTGTCGTCGGCGAGAAAGTGCACTTCGGTACCGCGATTCTCGGTATCGCCCGTCACCTGAATCGGCGACACGGCCACGCCATCGATCTCTTCGATGATGCGGTTCTGCGGCACACCACGGTGAAACTCCATGAAGTGCTTCTTACCATCGCGACGAATCACGAGACGCAACCACGCCGACAGCGCGTTCACGCACGACACACCCACGCCGTGCAAACCGCCGGACACCTTGTAGCTGTTCTGGTCGAACTTGCCGCCGGCATGCAACTCGGTCATCACGATTTCAGCGGCACTGCGCTTCGGATCGTGCTTGTCGTCCATCTTCAGACCGGTCGGCACGCCGCGGCCGTTGTCGGTGATCGAGATCGAGTTATCCGCGTGAATAATCACCTGGATGTCGTTGCAATGCCCGGCCAATGCTTCGTCGATCGAGTTGTCGAGCACCTCGAACACGAGGTGATGCAAACCGGTGCCATCCGATGTATCCCCGATGTACATCCCCGGCCGCTTGCGCACCGCCTCCAGACCTTCGAGGATCTGAATGGACGAGGCGCCGTAGCTGTTGTCGGGTTGCGTATTGTTCGTTTCAGTCATGGATTTTTTCCGGTTCTGCGTTACTGCAAGGTTGCTGCTCGGGACTTTTCAAAACACCATAAAAACGCCAAAGGGGCACTGCGCCCCTTGGTGTCTTCTCGGTATTGGACGCGTTAGATGCGCATCGGCATCACTACGTATTTGAACTCGTCGTTCTCGGGAATCGTGATCAACGCGCTGGAGCTGGCGTCGCCCAGGCTCACTTGCAACATGTCGACCTTCAGGTTCGCGAGCACGTCGAGCAGATACGTGACGTTGAACCCGATATCGACGCTGTCGCCGTCGTACGCGATTTCCAGTTCTTCCTGCGCCTCTTCCTGATCGGCGTTGGTCGACATGATCTTCAACTGGCCCGGCTCGATAATGCAGCGCACGCCCTTGAATTTGTCCGACGTCAGAATCGCGGCGCGTTGCAGCGAGCGCTGCAGTTCTTCACGGCCGATCAAAAATTGATTCTTGTGCGACTTCGGAATCACGCGCTGGAAGTCGGGGAATTTGCCTTCCACCAGTTTCGACACCAGTTCGACCTGGCCGAACGTGAACTTCACCTGCGTTTGCGCGATGTCGATCTTCAGCGTGTCGTCGATGTCTTCCAGCAGACGCTGCAATTCCAGAATCGTCTTGCGCGGAATGATCACTTCCTGACGCGCGAACGTGCCCTCGATCTTCATCGACGAGAACGCCAGACGGTGGCCGTCGGTTGCGACTGCCATCAACTGATCGCCGTCCACTACCAGCAGCATGCCGTTCAGGTAGTAGCGAATGTCCTGCTGGGCCATCGAAAAATGGACCATGCCGAGCAACTGGCGGAACGTTTTCTGGGGAACCACGAGGTTCGCGCCGTAGTCTTTAGCTTGCGCGACCGTCGGGAATTCGTCCGCCGCGAGCGTTTGCAGCGCAAAGCGGCTCTTGCCGGATTGCACGGTCAGACGCTTGTCGTTCAGCGTGAGCGTGACCTGCCCGTCGGGCATGGCGCGCAGAATGTCGAGGAGCTTTCTTGCTGCCACCGTGGTCGCCACCGAATCGCCGCCCACGCCGAAATCGGCACGCGTGGTGATCTGCAACTCGAGGTCGGTGGACAGGAACGACACGTCAGGGCCGTTCTTGGTAATCAGCAAATTGGCGAGGATCGGCAACGTATGGCGGCGTTCGACGATGCCGCTCACGGTTTGCAGCGGCCTGAGGAGGTTATCGCGTTCGGTCTTGACCAGTTGCATAGAGTTCCTTCGTTGATATAACGGCCTGCGCGCCTTGCCAGGCAAGCGATCCAGCTCACAGCCGTGGCCCCCCGCCGGCGCCACGCAGCGCCTGCCACAGCGTGAAATCCGCCCGCGGCCGCCGGGCGGTTAAACCTGTATTGTGCCTGAAAACAGAACCGCCTCACTAAAATGGGGGCGAGTTTGGAAATAAACAGGTCGTTTTTCCCAGTCGACTTGCTTAGCCCTTCAGCGTCTGCTCCAGCACGTGCAATTCGTGGTTCAGTTGCGCGTCAGTGCTGCGTTCGGCTGCGATCTTGCGCACCGCGTGCAGCACCGTGGTGTGGTCACGCCCGCCGAACAGTTCGCCGATTTCCGGCAGGCTCTTCTGCGTCAGCTCCTTCGCCAGATACATCGCAATCTGCCGCGGCCGCGCGATGTTCGCCGGACGCTTCTTCGAATACATGTCCGCGACCTTGATGCTGTAGAAGTCCGCGACCGTCTTCTGAATGTTTTCCACCGAAATCTGGCGGTTCTGCACCGTCAGCAGGTCTTTCAGCGCTTCCTTGGTCAGTTCGATCGTGATTTCGCGGCCGTGGAACTTCGAATACGCGAGGATCTTGCGCAGCGCGCCTTCCAGCTCACGCACGTTCGAGCGCAAGTGTTTCGCGACGAAGAACGCGACGTCCTCGTTCAGGCTCACGAACTCCGATTGCGCCTTGCGCATCAGAATCGCGACGCGCATTTCCAGCTCGGGCGGCTCGATCGCCACCGTCAGGCCGGAGTCGAAGCGCGAGATCAGACGGTCGTCGATGCCCGAAATTTCCTTCGGATACGTGTCGCTGGTGATGATCACCTGCGCCTTGTTCGCGACCAGCGCCTCGAACGCGTAGAAGAATTCCTCTTGTGTGCGCGACTTGCCCGAGAAGAACTGAATATCGTCGATCAGCAGCAGGTCGAGCGAGTGGTAGTAGCGCTTGAAATCGTCGAACGCCTTGCGCTGGTACGCCTTCACCACGTCGGACACATACTGTTCCGCGTGAATGTAGCGAATCCGCGCGCCGGCCTTGTCCATCAGAAGCTGGTTGCCGATCGCGTGGATCAGGTGGGTCTTGCCGAGGCCGACGCCGCCATACAGGAACAGCGGGTTGTACGAGATGCCGGGGTTATCCGCGACCTGAATCGCCGCGGCGCGCGCCAACTGGTTGGCCTTACCGGTCACGAAGTTGTCGAAGGTCAGCACCGGGTTGAGCTTCGAGCGCTCGTACATCGAATCGTTTTCGCCATTGCCGTTCGAGTTCGCGCTCTGACCCGGACGCCACGTGCGACGGGCGGCCGCGGCTTCGTTCGCGTCGAGGCTGGGCAGATCGAGGTCGGCGGCGTCTTCGGCGGCGGCGGATGCCGCGCGCGCGTTCGCATGTTGCTGCGCGGCAGCGTTCACGCCGCCGGCGCGTGTGGCATGCGCCGCTTGCACGGCGCCGACGGCCGCGTCCACTGCGGCGCCACCGCCAGAGTTACCGCCCATTGGCGCGGATGAAGATGAAACAGTACGGGTCGAACCCGGCGACGACGTGGCCTGCGGCGCGCGCATGCCGGCTTTCGGGTCCAGAACAAATTGCACGTCGACCGGGGCTTGCCAGAAATCGCGGGCCATATCCGCGATGCGGCCGGAGAACTGGCTCTTGACCCAGTCGAGCTTGAAGCGGTTCGGCGCGGCGATGCTAAGCGTGTTCGCAGCGGCGTCGAAGGCGACCGGGGCCAACGGTTTGATCCACGTCACGTACTGCTGGGGCGTAAGCTCACGCTCCAGCAATGCGGAACAGTGTTGCCAGAAATCGTTCATCGAGTTGCTGTCGTTATGGTGTGCACGGCGGTCGCCGCTGCCCCTGTCGCGTGCGCGCAACAAGGCCCTGAGCAGCCAGGCGTAACGGCTCCAGGCGCTTGTGCCACAAGGGTTTGCGGGGCAAGCGAGCCGGAGCGGCGTGCAGGATTTTTGGGAAGTAAGGCGAGATTCTAACGCCAAATGCTACCCGGAAGGGAGTTATCCACAGGGACGGATCATCGGCCCGAGCCAGCGCCGTCGCAGGCCGGCGAGCGCTAAACTATTGACGGCCAACAGAAAACCGGTTTAAATAGCGGGTTCCGCGAAAACCAATTCTGTAAACCTCCGGCCATTGCCGCTTCAGCGATGATCGTGCGGTTATTTTTCGATCAGTCGATCAAGTGAGAGCAACATGAAACGTACTTACCAACCTTCCGTTACCCGTCGCAAGCGCACCCACGGCTTCCGCGTTCGCATGAAGACCGCAGGTGGCCGCAAGGTCATCAACGCACGTCGCGCGAAGGGCCGCAAGCGCCTCGCCATCTAAGGCAGGCGAGCGGATTGCGCGCTGTGACTGAAGCCCGCGGTGAGGCGGGAACAGGTGGGGCGCAGCAACTGGGCTCGGTTCCGTTGCGAGCGCAAGCCGCCTTCCCCAAAGCCGCAAGGCTACTGAAAACGGATGAATTTTCATCCGTTTTTCGTTTGCGCCCGTGGCGCCGCACCGCGCACTTCGTGGTGTACGGCCGGCCCACCGGCAACGACGCACGTCTTGGCCTCGTAATCGGCAAGAAGTACGCGCCGCGCGCGGCCACGCGTAATCTGGTACGTCGAATCGCGCGTGAAGCCTTCCGGCTGCGTCGCGCGGAATTCGGCGGTTGGGATGTGCTGCTGCGTTTGCACACGCGCTTCGACAAGAAAGCTTTGCCGAGCGCCTCGTCGCCGCCTTTGAGGGCGTTGTGCCGCAGCGAAATCGAGGCGCTGCTCGACAAGGCAGCGCGCGAAATTGTCCGTCGTCAGGCGCCGCCCGCGGAAGCGCCCCAAACGGAATGACGCTCAAGTGACTGCCCGTTGCGCCGCTTTGCGGCTCCCGCAGCCCTGCTGCGCGGGCATCCACCCGGACCTCCACGTTGCGCGGCGCTGTTAGCCGCACCAGCCATGCAAACGGTACTCTTCGCTTTATTGCGTTTCTACAAGGTTGCCGTGAGCCCAATGCTCGGCAACCGGTGCCGTTTTTACCCTTCCTGCTCTGATTACGCGCGCGAAGCAATCCAGTATCATGGCGCCGCGCGCGGGACTTATCTCGCCGCCAGGCGTATTTGCCGTTGCCACCCGTTTTCCGCGGGCGGCATCGATCTCGTCCCGCCTCCCACTTCTGAAAAGCGCTGACGCGCCGTTCCATCGACACTGAGACAACGCATGGATATCAAACGCACCGTCCTATGGGTCATCTTTTTCATGTCAGCGGTCATGCTGTTCGACAACTGGCAACGCGACCACGGACGCCCGTCGATGTTCTTCCCGAGCGCCACGCCGACGCACACCGTCGGTAGCGCCGAACCGGGAACCACGACGCCGGGAACCCAGCCCGCCGATTTGCCGGCCACGAACGCAGCTGCTCCGGGCAACGCGCCGGCCGCCGCGCAATCGCAACTGATCAAGTTCAGCACCGACGTCTATAACGGCGAGATCGACACCCGCGGCGGCACGCTGTCGAAGCTGTCGCTCGTGAAGCAAGGCGACGGCAAGACGCCGGACCTGGTGATCACGCTGTTCGACCGCACCGCGAACCATACGTATCTGGCGCGCACCGGTCTGCTCGGCGGCGATTTCCCGAACCACAACGACATCTACACGCCGTTGCCGAACCAGCCGCACGATCTGACGGGCGACGAAAAATCGTTCCAGCTCAGCTTCGAATCGCCGGTGAAGGGTGGCGTGAAGGTCATCAAGACCTACACGTTCACGCGTGGCAGCTATGTGATCGGCGTCGACACGAAGATCGAGAACGTCGGCACCGTGCCGGTGACGCCGTCGGTCTATATGGAACTGGTGCGTGACGATCAGCCGGTGGAAACGCCGCGCTTCTCGCACACCTTCATCGGGCCGGCTGTCTACACCGACCAGCATCACTTCCAGAAGATGACGTTCAGCGACATCGACAAGAACAAGGAAGACTTCGTCAATTCGGCCGACAACGGCTGGGTCGCGATGGTGCAGCATTACTTCGCGTCGGCGTGGATTCCGAAGCAGGGCGTGAAGCGCGACATCTACGTCGAGAAGATCGATCCGGCGTTGTATCGCGTCGGCGTGAAGCAACCGGTGGCGACGATTGCGCCGGGCCAAACGGTCGACGTCTCCGCGCGCCTGTTCGCCGGTCCGGAAGAAGAGCGCATGCTCGAAGGCATCGCGCCGGGTCTGGAACTGGTGAAGGACTACGGCTGGGTCACGATCATCGCGAAGCCGCTGTTCTGGCTGCTCGAGAAGATTCATAGCTATGTCGGCAACTGGGGCTGGTCGATCGTGCTGCTCACGCTGCTGATCAAGGCGGTGTTCTTCCCGCTGTCGGCCGCGAGCTACAAGTCGATGGCGCGCATGAAGGCGATCACGCCGCGTATGCAAGCGCTGCGCGAACGCTTCAAGGGCGATCCGCAGAAGATGAATTCGGCGCTGATGGAGTTGTACAAGACCGAGAAGGTCAATCCGTTCGGCGGCTGTCTGCCGGTCGTGATTCAGATTCCGGTGTTCATCTCGCTGTACTGGGTGCTGCTGTCGTCGGTGGAAATGCGCGGCGCGCCGTGGATTCTGTGGATTCACGATCTGTCGCAACAGGATCCGTTCTTCATCCTGCCGGTGCTGATGGCCGTCTCGATGTTCCTGCAGACGCGTCTGAACCCGACGCCGCCGGACCCGGTTCAAGCCAAGATGATGATGTTCATGCCGATCGCGTTCTCGGTCATGTTCTTCTTCTTCCCGGCCGGTCTGGTGCTGTACTACGTCGTGAACAACGTGCTGTCGATCGCCCAGCAATACTACATCACGCGGATGATGGGCAAGTCGAAGACGAAAGCGGCCTGAGATCGGGTCTGACGGCGAGCGCTAACGCGCTTGCCGTCCGCAAGACCGATTCACGCCGACGCCAGCTGATCGCGGTATTAAAACCGCAGCAGCGCGTAAAAAGAAAAGCCGCCCGGTGCAAACCGGGCGGCTTTTTTCATGGTCGGCGCGTCAACGTTCGGCCGGCAAACGCCGCGGTTATTCTCCCGCCGTATCCTCGCCGTAAAAACGCACGATCATCTCTTCCACGAGGAACCGGTCCTTCGGGGTAAGCGACTCGATCTTCGACGCCAGTTCGATCGTTTCGGGCGAAGGCGGATACTTTTCGCCCCGCGCGAGCGGCCTCGCATTCGCGCCCGGCGCCGGTCCGTAGTGAAGCCAATGCTCTTTCACATTCAGCCACTCGGCCAGCATGCGCAGCTTGTCCGGCTTCGGAACCGTCGCGCCCGACAGCCACTTGTGGGCGGCTTGCGTCGTCACCGGACGCTCCCCGTGATAGCGCAGATTAAACTGTTCGGCGAGCTTGGTCCCGCCGCGAATTTTCAGCGGTTCTAGCAGGTCACGCAGCCTCTTGGCAAAGGCCGCTTTCTCTTGTTTGGTCGGCATGGGCCAGATTGTGCAATTCAGCGTCTAACCAGTTGACAACCATACGAGCTATGATTTAGCGTATTTGAGATAGATTTAGCTTGTATCCCGCTTCACGCAAGCCGTTTCGCAGAATTCAAATTTTTTGATTTTTCTTTGTATGGCGGGCGTGCCAGCGACATGACCATCTTAGAAAGCCTTAATTTGTCTCAACAATCGCGGTAACAATCCTAGCTTAGTTGAGATAAATCCGAATCGCTGGCAGAAAGTGGTGCCCGAGGCGGGTCACAGCAATCGCACCCACACCCCGCAACACACGCTACGTCTCACCCTCCCCCGCCTTCATCTCTTCCACCGGTTCCACCTCTTCACCGTAAAACCGCACGATCATCTCCTCGACCAGAAAGCGGTCCTTCGGATTCAGCGCGCCGATCTTCGAAGCCAGTTCGATGATTTCAGGCGACGGCGGATACTTCTCCTCGCGAGCGAGCGGCTTCGCGGCCATGCCCGGCGACGGTCCATAGCGAAGCCAATGTTCGGTCACCAGCAGCCATTCGGCTAACGTGCGCAACTTGTCGGGCATCGGAATGGTGCTGCCCGAGTGCCACTTATGCGCGGTTTGCGGTGTCACCGGTTCGCCGCGATAGTGTTTATTGAATTCCTTGGCGAGTCTCGTCCCACCGCGGATCTTGAGCGGTTCCAGCAGGCCCTTCAGTCTCTTGGCGAAGGCGGCTTTTTCTTGTTTGGTCGGCATGCGCCGGATTGTGCAATTCTGCGTCCGGTCTGTTGACAACCCCGCGGGCTATGGGGTGGCGTAATTGAGATAAATTTAGCTTGTCTGCCGCTTCGTGCAACGCGTTCCGCCGATTTCAAATTTTTCGATCTTTTCCTTATTGGATGGCCTTCCAGGCGATTCGGCCGGCCTACGCGCTCCTAATTATTCTCGGAAACCACGATACATTCCTAGCTTATTTAAGATAAATCCCAACTGGCGGGGTAAAGTGACCGATGCGACGCGCCACCGTTGCTGGAAGCCGCCCGTCGCAAACCCTGGCAAACGCTCGCGTTACAATGCCTCGCGCCGCGTCGGCCCACTCGGCCCACACTACGCCGCGCCGCCCTTCCTCCGTTTTTTGCCAAGCACCCCATGCTCACCACCGATTCAGATCCCATCGTCGCCATTGCCACCGCACCCGGTCGAGGCGGCATCGGCGTCGTGCGGATTTCGTTCGGCCGTGCGGGCGAAGCGGCGGCTCAGCCGTTGATGCTGGCGCTCACCGGTCAGTCGCTCGCAGCGCGTCACGCGAGCTACGTACCGTTTCTCGACGGCAGCGGCAACGTGCTCGACCGTGGCATCGCGCTGTACTTTCCGGCGCCGCATTCGTACACCGGCGAACACGTGCTCGAACTGCAAGGCCACGGCGGTCCGGTCGTGCTGCAACTCGTGCTGCAGCGCTGCGTCGACGCCGGCCGCGCGTTCGGCCTGCGTCTCGCGGAGCCGGGCGAATTCACGCGCCGCGCCTTCCTCAACGACAAGCTGGACCTGGCGCAAGCCGAAGCCGTCGCCGATCTGATCGAGGCCAGCACCGAAGCCGCCGCGCGCTCGGCCGGCCGCTCGCTCGACGGCGCGTTTTCGCGCGACATTCACGCGCTGGTCGAAGACGTGATCACGCTGCGCATGCTGGTCGAAGCCACGCTCGACTTCCCGGAAGAGGAAATCGACTTTCTCGAAGCCGCCGACGCCCGCGGCAAGCTCACACGCATTCGCGAACGCCTCGCGCACGTGCTGAGCGAAGCGCGCCAAGGCGCGCTGCTGCGCGAGGGTTTGTCGGTGGTGCTCGCGGGGCAGCCGAACGTCGGCAAATCGTCGTTGCTGAACGCGCTGGCCGGCGCTGAATTGGCGATCGTCACACCGATCGCCGGCACGACGCGGGACAAGGTCGCGCAAACCATCCAGATCGAAGGCATTCCGCTGCACGTGATCGACACGGCGGGCCTGCGTGATACCGAGGACGAAGTCGAAAAGATCGGCATTGCGCGCACCTGGAGCGAGATCGAACGCGCGGACGTGGTGTTGCATCTGCTCGATGCGCGCATCGGCATGACCGCCGAAGACCAAACGATCGCCGCCCGCTTCCCGGGCGGTGTGCCGGTGGTGCGCGTGCTGAACAAGACCGACCTGACCGGCCTCGCGCCAGCGACGCAAGCGCTCGATACCGACGCCGAGCTCAGCGAGGTGCGGCTATCGGCGAAACAGGGCGATGGCGTGGCGCTGCTGCGCGACGAGTTGCTGCGGATTGCCGGCTGGCAAGCGGGCGCGGAAAGCGTCTACCTGGCGCGCGAGCGGCATCTGATCGCCCTGCGCGCCGCCGAGGAGCATCTCGCGACGGCGGCCGCGCACGCGGATCAGAACTCGCAGGCGCTGGATCTGTTTGCGGAAGAACTTCGGCTCGCCCAGGATCAACTGAACTCGATCACAGGCGAATTCAGCTCGGACGATCTGCTTGGGGTGATTTTCAGCAGGTTCTGTATTGGGAAGTAGTGAGTGCTCGGCTTGTTCGCTAGCTTGACAGAAAACCTCATCAAGAAAGGCTCGCTTGATCAGCCACCACATTCCGATCGGCCACCTTCAACCTACCGTTGTGATGCCAAAACACAGCCAATCTTTGGTACACAGACCGGATAAGCGCTAAAATCCCCGCTGGCCACGTACCCGCGATCCCAGCATGCCCCGACTAGCCGTCCCGCTCACCGAAAGCCAGATTCGCGCGCTCGAACCGCGCGCCACCCGCTATTGCGTCGCGGACGGCAACGGCCTCGTCATCGAAGTCATGACGACCGGCACCAAGGTCTGGCGCTTCCGCTATTCGCTGAACGGCCGCCGCCAGCCGCTCGCCACGATCGGCGACTATCGGATGATCTCGCTGCGGGTCGCGCGGGCCAAGGCGCAGAAGTATGCGGAGATGGTCGCGCAAGGCGTCTCGCCGGTCGCGACGGCGCGCCGGGACCGCGGCGCCGAGAGCAAAGCCGACGTGCTGCGCGAAGCCGCCGAGCTGTACCTTGCAACGGAAATGGCGGGCAAATCGGCCGAATACCGCCGCACCACCCGTCGCGCGCTCGACAAAGACGTGTTGCCGGCCATCGGCGGCATGGGGATCAAAGCGGTGACCGCGGACGACGTCGTCGCGATCTGCGAGCGCATCAAAAGCCGTGGTTCGCCGAAAATGGCGCTGCACACGCGCAACGTGATCAAGCGTCTCTATGCGTATCTGATCGCCCGCCAGCTCGCCACCAGCAATCCGGCCGACGTCGTGCCGGCGCGCTCCATCGCCACGTTCGACAGCCGCACCCGCGTGCTTTCCGGCGACGAGATCGGCGTCATGCTGCGCGCTATCGACGCGTCGAGCATTCGCCGCCCGTTGAAGCTGGCGCTGCATCTGCTGGTGCTGACGATGGCCCGCAAATCGGATCTGGTGGAATCGCGCTGGGACGAATTCGATCTGGACCACGCACGCTGGACGATACCCGCCGCACGTCTGAATAAGGACCAGGATCAACGGGTGCCTCTGTCGCGTCAGGCCGTGTCGATGCTGCGCGAGCTTCAGCACGCCAGGGCGAGTGGAAGCTTCGTATTCCCGAGCGTCAGGGGCGACGACAAACCCATCGCCAAAAGCACGCTGAATCAGGCGGTCAAAGCGCTGGGGCTGGAGGTGGAGCATTTCGTCCTGCATGACTTCCGGCGCACGGCGGCCGCGCATTTGCGGAACCTGACGCAATCGACCGACGCGGCAGATGAAACCGCCGGTCAAGACACGAACCAGGAAGACGCCGCGGAGCAGCGTGCACAGGTGCAGGGCTGGGCGGACTTCGTCGATTCGCAAATCGAGAGTGGGCGGAAAGCCGGGGGGTGAGTGGTGTCTAACGATCAACGCTTCCGGCGCGACACCTGCTTTGAGAAACCGTGATCGAGTCGTCTTTTTGGTACACAAGACCTAAAACGCCCGACTTAAATCGTTGTCACAAAAAAGGAAATCGCCTTCTTCGCGGCGTTTTAAAAGGTGAGAAGAATAGGACGCCTCCACGCACATCACGTCGCCCTTTTTTCCCGCGATTCATCGCCTAAACTTAAAGTCCGACGCAACCCAACACGGGGGCTCCCATGTCTGAATCGTTGTTGGCTTATTTGCTGGGACCCGTTGTCATGCTGCTGGTCGGCGTGGTTATCTGGGCAGCGTCCCACTATCACCACAAGACCAGGCCGCCAAAATTCGAGCGCTGGCTCGACACGCACTACGCGGAATGGCTGCATCACCGGCACTGAGCGGCATATGAAACAAAAAGCCGTCGCTTCAAAGGCGACGGCTTTTTTATGTTCGTACAGCGCGCGCGAGGCGCGCCGGACGCTCACCAACCCGGCTGAGGCTGCGGATATCCCGGATACCCGTATTGCGCTTGCGGAGGCGGCCCACCGCACGCGACATAGCCGCCGCTGTACTGGTCATAGCAATATCCCGGCGGCGGACCCGCATACACGGGGGCCGGCTGATACGCCGGTTGCGCATAAACGGGCTGCGCATACACCGGTTGCTGGTAGGCCACCACCGGCGCCGGATTCAGCGCAGAGGTCACCACCGCGCCCAGCAACGCCCCGCCGATCAGCGCACCGACCACGTCGCCGCCATTGCCATGAGCCGAGGCTTGCCCCGCAATGCTCAGGCTCCCAATCATCACCAACGCCACTGCGATCTTTTTCATGTTTGACTCCCGCCGTTGAGGCATGGAACGGATTGTGGAGGTCGCGGGCAGAAATAGATGCTGCAAGTGGTAACTAGACATTACCCGTGTAACCGCCGCGCGCCGTGCGTCGCAAACCAGTTTCCCAGGGGTTCCACCGCTCAACGAGATCAGCCCCCCAATCCGCCGATCAATGTAAAATTCGCCGCACAAGCTGTCGGATCAATCCGGCAGCCCGCAAAGCTTTCCGATCCCTCGACCCGAGACATCCCACGTCGACCAACCGGGTTCGAGACAAAGCCAAAGTAAGGGGCGTGCGCGTGAAACAATGGACCATCCGGCAACGGATTCTGTGCAGCTTCGGGATCGTGCTGATCGTGATGCTGACAATGGCGATCGTCACTTTCGAACAGCTCGGCGGCATCGACCGCAACGCCAGGAGCCAGCAGCAGGACTCCATGCCGGGCCTCTACTACGCCACCGCCATGCGCGCGGCGTGGTTCGAGAACTACTCCGTCACGCAGCGCCTCATCTATATCGACGCGGACCCCGATTCCGTCAAGCGCGATAGCTTGCGTCTGCAGGAAACCCAGCAGACGCTGCAGAAGCTGCTCAACGACTACAGCGCGACCATCTTCCGCGACGTCGACCATGAGCTCTTCAACGATTTCCGCCAGCAGCAGGCGCAGTACGTGCCGATCCAGGCGTCGTTGCTGAACGTCCTGCCAACTTCGAAAGACAACGCCGCGCGCATCTTCAACACACAACTCACACCGATCTGGGAAACCGGCCGGCTGTCGGTGCGCAAGCTGGTCGAGAACAACAAGAGTTACGCCGACGCGTCCGCCGAAAGCATTCGCGGCTCGGTCGAAGCGACCCGCATCGTGCTGCTCGTGATGATGCTGCTCGCCGCGACTGTCGCCGTGCTGTCCGGCTACTGGCTGCTGCGCGCGGTCACCACGCCGATGGCCAAAGTGCTGCAGGTCGTCGACATCATGCGCACGGGCGATCTGACGCAACGCCTGCAACTGAACCGCGCGGACGAAATCGGCGCGCTCGAAACGGGCTTCAACCGCATGACCGACGAAATCACCGCACTGGTCGGCCAGGCGCAGAAATCGGCGGTGCAGGTCACCACCTCGGTCACGGAAATCGCCGCGACCTCGCGCGAACAGCAGGCCACCGCGAACGAAACCGCCGCCACCACCACCGAGATCGGCGCAACCTCGCGCGAGATTTTCGCGACGTCGCGCGATCTGCTGCGCACCATGAACGAAGTCTCCGAAGTAGCCGGCCAGTCGGCGGCACTCGCGGGCACCGGTCACGCCGGTCTCGCGCGCATGGAAGAAACCATGCGCCTCGTGATGGAAGCGGCCGGCTCGGTCAACGCGAAGCTCGCGATCCTCAACGAGAAGGCCAGCAACATCAACCAGGTCGTCGCCACCATCACCAAGGTCGCGGATCAGACCAACCTGCTCTCGCTGAACGCGGCGATCGAAGCGGAAAAAGCCGGCGAATACGGCCGCGGTTTCGCGGTCGTGGCCACCGAAATCCGCCGCCTCGCCGATCAGACCGCGGTCGCGACTTACGACATCGAACAGATGGTCAAGGAGATCCAGTCGGCCGTGGCCGCGGGTGTGATGGGCATGGACAAGTTCTCCGAAGAAGTGCGGCGCGGCATGCTCGACGTGCAGAACGTGGGCGGCCATCTCACGCAGATCATCCAGCAGGTGCAGCAACTCGCGCCGCGCTTCTCGATGGTCAACGAAGGCATGCAGACCCAGGCGACCGGCGCCGAACAGATCACTCAGGCGTTGACGCAGCTTTCCGAGGCCGCGCAGCAAACGGCGGAATCGCTGCGCCAGTCGACCCAGGCGATCGACGATCTGACGCACGTCGCCAACAGTCTGCGCACCGGCGTGTCGCGCTTCAAGGTCATGGCCTGACGCGCGGCAGCCCGCGCCACGAAGCCAGACACCCTTCCCGTCCAGCCACCACCCACGCCGATGCTCTTCATCCTCTTCACGCTCGATAGCGAACGCTACGTGATCGACGCGACGCAGGTGGAGCGTCTGATGCCGCTCACGCCGCAGTCGCCGCCGAAGACGATCCCCGGCGCGCCGTCATGGGTAGCCGGCGTGCTGGACCACGAGGGCACGCCGCTGCCGCTGATCGATCTGCCGGCGCTCGCGCTCGGTCGTCCCGCCGCGCAGCTCATGTCGACGCGCGTGGTGCTGGTGCGCTATCCGTACGCGGGCACCGTGCGCCTGCTCGCGTTGCTGCTCGAAGGCGCAACCCGCACCTTGCGTCTGGACGCCGACGCGTTTCACGACGCCGGCATCGACCTGCCGCACGCGCGCTATCTCGGCCCGGTCGCGAGCGAGGCCGGCGGTCTGGTGCAATGGATTCGCGTCGAACATCTGCTGCCCGACGACGTCAAGGCGCTGCTGTTTCCCGAGGCGCACGCATGAACGCGCATCACGACAACGCGCCGCTGTACCGACGCTTCGCGGAACTCCTGCACCGGGCCATGGGACTCGACGCGGCGTCGCTCGGCCATAGTGCGATCGAGCGCGCGGTCGACCAGCGCGCTGCGGCGTGGTACGCGGACGGTCACCCCGACGCCACGCTCGCCGACTACTGGAACGCGGCGCTCGCGTCGCCGGCCATCGTGCAGGCGCTGATCGAAACCGTGGTGGTGCCGGAGACCTGGTTCTATCGCGACGCCGACGCGTTCAAGGCACTCGCGCGGCTCGCGCACGAGCGCTTATACGAACGCGGCGCCGCGCTGCCGCTGCGCATTCTGAGCCTGCCGTGTTCAACCGGCGAAGAACCGTACACGATCGCGATGACGTTGCTCGACGCGGGCATCGACGCCGCGCAGTTACGTATCGACGCGATGGATATCAGCGAACGTTCGCTCGCCGTTGCGCAGCGTGCACACTACGGCCGCAATTCGTTTCGCGGCAACGCGTTTCCGTTTCGCGACGCGCACTTCACACGCACCGAAGACGGCTGGCGTCTCGCGCCGCGCATCGTCGATACGGTGCGATTCTCGCGCGCCAATCTGATGCAACTCGACGCCGCAGCGCTGGGCGTCTACGACTTCGTGTTCTGCCGCAACGTGCTGATCTACTTCGACCGTGACGCGCAGCAAACCGCGTTGCACGCGCTCAATCAGGTGCTCGCCGAAAACGGCACGCTGTTCGTCGGTCCGGCGGAAACCGGGCTGCTGATGCGTTACGGCATGCAGTCCGCGAAGATTCCGCTCGCGTTCGCCTTCCATCGCGCGGCGCCGGGCGAAACGCAGTTGAACGGTTGGCATACCGCGCCGCTCGCCACCGCCGCCGCACTCGCCATGACGCACGCGCCGGTGCCCGCGCTCGCTCCCTTGCAAGTGTTCTCGGCGGAGCCGTTCGCGTGGCCCGATCCGGTTGCGCGCGCATCGATCAACGGGGCGGCACAGAGCGCACCGTTTAACGGCATCACTGCCGGGTCCACCACGCCGCTCAACGAGGCAATGCCGTCCGCGTCGCTTCATGCCGGATCGTTGCCAGCGCGACAATCGCCGATGACTTCGTCGCCAACGCACAACGTGCTGCCGCCCACCGTCACCGCGCCGACCAACGCCGCCCGCGACAGTCTGGACGCCGCGCACGCGCTCGCCGATGCCGGCCGTCTCGCGGAAGCCGCCACGGCGATCAACGTTTATCTGGAGCAACACGCGCCGCACGCCGACGCGTTTTATCTGCTCGGCGTATTGGCCGACGCCAACGGCGAAACAAACCTCGCGCGCGGCCACTATCGCAAGGCGCTCTATCTCGATCCGCAGCACACGGAAGCACTCGCCCATCTGGCGACATTGCTCGAACTTGAAGGCGACCGCAATGGCGCGCGTCTGCTGATGCAACGCGCGTCGCGCACACAGGGAGCGCCACGTGGCTGATACGCAGACGATCGGCTTCGACGATTGCTGGAACCGCATCGGCGTGCGCGGCGATTCGTCGTGCGAGCGTCTCGACGACTATGTGCGTTGCCTGAATTGCCCGGTGTTCGAAGCGGCCGCGGCCAGACTGCTGGAGCGGCCGATTCCGCGCGTGGATCTCGCGCTGCATGAAGCGCGCGTGCCGGCGCAGACACATCAAAAACACGAAGGACAAAACGCGAGCGAATCCTTCCTCGTCTTTCGTATCGGTGACGAATGGCTGGCGCTGCCCACGCCGATCTTCAAGCGCATCGTGCAGACGCGGCCGATTCATACGTTGCCGCATCGGCAACATCGCGCGGTGCTGGGCGTGGTGAATGTGCAGGGCGAGTTGCTGGTGTGTTTGTCGCTCGCGCATCTGCTCGGTTTCGACGCCGGCGGCGCTGCGCAAGACAAGCGCGATAAGCGCAACGACCGCGACGACCGCGCGCGGCACGAACTGCCGCGCCTGCTGGTGGTCACGCGCGGCGAAGAACATGCGGTGTTGCCGGTCGACCAGGTGGACGGCGTGCACCGGTTCGCGCTCGACAGTTTTTGCCCGCCGCCCGCCACGCTGTCGCAAGCGGCCGCCGCGCATACGCGCGCGGTCGCGCCGTGGCGCGGCATGAGCGTCGGTCTGCTCGACGCCGACGCGTTATTCGATACATTGAACCGGAGTCTCGGATGACGGACGACCCGCGCCGCCCGTCGCTGATCGATCTTTTCCGCGAAGAAGCGCGGACCCAGGCACGCGTGCTGAACGACGGCCTGCTCGCGCTCGACCGTGCGCCACGCGACGCCGCCGCGCTCGAAGCCTGCATGCGAGCCGCGCATTCGCTGAAGGGTGCAGCGCGGATTGTCGGCGTGCAGGTCGGCGTCGAACTCGCGCACGAGATGGAGGAGTGTTTCGTCGCGGCGCAGGAAGGGCGCGCATTGCTCGACGCGGTGTGGATCGACGAGTTGCTGCGCGGCGTGGATATCATCGCGCGCATCGGCAATGACGAGGATGAATCGGCCCGCGATGAGGTCGGCACCTGCGTGGCGGCATTGCATGCGCGGATGGCGAGTGTGCTGCCGCATGGGGCAGCGACGCGGAGTGGGTTTGCGTTGGGTGCTGACTCGGCACTGACGTCGGCTTCCGGCTCCATGGCCGCTTACGGTTCTACGCCCGCTACGTCTGCCACTCCTTCCGCAGCCGCACCGAGCACAACGACGCCATCACCCGCACCCGCCGACGCCCCCCCAGCATTCGACCCCGACGCCGCCTTCAACCTGCTAGCCGAAGCGCTGCGAGCTGAAGCGAAGTCGACTGCCTCCGCGCCTGCGCCTGCGAACGTCTCCGCATCTGCGAGCGCACCCGCAGATCCCACAGCCTCCCCGCTGCTGCCTTCAGCGCCCGCCTCGACCATCGCCGGTAACGCAATTCCCGCGCAGCCCGCAGCGCCCTCGGCGAGCAACGCGAGCGCCACCACCACCGAATCCGGCCGCATGCTGCGCGTACGTGCCGACAACCTCGACCGCCTGCTGTCGCTGTCCGGCGAATCGCTGGTCGAATCGCGCTGGCTGAAACCCTTCGCGCAATCGATGCTGCGCATCAAACGCGTCCATCGCGACGGTACCCGCGCGCTCGATCAACTGCACGAAACGCTCGCCGACCTCAAGCTCGACCCACGCGCCCAGGCCGCGCTCGAAGAAGTGCGCCGTCTCACCGCCGAATCGCAGCACCTGCTCGCCGAGCGTCTGGCCGATCTCGAAAGCTTCGACCGTCGCTCGACGCATTTGTCGCAACAGCTCTACGACGCCGCGCTGCAATGCCGGATGCGTCCGTTCGGCGACGGCACCGGCGGACTCGCTCGGATGGTGCGCGACGTCGCGCGTTCGCTCGGCAAAAAGGTGCGCTGGCAACTCGTCGGCGAATCGACCCAGGTGGACCGCGACATTCTCGACCTGCTCGAAGCGCCGCTCGGCCACATGCTGCGCAACGCGCTCGACCACGGCATCGAAGCGCCCGCCGTGCGCCTCGCGCGCGGCAAGCCGGAAGAAGGCACGCTCACGCTCGACGCACGCCACACCGCCGGCGCGCTGCTCATCACAGTCTCCGACGACGGCGCGGGCATCGACCTCGACGCGTTGCGCGCGTCGATCGTGCGCAAGAAGCTGGCGAGCGACGAAACCGCCGCCCGTCTGTCCGAAGCCGAACTGCTCGAATTCCTGCTGCTGCCCGGCTTTTCGCTGCGCGATCAGGTAACCGATCTCTCCGGCCGCGGCGTCGGACTCGACGCGGTGCACGACGTCGTCAAACGCGTGCGCGGCACGGTGCGCATCACCCATGAACCCGGCCTCGGCACGCGCGTGCAACTGCAATTGCCGCTCACGCTGTCGGTGATCCGCAGCCTGTTGATCGAAGTCGCAGGCGAGCCGTACGCGGTGCCGCTCGCGCACGTGAACCGCACGCTGAACGTGAGCCGCGCGGAGATCGAACTGCTCGAAGGCCATCAGCACATCGCCTTCGCCGGCCGGCGCATCGGCGTCGTCACCGCGCATCAGATTCTGGACACCGCCGCACCCGCCGATCAAAGCGACGCCGTCAGCATGATCGTGATCGGCGACGGTCCGCACACGTACGGCGTGGTGGTCGACCGTTTTCTCGGCGAGCGGATGCTGGTGGTGCAGCCGCTCGACCCGCGTCTCGGCAAGGTCCGCAATATCACCGCCGGCGCGTTGATGGAAAACGGCGACCCGGTGCTGATCGCCGACGTCGACGACTGGTTGCGTTCGGTCGAACGGCTCGTCGCGGGCGGCGATCTGAGGCACACGCAACACGGTGTCGCGCCGGCCGCACAGCGCACGACCCGCCGCGTGCTGGTGGTCGACGACTCGCTCACCGTGCGCGAACTCGAACGCAAGCTGCTGGCCACGCGCGGCTACGACGTGACGATCGCCGTCGACGGCATGGACGGCTGGAACGCCGTGCGCGGCGAACGCTTCGACCTCGTCATTACCGACATCGACATGCCGCGCATGGACGGCATCGAACTGGTCACGCTGATCAAGCGCGATCCGCAGTTGCAGTCGCTGCCGGTGATGATCGTTTCGTATAAAGATCGCGAAGAAGACCGTCGCGCCGGCCTGAACGCCGGCGCCGACTACTATCTGGCGAAAGGCAGTTTTCACGACGAAGCACTACTCGATGCGGTGCGTGATCTGATTGGCGAAGCTTACGGCTAAGCCCGGGGGTAAAACGGATGAAAATCGGAATCGTCAACGACATGCCGCTCGCCATCGAGGCGCTGCGCCGCGCACTCGCGGCGCGCCACGACTACGACGTGCTATGGGTCGCGCAAGACGGACAGCAGGCGGTCGATTTCTGCACCGCGCAGCGGCCCGACATCGTGCTGATGGACCTGGTGATGCCGAACGTCGACGGCATCGAAGCTACGCGCCGCATCATGGCGCGTGCGCCGTGCGCGATCCTGATCGTGACCGTCGACGTCGGCGCGAACGCGTGGCGCGTCTATGAAGCGATGGGCGCGGGCGCCCTCGACGCCGTCGATACGCCGTCGCTGAGCGGGCCCGACGCGCACAAAAGCATCGCCACGCTGATCGCGAAAATCGACCGCATCGGCGCGCTGGTCAAGGAGCGCATCGCACCCGGCGCGGCGGCTGCCGGCACACCCGTCAGCGCGACGAACAGCGATACGCCGCTGGTGGCGATCGGCGCATCGGCGGGCGGTCCCGCCGCGCTCGCAACCTTGCTCGCCGGTCTGCCGAAAGATTTTCCGGCGGCGACCGTGATCGTGCAGCACGTTGACGCGGCGTTCGCGGCCGGCATGGCCGACTGGCTGAACCAGCAATCGGCGTTGCCGGTGCGGATCGCCCGCGAAGGCGACCGGCCGCAAGCGGGCCTCGTGCTGCTCGCCGCCACCGACGATCACCTGCACCTCAAGTTGCCGAACGTGCTCGGCTACACGCGGGTGCCGGAAGAAACGCCGTACCGCCCGTCCGTCGACGTGTTTTTTCACAGCGTGGTGGCACGCTGGCCGGCGCGCGCGGTCGGCGTGCTGCTGACTGGTATGGGTCGCGACGGCGCAATCGGTCTCAAGGCAATGCGCACCAAGGGCTATCACACGATCGCGCAGGACGAGGCGACGTGCGCCGTGTACGGCATGCCGAAAGCGGCGGCCGCGCTCGACGCCGCCGTCAGGATTCTGCCTTTACCGAGGATTGCTACTGCACTCGCGGCTGCGATCAGCGCGTGATTGGCGCACACTGTCCGCGCGACCGCATCTGAGCACGTTTCGATTCACTGACATTCATTCTGGCTGAACATCATGGACACTCCTAAACCGCATCGGAACGCCGCCGCGCAGGACCTCGCAGAAGACGACGCGAACGCGCAGGCGCAAGCGTTGGAAGCGGAGGACGCCCCCAATCTCGCCGTTGACGACGCGTTGGCCCGCATCCTCGGTAATCCGCCGGCTGCCGAATGCCCGATCATGGTGTTGCTGGTCGACGACCAGGCGATCATCGCCGAAGCGATCCGGCTGGCGCTGGCCGGCGAGTCGAGCGTCGATTTCCATTACTGCGCGTCGCCCGAAGAGGCGGTGCGCTGCGCCGACGAAACGCGCGCCACCGTGATCCTGCAAGACCTGGTGATGCCGGGCACCGACGGCCTCACGCTGGTGCGTCAGTACCGCCAGAATCCGGCCACGCGCGACATTCCGATCATCATGCTGTCGACCAAGGAAGAGCCGCTGGTGAAAAGCGCGGCATTCGCTGCCGGCGCCAACGACTATCTGGTGAAGCTGCCGGACCGCATCGAGTTGATCGCGCGGATTCGTTATCACTCGCGCTCGTATCTGAACCTGCTGCAACGCGACGAGGCGTATCAGGCGCTGCGCCAGTCGCAACAGCAGTTGCTCGCGACCAATCTGGAGTTGCAGCGGCTCACGCATTCGGACGGGTTGACGGGGCTGTCGAATCGCCGTTACCTCGATCAGTATCTGGCCGCCGAATGGCGCCGCGCCATGCGCGACAAAACCGGCCTCGGCTTTCTGATGATCGATGTGGATAACTTCAAGGCCTACAACGACACCTACGGCCACGTGGCTGGCGACGAAGTGCTGAAGCGCGTCGCGCAAACCGTCGAAGCCTGCCTGGGACGCTCGCCCGATCTCGCCGCGCGCTTCGGCGGCGAAGAGTTCGCGGTGGTGCTGCCGGGCACGTCGTCGGGCGGCTTGCGGCTGCTTGCCGAGAAGATCCGCATCGCGATCGAAGGGCTCATGATTCCGCATGCGGGCTCCGCGAGCGGCGTGGTGACGATCAGCATCGGCGCGGCGACGCTGGTGCCGTCAGCGGCCGAGCCGGTGACCAAGCTGATCGAAGCCGCCGACATCGGCCTGTATCGCGCCAAGCGGGACGGGAAGAATCAGGTCGCGGTGAGCGACTGATCGTTCAGCGTTGCCAGGACGCGGCGCCGGGCGCTGCGTCACCCCGATAGCGGGCGCGCGCTTCGGCGAGTACCGTGGCCTCGATGGCGCCCTCGTCCACCAACGCTTTGAGCGCGGCTATCACGATGGAGCGGCGGTCCACTTCGAAGAATTCGCGCAGCGCCTGGCGCGTATCGCTGCGGCCGAATCCATCGGTGCCGAGCGTCACGTAGCGGCGCGGCACGTAGGCGCGAATCAGTTCGGGCACCGCGCGCACGTAGTCCGTTGCGGCGATGATCGGACCTTGCGATGCGGCGAGCGCTTGCGTGACGTAGGGCGTGTCTGCATCGGTATCGGTGCCGCCGCCGAGACGCGCAAGCCGCTCCGCCGCCATCCCGTCGCGCTGCAACTCGGTGAAGCTCGTCACGCTCCACACGGCGGCGTCGATCTGCCAGTCGTCCTTCAACATCTGCTGCGCCGCGATCACTTCGCCGAGAATCGCGCCCGCGCCGAGTAACTGCACCCTGGCGTTCGCGGCACTTTCCTGCTGAGCGCCCAGCGCGTAGATGCCCTTCAGAATCCCTTCCCTCAGCGTCGTCCAATCGCTATCCGGCACCGAAGGCTGCGGGTAGTTTTCGTTCATCACGGTGACGTAATAGAACACGTCGCGCTGTGCCTCGACCATCTCGCGCATGCCCTTGTCGACGATCGCGGCAAGCTCGTACGCGAACGCCGGATCGTACGCGCGGCAATTCGGAATCGTCGATGCCGCCAGATGACTCGACCCGTCCTGATGCTGCAAACCTTCGCCGCCGAGCGTCGTCTTGCCCGAGGTCGCGCCGATCAGAAAACCTCTCGCGCGTTGATCGGCCGCCGCCCAGATCAGATCGCCGATGCGCTGGAAACCGAACATCGAGTAGTAGATGTAGAACGGCAGCATCGGCAGATCGTGCACGCTGTACGACGTCGCCGCCGCGACCCACGACGACACCGCGCCCGCCTCCGAAATGCCTTCCTCGAGAATCTGGCCTTGCGTGTCCTCGCGGTAGTACAGCATCGAGCCGAGGTCTTCCGGCTCGTACAACTGCCCGAGCGGCGAATAGATGCCGACCTGCCGGAACATGTTCGCCATGCCGAAGGTGCGCGCCTCGTCGGCGACGATCGGCACGACGCGCTGGCCAACTTCCTTGTCCTTCAGCAGCGCGGTCAGCATGCGCACCAGCGCCATGGTCGTGGACATCTCGCGGCCGTTCGACTCCAGCGCGAATTGCCCCCAGGAGGACACCGGCGGGACGATCAGCCCCGTCGATGCGACTCTCCGCCTTCTGGGCAGATAGCCTCCAAGAGCCGCCCGGCGAGCATGCAGGTACTGCATTTCCGGGCTGTCCGCTGCGGGTTGGTAAAACTTCACCTGTTCGACGTCGTGGTCCGTCAGCGGCAGGCGGAAACGGTCGCGAAACGCCTTCAGGTCATCGAAATCGAGTTTCTTCTGTTGATGCGTGGTCATGCGGCCCTGCCCCGCGGTGCCCATGCCGAAGCCCTTCATCGTCTTCGCGAGGATCACCGTCGGCTGGCCTTGATGGCCCAACGCCTTCGCATAGGCCGCGTGCAGTTTGCGCACGTCGTGACCGCCGCGTCGTAAACGGTCGATATCGTCGTCGCTCAATTGCGCGGCGAGCGCAGCCAACTCCGGGTTCTGGCCGAAGAAGCGCTCGCGGTTGTACGCGCCGTCGTTCGCCGAGAAGGTCTGGAACTGACCGTCGACGGTTTGCGCGAACGCGCGCAGCAAGGCGCCGGTGCGGTCGCGCGAGAACAATGCGTCCCAGTCCGAGCCCCACAGCACCTTGATCACGTTCCAGCCGGCGCCGATGAAATGCGCCTCCAGTTCGTCGACGATGCGGCCGTTGCTGCGCACCGGGCCGTCGAGACGCTGCAGGTTGCAGTTGATCACGAACACCAGATTGTCGAGCCCCTCGCGCGCGGCGAGCGAGAGCGCGCCGGTCGATTCCGGCTCGTCCATCTCGCCGTCGCCGAAGAAGCCCCACACCTTGCGGCCGTCGGTTTGCGCGAGGCCACGGTTGGCCAGGTAGCGCATGAAGCGCGCCTGGTAAATCGCGTTGATCGGGCCGATGCCCATCGAGCCGGTCGGGAACTGCCAGAAGTCCGGCATTAGCCACGGATGCGGATACGAACACAAACCCGGGCCGCCGATCTCGCGCCGGTAATGCTGCAGGTTCTCTTCGGACAGAAAGCCTTCGAGGTAAGCCCGCGCGTACACGCCCGGCGACGAATGCGGCTGGAAGTACACGAGGTCGCCAGTGCCCGCCTCTCCGCCCGGCGCCGCCGCGCGGAAAAAATGGTTGAAGCCGACTTCGAACAGATCCGCCGCCGACGCATAACTCGCGATATGACCGCCGAGTTCACCGTAGGCCTTGTTCGCGCGCACCACCATGGCGAGTGCGTTCCAGCGCAAGGCGGCGGCGAGCCGTTCCTCGAGTTCGAGGTTGCCCGGATAGCGCGGCTGTTGCTCAAACCGGATCGTGTTCTGATACGGCGTGACGTTGGTGCGTGCCGATTCGACACCGAGCGACAGCGCGTGGCTCGCCAGCTTGTCGAACAGAAACTGCGCGCGGTCGCGACCGACGTGTTCGACCACCGCATCGAGTGCGTCGAGCCATTCGGCGGTTTCCTGCGGATCGTCGTCCGCCTGCTCCGCGCCGCCGACTTGCTGCACATTCAACGCCCGCACCTGCTCATTACCGTTGGACAAATCCGTCATGGCACCACTCCCGCAATCGACGCGTTCGGCTCAAGATCGAGTGAGTCAATGGTAACCATGAGGTCGCAAAATGAGCGTCTGAATTGCTTGTGATCGTCCGCTGCGATAGGCTATTTATTCCGAAATTCGCCGCCCACACGGAATATTTCATCTATGACGACGCCACCCCGCCGGCTCGACCGTATCGACATCGGCATCCTGAGCCAGTTGCAGCAGAACGCGCGCATCACCAATGCGGATCTGGCGCGCTCGGTGAATCTGTCGCCGACGCCGTGCTTCAACCGCGTACGCGCGCTCGAAAAGCTGGGCCTGTTCAAGCAGCAGGTCACGCTGCTCAATCCGGAACGGCTCGGGCTGCGCATCAACGTGTTTATTCAGGTGAGTCTGGAAAAGCAGGTGGAAGACGCGCTGCAGCGTTTCGAGCAGGCAATTTCGGAGCGCCCCGAGGTGATGGAGTGTTATCTGATGACGGGCGACGCCGATTATCTGTTGCGCGTCGTGATGCCGGATATGCAGACGCTCGAGCGCTTCATCGTCGATCATTTGACGAAGATTCCGGGTATTTCCAATATCCGTTCGAGCTTTGCACTCAAGCAGGTGCGCTATAAGACGGCGTTGCCGTTGCCGTCGTCGGGATTGACGCTGGTCGATCCCGACGACGTGGCGACGGATTGGCGCTAGGGCGCCGCGCCGTACAGCCTTCTTCAAGCCGCCTTGGCGCTCGCGTAACGAGCGGCCGGCAGCTTGTGCGACAGATTCGGCTGCAAATGCTGGCGCGCGGTGTTGAAACGCTCCCAATCCGCGGCGTCCGGCAACGACGGAATCGTCACGAGTTCGCCCTGGTCCAGACCGGCGAGCGCCGCGTCCACCATGTCTTCGGCGGTCATGACGATCTGCGCGGGCAAATGCTCGACCGCGAGTCCGGCACGGTCCCAGAACGCCGTGCTGGTCGCGCCCGGCAAGACCGCCTGCAACTGCACGCCCTTGTCGCCCACTTCGTGCTGCAGCGACTGCGTCAGATTCAGGACATAGGCCTTGGTACCGCTATACGTGCCGTTCAACATCTCCGGCGACAACGCCACGACCGACGACACATTGATCAGAATCCCTTTGCCGC
Organism: Paraburkholderia sp. BCC1876; assembly: GCF_902833695.1. NCBI lineage: Bacteria > Pseudomonadati > Pseudomonadota > Betaproteobacteria > Burkholderiales > Burkholderiaceae > Paraburkholderia > Paraburkholderia sp. BCC1876. The sequence continues at coordinate 285,597 of NZ_CADFGI010000004.1, read as the reverse complement.
GCGCGACGAAACCCGGCACGGCCGCCGCCGTCAACCGCGTGAGCGCGGTCACGTTCAGCTCGATCATCTGCTCGAGCGAGTCGACATCGGAATCGATCAGCGACGCCGTCGCGCCGACGCCCGCGTTGTTGACCAGCATCGTGATGTTCTGGTCCACGCGCAGCCGGTCTTCGATGCGGCGCGTATCGGCCTTCACGGTCAGATCCGCGCCGATGGTCTCGACGCTGCGACCGGTGGCCTGCTTCAGACGGTCGGCCAGGCCGTTCAGCCGGGCGACATCCCGGGCGACGAGGATCAGGTCGTAACCGCGCCGCGCGAGGCGATCCGCATACACCGCGCCGATGCCCGACGATGCGCCCGTCACCAATGCCGTTCCTTTGTTGCCTGCTTGCGTTGCCATTTGAAGCGCTCCTTGCGGGCGCGGCGCTTTGCGCCTGTGCCCTGTCAGATATCAGATGAAGGGAAAGAACCGGAAACCGCCGCTGCCGTGCCGTTTTCATCGCGCACTGCAGGTTGACGAGGCAAGTCTAGACGCGTAGTCTTTCGTCTCAAATGTCGTAATTACCTCGTTTTAGGACATCGCAATGAGACACGTCGGCGTGGTGGTTTTTCCGGGCTTCCAGATCCTCGATATGGTCGCGATCTCGGTGTTCGAACTGGCTAACCTGGTGGCTGGGCAGCCCGAATATCAGGTCGAGGTGATTTCCGAACTCGGCGGCACGGTGCGCAGCTCGTCCGGCGTCGAGGTCGTCTCGCGACCATTCGGCGATCCCACCTACGACACGGTGGTCGTGACAGGCGCCATGGAGATCGCGCCGTCGTCGCCCGGCATGCTGGCGTTTCTGAACGACGCGCTCGCTGCGTCGCGCCGCACCACCAGCATCTGCACCGGCGCCTTCGTGCTGGCGGAGGCCGGGATTCTCGACGGCCGCCATGCCACCACGCACTGGGCCTATGCGGGCGAGCTGCAACGGCGCTTTCCCGGCGCGCGGGTCGACGACGACCGCATTTTTATCGTCGACGGTTCCGTGTGGACGTCCGCCGGCATGACGGCGTGCATCGATCTTTGTCTGGCGCTGGTTGAAAACGATCTTGGCACGGCGGTGTCGCGCGCGATCGCCAGGAAGCTCGTGGTGTATCACCGGCGCACCGGCGGCCAGTCGCAGTTTTCGGCCATGCTCGATCTCGAGCCGAAATCCGATCGCATCCAGAGCGCGCTGTCGTATGCCAAGAACCATCTGCGCGAGCCGTTGACGGTCGAACAACTCGCCGACGTCGCGCATCTGAGCCCGCGGCAATTCAGCCGCGCGTTTCGCGACGAAACCCGTCAATCGCCCGCCAAAGCGATTGAAGCGTTGCGTGTGGAGGCCGCGCGCGCCATGCTGGAGGCCGGCCGCCATTCAATGGAAGCCGTCGCCGTCGACACCGGTTTCGTCGACACCGAACGAATGCGGCGCGCCTTTCTGCGGGCATATGGCCAACCACCGCAGGCAATCAAGCGCGCGGCCCGCGCGCTGTAACAGTCGAGGCGGACAATAGAGGCGAATGCGGCATCCCTCGAACTGTCCCTGCAACCCAGGAAAGGAAGCGTGATGAACTACGACAACAGCAATCCCTTCGCGAGGATTCTGCGTGGCGAACTACCCTGCATCAAAGTCGCGGAAACCAGCACGGCGCTGGCCTTCATGGATCTGATGCCGCAAGCGGACGGCCATTTGCTGGTGGTGCCGAAAGAGGCGGTCGCGGAGATTTTCGAGCTGTCGGATGCGTCGACGGTGGCCTGCATGCGCATGACGCAGAAGCTGGCAATCGCCGTGCGCGCGGCCTTGCGGCCCGACGGCGTGTTTATCGGCCAGTTCAATGGCGAGGCGGCCGGTCAAACGGTGCCGCATGTGCACTTTCACGTGATTCCGCGCTGGGACGGCCAGCCGCTGCGCATGCACGCGCGCGAGGTCGCCGACGCGGATACGCTCGAAGCCCTCGCCCAACGGATTCGCGCTCATTGGCGTGCCGATTGAGGCGGCCTGAAGCATCGCTCGAAGCTGAACGCCGCGTATTGCGCCGTAATAACTGTAAAAGCCGGTGAAACCAGCGGCGCGCGTTCACAAGTTAGACTTATCTCTGCCTTGTGTACCCGCAAGGCATTGAGTGTGGATCTCTTTTTCAGCCTGCCCGAAACGGCAGGCTTTTTTATTGGCGGCACGTATTTGCACGCGCCGTGCTGCCGGTCTCGGGCGCCCTGCATAAAAAAACCCGCGCGCGGCGGGTTCGTGATGCATCAACGGTGATACGGCGCCGGGCCATGATGCGGCGGCGGCCGACGATGATGGGGGTAATGATGCGGCGGCGGCACGCGACGGCAGCGCTTCACCAGCCGACCATGCACCCACACGCGTTTGCACACCACCCGGGAATGGGAATGCGCCTCGGCAGCCGCCGGCACGAAGGCCGCGGCGGTGGCCGCCAGCAGCATCAAAGACATCAGTTTGCGCACAACACCTCCTGTTCAACGGGCCGTCATTCTAAAACGGCACCGTCGATTCGTGCTGTGCAGCACCCAGGAGGATCAGCGGCCAGTCAAAGCCCGCGCGTTAAAGCCGATGCCGCGTGCGGCGCAACGGATGCCGCCAGTCGATGCGCCGCGGTTTAACGTGCGCGGGTCGCATCTCGTGCAGATGGCGGTGTTCTTGCCACAATTCGTCGGAGAAAAGAAACGCGACGATAAGCAGCGGAATCACCAGAAAAACGCCCAGAATCAAGTGCTCGATCACGGTGGCCTCCGATCGCAGGAGCATGATTTCATTGTAGAGCACCGCATGTGCCCGAACGGTGTCGCGCCAAGCATAAACACGCGGCAGGCCACCTGCGACAACGCGACGCCCCGCCCGCGCCAAACCCGCGCGGCGCCTCGGTTCGCCGCGTGCCTGTGTCGCACCGCGCTGGCACGCTTTACGAACTCCCGGCTACGCGCCCTGACTAACTAGCGCGCGCTTGATGCGCCGTCACCGGCCTCGCGCGCCTAAACCAATAATTCCAAGGGGAATCTCATGACCACCGAACGCAGCAACGACCTCACCTTGCGCCCACTCGAGCGCACCGATCTGCGCTTCGTGCACGAAGTCAACAACAACGCGAAGATCATGCGTTACTGGTTCGAGGAGCCGTACGAAACCTTCTCCGAACTGACCCAACTGTACGACCAGCACGTGCACGATCTGCGCGAGCGCCGCTTCGTCGCGATCGACAACGAAGGGCAGACCGTCGGCGTCGTCGAGTTGATCGAGCTGGACTATATTCACCGGCGCGGCGAGTTCCAGATCATCATCGCGCCTCACGCTCAGGGCCGCGGCTACGCGACCGTCGCGACTCAACTCGCGATCGACTATGCGTTTTCGGTGCTGAATCTGCGCAAGGTCTACCTGATTGTGGACAAGTCGAATACCGCGGCGATCCACGTCTACGAAAAGTGCGGCTTCCGCCACGAGGCCGAGTTGATCGAGGAGTTTTTCGGCAACGGCAGCTACCACAACGCGTTACGCATGTGCCTGTTCCAGGCGGAGTTTTTCGCGTCGAAGCAGCGCGAAAAGTGAGCGCGCGAGGGTTGCCGGATGTCGCTGACGCGCACCGGCGACCCAGCCTGGCATTGTTTATCTTCTGCACGTACACCGTTATTTCGCGATTTTTCATTGATCGTCTGAATGACTTTGTGTGCAATGCACCAAGTGCGCGAATTAAATGTAGTAAATCGCTTAATTGGTGCTACTCGTTTACGCCGATACGCGCCGCAAAGCTTTACTGGTTAAAGCGGCGTGCCCTGCTTACCTGTCAGTTATCCACCGCCATTCCAACCATTTAAGCGGCTGCTCAATGTTTAAGCAGCCATGGCGCATGGTGCGACAATTCGCCACTGTTGCGACCGCACACAAGATGTGCTTGTTGTTCTTCGCCATTCTCCTAAAGTGCAAGTTGCGGGTGGGACGTTAAAGTTAAATACATAGCTAACCAGAGTATTCCCGGCCCGCACCGGAGGAAAATATGAAAACGCGAATCGCCCTTGTTTTCGCCATTGCGGGATTGGCTGCCGCGACTGTTCAGGCGCAAGACGTCATGATCAAGCCGCAGCAAACCATTCAGTTCAAAGCCAATGCGTACGGCTGTCTGTCGAAAGATAAACTCGACGCCGCCGATGTGCATGCCCAGGCCGGCGAACAGCAGAAAATGCAGGAATTCTTCTCCGGATATCAATGCGTTTCGACGCCGGAAAATTCGAGCTTCCGCGTGGTGCGCGTAGTCGGCCACGACGTCGAGTTCGTGAATTCCGGCAATAGCGATACGGAAGGCCTCTGGGCAAACGATCGCTTTATTAAACAATAAACTGAAAATAAGCTGAACGCCGTCATTCCGGCATCACGCCGGAATGAGTTGTTGTGTCGGACAATTAGATTCTCTGACTGTTAAAAGCCGGAGGCGGTGGACCTGTGAGTAATAGATCGGCCGGGCATTATGTGCCCGGCCGATTTTATTTTGTGCGTGGCGTTTTTTACGGGTTAACGCTTTGACGCCGAACTGAAGCGGACGCGGACAAAAAAGCCGATGCGGCCTATCGGCCCGCATCGGCAGTACGCCTTCTCGCAAAGCGCAGGTTCAATCAATCCATTCTTGAGTCAACGCGTCATTCAGCGCAGCGATCAATGCGAATCGCGCGGCACCGCCGCGCCGCTCGAGCCGACGAGGAAGTCCAGGTCCGCGCCCTGATCCGCTTGCAACACATGCTCGACATACAGCTTGTAATAGCCGCGTTTGGGTGGCTCCGGCGGCTGCCATACGGCGCGCCGGCGGGCGAGTTCGTCGTCGGAGACGTCCAGGTGCAGACGGCGTGCTTCGACGTCCAGTTCGATCATGTCGCCGGTTTGCACGAACGCGAGCGGGCCGCCCGCGGCCGCTTCCGGCGACACGTGCAGCACCACCGCGCCGTAGGCCGTGCCGCTCATGCGGCCGTCGGAAATCCGCACCATGTCCGTGATGCCTTTTTGCAGCACTTTTTTCGGCAGCGGCATGTTGCCGACTTCCGCGAAACCCGGATAGCCCTTCGGGCCCGCGCCCTTGAGCACCATGATGCAATGCTCGTCGATATCGAGAGACTCGTCGTCGATCTTCGCGTGCAGTTCCTCGATGTTCTCGAATACGACCGCGCGGCCGCGATGCTTGAGCAACTCCGCCGTCGCCGCCGACGGCTTGATCACCGCGCCATTCGGCGCGAGGTTGCCCTTGAGCACGGCGATGCCCGCCTTCGGCTTGAACGGCTCGGCGAACGTGGTGATGACTTTCTCGTCGTGATTCGGCGCGTTGCGCACGTTGTCCCAGATCGTTTTACCGTTGACAGTCAGCGCTTCACGATGCAACAGGCCTTGTTCGCCGAGTTGCTTCAACACCGCCGGCAAACCGCCCGCGTAGTAAAAATCTTCCATCAGATATTCACCCGACGGTTGCAGATTCACCAGACACGGCACGTTCGATCCCAGCTCCCAATCCTCCAGCGACAACTCCACGCCAATCCGCTTGGCCAGCGCGATCAGATGCACGACGGCATTGGTCGAGCCGCCGATCGCCGCGTTCGTGCGAATCGCGTTTTCGAACGCCTGGCGTGTGAGGATCTTGTCCATGGTCAGATCCTCGCGGACCATGTCGACGATCCGCCGGCCCGCCAGATGCGCGAGCACCTGACGGCGCGCGTCGACGGCGGGAATCGCCGCGTTGTGCGGCAAGCCCATGCCGAGCGATTCGACCATCGACGCCATCGTCGACGCCGTGCCCATCGTCATGCAGTGACCACGCGAGCGGTTCATGCACGACTCGGCTTCGGTGAATTCTTCCTGCGTCATCGAGCCGGCGCGTACTTCCTCCGACATCTGCCAGACGCCCGTGCCCGAACCGATATGCTTGCCGCGAAACCGGCCGTTGAGCATCGGCCCACCGGACACCGCCAGCGCCGGCAGATTGCACGACGCGGCGCCCATCAGCAGAGCGGGCGTGGTCTTATCGCAGCCGACCAGCAGAATCACGCCGTCCATCGGATTGCCGCGAATCGACTCCTCGACGTCCATTGAAGCGAGGTTGCGAAACAGCATCGCCGTGGGCCGCAAATTGGTCTCGCCGAGCGACATCACCGGAAACTCGAGCGGCAGGCCGCCCGCTTCGTGCACGCCTTTTTTCACGTACTCCGCGAGCTCGCGAAAGTGCGCGTTGCACGGCGTCAGTTCGGACCACGTGTTGCAGATGCCGATCACCGGACGCCCGTCGAACTCGTCGTGCGGAATGCCCTGGTTTTTCATCCACGAGCGATGCAGAAAACCATCGCGGTCCTTGAGGCCGAACCACGCCTGGCTGCGCAGCGGCTTTTTAGTCTGGTTCGAATCAGCCATGAAATCTCCTGTTGGCAAAGAGGGGGAGCAGGGCGTGCGTCAGTGCACGCGCTTGCTGCGGCGGAACTGATCGAACAGCACCGCGAGCAGCAGAATCCCGCCGCGAATCAGGTACTGATAAAAGGTCGGCACGTTCATCAGGCTCATGGCGTCCTGCACCGAACCCATGATCAGCACGCCGACCAGCACACCGGAAATCGTCGCGACGCCGCCCGTCAGCGATACGCCGCCAAGCACGCAGGCGGAAATCACACCCAGTTCGAGCCCGACCGAAGTTTTCGGATCGCCCAGACTCATGCGCGACGCCAGCATCACGCCCGCAAAACCCGTCACGAGGCCTTGCAATACAAACACTGTGATCTTGATCCGCGTGACCGGCAAGCCCGCCAGCAAGGCTGCCTCGCTATTGCCGCCGACCGCCAGCACGTTCTTGCCGAATACGGTTTTCTTCAGCAAAAATCCGAACAGGACGAAGCCGACGATGTTGCTCCAGATCGGGTACGAAATACCGAGGAACGCACCGCCGCCCAGGTCGAAGAAACGTTCTTCGGAGATCATCACCGCGTCGCCGTTCGAGGTGATGTAGGCGAGGCCGCGCACGACTTCCATCATCGCAAGCGTGACGATCAGCGAGTTGATCTTGAAGCGCGCGACCAGCACGCCGTTCACCAGCCCGACCGCGCCACCCGCGAGCACGCCGACCGCAATGCCGAGCGTCACGCTATGCGTCGCGGTGATCAGCGTGGACGCCACCACGCCCGCGAACGCGACGATCGACGCCACCGACAGATCCACTTCGCCGAGCGCGAGCACGAACATCATCGTCACGGAGATCGAACCGATCAGCGTGACGGAGAGCAGCAGGCCCTGAATGTTTCGCGAGCTCAGAAAATCCGGCACCGTGAACGACAGCACCGCGAACAGAATCACGAACACCATCACGATGCCGGACTTGTTGATCAGATCCCAGGTGCGCGCGGCGCGCGCGCTGAGACCTGAGGCGACGACGGGGGCGGTCGAGGTGTCGGTTGAAGGTGTCTGCATGATGTGTGTTCCGTTTCAATGGCGCGATGCGCCTACTTTGTTTCGCCGGGTGCGGTGCGGCCGGTTGCCGTTAGCGCGGCAACGCGAGCTTGATCAATGCGTCCGGCGTGGCCTGCGCCTTCGGCAGATCGCCGACAATGCGGCCTTCCTTCATCACGATCACGCGATCCGCCACGCCGATCACTTCGGCGAGATCGCTCGACACGACGATCACCGTGCGGCCCGCTTCGGCGAGTCCATACAGCAAGCCGTAGATTTCACTGCGCGCGCCGACGTCGATACCGCGTGTGGGTTCGTCCATCAGAAACACGTCGATCTCTTCGGCAAGCCAGCGCGACAGAATCACCTTCTGCTGATTGCCGCCGGACAGCGTGCCGATCGGCGTGTCGCCGTTACGCGTCTTGATCGCGAGCTTGCCGATGAAGGTTTTTGCGGTCTGCGCTTCCTTGCGGCCGTTGAGCACGTTGAAGCGGCTGAAGTGACGGCGGCAACTGATGTTGAGGTTGTCCGACACCGACGCGATCGAAACGATGCCTTCCTGCTTGCGGTCTTCCGGACACAGCGCGACACCGGCGCGCACTGCGTCGCGTGGTGTGGCGAAGCGCACCGCTTTTCCCTTGAGCGTGATGTCGCCGGCTGTCGGTTTGACCGCGCCGTAGATCAGCTTCATCAACTCGGAACGTCCCGCGCCGACCAGGCCGAAAAAGCCGACGATTTCACCGCGGCGCGCGGAGAACGAAGCCGGCTCACGCAGGCCGCGTCCCATCAATCCTTTGACGTCGAGTTGCACGTCGCCGAGTTCGCGTGAGCGGTAGCCGTACACGTCGGCAATCGAGCGGCCCACCATGCAACTGATCAGACGATCGCGATCGAGTCCTTCGCCAGCGTCGAACGTATCGATGCGGCGTCCGTCGCGGAACACCGTCACGCGATCGCATAGCTCGTAGACCTCATCCATGCGATGCGTGACGTAGATAATCGCGCGGCCTTCGGCCTTCAAGGCGCGAATGATCCGGAACAGTTGCGTGGTTTCGCGCGAAGACAGCGAACTGGTCGGCTCGTCGAACGCGATCACGCGCGCGTCGCGCATCAACGCCTTGCCGATCTCGATCATTTGCCGCTGGCCGATCGAGAGATTCTTCACCTGTTGCGACGGATCGATCTTCTCGCCGAGCCGTTCGAGTTCACGCACCGCGCGCGCCACCAGCGCCTTTTCGTCGAGCACGCCGAAACGGTTAGGCAGTGCGCCGAGCATCAGGTTTTCCGCAACGGTCAACTCCGGCACCAGATGCAGTTCCTGATAGATGATCGCGACGCCTGCCGCGATCGCCGCTTTCGTCGTGGTGAATTGCTGCTCGACGCCGTCGAGCGACAACGTGCCCGCAGCGGGTTGATTCACACCGGAGAGCACCTTGAGCAGCGTCGATTTGCCGGCGCCGTTTTCGCCCATCAAGCCATGCACTTCGCCGCGTCGTACTTCGAGTGAAACCTGGTCGAGTGCGAGCACGCCGGGAAAGCGCACGGTGATGCCGTCGAGTCGCAGATAAGGACGCGACGACGCAAATGCCGTTGCGGGCGAGGGCGCTTGCGTCGGCAGCGCCGTCTCGCCAAGGTAAGACTCACTGGGTGAAGCCGTCATCGAAAACCTCGAAACCTCGAACTGATAGACAACCGGTGCAGGCCGCGCTCGCGTGAATCCGCAAGAGACGGCCCGCCGCGTGCGAACGCGAATCCCGCTTAAATGCCGAGTTCTTTACGCACGTCCTGCCAGTTGCCGCGCACCATCAGCTTGCCGGTGGTCTGCGTATCGGCGGGCGGCTGCTTGCCGTCCTTGATCCACTCGACGAGGTTCTCCGTGCTCTCCTTGCCGTGCATCGTCGAACTCACGGCGATCGTGCCGTAGAAGCCCGTCGGTTCTTTCTTCTGGAATTCCGCGAACGCTTCGCCCGCGCCGTTGATGCCGACGCCGATCACATCCGCCGCCGGAATATGCAACTGCTCGGTCGCGCGCACGCCGCCCAGCACGCTCTCCTCGTTGAGCGCGAAGATCACCCACTTCTTGATGGTCGGATGCTGCGCCAGCACCGGCGACGAAGCGTTGAAACCGCCTTCGTCATCGGTCGTTTTCTGCGGGGCGTCGAAGATGTTTTCCTTCTTGAAGCCGCCGGCCAGCAGCGATTGCGTCGCGCCATCGGTGCGCAGCTTCGCGGTCGGCAGTTCGTAGTTCGTGATGCGCAGCGCGCCGACTTCTTCGGGTTTCCAGCCGCGGCGTTTCATTTCGTCGCTGATCGCCTGACCGACCTGATTGCCGATCTTGAGCGCGGACATGCCCAGATGCGGCACGTTCGGCAACGGCTTGCCGGTGGAGTCGACGAGTTGATCGTCGACGGTGACGAACTTCATGTTGTAGCGCTTCGCGCGGGCCTGAATCGCAGGGCCAAGGCGCACGTCGGGTGCGCAGATCACGAAGCCGCTCGCGCCTTGCGCACCGAGGTTGTCGATCGCGGCGAGCACTTTTTCGCCGTCGGGCGTGCCGATGTTGACGACCGAGAAGCCATCTTTCTGACCGAGCGCGGAGGCCGCTTTCTGCTCGTTGATGAACCACGCCTGTTCCGGCATCTTCACTAGGAAGCCGACCTTGAGCGGCTGGTCCGCGTGCGCGGAAAACTGGGCGGCGAAGGGCGCGGCGAGCGCGGCGGCGGCGAGCGCGGATAGCGTCAAACGACGAAGCTTGCGGGTCATGGTTGTCTCCTGAAGTTGTAGTGCTGCGTTGATTTGATTTATGGGCAGCGGGGCGAAGCGGAACGGCTCAGAAAGTCCACGAATGGTATGAGCGGCTCCGATAACTTTCCAATCCCTTTTTAGGCCAACCCGATACCAATTCCGGTATGGCATCATGAAGCCTTGCTCGGCGCTCACGAGCCGGCGAAAGGCGTTGAGCCGTTTTGTGCCAATCGTCGGGAAGTCTGGGAGACAAGCCATGACGCGTAACTACTCGAACTGGTTCGTCCGCGCGCGCCTGAAGACGCGGCAATTGCAGTTGCTCGCGGCTATGGAAGAGGAGGGCAACGTCCGGCGAGCCGCCGACATGCTCGGCATGACCCAGCCGGCGGCGTCGCGTTTGCTGAAGGAGTTGGAGGACATGCTGGAGGTCAGCCTGTTCGACCGCACGCCGCACGGCATGCGCGCCACGCTGTATGGCGAGGTGATGATTCGCCACGCACGCATGGTGCTGTCGAATCTGAGCCACGCGCACGACGAGATTTCGGCGTTGCGCGCCGGTCTGGCGGGGCAGGTGCGGATCGGCGTGATCGCGGCGGCCGCCGCGACGATGGTGCCGCGCGCGATCTCCCGCGTGAAAGAGCGCTACCCGCAGTTGCAGATCTGGGCCGAAGTGGAAACCTCGGATGTCATGCTGCCGCGGCTCGCCGAAGGTGAGCTGGACATCATGATTGGCCGCGTTCTGGAGCGGCAGAACCAGTTCAAGGCGGAAGTCAGCTACGAACCGCTCGCCGACGAACCGCTGTGCGTGGTCGCACGCCCCGGGCATCCTCTCGAAAATGAGACAGGTTTGACACTACGGGGAATCGTCAACGCAAGCTGGGTTTTGCATCCGCCGGGCAGCGTGTTGCGTCATCGCTTTGATCTGATGTTTTCGCACATTGGACTGAATCCGCCGCAAAACGTCGTGAATACGAACAATTTTCTGGCGATTTCGAGCTTACTGTTGCAAAGCGACATGTTGGCGGTTTTACCGGAAGAAGTGGCGCGTCAGTACCAACAGTACGGTGTCCTGAAGCGTATACCGATCGATTTACCGTACAGGATGGATACATTCGGTATCATCACGCGCCAGTCGCATCTCCTTTCTCCCGCGGCCTGTGTCGTGCTCGACGCCTTACGGGACGCGGCCGGCGAGGTCTACGGCACGGCTTTCGAGCCGGGTGTGGCGCGATAAATGCTTCTCCCGTGGTATCAGAAGCCGGCCGACGGCGCGGGAGGACCATACGATGTACAACAAACACGGAAAACGGCAACGCGCCGTCGACGATTCTTTTTCTGTTCGCTCCGGTGGAGCGAGCGCCTGGTTTAGCAACGGCATGGCTCTTAAATCGACGATTTACAAGGCGGAACTGCAGATCGCCAACATGGACCGGCACTATTACGCCGACCATGCGCTGACGATCGCCCGCCATCCCTCGGAAACCGACGATCGGATGATGGTCCGCGTCGCCGCGTTCGCGCTATTCGCGCAGGAACGCCTCGAATTCTGCAAAGGTTTGTCCGATGTGGATGAACCGGATCTGTGGCAGAAGGACCTGACTGGCCAGATCGAAACCTGGATCGAAGTCGGTCAGCCGGACGAACGGCGCATTGCCAAGGCAAGCGGTCGCTCGAACGAGGTGATCGTGATCGCCTACGGCGGCCGCACGTCGGACATCTGGTGGCAAGGCGTGCGTAGCAAGGTGGAACGCATGCGCAACGTGACGGTGTGGTCGCTCGGCGAAGATATCGCCACGGCGCTCGGCTCGCTCGCCGCGCGGACCATGCGGCTGCAATGCACGGTGCAGGACGGCGAAGCCTGGCTCGGCAGCGCCGACGCCGATGCGGTGAAAATCGACTGGACGGTGTTGAAAGAGCCCGCCAACGCTTGATGTCGGCCTGACGCCGGCGGCGCCTGACGCTCAGAGCGACGTCATGCGCGCCGCTTCAGGCGGGCCTTTGAGTTCGACCATATTGCCTTCCGGGTCGAACAGATACAGCGACGGCCCAAAGCCGTCCGCGCCGTAGCGCAGTCCCAGTTCGCCCAGCCGGACGCCGTGCCCCGTGAGATGCGCCTTGAGCGCGTCGGCGTCGAACGGATCGACGCGCAGACACAGATGATCCATATTCCGCCCGGTGCCCGGCACGCCGTTTTCGGGGTGATCGAGCCGCGCGCCGACCTGCAACAGGTCGATCAGTGAATGCCCCGCGCGCAACTGCGTCAGACCCAGATCCCGCTGTTCCTTTTCGAGGCTGCAACCGAGCACGTCGCAGTAAAAGCGCGCCATCGATTGGGCGTCGGCCGCGCGAATGACGACGTGGTCGATCTCGCGAATGTGGATTTTCATGTCGAACGCCCCTTGGCAGGTTCGCGGAACGGAGGAATCGCCAGTGTAGAAGAAAGGGCGCGGCCGCGAGCGGAGCGCGTGAAGCCCGCCTGAGGGGCCGGATCGGGAAACGATGGACGAAAAAAAGCCCGCTCTATGTGGAGCGGGCTGAATCCATATCAGGAGGAGACATGGAGGAGACAAGAACTAATATACACACAGGGTTGGTGCGACGCAATAACTTTTTAAGGGAAAACCCGATATTGAGCCAAATTGTCGCAGTTTTCGGCAAAACGACCGTCCGGCGGGCGTTTCGGCCCACGGTGAAGCGCAATGACAGAGCAAGAACCGGGGCGTAGTGTGGGGGCAGGCAGCCTACATTGGTGAGCATCGACATCGCCCATTCGGAACCCTCATGACCCGCAATCCTATCGAGCACGCATCCGGCCCCGTGAGCTGGACTTCCGACGACGACCGCTGGGACGCCGTCACTCGCCGCGAGCCGCAGGCCGACGGCGCGTTCTTCTACGCCGTCAAAACCACTGGCGTGTTCTGCCGCCCGTCGTGCGCGTCGCGCCAGCCGCGTCGCGAGAATGTGGCGTTTTTCACCGATGCCGCGGCCGCGCGCGCTGCGGGCTTTCGCGATTGCAAGCGCTGCCAGCCCGGCGGTCTGCCGCGCGAACTGGCCATCGTCAATCGTGCCTGCGCCGCGCTGGATGCCGACCCGCAGCAGCGTCTCACGCTCGCGCAATTGAGCGACGCCGTGCACGTCAGCCCGTTTCACCTTCAGCGTCTGTTCAAGCGGGTGGTGGGCGTGTCGCCGCGTCAGTATCAGGCGGCGCAGCGCGGCGCGGCATTGCGCGATGCACTGCAAAGCGGCTCGGACGTCACGCGCGCCACGCTCGACGCCGGCTTCGGCTCGCCGTCGCGCATGTATGACAGCGCGTCGGCCGAGTTGGGCATGGCGCCGTCCGCGTATCGCCGCAAGGGCGCGGGGCTCACCGTGCGTTACGCGTGCGCGCCGACATCGCTCGGTGTCGTGCTGGTCGCCGCGACGGACAAAGGCATCTGCAAGATCGGTTTCGGCGACGACGAAGCCATGCTCGCCGACGACCTGCGCGGCGAATTCGCCAACGCCGATCTGCTGCAAGACGCAGACCGGCTCGCACCGTTCATCGCACAGATCGACGCGTATTTGCGCGGCAGCCGTCAGGACTTCGATCTACCGCTGGATATCGCCGCGACCGCGTTCCGGCAGCGCGTCTGGGATGCGCTGCGGCGCATTCCGTACGGCGAGACGCGTAGCTATTCGGACATCGCCGAAGCGGTCGGCTCGCCGCGTGCCGTGCGCGCGGTGGCGAGTGCGTGCGCGACGAATCCGGTCGCACTGGCGATTCCTTGTCATCGCGTGGTGCAGAAGGGTGGGGCGCTGGCAGGTTATCGCTGGGGTCTGCCGCGCAAGGCGGCGTTGCTCGATAATGAAGCGCAGCATGCCGGCCATGTTTCGTCCAATTCACGCCTGCGCCAGCAAGGCACCGCTGACGACGCAAGCGCAAGCGCCGGCGCCGGTGTCAAACCCACCCATACCAAACTGGATCACGTCGCGTGAGTACGCTTGAAGACGTAGCAACTCTCGAACTACCGTTCAAACCTCCCTTCGACTGGCCGCGTCTGCTGCGATTTTTCGGCGGACGCGCGACGCCCGGCGTCGAAGCCGTCGAAGACGGCGCGTATCGCCGCGCGATCGATTGGGCCGGCGACAGCGGCACGCTCAGCGTGCGGCTGCATCCACGCAAACGCTGTCTGGTTGCGACGATCGACGGACCGGCAAGCCGTCACGCCGATGCGCTCGCCGCGCCGATCGCGAAGATGTTCGATCTACGCGCCGAGCCGAAAAAAATCGCCGCCGAGCTCGCCGCGGACCCGTGGCTCGCGCCCTTGGTCGAAGCCGTGCCCGGTCTGCGCGTGCCCGGTGCGTGGTCGGGTTTCGAGCTGGTGGTGCGCGCGATCGTCGGCCAGCAGGTGAGTGTGAAGGCGGCGACCACGATCATCGGCCGGTTGGTGCAACGTGCCGGCGAGCGCATTGAAGGGCATCCGCATGAGAACACCGCGTGGCGTTTTCCGACGCCTGCCGCGTTGGCCGCGGTGGATCTCGCGCAGATCGGCATGCCGGGTAAACGCGTAGCCGCGTTGCAGGGTTTCGCGCACGCGGTCGCCACCGGCGAAGTACCCGTCGACAGCACAACCGCCGACAGCGCCACGTTACGCGCCGCGTTGCTCGCAAGGCCCGGCATCGGACCGTGGACGGTTGAATACGTCGCGATGCGCGTATGGCGCGACGCCGATGCGTGGCCCGCGTCGGACCTCGTGCTGATGCAAGCGATCACCGCGCGCGATCCCTCGCTCGTACGGCCCACGCAGCAGCGTGCGCGTACCGACGCATGGCGGCCCTGGCGCGCCTACGCGGCCATGCATCTGTGGAATGAGATTGCGGATCGGGCGGGCGGAGCACGCGGCGGTTGACGGCGCGAGCGGGGAGATTCAGGCGCTGAAAACGCCCGCCTAAGCGGCCTCAAGCAGCCGTTCTGGCGAGATGTTAAAGTGCCCGCTACTGAAAATTCCGCCGAACGTTGTCGACCGCGCCGTGCTGCCAGCGAGCAGCGCAGCGGCACATGGCGGCCGACAACGCCCGACTCGCCTCAATGCCAAACACCACACCTTCCCGCACGACCGACGCGTTCTCGCACCGCCTGTCCGTGTTGACCTCAGGCCCGCAGCGCGACGCGCTGTTGCGCGGCTTGCGCGGCATCGAAAAGGAAAGCCTGCGCGTCACGCACGAGGGCCAACTCACGTTGACGCCGCATCCGCGTACGCTGGGTTCGGCGCTCACGCATCCGTCGCTCACTACTGACTATTCCGAAGCGCTGATCGAACTGATCACGCCGGCTGAGCACGACGTCGCGCTGACGCTCGGGAAGCTCGATACGCTGCACCGTTTCGTCTACGCAGAACTCGACGGCGAGATCCTGTGGAACAACTCGATGCCGGGCCTGCTGCCCGACACCGACGAAGGCATTCCGATCGCGCGTTACGGCAACTCGAACATCGGCAAATTGAAGTACGTTTACCGCATTGGTCTCGCGCTGCGTTACGGCCGCACGATGCAGTGTATTGCGGGCATCCACTACAACTATTCGCTGAACGAAGAAGTCTGGCGAGTGCTGCATGCCGATCAGCAATCCACCGCGAACGCCGTCGACTATCAGTCCGAGCGCTATCTCGCGCTGATCCGCAATTTCCGCCGCACCAACTGGCTGCTGATGTATCTGTTCGGCGCGTCGCCGGCGCTGGATCGGCGCTTCCTGCGCGATCGACAACACACGCTCGACAGCTTCGACGCCGACACGTTGTACCGTCCATACGCGACCAGCCTGCGCATGAGCGACCTCGGCTATTCGAACACCACGGCGCAGGCCGAGTTGCATGCCGACTACGACACGCTGCCGGGCTATCTCGACGCGCTTGCAAAAGCCGTGAGCCAGCCGTACCCCGCGTACGAGGCAATCGGCACGCAACGCAACGGCGAGTGGGTGCAGATCAACACCAACGTGCTGCAGATCGAAAACGAGTTCTACTCGACAATCCGTCCGAAGCGCGTCACGTATCCGGGCGAGCGTCCGCTGCATGCGTTGGCCGCGCGCGGCGTGCAATACGTCGAAGTGCGCTGCATGGACATCGATCCGTTCGAGCCGACTGGTATTTCGCTCGAGACGTCGCGTTTTCTCGACGCCTACCTGCTGGTTTGCGCGCTCGACGACAGCGCGTTGCTGCCGCCGGACGCCTACGCGGAAGCGAACCAGAACTTCGGCCGCGTGACGATGGAAGGCCGCAAGCCCGGCCTCGAACTGACGCGCGACGGTCAGCCGGTCGCCATGCTCGACTGGGCCAACGAGTTGATGCTCAAGATCGACGCCGCAGCAGCAACGCTCGACGCTTTGCACGGCGGCGACGCGCATGCACGCTCAGTGGCAGTGCAGCGCGCGAAGCTCACGGATGCGTCGCTGACGCCGTCGGCACGCGTGCTGCAAACCATGCGCGACAAGCAGCAGAGCTTCCTCGCGTTCGGTCTCGAACAGAGCGAAGCGCACGCTGCGCATTTCCGCGCGCGTCCGCTGGATGCCGAGGAAACGAAGGTGTTCACCGACCTCGCTGCGCAGTCGCTCGCGGAGCAAACCCAGCTCGAACAGGAAGAAGTCGGTTCGTTCGATGCATTCGTCGCGGCTTATCGGGCCTACACGTTGAATCGCTTCAGCGTCTAAGCGGCGAGCACGCCAGCGCGTACGACGAAAAGCGGCCCACGTGGCCGCTTTTTCTTTGTGCGCAGGTAACGTCTACGTCAAAAGCGGTCGAGCGCCGCGCGATATCGGCAAATTCTCCGCACGCTCTGACGATTCTCTGATGCAGATGAAACACCGCATCGACAGGACGGTCCAAACTTGCATGACGCACTCCAGCGAGGGAGGAATCAACGTGATGAAAAAAGGTCTGTTGGCTGTGTTGTGCGCAGCGGCGGCGGGGTGTTCGACACAAGGGCAGGTCAACCCGGACGTGATGCAGATCGCGACAACGCCGTTGACGTGCACGAGCAAAGCTCAGTGCGACGTCTGGTGGCAACGCGCGCAAACGTGGGTGTCGGGTCACTCGAAGTACAAGATCGAATCCGCCACCGACACCTTGATTCAAACCGCCGGCCCCGACGGCGGCAAACGGGCGCTGGCGTATCAGATCACGCGCACCGCGAACCCCGACGGCACCGCGACGATCGGCTTCGCCGCGCATTGCGATGGCGCGATGGGTTGCAAGCCGAATCCGTGGGAAGCGGGCGCCGACTTCAAGGAGTACGTGCGCGGGGTCGCGAACGGTACGCCGCAGAGTGGGGACGGTGTGAAACCGGCGGCGCATCCGGATGTTTCGCAGAGTCAGTCGATCCCGTCGACGAATGGCGAAGCATTGACGCAGTGAAGAGCGGTTTCGGCCTTAGCGGAAGCTGGAGCCGAAGCCAAAAACGAAAACGCGCGACTAGGAGCTTGGACAAACTCCGCTTCGTCGCGCGTCTTCGTTTTAACGTGAAGGCTTGGCTTAATGGCCCAACGAAGGTCCAGCACCCTTGCGCGGCCTGGTGAACCAAACCAGCACCGCCAGCGCGAGAAAAGCCGCACAGGAAATCCGGAAGAAATCGTTCGTGGCCATCATATAAGCCTGCGCGGTGACCACCTGATTCAACTGCGCGGTGATGCTATCGCCCGTCAAACCAATGCTGGCCAACGCATTGGTATACGCATTCGTATTGTCCGCATAGACGTTGACCGAATCGGTCAGCATCGCGTGATGGCGGATCATGTCGTTTTCCCAATACGTCGTACTGATCGCCGTGCCGATCGCGCCCGACAAAGTCCGGAAAAAGTTCGACAGACCGGACGCACTCGCGAGCCGCTCATCCGACACGCTCGACAGCGTAATCGTCGTCATCGGCACGAAGAAGCACGCCACGCCGATGCCTTGCACAATGCGCGGCCAGATCACATGATTGAACGGGACGTCGAGCGTAAAGGTCGAGTTCCAGATCGAGACGAACGCAAACACGATGAACGCGAAACTCGCCACCACGCGCAGATTCAGGCGGTGCATGTTCCGGCCGATCATCGGCGATAAAAACAGTGCGAGCAGACCGACCGGCGCGGTCGCGAGTCCGGCGAGCCCGGCCGTGTAGCCCATCACCGTCTGAAGCCACAGCGGGAAAATCACCACCGAGCCGAAGAAGGCCATGAACCCGAACGAAATGATCACCACGCCGAGCGCGAAATTGCGATCCTTGAACAGCGAGAGATCGACGACCGGCTCTTTCTCCGTCGTCTCCCACACCAGCATGAATGCGAGCGACACCACCGCGATGATCGCCAGCGTCACGATGAACGTGGAGTTGAACCAGTCGCGGTCCTTGCCGAGGTCGAGCACCATCTGCAGGCACGACACGCCGATCACCAGCAACGCGAGCCCGACCGCGTCGATACGCTGTTTGGTGATCTTCGTTTCGCGGCCACGCAACAGCAGGTACGCGCACACCGCCGAGAACAAACCGATCGGCACGTTGATGTAGAAGATCCACGGCCACGTGTAGTTGTCGGTGATATAGCCGCCCATCACGGGGCCGAAGATCGGCGCGCAGATCACGGTCATCGCCCATAGGCCGAGCGCGAGGCCGCGCTTTTCCGGTGGATACGAGCGCATCAGAATGGTCTGCGAAAGCGGCACCATCGGTCCGGACACGAGCCCTTGCAGCAACCGGAACGCGATCAGCGACTCGAAGTTATGCGCGAAGCCGCACAGCGCCGAGGCGATTGTGAACAGCAGCACGGACAGCGTGAAAAGCCGCACTTCGCCCACGCGCCGCGCGAGCCAGCCGGTCAGCGGCACCGCAATCGCCGAAGCAACCGAATACGACGAAATCACCCAGGTGCCCTGGCTGGTCGCCACGCCCAGGCTGCCGGAAATGGTCGGCACCGCGACGTTCGCAATCGATGTGTCGAGCACTTCCATAAACGTGCCGAGCGCAAGGCCGACGGTGAGCAGGGCCAGCGTGCCGCCTTTGAGCTGCGCGGGTTCGGCGGCGGGTAGGGCGGCGGCGGGAGCCGTAGCGCTCATAGGTTCTTCTCCTCAGCCGGGAAAGCTTGTCGCGGCAGCTTTATCGCACCCATCAACCGGTGTGCTTATATGCCGGATCACTCTCTGCCCAGACAGATATCCTCAGACTTCGACGCCCTCAAAAGCGCCGTGTGATTAGGGTTCGCCGCGCTCCGGCGACGATGCTTCGGGTGCTGCCTGCTGCGATTCATCGTGCGCGCCTAACCCGCAGCCCGCGCTGATGCCCTCGCTGATACCGTTCGCGATAAAGCGCGCGAGCAGGTCGATCAACGTGGTCAGGTCGGCGGTGGAAAAGCCGCGCAACTGCTCGTTCAGCACTTCCGCGCCGAGCCCCGGCAACTGCCGCGCAGCTTCGTGGCCTTGCGGCGTCAGCTCCAGTTTCACCATGCGGCGATCGGCTTCGCTGCGCGTGCGCACGATAAAGCCTTTCTTTTCAAGGCGATCGAGCAGGCGCGTCATGGATCCGCTGTCGTAAGACATGGCGCGCGACAACTCGAATGGCGTATTCGCCCGCCCCGACGACAACATCAGCACCACGCCGATCTGCTGCGCGGTCAGCCCCAGCGGCTTGACGGCACGGTCGGTTCGCTCGACCAGCACATTCCGCGCTTTCGACAGGTAATAGCCAAGACTCGATTCGAGGTGAATCTCGTCCGCCTTGTAGGGACCGTCAGTCATTGTGTTTTCGGGACATCATCAAGCAGATCGAATCTTAGCTGCCTAAGCAGACAAGTCAAATCTGATTTCGCGTAGGGCAAACCGTCAAAAAACAACGGTATGGTTTCGCCCGGAGCAAAGTATCTTGAAATTTAATTGCATAGTCAATATTATTATAGGCAACGAGTTACGCGCGATCCGCGCCACCCGAGACCATGTTCTGACCGATTGTCTGCACGCCGCAAACGCGTCGTGCGAAAAAGGATTTCCCCCATGCTGTACCTCAAAAACACGCTTGGCGGCTTGAGCCGCTCCCTGACCGATTCCGCGCTGAACAGCTTTCAAGGCCCGCACCGCTGGTGGAAACTGGCGCTATTCGCGGTGTTGTTCGTGCTGCCCGGCGGGTCGGTGGGCGTGGCGGTATTGGCGTGGGTCGAGCATCGGCGGGCACGCAAAAGCGGCAAGGTGGCGGCGGTGAAGCTGCTCGGCGCGCCGGCCTCGTCGGCGAGTGTTGCTCATGCCGGGCATTCCGCCGGCGCCCCGGGCTCGGCGCTTCAACCGGGCAATCTGGTGGCTGCCGCCGGTCCGTGCCTCGCGCGCGGCGACGCGCCGTGCCGCGCGGCCGCCGGCAAACAGGCCCGCCAAACCAAGTCGACGGAATCGCGCGTTTGACGCGCGGCCAGTAACAGCACGTAACCATCGCGACACCCTCAGTAACACACCTGCGCTCTTCCCCGCATTACCCTTTCAGTTTCCCGCGCTCAGGCGGGCTCATACGCTAACATTCCGGCAGACCATGATCTCGCCCGGCCAGTGGTGCCGCCGTTGCCGGCGCCGCGGCGTCCTGAAGGAATCCATTGCATGCAGTCTGATCGAATCTCGCGCGCGCGGACGTTTGCGCCTCGCGCCCTGACCATCGCGGTAGCCGCTGCCCTCGCCAGCCTGCTCACCGCTTGCGTGGTCGGCCCCGACTACCGGCGGCCGGCGGCGGAAATTCCCGCTTCGTACAAGGAAGCAGCGCCCGGCTGGAAAATCGCGGAACCCGCTGATCAGCAGGATCGTGGCGCCTGGTGGACCATTTATCAGGACCCGCAACTCAACGCGCTCGAAGACAAGCTGAACGTCGCGAACCAGACCGTCGCCCAATACGCCGCCGCTTACCGGCAGGCGCGCGCGCTGGTCGGCCAGGCGAGGGCAGCGTATTTCCCCACTATCGGTGCATCGGCGGGCGCAACGCGCTCGGGCAACGGCTCGTCGTCGAGCGGCAATTCGACGACGGCAACGAGCCGCTCGGGCGTCAACAACAGCTTCAACGCGCAACTCCAGGCGAGCTGGGAGCCGGATCTGTGGGGTTCGGTGACTCGCTCGGTGAATTCGCAGAAAGCCGGTCAGCAAGGCGCCGCCGCGGACCTCGCGAACGCGCGGCTGTCCGCCCAGGCCACGCTCGCGCAAACGTACTTCTCGCTGCGCGCGCTCGACTCCAGCCAGAAGCTGCTCGACGATACCGTCGCGGCCTATCAGCGCTCGCTGCAACTCACGCAGAATCAATACGCGGCCGGTGTCGCGGCGCGCTCCGACGTGATTCAGGCGCAAACGCAATTGCAATCGGCGCAGGCCGCCGCGATCGACAACGGCGTGCAACGCGCTCAAGACGAGCATGCAATCGCCGTGCTGGTCGGCGAACCGGCCTCGACCTTCGCGATTGCGGCATCGCCGCTGACCGCCACGCCGCCCGCCGTACCCGAACAGATGCCGTCGGCGCTGCTCGAGCGGCGGCCGGACATTGCGTCGGCGGAACGCAAGGCCGCGGCGGCGAACGAACAGATCGGCGTCGCGATCGCCGCGTTCTTCCCAACCTTGACGCTGTCGGCCACGGGCGGCTACGAAAATTCGGTGTTCTCGCAATTGCTGACCATGCCGTCGCGTTTCTGGACGGTCGGCCCGCAACTCGCCGCGACGCTGTTCGACGCAGGTCTGCGCCAGGCGAAAACCGAAGCCGCGCGCGCGGCTTACGACCAGGACGTCGCGAGCTACCGTCAAACGGTGCTGGCCGCGTTCCAGGATGTCGAGGACAACCTCGCGTCGCAGCGCATTCTCGAACAGGAAATCGTCGTGCAGCAGCAAGCGGTGGATTCGGCGCGTCAGGCGCTCGCCATCGTCACGAATGAGTACAAGGCGGGCACGGTCGCTTACGTCAACGTACTGACCGCGCAAACCACCGCGTTCACGGCGGAGCAGAAGCTCGAAACCATCGCCGGACAGCGGATGGTGTCGTCGGTCGGTCTGGTGAAGGCGCTGGGCGGCGGCTGGGACATCGCGCAGATGAACCGCGAAACGGGCGATGTCGCGGCACCCGCGCCGTTGCCGGCATCGTCGGCCATGCCGGTTGCACAGAGCGGCGCGACGCTGCCGGAGATGCAGGCGTCGCAGAACAAATAGGCGCAATGACGGATGAAGTAAAAAGGCCTGGCCGCGAAATGCGGCCAGGCCTTTTTTATCGGTGCGAGTAATGCAGCGCTGTGCGCAAAAACAAAGCGCGTTCGCTAAGCGCCCGCCAGCCGCCCGCCAGCCGCCCGCTTACCCGTCCGACATGCCAATCAATGCGCAAACGTCAGCGCCACCGTATCCGGACCGCTCGGCCGTCCCAGTAGATTCAGCAGTCCCGCGAGGTTATCGCGCGCTTCGGGCGCGGCGCTCGCCGTGCCATGAAACTCCGTCGATGCCGCCGACACCGTGCCGTTCCCCGACAGCATCAACGGCCCCTTGATGGTCGTCAGATCGAGCGTCGACGACGCGCCCTGCGCCTGAAACACCACCCGGTACGACCCCAGCGGCCTGACCAGCGAAACGCGCGAACTGGCGTCGGTGAGCATGATCGTCATCTGACCGAACGCTTCGTGATTGAAGCGACGCCAGTCAGACCACGACAGTTGCACATCGCCCTGCAAATCGAGCGTATTGAACGGCGCGCCCAGACCGCTCAGCAACGAAGCCGGCACGGCGATCGTGCCGGGCGTCACCGTGGCGGTGCGCAGCGTGGCGTCGACGGTGATCGGCTCCGGCATCGCCTCGCTGTGCCGCATGGTCATCCGCACACGGCCGGTGAAGAGCGGCCAGAACGCCGTCTGCCATTCGATCCGTCCGGGCAGCAGGGTCGCCGCGCTCGTATCGGCGCCGGCGGCCAGCATCAGCGTGGCCGAACCGTGCCACAGCGAGCCCGCCGGGTTGACGAGATTGACGTGACCGCCGGTCTGTCTGGCGAATTGCGGGGTGATCCAGGCGGCCGGCAACAGCGTGAGCATCACAGCCGCGGCCGACAACACCGCAACCACGAGCCAGGGTAGCGCGACGCGTAGGCGCCGCATCCAGTAAGTCATGCGAGAAAATCCTGTGACGACGCCGCGATCATTTCGCGGTGGACGGCTGCAACGACGCCGTCAGATCCACCTGGCCATCGTCCTTCAACGCGGTCACGTGCGCTTCGGCGACTTGCACCTTGAACTGCTTGCGCGCGTCGTCGACCCAGCTCGTCCACGCCGGAAACGACGCGTTCTTCATCTGGATCTGCACGGCATTGCCGATCACCTGCACCTGCGTCGCGGCAAGACCGTGATCGGTGAGCGACGCGGCGAGCGCATCCTTCAGCGCGGCGCCGGTCGGCGCGACACCTTGCGCGGCCGCCGACAACGTACGCGCCTCGTTCGACTGCGCGGTCATCGAAGCGAGTTGCCGTTGCAGGCTGGGCAGCGATTCCTTCAGATGCGCGCGGCCCTCCTGCGCCGGCGCCCACAGCACCGACCATGCGATCACCACCGCGAGGACGGCGCTGCCCCACGCCAGGATGGTCTTTTCGCGCTCGGAGCGCTGGTCCCAGAATCCGGCCCATGTTTGAGCGAGTTCAGCTTTCATTGTCCGTTCCTGATGGTCCACTTGCCGGTGTTGCTGTCGATCTCGCCAGTCAGGCCGTTGCGCGCGAGGCGCTTGGCGAAGTCCGGATCGAGTTTCACCTCGGGTTTGAAGGTCACGTCGAGGCGACGGTCGTGATAATCGAGCGCGGCGATGCCGTTGACCGGCACCGGCGCCAGCGAGCGCGCGAGGCCGTCGGCGAGCGACAGGAAGTCGTCCGGCGACAGCTCACCCGCCGCCACGCGCAGTTGCTGCAATTGGCGCGACATCTGATCGGGCGCGTCGAGCACGACGGTCGTCTTCGGGAAGGTGTTGAGCAGCAGCTCAGTCATCTGCGTGTTGATCGCGTCGCGCTGGTGCGCGAGCATCAGCCACTGCACGTTCATGCCGACAATCGCCACGACCAGCGCGCCGACGCCGAGCAGCACCGGCAACCGCAGACGGCGTAGCGTCGCGCGGTCGAGCCGCCACGGCTGCGACGCGAACTCGAATTGGCACAGGTCGAAGCGGCATTCCAGCGCGCGCCGCGCCAGTTGCTCGAACGGCAGCGGACTCGCTCCGTGGATGTGCGCGGCCAACCGCGCCGGGCTTTTTGCAGCGAGGCTGGGCTCATTGCCCGGCAGTTCGGTCAGCATGTACAGCGAGACGGGCGCCGCACCCGCGAGCGCGGCGAGTGTCGCGTTAACGGCGGTGGCCGGCACCGCCAGCCCTTCGCCTTGTACGCCGCGAGCAATGGCCAGTTCGACGCGCGGCACGCCGCTGTCGACCACGCTTTCGAGCAGCAGCGCGGGCGCGGTCTGGACCACCGCGCCGAGCACCGTCGCCACCATCGGCATGACGGACGCCACGCCGGGCGCGACCACCGGCGCGACGCCCGGCAGCGACGTCGCCACCTGAGCAGCGCCGCCCACGCCGGGTTCACCTGCGCTGACCAGTTCGGCGACTTCAGCGGGCACATCGGGCGAGACGGCTTGCGGCAGGCAGCGCGTGACCGGCACGGCGCGCAGGCTGCGGTGTCCGGCGGCCGAGAAGGCTTCGCAGATAAAGCGGAACCAGCCACGGTCGATGATCGCGAGCATCTGCTTACCGCCCGCGAGCGGTTTCGGGTCGACGGCGATATGACAGGTTTGCGGGTCCTGGATCAGTTGATCCTCGACGATATTCGGCAGGGCCTGACGCAGCTTCGGACCGCGCAGCGGCGGCAGCGTGGTCGGCATCATCAGCAGATCGCGGGCGGCGACCATCAGCACCGTCGACGACGCGCGCGGCAGCAGCGCGAGCGACGAGCGTCCGGCGCGCTGGGTGCGGCCTGACTTGTCGAGCAGCACGAACGGCAGCTCCGGCAGTTGCCATTCCTGCGATGGCACCGCCGGATCACGCGGCGGGAGTAGGACGATCAGCGTGCTCAAAGGCCACTCTCTCTGGGAAAGGCGTTATTCATAGTTGGTCTTGTACTCGCACGATACGCGTAGTGTGAGTCAATGGATCGCGATAGACGAGGGTGGTGCGATCGACTTCCGCGCGTTCATGCTGCACGCGGCCGTGGATCAGGAAATAGCTGGTGTTGACGTCGAGCTGATTCGGGTCGATTGAGGCTTGCTGGGCGCCGGCGCCTTGCAGCGCGAGCATCACATCGCTGGCGTTATGGAAGAACACGGTTTGCCGACGTGCGACGAATGCTTGCGCGGACGACAGGCTCATGCCCGGCACGATGGCCGCGACCACTTCCGCCGAGGCGGTGTTCATGTTGACCGCCGAGACGGTGGGCAGCACGGTGACGAACGGGCGCAGGCGCGCGACGGTTTCCGGCGTGTAGCCGGGGATATCGAGCAGCGAGTCGACGCTGGTTAATTGCAGCGGGGCTTGCGCGGAGTTGTCGTTGCTGTCTTCCATACCGGGTTTGTCGGTGAACGTACCGCCGGTGGTGCCGCCTTGCGGTGTTGGCGTCGGTGCTGTGCCGTTGGTTGACGTGATCGTCTGGAAGCGGGTCGCCGATTGGCCCAGGCTTGCGCGGACTTGCAGGGCGGTTGCTTTGGCTAGCTGGCCGCTTATGCCTAGCGAGACCAATAGGCGCTGGTAGGAGGCGATTTGCTCCACGTTCAGTTGCATGACGCCTGGGGCCGGGCTTGAGACCAGGTTTCGCAGATTGAACTTGGATTGGGCGTCTTCTATCGAGCCTGACAGGTAGGTTTCGGCGCCCTGGGCGGAGCGGGCTTCGCCGATCTGGCCTAAGAAATCCGATAGGCGCGTTTTGGCGATGGGGACGCCCCATAGGCCGCCCAGGTACGTTATGCCCGCTGAGGTGTCGCCTTCTGAGCGCAGGATCAGGCGTGTCCAGTCCAGCGCGCCTCGCGAGACCCATTGGGCCTGGGACAGCAGGCGCTGGTTTTCTATCCGGCGGATTTGGACTTGCTGGCGCCAGAGCATGCCGGAGACCAGGATCGCTGATAGCGCGACCACTAGCAGGGCGCTGATTATGGCTACGCCGGTTTCGTGGTTTTTTCTGGTTAGGCTTTTGTTGTTGTTGTTGGCCTTTCCTTGTTTTCGCGGTGGTCTATTGGCGTTCCCCCTGTGCGGGGGGGCACCTACTTTTCTTTGCCTGCCGCAAAGAAAAGTAGGCAAAAGAAAGCGGCTCACACCGCTAACTCTTAAGTGGGCCCCGTGGTCCACCACCGGCAGTGGTGCATCTGGAATCCGTGCCCCCGCACACTCCGCGCTCGTGACAAAGCCGTCATTCATCCCGTCTTGCACTGCGTGCTCGTCGGAACGGCTAACCAGGAACCCCCTCGGGTTTGTTGGCGTGTTGGGGGGGCCGTCGGCTTCGCCTTGGCGTGGAGCGAAAGCACCCTGCTGGTTTTCGGAGCTGGCGGTCGGCGCGCGTAGCGGCGCTGGAGCTGATGATGGCTTTGTCACGAGCGCGGAGTGTGCGGGGGCACGGATTCCAGATGAGCCACTGGCGTGGCTGCGCGAGGGACCCGCTTCAGAATTAGCGGTGTGAGCCGCTTTCTTTTGCCTACTTTTCTTTGCGGCAGGCAAAGAAAAGTAGGTGCCCCCCCGCACAGGGGGAACGCCAATAGACCACCGCGAAAACAAGGAAAGGCCAACACAATCAGAACAACGACAAAAACAAAACCCCCGTCCAGAAGAACGAAAACCCGAAGAGCGTCGCGGAGACAAAAAACAGAACCTCATTTCATTCTCCGACGAGAAAAACGCGCGTCACTGGCCGCGCCAGCGAAGTAGCCCCAATACTGACCTCAAGCCCGGTAACCGACCGCGGCAGCGGCGCACTCCCCAACTGGGGAACCTTCAAATTGTTATCCGCCTCGGTAATCGCATTCTGCACATCGCCCATCTGGGTAGTCCAGCCAACCTTAGGCACATACAACCGCGCATTGATCGCCCCAACCCCACCCATCAAAGGCACAGCACTCCACCCATCGCCTTCACCACCGCGCAACGCGCGCCGCAAATCCCCAGCATTCCCCAACGGCGGCGACGCATACCGAATCACGCGTCCATTGGAAATCCGATACCGCACCACCTGCAACCGCGGCGCCGTCCCGGGCAACATCAACTGCCGCACAACCTGCAATACATTGCCCGACACCGACACCGCCGCCTGACCCGCTTCGTCGTCCGACGCGGCCTGACGCACGTCGATCCGCATCTGATCGAACAGCTGCGCAAACACGCGCTCGTCTTCCATCGCGTTCGTAATGGTCTGCCGGCCACGAATGATCTGGTCAAGCCCGCGCCACGACAGCACGGCAATCACCGCCAGGATCGCAATCGCGACCATCAGCTCGATCAGCGTGAAGCCACGCCCGCCCGATCGGCGGCGGCGCTCAGAGCGAACGGTTCGTTTCATTCGCGACCACCGTCACCATCTGGGCAAGATTGCCTCTACCGCCAGGCGTCGTCACCATCACTTCCACCCGACGAAACACCGGATTCGGCGTCGCCGTCACACGCTCAGTACAGATCAACTGCAAATTACCCTGCGAACAATCGAAACTCGTCGAACCGACATTCGGCCAGCCATGCGTCAAATGCAATTGCGCCAACGTGTTGTCCGCGCTCCAGCCAGCCAGCAAACGCTTGTGCAAATCGGCCTCGCCAGTCGCCAGACTGCCCACGGCGCGCAACGACGCGGCCAATGCCACCGCGATGATCGCCAGCGCCACCAGCACCTCGATCATCGTAAAGCCGCGCTGCGCGCGGTCGACCTTCTCGTGAGCCATCCTGCTCCTGCAACGACGCATCTCAGTGCACCTCGTAGCGGCCATTGCCGGTGCCGACGATCGTCGCGCGCCCCGCCGCCGAAAACAGCGTGATCTGCACAGGCACGTCGATCGCCTCGGTGCCGAACACCACCCGGCTCGGTTGCGTATCCGAACCGGGATAGTTGATCGACACACCCGTCACGCCGCCTTCCCAACGGCGCGGTCCAAGCAGATCGTCGCGCAGCGGACGCCAGCCGTCTTCGGTGCGCAGATCGAAACGGAAACCGCCGTCCACCGGCTGCCATGCAACCGGTCGTGCGCGCACCTGCGCTTCATCGCCGGCCGACTCGAACAGCAGCGCGAGACGTTGCGCTTCCTCGTTCAGATCGGTGCGCGGATTGCGCGTGATCGTCAGCGCGGTCAACGACACCAGCAAGCCCGCGATCACCAGCACCACCAGCATTTCCAGCAGCGTAAAACCCGCGGTGCGGCGGCGGCCGTTCGGCAGTGGACCTCGCATGAAAATCTTCTCTACGCCGACGGATTACTGCCACGACCCGACGTCGGCATCATTGCCTTCGCCGCCTGGCTTGCCGTCCGCGCCATAGCTGAACACGTCGATCTCGCCATGCACGCCCGGATTCAGATACTGATAGGCATTGCCCCACGGATCGTTCGGCAGACGTTCAAGATAACCACCGTCCTTCCAGTTGTTCGGCACCGGGTCCGTGCTCGGCTTTTCGATCAGCGCGCGCAGACCTTGCTCCTGGGTCGGATAACGGCCGTTGTCGAGGCGGTAAAGCTTCATGGCCTGCATCACGGTGCCGATGTCCTGCTTCGCGGCAACACGCCGCGCTTCATCCGGACGACTCATGATCTTCGGTACGATCAATGCCGCCAGAATGCCCAGAATCGCGATCACGACCATGATTTCAATCAGCGTGAATCCACGTTGACGACGGCTGCGCGAACCCGCGATTTCAGTACGGCGAGTGGTCGACAGTTGCATAGCTTGCTACCTCTTATCAGGTGGAATTTTTTTGACGGGGCGGGATCCGCGTGTCAGCAATCAGGCTGCCATTGAACACGCCCGGCCGGTCATTTTAATGTTACGCAGTTGAAGGGTTGTCAGAAAACACCGAGACACTTTCCACCAACGCAATTTTCACAATAGTCCGTACAATGATGCGCATGAACGCTATCCAAATCCGCCTTCTGTCGCTCGCACTGTTCGCCGTGTTTTGCGCGACGGTGACCTACTGGGTCATCACGCTCAGCACGTTGTCCGGTGCGCCGTTGCCCGCTGCCGCCGCGCACGCGCAGGTCTCGACCGACCAGGCCGCCACACTGTTCGGCGGACAGCTCACGCGCAACGCCAATCAGGACGTGCATCTGTTCGGCATCCTCGCTTTGACGGAAGGCGCCGCGGCCATCGTCAGCGTCGGCGGCGAACCGCCGCACGCGGTGTCGCTCGGTAGCACGCTGATGCAAGGTGCCACGCTCGGCGAAGTCCGCGCCCGCTCGATCATCATCAACCGCAATGGCGCGCATTCCGAAGTATTTCTGCCGGCCAATCCTGCAGGTCCCACGATCTACGTGCGCTGAAGCGAAACGCATCAAATTGCCGCTTCGTTTCAGTTGACGCTTCATCTGATCGCGCGGCCGCCGCAACGGTGGCCGCCGTGCTGAGCTCTACAGCGAGGCCGCGAGCCCCGTCACGCAACCTCCGCCGCTGCGCAATCCAGACTCCCCAGCCTTACTGCACCAGGTTGTTCAACTCGATGATCGGCAGCATCACCGCCAGCACGATCACCAGCACCACGCCCCCCATCGCCAGAATCAGCAACGGTTCGAGCAGGCTCGTCAGGAACATCGTGCGACGCTCCAGTTCGCTCGCTTCGCCTTCGGCCGCGCGGTCGAGCATGGTCGTCACGTCGCCGGTTGCTTCGCCCGAACGGATCAGGTGAACCAGCACCGGCGGAAACGTCTTCGTATTGCCGAGCGCGCGCGACAGCGACGTGCCTTCGCGCACCCGCACGATCGCATCGTCGATGTTCTCGCGCATCGCGTTGTTGCTGAGCGTTTCGGCCGCCGCTTGCAGCGCGCGCAGAATCGGCACGCCCGCCGCGGTCAGAATGCCTAGCGTGCTGGCAAAGCGCACGGTGTTATAGCCGCGCACGAGTTTGCCGAGCAGCGGCGCGGTCAACAGCCAGCGGTCGAATGCGAGACGCGGGCCGGGCTGCCTCAAAATCGAGCGCACCAGATACGCGAGCACCAACACGCCGATCAGCATCGCCCACCACCAGTGCCGCACGAACCCGGACAACGCCATCATCATGATGGTGAGAATCGGCAGTTGTTGTTTGGTGCTGGCGAACACGTTCACCACCTGCGGCACCACGTAGCTCAACAGAAACGTGACGATGCCGAACGCGATAATCGTGACGATGCCCGGATACGTGAACGCGAGCACGATCTTCTGCTTGAGCGAGTTGCGTTGCTCGATGTAGTCGGCGAGCCGCGACAGCACGAGACCGAGCTTGCCGGTGTGTTCACCGGCCGCGACCAGCGCGCGATAGATCTCGGGAAAATCTTTCGGATGCTGCGTCAGCGCATTGGCGAGCGAATGACCGCCGAGCACTTCCGCGCGAATCGACGCCATCAGCTCGCGAATGTAGTCGCGTTCCGATTGCTCGGTCAGCACGGCGAGCGCTTCGTCGAGCGGCAGCCCGGCGATCAGCAGACTCGCGAGTTGCCGCGTGAGGATTGCCTGTTCGCGCTGCGACAAACGCCGGCCGAGCGACAGCCGCTGATTGCGTTCGCCACGCGTGCGCGACGCCGCCGGTTCGACGACGAGCGGCGTCAGTCCCTGCGAGCGCAGATTGGTTCGCGCGCCGCGCGCGCTGTCGGCGTCGAGCACGCCTTTTTGCGCCTTGCCCGCCGCGTCGATTGCTTCGAAACGAAATGCCGGCATGCGCTTACGCTCCGCCCGTTACGCGGATCACTTCTTCGAGTGACGTCAGCCCCGATTCGAGCCAACGGTCCGCGTCCTCGCGCAGCGTACGCATACCTTGCGCGCGGCCTGCCGTGAGAATTTCCGAATCGGCCGCGTTGCGGTGAACCAGCGAGCGGATCCCGTCGTCGATCAGCAGCAGTTCGTACACGCCGCGCCGTCCCGCATAACCGGACTGCCCGCACTTGTCGCAACCCACCGGATGCCAGCGCACGCTGCCGTCTTCTTCGGTACGCTCTTCGCGACACACCGGACACAGGCGCCGCACCAGCCGCTGCGCGAGCACGCCGAGCAGCGACGACGCCAGCAGATACGGTTCGACACCCATGTCGGTCAAACGCGTTACGGCAGATGCCGCGTCGTTCGTGTGCAAGGTGGCGAGCACCAGGTGGCCCGTCAACGAGGCCTGCACCGCGATCTGCGCGGTTTCGAGGTCGCGGATTTCACCGATCATGATGACGTCCGGGTCCTGCCGCAGAATCGAGCGCAGCGCTCGTGCGAAGGTCATGCCGATCCGCTCGTTGACCTGCGTCTGGCCGATGCCGGACAGGTCGTATTCGATCGGGTCTTCGACCGTCATGATGTTGGTGGTCGCCGTTTCGAGCCGCGACATCGCGGCATACAGCGTGGTCGTCTTACCCGAACCGGTCGGGCCGGTCACCAGCACGATGCCGTGCGGCTTGCCGATCAGCTTGTCGAATTTGACCAGCGTGTCACGGCCCATGCCGAGCGCTTCGAGGTTCAGGCGCGACGCGTCTTTTTCCAGCAGACGCAGCACCGCGCGTTCGCCGTGACCTGTCGGCAACGTCGAGACCCGCACATCGACCGGACGACCGCCCACGCGCAGCGTGATCCGGCCATCTTGCGGCAGACGCTTTTCGGCGATATCGAGCTGCGCCATGATCTTGATCCGCGAGATCAGCGCGCCGTGCAGCGCTTTCTTCGGCCGCACGACGTCGCGCAGCGTGCCGTCCACCCGAAAGCGCACCACCGACGAAGTCTCGAACGGCTCGATGTGAATATCCGATGCCTGTTCACGCGCCGCTTGCGTCAGCAGCGCGTTGATCATGCGGATGATCGGCGCGTCGTCTTCCGATTCGAGCAGATCCTCGACCTCGGGAATGTCTTGCATCAGGCGCGACAGATCGACTTCGCCTT
The DNA here is from genome assembly GCF_902833695.1 of Paraburkholderia sp. BCC1876. Classification (NCBI taxonomy): domain Bacteria; kingdom Pseudomonadati; phylum Pseudomonadota; class Betaproteobacteria; order Burkholderiales; family Burkholderiaceae; genus Paraburkholderia; species Paraburkholderia sp. BCC1876. The sequence continues at coordinate 253,379 of NZ_CADFGI010000004.1, read as the reverse complement.
CCACTTCGCCGACCACTTGCGCAGCGCTGCCGTCCTGGCGCGCATACGCCTGGTTGATCGCCTGCGCGAGTTCATCGGCGGACAAACGCACGACCGAGACCGCGCCGAAGTTGCGTGTCACTTCGGCGAGCGCGGCTTCGCTGGTGCGTTCGCTGATCCAGACTTCGAGGCTGTCGGGATGCTGGTGCGCCACCAGAATCTGGCCGCTGCGCGCGAAGCCGTACGGCACGAGGCGTGCGGCGAGCGGCGAGGGCGCGCCGCGTTCGACGGGTTCAGCCGCGCCACCGCCCGGCATCGCCGACGCTTGAGTCGACGCAGCAGTACGCGACGCTGACGGCGGCGTGGACGGCGTGCTCACGGCTGCACTCCAGGCGCTGCGGTCGACGGCGTCGGGCTGCTTTGCACCGCGCCGTTGTTCGACGGCACCGGGTTGGTCTGCACCGCACCACCATTCGCCGGCGGGGGCAGATTGAGCGGCGGACGCGTCATCTGCTGGCGACGCATCTGGTCGAGATCGAACAGATTCATGGCCGGCGCCACACCCTGACTCGGGCCGAGCGGCATCGGCGGCATGACCGGATCGTCGTTGTCCTTGATCAGCCGGTTATCCGACTTGTATGCGCCTTGCACACCCTGGATGTAGTCGTAACGGTTCGACGTCACGGCCTGCGCGGTGCTGCGATCGTTGATGATCACGGGGCGCAGGAACACCATCAGGTTGGTCTTGTTGCGGGTCTTCTGCTCCGAACGGAACAGCTGGCCGATCCACGGAATATCGCCGAGCAGCGGCACCTTGCTGTTGCTGACCTGGTAGTTGTCCTGCATCAAGCCGCCGAGCACGATGATCTCGCCGTTGTCGGCGAGCACCGTCGACTGGATCGAACGCTTGGTGAATTCCGGGCCGGCCGGATTGGTCGTGACGTTGGTCGTGCCGTTCACGATCGCCGAGTCTTCGGTGTAGAGCTGCAGCTTGAGAATGCCGCCGTCGGTAATCTGCGGCTTGACGTGCAGCGTCAGGCCCACGTCGACACGGTCGTAGGTATTGAACGCCGAGCTCGCCGTGGAACTCGTGAGGTTCGAATACGAACCGGTCTGGATCGGCACGTTCGTCCCGACGACGATCTTCGCTTCTTCGTTGTCGAGCGTAATCAGGTTAGGCGTGGACAACACGTTCGCGTCGGCGGTCTGCGACAGCGCCTGCAGCAGCGCTCCCAATCCCTGCACACCGAAAATGTTGCGGATCCAGCCAACGTTGAGGCCCTGCTGAAGCCCGCCCTGGCTTGCGAGCGCGCCAGCGAGTCCGCCGGTCCCCGCGGTCGCTGCGGCCACCGCCGCGGCCCCCGTCAGGTTGACGATGCTGTTGCCGGTGCCGCCCGTCGTCAGGTTCGTGCCCGCATAGATCGAACTGTTCGCCACTTGCCACTGAATACCGAGATTCGCGTTCGTGTTCGAGTTCAGCTCGACGATCAGCGCTTCGATATAAACCTGCGCGCGCCGTGCATCGAGCTGGTCGATCACCGCACGCAGATTGCGGTACACCGGCTCGGCTGCCGTGATGATCAGCGAGTTCGATGCAGCGTCGGCCTGAATCATGCCGCCGGGCTGATTGTCGTCGCCCTTGTCCTTGTCGCCGCCGAGCAGGCCGGCAGCACCGGCGCCGCCGTTCGAGCCATAACCGCCCGAACCGCCGCCGCCCAACGACGACGAACCCAGCGAGCCACCGCCGCCAAGTCCGCCCGAGGGCAACGGCGGTGTACCGGAGCCGCCTGTCGAATTGTTGCCTAAGCCACCGCCACCGCCGCCACTGCCGTTCTGGTTGAACGAATTGGCTTCGTTCGAGCTGGCCGACGAACCCGTGTCACCCTTGCCGAGCATGCCGCGCAAGGTCTTCGCGAGCTTGGTCGCGTCCGCGTTGCGCAGCGGCACGACGTGGATGTTGCCGGGCATCGAGGTCGGTGCGTCGAGTTCTTTCGCCAGCGTCTTCGCGGCCGCGAGACGCGCGCCGTTCGACGCGCGGATTAGCAGCGAGTTGGTGCGCGGGTCGGCGGTAATTTGCACCTTCAGCGTCGCATCAGTACTGCCGATCGCGCCGGGGTCGAGCATCTTGGTCAGTTGCTGCGCGATATCGAGCGCATTCGCGTTCTTCAGTGGCACGACCGACACCGACTGGCCCGCCGCCGTATCCACACCCGCGATGATCTGCGCGATGCGGCGTACGTTGTCGGCGTAGTCGGTGACGACGATCGTATTGTTGGCCGGGTAAGCGGCCACGGTGTTGTTCGGCGAGATCAGCGGACGCAGCACCGGCAGCAGGTTGTTGGCCGATTCGTTCTTCAGCACGAACACCTGCGTGATCACCTGATCGCCCCGCGCGACCGGCGTATTGCCGACGTAGGTCGGCACGCCTTGCAGCTTGGCGTCGGCCTCCGGTACGACCTTCAGTACGCCGTGGTCCTGGACCAGGGCGAAGCCCTGCATACGCAAAGCGGATTGCAAGGTCTTCAGTGCCTGTTCTTCAGGCACTGCATTTTCCGACACCAGGTTCAACTGCCCCTTCACACGCGGGTCGACGATGATCGTTTTACCGGTGGCCGCGCCGATCGCCTTGGCCACCTGGTCGATGTCAGCGTTCACGAAGTTCAGTGTCACCTGTGCCTGTGCTGTCTGCGCGGTGATCAAGCCAGCCACCAGCAGCGCCGTTGCGACGCGACGCAAAGCCATACGATTTATTCTCATGGAATGTGGTTTCGATGCCGGCAGCCAAAACTGCCGACGGTCACGCCGTGCGGACATGGGAACAGGCCGCCGCCCTATCGGTCTGCCAGGCCGCCTTGCGAACAGACTTCGCCCGCTTCGTCGGCCACCCTATGTCCGAAAAAAATGAACAGTAACAGTTTTTCATGTCGGATTTGTCACAAAACGAACGGCGCCGTGCGAATACTCTAAAGACCGTTTGTTGCCGTCAATCAAATGAAAGCTCGTGCGAGGTTGGGCGCGAATGACGCAGCGCCTTGTTTCCACATGCTTATGTCTGTTAGCTAACTTGACGCGAGTCTGCCTGTCGGTATGATACGAGCCGTTCGGGTCAGCGGTTGCGGCTTGCCGACGCGGGTTTTCCCCGATGCCGGACAAACGCCCGGCCAGTGCGGCTCGACGGCTGCAAGCGGCTGAAGTATGGCCGACGAACCGCCTTACCAAACCTTACTCTTGCGCTTTACTTAGTCGTCTTGACCGATGAAACGAATCTTCGTCACTGTCGTCGCAGGACTTGCCGTGCTGGTTGCAGCAGGGCAGGCGCGCGCCGATTGTTTCGACGAAGCGGCGAAGTATCAGAAGGTCAATCCGTTGATTCTGCGCGCCATTGCTTGGCAGGAGTCGCACAATCGGCCCGATGCCCAGCATAAGAACGCCAACGGCTCGATCGACTACGGCGTTATGCAGATCAACTCGATTCATCTGCCGGTGCTCGCGCAATACGGCATCTCGCAAGGCACGCTGATGGAGCCGTGCAAGAACGTCTACATCGCGGCGTGGCATCTGCGCCGTCAGATGAACAAGTACGGCAATACCTGGCAGGCAATCGGCGCGTACCACTCGGAAACGCCGGCGCTGCGCGATAAGTATGCGATGCAGATCGCCACGATCCTGCGCAAGTGGAATCTGATGCCGGCCGCACGTTAAGCGAGCGTGTCGGTTTTATTCGCTTTGGATCGTTACTCTTATATATAGACGATCTTTCGTCTGGCCGTTCGGTCATACGCTCCAACGTCGACTTAAGCACCAACTTCAGCCTCTGCGTCATTTCAGCCGTGTGCCGATCCGGCTCGCCAGGAGGGCTTCGCCCGTTTTGATGCACAATGCGGCTTCGTGCTGCCGTCGCGATGCGACCGCCAACGCGGTCATGGGTCACGCGGTCCTGCGACCCACGCCCGGCACGCCTTCCAATCCTCTTGTTTCCCGTACTGCGATGAACCAGCCGCTTTTGCCCGTCACCGTGCTCTCCGGTTTTCTGGGCGCCGGCAAGACCACGCTCCTGAATCACATTCTCGCGAATAGCGCCGGCTTGCGCGTCGCCGTGATCGTCAACGATCTGGCCGCCGTCAATATCGATGCCACCCTCGTGCGCGACGCCGCGGCGCTCTCGCATGTCGAGGAGCAACTGGTCGAACTGTCGAACGGCTGCATCTGCTGCACGCTGCGCGACGACCTGCTGAAAGAGATCAAGCGCCTTGCCGGCGAACAGCGTTTCGACGCGATCCTGATCGAATCGACCGGCGTAGCCGAGCCCATGCCGATCGCCGAGACCTTTACCTTCGTCGACGACGACGGCGCGTCGCTCTCCGACGTCGCGCGGCTCGATACGATGGTGACCGTGGTCGACGCGTTCAACTTCCTGCGCGACTACGGTTCCGCCGACGCGCTCGCCGAGCGCGGCATTGCCGCGACCGAAGAAGACGATCGCACGCTGGTCGAGTTGCTGATCGAGCAGATCGAGTTCTGCGACGTGCTGGTCGTGAACAAGGCCGACCTCGTCAGCGCCGACGAGCTCACGCGTTTGCAACGCATCCTCGCCCGCATCAACCCGCGCGCGGTGCAGGTGGTTAGCCGCTTCGGCGAAGTGCCGCTCGTGGAAGTGCTGAACACCGGCCGCTTCGATTTCGACGAAGCGTCGAGCGCGCCGGGCTGGCTGGCGTCGCTGAATCACGAACATGATCACGAGCACGGTCATGCGCATCACGGTGAAGCGGACGAATTCGGCATCGGCAATTTCATTTACCGGGCGCGTCGGCCGTTTCATCCGGAACGTCTGTGGGCGCTGCTGCATCAGGAGTGGAAGGGCGTTCTGCGCAGCAAAGGCTTCTTCTGGCTGGCCACGCGTAACGATATCGCCGGTTCGCTGTCGCAGGCCGGCGGCGCTTGCCGGCATGGTCCGGCGGGGATGTGGTGGGCAGCGCAGGACCGCAGCGAATGGCCGGACGGTGACGACGAGCTGGCGGCTGAAATCGCCGCCGACTGGCATGGCGATCCGGACGATATGAGCATCGGCGACCGTCGCCAGGAACTGGTGATGATCGGCGTCGGTATCGAACCGGCGGTGTGGAAGGCGAAGTTCGACGCCTGCCTGCTGACCGATGACGAATACGCGTTGGGACCGCAAGCGTGGCAGCAGTTCACGGATCCGTTCCCGGCATGGGACTTCGACGAAGATGATCATGATCACGATCATCATGGCCACGGGCATGATCACGGTCACGACCACCACGACCATGATCATGACGGTCACGGCGAAATCATCCACCGCCACGACTAGCCAGACTTGACTGACCGCGCCTGAAGGTTGAACCGCGACACACGTCGCCGTTCAACCCGCTGCTGCAAAACCAGCAGACGAAAAAAAACCCGCCGTTGGCGGGTGTCAACTGCCGGGCAGTAATCTGCTTAGCGCTTGTTGACTGCGTCCTTGAACGCCTTACCAGCCGTGAACTTGACGGTCTTGGCGGCCGGGATCTTGATAGTCTCGCCGGTCTTGGGGTTACGACCCGTACGTGCTGCGCGCTTGCCCGAACCGAAGCTACCGAAGCCGATCAACTGGACCGCGTCGCCCTTCGACACAGACTTCTTGATCACTTCAAGCAACGTGTCCAGCGTTTCACCGGTTTGAGCCTTGCTGGCGCCCGTCTGTCCTGCGACGGCGTCGATCAGTTCCTGTTTGTTCATTAAGGTTCCTTTCTGAGTTTAGGTTGACACGAACAGCGCGAACGCGCCGATTATACGTGCGCGGGCCGCGCCGTCGAGCAGCTGCGGCTCCGGATCCCCTCCGGACCTGAACGCCCGGCAGATGACTGCCTGGCGGCCGTGCCGCCGCTCCCTTCGCGGCGCTTGCTATGATAGCGCAGCGCAAACCCAATCAGGATAAGGGTTTCGAAGATTTACGCGGTTCCGGGGCCGATATCGCAAGGAAACCGCAGTTTTTGCTGTCGGCGCCTCCCGCGGATGGCTGAAACCCAGTATGGACGGGGCTTGGCGTTGGATTTTGCCAACGTTCGGCGCGTCTTTTTCGCCGTCCGGCGAGCGGCCCGCGCGGACGGTAACGTTCGACCCGCTCTTGCGAGCGTCTAATTCCGTCCGGCATGACCGATTCGCTGATCCCCGCTGTCGTCGCTTTTCGCGATAACGGCTCGCTTTACTCACCGCTTTATAACGACATTTATCACAGCGTCGTGGGCGGTCTCGAACAATCTCAATACGTTTTTCTACGCGGTAATGCGTTGCCGGAACGATGGCAAAAACGCCGCGTTTTCACCGTGCTCGAAACCGGTTTCGGCATGGGCATCAACTTTCTGATGACGTGGGCCGCGTGGCGCGCCGATCCGGCGCGCTGCGAGCGGCTGCATTTCGTGTCGACCGAGAAGCATCCGTTCCTTCTGGACGACCTGCGCACCGTCTACGCCAAAACCATCTCCGACCCGACCATTAGCGCGCTGGCGGAAACGCTCGCCGACGCCTGGCCGATGCTGGTTCCGGGCACGCATCGGCTCGAATTCGACGAGGGCCGCGTCGTGCTCACGCTGGTGTTCGGCGACGCGCTCGAGAGCTTGCCGGCGTTGAGGCTACGCGCCGACGCGTTCTATCTCGACGGTTTCGCGCCGGCCAAGAACCCCGAACTCTGGACCCCGGCGATCTTCAAGTCGCTCGCGCGCCTGGCGGGCGAGGGCGCGACCTTCGCCACTTACAGTAGCGCCGGCGACATCAAACGCGCGTTGACGCAATGCGGCTTCGAGTACCGCAAGGTGGACGGCTTCGGCTGGAAACGGGCGATGCTGGTCGGCCATTTCGCGCCGCGCTGGCGCGTGCGGCGTTATGAACCGCCCGCGCCGCTTGCGGTGGAAGAACGGCACGCGGTGGTGATCGGCGCGGGGCTCGCGGGCTGCGCGGTGATCGAGCGGCTCGCGGCGCGCGGCTGGCGCGTGACGTCACTGGAGCGCCATGCGTCGGTGGCCCAAGACGCGTCGGGCAATCCCGCCGGCGTGTTCCATCCCATGATTTCCCGCGACGACAGCGTCGCGTCGCGCGTGACGCGCGCGGGCTTTCTATACACGCTCAGGCGCTGGGCCGCGCTGGAACGGCTCGGCCATCAACCGTTGCGCGGCGCGCGAGGCCTGTTGCAAATCGCCGCGGACGACGACGAAGCCCGCTCGATCGGCGACGCGATCGCCGCGTTCGGCTATCCGTCCGAGTACGTCACGCCCGTGTCGGCGCAAGACGCGCAAAAACTCGCCGGCATGCCGCTCGCGCGGGGCGGCTGGTTCTTTCCACACGGCGGCTGGATCGATCCGGCTTCGCTGTGCGCCGCACAATGCGCCGCGGCGGGCAACTTGCTTGAACGTCGCTTTGGCGTGGACGTCGCGCGAATCGAGTGGGATGGCGACCAATGGACCGTGTTCGACACGTCGGGGCAAGCGGTGGCACGCGCGCCGGTGGTGATCGTCGCCAGTGCGCACGATGCCGCGCGCATCGCCGGTTTGCGGCATGCGCCGACGCGCAGCATCCGCGGCCAATTGACCTTGCTGCCAGCCGGCGCGGTCGCGCCGCTGGCGCTGCCGGTGATCGGTGAAGGCTACGCGGTGCCGCTCGTCGACGGCGTCACGCTGACCGGCGCGACCTACGAACTGGACGATCCCGACACATCGCTGCGCGCGGACGGCCATCTGGAAAACCTCGAGCGCGTCGCGCAGATGCTGCCGGCGTTCTCGGGCGTTGCGTCGGCGACAGCGACGGCTCAAGCCTCACAAGCTGCTCAAGCCGGCCGAGCCGGACAGATGCCGTCGGCCGCGTTGGCCGGCCGCGTCGCCTTCCGCTGCGTCACCAGCGACCGCATGCCGATGATCGGCCAACTCGCCGACGAAACCCTCGCCACACGCGACGCCCAACGTCTGCGTGGCGCCTGGCCGCTCGACCTGCCGCGCACGGACGGCTTGTACGGCGCCTTCGCCTACGGTTCCCGCGGCCTGGTGTGGGCGGCGCTCGGCGCGGAACTGATCGCGTCGCAGCTCGAAGGCGAGCCGTGGCCAATCGAACGGGATCTGGCCGAGGACATCGATCCGGCTCGCTTCCTCCTGCGAGCATTGCGTCAGGGCACCGTGAGTTAACCGCGCGTCGAGCCGTGTGAACCGTGTTAACCCCGGTGGATAACTTATCCACCACACCCTGTGGATAAGCTTGCCGTTAACCGGCGAAACTCATGTGGAACCGTTGTGGACGTAAACGGGGTAACTTTGCCGCCGCCGGAAATCGCCAAAAGTTACCCCTGTATACCCGCCGCTCCCGCACAAGCTGTGCATCCGGTTATGCCGTCGGCAAGCTGATGATTCATTTCGGTAAACAGGAGTTATCCACAGAAACCGAGGCAGCTTGTTAACTGTTACTACGTATACATACGGTAAACCTGTAAACAGAAAGACCGAGGCGAGCTGGAAAGCGGTCGTCATCGGAAAGCCCGGCCAACCGCCCTCCAAACCGCCCCAAAATTTCCGGTTAACCTTCCCGAAAAACACATCTAGCTCCGTCAAACTGAACGTCCAGACGACCCAAGCTCATCTCAAAACGGTCGCTTTTTCCTCATGCTGCGAAGATAACGTACGTTTTTACCGTTTTGCCTGCATGTTCGCGCCTTTTCGGTCAACTCTGAAAAAGCTATGGCACAATCGCCGTTCTTTTCCGCGTCGTGCTTCGCCTCTAGCGGCACACGCAACAACGGAACGGTGCCGCTCAATCAGAATCTGATTCAAAGTCGCCGGCGTTCTTTCACCGTGCCGTGCCGGTTGCTACGGCCGCACTCAGGAATGCGCCGGGCTCCCAGCGGCTGCGGTGCATTCAGATCATCCGATCGTTGAAAAACTCGCAACGCGGGTCACGCGAAGCGGTCGCGACTGTGAGCGCTTCATGCGCTCGCCCGCTCGCCGGTGTTCGCGCCGGTTCGTGTCGCCTGCCGTTGCTGCCAAGGAGAACCCATCACGATGAAGTCGGCGTTTTCATTCTTTCCGGCCTGGCCTCTCGCACCCGACGCCATTTTTTGGGCGGGTCTCGCCTTGCTTGCCGCCGGCCTGTGCGGTGAACTGTGTTATCGCGCGTGGCGTCTGCCACGCATTTCCGGCTATGCGGTGATTGGTCTCGTCGCCGGCGCGGCCGGTTCGGGCGTGATCGATGCCGATTCCGCCAGCGCCGCGCGACCTTTGCTCGACGTCGCGCTCGGTTTGCTGTTGTTCGAACTCGGCAGCCGGCTCGATTTGCGCTGGATTCGCCGCAACCCGTGGCTGATCCTGTCGAGCGTGGCGGAAGCGACGCTGACGTTCGCGTTGGTATTGCCGGTTTTGCTGTTGCTGAACGTGCCGGTGATCGTGGCGACGGTGCTCGCCGCGATCGCGATGGCCACCTCGCCCGCGATGGTGATCCAGCTCAAAACGGAATTGCGCGCGGAAGGTCAGGTCACGCAACGCATGCTGACCTTGACCGCGTTGAATAGCATGTACGCCGTGGTGATCGAAAAGCTGGTGTCGAGCTGGTTGCATCAGGAGGCTTACGGCAATGTTTTCGCCACCATCCTGCAACCGCTGTATCTGCTGGTCGGCTCGCTCGTGCTCGCCTATCTGCTCGCGCGGACCTGCACGTTCTTTTATCGCCGTCTGAACATGCAGGACGAGCATTCGTTTGTCGCGCTGTTCGGCCTCGTGTTGCTGGCGATCGCGGTCGCGCATCTGTTCAAGCTCTCGACGATTCTGGCGCTGCTCGCGGCCGGCATCATCGTGAAAAATCATGAGGCGCGTCCGCAATTGTGGCCGGAGCATTTCGGTACCGCCGGCTGGTTGCTGACCGTGATTCTGTTCGTGCTGACGCTGACTTCGTTCGAATGGAAAGATATCGCGCTGGGCGGTGTGGCGGCATTGGGCCTGATCGTTGCGCGTCTGGTGGCAAAACTGGTCGGTGTGCTGGCTTTCGCGAAACCGAGCGGCTTGAACTGGAAGCAGGGCATAGCGCTCGGTTTATCGTTATCGCCCATGTCGGCGCTCGCGTATCTGCTGGTCGACGATACGTACAACCTGTATCCGAACTTCGATCCGCAACTGCGCGCAATCGTGATGTGTTCGATTTTCGTGCTGCAGATTCTCGGGCCGTGGCTCGTCTATCGCAGTCTCGCGATGGTGGCCGAGCGGCGTGAAGCGTAAGCGCTCGGCGCTGCTCGATGTTTCATCCGCCTGATTCGACTTACTCGAGTTATTCGATTCAAAAACGGCCGGGCAGGCGACAACTTCCCGGCCGACTGACACAGGGGACGCTATGTCACTCGAACCCTTCATCGATTCGAAACCGTTTACCTTCGGTGTCGAACTCGAGATGCAGATCGTCAACACGCACGACTATGATCTGACCAAAGCCGGCTCGGATCTGCTGCGCCTCATCAAGGACGAAAAAATTCCCGGCAACATCACGCCGGAAATTACCGAAAGCATGATCGAGCTGTCGACCGGCATCTGCACGACGCACGAGCAGGCCGTCACCGATTTGCGCAAGATTCGCGACACGCTGGTTTCCGCGGCGGATCATCTGAACGTCGGTTTGTGCGGCGGCGGCACGCACGCGTTCCAGCAATGGAGCGAACGGCAGATCGTCGATACGCCGCGCTTTCAGTACCTGTCCGAGTTGTACGGCTATCTGGCCAAGCAATTCACGGTGTTCGGCCAGCACGTGCATATCGGCTGTCCGGATCCGAACAGCGCGCTGTATCTGCTGCATTCCATGTCGCGCTTCATTCCGCATTTCATCGCGTTGTCGGCTTCGTCGCCGTTTGTGCAGGGCGTCGACACCGGCTTTCATTCGGCACGCCTGAATTCCGTGTTCGCGTTCCCCCTATCGGGCCGCGCGCCGTTCGTGCTGACGTGGGACAGCTTCGAGGAATATTTCTCGAAGATGGTCCACACGGGCGTGGTCAACAGCATGAAAGATTTCTACTGGGACATCCGGCCGAAGCCGGGTTTCGGCACGATCGAAGTACGCGTGATGGACACACCGCTATCGGTGGATCGCGCGGCGGCGATTGCCTGCTACATCCAGACGCTGGCGCGGCATTTGCTGCTCGACAAACCGATCACACCGCAGGAAGACGATTACCTCGTCTACACCTTCAATCGCTTCGAAGCGTGCCGCTTCGGTCTGGCCGGCACCTGCATCAATCCGCAAACCGGCGAACGCAAGACGATTTCCGAAGACATTCTCGAAACGCTCGATCTGATTGCACCGCACGCCGAAGCATTGGGTTCGGGTAATGCGCTTGCCGAGATCGGCGCGATCGCGCGCGGCCAGGTGAACGATGCGACCTGGGTGCGTGGCGTGTTCGAGAAAGAAAAATCCTTGCACGAAGCTGTCCGTCAGCAATGTCTGCAATGGCGAGCCTAGTCAGGATTAAAACGGATTACGTCAAACCGTAAGGAAACCCGCTTCGTGCGGGTTTTTTTATGTAATTTATTTTTCCAGCCGGACGTGTCTTAGGTTTTTATAAAGTTAACGTATACCAAAGTAGTAGTAGTTAACAAGCATCGCCCAGGCCTGTGGACAACTGAATAATTCCCTGCAAAGTCAACGTGCTGCGTAAACCATAACCGGTCGGGACGTGAGCACATCGACGCCGGTATACGAGGACAACTTCAGCAGGTAAAAACACCGCCTGGATGGTTATCAAGAATCGGTGCACAAGCCGTCCCCAGGTTTTCCCGTGGTTATCCACAGCTTGCCCTGGATAAGTTAGCTGTACGATTCGCCGCTCTCGCATAGAATGTCGTTTTCGCAGCCTTGGCTGGTCAGGCGGCAAATTTTTGAGATAGTAGAAACCGTCTTGTCCGTAGTTGGGCAAGGCTACCCCCACAGGCTGCGGGCGCGGTCGGCGAGCAAGTCGCCGGTCTTGAACCAAGGCTGTAAATAAACGAATCGAAGATTATGAGCGAAGGCGTATACGGAGAACAGGCAGCCGGGCGGGTGACCCACAGCCTCTTGCGATTGAGCACGGCGATGCGAAGCCAGGCTTGGGAATGGGCCGAAGGCGCGGGTCTCACCCCGACGCAAGGCGAAATTCTCGTCCTGCTGATGCAGCGCAAAGGCCCGATGCGCCTCGGCGAAATCGCCCGTGAAACGGCTCTGACCGCAGCGACCACGAGCGATGCGGTCAGCACGCTCGAAACCAAGGGTCTGGTCGAAAAGCGCCGCGCACTCGACGACGGCCGCGCGCTCGCGGTTCGTCTGACGGCACGTGGCCGTACCGCTGCGAAGCGCGCCGCGCAATGGCCGGACTTCCTCGCGAAGGCGGTCGGCACGCTGCGTGACGATGAGCAGTCGGTGTTCTATCGCACGTTGCTCAAGACCGTCCATCAGCTGGAAGCGCAAGGCACGATTCCGCCGCACCGCATGTGCCTGAGCTGCGCGCATTTCGAGCCGAGCAAGAATCCGAAGAAGACGCCGCATCACTGCTCGCTGCTCGACATGAACATGTCGGACACGAACGTGCGTCTGGATTGCTCGGTCTACGAAATCGCCGACGTCGCCACCCAGAAAAAGACCTGGAAGATCTTCGCCCAGTAAGGCGGCTTCTTCCGGGACAATCCGCTACACTGCCAAGCCGGCTTGGGGTGGCATAAGCCACCCTGAGCCGATCGGCGCCGCGTAGCGGCAAGTCTTTAGTCAACCTGAAGGTGGGTCAGGCCGATGAATCGCGAAGTTCTGGCCATTCGCCATGTGCACTTCGAGGATCTGGGCAGTCTTGAGCTGGTGCTCGGCGAGCGCGGCCGTCCGGTGCGTTATCTCGACGTCGGCTTAGGCCGTATCGAGGCGCCGAATCCGGTGTCCGCGTCGGTCATGGTGGTGCTCGGCGGGCCAATCAGCGCCACCGACGACGCGCTTTATCCGACGCTCGTGCCGCTGCTTTCGTTGATCGAAAAACGCATTGCCGCCGGTTTACCGACGCTCGGCATCTGCCTCGGCGCTCAACTGATCGCCCGTGCGCTCGGTGCGCGGGTTTATCCCGCCGGGCATACCGAACTCGGCTGGACACCGCTCACGCTGACCGATGCCGGTCGCGCTTCGCCGGTGCGCCACCTGGACGCCGCGCAAACTTCCATGCTGCATTGGCATGGCGATACCTTCGATCTCCCTGACAACGCCACGCGTCTTGCTTCCACGCCGGCCTGCGAAAACCAGGCGTTCAGTTGGGGCAATCATGTGCTCGGTTTGCAATGCCATCCGGAGATTCGCACCGATCGCTTCGAACCCTGGCTGATCGGCAATGCGGGCGAGCTTGTCGGCCACGGTATCGATGCACGCCAGTTGCGCGCCGAAACCGCGCAGTTCGGCCCCGCACTGGAAGCCGCTGTCTGCCGGATGTTCGGCGAGTGGCTCGATCAAGTCGAGCCAAAGCCTTAAGCGTTAAGCCCTTCGCTCAAGCGACCCCTGTCTGCAGTAAATCCCCTGCGGTGCTATGCTCGATCGCTCTCGGGTTTCTACTGGGCGACATCCATGAGCGCGCTTTTTTCTCCGCTCACGCTGCGTAGCGTGACGCTTCCCAATCGTATCGTCGTGTCCCCGATGTGCCAGTATTCCGCCGATCGTGGCGAGGCCACCGCGTGGCACATGATCCACCTCGGCAGCATGGCTTTGTCGGGCGCCGGCATGTTGTGCATCGAGGCGACTTCGGTCGAACCGGACGGCCGCATCACCCCCGGCGATCTCGGCCTGTGGGACGACGCGACCGAAGCCGCGCTCGTGCCGGTGCTGGCCGCGATCCGCAAGCATTCCCACATCAAGGTGACGATGCAGTTGTCGCACGCCGGGCGCAAGGCGTCGAGCCAGGCGCCGTGGGAAGGCGGCCAACTGATTCCGGTGTCGCAAGGCGGCTGGTTGCCGCATGCGCCGTCGGCGCTGCCGCACAAGGCCGGCGAAGAGCCGCCGTTGGCGCTCGATACGCCCGCGCTGAACCGGATTCGCGAAGCGTTCGCGGCCTCCGCGCGGCGTGCGGCGCGCCTCGGTATCGACGGTCTGGAAGTGCATGCGGCGCACGGTTATCTGCTGCATCAATTCCTGTCGCCGATCGCCAACCAACGTACCGACGACTACGGCGGTTCGCTCGAAAACCGCATGCGTTTTCCGCTGGAAATCTTCGACATCGTGCGCGCCGCGTTTCCCGCCGACAAACCGGTCGGCGTGCGTGTCTCGGCAACCGATTGGGTCGAGGGCGGCTGGACGCTCGAAGACACGATCGCGTTCGCGCAGGAATTGAAGAAGCGCGGCTGCGACTGGATCGACGTGTCGTCCGGCGGTGTCTCGCCGTTGCAGAAGATTCCGCTCGAACCGGGCTATCAGATTCCGTTCGCGAAGGCGGTTAAAGAGGCCACCGGCCTCACGACCATCGGCGTGGGCCTGATCACCGATCCGCTTCATGCCGAGCAACTGATCGAAGCCGGCGACGCCGATCTGATCGCGCTGGCCCGCGCATTGCTGTACAACCCGCGTTGGCCGTGGCACGCCGCAGCGCAACTCGGCGCGACGGTCGAGGCGCCGCCGCAATACTGGCGTTCGCAACCGCGCGAGCAAAAAGCGCTGTTCGGCGACATTTCGTTCGGACAACGTTGAAGCGGGTGAGGTGTGTGACACGATCACGTCTTTTTGACGGTTGAAGGATGCCGTCTGGAGCGTGTAGGATGCCGGATGTGGCGTAGGTGCGCCGCAAGTCGACGCGGCGCTCGCAAGGCGCCGCGTTTGCTATCCGCGTCGGAAAAAAGCAGCGCGTCAGACGCGGGCATGTCCGGCGGCTGCCGGACCTCATCCCCGTTATTCACAAGGATTCATTCAATGAGTTCACGCAGGATCGCCGTGCGCCGTTCGGGTGTGCACGGCAAAGGCGTGTTTGCCATCGAACCGATCAAAGCCGGCGAGCGGCTAATCGAATACAAGGGCGAGCGGATCTCCTGGAAGGAAGCGTTGCGTCGGCATCCGCATAATCCGGCCGAACCGAACCACACGTTCTATTTCGCGCTCGACAGCGGCAAGGTAATCGACGGCAAGGTCGACGGCAACAGCGCGCGTTGGATCAACCACTCGTGCGCGCCGAATTGCGAAGCCGAGGAAATCGACGGTCACGTGTACGTGCACGCGCTGCGCGACATTGCGGAAGGCGAGGAAGTCTTTTACGACTACGGCCTCGTGATCGACGCGCGTCAGACGAACAAGTTGAAGAAGGAATACGAATGCCGTTGCGGCGCGCGCAAGTGCCGCGGCACGATGCTGGCGCCGCCGGAGAAAGAGAAGGGCGAGAAGTCGGCCAGGAAGGCCAGCAAGAAAGCGAAGAAGAAATGAAAACGCGGGCTGCCGCGAGCTCACTTCAGTGAGCGATCGCGGCAGCCCGCGTGGGGTATCCCTACGTTAGATGTCGATCGGCGCCGAGTGCGCCGATTTTTTTACCGGACGCCGTTCGTCGGCAACCGGCTCGTTCTGCACGGTGATCGGCACGAGCGGAATACGCACGATGAAACGTGCGCCGCCATCGGGCGCATCTTCGTAATGCACGCTGCCGTGATGCAGCACCATGATGTCGTGAACGATCGCGAGACCGAGACCGGCGCCGCTGTCGACACCGGCTTCGGTCTGACCGTCGCCGCGGAAAAAGCGTTTGAACAGATCCGCTTGCTGCGTGAAGGGCACGCCCGGTCCGTTGTCTTCGACGATGATCTCCGCCATGCGCAATTCGTCGATCACCGTTTGCGACACCGTCACGGTGATACGTCCGCCGTCGAAGCGCGAGGGCGGCACGTACTTCAGCGCGTTATCCAGCAGATTGGCGATCACTTCGTGCAGCAAAACGGGATTGCCGCGCGCGATCAACGGCTGCGCGTTGGCGGGGTCATCGAGGCGCTGGAAGCCGAGGTCGACCTGGAAGGTCAGGGCGCGCGGCACCCATTCCGCGCCGGTGTCGAACGCGAGCGCGGCCATGTCGACATTGACGAAGCGTGCCGCCTGTTCACCCGGCTCGGCGCGTGCAAGCGACAGCAATTGATTCGACAAGCGCACCGCGCGGTCGGCCGCGGCGCGTAGTTCGCGAACCGCCTTGAGCGTCTGCTGCGGGTCGCGCGCAACGGCCGCCTGTTCCGCGTGCAGCTTGACGGCGGTGAGCGGCGTACGCAACTGATGTGCGGCGTCGGCGATGAATTTGCGCTGACCGTCGAGCGCGGTTTTCAGACGATCGAGCAGCGCGTTCAGCGCGCCGGTCAGTGGCCGGATTTCGACCGGCACATAGGTTTCGTCGACCGGTTCGAGCGAGGTGTGCGTCTGACGATTCAACGAGTCGGCAAGATCGGTCAGCGGATTGAGCTGCTGATTCACCACGCGCCACACGATCACCCAACCCGCCAGCAGCAGCAACAGCAGCGGCATCATGATCGCGACCAGAAACTCGGCGGCGATCCTGAAGCGGTGATGCACCGGCTGCCCGACTTCGACGACGATCGGATTGCCGCTCGGTTGATCGACGCGCACCTGAGCGACGCGCACGGTCGTGCCCTCATGCTGCGTCTCGAACACATAGGCGTAGTGCATCCGTCGTACGCTGGTGCCTTGCAGCGGCAGATTGTGGTCGCCGGCGATTTCGGTATCGCCGTTGCTGATCCGGTAGACCAGATTTTCGGCCGGGTCGGAGAACATGGCTTGCGCGAGCGGTGGCACCGTGATGCGGGCATCCGGTCCGGCAATCTGGATCTGCTTGGAAATTGCGGTGGCGAGGTCGGCGAGCGAACGGTCGACCACGTGTTGCGTGTATTGCCACGCGAGCCAGTAAGCGATCAGGCCGCTCATCAGCGCGAGCAATGAAAGGGGAGCAGCGAGGCGCCGCAGCAGCGTGCGGCGCAGACTATTGGCGGCCGGCTGGGGCATGATCGAACGCGCGGGAAAGTAGCTACGGCACAGACGCCGTGAAATTCCGCCGGGTGCCGGCGTGGTGCGCACCGAGTGCGCGGCGCCGGCCCGGCGCCGTCAGGCCACCATGACGATGGCGGCCTTCATGACGATTATGCGGCCTGACGGATTTCCTGCAACAGGTAACCGAAGCCGCGCACCGTGACGATCTCGACACGGCAGTTCTCAAGCTTTTTGCGCACCCGGTGCACGTAGACTTCGATCGCGGTGTCGCCGAGATCGCCGCCGAAATGCGTCAGGTGGTCTTGCAGTTGCGCCTTGCTGACCACGCGGCCGTGGCGCAGCAACAGCATTTCGAGCACCGCGAATTCACGCGGCGACAGTTCGAGCGGCTTGTCGTCGTTGAAAATACGACGGTCGACGCCCGACAGACGCACACCGCCCAGCGACACTTCCGGACGCGGCATATCGCCGTGCGGACCGCTGCGGCGCATCACCGCGCGAATGCGTGCTTCGAGTTCGGTGGGTTCGAACGGCTTCAGCATGTAGTCGTCGGCGCCGGAATTCAGGCCCTGGACACGGTCGTTCAATTCGTCGCGCGCGGTGAGAATGATCACCGGCGTATGACGGTTGCTCTGGCGGAAACGCGACAGCAGCGTCATGCCGTCGATACCGGGCAGACCCAGATCGAGGATCACGAGCTCGTGGCGGTTTTGGGTCAGGGCCTGTTCGGCGAAAATACCGTCATGGACCATGTCGACGGTGAAGCCGGCTTGTTCGAGACTACTTTGGATGCCGCGTGCGATGGGGCGGTCATCTTCGATCAGAAGGAGTCGCATGGATTTCGCTCAAGTACAATGGGTTTAGGCGTTTGGGCAAGCGGTTCGCCGGGGCGCCTGCTGCACAGATCTGGAGAGCGATCACGACGTCATGTCCGAAATAAGCATTCACGAACTGGAAGCCGCGATCAACTTCTGGCGCGCCCGCTCACCATCAAGCGGCGACGAACTCGTTCTGTGCAAGGAGGCAAGCGCGCTCTCCAAGCCGTATGCGCTGATGATTGTACAGCGTCAGCACACGCTATCACTGGAACGTTTGGACGGGATTGCCAGGCAAGCATGGGAATCTTACGTGCGGCTTAATAATAGCCTGTAGAACTGAAGGTTTCGATAAGGGATTGCCTGCAATGCCCTTTCATTCCGTCCCATTGTTTGAATCACCGGGCATAAACGTCATCGAATCGCCTCGGATCGCGTGTATTACGCGGTAATACTATCAATGAAGGTGGCGAGTTTGATGTCGCGCTCGGTCAGTCCATTGGCGTCGTGCGTGGACAGCGTGATCTCCACCTTGTTGTAGACGTTGAACCACTCCGGGTGGTGATCCATCTCTTGCGCCTTGATGGCCACGCGCGTCATGAAGCCGAATGCTTCGTTGAAGTCGGCGAATTTGAACTGCCGCTGAATCGCATCGCGTCCGGCCACAGCTTGCCAGCCGTGCAACTGGGCGATCTTCGTCGCGCGTTCTTCGGAAGTCAGTTTGCTGATCATGATGTTTACCTCTCGGGTCTGAACGGGCCTGCCGGCCAGCAGGTCCATTCGCTATTTTTCCATGGATGTCGTCAGGCCGTTGCCAATGCGTTCAGCCGCTTCGCTCAGATATCGCCATCGGTTTGCCAGCCTTGCTGCGAGCCACGCGTAATCACGCGATCGTGCTCGAGCACATCGCCGGCCGCGAACGCGGGCTCGCTGATGAGCTTCGCCAGAAGCGGCGCGAAATCGGTTTGCGCGACGCCGAACAACTGGGCGAAGTCGTCGATCACAAAGTAGGTTTTCTGGAACGTGTCGATGCGATAGCGCGTGCGCATCACCCGTTCCAGGTCGAAGCCGATCCGGTTCGGCGCCGCGTCGTGCTGGCTGTAGACCGTCTCGCCTTTGCTCGACACAATGCCCGCGCCGTAGATCTTCACACCGTTCGGACTCGCGGCGTCGCGGATCAGTCCGAACTCCACTGTGTACCAATAGAGACGCGCCAGCAGCGGCAGCGCGCCGGCGTCGCTGGCGGCTAATGCGGCACGGCCGTACGCGTGCATGTAATCGGCGAACACGGGGTTGATCAACAGCGGCACGTGGCCGAACAGATCGTGAAAACAGTCGGGTTCCTGCAGATAATCGAGCTGGTCCGGACGGCGCATCCACCACGTCACGGGAAAGCGGCGGTTCGCCAGATGCTCGAAGAACACCTGGTCAGGCACGAGACCCGGCACCGCGACGATCTGCCAGCCGGTGGCGGGCGTGAGCTTCGCATTGATCTCGTCGAACGACGGCACGCGATCGGCCGGCATGCCGATACGTTCCACCCCTTCAAGAAACGCGTCGCAGACGCGGCCTTTGAGCAGCGCCGTCTGGCGGGCATAAAGCTGTTGCCAGACGGCATGGTCGACCGCGCCGTAGCGTTCGGTCGGTTGATCGATGGTGAAGTCCGCTCGGGTTTCGAGGCCGGCGTCGAATTGCTCTTTCAGTTTGGCGGTGTTCGCGGTGGACATGGTGCTGGGGCTCTACGGCGTATGCCGATCAAAATCGATGATGCGAGTGTAGAGCGGCACACATGCGGAATGGGCGCAATCATGGCATTTTATCGTGTCGATATGCAATAATCGTGCATAGAATAGCGATTACATGCGGACATCTAACATGCTAGAACTGGATCACTTCGATCTCGCGTTGCTCGACGTGTTGCAACGCTTCGGCAGGGCCACGCATCAGCAACTGGCCGAGCAGGTGCCGCTGTCGCCGTCGCAGATTGGACGGCGCTTGCAGCGGCTGGAGCAGGTCGGCGTGGTGGACGGTTATCGCGTCGTGCTGCGGCCGGAGAAACTCGGTCTCGGCGTAACCGCGTTTACCAGTTTGAAGTTGAAGCACCACGGCGATTCGATCATCGAGCAATTCCAGCAACAGATCGACGTGTTGCCCGAAGTGCTCGAATGCCATGCGGTGGTGGGCGACGCCGATTATCTGCTGCGGATCGTCGCGCCGGATCTGAACTATCTGTCGACGTTCGTGATGAAGAAGCTGATGCGCGTGCCGGGCGTGGACAGTGTGCGCTCGAATATCGTGCTGACCACGTTCAAGCGTAATGGGCCGTTACCGCTTGGGCATCTGTCGCCGGGGGGCGCCGCCGCTTGATGCGGCGGCTGTTAGAAGAGCGCGGCGTTTGTACGCCTCCTGCGTGTCCCACGCGCCCCACGCCGCGAAAAATCGCTCCGCTTAAATTTTAAGCAGCCTGCTTCGGCTCGCTAGCCGGGCTCAGCAGGTCGACGTAAGCCACCGCTACCAGATCCGACTCCGGCACACCGAGCGTTTCGAACATGGCATGCGCTTCGGCGTGGCCGCCTTCTTCGTCGTCGTCTTGCGCGAGCAGCACTTCGAGTTCAACAAAGTCACCCAGACCGTCCACCCGGTCCAGATGGATTCGCGTGCGTCCAGTCAGGTACACATGGCGTTCCTTGGTGACGATGCCGCGCGTGGTCAGCGCGGTGGCGAGCAGCGCATGCATGGCTTCGGGATTCGTCACCGGGCTGCGCGTGTAGTACGAGGCCTTCGGACCATCACGATCGTCGCGCTGATAGAAGATCAGCTCGGCCGGCGTGCCGTCGTCGAACTGGCGCAGCTTCAGGCGCCCGCGCGGCACGTCGTAGAAAAAGTCCTGCTGGCGGAAGATCAGCGGCGCGTCCGGCGCGAGCTTGGCTGCGCGCTCACGGAGTTGCTCGAAATGCTGGGCGCGGGCTTTGATTTCAATGTTGCGTGCCATGTCAGGTTCCTGTCGAAAGGGTGGAGTGGTCGGCGGCTTCCGGCGAGGCCGGGGCGAAGCTGCCGGGAAGGACAGAGTCAGGCGAAACGAACAACGATGCGGACCGGCGCGTCAGCGCGAACCCTCAATCTAACAAAAACTGCGTGACGGTGTGGTTTCAGATGAAGGGACAGGGGCGGGCGATGGTTGGCGGTTTGCCGGCGAGTGGCGGTGTGCAAGGCGAGTAGCGTGAGCCGGACGACGCGCAGGTGGCTAAAAGCCGCAGAGTGGGTCGGCTCGATACGAGGTCACGCTCAAACGAGGCGGCTCTGCTGTCATGAGAACAGCTCATATCGCTGCGTAGCGCGTAGAGCCCCTACGCACTACGCCGCAAACACGCCATCACGTCACCCACTGCTGCTCGATCAACTTCAACGCCGCGGCAATCGCCGGCTCGTCCTTGCGTGCGTCGAGCGTGATGAAGCTGAGCTGCGTCGGCACCGTCACGCCTTCGACGATGGTCAACGCGTGCGCATGTGCTTCGGCGATCGCGGTGGCGTCGCGTGCGAGCGTGAGACCGACGCCCGACTTGACCAGATCGAGCATCGACGGCTCCTGATCCACTTCCGCGACCTTCACCGGTTTCACGCCCGCCTCGTCGAAGCAGCGTGACAACAGCCGATTGTGCGCGGACGCGGGCGGCGTCCAGATCCACGGCAGCGCGGCAAGCGAGCGCCAGTCGCGCGCGCCTTTCACACGATCTTTCCAGCCGGCCGGCGCCAGCACGCGATACTGGAATTGCGTCAACGTGACGGCGTGAAAGGCGGCACCGTCGCGCGGTTCGTCCTCTGACGGCAGGCCGATGTAATAGCCGACATCCAGCTCGCCCGCGCGCACCTGCTCCAGCACCCAGCCCGACATGCCATGACGCAGCGCCGTCTCGATACGCGGCCAGGTTTCCACCAGCTGCTTGAGAAAGCCACCCAGACGCAGAAACGCCGGGTCGAGTATTGTGCCGATCCGCAAGCGCCCGCGCACTTCGTGCCGCAATAACTGCGCCGCGCGCTGCACGTCGCTGGCCGCGCCGAGTGCGCGTTCGGCGTGGGGCAGCAGGGCCTGGCCATCGCGTGTGAGCGACAGCCCGTGCGAGGTGCGGGTGAACAACGTCACGCCGAGCGTCTCCTGCAAATGCTTGATTTGCAGGCTGACGGCGGGTTGGGTCAGGTGGAGTTGCACCGCCGCGCGCGTGAGGTTGCCCTCGCGTGCAACGGTGACAAAGGCCCGTAGCAGAGTCAGATCCATATCTTGATATTAGCGCGCCTTATATCGCAATTGAGCATTACTCATTGGATTTGTTGCCCCGAAGCGCCGTACGCTTGCCCTTCGACACGCCCGCACGACGCCTTTGAACCGGCGCGGACACGCGGGGCGGATGACTTCACCGAAAGAGGAAAACCATGAGCGAGACAGATCAGGATGCGGCTGCGCGCAGCGAAACCCAGGCGCGCGCGCTGACCCATTTCATCAATAGCAAGCCGGTCGAGGGCACGAGCGGCCGTTTCGGCGACGTCTTCAATCCCGCGCTCGGCACTGTCAGTGCGCGCGTGCCGCTGGCGAGCGTTGCCGAAGTGGACGCCGCGGTTGCCGCCGCCAAGGCCGCGTTCCCCGTATGGAGCGAAACCGCGCCGATCAAACGCGCGCGCGTGATGTTCAAGTTCAAGGAATTGCTCGACCGTCACCACGACGAACTCGCGGAACTGATCACGCGCGAGCACGGCAAAGTGTTTTCCGACGCGAAGGGCGAGGTGATGCGCGGCATCGAGATCGTCGAGTTCGCGTGCGGCATTCCGAATCTGTTGAAGACGGACTTCACCGATCAGATCGGCGGCGGCATCGACAACTGGAATCTGCGTCAGCCGTTGGGCGTGGTGGCCGGCATTACGCCGTTCAATTTTCCGATGATGGTGCCGTGCTGGATGTTCCCCGTCGCGATTGCGTGCGGCAACACCTTCGTGCTGAAGCCGTCGGAACGCGATCCGTCGTGCGCGATCCGTCTCGCGGAATTGCTGAAAGAAGCCGGTTTGCCGGACGGCGTATTCAACGTGGTACACGGCGACAAGACAGCGGTCGATGCGCTGCTCGTGCATCCGGACGTGAGCGCGTTGTCGTTCGTCGGATCGACGCCGATCGCCGAATACATCTATACGGAAGGCACGAAGCGCGGCAAGCGCGTGCAGGCGTTGGGCGGAGCGAAGAATCATCTGGTGGTGATGCCGGACGCCGATCTCGACCAGGCTGTCGATGCGTTGATCGGCGCTGCGTACGGTTCGGCCGGCGAGCGTTGCATGGCGATTTCGGTGGCGGTCGCAGTGGGGCATATCGCCGATGAACTGATCGAACGGCTCACGCCGCGCGTGAAGAGCCTGAAGATTCTCAACGGCATGGAATCGGCAGCGGAGATGGGGCCGTTGGTGACTGGCGTGCATCGCGACAAAGTGGTCGGCTATATCGACGCGGGTATCGCGGCGGGCGCGAAGCTCGTGGTCGACGGACGCGGTCATCAGGTCGAAGGACACGAGAAAGGCTTCTTCCTCGGCGGCACCTTATTCGACGATGTCTCGACCGACATGAAAATTTACCGCGAAGAGATTTTCGGGCCGGTGTTGTGCGTGGTGCGCGTGCCGGATTTTGCGTCGGCGGTAGAACTCATCAACGCCAACGAATTTGCTAACGGTGTCTCGTTGTTCACGTCCGACGGTGGTGTCGCGCGTGCGTTCTCCAGACAGATCCAGATCGGCATGGTGGGCATCAACGTACCGATTCCTGTGCCGATGGCATGGCATTCTTTTGGCGGCTGGAAGAAGTCCCTGTTCGGCGACCATCACGCGTATGGTGAAGAAGGCGTGCGGTTTTACACGCGCTACAAGAGCATCATGCAGCGCTGGCCCGACAGTATCGCGAAGGGCGCCGAGTTCACGATGCCGGTGGCGAAATAGTGTGACGCGTTGACCTTCGGTGCGGCGTTCCATCGCGCCCCGAAGGTCAACGCAAGAAAGCGCAACGAACAAATAAAATCGGCCCGACGCCGCAGGCGCAGGGAAGCATCGCCTGTCTGCGGGCAGAGAAGCTTAGGAGACTAGACCATGAGCGACACGCACACCAAGGCCGTATCGGAAGGCCGGCGTCTGGAAGGTGAATTCGACTACATCATCGTGGGCGCGGGGACGGCGGGTTGCGTGCTGGCCAATCGCCTGAGCGCGGATCCGGACGTGCAGGTTCTGCTGCTCGAGGCTGGCGGCAAAGACGACTATCACTGGATTCATGTGCCGGTCGGTTACCTCTACTGCATCGGCAATCCGCGCACGGATTGGCTTTACAAAACGCAGCCCGAGGCTGGCTTGAATGGACGCGCGTTGTCGTATCCACGCGGGCGCGTACTCGGCGGCAGCTCTTCCATCAACGGCATGATCTACATGCGCGGTCAGCGCGAAGACTACGACGAATGGGCGCGCGTCACCAACGACTCGTCATGGTCCTGGAACGGGGTGCTGCCGGTCTTCAAACGCAGCGAAGATCATCACGCCGGCGCGAATGAATCGCATGGCGCGGGCGGCCCATGGCGCGTCGAAAAGCAGCGCCTCAAATGGAAAATTCTCGAAGAGTTTTCGCAGGCCGCGCAGCAAACCGGCATTCCCGCCACCGACGATTTCAATCGCGGCGACAACACCGGCGTCGGCTATTTCGACGTCAATCAGAAACGCGGCATTCGCTGGAATGCGTCGAAAGCGTTTTTGCGTCCGGCGCTCAGACGACCGAATCTCACCGTCATCACCGGCGCGCAGACACAGCGTGTCGTGTTCGAAGGGCGCCGTTGCAGCGGTGTTGAATATCGCGGCGACAACACCGACTATCTCGCCAAAGCGCGCTGCGAAGTGATCCTCAGTTCGGGCGCGGTGAACTCGCCGCAATTGCTCGAACTGTCCGGCATCGGCAACGGCGCGCGTCTGCAGAATCTGGGTATCGATGTCGTCAACGATCTGCGTGGCGTCGGCGAAAATCTGCAGGACCATTTGCAATTGCGCATGGCCTATCGGGTCGACGGCGTGCGCACGCTCAACACGGCGTCCGCGCATTGGTGGGGCAAGCTGATGATCGGCATGCAGTACGCGCTGTTTCAAAGCGGGCCAATGTCGATGTCGCCGTCGCAACTCGGCGCGTTCGCCAGGTCCGATCCGCACGATCGCTCGCTCACGCGGCCCGACCTCGAATATCACGTGCAGCCGCTGTCGCTCGATCGCTTCGGCGAACCGCTGCATCGCTTCAATGCATTTACGGCGTCGGTGTGTCAGTTGCGGCCCACGTCGCGCGGCAGCATTCATATCGAGTCTGCGGATGCGTCAGCGCCGCCGCTGATCGCACCGAACTATCTCTCCACCGACTACGACCGTCACGTCGCCGCCAACGCACTGCGTCTCACGCGACGGATCGCCGCCGCGCCCGCTTTGGCCCGCTATCAGCCACGGGAGATTTTGCCGGGCATCCAGTATCAAACCGAAGAAGAACTTCAGCAGGCCGCCGGCGCGGTCGGCACGACGATCTTCCATCCGGTCGGCACCTGCCGCATGGGCACGACCGACGACCCGGCCGCCGTAGTCGATAACCGCCTACGTGTTATCGGTGTTGACGGCTTGCGGGTGGTCGACGCATCGGTCATGCCAGTCATCACGTCGGGCAACACCAACTCGCCCACGCTGATGATCGCCGAGCGCGCCAGCGAGATGATTCGCGAAGACCGCCGCGCCCGCGTGGCCGGCAGTCGCGAGGCGCAAGGCATGGCGGGCGCGTCGATGTCGGCTGTGTGACAGCGGCACGTTGATTGCATGGGCCGCCCGCCGCCTGCCACGCGTAGGCCGGGCGGCCTGTGTGCGTCCGCTGTTAGGCGCGCCGGCACGTTCCGCGCGGCAGACCGACGTCATCCACTAAGTGCAAATCCCAATGAATGCGCTGCATCATTGGCGCGACAATGGCAGCCATGCTGCGTGCCGTGCCATGGATTACCGTCCGGATTGGTGCAGTACGCCAACGAGCGGCATGGGGTGCCGCCGTCATAACAAGTCGCGCAAAACTTCGCGCGTAAGATCGTAGTGCTTCGCCTTACTCCGTATGGAAGGGAACATGATTCTCGGCGATACGATTCTCGAAACGCGCGGCCTCACCCGTGAGTTCAAAGGCTTCATTGCCGTGAACGGGGTGAACCTGCGCGTGCGCCGTGGCTCGATCCATGCGCTGATTGGTCCCAATGGGGCAGGCAAGACCACCTGTTTCAATCTGCTCACCAAGTTCCTCGAACCGACCGCGGGTCAGATCGTCTTTAACGGTATCGACATTACCGGCGAACGTCCTGCGCAGATTGCGCGGCGCGGCATCATCCGTTCATTCCAGATTTCCGCGGTGTTCCCGCATCTGACAGCATTGCAGAATGTGCGCATCGGTTTGCAGCGCCAGCTTGGTACGGCATTTCACTTCTGGAAAAGCGAGCGCACGCTGCGCCAACTCGACGATCGCGCGATGGATCTGCTCACCCAGGTCGGCCTGACCGATTTCGCCGATGTCATGACGGTCGAACTTTCCTACGGCCGCAAACGCGCGCTGGAAATCGCCACCACACTCGCGATGGAACCGGAGCTGATGCTGCTCGACGAACCGACGCAAGGCATGGGTCACGAAGATGTGGATCGTGTCACGGCGTTGATCAAGAAAGTCTCGAGCGGCCGCACGATCCTGATGGTCGAACACAACATGAACGTGATCGCCGGCATCTCCGACACGATCACCGTGCTGCAACGAGGCGAAGTGCTCGCCGAAGGCAGCTACGCCGAAGTGTCGAAGAACCCGCTCGTGATGCAAGCCTACATGGGCAGCGCCGACGCGGCGCTCGCCGGAGCCCACGCATGAATACGATTGCCGAGCGCGAAAGCCTCGAAGTAAGCGGCACGGCGGATGCCGTTCCCGCGCTGGAGATTGCGGGTTTGCAGGCGTGGTATGGCGAGTCGCACATTCTGCATGGCGTCGATCTGACGGTGAATCGCGGCGAAGTCGTCACGCTGCTCGGCCGCAACGGCGCGGGCCGCACTACCACGCTGCGCGCGATCATGGGTTTGACGGGCCGGCGCACGGGCTCGATCCGGATCGGCGGTCGCGAAACCATCAACATGCCCACGCATCGCATCGCGCACTGCGGCATTGGTTACTGCCCCGAAGAGCGCGGGATTTTCTCGAGCCTTTCGTGCGAGGAAAATCTGCTGCTGCCGCCGCCCGTCGGCGACAAAGCGCACATGATGTCGCTCGACGAAATCTATTCGATGTTCCCGAATCTGCAGGAACGCCGCATGAGCCAGGGCACGCGGCTCTCGGGCGGCGAGCAGCAGATGCTGGCGGTCGCGCGCATTCTGCGCACCGGCGCGAGTCTGTTGCTGCTCGACGAGATATCGGAAGGGCTGGCGCCGGTCATCGTGCAGGCGCTGGCACGCATGATCATCACGCTGAAAGAGCGGGGCTATACGGTCGTGATGGTCGAACAGAATTTCCGCTTTGCCGCGCCGCTTGCCGATCGCTTCTATGTGATGGAGCACGGCACGATCGTCGAGCACTTCGGGGCGGGTGAACTCGAAAGCAAGATGCCGGTGCTGCACGATCTACTGGGCGTATAAAAGCCGCCCGATTGCCTCTGATAACCACAAGTGAAGAAACAGGAGACAGGAATGAAAAAGAACCCACTCGCGCGACTCGCCACCCTTTGCTTCGCGGCCGCCGCCGGCGCCGCTCTGACAATGGGCAGCGCGCAAGCGGCTGACGACGCGGTGAAGATCGGCTACATCACCGATCTGTCGGGGCTGTATGCGGATATCGACGGCCCGGGCGGACTCGAAGCGATCCGTATGGCGATCGCGGACTTCGGCGGCAAGGTCAACGGCAAGCCGATCACGCTGGTCTACGCGGATCACCAGAACAAGGCGGACATCGCCGCATCGCGCGCGCGCGAATGGTTCGACCGCGACGGCGTCGACATGCTGATCGGCGGCACGAACTCGGCAACGGGTCTGTCGATGAACACGGTCGCGGGCGAGAAGCACAAGGTCTACATCAACATCGGTGCGGGCGCCGATACGCTGACCAACGAGCAATGCACGCCGTACACGATCCACTACGCGTACGACACGACCGCGCTCGCCAACGGCACGGGTTCGGCGGTGACGAAGCAGGGCGGCAAGACGTGGTACTTCCTGACCGCCGACTACGCGTTCGGCAAGGCGCTGGAAAAAGCGACCTCGGACGTGGTGAAGGCGAACGGCGGCCAGGTGCTGGGCGCCGTGCGCGCGCCGCTGTCGGCGTCGGACTTCTCGTCGTTCCTGTTGCAGGCGCAAGCATCGAAGGCGCAGATTCTCGGCCTCGCAAATGCGGGGGGCGATACGGTCAACTCGATCAAGGCCGCGAAGGAATTCGGCCTGACCAAGACGATGAAGCTGGCCGCGCTGCTGATGTTCATCGACGACGTACACAGCTTGGGTCTGGAAACCACGCAAGGTCTGGTGCTGACGGATAGCTGGTACTGGAACAAGGACGCCACCACGCGCAAGTGGGCGCAGCGCTACTTCGAGAAGACGAAGAAGATGCCGTCGAGCCTGCAGGCCGCCGACTACTCCGCGACCATGACCTACCTGAACGCGGTGAAGGCAGTCGGTTCGACCGACACCGACAAGGTGATGGCGCAACTGCGCAAGACCAAGATCGACGACTTCTACGCGAAGGGCTACATCCGTCAGGACGGCAGCATGATCCACGACATGTACCTGATGCAGGTGAAGACGCCGGCCGAGTCCAAAGAGCCGTGGGACTACTACAAGATCATGGCGACGATCCCGGGCGAGCAGGCGTTCACGACCAAGGCGCAAACGCGCTGCGCGTTGTGGAAGTAAGCGCGGGCTGAGGGCCCGACGCTGAGGGTCTGCTAGTCGTCTGTCCGCAGACCGCAAACCGTTTCACATGCCGCGCGCGTTTCGGCGTTATTGCCGCCGAAACGCGCGCCGGCCGGATCGTGCGTCACCGATCTCACCTTGGCGATAGCTTCAGGGGTTAAGGCTTCAATGGAAATCTTTGGCATTCCGCTACCGGCGATGCTGAGCCAGCTGCTGCTGGGGCTCGTGAACGGCTCGTTCTACGCGATTCTGAGTCTCGGGCTCGCGGTGATCTTCGGCTTGCTCAACGTGATCAACTTCGCGCACGGCGCGTTGTTCATGCTCGGCGCAATGCTCGCGTGGATGGGCTTTTCGTATTTCGGCCTGCCGTACTGGGTGATGCTGGTGCTCGCGCCGCTGATCGTTGGGCTGTTCGGCATCGCGATCGAACGCACCATGCTGCGCTGGCTCTACAAACTCGATCACGTGTATGGGTTGTTGCTGACCTTCGGTCTGACGCTGGTGGTCGAAGGTGTGTTCCGCTCTATTTACGGTTCGTCCGGCCAGCCGTACGACGTGCCGTCGGCATTGTCCGGCGCGACCAACCTCGGCTTCATGTTCCTGCCGAACTATCGCGCGTGGGTCGTGGTGGCCTCGCTCTCCGTCTGCTTCGCGACGTGGTTCGTGATCGAGAAGACGCGGCTGGGCGCCTATCTGCGCGCGGGCACGGAGAACCCGAAACTGGTCGAAGCGTTCGGTATCAACGTGCCGCTGATGGTCACGCTCACCTACGGCTTCGGCGTCGCGCTGGCGGCGTTCGCGGGTGTGCTCGCCGCGCCGGTCATTCAGGTTTCGCCGTTGATGGGCCAGCCGATGATCATCACCGTGTTCGCGGTGGTCGTGATCGGCGGCATGGGCTCGATCATGGGCTCGATTCTCACCGGCCTGATGCTCGGCGTGATCGAAGGACTGACGCGCGTGTTTTACCCGGAAGCGTCGGCGACCGTCGTCTTCGTGATCATGGCGCTCGTGTTGCTGGTGCGACCGGCGGGTCTCTTCGGCAAGGAAAAATGATGCAGAGAAAAATGCTCTACGGTCTGCTGCTGATCGTGCTTCTCGCCGTGCCGGTGCTCGGCATCTATCCGCTGTTCGTGATGAAGGTGCTGTGTTTCGCGCTGTTCGCGGCGGCGTTCAATCTGCTGATCGGCTACACCGGTTTACTGTCGTTCGGCCACGCGATGTTCCTAGGCTCGGCCGGCTATGTGACGGGGTACGCGATGCAGACGCTCGGCTTCTCGCCGGAGCTTGGCGTGCTCGCGGGCACCGCGGCGG
Source organism: Paraburkholderia sp. BCC1876 (assembly GCF_902833695.1). Taxonomy (NCBI): domain Bacteria; kingdom Pseudomonadati; phylum Pseudomonadota; class Betaproteobacteria; order Burkholderiales; family Burkholderiaceae; genus Paraburkholderia; species Paraburkholderia sp. BCC1876. The sequence goes on along the minus strand of NZ_CADFGI010000004.1, from coordinate 223,359 downwards.
CCACCTTGCTCGGTTTCGTGGTCGGACTTTTCGCGATTCGCCGTCAAGGCATCTACTTCGCGATGGTCACGCTGGCGCTCGCGCAGATGGTCTACTTCGTGTTCCTGCAGGCGCCGTTCACGCATGGCGAGGACGGTCTGCAAGGCGTGCCGCGCGGCAAGCTGTTCGGCCTGCTGGATCTTTCGTCCGACGTGACGTTGTACTTCGTCGTGCTCGCGGTCATGGTGCTGGCCTTCCTGCTGATTGTGCGGATCGTGCATTCGCCGTTCGGTCAGGTGCTGGTCGCGATCAAGGAAAACGAACCACGCGCGATCTCGCTCGGCTACGACACGGATCGCTTCAAGCTGCTCGCGTTCGTTCTGTCGGCGGGTCTCGCGGGTCTCGCCGGTTCGCTGAAAGTGCTGGTGCAGGGCTTCGAAACCTTGAGCGACGCGTACTGGACCATGTCCGGCCTTGTGATCCTGATGACGCTGGTCGGCGGCATGGGCACGCTGTTCGGGCCGCTGCTCGGCGCGGCGTTGATCGTGGCGCTGGAAGATCGTCTCGGCGACATCGGCACGGCGCTCGCGTCGTCGACGGGCATCGACTGGTTCCGCTCGCTGGGCGAGTCGGTCACGATTGTCACCGGTTTGATTTTCATCGCGTGCGTGCTGGCGTTCCGGCGCGGGATTGTGGGCGAGATCGTCGCGCGAGTGCGGCCATTGCGCGCGTGATTCCGATTGGTCTGCGTAACTGCTTCGGCATCCGATATAATCCGCAGGCAGTTGAAATGGCGAGGCGGGCGTTGAAGTCCGCCAGCCATTCGACGCAAGCGGCCAAACCCGCGCAAATGCGCCCCAATTCAGTGCGGCAGTGCACCACTAGGGTAATTGCTAGTTGTAGTACACCATGTGCTCGTTTAATCTTCATGCAGTTCTGATGCACCACGAATTTTGCAGGTGGAGAACGAGGAGACAATGAGGCACTCAGTGCCCAGACGAAAGCGCTGTTGGATTGATATCCAGCAGCGCTTTTTATTTGTGCTTTCGGAATGGCACGACACCAATTGCGTGCCAATTTCCCGGCCCTTTTTTATTCCCTTAGCCATTCCATTTCCGCACGCCGTTTCCCTGCAAAACGCTTGCAGCGCGGGGCTGCGCTCCGCTACACTCGCTATTCACCGACCGCTGGGTCGGGATTAAATCCGCGGAATGGAATTCGCGGATTTAACCTCAAATGAATAACGGGGTAGACAGAGGAGCGGGATGAAGTCGGCATTGCGTTGGATAAGCGCGGCATTAGTCGCCACCGGGGTATCCGCAGCATGGAGCGGTATTGCATTCGCGGACGTGAAAATCGGCGTGACGGTATCGGCAACCGGCCCGGCTGCGTCACTCGGTATTCCGGAGAAAAACACGATCGCGCTGCTGCCTAAAGAGGTAGCCGGCCAGAAAATCGATTACATCGTGCTCGACGACGCGACCGACTCGACCCAGGCGGTCAAGAACGCCCGCAAGCTCACCAGCGAAGACCACGTCGACGCGCTGATCGGTTCGACCGTCGTGCCGAATTCGCTCGCCATGATCGACGTCGCCGCTGAAAGCACCACGCCAATGATCTCCATGGCCGCCGCGGCGAGCATCGTCGAGCCGATGGACGCAAAGCGCGCATGGGTCTTCAAGACGCCGCAGAACGATATCCTGATGGCCACCGCGATCGCGCAGCATATGTCGAATCACGGCGTGAAGACGGTCGCGTTCATCGGCTTCTCCGACGCTTACGGCGAGAGCTGGTTCAAGGAATTTGGCAAAGCCGCCGAGCTGGCCAAAATCAAGATCGTCGCGAACGAACGCTTCGCGCGCAGCGACGCGTCGGTAACCGGGCAGGTGCTGAAGATCATGTCGCAGAACCCGGACGCGGTGCTGATCGCGGGTGCGGGTACGCCGGCCGCGTTGCCGCAGAAAACCTTCAAGGAACGCGGTTACAAGGGCAAGCTCTATCAGACGCACGGCGTCGCAAATAACGACTTCCTGCGCGTGTGCGGCAAGGATTGCGAAGGCACGTATCTGCCCGCCGGCCCGTTGCTGGTTGCCGAACAGTTGCCCGATTCGAATCCGGTGAAGAAGACGGCGCTGACCTATAAACGCGCCTATGAAACCGCTTACGGCGTCGGCTCGGTGTCGACCTTCGGCGGCCACGCGTGGGACGCCGGTTTGCTGCTGCAACGCGCGATTCCGCTGGCGCTGAAGAAGGGACAGCCGGGCACGCCCGCGTTCCGCGAGGCGCTGCGTGCGGCGCTTGAAAGCACGAAAGACATGCCCGCGTCGCACGGCATCTTCAACATGAGCGCAAACGACCACTCTGGCCTCGACCAGCGGGCGCGCGTGATGGTGGAGATTGTCGGCGGCAAGTGGAAGTTGGCCGGCGACTGAGCGAGGGCGAAGCGATACGGAACCCCATTCAAAAAGACGCGTGCAGTTGACGCGTCTTTTTTATTGGCCGTTTCACGTGAAGTCGCGCGACGTCGCGTGAAAAAGTGTGGTGTCGCGGCTTCAGGACAAACCCGTATTGGGCCCGCAGCCGCTTGACCGTCGATGATGCAGAACGCAATACTACTAACATGTTAGTGTTTTGCTCGCGACAAATCGCAGCACTAAATCGCGACGAAGATCGCGAGAAAATCAGCATGGGAATCGCAGCAGTCCGCAGTCGTGGCACGCAGCAGGGAAGTGGCACCAACGGTGGAGGCAACTCGCGTCGAGCAGGGAAAACCATGCTTGGCATGCCCGAACCCTATAACTAGATTCAGACACCCGGCCCGTGAGCCGGATTACAGATACGCGCTTCAAAGCGTTTGGAGACTGGCAATGAAAAAGACAAATCAATGGGTACGTACCGGCATCGCGATGGCGCTCATGTGCGGCGCGGGCGCCGCGTTCGCGCAGGTGAAAATCGGCGTGACGCTGTCCACCACGGGGCCGGCTGCATCGCTCGGCATTCCCGAGAAGAACACGATCGCGCTGCTGCCCAAGGAGATCGGCGGCAAGACGGTGCAGTACATCGTTCTGGATGACGCGTCCGACACCGGCAAAGCTGTGCAGAACACGCGCAAGCTGATCGACGAAGACCACGTCGACGCCATCATCGGCTCGACCGTCACGCCGAACTCGCTCGCCATGCTCGATCCCGCTGCGGAAGGCAAGACGCCGGTGATCTCGCTGGCGGCGTCGGCGGCGATCATTTCGCCGATGGATGCGAAGCGCGCGTGGGCCTTTAAACCGCCGCAAAACGACAGCCTGATGGCCGACGCTATTGCCGACTATATGGAACGTCACGGCGTGAAGACGGTGGGTTTCATCGGCTTCGCGGACGCGTATGGCGACGGTTGGAACAACGTCTTCACGGCGGCCGCCGCGGCACACCATCTGAAGATCGTCTCCAACGAGCGCTTTAACCGCACCGACGCATCGGTGACCGGTCAGGTGCTGAAGACCATGGGCGCGAACCCTGACGCGGTGCTGATCGCGGGCGCGGGCACGCCGTCGGCGCTGCCGGCCAAGACGCTCAAGGAGCGCGGCTACAAGGGCAAGGTCTATCAGACGCACGGCGTCGCCAACAACGACTTCCTGCGCGTGTGCGGCAAGGATTGCGAAGGCGAATTCCTGCCGGCCGGCCCGATCCTGGTTGCCGATCAGTTGCCGGATTCGAATCCGGTGAAGAAGTCGTCGGAAGCTTATAAGACGGCTTACGAGAAGGCCTATGGCGCGGGTTCGGTGGCAACCTTCGGCGGTCACGCCTGGGACGCCGGCCAGATGCTGCAAGCGGCGATTCCGGTCGCGTTGAAGACCGCTCAGCCGGGCACGGAAGCGTTCCGCGTGGCACTGCGCGGCGCGCTGGAAAACATCAAGGAACTGCCGGTGTCGCACGGCATCATGAACACCACGCCGACCGACCACAACGGCCTCGACAAACGCGCACGCGTGATCGTGGAGATCGTCGACGGCAAGTGGAAGCTGCAGAACGACTAATAACAAAAGCGGTACGCGCCTCTCGCGCAATGTGCGGCCTATGACGCCGCATTGCCATTCTGGTCGATGAGAATGGCATCGATCGCCGCGCCGTGTCCCGGCGCGGCGGTCGCCTTTTCAGACTTGCAGGTCGCTGGCCGCTACGGCGCCGCCACGACTGTTTCCCGGTTTCGATTTCGACGCTTCAGGACGAGGAAGTATGGATCTATCAATTGCGGCGATCCTCGCGCAGGACGGCATCACCACCGGCGCGATCTACGCGCTGCTCGCGCTTGCGCTGGTGCTGGTGTTCTCCGTGACGCGGGTGATTTTTATCCCGCAGGGGGAGTTTGTTTCGTACGGCGCGCTCACGCTCGCCGCGTTGCAGACACAAAAATTTCCGGCCACCTGCTGGCTGCTGATGGCGATGGGCGCGGCGTGTTTCGTCGTCGAAGTCGCGGGTCTGGTGCGGCATGCCGAGCGACGTCGGCACGCGGCGCGCACGCTGGTGACGCTGGTCAGCAAATATCTGCTGTTCCCGATCGCGGTGTACGCGGTGACGCAAGGTCTTTTCCTGCATCCGCTGCCCATGCTCGCGCAGATCGCGTTGACGCTGCTGATCGTGATTCCGATGGGACCGTTCGTCTACCGGTTGGCGTATGAGCCGATCGCGGAGGCGAGCACGCTGCTGCTGTTGATCGTGGCGGTGGCGGTGCACTTCGCGATGGTCGGCGTCGGGCTCGTGATGTTCGGTGCGGAAGGCTCGCGGACCACGGCGTTTTCCGACGCGACGTACAACCTGGGCAGTCTGTCGATCTCCGGACAGAGCTTGTGGGTGATCGGCACCGCTGCAGTGTTGATCGGTGCGCTGTATCTGTACTTCGACCGCACGATCTCGGGTAAGGCGTTGCGTGCAACCTCAGTGAACCGGCTCGGTGCGCGGCTCGTCGGCATCGGCACAACGCAGGCAGGACGCCTCGCCTTCACGCTGGCTGCGGGGCTCGGTGCGCTGTGCGGCATCCTCGTTGCGCCCTTGACCACCATCTACTACGACTCGGGCTTCCTGATGGGTCTGAAGGGCTTCGTGGGCGCGATTATCGGCGGACTCGTCAGCTATCCGCTGGCGGCTGCCGGCGCGATCCTGGTCGGCTTGCTGGAATCGTATTCGTCGTTCTGGGCGAGTGCTTATAAGGAAGTGATCGTGTTCACACTGATCATCCCGGTGCTGCTCTGGCGAAGTCTGGCCAGTCCGCACAGCGAAGAGGACGAGGAGTGACGCGATGAAACGGATCATGCAAAACAAGTTCTTCTGGTTGTTCCTCGTGGTGCTGTTCGCGCTGCCGGTGTTGCCGCATCCGATTCACGTGCCCGAGTACTGGGTGACGCTGCTCAACTACATCGGTCTGTATTCGATCGTCGCGATCGGCCTCGTGCTGCTGACCGGTATCGGCGGCATGACGAGTTTCGGGCAGGCGGCGTTCGTCGGGATCGGCGCCTATGCAACCGCCTATCTGACGACCACGTATGGCGTGTCGCCGTGGCTCGCGTTGATCGCGGGTGTGATCGTGACGGCGCTGATCGCGCTGATGCTGGGTCTGGTGACGATGCGTCTGTCCGGGCACTTTCTGCCGCTCGGTACGATTGCGTGGGGCCTGGCGCTGTTCTACCTGTTCGGCAATCTGGACATGCTCGGCAAGTACGACGGCATCAACGGGATTCCGGTGCTGAATGTTTTTGGCATCAACCTGGAGTCCGGCCGCCATATCTATTACCTGATCTGGGTCGTCGTGCTCGGCGCGGTGATCTCTGTTCAAAATCTGCTTAATAGCCGGCCGGGGCGGGCGATTCGCGCGTTGCGCGGCGGCGGCATGATGGCCGAGGCGATGGGCGTCAATACGGCCTGGATGCGCGTGGTGATTTTCGTCTACGCGGCGGTGCTGGCGTCGATCTCGGGCTTTCTGTACGCCCACCTGCAACGCGCGGTGAATCCGACGCCGTTCGGTTTGAATCACGGCATCGAGTTTCTGTTCATGGCCGTGGTGGGGGGCGTGTCGCACGTATGGGGCGCGGTGCTCGGCGCGGCGATCCTGACCGTGTTGCAGGACTATCTGCAAACCCTGCTGCCGAAGCTGCTCGGCGAAAACGGCAACTTCGAAGTGATCGTGTTCGGCATCCTGATGGTGCTGCTGCTGCAATACGCTCGACAAGGTGTCTGGCCGTTCGTCGCGCGCTTTTTCCCACGCGGGCCGCGTGCGCATCTGGCGGAACATGCGGAGCCGTTGCCGCAACGCAGCAAACCGACGGCGGGTGAGAACCTGCTGACGGTGAACAAGGCACGCAAGCAGTTCGGCGGTCTGGTCGCGGTGAACGACGTCAGTTTCGAGGTCAAAGCGGGGCAGATCATCGGGTTGATCGGCCCGAACGGTGCGGGCAAGTCGACGACGTTCAATCTCGTGACCGGCGTGCTGCAAGCCACCAGCGGCGAGATTACGTTCCGCGGCGAGCGCATCGATTCGCTGAGTTCACGTGAAATCGTCAAGCGCGGGATCGGCCGCACTTTCCAGCACGTCAAGCTGCTGCCGGGGATGACGGTGCTGGAGAACGTCGCGATCGGCGCGCATCTGCGCGGTCAGGCGGGCGTCTGGCGCAGCATCGCACGCTTGAACGGCGCGGAAGAAGCGCGCTTGATGGCGGAGGCCGCGCGTCAGATCCGCCGGGTCGGGCTCGAGCAGCATATGTACGACGAGGCGGGCAGCTTGGCGTTGGGGCAGCAGCGGATTCTGGAAATCGCCCGCGCGTTGTGCTGCGACCCGACCTTGCTGCTGCTGGACGAGCCGGCGGCCGGGCTGCGTTATCAGGAAAAGCTGCAACTCGCCGACCTGCTGCGCCGGCTGAAGGCCGAGGGCATGAGTGTGCTGCTGGTCGAGCACGATATGGATTTTGTGATGAATCTCACCGATCGTCTGGTGGTGATGGAGTTCGGCACGCGGATCGCGGAAGGTTTGCCACAGGAAGTCCAGCAAGACCCGGCCGTGCTTGAAGCTTATCTGGGTGGGGTGGAGTGATGGAAAACACGATGAATGCTGCGGGTCCCATTCTGGACGTGAGTGGTCTGTCGGTTCGCTACGGTAAGGTCGAGGCGCTGTACGGCGCGGCGATCAAAGTGCGGCCGGGGCAGATCGTCTCGGTGATCGGCCCGAACGGCGCGGGCAAGTCGACGTTGCTGAACGCGATCATGGGCGCACTGCCCACTACGGGTCATGCGAAAGGAACCGTTCTCTATCAAGGTGAGGATGTGAGCGCGGTGCCGGTCGAAAAGCGCGTCGCGCGCGGCATGTGTCTGGTGCCGGAGAAGCGCGAGCTGTTTGCGTCGATGACCGTGGAAGACAACCTCGTGCTCGGCGCGTACCGTCGCAAGCGGGCAGGGGAGCGCAACTTCCTCGATCAGCTCGAGCCGGTGTTCGCACTCTTTCCGCGGCTGAAGGAGCGTCGGCAGCAAGCGGCCGGCACGTTGTCCGGCGGTGAGCGGCAGATGCTGGCAGTCGGCCGGGCGCTGATGGGCAAACCCGATCTGCTGATGCTGGACGAGCCGAGCCTCGGTCTCGCGCCGCTGATCGTGAAGGAAATTTTTCACATCATTAGCGCGCTGCGTCAGACGGGCGTGGCGACGCTATTGATCGAGCAGAACGCGCGCGCGGCGCTGCAGATTTCCGACTACGGCTATGTACTTGAAACCGGAGAACTGGCACTGGAAGGTCCGGCGGCGGACCTGGCGCAGAATCCACGCGTGATCGAAACGTACCTCGGGCTGGCGAAAAAGGTGGCCTAGTTTTTCGTTTTTCGCCGACCGTGGATGTCTGAAGCGGTGTGTTTCACGTGAAACACACCGTTTTTTTTATGGGCTGACCAATCGGGCGAAATTCGGGCCTAAACCGAACCCGTTATAATTCGCTCATACATTTTCCTTTGAAGGCTCACGCGACGATCTGGCGTGAGATCCGCGATGCTCTTTCCCACAGAATTTGACGTAATCGTCGTCGGCGGCGGCCATGCCGGCACCGAGGCCGCATTGGCTTCGGCGCGCATGGGCAACACCACGCTCCTGCTGACCCACAACATCGAAACCCTCGGCCAGATGAGCTGCAATCCGTCGATTGGCGGCATTGGCAAAGGCCATCTGGTTAAGGAAGTCGATGCGCTCGGCGGTGCGATGGCGGCCGCGACGGACGAGGGCGGTATCCAGTTCCGCATCCTCAATTCGTCGAAAGGACCGGCTGTTCGGGCGACGCGCGCCCAGGCCGACCGTCTGCTGTACAAGCAGGCGATCCGGCATCGGCTGGAGAATCAGCCGAACTTGTGGCTGTTCCAGCAGGCAGTTGACGATCTGATGGTGGAGGGTGATCGCGTGGTCGGCGCGGTGACGCAAGTGGGGATTCAGTTCCGCGCGCGCGCTGTTGTGCTGACGGCGGGGACGTTCCTCGACGGCAAGATTCACGTGGGTTTGAACAACTACACCGGCGGCCGTGCTGGCGATCCAGCTTCGGTGTCGTTGTCCGCGCGCCTGAAGGAATTGAAGCTGCCGCAAGGGCGCCTCAAGACCGGGACGCCGCCGCGAATCGACGGCCGCACGATCGATTTTTCGAAGCTCGAAGAGCAGCCGGGCGATCTGGATCCGGTACCGGTGTTCTCGTTTCTCGGGCGGGTTGAGCAGCATCCGCGGCAGGTGCCGTGCTGGGTCACACATACGAATGAGCGGACGCACGACATCATCCGCGGCGGCCTTGATCGTTCGCCGATGTACACGGGCGTGATCGAGGGAGTCGGGCCGCGCTATTGCCCGTCGATCGAGGACAAGATTCATCGGTTTGCGTCGAAGGAATCGCATCAGATTTTCCTGGAACCGGAAGGGCTAACGACCAACGAGTTCTACCCGAACGGGATTTCGACGAGCCTGCCGTTCGACGTGCAGCTTGAGTTGGTGCGTTCGATGCGCGGTTTGGAGCACGCGCACATCCTGCGCCCCGGCTACGCGATTGAGTACGACTACTTCGATCCGCGTGGGCTGAAGGCGTCGCTGGAAACGAAGGTGATCAACGGCCTGTTCTTCGCGGGACAGATCAACGGCACGACCGGCTATGAAGAAGCCGCGGCGCAAGGCCTGCTGGCCGGTATCAACGCGGGTCTGTTCGTTCAGGGCAAGGAGGCGTGGTGCCCGCGTCGCGATCAGGCTTACCTTGGTGTGCTGGTCGACGATCTGGTCACGCGTGGCGTGTCGGAGCCGTATCGCATGTTCACGAGCCGCGCCGAGTATCGCCTGAGCCTGCGTGAAGACAATGCCGATATGCGGTTGACCGAGATTGGCCGCGAGCTTGGCGTGGTCGACGACGTCCGTTGGGACGCGTTCAGCCGCAAGCGTGATGCTGTTTCACGTGAAACAGAGCGTCTTCGCACGACGTGGGTGAATCCTAAGACGTTATCGGCCGACGAAGCGACCGCGCTGCTCGGCAAGCCGATCGACCATGAGTACAGCCTGGCTGATCTGCTGCGTCGTCCGGGTGTCTCGTACGACGGCGTGTGCGGCCTGCGTGCGGGTGCCTGCGCCGCGCCGGAGATCCTCGCGGAAGACGACGTGCTGCTCGCCCAGATCAAGGAACAGATCGAGATTGCGATCAAGTACCAGGGCTATATCGATCGCCAGGCTGGCGAGATCGAACGTAATGAGGCGCACGAAAGCACGCGCTTGCCGGATGCATTGGACTACGCGGAAGTGCGCGGGCTGTCGTTCGAGGCGCGCCAGAAGTTGACGCAATTCCGTCCTGAAACCATCGGTCAGGCATCGCGCATCTCCGGTATCACGCCGGCGGCGATCTCGTTGCTGATGGTTCATCTGAAGCGCGGCTTGGGGCGTCGTTCGACGAAACCCGCCGAACCCGGCACCGACAGCACGCCGGTGACGCAATGACGGTAAGCCAGAAGGGAAGCGGTCGGGAAGCGTTGGCGCCGTTGCTGGAAGAGGGCGTCCGCGAACTCGGCCTCAAGTTGAGCGATGCCCAGCTTGGCAAGCTGCTCGACTACGTCGCGTTACTGTCGAAGTGGAATGCCGTCTACAACCTGACGGCCATCCGCGATCCGCGGCAGATGCTGATCCAGCACATTCTCGATTCGCTTTCGATCGTGCCGCATCTGGCGCCACGCGGTCCGTCGTCGGTGCTCGACGTCGGCTCGGGCGGCGGTTTGCCGGGTATCGTGCTGGCGATCGTTTTGCCTGAATGGACTGTGACCGTGAACGACATCGTTCATAAAAAAACGGCGTTTCAGTCGCAGGCTAAGGCCGAACTGGGTTTGGCCAATCTGTCGGTGGTGACCGGCCGCGTCGAGACGTTGCAGCCGGGCGCCGAAGTACCCGCAAAGTTCGATGTAATCGTCTCGCGCGCATTCGCAGAGCTCTCGGATTTCGTTACACTGGCCCGTCATCTGGTGGCGGAGCAGGGCGCGATCTGGGCGATGAAAGGCGTGCGTCCGGAAGGCGAGATCGAGCGTTTGCCTGCCGGCGCCCACGTGGAACAGATCGTCCGGCTGAATGTGCCGTCGCTCGACGCCGAACGGCATCTGATCAAGGTTCGGGTGGATTCGGCCAACTGACGGCCGCAGCTTCGTGGGCTGCTGGCCACTAGCCGGTAGACGCGCCCCGTACCAGCAGCAAGCTTTATTTACTTCATCCAGGCAGCAAAAGGGACACACCAACGATGGCAAAAATCTTCTGCGTTGCGAACCAGAAAGGCGGCGTCGGCAAGACGACGACCACAGTCAATCTGGCCGCGAGCTTGGCAGCGCAGGGACAGCGTGTCCTTCTCATCGACCTGGACCCGCAGGGTAACGCCACGATGGGCAGCGGCATCGACAAGGCCGCCTGCGCGAATACGGTCTACGAAGTGCTCGTGGATGGCGTCGCGGTGACCGACGCGCGAGTACGGCCCGAAGCGGTCGGCTACGACGTGCTGCCGGCGAATCGCGAACTCGCCGGTGCCGAAGTCGAGCTGGTCAGCGTTCAGAACCGTGAGCGTCAGTTGAAGAACGCGCTTGCCGCGGTCGAAGGCGAATACGATTTCGTGCTGATCGATTGCCCGCCGGCTTTGTCGCTGCTGACGCTCAATGGTCTGTGCGCCGCACACGGCGTCGTGATTCCGATGCAGTGCGAGTACTTCGCGCTCGAAGGTCTGTCCGATCTGGTGAACACCATCAAGCAGGTGCACGCCAACCTGAACCGTGATCTGAAGGTGATCGGCCTGTTGCGCGTCATGTTCGATCCGCGCATCACATTGCAGCAGCAAGTCTCCGATCAACTGAAAGAGCATTTCGGCGACAAGGTATTCGACGTGGTGATCCCGCGCAACGTGCGTCTGGCCGAAGCGCCCAGCTACGGTCTGCCGGGCGTGGTGTTCGACCGCGCATCGCGCGGCGCGCAGGCGTACGTGCAGTTCGGCGCGGAAATGATTGAGCGGGTGCGCGCGTTGAATGACGCGCCCCAGGCATCCTAAGCGGATCGAGGAAGCACGATGAACGCAGTAGCGAGAAAGAAGGGATTGGGTCGCGGCCTTGAAGCACTGCTGGGTGGCAGCGCGGATATCACCGAGGCCGTTGCCATTGAAGGCGCGCCGAACGTGCTGCCGCTTAGCAAGATGCAGGCGGGCAAGTATCAGCCGCGTACACGCATGGACGAAGGCGCGTTGCAGGAGCTGGCGGCGAGCATTCGCGCTCAGGGTTTGATGCAACCGATTCTGGTGCGTCCCGTGTCCGCGGACAAATACGAGATCATCGCCGGCGAACGGCGTTTCCGCGCGGCGCGGCTTGCCGGACTGAGCGAAGTGCCGGTGCTCGTCAGGGACGTGCCGGATCAGGCCGCCGCGGCGATGGCGCTGATCGAGAACATTCAGCGCGAAGATCTGAATCCGCTGGAAGAGGCGCAGGGCATCCAGCGCCTGCTCGATGAGTTTAATTTCACGCACGAGCAGGCGGCGGAGTCGGTGGGGCGTTCGCGCAGTGCGGTGTCGAATCTGCTGCGCCTGCTCAATCTGGCGTCGCCGGTACAGACCATGCTGCTCGCCGGCGATCTCGACATGGGCCATGCGCGCGCGCTACTGGCCGTGGATGCCGCGACGCAGATCACGCTGGCCAATCAGGTCGTCAATAAGCGCATGTCGGTGCGTGAGACCGAGAAGCTGGTCACGACGACCACCAAGGCCGCGCCGGCAGTGAAGGCGCGCGCGAATCCGGACGGCGGTCGCGACACGCGGCGGCTCGAGGAAGAGCTGTCCGATTTGCTGGCGGCGACGGTGAAGATCAAACTCGGCCGACGCGGGCGAGGGCAGGTGCTGGTCGACTTCGGCGATCTGGATGCGCTGGAAGGTATTCTGGTGCGCTTGCGCGGTAACGCTGCGGCTGTTTGATTGGCGAACTGAAGTAGGGCGCTTGCGACGGATCGGGGTGAGATTTCGATCGCAAGCTACTTCTTGGCGCGTTGCAGGTTATCAGCTGCGACGGAGTGGGGCCAAGCGATGCAAGCCTGCGGCGTTGATTGAGCCGCCGCTTGGCGATCAGAGCGTGCTGGAATCCTAACTAAATCCTGTGTCGAATAATCAGGATTCCAGATGTACGCGGCTTGGCCTGAACAGCTAACGCGATCTACGAAGCCGACTGCCTACCCAACGCCGCCCCGCCTGTCCACCCGCGCGCGCAAAAATCGGCGTTTGTTGCATTTTCGAGACGACCGTTACAGCGTTAAAAGGCCGTTTGCGCGGGCGCAAATTGATGCGATTCAATGCGCATGTTTTGCTACCCCCCAGCCGCCTTACATTTGGCGCGTTTTGGCCCGCCAGGAAGCTATTCCCGCATCGTGAGGGGCGGTTTCACGCAGCTTATTGAACGGCCTAAAGTCTTGAATTGCCTGCAACTATCGCTTACAATCGCCCGGATTTAATTGCACGGCAACCCCGTAAGCACAGCGTAAGCTGGCGGGCTGGAACAAGACTTTCGGAACACTGCGATGGCGGTCAAAACGTCGAATCAAGCGCCGAAGAATGGGCACGACGAATCCGCTGAACGCACCGCTTCCGTTGCGTCCACCGGTCAGCGAGTCCCTTCTGACGAAGCGTGGGATGTCGAGCAACAAGATAACAATATCGTTCCGCTCACGCGGACCGAAGCTGAAAAGCTATTTGGTCCGAATGTGAGTCGTCCATCGCGCGTTACGCCTTTCAAGGTCGTGGCGGCGCAAATGGTTTTGTCCCTGGGTGCAACGCTGCTGTGGTGGCTGTTCTACAAGCCGCCGGGCGATGCTGCGCTGTCCGCGCTCCTGGGGGGAGCGATCTGCTGGGTGCCGAGCGCGTTGTTCGCGGCACGACTTAGAACGCTGAGCGGCGCCACGACAGCCATGAGCTGGATGATTGGCGAAGCGCTCAAGATGGGGACAACGATCGCGATGTTTGTAGTCATCGCCTTCTGGTATCGCGACGTAAGCTGGGTTCCGCTGCTCGTGACCTACCTCGTCGCGCTCAAGACGTACTGGATCGCCTTAGCCTGGCGCTAAGGGTGCAGGAACAAAAGCAGTACAAAATTCAGGCTGGCGCGCAGCGCCGGCATCAGGAGTGCGGATATGACACGATCCGCACCCGGCGTGTTCCCGCAATACAGAATTGCTGCGGGAACGGCCTAAGACGATTTTCGACAATTTGGGTGGCTTTAACGATATGGCAGCTAGCGAAGGCACGCGCGCAATGGATCCGTCCGAGTACATCGCGCACCACTTGCAGAACTTTTCCACCGCGCATCAGACGTCGATTTTCGACATTCACGTGTGGAATCTGGACACCCTTTTCTGGTCGATCGTTTGCGGTCTGGCCACCATCTTCATTCTGCATCTCGCTGCCCGCAAGGCAACGTCCGGCGTGCCGGGCCGTTTCCAATGCGCAATCGAAATGCTGGTCGAAATGGTCGAGGATCAATCGAAGTCGATGATCCACGGCTCGCGCACCTTCATCGCGCCGCTCGCCCTGACCGTGTTCGTCTGGGTCGCGCTGATGAACTCGCTCGACTTTATCCCTGTGGACCTGCCGGGCAAGATCATTGGCTTGCTGGGTCTGTCCGAAGTCATCCCGCACCACCGCATCGTGCCGACCGCTGATCTGAACGGTACGCTCGGCATCGCCCTCGGTGTGTTCGCGCTGATGATTTACTACAACATCAAGATCAAGGGCGCCGGCGGCTTCGTGCATGAACTGCTGTCCGCTCCGTTCGGTGCGCATCCGCTGCTGTGGATCCCGAACCTTGCACTGAACATCATCGAGTTCGTCGCCAAGACGGTCTCGCTCGGCATGCGGCTGTTCGGCAACATGTACGCGGGCGAACTGTTGTTCCTGCTGATTGCCCTGCTCGGCAGCATGTGGGGTTTCGGCGCGGACGTGTCGGTGCTTGGCTTCATCGGCCATGTGATCGCAGGCACGGTTTGGGCGATCTTCCACATTTTGATCGTTCTGCTGCAGGCGTTCATTTTCATGATGCTGACGCTGGTGTACCTCGGCCAGGCTCACGATACCCACTAGTAGCGGCTGCACGTCGCGAATAGTTTTTGGTTTTAGCTTTAGTTTTTTAAATCCCAGTTCCAACCAGTTCTAAAAGACTTTTCACAAAGGAGTGATCATGCAAGCTTTCATCGCCAACATCCAGGGTCTGACCGCCATCGGTATCGGCATCATCATCGGCCTGGGTGCAATCGGCGCCTGTATCGGTATCGGCCTGATGGGCGGCAAGTACATCGAAGCATGTGCTCGTCAGCCGGAGTTGATGAACCCGCTGCAAACCAAGATGTTCCTGCTGGCTGGTCTGATCGATGCGGCGTTTCTGATTGGCGTTGGTGTGGCAATGCTGTTCGCGTTCGCGAACCCGCTGCTGTCGAAGCTGGCAGGCTGAGGTTCCTCGGAAGTTTGCGCCTGAGCTATAACTGGTAAAGGCGCAGGGCGGAACGGGCACTTGGGCGCTGATCGAATACAGAATCGATGAGCGCCTTGCCGTTTCACTTTCCGAACTAGCAACGTTTAAGGAAACACCGTGAATCTTAACGCAACCCTGTTTGCGCAAATGGTCGTGTTCCTGATCCTCGCGTGGTTCACGATGAAGTTCGTGTGGCCGCCGTTGATCAACGCCCTCGACGAGCGCTCGAAGAAGATTGCTGACGGTTTGTCGGCTGCTGAAAAGGGCAAGGCTGAACTCGAAGCCGCTCATAAGCGCGTCGACCAGGAACTCGCTCAGGCACGCAACGACGGTCAGCAACGTATTGCCGACGCAGAAAAGCGCGCTGTGACAGTCGCTGACGAAATCAAGGCGCAAGCACACGCTGAAGCCGCTCGCATCATCGCGCAAGCGAAGGCCGATGCTGACCAGCAAGTCGTGAAGGCGCGCGAAACGCTGCGCGGCGAAGTCGCTTCACTCGCAGTGAAGGGCGCTGAACAGATCCTGAAGCGCGAAGTCGACCAGGCAGCTCACGCTGACCTGCTGAATCAACTGAAAGCCGAGCTCTGATCATGGCCGAACTTGCAACCATCGCCCGTCCGTACGCAGAAGCGCTGTTTGGCGTGGCCGAAGCTGGTGACATCGCCGCCTGGTCCACGCTCGTGCAGGAGCTGGCACAGGTTGCGCGTCTGCCCGAAGTGCTGTCGATCGCCTCGAGCCCGAAAGTAAGCCGCGCCCAAGTCAGCGAACTGCTGCTGGCCGCGGTCAAGTCGCCGCTCAAGGACGACGCGCAAGCGAAGAATCTGGTGCAAATGCTGGTGGACAACCATCGCCTGCAATTGCTGCCGGAAATCGCTACGCAGTTCGAAGAGTTGAAGAATGCCCGCGAAGGGGCGGCCGATGTGCTGATCGTCAGCGCATTCCCGCTCGAAGGCGCGCAGTTGAACGACCTCGTCGCAAGTCTCGAACGCAAGTTCCACCGCAAGCTGAAGCCGACGGTCGAAGTCGACTCGTCGCTGATTGGCGGTGTGCGCGTGACGGTTGGCGACGAAGTGCTCGATACCTCGGTCCGCGCGCGGCTTGCCAGCATGCAGACGGCTCTGACGGCCTGAAGCGCGTAACGCGCTGAAGCGGCTGGCACGCAACAGAATTGACTATCAGGAGCGAATAATGCAACTCAATCCCTCTGAGATCAGCGAGCTGATCAAGAGCCGGATCCAGGGCCTTGACGCGAGCGCAGACGTTCGCAACCAGGGCACCGTGATCTCCGTGACCGACGGTATCGTGCGTATTCACGGCCTGTCGGAAGTGATGCAAGGCGAAATGCTCGAATTTCCGGGCAACACCTTCGGTCTCGCGCTGAACCTCGAGCGCGACTCGGTCGGCGCCGTGATTCTGGGTGAGTACGAACACATTTCGGAAGGCGACATCGTCAAGACGACGGGCCGTATTCTCGAAGTGCCGGTGGGTCCGGAACTGCTCGGCCGCGTGGTCGATGCACTCGGCAACCCGATCGACGGCAAGGGCCCGATCAACGCGAAGAAAACCGACGCAATCGAAAAGATTGCACCGGGCGTGATCTGGCGTAAGTCGGTTTCGGAACCGGTCCAAACCGGTCTGAAGTCGATCGACGCGATGGTGCCGGTTGGCCGTGGCCAGCGTGAGCTGATCATTGGCGACCGCCAGTGCGGCAAGACCGCAGTCGCTGTCGACGCGATCATCAACCAGAAGGGCAAGAACCTCTTCTGTATCTACGTCGCGATCGGCCAGAAGGCTTCGTCGATCATGAACGTGGTTCGCAAGCTGGAAGAAACCGGCGCGCTGGAATACACGATCGTCGTGGCCGCTTCGGCGTCGGAATCGGCAGCGATGCAGTACCTCGCACCGTACGCCGGCTGCACGATGGGCGAATACTTCCGCGACCGCGGTCAAGACGCGCTGATCGTGTATGACGATTTGACCAAGCAAGCCTGGGCATACCGTCAGATCTCGCTGCTGCTGCGCCGCCCGCCGGGCCGTGAAGCTTACCCGGGCGACGTGTTCTATCTGCACTCGCGTCTGCTGGAACGTGCGGCTCGCGTCTCGGAAGACTACGTCGAGAAGTTCACGAACGGCGAAGTGAAGGGCAAGAGCGGTTCGCTGACGGCACTGCCGGTCATTGAAACGCAAGCCGGCGACGTGACCGCATTCGTTCCGACGAACGTGATCTCGATTACCGACGGCCAGATCTTCCTGGAAACCGACCTTTTCAACGCAGGTATCCGCCCGGCAATTAACGCCGGCGTGTCGGTGTCGCGCGTTGGTGGTGCGGCTCAGACGAAGGTCGTGAAGAAGCTGTCGGGCGGTATCCGTACCGACCTCGCGCAGTACCGTGAGCTGGCTGCGTTCGCGCAGTTCGCGTCGGACCTCGACGAAGCGACCCGCAAGCAACTGGAGCGCGGCCGCCGCGTGACGGAACTGCTGAAGCAGCCGCAATATCAACCGCTGCAAGTGTGGGAACTGGCGGTCGCGCTGTTCGCCGCGAACAACGGTTACCTCGACGATCTGGAAGTCTCGCAAGTGCTGCCGTTCGAAAAGGGCCTGCGCGAACATCTGAAGTCGAGCCACGCTGACCTGGTCAAGCGCATCGAAGATACCAAGGAACTCTCGAAGGACGACGAAGGCCTGCTGCACACGGCCCTCAAAGACTTCAAGAAGTCCGGCGCTTATTGATCCGCGAGTGATCCGCAAGGCATAAACGGACCTTGAAGCGGCGCGGGCCGCATGAGAATGCTCCCGCGCTGCTTCGATGGGCCCGAGTCAGCGCTAAAGCGCTAACTCGGGCCGACAAGGAGCAAGCAATGGCTGGAATGAAGGAAATTCGCGGCAAGATCAAGAGCGTGCAAAACACGCGCAAGATCACGAAAGCGATGGAGATGGTGGCCGCATCGAAGATGCGCCGCGCTCAGGAGCGCATGCGCGCTGCTCGCCCGTATGCCGACAAGGTCCGCGATATCGCTGCACACATGAGCCGTGCGAACCCGGAGTATCGTCACCCGTTCATGGTGTCGAACGAAGGCGCGAAGGCGGCCGGTATCATCCTCGTGACGACCGACAAGGGTCTGTGCGGCGGCATGAACACCAACGTGCTGCGTGCGTCGGTGCAGAAGTTCAAGGAACTGGAAGGCCAGGGCAAGACGATCGAAGCAACTGCGATCGGCACCAAGGGTCTGGGTTTCCTGAACCGTTTGCGCGCGAAGGTGGTGTCGAACGTCGTGCATCTGGGCGATACGCCGCATCTGGAAAAGCTGATCGGCGCGGTGAAGGTGCAGCTCGACCTGTACTCGGAAGGCAAGGTTTCGGCGGTGTACCTCGCGTACACGCGCTTCGTCAACACGATGAAGCAGGAGCCGGTGATCGAGCAATTGCTGCCGCTGTCGGCAGAACAGTTCGAGCGCAAGGAAGAAGACGGCACGACGCCGAGCACGCAGTGGGACTACATCTACGAGCCGGATGCGCAGGCAGTGGTGGACGAACTGCTGGTGCGTTATGTCGAAGCGCTGGTCTATCAGGCCGTCGCGGAAAACATGGCATCGGAGCAGTCGGCCCGCATGGTCGCGATGAAGGCCGCTTCGGATAACGCGAAGACGGTCATCAACGAACTGCAGCTCGTGTACAACAAGAGCCGTCAGGCCGCGATCACGAAAGAACTGTCGGAAATCGTCGGTGGCGCGGCGGCTGTCTGACCGTGACGGTCAAGCACACCGCTTCGTGTGCGCCGGTATGGCGCACCCACCGAAACTGCGCCTTTGCGCGAGTGAAGAATTGAGTATCTAAAGGAAAAGCGATGAGTACTACTGCTTTGGTAGAAGGCAAGATCGTACAGTGCATCGGCGCGGTGATCGACGTGGAATTTCCGCGTTCGGACATGCCGAAGATTTACGACGCGCTCATTCTCGAAGGTTCGGAACTGACCCTCGAAGTCCAGCAACAACTGGGCGACGGCGTTGTCCGTACCATCTGTCTGGGTGCATCGGACGGCCTGCGTCGCGGTACGGTTGTGAAGAACACGGGTAAGCCGATCAGCGTGCCGGTCGGCAAACCGACCCTCGGCCGGATCATGGACGTGCTGGGTCGCCCGATCGACGAAGCCGGCCCGATCAACTCGGACGTGGTTCGCGGTATTCACCAGAAGGCTCCGGCGTTCGACGAACTGTCGCCGTCGACCGAACTGCTCGAAACCGGCATCAAGGTTATCGACCTGATCTGCCCGTTCGCTAAGGGCGGCAAGGTGGGTCTGTTCGGTGGCGCCGGTGTGGGCAAGACCGTGAACATGATGGAACTGATCAACAACATCGCTAAGGAACACGGTGGTTACTCCGTGTTCGCCGGTGTTGGCGAGCGTACCCGCGAAGGGAACGACTTCTATCATGAAATGAAGGACTCGAACGTTCTCGACAAGGTCGCGCTGGTGTACGGCCAGATGAATGAGCCGCCGGGCAACCGTCTGCGCGTGGCGCTGACCGGCCTGACGATGGCTGAGCACTTCCGTGACGAAGGTCTGGACGTGCTGTTCTTCGTCGACAACATCTACCGTTTCACGCTGGCAGGCACGGAAGTGTCGGCACTGCTCGGCCGTATGCCGTCGGCAGTGGGCTATCAGCCTACTTTGGCTGAAGAAATGGGCAAGCTGCAAGAGCGTATTACGTCGACCAAGACCGGCTCGATCACGTCGGTTCAGGCCGTGTACGTCCCTGCGGATGACTTGACCGACCCGTCGCCGGCTACGACTTTCGGCCACCTCGACGCAACCGTCGTGTTGTCGCGTGACATCGCTTCGCTGGGTATCTACCCGGCAGTCGACCCGCTCGATTCGACCTCGCGTCAGATCGACCCGAACGTGATCGGCGAAGAGCACTACGCGATCACGCGTGGCGTGCAGCAAACGCTGCAGCGCTACAAGGAACTGCGCGACATTATCGCGATTCTGGGCATGGACGAACTCGCGCCGGAAGACAAGCTCGCCGTCGCGCGCGCTCGTAAGATCCAGCGTTTCCTGTCGCAGCCGTTCCACGTTGCTGAAGTGTTCACGGGCTCGCCGGGCAAGTACGTGCCGCTGAAGGAAACGATCCGTGGCTTCAAGATGATCGTTGAAGGCGAGTGCGACCACCTGCCGGAACAAGCGTTCTACATGGTCGGCACGATCGACGAAGCCTTCGAAAAGGCCAAGAAGATCCAGTAAAGGTCGGGTGTAACGAAGCGGGCGCCGGCCTCGCGCGTATCGGTACCGAACGGTAGCGGAACGCAAAGCCGGCGCCTCTTACTACGTTCAACCCAGCCTTGCATGAGACGAGGGGAAGCGCTAAAGCGCCCACTCTCGTCGACAGGAGTCGACACTTATGGCAACTATTAAAGTAGACGTCGTCAGCGCGGAAGAACAGATCTTCTCGGGCCAGGCGAAGTTCGTCGCACTGCCGGGCGAAGCAGGTGAACTCGGCATTCTGCCGGGCCACACGCCGCTCATTACGCGGATTCGTCCGGGTGCGGTGCGCATTGAAGCTGAAAACGGCGAAGAAGAGTTTGTGTTCGTCGCCGGCGGCATCCTCGAAATCCAGCCGGGCGCTGTGACGGTTCTCGCCGACACCGCGATTCGTGGCAAGGATCTCGACGAAGCCAAGGCTGAAGATGCACGCAAGCGTGCAGAAGAAGCGCTGCAGAACACGGGTTCGAACCTCGAGTACGCCACCGCGCAAGCGGAACTGGCGTACGCGACGGCGCAGCTCGCTGCGATCCAGCGTCTGCGCAAGCTGCGCGGTCAGAACTAAACAGCGGTTAAGCGTTTCTAGGACTAAGCGGCGTGTGTCGCTGCCTCCGGCGGAACGGTAAGAATGAAAAAGGGCTCCTGATAGGAGCCCTTTTTTACGTCCGCTTGCTGAACGGTGTGACGCGTCAGGCTTTAGGATCGTTTTGAACGAATGCCTGCATGTTCAGACGCGTCAATCGGTCCTGGTTTCGATTCAGATGCATGTTGGCGATATCCGTCTCGGCGTGATACGGGACACCCGCATAACGATTCAGATACGCGCCAAAACGCGACCAGTTCCTATCACCTTGCGAGAGCGTCGAATCGTGAACATCGTTCATGAAGGTCCTATATTCCGACGACGACGCTTCGGCGTTCGTCATCTTGCCGTTTTGAACGCGATTGAGATTGGTCGATATCCGGTCGAAGGCCTGGTCGGATAGGCCAACCTGCAATCGCGAAAGTCCATCGTTCACGAGTTTGACGCTGTTTGCGTAGCTCCCCGGATCGCTGGCACTTCGGATCACGCCGAGCTGGGCGCCGAGCGTTTGGCGGTTGGTGTTGCGGTCCGCCTCGCTGTAACTCGACGAGTTGGCCGGTGTCTTGTCGAAAAGACCGCCGCCCTTGAGTCCCACGTTGCTATGCAGCGTGAAGTTGCCGTCGGCATCGCGCCGTATCGGGTATTGGGGTTTGTAGGCCCTGTCGGGCTGCCAGACGCGCAAAGTGCCGCTGTCGACATCATCGCGCACCGGGTACCAGCCTGAATCGTGATGGAGGTATTGGCTGCCGCTCGCGTCACGATAGAGGTTCGGTTGCTGGGTGATCGGCGATAGCTCGCCTGCGGGGCGCTCAACGGCATAGGCGGCCGGAAAACCCGGCGCCGGTTCGCGCAAGGCGGCACCGCTCGCCGCGTCGTGCTGAATCAACGCCGGCGTCGGCCGTGGTTTTGGCAAATCCGATCGGGTTTGCGCGCCCGCCATGTCTGCAGCCGGATGACAGGTGTTGCTGACTACTCTCATTTCAATTTCCTTCGAAGCGTCGAGTTCACGGCGTCGCCGGTCATCGCGCTGCCGGATAGGCCGACGTGGAATAGCCGCGGTGATTCGGGGCGCCACCCGGTCGCGAGCGACTAACGCATCGCGATCGTTCGGTTTGCCCGGGCGAACACGACAGCCACCGTGGTCGTTGTGCTTCGCCTGCATTCCGTGTCTCCATCTTCGCTGTGCTCGCCGAGCCACGGGGACGCTAACCGCCCGCGCCATGACCACGGTCGACAACGCCACACAATTCGCCAATGGGCATGACGGGGTAACACCACCGGCCTGCGGTGCGGGTAAGACTTGATGCCGCCGCGCCAGGCGGTAATGGCACAATCGGCTTCAAATTCATTTCAATAGAGCAACGATTGCCTCTCGGAGACTTCACCATGGCAGCTCAGCTAACAGACGAAAGTGCGCTCATCGAGCCCCGCGGCGGCATCTCTTATGTGCGCGGCTCGGCGCAGGTCCCGCTCAGCGATGCGACGGTGAGTCAGTATCTTCGGGACACCGCACAACGCTTTCCAACCAGGCCGGCCGTGGTTTTCCGGGAGCAGGGCATCCGCTGGACATGGCGGGAATTCGCCGACGAGGTCGACGTGCTCGCGTCGGGGCTGGCCGCGCTGGGCATCGTGAAAGGCGATCGCGTCGGGATCTGGTCACCCAACCGTGTCGAATGGTTGCTGACCCAGTTCGCCACCGCGCGGATCGGCGCCGTGCTGGTGAATATCAATCCCGCCTATCGTCTGGCCGAACTCGAATACGCGCTGAACAAGGTGGACTGCAAGGCGATCATTGCAGCAGAGCGCTTCAAGTCGTCGATGTATCTGCAGATGCTGCAGGAACTCGCCCCCGAGCTGGCGAGCGCTGCGCCCGGCGACCTGCATGCCGCGCGCCTGCCGGGGCTGCGGATCGTGATTCGCATGTGCGATACCGAGACGCCCGGCATGCTGTCGTTTTCGGAGGTGGTTGAGCAGGGCCGTGCGTCGCTCGACCCCGCGAAACTCGACGCGGCCGCCGCGACGCTGCACGCCGACGAGCCGATCAATATCCAGTTCACCAGCGGCACGACCGGCAACCCGAAAGGCGCGACGCTGACGCATCGGAACGTCGTCAACAATGCGCGCTATATCGCGATGGCGATGCGCCTGAGCGAGCAGGACGGCCTGTGCATTCCAGTGCCGCTCTATCACTGCTTCGGCATGGTGCTGTCGGTGCTGGCGTGCGTGTCGGTTGGCGCCAACATGGTCTTTCCCGGCGAGGGCTTCGACCCGGCGGCGACGCTCGCCGCGGTCGCGGAAGAAAAGTGCACGGCGCTGCACGGCGTGCCGACCATGTTCATCGCCGAACTCGACCTCCCTGATTTCGCCACCTACGATTTGTCGCGCCTGCGCACCGGCATCATGGCCGGTTCGCCGTGCCCGATCGAGACGATGAAAAAGGTCGTCTCCAGAATGCACCTGAGCGAGATCACCATTGCTTACGGCATGACGGAAACGAGCCCGGTGTCGTTCCAGAGCTCGACCACGGACCCGCTGGACAAGCGAACGACGACCGTCGGCCGTATCCAGCCGCATCTCGAAGTGAAGATCGTCGACCCGCTCGGCGAGATCGTCCCGGTGGGCGAAACCGGCGAGCTTTGTACGCGCGGCTACTCGGTGATGCAAGGCTATTGGGGCGACGAGGCGAAGACGCGCGAAAGCATCGAAAATGGCTGGATGCACACCGGCGATCTGGCGACGCTCGACGCCGACGGCTACTGCAACATCGTCGGTCGTCTGAAAGACATGCTGATTCGTGGCGGCGAGAACATTTACCCGCGCGAGATCGAGGAGTTTCTGTTCCGCCACCCGAAGATCCAGAGCGTGCAGGTGTTCGGCGTGCCGGATGCGAAATACGGCGAGGAGGTTTGCGCGTGGGTGGTATTGCGTTCCGGAGAGCAGGCCACTGCGGAAGATATCCAGCAATTCTGCCAGGGGCAGATTGCGCACTACAAGGTGCCGAAGTACATCCGTTTCGTCGACGAATTGCCGATGACGGTGACCGGCAAGGTGCAGAAATTCATCATGCGCGAACGGATGATCAGCGAACTGAAGCTGCAGGAAAACAAGACGGCTTAACTTTAAGGCCGGCCGATCAACAGAAGCCGCGCCTGCAAGTCATCTTGCGGCGCGGCTTCCGGATCGAAAAGATTGGTCAACCATTTGCTGTGCAAGCCCACGCAAGCCGCTAACTGTCTGCGAATAGACTCCAACCGGCGCGATACCGTACCGCGCAAACGTTTGACCGGGCGAAAAAAAAGCGGGCCTGGAGCCCGCTAAAAACCACACGCTACGGGGTTAGCGCGAGGAGACCAAAGGTGGAACCCACTGAGACGACGCCCCAGCGTCGACTACGGCCCCAGCAGGGATGCCCCTTCACAGGGCTTCGGCATACGCCGACCGGCAAGTGCATCGTATCCGCTCACACCACGCACCCAGCCACATCCGTGTTGAAACCGTTGAGGGCATTGTGGGCGAATTAACCTACGAGCGCCGTAACAAAGTGTTTCAGGTTGTAACGCCCGCCAGATAAGGCGTTGCGGGACATATTGCCAAATAAAAATGTTTTAAACGTAATTATGACCGATGACTTACCCGCAATTTCATACGCATGATTGATGCTATTCGCGACGCATGGTGCGGTGTAGTCCATTCAGTCGATTGCGCATGAAATGGTTGCATTCTCATCGTTTTTCTCAAGGATCGCCTGTGTTACATGGGATTTTCCAACTCGAGAAATTAATCAGAGAAAACGAACCGCGGTGTGCTGCATTGCGGAACGTCGAACCGATTAGAAGGCCGGAACGGGGCCAGCTCATCAGAGGCAATCCGGCCACATTGTTCGGCTTTCGCTTAACTCGTCGGCGTTCCGTTACATGATCGAGTGGGCGATGCGGCCCTATCAATGCGTTGAACCGCCGCCCCTCCGTCAAATAAACCGACCGCGCCGCTCAACCTCGAAGGTTTATTTCAGCCACTTATCCGAGATCGCCTGATACTCGCCCGTCGCGCGTGCGAGGTGCAGCCACTGGTCAACGTACTGCTGGAACGTCACGTCGCCGCGCGGCAGCAGCCAGGCTTTCTCGCCGTACTGGAATGGCTTGTCGGGATGTACCGAACACAGACCCGGATTCAGCTTTTGCTGCAGCAAGGTTTCCGACGCGTCCGTCACCATCACGTCGGCCTTGCCGGCCAGAATCTGCTTGAAGACCGTCACGTTGTCCGGATAGACGGTGAGGTTCGCATGCGGAAAGTATTGCTTCGCGAACCGTTCGTTGGTGCCGCCCGGATTGACGATCACACGAGTGCCCGGTTGGTCGATCTGCGCGACGGTTTGATACTTGTTGACGTCGTCGCAGCGCACGATCGGCGTTTTGCCGTCCACCATGTACGCCTGCGTGAAGAACGCGCGCTTTTGCCGTTCGAGTGTCGGCGACACGCCGCCCATGCCGATATCGCATTTGGCGACGAAGTCGTTCATCAGATTCGACCACGACGTTTTGACGTACTCCACCTTCACGCCGAGCGACTTGGCGAGCGACTCCGTCATGTCGATGTCGATGCCCTCGAACTGGCCGTCCGGCTTGTAGAACGAGTAGGGCTTGTAGTCGCCGGTCGTGCAGGCGCGCAGTGTGCCGCGCGCAAGAATATCGTCGAGCCGGGAGGGCGCCGCGGCGGTGCTGGTCTGCGCCACGGCCACGCCTGCGTGCATCAAAACACCGGCCAGTGCGCCGAGCAGTGCGAGTGCTGCCTTGTTCATGGAGTCTCCTTGTTTGCGTGTAATTGTCCGGTAAGGTCGTCGGATAATAGCCCGGCGTTTCGGGGTTGAACATTAGCCGTTCAGCCAGGTACGCATGGGTATTGGGCGCCGCCAGCCGCGCCCACCGGCCGGTTGCGCAACAGTTATTGCCCGCATCAAGCGCGATGCCGGGAGCCGGGTCCGGTAAAATGCCCCTTTGCCCTCAGTCGTACGCACCGTGGCCCATAAACTCCTGAACGACACTTTCCTGCGCGCGCTACTGCGCCAGCCGACCGACTACACGCCGATCTGGCTGATGCGGCAAGCTGGCCGCTATCTGCCGGAATACAACGCCACACGTGGCCGTGCGGGCAGTTTCCTGGGGCTCGCGAAGAACCCGGCGTTCGCAACGGAAGTCACGCTGCAGCCGCTCGAACGCTATCCGCTCGACGCCGCGATTCTGTTTTCCGACATCCTCACGGTGCCGGACGCCATGGGCCTCGGCCTCGAGTTCGTGACGGGAGAGGGGCCGAAATTCGCCCGCCCGGTACGTACCGAAGACGACGTCGCGCGTCTCGCCGTGCCGGATATCGACGCCACGCTGCGCTATGTCACCGACGCCGTGCGTGAAATCCGCACCGCGCTCACCGACGCGCAAGGCCGTCAGCGCGTGCCGCTGATCGGCTTTTCGGGCAGCCCGTGGACGCTCGCCTGCTACATGGTCGAAGGCGGCGGTTCGGCCGACTTCCGCACCGTCAAATCGATGCTGTACGCGCGTCCGGACCTGATGCACCGCATTCTCGAGATCAATGCGCGCTCGGTGGCGGCGTATCTGAACGCGCAGATCGAAGCCGGCGCGCAAGCCGTCATGATTTTCGACACGTGGGGCGGGGCGCTGGCGGACGGCATCTACCAACGTTTCTCGCTGCAGTACATCCAGCAGGTGGTGAGCCAGTTGAAGCGCGATCACGACGGCGAAAAAGTGCCGGTGATCACCTTCACGAAGGGCGGCGGCCTGTGGCTCGACGAGATCGCCGAGACCGGCGTGGATGCGGTCGGCCTCGACTGGACCGTGAATCTCTCCAAAGCGCGCGAGCGTGTCGGCGGTAAGGTGGCCCTGCAGGGCAATATCGACCCGTCCGTGCTGTTTGCGCCGCCGGCGGCGATCCGCATGGAAGCGCGTGCCGTGCTCGACAGCTTTGGTAATCATCCGGGCCATGTCTTCAATCTGGGCCATGGCATCTCGCAATTCACGCCGCCGGAAAATGTCGCAGAGCTCGTTGACGAAGTGCATCGTCATAGCCGGGCGATTCGAAGCGGCGCGCATGCACCGGCGTGATGCTGTAATCGTTACCGTTTTTGCTGCAACGCGGCGAAGTGGGCTCTCGCTCTAAGGGAAAATTGGCATGCCACAGGCCGTCAGACGGCGGTCCTGCGAAAGTCAAGACTTGACTTATGCACATTCTTCACGCTGCGGCGCGGTAGAAGCTTTCGTCGTACGGTGGCCCTTGCACTTTGCCGGCGCATTTGATCCAAGCCTTGTCTGGCAAGGGTTTCAAGGGTTCACGGCAAAGTGTGCGGAAACCCACAGAAGGCCGCTGCGGCGCGCTTCGCGGCCCTTTCCAGCGAAGTTCTCAACAAAGTTATCCACAGGCACGCGGACCGATTGCAATTGTTCAGCCGAATCCAAAACTTAGCGCCGAAATTGAAGTTTTACTTTAACTTCGACGGGTTCGGCACGTGCTCAACGTGCACGGAGATGCGGCGTCGTGCCGCGCCGGCGCATCCGCTTCGGCTTGCCGCGTGAGCGACGTGTTCGTCCGTGTTGCGCTGGATCATCCGCTGCCGACTCTGTTCGACTACCGGTGCGACACGCCCGAACTTGCCGAACCCGGCATGCTGGTCAGCGTGCCGTTCGGCAAGCGCCACGTGGTGGGGCTCGTCTGCGAAGTAACCGCTCACAGTGACGTGCCCGCCGACCGGCTCCGCGCCGTGAGCGCCGTGTGCGCGGCGTGTCCGCCGGTGTCGGCGGAATGGCTCGCGCTGGCCGGCTTCGCTGCGGATTACTATCAACGCGGTCTCGGCGAAGTCGCGCTGCCCGCGCTGCCTCAAGCGCTGAGGGACGCCTCGCGTTGGTCGCGCCTGTTTGCGCCCGAAGAGCGCTACAGCCTCACGGCCGAAGGGCGTGCGGCTTTGCCCGACGCATTGCCGGCGCGCGCCAGCGCGCTGCGCAAGCTCGCCCAGGCACTCACCGAAGCCGATTTCCTGCTAGCCGCCGACGCCCGCGCGCTGCATCCCAAAGCAATCGCCACCTTCGAAGCGTGGCAAGGGCAAGGCTGGGTTGCGCTAGAGGTGATCGAAGCCGCCGCCGTAGTCGGCGCGGCGGCCCCGCCCGAGACGCCAGCGCCCACGCTACCCACGCTCACCGACGAACAGGCCGCCGCCGTTGAAGCCATTCGCGACGCGAACGGTTTCGCGCCGTTCCTGCTGCACGGCGTGACGGGCAGCGGCAAAACCGAGGTCTATCTTCGCGCGCTCGCCGAGATTCTCGCGGCCAAACCGGACGCGCAAGCGCTCGTCCTCGTCCCCGAAATCAATCTGACGCCGCAGTTCGAGGCAGCCTTCCGCGCTCGCTTCGCCGCGCTCGAAGGGACGTCGATCGTCACGCTGCACAGCGGTCTCGCCGAAGGCGAACGCGCGCGCAACTGGTTCGCCGCACACACCGGCCGCGCCCGTATCGTACTCGGCACGCGACTCGCGATCCTCGCGTCGCTGCCGAAGCTAGCGGTGATCGTCGTCGATGAAGAACACGATCCGGCGTACAAGCAGCAGGAAGGCTTGCGCTATTCGGCGCGCGATCTGGCGATTTACCGCGCCAAGCAGCTCGGTTTGCCGGTCGTGCTCGGCTCGGCGACGCCGTCGCTGGAAAGCTGGTGGCAGGCCGACCAGGGGCGCTACAAGCGCCTCACGCTGTCGCGCCGCGCGGTGGCGGACGCCGTGCTGCCGACCGTCCGGCTGATCGATCTGGAAGAAGAGCGACGGCGCGGACGGGCGTCGGTGGAAGGTCTCTCGGGGCCGCTGATCGCTGCGCTGAAGGCCCGGCTCGAACGCGGCGAGCAAAGCCTCGTGTTTCTGAACCGTCGCGGCTATGCGCCGCAACTCGCCTGCGACGCCTGCGGTTGGGTCGCCGGCTGTCCGCGCTGTAGCGCTTACGTGGTTTTGCACAAGCCGGAGCGCGCGCTGCGTTGTCACCATTGCGGTTGGGAGTCGCGCATTCCGCGCTCGTGCCCGGACTGCGGCAATGTCGACATCGAGCCGATGGGGCGCGGCACGCAACGCGTCGAAGAAACGCTCGCGAGCGCGGTGCCCGGCGCCCGCGTGTTGCGCATCGACGCCGACAGCACGCGCCGCAAAGGCAGCGCGCAGGCGCTGTTCTCCGACGTTCACGCCGGCGAGGTCGATATTCTGGTCGGTACGCAGATGATCGCGAAGGGCCACGACTTTCAGCGCGTGTCGCTGGTGGGCGTGCTGAACGCCGACACCGCGCTGTTTTCGCACGACTTCCGCGCGAGCGAGCGCCTCTTTGCGCAACTGATGCAGGTGAGCGGCCGCGCCGGCCGGTCAGGTTTGCCCGGCGAAGTGCTGGTGCAGACGCGTTATCCGCGCCATGCGCTGTATCACGCGTTGGGTCGTCACGACTACGTCGGCTTCGCCAATTCGACCTTGGCCGAGCGCCGCGACGCGCATTTGCCGCCGTTCGTTTATCAGGCGCTGCTGCGCGCCGAAGGGCGCACGCTCGAGGCCGCGATCGCGTTCCTGCAACAGGCCGCGGCGGCGCTGACCGGCATTCCGGCCGCTGAACGCGTAACCGTCTACGACGCGGTGCCGCTCACCATCGTCAAGGTGATGCACTTGCATCGCGCGCAGTTGCTGATCGAAAGCGCTTCAAGGGCGGCTTTGCAGGCGACGTTGCGCGCGTGGCAACCGCTGCTGCGCGGCTTGAAAGGCGTGCTGCGCTGGAGTGTCGAAGTCGATCCGCTCGACATCTGACGACCGCGCCGTACCACCCGCACTACTCAAATCAATCGTTCAACGCCGTCCGCGTATCGCCGGCCGATGCACGCGATGCCGCGCGCGTGCGTCCTTCGACCGCCGCGCGTTTGTCCGCACCGCCGGTTGCGCCACGAATAAACAGCACCGCGCAAGTCGCACACATTGCCCAGATACCCAATACCACCAGCCACTTTTCCATTTCACCGATCCTCTAAAACGCCAAACCCCGTTTCGTTTTTTTTGCGTGCCGTGAGGCCGCTTGCCGCCATGTTCTCTATAACGGCGCGCCGTCCCGTTTGATAAGGGTAAAAGCAAAAAGAATCACGCCAGGGAAAGTACTGATCGCAACCCGCTCCGCCGCACGCGGTGCCATCGGGCGCAAACCCGCGCCCCGCAAGGGTTTAAAGAAGGTGCAACCATATACCCGGTATGGTTGCACCTTTTTATTGAGAGGCGTACGATTCGCCAACTTTTAGTCTTTCGCCGGGCATTCGTCTGGTATCCGAAGAAGGAAACATGGCTAGCACCACCCTTGGCGTCAAGGTCGACGACCTCCTGCGTTCCCGGCTGAAAGATGCCGCCACTCGCCTCGAACGCACTCCGCATTGGCTCATCAAGCAGGCGATCTTCGCTTACCTCGAAAAGATCGAGCACGGCCAATTGCCGCCCGAGTTGTCCGGGGTGATGGGTTCCGCCGATCTGGCCGATGGCGCTGCAGTCGAACAGGAAGAAGACGGTGCCTCGCATCCGTTCCTCGACTTCGCGCAAAACGTGCAACCGCAGTCGGTGCTGCGCGCGGCGATCACGGCGGCTTATCGCCGTCCGGAGCCGGAGTGCGTGCCGTTCCTGCTGGGTCAGGCGCGCTTGCCGGCCAACCTCGCCGGCGACGTGCAAGCCATGGCTCACAAGCTGGTCGAGACGCTGCGCACGAAGAGCAAGGGCGGTGGCGTCGAAGGGCTGATCCACGAGTTCTCGCTGTCGAGCCAGGAAGGTGTGGCGCTGATGTGCCTCGCCGAAGCGCTGCTGCGCATTCCCGACCGCGCAACCCGCGACGCGCTGATTCGCGACAAGATCAGCAAGGGCGACTGGAAGTCGCACGTCGGCCAGGCGCCGTCGCTGTTCGTCAACGCCGCGACGTGGGGTTTGATGATCACCGGCAAGCTGGTGACGACCAATAGCGAAACGAGTCTTTCGTCGGCGCTCACGCGTTTGATCGGCAAGGGCGGCGAACCGCTGATCCGCAAGGGCGTGGACATGGCGATGCGCCTGATGGGCGAGCAGTTCGTCACGGGCGAGAACATCTCCGAAGCGCTGGCCAACAGCCGCAAGTATGAAGCGCGCGGTTTCCGCTACTCGTACGACATGCTCGGCGAAGCGGCGACCACCGAAGCCGACGCGCAGCGCTACTACGCGTCGTACGAGCAGGCGATCCACGCGATCGGCAAGGCTGCCGGCGGCCGTGGCATCTACGAAGGCCCGGGTATCTCGATCAAGCTCTCCGCGCTGCACGCACGCTATTCGCGTTCGCAGCAGGAACGCACGATGAGCGAACTGCTGCCGCGCGTGCGCTCGCTCGCGATCCTCGCGCGCCGTTACGACATCGGTTTGAACATCGACGCCGAAGAAGCCGACCGCCTCGAAATCTCGCTGGATCTGCTCGAAGCGCTGTGCTTCGATCCGGAACTGGCGGGCTGGAACGGCATTGGTTTCGTGATCCAGGCATATCAGAAGCGCTGCCCGTTCGTGATCGATTACGTGATCGATCTGGCGCGCCGCAGCCGTCATCGCGTGATGGTGCGCCTCGTGAAGGGCGCGTACTGGGACACCGAAATCAAGCGTGCGCAAGTGGACGGCCTTGAAGGCTATCCGGTCTACACGCGCAAGATCTACACGGACGTGTCGTACCTCGCCTGCGCGAAGAAGCTGCTCGGCGCGCCGGACGCGGTGTATCCGCAGTTCGCCACGCACAACGCGCACACGTTGTCGGCGATCTATCACCTCGCGGGCAACAACTACTATCCCGGCCAGTATGAGTTCCAGTGCCTGCACGGCATGGGCGAACCGCTGTACGAGGAAGTCACCGGCCGCGACAAACTGAACCGTCCGTGCCGCGTGTACGCGCCGGTCGGCACGCATGAAACGCTGCTCGCGTACCTCGTGCGCCGTCTGCTGGAGAACGGCGCGAACACGTCGTTCGTGAATCGTATCGCCGACGAAAACGTCGCCATCAAAGACCTGATTGCCGATCCGTCCGACGAAGCGTCGAAGATCACGCCGCTCGGCGCGCCGCACGCGAAGATTCCGCTGCCGCGCAATCTGTTCGGCGCGGAGCGTCTCAATTCGATGGGCCTCGATCTGTCGAACGAACACCGGCTGGCGTCGCTGTCGTCGGCGTTGCTGGCGAGCGCGCATCATCCGTGGCGCGCCACGCCGATGCTCGAAGACAACGAGATCGCCGTGGGCACCGCACGCGACGTGCGCAATCCCGCCGATCAGCGCGACCTCGTCGGCACCGTCGTCGAATCGACGCCGGAGCACGTGAGTGCCGCATTGGCGCACGCAGTGGCCGCCGCGCCGATCTGGCAAGCCACGCCGGTCGATGCGCGCGCCGATTGCCTCGCTCGCGCCGCCGATCTGCTCGAAGCGCAGATGCATACGCTGATGGGTCTGGTGGTTCGCGAAGCCGGTAAGTCGCTGGCGAACGCGGTCGCGGAAATCCGCGAAGCGATCGACTTCCTGCGTTACTACTCGACGCAGATTCGCAACGAGTTTTCGAACGACACGCATCGTCCGCTCGGACCGGTGGTCTGTATCAGCCCGTGGAATTTCCCGCTGGCGATTTTCATGGGCCAGGTGGCCGCGGCGCTGGCCGCCGGCAACACTGTGCTCGCCAAGCCGGCTGAACAGACGCCGCTGATCGCCGCGCAAGCCGTGCGCATTCTGCGCGAAGCCGGCGTACCGGCTGGCGCGGTGCAATTGCTGCCGGGCAATGGCGAAACGGTCGGCGCCGCGTTGGTGGCCGATCCGCGCACCCGCGCGGTGATGTTCACCGGTTCGACCGAAGTCGCGCGCCTGATCAACAAGACGCTGTCGAATCGCCTCGATCCGGACGGCAAGCCGATTCCGCTGATCGCCGAAACGGGCGGCCAGAACGCGATGATCGTCGACTCGTCGGCGCTCGCCGAACAGGTCGTGGCGGACGTGCTGCAGTCGTCGTTCGATTCGGCCGGTCAACGGTGTTCCGCGTTGCGCGTTCTTTGTCTGCAGGACGATATCGCGGACCGTACGCTCGAAATGCTGACCGGCGCGATGCGCGAACTGGCGGTGGGCAATCCGGACCGTTTGTCGATCGACGTCGGCCCGGTGATCGACCTCGACGCGAAGCGCGGTATCGACGCGCACGTCGCGGCGATGCGCGAGAAAGGCCGCAAGATCGAACAACTGCCGATGCCGGACGGCTGCGCCCAAGGCACCTTCGTACCGCCGACGCTGATCGAACTCGACAGCATCGACGAACTGAAGCGTGAAGTGTTCGGCCCGGTGCTGCACGTGGTGCGTTATCGCCGCAGCCAGCTGGACAAGTTGCTCGAACAGATCCGCACGACGGGTTACGGCCTGACGCTCGGCATTCACACGCGAATCGACGAAACGATCGCTCACGTGATCAGCCGCGCGCACGTCGGCAATATTTATGTGAACCGCAACGTGATCGGCGCGGTGGTGGGTGTGCAGCCGTTCGGCGGCGAAGGTTTATCGGGCACGGGTCCGAAAGCGGGCGGCGCGTTGTATCTGCAGCGTCTGCTGGCCACGCGTCCGGCCGGTTTGCCGAAGTCGCTGGCGCAGTCGTTGATCGCCGACGTACCGCAAGGCGGTGAAAACAGCGACAATCCGTCCGCCGCGCTGACCGCGTTGCGTGACTGGCTGATCGCCGAACGTCAGCCGCAATTGGCCGCACGTTGCGACGGCTATCTGTCGCATATACCGGCCGGCGCGACGGCGGTATTGTCGGGGCCCACCGGCGAGCGCAACACCTACACGCTGGGCGCGCGCGGCACGGTGCTGTGTGTCGCGTCGACGGCGAGCGGCGCGCGCGTGCAGTTCGCCGCGGCGCTGGCTACGGGAAATCGTGCGTTGTTCGAAGGCGCGGCTGGCGAACAATTGGTGTCGCAACTGCCCGCCTCGCTGAAGTCGCATGCGAGCGTGAAGAAGAGTGCCGACACACCCTTCGACGCCGTGCTGTTCGAAGGCGATAGCGACGAATTGCTCGCGCTGGTTAAGGAAGTGGCGAAGCGCACCGGGCCGATCGTGTCGGTGCAAGGTGTCGCGGCGCGCGCGCTGGAAAGCGGCGACGAAGACTACGCGCTGGAGCGTCTGCTGACGGAACGCTCGGTCAGCGTGAATACCGCGGCAGCCGGCGGTAATGCGAATTTGATGACGATTGGTTGAGCGACCCTCTTTCCGATCTTTTCAACAAAACGGAAGCGGTACGGCGACCCCGAAACCGCTCCATCCACACCTGGTACCAAGGAGAAGCTATGCAATACAAGATGAAACAGCTGGCAGGCGCCGCATTGGTTGCGGCGATGTCGCTGGCGGGGACGGCTAACGCTCAATCGACGGAAGACGTGAAGGTCGGTTTCGCCGGCCCGATGACGGGTGCGCAGGCGCACTACGGCAAGGACTTTCAGAACGGTATCGTGCTGGCCGTGGAAGACATGAACGCGAGCAAGCCGATGATCGGCGGCAAGCAGGTTCGTTTCGTGCTGGATTCGGCCGACGACCAGGCTGACCCGCGCACCGGCACGACCGTCGCGCAGAAGCTGGTGGATGACGGTATCAAGGGCATGCTGGGCCACTTCAATTCGGGCACCACGATTCCGGCGTCGCGCATTTACGCGAACGCGGGCATCCCCGAAATCGCCATGGCAACGGCGCCGGAATACACGCAGCAAGGCTTCAAGACCACGTTCCGCATGATGACGTCCGACACGCAGCAAGGTTCGGTCGCCGGCACGTTCGCGGTCAAGACGCTGGGCATGAAGAAAATCGTGATCGTCGACGACCGCACGGCTTACGGCCAGGGTCTGGCGGATCAGTTCGAGAAGGCAGCGAAGGCTGCGGGCGGCCAGATCGTCGATCGTGAATACACGAACGACAAGGCTGTCGACTTCAAGTCGATCCTGACGAAGCTGAAGTCGGTCCAGCCGGATCTGATCTATTACGGCGGCGCGGATTCGCAAGCAGCGCCGATGGTTAAGCAGATGAAGGCACTGGGCATCAAGGCGCCGCTGATGGGTGGCGAAATGGTCCACACGCCGACGTTCATCCAGATCGCGGGTGACGCAGCGAACGGTACGGTGGCATCGCTCGCCGGCCTGCCGCTGGAACAGATGCCGGGCGGCAAGGACTACGTTGCGAAGTACAAGAAGCGTTTCAACGAGGACGTGCAAACGTACTCGCCGTACGCTTATGACGGCGCAATGGCGATGTTCGACGCAATGAAGAAGGCGAACTCGACCGATCCGGCGAAGTACCTGCCGCTGCTCGCGAAGACTTCGATGCCGGCAGTGACGTCGTCGAACCTGGCTTATGACGGCAAGGGCGATCTGAAGAACGGCGGCATCACGCTGTACAAGGTGGTGGATGGTAAGTGGACGACGCTGCAAAGCGTGGGCGGGAAGTAAGTTTCCGTTCGAGCATGTGCGCGTCACGTCGTGATTTGACGTGATGCTTGATGCGAAAAAGCCCTGCGATTCTCTGAATCGCAGGGCTTTTTATGGGTAGCTTCGCTGCATGCGTCGCGTGCCAAATCCGCGCTACGCTTCCCCGCGCAACTTCCTCCCCTGCTCGCGAATCTGCTCCAACGTCGCCCCCGGCGTACTCGCTTCCTGCGGCATGCGGATCTCGATCACCGCCGCGCGCTTCGCTTCCATCGCGCGTTGCAAGGCCGGCAGAAAATCTTCCGTGCGCTCCACGGTTTCACCGTGCGCGCCGAACGATCGCGCGAACGCCGCGAAGTCCGGATTGGTCAATCCCGTGCCATGCACGCGCCCAGGATAATGCCGCTCCTGATGCATGCGGATCGTGCCGAAGTGGCCATTGTTCACGACGATAAAAAGCACATGCAGGTCGTACTGCATCGCCGTCGCGAGTTCTTGCGCCGACATCATGAAGCAGCCGTCACCGGCTAACGCAACCACGGCGCGCTGCGGGTAAAGCGACTTCGCCGCGATCGCCGCCGGCACACCGTAGCCCATCGCGCCGCTCGTCGGCGCGAGCTGCGAGCGATAGTGCCGATACGAAAAATGCCGATGCAGCCACGTCGCGTAATTGCCCGCGCCGTTCGTGAGAATCGCGTCGTCCGGTAGATGCGCGCGCAATTGCTGGATCACTTCGCCCATCTGCACATCGCCCGGAATCTGGCGCGGTTTGCGCCAGTCGAGATACGCGCGGTGCGCTTCGTCCGCCGCGCCTCGCCAGGCGAGCGCGTCGTTAGAGGCGGGTTTCATTGCCGCCAGCATCGCCGCCAACTCGGGCATACCGGAGACGATCGGCAGATCCGCGGCATACACGCGTCCCAATTCCTCCGCGCCTTGATGGACGTGAACGAGCGTCTGCTTCGTCTTCGGAATGTCCAGCAACGTGTAGCCATTCGTCGTGGCCTCGCCCAGACGTGGTCCGATCGCAAGTAGCAGATCCGCGTCGTGGATACGCTTTGCGAGCGCCGGATTGATGCCGAGGCCGACATCGCCCGCATAGTTCGGATGCTCGTTGTCGAGCGTGTCCTGAAAGCGGAACGCGAGCCCGACCGGCAACTGCCAGTTCTCGACGAAGCGCCGGAAATCCGCGCAGGCCTCCGGCGTCCAGCCGCTGCCGCCCGCGATCACCATGGGCCGTTGCGCGCCTTCCAGCAGTTGCCGCAATGTGTCGATCTGCGCGACCGACGGCGACGCCGCCACGCGCCGATAAGCCGGCGCGCCGGCCACGACATCGCACGCCTCGCTCAGCACATCTTCCGGCAAGGACAACACCACCGGCCCAGGCCGTCCCGACGTCGCGGTGTGAAACGCATGACTCAGATATTCGGGAATGCGCTTCGGATCGTCGATCTGCGCGACCCACTTCGCCATCTGACCGAACATGCGCCGATAGTCGATCTCCTGGAACGCCTCGCGATCCAGATGCTCGCGCGCGCATTGGCCGATCAGCAAAATCATCGGCGTGGAGTCCTGAAACGCGGTGTGCACACCGATCGATGCATGCGTGGCGCCCGGCCCGCGTGTGACGATCGCGACGCCCGGGCGGCCGGTCAATTTGCCGACGGCTTCGGCCATATTCGCGGCGGCGGCTTCGTGACGGCAAACGACGGTCTGGATGCGTTCCGTCTCATCGTGCAGCGAATCCAGCACAGCGAGAAAACTCTCGCCGGGTACACAGAAAACACGTTCGACACCGTGCGTGAGCAAGGCATCGACAACGAGACGCGCGCCAGTGGTTTGAGCGGCGACGGAACCTGAAACGGGAGCATTCGGCAGCGACATTGCGATGAAGCCTCCAGGCAGTACATGAGTGCGATCTGAGATTGCCGCATCGGCGAAGAGGGGGGCCGATCGGCGCTTCGACAGCTTACGCCGACAGCGCATGCACTGTCATGGCGCGGCGCAATGGGCGCACATACGGCGAAGCGTCATCGCCGAGCCATGCAACCGCGCGCCCATAAAAAAACGCGGACCGTAGCCCGCGTTCATCGTCATTCACCGTACAACACAGCGCTCAACATTCGACGATATTCACCGCCAAGCCGCCGCGCGAGGTTTCCTTGTACTTGGTCTTCATATCCGCGCCGGTCTGCATCATCGTCTTGATGACGGAGTCCAGCGACACGTAATGCGTGCCGTCTCCGCGCAGCGCCATGCGCGCGGCATTGACCGCCTTGACCGAACCCATCGCGTTGCGCTCGATACACGGAATCTGCACCATGCCGCCGACCGGATCGCAGGTGAGCCCGAGGTTGTGCTCCATGCCGATTTCAGCAGCGTTCTCGACTTGCCTCGGCGTGCCGCCCATGACCGCGGCGAGCGCACCCGCCGCCATCGAACACGCGACGCCTACTTCGCCCTGACAACCCACTTCCGCACCCGAAATCGACGCATTCAGCTTGTACAGAATGCCGATCGCCGCGGCCGTCAGCAGGAAATCGATCACGCCTTGCTGGTTCGAACCCGGCATGAAACGCACGTAGTAATGCAGCACCGCCGGGATGATGCCGGCCGCGCCGTTGGTCGGCGCGGTGACCACCCGGCCGCCCGCGGCGTTTTCTTCGTTGACGGCGATCGCGTAGAGATTGATCCAGTCGACCATCGACAACGGATCGCGCAGCGCGAGTTCCGGATTGCCCGACAACGCGCGATACAACTGCGGCGCACGGCGCTTCACCTGGAACGGTCCCGGCAGGTTGCCTTCGGCATCTGGATTGTTGATGCCGCAACCACGCGACACGCACGACTGCATCACGTCCCAGATCTTCATCAGGCCCGTGCGCGTTTCTTCTTCCGTATGCCAGACACGCTCGTTTTCCCACATCAACTGAGCAATGCTTTTGCCGGTCGATTCGCACAGCGCGAGCAGTTCATTGCCGCTGCGAAACGAGTGCGGCAGTTGATCGACGGCGCTCAGCACCTTCGTGTTCGGTGCGCCGGCCGTCACCACGAAACCGCCGCCCACCGACAGATAAGTCGACTCGCGCAGCGTCTCGCCTTGCGCGTCGAGCGCGCGCAGCTTCAGGCCGTTCGGATGCTCGGGTAGCGCCTGGCGATAAAACGAAATCTGCTCTTTCAGCACGAACGGCACCTCGTGCGTGCCGAGCAGCGCGAGCTTGCGCGTGACCCGCACAGCTTCGAGCCGTTGCGCGATCGTGTCCGGGTCGACGGTGTCGGGCGCGTCGCCCATCAGGCCGAGCATGACGCCGCGGTCCGTGCCGTGGCCCTTGCCGGTGGCGCCGAGCGAACCGTACAGATCCACCTTCACCGACGCGGTGTTGTCGAGCAGCCCGTCGCGTTCAAGCCCTTGAGCGAACATCAGCGCCGCGCGCATCGGCCCGACCGTATGCGAACTGGACGGACCAATGCCGATTTTGAAGAGATCGAACACGCTGACTGCCATTTACTGCTCCATGCTTAATGAGTGTGGGTTTATCGCGCCGGCAGCGGCAAACACACGGCGAGCCACGCGGGCGGCGTCGGTGCGAGCTGTAGCGCGATCGGCGTATAGCGTCCGTCGAGACGCGCCGCCAGGTGAAACAGTTCCGTCGCGTTCTTCGGGTCCCATTGACCCGAATAGCCGGGCAAACCGGCCTCGCGACGTTTGGCATCGAACGGAACGCTCGAATGCACGAATTCTTCATGCGTCTTGCTGCCGGTCGCGTACGGCGTGAGCCAGTTGAGCGCGGCCTGCAGCGACGCGCCGTTCGAGCCCTTCTCCGGCAACCAGTTGCGGTTGTGGCGGCGCGCCGACAGCGCGGCCGTGACGAGCGGCTGCAAGTCATAGGTCACGTAATGCAGCGCGTCACGTTCGCTGAAGTCGATCGTCGAGCCGTCCGGCGCGATGTTGTCGCCGATATGCTCGTCGAACAACCGTTGCGCCGCGTTGATCATCCTGCGGTTGTCGAGCGTGAACGCGGCCATCGCGATCAGCTTGATGCGGTGGCTCTGCCAATTGTTGCGGAAGGTGCCTTTGAGCGGCCGCGGCTGCGCGTCGATCTGACCGATGTAACCGTTCGCGAGTTTCGTCAGGAACGCCATCGACGCATTGCGCGTTTTCACGGGCAACGCACTGGCGGTCATGTCGTACGCGAGGATCAGGCCTTCGAAATGCGTTTCGTCGATCGGATTGAAACTCGGCTGATACGTGGTCACCCACGCGAACAGCAAACGGTCGACGAGCTTCAGATAACGGTCGTCGCTAGTTGCGCGCCAGGCGAGCGCGGCGTCGCGCAGCAGATCGAGATCTTTCTCCGCTTCGACGCTCTGATCGTGGATGCCCTCGTGCGGCAGCGTGCCCTCGGTGTGCAGTTTCTCGAGCGCGTGCGGCGCATCGTTCAGATGCGCCTGCACGTTGCTGACGAGTGCTTTCACACCGGGATCGGCGTTCGTGCGTTCGCTGGTTTGCAGCGCGGGCGCCGCGCAAAAATTCATCGCTGCCTGCGCTTGCCGCAACGGCAGCAGCAACGCCGCGCTCGCCAGCGTGAACGCGCAAGCCTGTTGCCACGTCTTCTGGGCTTGCCTGATACCGGTCCGGCTATGCATCGATCGCACCTTTCGCGCCATGCGAAACTCCTCGTTAGGCTGATTCGGTGTGTGATGTTAGCCGTTTGCGGCCACTCGCGACAGAAATGCGGATCGAACCACGCACCGCCTGCTGATAACCGCAGGCGGTGCGCGGCAGCGGCCACGCTTACTCGTAGTCGGCGATCGGCACGCAGGAGCAGAACAGATTGCGGTCGCCGTACACGTTGTCCGCACGGCCAACCGGCGGCCAGTACTTCTTCGTGATCAACGTGGGCAGCGGATACGCGGCGGTTTCGCGCGCATACGCGTGCTTCCAGTCGTCGGCAATCACGACCGCAGCAGTGTGCGGCGCGTGCTTCAGCGGATTGTCCTCGCGGTCCGAGCGGCCTTCTTCGACGGCGCGGATTTCGTCGCGGATCGCAATCATCGCTTCGATGAAACGGTCGAGTTCTTCCTTCGATTCCGATTCGGTCGGCTCGACCATCAGCGTGCCCGGCACCGGGAAGCTCATGGTCGGTGCGTGGAAACCGTAGTCGGCGAGACGCTTGGCGACGTCGTCGACGCTGATGCCGCTGGTTTCCTTCAACGGACGCAGATCGAGAATGCATTCGTGCGCGACCAGTCCGCCCGGGCCCGAATACAGCACCGGATAATGCGGCGCCAGTTTGTTCGCGACGTAGTTCGCGTTGAGGATGGCGGTTTCAGTCGCGGCGGTGAGGTTCTTCGCGCCCATCATCGCGATGTACATCCACGAGATCGGCAGAATCGAGGCGGAACCGAACGGTGCGCCCGACACCGCGCCGATACCGTTCGGCGCGCGCTCATAGCCCGACGAGATCTGGTTCGGCAGGAACTGCGCGAGATGCGCGCCGACCGCGACCGGACCGACGCCCGGTCCGCCGCCGCCGTGCGGAATGCAGAAGGTCTTGTGCAGGTTCAGGTGCGAGACGTCGCCGCCGAACTGGCCCGGCGCGGTCAAACCGACCATAGCGTTCATGTTCGCGCCGTCCACGTACACCTGGCCGCCGTGCGCATGCACGATCTCGCAGATTTCGCGAACATTCTGCTCGAACACGCCGTGCGTGGACGGATACGTGATCATGATCGCCGCGAGTTTGTCGGCGTGTTGATCGGCCTTCTTCTTCAGGTCGTCGATATCGACGTTGCCTTGCGCGTCGCACGCCACCACGACCACCTGCATGCCGGCCATTTGCGCCGATGCCGGGTTCGTGCCGTGCGCCGAAGCGGGAATCAGGCAGACGTTGCGATGCGCTTCGCCGCGCGACGCGTGATACGCGTGGATGATCAGCAGACCCGCGTACTCGCCTTGCGAGCCGGCGTTCGGTTGCAGCGAGATTGCCGCATAACCCGTTGCCGCGACCAGCATTGCTTCGAGCTGATCGATCATTTCGCGGTAGCCGACGGTTTGCTCAGCCGGTGCGAAC
This sequence comes from Paraburkholderia sp. BCC1876, assembly GCF_902833695.1. NCBI lineage: Bacteria > Pseudomonadati > Pseudomonadota > Betaproteobacteria > Burkholderiales > Burkholderiaceae > Paraburkholderia > Paraburkholderia sp. BCC1876. The sequence continues at coordinate 181,986 of NZ_CADFGI010000004.1, read as the reverse complement.
GGATGGATCTGGCCGAATTCAGGCCACGTGACCGGCAGCATTTCCGAGGTCGCGTTCAGCTTCATCGTGCACGAGCCGAGCGGGATCATCGAGCGGTCGAGCGCGAGGTCCTTGTCGGACAGGCTACGCAGATAGCGCAGCATTTCCGTTTCAGAGTGATGACGGTTGAACACGTGGTGCGTGAGGTACGCGCTGGTGCGTTCGAGCGCGGCCGGCACCGATGCGGTGTTCGAGGCCGCGAGTTTTTCGTCGAGCGCGTCGATTTGCGGTACATCTTTCGAACCCGCGGCTTCAGCGAACACGGCGAGCAGATCGGCGAGATCGCGACGCGACGTGGTTTCGTCGATCGACAGGCCCACTTGCGTGGCGCTCACGCGGCGCAGGTTAATGCGCTTCGCGTTCGCCGCGTCGTGCAGCGCTTGCGTGCGCGCGCCGCTGTTGAACGTGAGCGTGTCGAAGAAGTTTTCGTTGGCGAGCGTGTAGCCGAGTTGCTGCGCGCCTTCGGCGAGCAGCGCGGCGATACGGTTCACGCGCAGCGCGATGGTCTTCAGACCGTGCGGGCCGTGATACACCGCGTACATGCTGGCCATGATCGCGAGCAGCGCTTGCGCGGTACACACGTTCGAGGTCGCCTTCTCGCGGCGAATATGTTGTTCGCGCGTTTGCAGCGCGAGGCGCAGCGCGGGATTGCCTTGCGCGTCGACGGTCACGCCGACGAGACGGCCCGGCATCTGACGCTTGAATTCGTCACGCACCGCGAGGTAAGCCGCATGCGGACCGCCGAAACCGACCGGCACGCCGAAACGCTGCGTGTTGCCGACGGCCACGTCCGCGCCCCATTCGCCCGGCGGCGTGAGCACGGTCAGCGCGAGCAGGTCGGCGGCGACCACCACATGACCGCCCGCGGCGTGGATCGCTTCGGTGAGCGCGCGGTAGTCGCGCACGTCGCCGTTCACACCGGGGTATTGCAGCAGCACGCCGAACGCATTCGCGCTGGCGGCTTCAGCAGCCGGGCCCACTTTCACTTCAATGCCAACTGGCGTGGCGCGCGTCTTCACCACTTCGATGGTTTGCGGCAGCACGTCGTCGGCGACGAAGAACACAGTCGACTTCGACTTGCCCACGCGTTGCAAAAGCGTCATTGCTTCAGCGGCGGCGGTGGCTTCGTCGAGCAGCGACGCGTTCGAGATTGCCAGACCGGTCAGGTCGACGATCATCTGCTGGAAGTTCAGCAGCGCTTCGAGACGGCCTTGCGAGATTTCCGGCTGATACGGCGTGTACGCGGTGTACCACGCCGGATTTTCCAGCACGTTGCGCAGGATCACCGTCGGGGTGTGCGCGTTGTAATAGCCCTGCCCGATATACGAGCGGAACACCTGGTTCTTGTCCGCGAGTTCACGCAGCGCGGCGAGTGCTTCGGCTTCGCTCTTCGGTTGCGCGAAGGGGCCGAGCGGCAGCGGTTCGGTGCGGCGGATCGTCTTCGGAATGACGGCGTCGATCAGCGCGGCGCGCGACGCGAAGCCGAGGGCTTCGAGCATGGCGTGCTGGTCGGCCGTATCCGGGCCGATGTGCCGTTCGGCGAAGGCGTCATGCACTTCGAGCGCGGCGAGCGAGAGAGGAGTGCGGTTCATCAGACGATCCGGGTGTTCGAGCTTCATGGGTGTTCCTGGCGGTGCGGCTGTCTTTTCGAAGTCTCGAAAGTGACGGGCCGCACCTGACGGGTTAAACGTAAAGGTGAATCAGGCGCCGATGGCCTTGGCGTACGCGTCGGCATCGATCAGACGATCGTGCGTGGCGTCGTCGGACGGCTTGATCTTGAAGAGCCAGCTGTCGTACGGCGTGGTGTTCACCGAATCGGGCGTGTCGGCGACGGCGGTGTTCGCTTCGATGATTTCGCCCGAGACCGGCGCGTAGATGTCGGAAGCGGCTTTCACCGATTCGATCACGGCGACGGTGTCGCCGGCTTCGACGTTCTTGCCGAGTTCCTGGACTTCGAAGAAGACGATATCGCCGAGCGCTTCCTGCGCGTGGTCGGTAATGCCGACCGTCAGCGTGCCGTCCGCTTCAGTGCGGACCCATTCGTGCGATTCGGTATATTTCAGATCGGCCGGGATGCTCATCGGATGCTCCTATGCGGTGTTCGGATGGTGTTCAATAAAGGGGGAGGCGTACGCGCCGGCCTGCTTAAACCGCGAGCACTTTGCCGTTGCGCACGAACGGCAGTTTTACCACGCTTGCGGGAACGTTTTTGTCACGAATCTGAACGTGAACGGTGTCGCCCGGCTGCACGCCTTTCGGCACGCGCGCAAAGGCGATCGATTCCTGCATGGTCGGGGAAAACGTGCCGCTGGTAATTTCGCCTTCGCCGTGCGACGTGACGACTTTCTGATGAGCACGCAGCACGCCTGCAGCCTTGCCGTTGTCTTTCAGCAGGATCAGGCCGACGAACGCGGCCTGCGAACCGTTCGCTTCCAGCTTGTCCTTGCCGACGAAGGCGCGCGGCGACGTGAGGTCGACGGTCCACGCGAGACCGGCGTCGAGCGGCGAGACGTTGTCGTCCATATCCTGGCCGTACAGGTTCATGCCGGCTTCGAGGCGCAGCGTGTCGCGCGCGCCGAGGCCGGCCGGGCGGACGCCTTGCGCTTGCAGCGCGTCCCACAGGGCGGCGACGTGTTCCGCCGGCACGATGATTTCGAAGCCGTCTTCGCCGGTGTAGCCGGTGCGGGCCACGGTGAGTTCGCCGAACGGCGTACCGTCGATACGGGCGGCGTTGAACGGCTTCAAGGCTTCAGTCGCGGCGCGCGCAGCCGGCACGGTTTGCCAGACCTTGTCGCGTGCGTTCGGGCCTTGCACGGCGACGATCGCGTAATCGCGACGCGGCGTGATGGTCAGGCCAAAGCTGCCTTCGGCGTTGAGCTGGCCGAACCAGGCGATGTCTTTGTCGGCGGTGCCGGCGTTCACGACCACGCGGAAGTGATCTTCGCCGAAGTAATAGACGATCAGATCGTCGATCACGCCGCCGTTCGGGTTCAGCAGACAGGAGTAGAGCGCACGGCCCGGGGTTTGCAGCTTGCCGACGTTATTGGCCAGCGCGTAGTCGAAGAAGGCGCGCACGCGCTCGCCAGTGAAATCGACGACGCACATGTGCGAGACGTCGAACATGCCGGCGTCGGTGCGCACGGCGCGGTGTTCGTCGATCTGCGAGCCGTAGTTGACGGGCATGTCCCAGCCGCCGAAGTCGACCATGCGGGCCTTGAGCGCGCAATGGGTGGCGTGGAGCGGGGTGTGTTTGAGTTCGGTCATGGGGCCTCAGGCGTCTCGCGAAACAAAAAAGGCCATGCGGCGCTACGCCTCACGGCCTGATGGCTGCGAGCGATGCGCTGCATGGCCCCTCTGTCCTCGATACCTGAGAGATTGCGTTGCCGTGAACACGTTGACGTGCCACGGTGAAACGCGCGCCCCTTCGGTGGGCAGCCTGCCGGAATCTGCGTTTGCAGATGGCTACTGCCGCTCTCCAGAGTGCGAAAAACCGGCGCCTCGATGCTGCAGTGAGGCGGGTTTTTCGACGCGGTCGGTCCTTTTGCCTGAGAGTTTGCGGGTGTGCCCCTTCGGCGGCGCGGCCTGCGATTTTCAGCGGCCAGCACGCTCTCCCGACGCGTGCGGCGAATGTACGCGACGCCCCCGAGCTTGTCAAATAAAGGCGCGCGAGCGGCGCGGGGGTTGGCGCAGCGCGATTGCGCCTGTCAAAAAAAAGCGCGGGACGTGATGCCCGCGCTTCTTTTGTACCGCATGACCTGAACTGGCGCGATTATTCGCCGATGGCGTGTGCCGCGTTGTCCAGTTCCTGGTTCAGCACGCGCTGTTCGTCGCCGGACAGCCCGCCGCCGTGTTGCGCGGCCATGTCGTGCGCTTCCTGACGGATCACGTCGAGGCGATGATGCAGCGCGCCGCCTTGCGGGGGCGGGTAATAGCCTTGGTTGACGTGAGCGTCGATGCGGCGGCTCAGGTTGTCGAGACGGCCGTCGACCTGATGCAGGCGCTCATACGCGATCTGCTGCGGGTTGGGGCGCGGGGCCGGCGCCGGTTGGGGCGCCACCACGCAAGCGGCGAGCGAACTGAGCAAAGCGCATGCTGCTACTGCGCGAATGATACGGGGCATGGACTCTCCGGAAGTCGTTGTCGTTTTCTGGTGCTACCCGGGTAGCAACGGATAAGACGGGGTTCGCGCTGACCGGAGCGGGGCGCTTATTTGTAACGTTATGTTCCTTTCGGGCTTGTTAGTTTAGGCGGCGCGGCGACGGTTTGTGAGCCAGTTTTGGGTACACAAACCGTCGCCGGACGCCGGCAAGCCCCTTAGCGAATCCGCTCGAACGGCAAGCGGACGCCTTCCTCCGAACTGCGCGTGGCCAGTTCGATAATCGTCATGACGTCGACGGCTTCCTGCGCGCTGACCGGGAATTTCACGCCGTTCTGGATCGCATCGGCGAGAGCAATGTAGAAGCCGGCGTAGTCGCCGTTACGCGTCGGCAGTTCGCGTTCGACTTCCTGATCGCCTTCCAGCACGCGCAGCACGCCCGCTGTATTGCCGGCGGCGAAGCCCTCGTCACCGGGGCGCAGACCGGCCTTCAACTGATCTTCCTGGGTGTCGAGTCCGTATTTCACATAGCTCCCGCGCGTGCCGTGGATCGCGAACCGCGGCGCGAGCAGCATGGTTAGCGCGCTGGCGTGCAGCACGACCTCGAATTCGCCATAGCCGAGTTGAATGTGCACGTAGTCCGGCGCACTGGCTTCGTCGCGATGCGTGCGCACGGTTGCCGACACGGTCTGCGGCGCGCCGAACAACGCGAGCGCCTGGTCGATCAGATGCGGTCCCAGGTCGAACAGCAGGCCGCCACCGCGCGACGCCTCTTCGCGCCAGCGCTGCCGCACTTCCGGCCGGAAGCGGTCGAAATGCGATTCGAATTGCGTGACGCGCCCCAAGGTGCCGGCGGCGAGCAGGTCGCGCACGGTCATGAAATCGCCGTCCCAGCGGCGGTTATGGAACGGCACGAAGCGCTTGCCGCGGGCCAGCGCGATGTTGGCGAGCGTATGCGCGTCGGCGGCGGTGAGCGTGACCGGCTTGTCGACCACCACGTGTTTGCCGGCTTCCAGCGTGCGGCGCGCGAGGTCGAAGTGCGTGTCGTTGGGCGTCGCGATCACAACGCAGTCGATTTCCTCGAGCGCGAGCAGCGCGTCGAGATCGGCCACCACTTTCGCGTGCGGATAGTCGGCGAGCGCCTGCTCGGGCCGGCCCGTCGCGATTGCCGCGACGCTCGCGCGCCCGCAGTGGTCGATCACCGGCGCATGAAAGGTGGCGCCAGCAAAACCGTAACCCATCAATCCAATCTTCAGCGATGCGGACATGCGTGTCTTCCTGCAAAACGGCGCGCCGCCTGGCCACCGTGGCGTCGGCGCGCAACGCTGTAATTGTGGCATGTTCGGGCGGCCGGCCGCGGGCGTGGCCGTCAAGGATTGTCGGGGGCATGCGGCCGGATTGCCCGGCGTGCCTGTCTGGCGAAGTCAGCCGGCGTGGCGGCACGGAAGGTCGACGAGCGTCGTCGTCCGTCATATTCATCCGTGTTAACATCGCTCCTCTCGCGCGAACCCAGGCGGGCCGGAACACCCGCGCAGCGCGCCGGGCACGCGTTCCAGCCGCCGGCGCCGCGCAGCATGATCTTGGGCCTCCAGACCGCCGGCCGGCAATGCCGGGCCGCCGCGTCTTCCGCCGCCTTCAACCGCATTACCCATCCACACACGATGTCCGCAGGCCTGAACCCCGCCCAGAATGAAGCGGTCCGTTATCTCGACGGCCCGTGTCTCGTGCTCGCCGGCGCCGGCAGCGGCAAGACGCGCGTGATCACGCAGAAAATCGCGCACCTGATCGAGGCCAAGGGCTTCGAGCCGCGCCACATCGCCGCCGTCACGTTCACCAACAAGGCCGCGCTGGAAATGCGCGAGCGCGTGGGCAAGCTGCTCGAAGGCAAGACGCTCACCACGCCCGGCAAGGAAGGTCGCAAAGTGCCCGTCAACCAGTTGACGGTCTGCACCTTCCACTCGCTCGGCGTGCAGATTCTGCGGCAGGAAGCGGAACACGTCGGGCTGAAGCCGCAGTTCTCGATCATGGATTCGGACGACTGCTTCGGCATGATCCAGGAGCAGGTGGGGTCCACGGACAAAGGCTTTATCCGCAAGATCCAGTCGATCATCTCTCTGTGGAAGAACGGCATGATCATGCCGGAGCAGGCGATCGCGATCGCGGCGAACGAGGACGAGCATCAGGCTGCAATCGTCTACCGCAATTACGTGGCGACGCTGCACGCGTATCAGGCGGTCGATTTCGACGATCTGATCCGTCTGCCCGCCGAGCTGTTCGAGAAGAACGAGCCGGTGCGCGACCGCTGGCAGAACAAGCTGCGCTATCTGCTGATCGACGAGTATCAGGACACCAACGCGTGCCAGTACGAGCTGGTGAAACAGCTGGCCGGCAAGCGCGCGGCTTTCACCGCAGTGGGCGACGACGATCAGGCGATCTATGGCTGGCGCGGCGCGACGCTCGAAAATCTCGGCCAGCTCAGCAAGGATTTTCCGAAGCTGCACCTGATCAAGCTCGAGCAGAACTATCGTTCGACGGTGCGCATTCTGACCGCCGCGAACAACGTGATCGCGAATAACCCGAAGCTGTTCGAAAAGAAACTGTGGTCCGAACACGGCATGGGCGACACGATCACGGTCACGCCCTGCAACGACGAAGAGCACGAAGCCGAGTCCGTGGTGTTTCGCCTCTCCGCGCACAAGTTCGAGCGCCGCGCGAATTTCCGCGACTACGCGATTCTGTATCGCGGCAATTTCCAGGCGCGGATCTTTGAACAGGTGCTGCGTCGGGAACGGATTCCGTATGTGCTGTCGGGCGGTCAATCGTTTTTCGACAAGGCCGAGATCAAGGACATCTGCGCGTATCTGCGCCTGATCGCCAACGCGAACGACGACCCCGCGTTCATCCGCGCGATCACCACGCCGCGCCGAGGCATCGGCAATACGACGCTCGAAGCGCTCGGCTCGTTCGCGGGCCAGGCGAAGGTGTCGCTGTTCGAAGCGGTGTATATGGGCGGCATCGAAGCGCGCCTGTCGCCGCGCCAGATCGAACCGATGCGCGTGTTCTGCGACTTCATGCAGCGCCTCACCGATCGCGCGGAGAAAGACGCCGCCGGACCGTTGCTCGATGAACTGATGGACGCGATCCACTACGAGGCCTACTTGTACGACGCGTTTGACGAGCGTCAGGCGCAGTCCAAGTGGCAGAACGTGCTGGAGTTCATGGAATGGCTGAAGCGCAAGGGCACCAAGGCCGAGCCGGAAGGCGCCGCGAATAGCGAGGCGACCGGCTACGACACCGCCGACGGTCTCGGCGACACCGGCAAGAATCTGCTCGGCCTGATTCAGACGGTCGCGCTGATGTCGATGCTCGAAGGCCGCGAGGAAGATCCCGACGCGGTGCGGCTGTCGACGGTGCATGCGTCGAAAGGGCTGGAGTATCCGCACGTGTTTCTGGTGGGCGTCGAGGAGGGCATCATGCCGCACCGCGGCGGCCCCGACGACGAGCCGATCGACGACGCGCGCATCGAGGAAGAGCGCCGATTGATGTACGTCGCGATTACGCGTGCGCAACGCAGCCTGCATCTGAACTGGTGCAAGAAGCGCAAGCGCGCGAGAGAGACGGTGGTGTGCGAGCCGTCGCGTTTTATTCCTGAGATGCTGCTCGATGATGCGCCGCCGCCGACGGCGGATGAGGCGCCGATGTCGCCGAAAGACCGGTTGGCGAGTTTGAAGGCGTTGTTGCAGAAGCCTTGAGCTGCGGCTTCTAGCGGCGTGGTGTCGTGTCGTGTTGCGCGGCGTCGTGATGCGCAAAACCCCGCGGGCGACAGGTGCTTCGGCGGTTTGGCGGCGTGCTCGCGCTAGAGTGACGCGGCTCGTCGATCGTGGAAGTCGGCGGGCACCGTCGCTCACTGGAGACCGCCCGCATGACCTCGCTGCCGCTCGCACCCTATCGCCGCGCGCTTGAAACCTACATCGACGCGAAAGACAACACGCGGGCCGAGCGCATCGCCGAGGCCTTCGCTGCCGACGCTGTGCTCACCATGTCGCTCGCGACGTCGAATATCGCGTTTCCGGCGCGCACCGTCGGCGCCAATGCAATCGCCAAAACGCTCGTCACCGATTTCGGCGCGCAGTACACACGGTGCAGGACTTATTACGTGTGCGACGCGCTCGCCGTGCAAGACGGCGTGATCGACGCGTTGCCCTGGCTGGTGGTGATGCGCGAACCGGCGACGGGCGCCTTGCGCGTCGGCCACGGCGTGTATCGGTGGACGTTCGACGAGACACCGGTCGTCACGGGCTTTCACATTCATATCGCCCGCATGGACGTCGTGCCCGATGCCGATGGCGTTTTGCTCGACGCGCTGCAAGCGGGGCCGGCGTATCCGTGGCTTACGCCGGCTGCTTTGCATGAGCATCTCGCCGCGCCGGCTCGCGACACGCCGGCGTTGGCGTTTGTCGAAGCCTTCAGCCGGCCGGCGATTGCACCGAAGCACGATTAATAAGCAAAAATCCCTGCCTCACGTTGCCGTGAGGCAGGGATTTTTCTTTACGCAACGACCGCCGCGAGCGCTCGATATTCGTGGAGTGGGTTACTTCACCGCGCTGACCATGTAATCGACTGCAGCCTTCACGTCCGCGTCCGAGGCGTTCGATCCGCCCTTCGGCGGCATCGCACCCTTGCCATGCAGCGCGTAGTTATAGACCGTGTCGATCGGATCTTTCAGGCGCGGCGCCCAGGCGTCCTTGTCGCCGAACTTCGGTGCGTTCAGCACGCCGGCCGCGTGGCAGGCCTGGCAGACCTGCGTGTACAAGGCTTTGCCCGCTTGCGACGCATCCGCGCTTTGGGCGCCGGCTGCCGGCGCGGCGGCTTGCGGCACGCTCGCCATGGCGGCCATGGCCGCGGCGGCTTGGGCCGCGCCTGCGTCGGAAGCGCCGGCCGGCGCGGCTGCTGCCGCTGCGCCAGAAGCCGCTGCCGGCGCACCCGCTGCCGGTTGTGCCGGTTCCGGGAAGCTCGCGCCGGAATTGTTCGCCATATAGACCACGGCGCGGGCAATTTCGAAGTCGCTGTAGTCGTCGGGGCTAGTGCCGCCGCGCGGCGGCATCGCGCCTTTACCGGCGAGCGCCGTGTGCCACAGCGTGTCGAAGCCTTGCGAAATGCGCGGAGCCCAGTCGGCGGTATTGGTGAATTTCGGCGCGCCTGCCGCACCCGACGCGTGACATGCGGAGCAAACAGCTTTGTAGACTTCTTCGCCCGTCTTGTAGACGCGCGGTGCATTGGCGTCGCGAATGTCGACCTGCGCGAACGGCTTGATGCGGGCGGTGACTTCGGCTTCGGAGAGAGAGTCGGTGCCGGCGCCGGTGCGTGTCGAATTATCGACGTACGCGACCAGCAGAACGATGATGACGATCGGAACAGCAAAGCTGGCGATAATCGCGGCAATGAGCTGTCCAGGGGTTTTGATCGGGGCTCCGTGTGGTGCTTCGCTCATGCTTGTCTCGTCTCCGTGGGTATGTGAGCGGTACAGCGTGACGGCAACTTCTTGTTCTATATCAGCCACGGACGATTATAGACGCAAGCTTTCGACGACGGCGAGGGGCGCGGCGCGGTGTTCAGCAGGCGTTTACCCGCATCGGCGAGGGCGGGCCGAGGGCGGCCGACGGGGCTATCGAGGCCGTCCGGTGGACGCTTGGGCCGAAACCGGGTATTCTCTCGGTCTCGCTTTGGCGTCGCTTCCGCTCTGGTTGCCGCGCTTTCGTGTTGAAGCGCCCGTAGCTCAATGGATAGAGTACTGCCCTCCGAAGGCAGGGGTTGCTGGTTCGATCCCAGCCGGGCGCACCAAGCTGGATAAGGCTTTGAGCGATTTCCCCCATCCTCCTTTTTCATCCGGTGTAGCTAAAGTACACCTGCCAGCCTGACATTCGCCTTTCTTTCTGCGTGTCGGGCGGCGGCAGCTGGATCACGTCTGCGACCGGCGTATGGGGTGCCACCCACTGCGCCAGGTGATCGGCCGACAGGTGCGCATAGCGTGCACCATCTCCATCGTTTCCCATCCGCCGGGTTCCTTGAGCACCTGGAGTGGCGTGCCGCGCTGGACGTGCCAGCTCGCCCACGTATGCCGCAGGTCGTGCCAGCGGAAATCCTTGATGTGCGCCCGCTTCAACGCCTTTCGCCACGCCTCCGTCGTGGTCTGGTAAACCGCCGCGCCCTTGTACACGAACACGCATTCAACGTGCTCCACCTTCCGCTTCTTCGCGAGTTGCTGACGCAGCACCGCTACCGCTGTTTCCGACAGCGGCACGGGGATCGCCTTGCGCGCCTTCGCCTGGTCCGGATGTATCCAGGCAATGCGGCGCACCAGATCGACCTGCGACCACTGTAGCCCTGTGACGTTGGCGCGACGCAGCCCGGTTTCCAGGCTGAACCGCGCCATCGCCGCAAGATGCTCGGGCAACTGTGCGAGCAGTCGGCACGCCTCGGTATGGGTGAGCCACCGGATGCGCTTTGCCGTCGATTTCTTCCGTTTCCTCATCGGGGCTTGCGCGATCCACCCGCGTTCCGCCGCATGATTCAGCACGGCGACAATGACACTGCCCACGCGACGCACCGTGCCAGCGCTGGCAGTCTTGCCCGTCGCCTTCAGGCCACTGCGTGTACGAACCATAACGGGCTCCGCACGCTTCACGCGCTCGATCGCATCGATCCTGTCGCGGTCGATGTTCGCGAGCAGTTCGCCATGTAGATGCGGATCAAGCCAGCGCAGGTGAATCTTCGTCGTTTCTATGCTGGCAATGTCTTCGCAAACACCTTCGGCGATCCCGTACCGGTGATGGATCGGGCCGAAATCCTTGATTACGTCGAAACGTGGTCAGCCGGTCAGTGGTTCGAGCCGCCTGTGTCGTGGTCGGGGCTGGCGAAGACATTCCGCGCCGGTGTGCATCACGGCTCGCCGATCTACTTCAAGCGCAATGTGTTGTCGGCTACGTTCATTCCGCACAGGCTGCTCACGCGCGAGGAATTCGACAGGTGGGCGCTCGACTTTCTCACGTTCGGCAATGCGTACCTTGAGCGGCAGGATAACCGGCTCGGCAGGCCGCTCGCGCTCAAACATGTGCCAGCCAAGTATCTGCGGCGGGCGACTGACCTACAACGTTTCTACCAGATCAACGGATGGCAGATTTCGCACGAGTTCGCGGCCGGCTCGGTGCATCACCTGATGGAGCCGGATATCAATCAGGAGGTGTACGGTCTGCCCGAATATCTCGGCGCGCTGCATGCAGCCTGGCTGAACGAGTCGGCGACGCTGTTCCGCCGGCGCTACTACGAGAACGGTTCGCATGCCGGCTTCATCCGCTACATGACAGACGCGGCGCAGAGTCAGACCGATGTCGACACGATGCGAGGCGTTGAAGAATAGCAAGGGACCGGGCAATTTCCGGAACCTGTTCATGTACGCACCGAACGGGAAGAAAGACGGCATCCAGCTCATTCCGGTGTCCGAAGTCACTGCGCGCGATGAGTTCTTCAACATCAGGAATGTGGTGCGGTTCACACCGTATTCGATCATCGGTGGCGTTGTTGCCGCACGTCAGGCGGGTGGCTAAAAATGTGGCATGTTCGACGCGGACAGAACTGGATACACCGCCGTGAATACGCCGAAGATTCGTACATCGAGCATCGCTACCGCCCCAATCGTCTGGATATGAATCCGTGCGGCAAATCATCCCTGCATGAGATTTTTGATTGCTCCCACGACGCCTGTTCTACCGCGCGGCCCACAACCCCAGATTCCCCAGGCTCTCCGCCAGTCTGAGCCGGTCAGTCGACCACTTCGAGACGGCCAGTATGCGTTGCTTGCGCGCGTCCGCAAGGGCTGTCTGTGCATTCAGCAGTTCAGTGAAGGTGCCCACGCCTGCCTTGTAGCGACCACGCGCGATTTCGAGCGAATGTTCCGCATCGGTCAGCAACGCCTTCGAGTTGTCCAGGTTTGCCGTGTCGGCATGCAGGCTCTGATAGCTCCTCCACACGTCGAGTGATACCTGCAACTCCGTGTTTTGCATATCGGCTTCCTGGGCATCCGCCTGTGCCTGTGCCTCAGCAACGCGATAGCCGGATGCGAATCCCTCAAAAAGTGGAATCGTGACCTGGATACCGATCGTGCTGCCGCGGCTGCTCGCAATGGGCAGTTGCTCCGGTTGCTGCTGGTACGATGGATTGTTTTGGGTCAGGCTGCCAACGAGTGAGATTGTCGGCCGACCCTGCGCGCGTGCCGCATCGACATTCGCGCGCGCTGCTTCCAGTTTTGCACGGGCGGCGACCAGCTTCGGCTGACTTGCCTTCGCTTCATCGATCAATCGATCGACGTCCTGTTCGAATTCAGAACTGTTCGCCGGCGGTTCCGATCCGTCGATCTGCATCGGCGTATTTGCATCGAGACCCATGGCGGCAGCAAGCGTACCCTTCGCTGTGCGCTCGTTGCCCTCTGCATTGACACGGTCAATGACGGCACGTCGATACGTTGTCTGAGCCTGCAGCTGATCGCTCAATGTGCCAGCGCCTGCGTCATGTTTCGCGCTGGTCTCGGCAACGCTTTCCTTCGCAACATTCTCCGTCTGCTGTGCGGCCTCCATGGACGCACGCGCGTCGCGCACCGCGTAAAAAGCCTGCGCCGTATTAAAGAAGACTGTTTGCAGTACATCGTCCTGCGTCGCATTCGCCGCCGCCAGTAATTCACGAGCCTGTCGTAGCGCCGCACCTCGCTTTCCGAAATCGAATAGCACCCAGTTCAGGTTGAGTACACCATACTTGCTGGACGAATTCTGCGAGGTCTTTATGTTACCGAAAGCACCCGCGTCATACGTCGTCGCCAGCGTGTCCCGCTCGATGCCCGCTGTTGCGTTGAGCGTTGGCAGGTAAGCGGCCTCATTCACCCCAACGGCGGCAGCCTGCGCACGTGCATTGGCCCATGCCTCTCGTGCCTGAGGGTTTGCGCAAACCGCCTGCTGGATCGCATCCTCCAATTCGAGTGGATGGTCAACCGGCTCCGGCAGGCATGAGGCATTGTTCAGCAGCGGCGCAGCCGGAGAACTCGCGGCGATGTGCTTTGTGCCGTATGCGTCCAGCCATTGCGCGTAAGTCGACGGTGAGCCGGTCAGGGCGAGCAGGCAAAGCGCAGCGCGGATTCGCATGGACAACGTCACCGTCCTTCTACGGGCTGGCTGGGTGCAGCAACCGCTTGCGCGAGCGCGGACGTTGGTTGATCAAATACGACCTTGCCGCCCCCTAATACGATGACACGCGAGGCTGTTGCGATCGTTTCCGGTCGGTGCGCGATGATGATTCGTGTCATCTGCAAGGTGCTCACGGCCGCATTGACCTGCTGTTCGCGTTGCACGTCCAGATGGCTCGTCGCTTCATCGAGTATCAGAATCATCGGGCGTTTATACAAGGCTCGCGCGAGCAATACGCGTTGCTTCTGGCCACCTGAAAGGACGGTTCCCATGTCACCAACAAGCGTGTTGTAGCCCATTGGCATCGCAACAACGTCGGCGTGAATCGCCGCAAGCTTTGCGCATTCAGCGACCCACAGTTGATCGGCCTGCGAGTCGAAGAAACTGATGTTGTCGGCTATCGAACCGGCAAACAGCACGTCATCCTGGAGCACTGTTCCGACGAGCGAGCGCATCCGGTCAATGCCGAGCCGTTCCAGCTCGACACCGCCGATCCGTATCGTGCCGTGTGTCGCCTCCAGAATGCCAAGCAGCACGTTGACAAGGGTTGTCTTGCCGCATCCCGAAGGGCCGACAACGGCGACCGACTCACCTGGTTCGATCCTGAAGCTCACGCCGTCCAGTATCAGCGGCTCTCCATCGGCATAGCGAAATGCCAGATTCTCGGCTTCGATACGGGCATCCAGATTTTCGGTTTCACCCGGCACATGGCGCAGGCTGGTATCCGACTCCGCCTGCGCAAAAACTATATCGGCAAGACGCTCGCCTTGCAGCTGCAGCATCTTGACCTCGAAAAACCTGTCGATCAAGCTACTGACGCGACTGTCGAACTGGCCTTTATAGGCGTTGAATGCCATGAGTACGCCGACAGTAAACTGACCGTCCATCACGAGCCGCGCCCCAAGCCAGATAACGACAAGCCCCTCGATGCCGAACAGCAGGCCGTTCAGTTGCTGATAGAGCAATTGCAGCTTCTGCACGTGAAGTCCCGCATTGATCTGCTTAACAAGGAGCGTCAACCACCCCGAGCGTCGCTCTCCTTGCCGGTTGAACAGCTTGATCGTCTTTACTCCGCGAACCGTTTCGAGGAAGCTGCTTTGCTGTTTCGCGGTATGAATGATCAGATCAGAAGATGCGTGTCTCAGCGGCCAGTACCACGCCCAGCGAAGCAACCCGTAGAGCATCATCGCGCCGAGTGCGATAAACGCCAGCGTACGGCTATAGACAAACATCATGGCCAGCGTCGCGATAGTCATGAGGCCGTCGATGATGGCGCTCAGGAACGACGATGTCAGCGTCTGCTGGATCGTATCGATCGAACCGAAGCGGGAAACGACGTCGCCCAGGTGCCGCCGTTCGAAGTACTGGACCGGCAGACTCAGCAGATGGCTAAAAACGTTGGCACGCCACTGGACATTGAACGTTGTCCCGAGGTACATCAGTGCCCACGCGCGGGCGGCACTGGTAGCCTGCTGCATCAGCAGCAGGAGACCAAACCCGAGCGCGAGCATCGTCAGGAGGTCACGGTCGGCGCTGACGATGACCTCATCAATGACCCATTGCAGGAAGAACGGCGAGGCCAGCGTGAAAATCTCTAGCGCCAGCGCCAGCGCCAGGATTTGCGTCAGCGAACGCGACAGCCCCGACACGGGGCCGATCAACGTGCGCAGTTTGACGGTGGGTGCAGCTTCACGCGGCTTGAAGTCGGCTGTCGGCCAGAGTTCGAGAGCGACACCGGTGAAGGAACGGGATACCTCCTGAAAACTGAGCTTACGTATGCCCTGAGCAGGATCGTAAATCGTGACACTTCGCCCTGAGACCTCCCGAAGCACAACAAAGTGATTGAAATTCCAGTGCAGGATGCATGGCAGGCGTAGCTGACCCAGATTGTCGAGATCGAGCTTGAGCGCACGCGTACCGAGATTCAGCCGTTGCGCTATCTCGATCACGCGCCCCAAGCCCGCGCCCTTGAGCGACACCGGGAATTGGCTGCGCATCGCCGCGAGGTCCACGTGGTGGCCATGAAAACCTGTGATCATCGCGAGACACGCAAGGCCACATTCCGCTGCCTGGGTTTGAAGGATCATCGGCAGTTTCCTGCCGACACCAAATGAGAGACGATCCAGGATGGACATGAGCGGGGGGTCAGAGTTTGCCGGTCAGGCTGTAAAGCGGTTCAAGCACCCACTCATACAGGCGGCGGCGTTCCTGCAATATGTCGGCCTGCAATGCCATCCCTGCCTGTAGTGCCTGCGGCTTGCCGTAGGCGGTCACGGTTTGCGATTTGAGTGCGACCGTGATCCGGTAGAACGTGCCATTGGGGTCGGCGGGACCACCGCTCGTCATGAGTTCCGCGCTGGACAGCGCAGTGCGCGCGATCGATACGACGGTGGCCGCGTATTGCCCGAACTTCTGATACGGGTACGCCTGGTAGCGGATCAGCACCGGATCGCCGACGTGAACGAAGCCCACTGCGGCACTCTGCACGAACAGGTATGCCTGCCAGTGTGCGCCATCGGGAACGATGCTCGCGAGCGGGTGGGTCGTATCGACCATCTGCCCCGGTTCAGCGATCACGGCAGTCGCAGTGCCGGTTTCGGATGCGGTGATCGCGAGTTCGCGCCTGGCCTCGCTCTCGATCAGGCTCTGATCGACTTCCATCACGCTGCGGCTGATCTGTGACACCTGGTTCTGCTGTTTGAGCGTGAGTCCGGCAAGTTCGTTGGTGGCTTCCTTCAGCGACTGTGCCGTGCTGGTGCGGTCCCCCAGCAGGGCATTGAGCTTCGATTGCTGGTCAAGCAGATCGGCCTCGCGCTGTTGGGCCTGGTCCGTCGAAATGTAGTCCTTTGCGAGCAAACCCGCATAGCGCGAGGCTGCATCAGCGGCAAGCGACGCACGCGTGCGCTGCGCCGTGATCTGGTTGTCGATGCCGGCGAGTTCTGCACGCAGGCTCGCGATCTTCGCCTGCAACGTGTCACGCTCGTCGCTTTGCAACTGCCGGATCTTGCTGATTTCCTGCTGCAACGATGCCTTGCGCTGGCGGGCCTGATCGATGAGCGCGGCCTGCGTCTGGCCCTCGACCGCGCTTTGCACGTCATCCGACACGGTGTACAGCACCTGCCCGCGTGTCACTCGCTGGCCCTCGGTCACGCGTCTGTTCAATACGATGCCGCCCTGCTGCGCGTAGATTTTGACAAGACCAGCATCGGGCGTCAGCACGCCTTCCACAGTTGTGCGTCGCGTGTAGGTGCCGAAGGCGAACAGCAGAATTACGGCGAATGCCATGCAGGCGCTGAAGGCCGTCAGGAATGAAAAAGACAGCGGCTGAACCAGGATTACTTCCCCGAGTAGCTGTGTTCCCTGCGCGTTTTGCGCTTCGCGCCGGAACAAATTATTTTTGGAATTAATTTTTATAAAAATGAAACTGAAGGATATTAGCTTTCTGAAATATTCCCTTGGAATAGGCTGGGCGTTGTCAGAAATCGTTTAAGTGTGTCTGGAGCGTGTTAGGCACACTTATCCGACACTCCGAAAATAGCTTGGGCCGAACAATCGGCCGCGTGTTCCGAGTGAAAGCGATCCTGAGGTATACAAACCGGGAATAACTCAAAGCGCTCCCGAAACTGGATATTTGGCCGCGAAACGATTTAGCAAACCTTTGCGTGGCCTAGCTAAAGAGCTGACCTGTCAAAGTCAAGAAAGAACGAAAAACAGGCCCGCTTGATGACAACCTTGGCGCTCGCCTAGCCGCCGCCGCCAATTTTCTTCATCCCGCCTACCACGCCACCGGTAATCATTCCGCCGATGCCTGAGTGCGCCCAATTGAGGCCCGAATACGCACCGGTTAGCGCGCCAGTAATGCCGCCGTAAAACGCGCCTGACGCGATGGCGTACACGATGCCGCTCACGCCACCAGCATCCTGATTCGGCTGGTCCTGCTGCTCCATTCCTCCTGATACCACTGCAATTTCGCTGGCCGTCAATTCGTGAATCGAGGGACAAAAACCAATATTTACATGATCAATCATCACCTTTCTTCCTTCCATTTTTGAAGTTAAAGAAAACCTCAGCTAACAGGACAGCTGAGGCGCCAACGAGAAAATCTTTCCATACAGAGCCATTTAAAATTTCAATTTTTCCGAGGATGACGGCCATTGCGATCCCAATCAGAAAAATAAGTACGCATTTTGCCAAAATATCCGTAATGGATGTTTTCATGAAAAGTCCGTGTATCACAGCGACAGAATCTTAGATTCTTAACATTTACCTCGTAAGTATGTCTAGTAAACGTATTTGAACGCTGTTAATTTCTCGGCGTTGCCTCACGCTAAGGTAGTTGATGAAGTGCGCCATCGTCCTGAGCAAACTCGAGGAGACGACCTTGATGCATTTATGTTTCAAGCGCATCAATATTCAACACACTTTATACGCAGTCACAGTTTGAAACAAGATGTAACGAATACAGTCAAAATAGTTGGGAGATTGAAATTATTTTCATCTATGCCCGTATTAATTGTGTAATGGTTGTGAAAATAGAGATATGCACATAGCATTGCAAAAACCAAACCCGATCGTCGCGGATGTGTATAACAATCAGCAGGTTATTGGCATCTCAAATTTACCCTCCAAAATACTTTCTATTTGTAATTTTTTAAAAATATCTTGCATTTAGCTTTTTATTCTAATTTTGCCCTTGACGCAGGATTGTTACCATTACCAGCGATGGGCTTGATTGCATCGATGCTAGGAGGATCAGTGAGATACGTATCTTTGCGAAGTGTGTCGTGCGGTAGGGAGCAACGGACAATCGATGCCTACATCGCCTGAAGCTCTAAAACTCAGTCCCCTCCGCGCCTGCGGGCTTCTCTTGTGGGGCGGGTTTTCATGTAGCGGGCCATCTAGGCGGGAAACCCGCACGGGGTGGGTTTGCCAGCGTTTGACGACATCAGAAAGCGTTGCAGTTGATGCAAGATGACGCACTTTGATGCGCGTGTAGAGTCACAGGCAGGCGTAGCTAAAGTACACCTTGAACAGCACTGAGTGATCTTGATTAGCCTTGGTTTTGCAATTTGCAATTTGCAATTTGCAATTTGCGTGAGGCATTGATTCGGCAAGGAATTTGTTGCGTAGATAAAACTGCCGAAAGCAGGGGTTGCTGGTTCGACCCCAGCCGGGCGCACCAATAGCCGTAAGGCTTCCAGCGGTTTTTCCGTCTCTCCGTCTCCGTCGCTGCAGCTAGATTGCAGCTAGCATCGATTCGGACGGTGCCGTCAGCGGCGCCACCCAGCGCGCCAGATGATCGGCCGACAAGTCGGCATACCGTCGCACCATTTCCAGCGTTTTCCATCCGCCCAGCTCCTTGAGTACCTGTGGGGGTGTCGCGTATCACCGACTGCCTTTCTCGCCTTCAAGCTGCAGAAACTGGACGCTCAGGTGAGTTACGGATACGTGCTGCTGCAGAGAAAGTACTCGAAGGAAATCTCGTACCAGGATCCGGGGAGAATCGGTCAGATCGATTGGGTACTCAATGTCCGCAACAAATGCACGACGGCGGATTGGCTGTCGAAAGCCGATTCGTTGCGCATCAACTATATAAAGACGAAGGTGTCCGACAGCTACCCGTCTTATCCGGAAGAAGAGAACGACTGAAGCGGACTTCTTCGAAGGAACTGACGGAAACAGACTGGCCGCCGCCCAGGGCGGCCTTTGTCACATTCTCGATCAGTTCACTTTTCAATTCACCGGTGCCGCACCCGCCGCCGCCGCAACTCCACTCGCCGCCCCATCCGCCTTAAAAACCGTCTTCCAGTCACCCTTCATATCCACAACCAGCCAGCCCTTCGTCCCGGCTTCGTCCAGACCCTTATCGAGTTTGCCGCTCTTCGATGTGCGGTCGTACGCATACTCCCGCTCCGCATCCGTGTGATGCACAAGCGCAGCAAGCCGCGGCCCATCGCCGGCCGAAGTCCATTCCAGCATCGGCACGTCGCCATCCGAGTTGCCGAATGCAATCACCGGACGCCGGCCGATTACGCGATCAATCGCAAGCGGCTTGGCCGAACCGTCGACCAGACTGTCGACCTGCGCGAGACGGGTCAGCGAGACCGCGCCGTTGGTCTGCGTATAGCGGTATTTAACGGTGCTACCAATAACCTGCTCCGGCGGAATGCCATACACGCGCTGCGCCAGATCCCGCACGAACTCGACGTCGCTGCCGGTCACCAGATAAGTCTTAAAGCCGTTGGCGCGCAGATAGGCGAGCAATTCGAGCATGGGCTGATACGCAAGATCCGCATACAGCCGGTTAAAGCGCGGATCGCTCGCGGAATCGAACCATTCGTGCACGAGCGCGGCGAACTGGTCGCTGGTCATGCCGGCGTGGGCCGCCGCGAGGACGCGCATCGACCCGGTGTCGCCGCTCGCGGCTATGCTTTTCAGATTGCCTCTAAGAATCGAGCGAAACGGTTCCTGGCGCTTCCATTCCGGATGCTTGCCGGCCACCGTCTTCACGCGTTGCAGCGCGAACACCAGTTGCACCGACGCCGGTTGTTCGGGCCACAGGGTGCCGTCGTTATCGAACACGGCGATACGGTCTGCGCGCGGGATGAAGTCCTTGGACTCGGGCGTCGTCACCAGTTGGACGAAATCGACGATCGAGCGCTTGGCCGTGGTGTCGTTCCATGACGCCAGCGACGCCGCCGTCGATGCGCCGGTCGGCGCTTCGCTCACGTCATGACGTGGCGTGACGGAGCAGGCTGAAAGGACTACGACGGCGAAGGCAATGCAGTATCGGTGCATCGTGCGAATCATGAAAGCCTCATCGAAAGCGATGATCGAACTTTAAGCGAGCGCCAGTCTAATCGTGTGCGTCGCTTATTGCAGCTTTTATGTTTTTTCGACGAAGCGGTTCGAGTCCGACCGGCGTCCAATAAAAAATGCCGGTTAAGAACTTGATCAGCGCGGGAAACCGGGCCGGGAGGGAGGCATTGAAAATGCGGAATGGATCGACACAAGGCGAAGCACGTCGTTGTGACGACCGCTTTATAGACTGCCCGAGGCTTCTTACAACCAGGCAGGACACGAGCCACATTGCGCTCGCGCTATTGAAAACGGGTAATGCGATCTGCACCCGCAGATCGCATTACCCGCCGGAACTCAGACCGCCGCTGCCTGTTTGATAAGCAACGCATGCCCATTCAGGTTATGAACGAACAGGCCGTTGTGCACGCTGGCCACAATCTCATTGATTGCCTGATTGGCGCCTTCGCAGCCGAATATCGCGTAGTCGTCGAATACCACCACGCCGTTCGTCTGCACGTTCGGCCAGATCGATTCGAAAGACTGTTTCACGGATTGGTAGGTGTCGACGTCGATGTGCGCGATGCAGACTTTCGCGGGCAGCGCGGCCAATGTGTCGTCCGGGAAAATGCCGCGATGAATATGGGCCTTGGCGCCGACTGCCGCGAAAAGATCGGTGACGATCCGTTCGTCGGTATCGGCGTGCTCGCCGCCGGAATAAAACGTGTCGAACCGGGCGTCCTGCTTGGCGACGCCGGTGAAGGTATCGAACAGGTGCGCCGCCTTCTCGGGCAACGCGCGCGCCATCAACGCCGCGGTGCCGCCACGCCAGACGCCGATTTCCACGATGTCGCCCGCCACGTTGCGGCACTGTTGAGCCAGTCGATAAAGCTCGTAGCAACGATAGATATCGACCATCGTGCAGGCTTTGGCGATTTCATAAACCGTTTTGAATCCTTCGTCGTCCAGCCAGGGCGAATAGGTCGCGAATGGAATGATCTGTGAATGGCTGCAGCCCGCTTTGAGCGACTCGAAGCGGGTTTGTCTCATCCGATTGAGAAGGTCCTGTCGCTCGGTGCGTAGTACGCGCAGGAAATCCGGTGATGTCTTCTCCACGACTGTAACTCCCTAGGTAATGAGAAATTCGATCATGTCCACGTCCAGAACCGGAATTGCGTGCCGTCTTGCGACGTCCATTCGTTCTGGAAAATGGTTGTCGATAAAAATCGAAGTGGGTGTGATGTGATCGGCCTTCGACTCGTCCTCGCCGAGCACGATGATCCGGTCGAACAGACCCGCATCGATGCGCGCCTTGGCCAGCGTTTGCGCGACGTCGAAGCGGTGTCGGGTAATCAGATGGATCTTCTTGCCCGAGGCCACCGATTGGTAAAGAAACGCGATGGTCTGCGGCACGGCGAATCCGTCGAGAATCAGCGTGTCGTCGAGATCGACGCATACGGTGTCGTAGTCGAAGTCCAGCAACGCACGGGTCGCGATGCTGCGCTCGATCAACCTGACCTGCGAGTTGTCGAGCGTCGTCAGGTCGCGCCCCATGAAGTCCTGCACCGCCATCAGCGGCAGGTTGATGCCGCGGGCGCGCTGCGCCACCATGGTTCCCGCGACCCGGCATGAAATTTCGAGCAGTTTCCACTTGCCGTTGCGGTCGGCTTTGAGCTGGAAAAACCACGGGCCGCGCAGAGTCAGCCGTTCGTTGATGGTGCGGGCAATGGCGTCGATTTCCGGGCTCGGCGGCAACAACCGCGAGCGCATCGTAATCCCCGCCCTGACACGCTCGCGCGTTCGCGGGCCGGTCCAGAGCAGCCGACGCTTCCGGTCGGTGAAACAGTCGACGGTGATTTCCTCGCCGGGCAGATATTCAACGAGGATCGGTTCCGCCGTATTGCGCAGCACGTCGCGCGCGTGCTCTTCAGTGCGAACCAGCGTGACGCCCTGGCCGCCTTGTCCGAGATCCGGCTTGACGATGGCGGGCCACGCGGTGACTTCTTCCACGCTGCGAAAAACCGCCGGCACCCACGCGGTGTCCGAGAACAGCTCGTAGGTCGCGCTCTTTCTACGGGCGACGGTGGCGGCATGTCGATCGCCGTTGACCAGGAAAACACCCATGTCTGCGGCGTGCTTCGACAGGTAATCGAGCACGGTGTCGTGCGTGGCGAACACCATGTCGATTTCGCACGCTGCCAGCAAGGCGGCGAATTCAGCGTCGAAATTGTCGTCGGTAATTTTGGGCAGGCCGCCCACGTATCGTGCGAAGCGAAACTGTCCAAAGTCGTCCACGCTGGAGGCGCCGATCAGTTCAACGTGCAGCGAGTAGCGCAGTGCCTGATGGATCTCGCCGGCGTTCTCCGAGCCACAGGGAAACACCAGCACTTTCACTTTCTTCGTCATGTCTTCAACATCCAATGGATATACCTGCAATGCACAGGTACGTCGGCGCACGCTTTCACGCGTGTGCGGGCCGGGTCCGTTCGCCTGGCGAGTCGCGCTCCGCCAGCTTCGCGGCCAGAAACCCGGCCATCTGTTCGATCTGATCGGGAGCGAGACGCTGATCGCACGGTATGAACAGCGTGCGCTTCGCCAACTCGCGCTCGAGGGGCGGCGCGCTGTCGTTTGTGGCGACTTCCGGCCAGTAGCCCGGCGTGTAGATGCGTTCGCCGAATAGCGTTTCGCGCAACCCGTCGGGCGCGCGGAACAACGGATAGCACAGCGGCACAGAGTCCGGATGACGCGCCAGCGCGGACGGGTTGTACGCGCGCAACCGGCTGTGCAGCAGGTCATAGTTGGCGCGGCGCCGGCGCTGCACCGATTCATAGTCGATGCCGCTCAGCATGTGCCGCGTGAGCGCCGACATGCGTTGCGGTTCCTGCCCGCTCAAGCTCTGTTCCGCTGCGGCGTAATCCGCGTAGCCGGTTTCGGCGTCGAAGGCGAGGCGCTTCAGAAGGTGCGCACTGCGATCCAGCGATCCCGTATCGATCTGCGTGGGCTCGCTGAGCGCGGCGCGCCCGATCAGATAACCCCCATCCGGCACACCGACGAATTTTCGCGGCGAGTACAGGTTGGCGAGACAGTCGCGCGGCATGGCGAACAAGGCTTGCGCGTTGTCGATCAGCACCCGTTCGGGGGGGAAGCGGCGCAGCACATCGTCCACCTGCGAATCGCAGAGTCCGAAGTAATTCACATAGAGCAGCCACTCGTCGGCGGCGACGTCCGCGGCTTGCACGTAAAAATCGCGGTCGATCGAATAGCGCTTGATCGCGACGCCGGCGGCATGCAGCGGCTCGATCGCGCTGTCGCAGATATACCAGGGCAGCCACACCGCGGCGGGGCGCTGCACTTGCAGCAAAGCAAGCAAGGCCGCACGCGATGATTGATAGCGCAACGCGTCCGCGTGTAATTCGGCCCCGTCATAGCGCAGCTCGAACTGCAGATACCCGCCGATCGCCGGGCGGTCCTCCGCCTGGCCGCTCATGCGGCCTCCCGCGCGCACAGCATGTCCTTGACCTGAGACGGGCCGTTGAACATCAGCACGTCGAGAATGGACAGCGCGGGAATGAACGGTGTGCCGCCCTGCGGATAGCTTCGCAAGTCCGGCTCGATGAACGCCAGTTCGATGCCGGCCGCCGTGAACGTGTCCGCACTGTAGAGCGCACGGCCGCCGGGCAGATTCACATAGGCGGTCGCGTGTTCGGCGCGGCAAATGTCGAGCACGCGCTCTACGCTTTTCAGTTGTGCGTTCGCGTAAATCGTC
Organism: Paraburkholderia sp. BCC1876; assembly: GCF_902833695.1. Classification (NCBI taxonomy): domain Bacteria; kingdom Pseudomonadati; phylum Pseudomonadota; class Betaproteobacteria; order Burkholderiales; family Burkholderiaceae; genus Paraburkholderia; species Paraburkholderia sp. BCC1876. The sequence continues at coordinate 158,057 of NZ_CADFGI010000004.1, read as the reverse complement.
GACGACGGCACGAACTCCGTACGGATACCCACGTAGTCGCAGATGGCCGTGACACTGCGCGCCGCCAGCTCGCCGATATCGTGTGCCGGCGCCGACAGGATTCGCACAATCAGGTCGCTGACCGGCGCGTAGTAGGGCGCTCTCGCGTACGCGTGGCGAACCTGTTCGAGCGTCTTGCGCAGCCAGACGCCCGGCGGTTGCACCGCCACCTCGTTGATTTTCAGGCTCGGACTCGCGCCGGAAAGCGGCACGGTCAGATAGCGGATCTCGTCGCCGAGCGCAATCCGGTTACGGTTGATCCAACCGTTCTTGATGAAATTCACGTCGTCGTAGAAGACGAATCGATCGCTGGCCGCCGCGAGCTGAAAATACCCTATGTACGGAAACAGATAGGGCTGCATGATCGCGAGCTTCATGCTTTGTCAGCCGGCGATCAGACCGACGATCCGTTCGAGCATGTCGTCCGTCAGGCCCGGGAAAATCGGCAGACACAGCACTTGCTGCGAGACCCCGTGCGCGACCGGCAGGTTTTCACGACGCGCCGACGGTAGTCCACGATAGATCGGGAATTCCGAAATCAGGGGATAGAAATATCGCCGTGCGTAGATCTCGTGGTCGCGCATCTTCTGATACAGCGCGTCGCGGCTGATCGGATAGTCGGGTTCGACGAGGATCGGGAAGTAGGAGTGGTTCGCGACCTTTTCGCCGGTCTTCGGCAGGCAGCGAATGCCCGGAATGTCGCGCAGCCGTTCGCGGTAGAGCGCGTCGATCTGCGCGCGGCGCGCCAGCGCCTCGTCGATATGCTTGAGTTGCAGCAAGCCGAACGCCGCGTTGATCTCGCTCATCTTGCCGTTGATGCCCGAGGCCACCACCGTCACTTCATCCACGAAACCGAAGTTCTTCAGATGATCGATGCGCTGTTTGGTCTTCGCGTCCTGACAGATGATCGCGCCGCCTTCGAACGTGTTGAAGACTTTGGTGGCGTGAAAACTGAGCACCGCGAGGTCGCCATGTTGCAACACGCTGCCGCTATCGGTTTGCACGCCGAATGCGTGGGCCGCGTCGTAGATCACCTTCAGGTTGTAGTTGTCGGCGATTTTCTGGATGGCGTCGACATTGCAGGGCTTGCCGTAGCAATGCACGGGCATGATCGCGGTGGTTTGCGGCGTGATGGCCGCCTCGATCTTGGCCGGGTCGAGATTCAGCGTATCCGGATCGATGTCGACGAACACCGGCTTGATGCCGTTCCACACCAGCGAGTGGGCGGTGGCGACGAACGAATAGGGCGTCGTGATCACTTCACCGGTCACGCGCAGCGCCTGCAACGCGGTGAGCAGCGCGAGCGTGCCGTTGGTAAAGAGCGCGAGATGCTTCACGCCGAGATACTCGCAAAGCGCCGCTTCGAACTGCTGGTGAAACGGACCGCCGTTGGTCAATATCTTGCTGTCCCAGATCTGCTGCAGATAGGGAATGAATTCGTCGAGCGGCGCGAGGTGCGGCTGCGTGACATAAATACGCTCGTCGATTGGCTGCTCGAACGCCTTCAGCGGCAAGGCTGCATTCATTTCGATTCCCCTGTCTGCGACGGCGCGGAAGTCTCGACGGCGACGCCGTCCAGTTCCTGCGCGAGTACTTCGAACGCGGCGGCGGGTTCGCCGGCGCACCAGCGTTCCCACATGGTCCGCACGGCGCGCGAGACGCCGGCCGCGACCACATTGGTGTGAAACGCGGGCGACGCCAGGCAGCGCGCGCGCAAACCGTTGCGGATGGCCGCCAGCGCGGGAATGTCCGCAGCCAGCGCGATGCCCTTTGTGACGAATTCGGCTTTGTCGGCGGCCACGAACTGTTCGAGCCCGACTTGCGACAGCCAGCCCATTGCCGCGCGGGCCGGCAGCGTATTGCCGGCGATGGTGAGCGTCGGCACGCCCATCCACAGCGAGTTCAGCACCGTGGTGGAACCCGTGTAGGGGTACGTATCCAGGCAGATGTCGACGTGGAAATGCTGCTGCAGGTAGACCGGGATGCTCGAACGCGGCTGGAAGGTCAGCCGATCGCTCGTAATGCCTTCGCTCGCGAACCAGCCGGTCAGGAGTTGGCGGTCCTCGTCGGTCGAGCTGGCGCCCAGTTGCATGCGTGAAGACGGCACGGCATGCAGCAATTCAGCCCACAGCGCGATCACGTCGCGGCGCAGTTTATTGAGCCGGTTGAAGCTGCCGAAGGTGATATAGCCCTGGTGCATGGCGGGCAGCAGATTGACCGGCGGCGCGCTTTCTTCCGGCAGGAAAGCGGCGCTGGCGGGAATCTGCACGACTTTTTCGGAGAACTGGCGCTCCATCGGACCGAACGGCAAAGCGAACCGGTCCGCGAGGTAATAGTCCATGGCGCTCAGGCCGGTGGTCGCCGGGTAGCCCATCCAGCTCACCTGAATCGGCGCGGGCTTGCGCGCGAACGTCAGGAGCCGGTTACGGCCCGTATGGCCGGACAGATCGAACAGAACGTCGATACGTTCGTCGCGGATCTTGTTGGCGAGCTGAACGTCCGGCATGCCGGTGACCTGATGCCATTCGGCCGCGCACTGACGCATCTTGCGCGTGTAATCGTCTTCGAGGATGTGGTTGCTGTACACATGCAGAGACAGCGTCGGATCCTGGGCCAAATGCTCCATGATCGGCAGCAGGTAGGACGCTACCGCGTGGCGGAACAGATCGCCCGACACGAGGCCGATCTTCAGCTTGCGCTCCGGCGCCCGCTTGTTCACGTGACGCGGCCATTGCGACAGCACCGGCGCTTCGTGACGTTGCGCGAACTTGAGATGCTCCGCGAACAGCACGTCCGGATCGATGTCCGGATTGTGATTGAGCGCGAACAGATAGTTGTCGCCCGCGATCGCGTCCTTCGGGTCTTTCTCCAACGCCATACGGAAGCTTTCCTCGGCGTCGCCCACCAGCCCGAGATCGAGCTGCAACACACCGAGCGTGCTGCGCGCGGTGGAGCTGTCCGGCGCCAGTTCGATGGCGCGCCGTGCCGCGGCGAGGCCCTCGGCCACACGGCCCTGATGCACCAGCGACATGCCGAAGATACGCTGTGCTTCGGCATATCCCGGGTTGATCGCGAGAATCGCGCGACAGACGGTTTCGCAGTCTTTGTGCAGGCCTTTCAGGCGCAGCGTGTCCGCCAGGACGGTGCGGCTTTCGAGTTCTTCCGGGATCAGTTCTTCCGCTTTCCTCAGCGGTTCGAGTGCTTCGTCGTAGCGGCCCAGACGGTGCAGCGCGATGCCGAGCCAGCGCCACGCTATGCCGTCAGCCGGAAAACGCTGGGTCAGCGAGCGGGCCAGTTTGAGCGCCTCGGCGATCTGGCCGCGGTTGTACAACGAGGTGTACCGGTTGGTTTCCTGCTGGCTGACGCGCCGGCCCGAGGCAATCGTGGACTTGACCGGCGCGGCGGCCGGCTTGCCGGTGTCGCCTTGCGTGTCGGCCACAGCGTCGGTGTCCAGTGCGGGGCTCGGCTCGTTCACGGCATACGTGGGAATCACCGAGCCCGGGCTTGCCAGCCGCACGATCAGGCCATCCACGGCAGGGCCCTTCAAGCCTTGTTTCTGCCCCATCTCCAGTGCGAGCCACGCGGCGGCGGATTCGCCGGCGTCGATCAACGCGCCGATATAAGCCGTCCAGTATTGGCCGTTGTGCGGTTGCTGACCCAGCGCCAACTCGAGGTGGCTCAAGGCGTCTTTGGGGCGGCTGGTTTGCACCAGCAGCACGCCCAGATCGTAAAGCGCATCCGCGTGAAGCGGCTTCGCGTCGAGGATCGCCCGATAGAGCGCTTCGGCGTCGTCGAATTCGGCCTTGTGATGGTGCTCGAGCGCTGTCTGCAAGACGAGCGCGATGTCTTGCTCGAGTTGCTGGTCGGGCGTCAAGGGTTCGGCGGTCGGCTGCTCGTACAGGTGCGTCATGGTCTCAGCGCGGAATGGTCTATGAAGGAAATTGTGCGACGGGGACGGGGTTTCCGATGCGCGGAGATGACGGTAAAAACGCCGCCTGTTTAGCGTATGGACGGGCGGGCGCGGGCGCCGGATACAAGAAAAAAGCCCGCACAAGGCGGGCTGAGGGAACGAGCGCGTCTCACTTCGACGCGTAGTTCTTATTGTCGGGTTGTAGGCGGGGACCCGGTGCCGGCGTCCGCTTGCCTCGCGGCAGAACGACGGCTCTCAGGTTCCGCGGTAAGTCGGCTTACATGCGCGCCATGCGCTGGTACTCGCCGGCTGCCTTGGCGCGTCCCATTGCCGCTTCGAACTCGATATGCAGTTCGTTTTGCGTCGTTTCGGCTTCCACGAGCAGCGCCGCGTCCATGGTCTGGATCTGGCGGATCTTCTGCAGCGCGGCCGGTTCCTGCTCCGCCACCAGCGACATCAGCAGCGGCGAGCGAGCTTCGATCAGGCGGGCCGCTTCCGGCCAGTCGGCCAGCGACGCCGCCTGGGTGATTTCCTGTGTCATCGACAGCAGGCGGTCGACCAATTCCGTCTGGTTCATGGTGTGCGCGTCCTTTCTGCCCGACCGTTACTGGCTGTTGGCGGTGGCCAGCGCACCGGCGCTGTTGGCGCCACCGAACAGGGCGGTCAGGTATTGCGAGTTGCTGTTTGCACTCGCCATTAACGTGTTCAGCGCCGTGAACTGCGCCTGATACTGGCTCGTCAACTGCGCCGTGTAGTCGGCGAGCGCGCTTTGCTGCGAGGCGACGCTCTTCAGATCGGTGTTCAGCCCGGTGTTCTGGGTGTCGATGATGCCGCCGGTCTGCGTGAACGTCGTGATGTCGTTGTTCAACTGCGCGGCAATGCCGGTGGTCGAGTTGAACAGCGAGGCGACCGTTGCCGGGTTGGCCGTCAGCGCGGTGGTCAGTGTCGGGCTGTCGACCACCAGGGTGCCGTCCGCCGGATCGTCTTTCAGCGTGATGCCGATCGACGCCAGCGTCGTGCCGGTGCTGCCCGAGCCGACCGCGCCGCCGACCACCGAGGCCAGTGCGTTCTGGATTGTCAGCAGCGTCGAGTCGCCCAGCAGCGGGCCTTGCGACGATGACGACGAGTTATACGAGGTGAGCGTGGCCATCGTCGTGACGACGGTGTTGTACAGGCTCACGAAGTTGTTGATCGCGCTGCTTTCCGCCGTCGTGTCCGGCGTAACGTTCAGCGTCTGCGACGTGCTGACGGCCGCCGCCGACAGATTCAGCGTGACGCCCGAAATGGCGCTCGTTACCGAGTTGCTTGCGCTGGTCGCGGCGATGCCGTTGATCGAGAACTCCGCGTCCTGCGCGAAGGTGCTTTGCGACCAGGCGCTGCTCGTATTCGCCGAGGTAATGGTCGACTGACCGCCCGTCGTGCTGGCCGTCGACGTCACGCCGAGGCTCGACAGCCCGTTGTCGCTCGTGACGTTGGTCGTCACGTTGATCACGTTGGCCGCGCCGCTGTTCGCCGAGCGCAGCACGAGGTGAGCGCCGTCCGTGCCGGTCACGACGGTAGCCGTCACGCCGGGGTTGCCGCTGGCGCCGTTGATCGCGGCCGCAATGCCGGACAGCGTGTTGTTGGTGCTGTCGATGTTGACGTTCACCGTCTGGCTGCCGAGCCCGATCGTCAACGTGCCCGTGCCGAGTTGCGTGGTCGCGCCGAACGCCGCCGACGACAACGCCTGCGAACCGGCGATCTGTTGCACGGCAACCGTATAGCTGCCGGCCACGGCGCCCTTGCCGGCCGTAGCGGTCAGGCCGGTGCCGCTGGCGGTGGCGGTGAACGTGGACAACGTCGAACCGCTCGCCAGCCCGGCGATGCCGGATTGGAGTGCGCTCAACGCGGCGCTCAGTGCGCCGTACGCGGAGAGTTTGGTGTTGTCGCTGGTTTGTTGCGCCGTCAACGCCGCGGCTTGTCCCGCGGTCTTGGCGTTCACGAGTGCCGTGACGAGCGTCGACACGTCCATCGACGAATTGCCTGTCGAGCCGCTGATGATCGACTGAGCGGCCGACTGCAGCGCAGCGTTAGCGCTCGCTGTAGAAGACGTGGTTGAGATCGAGGACATGCAGAGGCTCCAGGCGTCTAGGAATCTGAAATTGGGTAGTGCGGGATGCTACAGCATCGGGTGTTGCAAATGCACATCGGGAGGCGAGCCTCCCGTTGCTTGAAACCCGACTGCGCGCCGTCTCCTGATAGCGCGGCGCGCAGCCGGTATTACGTCAGCTCTTATTGCAGGAGCTTCAGAACTTGCTGCGGGTTCGAGTTAGCTTGCGCCAACACCGAGATACCAGCTTGTTGCAGCACTTGCGCCTTGCTCAGGTTCGCCGTTTCTTGCGCGAAGTTGGCGTCCGTGATTTGCGACTGTGCCGACGACAGGTCGGTCGACTCAGCTTGCTGCGACGTGGCGATTGCCGTGAAGCGGTTTTGCGCGGCGCCCAGCGATGCTTGCAGGTTGTTGACCGTTTGCAGAGCGTTGTCGATGGAGACCATCGCTTCGTTCGCGCCGGTCACCGTGCCGATGTTCAGGCCCGAAACCGTCGGCGGGTTGTTGATCGCGTTGATCTGCGCAACCGATGCCGTTGCCACGCCCGAAGCCGTTGCACCCATTGCCGTCGCCAGCGTGGTGTTCAGCGTCAGGTTGGTGACCGCCGTGCCCGTACCCGCGGCAGTGCCTGCCGAGAAAATGTTGGAAACCGCGCCCGACGAGATCGCCTGGTTGTTCTGGTCCGTGAACGTGTAACCACCCTTGCCGTCCGACAGAACGTTCACCGAGGTGATCGTTGCGCCCGTGCTGGTGTACGTACCGGTCGAATCCGTGCTGATCGCAACCGTGCCGACCGTTTGACCGGTTTGCACCAGGCCGCCGCCGATCTTCGCTGCCGACATCGACTGGCTCAGGTTCAGGCTGATCGTCTGACCGACGTTCGCGCCGACCTGGAACGTCACGCTACCCGCCGAGCCGTCCAGAATGTTCGTGCCGTTGTACGTCGTTTGCGACGCGATACGGTTCACTTCCTGGATCTGTGCCGAAACTTCCTGTTGCAGTGCTGCCTGGTCGCTCGACGACAGCGTGCCGGTCGACGCTTGCACGGCCAACTGGCGAATACGTTGCAGGCTGGCGGTCAGCGATGACAGTGCGCTCGACGCGGTTTGAATCATCGACACGCCGTCGTTGGCGTTCGACACGCCTTGATTCAGACCGTTGATCTGCGTTTGCATACGCGTCGAGATCGCCAGACCTGCTGCATCGTCGGCCGCGCTGTTGATCCGCTTACCCGACGACAAACGCGTGATGGCTTGCGAGAGGGCGCTTTGCGAGCCATTAAGGTTTTGCTGTGCAACCAGCGAGTTGATGTTGCTATTGATTCCGAGCATGAAAATCTCCTAAATAAGCCTTGAGCCCAATACGCCACGTTGGCATCGGCGGAAGCACTCGTTCATTGCTGGCCGCCTCAGTGAAGGTTGACGGCGCGTTAAAAAAAAACTTGAGGCAATTTGTTCGAAGTCTTCCCAATTGTTTTACCGGCGCGACACCGTGCGAAACCGCTGGGAGGCGCTTGCAGCCTTGCTCGGCGCGCTCACTGCAGGTATTGAAAAGAGGGCGTATTCTCGTTTTTTCTTGTAACAAACTCGGGAGAAATCATGCAGAAACGCAAGGTTGGAAGATCCGAATTGCAGGTCGCGCCGCTCATGTTTGGCGGCAATGTTTTCGGCTGGACCGCGGATGAAGCGACCTCGTTTTCCATTCTGGATGCGTTCGTCGACGCCGGTCTCGACTTCATCGATACCGCCGACGTCTACTCCGCGTGGGTGCCGGGCAACCGGGGCGGCGAGTCGGAGACCATCATCGGCAAGTGGTTCCGGCAGAGCGGCAAGCGCGACCGGATCGTGCTGGCGACCAAGGTCTCTAAGCATCCGCAGCGTCTGGGGTTGTCGGCGGCCAACATTCAGGCAGCGGTCGAAGATTCGCTGCGACGCCTGCAAACGGATTACATCGACATCTATTTTTCCCACGACGACGACACGGCCACACCGCTCGCCGAAACGCTCGGTGCTTATCAGAGGCTGATCGAGGCCGGCAAGGTGCGGGTGATCGGCGCGTCGAACTATGGCGGCGCGCGGATCGAGGCGGCGCTGGCGGTGTCCCGTCAGCACGGACTGCCCGAATATCAGCTGCTGCAGCCGGAGTACAACCTGTATGATCGCGCCGCGTATGAACGCGACATCGAACCGGTCGCATTGGCCAATCAGCTCGGGGTGGTCGTGTACTACAGCCTGGCGAGCGGCTTTCTGTCCGGTAAATATCGATCGACGACGGATCTGGCGAACAAGGTGCGCGGCGGCCGCGTCGAAAAGTATCTGAACGAACGCGGCTTGCGGATTCTCGGCGCGCTCGACCGGGTCGCCGACCAGCATGGCAGTACGCCGGCCACCGTCGCCCTAGCTTGGTTGATCGCGCGGCCCAGCGTGACGGCGCCGATTGCTAGCGCGACCTCGGTCGAGCAGCTGAAAAGCCTCGTGGCGGCCGTCCACCTGATGCTCACTGGCGCCGATATTCGCGAGCTGGACGAGGCGAGTGCGTGACGCTCGGATGGCCTGGCGCAATCGCTAAACCCCTGGTAGGATGGAGAGTTTCCTGATATCATCGGGAGTGAATTGAGATCTTTGCCTGTTCCGTCAATGTTTTTCGTTGATGAAAGGTTGGCGAAACGGCAACAGACGCGGCTTTTTGCATTAACGTCTGTCCGCGTTCGGCGGTGAACTCCCCACCTCTCTTTTCCGGCCTCCGTGGCCGCTTTGCCTCTCGTTTCATTCGTGGTTTGGCCGGGTTCTGCCCGCGTTTGCCTGTTACTGGCCATGAATCGAAACGACCGGAGGGCCGGCGCGTGAGCGGTTTCCCGCCACGCAAATTAACCCGTATCAAGTGATTGATTTAGGAATTACATGACGACGATTCTTCTGAAGGAAAACGAGCCGTTCGAAGTGGCGATTCGCCGCTTTCGTCGCGCAATCGAAAAGAATGGCCTGATCGCTGAACTGCGTGAGCGCCAATCGTACGAAAAGCCGACTACGGCACGTAAGCGCAAGAAGGCTGCTGCTGTGAAGCGCCTGCACAAGCGCCTGCGCAGCCAGATGCTGCCGAAAAAGCTGCACTAAGCACGCTTTTTTAGCACGGCCGAACGGCGGTGTGAGCTTCGAAAGAAGCCACATCGCCGTTTTGCTTTTGGGGCTTTTGAAAGCCTTTTGAGGGCAGTCGTTTTGGGGGATTAAGCGGCGCTTTTCAGTCGCTCGGCTGACAGGCTGAATTGGACGGCGATCGAGCTCAATCGCTCGTGCCATTCCCAGGTGCCGAACACGTCGTGGACGTTCTGCAGGCAACTGAGCAGGTCGATGGTGGTTGGATCGTAGACATTGAGGCGCGCGCGCAGCAGCGCCTTCTTCAGCGCCGATACGCCCACGTCCATGTAAGCGGGCACCTGCACGGGCGTTTTGCCGATGTAGCGCACGGGAATGCCTTCCATCGCGCTCATGTAGTCGAGCGGCTTGATGAAGCTGCCGACCGGACAGCCGCCGCAATAACCGCGGTAGGCGCCACCGCCGCGCGGCAACAGCGCCGCGCGCTTCTGGCCGAGCAGATGACTCACGGCCTGGTCGAAAATATCCTGATGCGTCAGGAAGCTAAGCGTTTTCATGGTTGGTCTCCCACGCGTTCCGCAGCGGTTATTCGTTGTTAGTGCGCATGACGATCAGTATCAGGCGCGCACCGATTAACGAAGCCCCGACTAGCGTGACGAAAGACCCTCAATTCGCGGGTTTGGCGCGTGGGCCGCTTCAACTTGCCTTGCGGTTGCGTCCCTTCTTGCCAAGCGCCGCGCATTGCGCGCGGCACATGCAACCCGTCTCGTGGTCGTTCACCATGCCGACCGCCTGCATGAACGCATAGCAGATGGTCGATCCGACAAACTTGCAGCCGTAGCGTTTGAGTGCCTTGCTGAGCGCGTCCGAAACTTCAGTCGACGCCGGCGCCTGCTTATACGAAGCCCAATCGTTCTGGATGGGCGTCTGATCCACGAACGACCATACGAAGTTCGCCAGCGAGCCGTGCTCGCTCTGAATCTGCTGCACGGCGCGCGCATTGGTGATCGCCGCTTCGATCTTGCCGCGATGGCGCACGATGCTTTCGTCCGTGACCAGCGCCTCCACGTGTTTCGGCGTAAAGCGGGCAACCTTGTCGATATCGAAATCGACGAAAGCGCGGCGGTAGCCGGTCCGTTTATTGAGAATCGTCGACCACGACAAGCCCGCCTGCGCGCCTTCCAGCACCAGCATCTCGAACAGATGCTGGTCGTCGCGCGAGGGCACGCCCCATTCGGTGTCGTGATAGTGTGCGAGCGATTCGCTCGACGCCCAGTTGCATCGCTGTGTCACGGTCGTGCTCCTGCGTTGTCATGTCGCCCGCCAGCATAGCCGAAGCCGCATGCGGCGCAAGCTGGCCATTCGGCCGATTGCGGGATTGAATCGGACCTGCCACGCTACGCGTTATTCACCTTCTGAACTCTTTTAATTCGATGAACCAAGACCTCTTTCTGATCGGCGTTGACGGCGGCGGTAGCGGCACGCGTGTGGTGCTCGGCGACGCGCAGGGCCGCGAACTGGCGCAGGCGGCAAGCGGGCCGTCGGGTTTGGGGCTGGGCGTCGAGCGCGCGTGGCAATCTATCGCGGCCGGTTGCGGTGACGCATTCGCGAGCGCCGGGATCGCGCTCGACTGGTCGCGCTGCGTGCTGGGCTGTGGTTTGGCAGGGGTCAACAATCGCGAATGGCTCGCCGCGTTTCGCGCGCAGGCGCCCGCTGTGGCGGGGCTCGCGGTAGAAAGCGACGCCTACACCACGTTACTCGGCGCGCACGGCGGCGCGCATGGCGTGATCGTCGCGCTGGGCACCGGCAGCGTGGCGGCTGCGCTCCACAGCGACGGCGAATGCCGCATCATCGGTGGCTTCGGCTATCCGTCGGGCGACGAGGCGAGCGGTGCGTGGCTCGGCCTGCGCGCCATCGTGCATGCGCAGCAATCGCTCGACGGGCGCGCACCCCGCGACGATCTCGCGCAGGCGCTGCTTGCCCACACCGGCGCGCATGACCGCGACAGCCTGGTCGTCTGGCTTTGCGAGGCCAATCAGACCGCTTATGCGAGACTCGCGCCGATTGTCATCGCGCATCGCACGCATCCGTTTGCGGCGCGTCTGCTCGATGAGGCGGGTGTTGAAGTGGGCAAGATGATCGCTGCGCTGGATTCCTCGGCGAGCCTGCCGGTTGCCTTGTGCGGTGGCCTTGGCGCACCTCTGCGCGAGCATGTGCCGCAGGCTTACCAGGCAAGGTTGCGCGAACCGTTGGCCGACTCAGCGCATGGTGGCTTGCAACTGGCGCAGCGCGAAGCCCAGCGCATTGCCCGTTGAATTCGCCGGTTAAGCGCGCCGGTTAAACTCGCCCGCTGAGTTCGCCGGCTAAGCCCGCTGGCTTAAGCTCGCCAGGTGAGTCTACAAGCTGAACGCGCCGGCTACGTTTGCGCGGCAGAATGCGCCTGCTAACTTTGGCCGCCGGCCGTGAAGACCAAAGCCGCGACTTCGTCAGGCAACGGTAAAATACGCGCTTCGACGCTGCCCGGTTGCTCACACCATGTACAAAGTCATTGCCACGGATCTCGACGGCACTCTGCTCAACGCGGATCATCAGGTGGACCCGTTCACGGTCGCCACCGTGCGCAAGCTGGAAAGCGACGGGCTGCACTTCGTGATTGCAACGGGCCGTCACTATTGCGACGTCGCGGGTATTCGCGACGTGCTGGGCATCAGCCCGTATCTGATTACGTCGAACGGCGCGCGCATTCATGCGCCGGACAACACGGTGATCCACGCCGACGACCTGCCGCCGGCAATCGTGCAGCGCCTCGTGCAGCCGGAAATCGTCGGCGAGCATGGCCGCGTCATCGTCAACCTGTTCGCCGATCAGGCGTGGTTGATCGATCGCGATGCGCCGGATCTGTTGAAATTCCATCAGGATTCCGGCTTCACCTACGAGGTGACCGATCTGCCGAAACACGACGGCGCTGACATCGCGAAGGTTCTCTATATCGGCGACCCCGCCGATCTCGCGCAAGTCGCAACGAACCTCGCGCGCGAATTCGGCGACGCGTTGTACGTCACGTATTCGCTGCCGGACTGCCTGGAGGTGATGACGTCGAACGTATCGAAGGGACGTGCGTTGCAGATCGTGCTCGGGCGCCTCGGCGTCAATGCCGCGCAGTGCGTGGCGTTCGGCGACAACATGAACGACATCGACCTGCTGGAGACGGCGGGCCATCCGTTCATGATGAACAACGCCAATCCGGATCTCATCACGCGCCTGCCGAACGTGCCGCGTATCGGCAACAATTTCGAGGCGGGCGTTGCGCACCATCTGCGCAAGCTTTTCTCGCTCAACGACGAGTTGATGTCGTGAGCTGAAATGAAACCGGCCCGGTTCCAGTTTCATGGAAGCGGGCCGGTTTCGGACGCGAGCCGTTTGAAAACCCCGTGCAGCACGCGCTCAGTGATTCAGCGGCATCGTAGGGCGCGTTACCGCGCCGAACCATCAGCCGTGCCATCCACCGCGGTAACCGCCGCGATCGTCATGGCCCCCGCGTCGGTCGTTGTGATCCCAGCCACGCTCATACCGGTGGTCATGGCGATAGTAATCGCCGCGATCATAGCGATGGTCCCATCCGCCATTGCGGTAGTAGACCGGTTGCGGCGCTGCGTAGACCGGAGCGGGCTGCGCATAAACCGGTGCGCCGAGCGACAGGCCGATGTTCAGATCCGCATGCGCTTGCGCGACACCGCATACGCCGACCGCGAGTCCGGCGGCAACCAGCAAGTGAGTGACGATGCGTTTCATGTTGTTCTCCTGTGAGGCGACGAGTGTTTGTCGCACAGGACCAATGTACGCATGCCGGCACGCGGTGACTGCGACGAGATGTTACGGACTGCAAGCATCTTCACAGGGTTGAAAGCTCACTGAAGCTTGGTCTACAACCCACCTCGCTGCATGATCGCTTCAGTCAACTACCTGTTCCATAAGCGATTTCAGCACGTCGACGAATGAAGAATCACGTCGGCGCAAAGATTGGCCAGAAACCTGGCCGCCGAGCCCGTAATCGCGACTTACATCTGTATTACCGAATTAATCCGCCGCGTTCGTGGAAGCCGCCGATGCCGCCGCCGACGGCGCGCCGGGCAACGCCGCACACGGGCAATCGGTAGAACGCCCATCAAGCCCCTGGCGGTCATGCTTGAAGCTCGCCTGGGCAACGCCGTTCTGCCAGTTGAGGCGAACAATGTAAATACTGTCGAAGTCGTCGCTCTTCCAGTTCGGGACATCGGCGGGATTGCCGCCATGCGTGCTCAACATTTGCCGCAACAGCTTAACGATCAGCTTGTGCTCCCAGGCGACGACGATCAGCTTGCCGCGATTGTCGGGATTCACGAGCGCGGTACTCAACTGGTCGATCTGTGCAAACCCATACGGCGTTTGTACGGGCATCTGGAATTGAATGGCGGTCGGCTCGATCGTGGCGAGCGGCCGGATGTAGTAGTAAGGGTGGCCGCTGTCGTCTTTCTGCTGGCCGGGATCGGGCGCGTAGATCGCGTCCGGTTTGCCGAACTTGGCTGCGATCACTGCCGGCAAAGCCAGCGCCCGATTCAACCCCTGGCAATTGAGTTGCCCGTAGCCCGCTGCAGGTTTCTCGCCGTGCCGCACGAACACGAGCGTTTCGGTTTGGCCGTCGGCTGCATGCGCATTGGGTAGCGCTAGCGCGGCGGCGCACAAACCGCCGATCAAGAGTGCGATGCCATGCAGGAATCCGCGGAAACGGTTCATCGGTCGTACCTGTGCGAGCTTGGGAAGTCGCACGATTCTAGCAGCGGACTTTCAGCGCGGCCTTCGACGAATATCGTTCGGCACACAGGGTTGAAACCGCAACGAAGCGAACCGAAACGCTAAAAAACGAAATGGGCACCGAGGCGCCCGCTCAACCTGCTCGCTCAACCGCATCTACCTATCAGTCGACCGCCAGCGTCGTCGAATTGCCGCGCCGGTTTTCGGCGATGACCGGATACAGCACGCCCGCGATCACCGCGCCGAGGATCGGCGCCACCCAGAACAGCCAAAGCTGATCCATTGCCGCCCCGCCGACGAACAGTGCCGGCCCGGTCGAGCGTGCCGGATTGACCGACGTGTTGGTGACCGGAATCGAGATCAGATGGATCAGCGTCAGACAGAGGCCGATGGCGATCGGTGCGAAGCCGGCCGGCGCGCGCTTGTCCGTTGCGCCGAGAATGACGAACAGGAAGAAGCCGGTCATGACCACTTCGCAGATAAACGCCGCCACGAGCGAATAGTGGCCCGGCGAGCGCTCGCCGTAGCCATTGCTGGCAAAGCCGCTAGCCACGAGGTCGAAACCGGGCTTGCCCGACGCGATTAGCGACAGCACCAGTGCGCCGAGCACGGCGCCGACCACCTGCGCGACGATATACGACGGCAAGTCACGCGCCGGAAAGCGCCCAGCGACCGTCAAACCAACGCTCACCGCCGGATTCAGATGGCAGCCGGAAATGTGGCCGATCGCATAAGCCATGGTCAGCACGGTCAACCCGAATGCGAACGCCACGCCCACGAAGCCAATACCGAGGCCATGAACCGGGCCGGCGAAGTTGGCGGCGAGCACCGCGCTCCCGCAGCCTCCGAGCACGAGCCAGAAGGTGCCGAAGAGCTCGGCGGCTAGGCGTTTTGACAACGGCATGGTCGGTAATCCTAAAAAGAATGGCGCTTTACACGGCACAGATGAGACAAGCCGCGGCTAGATGTTTGAGCGCGCAATTCTAGGGAAGGACAGCCAGAATGGGTGTCAAGAATTGTCAAAAGTGGAGTCTGATTTACCTATTATTACCGGATAAAGATGGCGTTTTACAATTCATCGAAGCTTAATAATTATCAGAGGATATCTTCCTAAATCGGTATTATTGGCCATTGCGAATTTTTATAATTGCAGTTAGTCTGCGAGCGAATGAGTTCTAGAAAAGGGGAGAACCGGAATGTCACAATACGCAGATCTCAAGGCGCAGATCGCCAAATTGCAGGCGCAAGCAGAAGAAGCGCGCCGTACTGAAATCGACAATGTTGTCGCCGACATCCGCCAAAAGATCGCTGAATACGGTCTGAGTGCGCAAGACCTGGGCTTTGCGGTCGCCGCACGGCGCGGACGCCCGCCCAAGAAGGCGCCGTTGCCGGCGAAATACCAGGATCCCAAATCGGGCAATACGTGGAGCGGCCGCGGCAAACCGCCTAAGTGGATTGCTGGCAAGAATCGCGAGCGTTTTCTGATTGGCGCGGCGTGAGTCTATTTGCGGCCCGACGAAAGCAAACTGAAGGTTAGTCGGCAATCGGACTTATTGGCCGTACACGAATCCGGTATGGGAGCGTATCCATACCGGCATTAAAAAGCCGCCCGGGGAGGCGGCTTTTTCTGCAAAAGAGGTGGGATAACTCTGACTTCCCGACCGCGCAAACGATTCACATGGTGAATTGACTGCCAATTTGACCAGAAAATGGGAAAGCGGCGTAAGCGGGCGGGGGCCACGCTTAAACGCCGCTAAAGCATGAGACATAAGCCGCTTGTCCCACGCTATTCACCTCATTCAACCTGGCGCTCAGCCCACCGCCACCTGGCGCAGCATCGGTCGGCGGGTCGCTTCGATCAGTGCCGAATAGCCATCCACATAGTTCTGCGCCATCGTTTTCGAACTAAAGCGGCGTTCGAATTGCGCGCGAATCTCAGTACGCGACAACTCGTCCAGACGCTGCAGCGCGGCCACCGCGCCTTGCACGTCCTCGACGATATAGCCGGTCACGCCGTGGTCGATCACTTCCGGCACCGAACCGCGGTTGAACGCGA
Organism: Paraburkholderia sp. BCC1876; assembly: GCF_902833695.1. Lineage (NCBI taxonomy): Bacteria > Pseudomonadati > Pseudomonadota > Betaproteobacteria > Burkholderiales > Burkholderiaceae > Paraburkholderia > Paraburkholderia sp. BCC1876. The sequence goes on along the minus strand of NZ_CADFGI010000004.1, from coordinate 142,080 downwards.
TCACCGGCGTGCCGCAGGCCATCGACTCGATCATCACGAGGCCGAACGGCTCCGACCAGTCGATCGGGAACAGCAGCGCCTTGGCGCCCGACAGGAACTCCGGTTTCTGCGCCTCGTTGATCTCGCCGACGAACTCCACGTGCGCCATCGACAGCAGCGGCTCGATCTCGCGTTTGAAGTATTCCTGGTCGACCTTGTCCACCTTGGCGGCGATCTTCAGCGGCAAACCGCTTTGTGCAGCGATCTTGATAGCTGTATCGACGCGCTTCTCCGGGCAAATTCGGCCGAGGAACGCCAGGTATTCCGGCTTCTTGTGCGCCTGCGGCGTCAGCAACTGATCCGGCAAGCCGTGGTAAATCGTGTTCAGCCAGTTGGCTTGCGGCAACGGCAGGCGCTGCGAATCGGAAATCGACACCACCGGTACGTTGGAGAACGCGTCGAACACCGGTTGCAGTTCCGGCAAGTCGAGGCGGCCGTGCAGCGTGGTCACGAACGGCGTGTCCATGGTCGTGAACAGCGGGAACGGCATGTAGTCGAGGTGAAAGTGCAGCACGTCGAACTCGTGCGCGACCTTACGGACCTTTTCCATCATCAGCACGTGCGGAGCCAACGCGTCGCGGATCGTCGGATCGAGACGCAGTGCGCGCGGCCAGCAGGCGTCGAGGTTCGCGGACGTGACCGAGTCGCCGCTCGCAAACAGCGTGACATCGTGACCGAGGTCGACCAGCGCTTCGGTCAGGTACGACACGACGCGTTCGGTGCCGCCATAGAGTTTCGGCGGGACGGCTTCATACAACGGCGCAATTTGGGCGATTCGCATGCGTTTCTCCTGTTCATATCGGCTTCGCACAGCAATGCTCGGGTCGAGCGAAGCGCGAATGCCTGTCGGACGGTTGGGCGCGGTAAGCCGCCGCCCGGGGGTGCTCCGAACCTGCATCGGGTAATCCCTTAGCGTCCATTATCGGGATCGGCCGAGCGAATTCGAGTTATTTTTCAAACGCTTAATGTTGTTACAGCGCGAAACATGGTGCGTTACAGGTCGGCTGGACGCTCACCGTGGGCATTCAGCCGATCGTCGCGGCACGTAATGAAACGCTGCGCAGCCTCCAGCAAGGCGCGCGCCTGACGGCTGGAGCGCAATACCTACGCGCCTGCGTAAGGACGCGTTGCGCTGAAGTGAAATGGTCTTATAATTCTTTTTCACCGCTGCAAAGGTGCGGATTCAGAGTCGCTCAAGGCTCACCATTCAGTCCGTACCCGTCTCCAGGCGAGTATTCAAAGCGCATTGCAAACCGCAAATTGCGCGCATACCGCGCCAACTCTCTCCCTCGCGCACGGCCCTGTGTAGGAATTATTCCTACACGAATGACGGATTAATCCGTCAGACAGGCTGGGTGTCTGTCCGATTTTCGTCCGCCGCCCCTTTCGAGACAATGTGCGCAAGACCAGAAACGAGCCGATTCGTGCGGTTGGGGTGCGCGCGTTCGAGCAAACGTTTCCGTAACGGCCTGACCAGCCAGATTTACCCCGGGGGAATCATGAGCGCGACAAGCGAAATGCTCAATGAGATCAGAGAAGTCAACCTGTCGTATCTCCTGCTAGCGCAGCGATTGCTGCGCGAAGACAAGCCGATGGGCATGTTTCGCATGGGGATTTCGGACCAGTTAGCCGATGTGCTCGCCAGTTTGTCTCTGGCGCAGACCGTGAAGCTGGCGGCGTCCAATCAGGTGTTGTGCCGTTTCCGTTTCGACGACCATGCCGTGCTGTCCGCGCTCGCGGACAAAGGCAAAACCAGCGCCGTGGCTCAGGCGCATTCCGCGATCCTGATGGCTAGCCAGCCAGTCGAGCAACTCGGCTGATGGCAGCTCGCATGTCAAACCACGCGATCAGGACGGGAGATTGGCACACGGATGGCCTATAAAAGTGTGGTGCTCGAAGTCAGGGAAATCACCCTGGCCATCGAACTGATTGAACTGGGCGCGCGCCTGCAATTGCTGGAAGCGGAAACCAGTCTGTCGCGCGACCGGCTCATCAAGCTGTACAAGGAATTGAAAGGGGTGTCGCCACCCAAGGGCATGTTGCCGTTTTCGACCGACTGGTTCATGACCTGGCAGCCGAACTTTCACTCCTCGCTGTTCTACAACATCTACCGTTTCATGGCCGGCCACGGCGGTTGCCAGACGATCCAGTCGATCGTGAAAAGCTACCGGCTGTATCTGGAACATGTCCAGTTGCACGACGACGAGCCGGTGCTCAGCCTCACGCGGGCGTGGACGCTGGTGCGCTTCTTCGATTCCGGCATGCTGCAAATGACCGCCTGCTGCCGTTGCGGGGGACATTTTGTCGCGCACGCACACGATCCGCAGCATGCGTTCGTCTGCGGGCTGTGCCAGCCGCCGTCGCGGGCCGGTAAGACAAAGAAATTCGCCGACGCCAAGAAATTCGCCGACGCTCGCGCCCGCGAGAACCTTGCCGCGCTCGAAGCCTGAGTCGTGGCGGCTACGGGCGGCCAACACAGCCACCCCGGCCGCCACAGCCGCCCGCGGCACGCCGACGCACCCCGCGCCGGCCGCTTCCCTATCCGGCGGACCCTCCGGTCCGCCCGTCCCGCGCCGACCCTTGCCGGGTCTGGCGCACCCGACTCTGGTTTACACCGGAGCGACGAGCCGCTTTTCCACCAAAGTTTTCTGCTCCGTTGCCGTAAACCAGATTAACGACGGTCACCGTCGCTTCTTTGTGAGGGCTCGGCAGTGCTGATTTTCGTGGGAACTCTCGTGACGCTGTTGTCCGTTTTCGGCGGTTACGCGCTGGAAGGCGGCCATCTTGGCGCGCTGCTGCAGCCTGTTGAAGTGCTGATGATCGTCGGTGCCGGCGTCGGCGCGTTCATTCTCGGCAACGGAATGAAGACGATCAAGGCGACGCTGCGTGTCATTCCAACCCTGTTCAAGGGCGCGAAGTACAACAAGGACGTCTACATGGAGTTGATGGCGCTCCTCTACGTCCTGCTCGCCAAGGCGCGCAAGGAAGGCACGCTGACGCTGGAAGCGGACATCGACGATCCGTCGAAGAGTCCGATCTTCACGCAATACCCGAAGATTCTCGCCGACCATCACATCATCGAATTCCTGACCGACTACCTGCGCTTGATGGTGGGCGGCAACATGAATGCGTTCGAGATCGAAAGTCTGATGGACGAGGAAATCGAAACGCATCACCAGGAAGGCGAGGCGCCCGCGCACGCGCTGAACAAGGTCGGCGACGCCATGCCGGCGTTCGGGATCGTGGCCGCGGTGATGGGCGTGGTGCACACCATGGCCTCGGCCGACAAGCCGCCCGCGGTGCTTGGCGAGATGATCGCGCAGGCGTTGGTCGGCACCTTCCTCGGGATTCTGCTCTCGTACGGGCTGATCGGGCCGCTCGCGAGCGTCGCTGAACAGCGCGTGACCGAGTCGACCAAGATGTTCCAGTGCATCAAGGTGACGATTCTGGCCAGCCTGAACGGTTACGCCCCGGCAATCGCCGTCGAATTCGGCCGCAAGGTGCTCTTCTCGACCGAGCGCCCGTCGTTCGCCGAACTCGAAGAGCACGTGCGCCGCGTCAAGGCCAAGTAAAGGGCGCCGGGAACCGAATCGATGAGCAAGGATAAAGACCGCGCCATTGTCGTCAAGCGCGCAGCGCCGAAGAAGGCCGGCCATCACGGCGGCGCGTGGAAGCTCGCGTATGCCGACTTCATGACCGCGATGATGGCGTTCTTCCTGCTGATGTGGTTGCTGAGTTCGGCGTCCACGGTGCAGTTGAAGGGGATCGCCGATTACTTCAACCAGCCGTTGAAGGTCACGTTGTGGGGCGGCGACCGCAGCGCGGAAGACTCCAGCATTCTGAAGGGCGGCGGCCGCGACATTTCGACCGACGCCCAGGGCATTACACGTATCACCGACGGCCAGAACAGCCGTGCGCAGCGGACCGTTTCGCACAGTAACGACGATTCGATGAACCAGTCGCAAGGCGAGCTGGAACGCCGCGAGCAGGTCCGGCTGCACGATCTGCAGGTCAAGCTGATGGCCGCGATCGAAGCGAATCCGGTGCTGCGCCAGTTCAAGCAGCAGATCCGCATCGATTCGACGCTGACCGGCCTGCGCATCGAGATCGTCGACTCGCAGAAGCGGCCGATGTTCGCGACCGCGAAAGACCAGGTGGAGCCGTACATGCGCGACATTCTGCGCGAGATCGGCCACACGCTGAACGACGTGCCGAACCGCATCATCGTGCAGGGACACACCGACGCCGCGCAGTACGCGGGCGGCGAGAAGGGTTACAGCAACTGGGAACTGTCCGCGGACCGCGCCAATGCGTCGCGCCGCGAGCTGATCGCCGGCGGCATGGACGAAGCGAAGGTGATGCGCGTGCTCGGTCTCGCGTCGACGCAGAACCTGAACAAGGCGGACCCGATGGATCCGGAAAACCGCCGCATCAGCATCATCGTGTTGAACAAGAAGTCGGAGGAGGCGCTCGATCATGACGACTCCACCACGACTACCTTGTCGGACGACGCAGCCGGCTCCAAGCCGTTGCTGCAAAAGCTTGCGCAGCCGGTGACGGCTGCACCGAAGTTGCCGGCGGCAGCGCCGGCGGCCCAGTAACAGACAGCGGTCGTCTGGCCGGTCCACGCGCCAACAGGCGCGGACCGCCGGGCGATCCATAGCGTAAGTGCAGCGAGGTTTTCATGATCAGGCATATCCTGGCAATCGACGATTCGGCATCGATGCGGCAGATTCTCGCCGCGACGCTGACGACGGCCGGCTATGAGGTGACGCTCGCGTCGGATGGCATCGAAGGGCTCGAAAACGCGCTCGCCATGTCGTTCGACCTCGTGCTGACCGACCAGCACATGCCGGGCAAGACCGGCCTCGATCTGATCGCCGCGCTGCGCGGCAACCCGGCCTACCAGGCGACACCCATCCTCGTCCTCACGACGGAATCGGGCGAGCCGTTCAAGGCGGCGGCGCGAGCGGCGGGCGCGACCGGCTGGATCGAAAAGCCGCTCGACCCGGACATGCTGACCGAACTGGTGGCGGCGTTGGCCGAACCGGATCAGGCGTAAGCATCACCCTTAGACCAAGTTATAGAAGCTCTCGACGCGGCGGCACGGTAGCCCAAGCCTAGACAGGAACTCTCGCGGTGACCCAGGCATGACACTCGACATCACTCAGTTCTATCAGACGTTCTTCGACGAAGCGGACGAACTGCTCGCGCAGATGGAGCAGTTGCTGCTCAATCTGGACATCGCGCATCCGGACCCGGAAGACCTCGCGGCGATTTTCCGCGCGGCGCATTCCATCAAGGGCGGCGCGGCGACGTTCGGCTTTACCGCGCTGACGGAAACGACCCACATTCTCGAATCGCTGCTCGACCGCGCACGCAATAACGAACTCGTGCTGCGCAAGGACATGATCGACACGTTCCTCGAAACCAAGGACGTGTTGTCCGGCCAGCTCGCCGACTACCGGGCGAGCGCCGAGCCGGACGCCGCGATCGCCAAGGCAATCTGCGCGAAGCTCGAACAGTTGCACGCGGAAAGCCGCGCGGGCGGCGCGCCGGCAGCGGCAGCCGCCGCACCGGTTGCGGCAGCAGTCGTTGAAACACAGGCAGTACAAGGCGGTACCCCGCCGGAGCACGTCGTCGAACAGGCGGTGCAAGCGGCGGCGGGTGAATGGATTGACGGCGAACCGGCTCAGACCGGACAAGCCGCGGGTGCCGGCGCGGACGATAACGCCGGTCCCCATCTGAAAATTACGCTACGGGGCGTTGGGGAGAAGGACCAGGAACTGCTGGCCGAAGAGCTCGGCAACCTGGGGAACATCGTCGGGCAGGTCAAGAGTGGCGGCGATTTCACGCTGTGGCTCAAGACCGACGTGACCTCCGACGATATCATCGCCGTCTGCTGTTTCGTGATCGACGAAAGTCAGATCTCGATCGGCCGCGGCACCGCACCGGCGGACGAAACGCAGCAAGGCGAACCTGGAACGCCCGACGCTGCCGATTCGGCCCCGGCGCAAGCAGCACAGGCAGCACAAGCGGTGCAGGCAGCGTCGTCGGCCCCGGTGGCCAACACCGCTGCGTCCGCTGCAACACACGGCTTGTTCGACGCAGCGGCGGCGCAACCCGCCGCGGCTAGCAGCGCACCGGCGGCCAGTGCGGCGCCGGCGGCGAGCGCCGCCGCGCCTGCCGAACACGACCGTAAGGCCGCGGCCCGTCCGGCTGCGGCTGCCGGTGGCGCGGAAGGCAGTTCGATTCGCGTCGGCGTCGAAAAGGTCGATCAGCTGATCAACCTGGTCGGCGAACTGGTGATCACGCAAGCCATGCTCGCGGAAACCACCAGCACGTTCGATCCGGCGCTGCACGACCGGCTCTTCAACGGCATGGCGCAGCTCGAGCGCAACGCGCGCGATCTGCAGGAAGCGGTGATGTCGATCCGCATGATGCCGATGGATTACGTGTTCAGCCGCTTCCCGCGTCTGGTGCGCGATCTGGCGGCGAAACTCGGCAAGGAAGTGGAGCTCGTCACCTTCGGTCAAGCGACCGAACTCGACAAGAGCCTGATCGAACGGATCATCGATCCGTTGACTCACCTCGTGCGCAACAGTCTCGACCACGGTATCGAAACCGTGGAAGCGCGGCGCGCGGCGGGCAAGGATGCGACCGGCCAGCTGGTGCTGTCGGCGGCTCACCATGGCGGCAACATCGTCATTGAAGTGAGCGACGACGGCGCGGGTCTGCGGCGCGACAAGATTCTCGCGAAGGCGGCCAAGCAGGGCATGCAGGTCAGCGAGACGATGAGCGACGAAGAAGTCTGGAACCTGATTTTCCTGCCGGGCTTCTCGACGGCGGAACAGGTCACGGACGTCTCCGGCCGTGGTGTCGGCATGGACGTGGTGAAGCGGAACATCCAGTCGATGGGTGGTCACGTGGAAATCACCTCCCACGCCGGCAAGGGCAGCACCACGCGGATCGTTCTGCCGCTCACGCTGGCGATTCTCGACGGCATGTCGGTGAAAGTAGGCAGCGAGATTTTCATTCTGCCGCTGAACTTCGTGATGGAGTCGCTGCAGCCGCAAGCCGAAGACATTTACACGGTGGCCAACGGCGAGCGCGTGGTGCGCGTGCGCGGTGAATACCTGCCGCTGGTCGCGTTGCACGAAGTGTTCAACGTCGACGACGCGAAGCAGGAGCCGACCCAGGGCATCGTCACCATCATGCAAACCGAAGGGCGCCGCTTTGCGATGCTGATCGATGAACTGGTGGGCCAGCAGCAGGTGGTCGTGAAGAATCTGGAAACGAATTACCGCAAGGTGCACGGCATTTCCGCGGCGACCATTCTCGGCGACGGCAGCGTCGCGCTGATCGTGGACGTGGCGGCGCTGAACCGCGAAACGCGCCACGCGCATGGCGCGATGAGCCTCGCATGATGCCGCTCACACTCGACGTAACACTCACTCAACTTATTTCATCCCAACCGTTTGGGGGCTAACGTGGCAGAAGTCCAATCCATCAATTCGAGCGTCGCGAACGCGAGCGGTACGAATGGCCGCCGCGACGCGCAGCAGGCAGACGCCGGCGGTCAGGAGTTCCTCGTCTTCACGCTCGGCGCCGAAGAGTACGGCATCGACATTCTCAAGGTGCAGGAAATCCGCGGCTACGACAACGTGACGCGGATCGCCAATGCACCGGAATTCATCAAGGGTGTGATCAATCTGCGCGGCATCATCGTGCCGATCGTGGACATGCGCATCAAGTTCCATCTGGGCCGCGTCGAATACGACCACCAGACGGTGGTGATCATCCTGAACGTCGCGCATCGCGTGGTCGGGATGGTGGTGGACGGCGTGTCGGACGTGCTGACGCTCGCCACCGACCAGATCATGCCGGCGCCGGAATTCGGCGCGACGCTGACGACCGAGTACCTCACGGGACTGGGCACCGTCGACGGCCGCATGCTGATCCTGATGGACATCGAGAAGCTGATGACCAGCCGCGAAATGGCGCTGATCGAAGCGCTCGGCGCGTAACGGCAGCGGCAGCAGCCAGCTTTAACGACAGATTGGGACAGGGAGCATCGAGATGCTGAGCAGGTGGTCGATTCGCACGTCATTGACGATGGTGGGGATCCTTCTGGCGGCGCTGACCGTGGTGGTCGGCGCCCTCGGGCTAACCGCGCTGAATCGCGCGAGCCAGTCGCTCGACCGCATTGCGCGCGGCGATCTGGTGGCGATTCACGCACTCGACGATGCTTCCGCGTACCTGTTGCGCTCGCGTCTCGCGATCGACCGCTTCAACACGCTGTCGGCCGCGGGTAACGCGGACGAAGCGAAGAAGGCGATCGACCGCGCGCAGGAACTGCTGGTCAAGGGCAATCAAAGCTGGCAGGCGTATCTCGACGCGCCGAAAGCCGGCATCGACCCGGCGCTGCTCGACGACGTGCTTGCCAGGCGCACGGCGGTGATGCGCGACGGCGTCGATCCGGAGTTCGCGGCGTTGAACGCGAACGACATGAACGCGTACCACGCGATCGCCGACACCAGGATCAGCCCGATGTTCATCGCCTATGACGGCGCGGCGTCGGCGGTCATCAAGGCGTTGCAGCAAAGCGCCGTGGATCTGCAGGCCGGCGCGCAGTCGAACATCTCGCTGATGACCACGCTGATCATCGTGTTCACGTTGTTCGCGCTGGTCGTGGTGGTGGGTATCCGTTTCGCGCTGCGCGGCCTGATCGTGCAACCGCTGAAAGATGCGACCGCGTGCTTCGAGCGGATCGCGGCGGGCGATCTGTCCGAGTCGATCAACGTGTTCAGCCGCAACGAAATCGGCATTCTGTTCGCCGGCATCAAGCGGATGCAGGACAGCATGTCGACGATGGTGAAAGCGGTACACAGCAGCACCGAATCGATCGACACCGGCGCGCGCGAAATCGCGATGGGCAACACCGATCTGTCGCAACGTACCGAACAGCAAGCCGCTTCGCTGCAGGAAACCGCGTCGAGCATGGAGCAACTGACGGGCACCGTGCGGCAGAACGCCGAGAACGCGCGTCAGGCGAGCCAACTGGCCGTCAATGCGTCGGACATCGCCACGCGCGGCGGCGACGTGGTGAGCCAGGTCGTCACGACGATGCAGGACATCGCGACCAGCTCGAACAAGGTCGTCGACATCATCGGCGTGATCGAAGGCATTGCGTTCCAGACCAATATTCTCGCGCTGAACGCGGCGGTCGAAGCTGCCCGCGCCGGCGAGCAGGGTCGCGGTTTCGCGGTGGTGGCCGGCGAAGTGCGCAGCCTCGCGCAGCGCAGCGCGAGTGCCGCGAAGGAAATCAAGGAATTGATCGGCGACTCGGTCGACAAGGTGCAAAGCGGCTCGGCGCTGGTCGGCCGCGCGGGCACCACGATGGACGAGATCGTGCAGGCAGTGCGCCGCGTGACCGACATCATGGGCGAAATCAGCGCGGCGTCGGAAGAACAGTCCGGCGGCATCGAACAGGTGAATCGCGCGGTCGTGCAGATGGACGAAGTTACGCAGCAGAACGCCGCGCTGGTCGAACAGGCGGCGGCCGCAGCCGCGTCGCTCGAAGATCAGACGCGTCAGTTGCAAGCGGTGCTGACCGGCTGGAAGGTGGCCGGCGGGCAGACGCGTAGTAGCGCGGCACCGGCGGCGCGTTCGCCAGCGGTGACGCGTAGCAGCGGCAATTTCAGTAGCAAGGGCAGCAAGAGCAAACCGGCTGCCAAGGCCACGCCGCAAGCCGGCGCGGCTCATGCAACGAATCACGCTACATCGGCAGCAGGCGCGGCAGCGGCAAGCAACGCGGCAACACACGCAACACACGCAGCACCGGCGGCAACCGCACACGAAGCAGGCGCGGCACGCGTCGAACCGGCGCTGCGGCCGAAGACGATTCGTCCGGCCGCCGATTCCGCAGCACGTTCGGGCGCGTCGAGCGCGACCGCGGCGGGCTCGGACGCGGACTGGGAAACGTTCTAGGAAGTGGCACAAAGACATGCAGTCATTCGACATCTCGCTCCATGAGGGGCGAATCATCGAAGCACGCTTACAAGGCGTGTCGCGGGCCGACTGCGTGTTGCAGGAACTCGCGGGCGGGCGCGACCCCGCGAACACAATCCCTTGCTCCCAGAGACACCCTTTGGGCGGCGAGCGGGATGGCTCGTATTGCAGGCAGGAACTTTCATGATGGCAACGCGCGCACAGCAACGACCCGATCGGGCGGAACCGGTTCGATCCGGTGAACAGGGACGGGACTTCGAATTCACGTCGGCGGATTTTGGTCGCATTCGCGACCTGATCCATCGCAGCGCGGGCATTTCGCTGTCGGATCACAAGCGCGACATGGCGTATAGCCGTCTGGCGCGCCGTCTGCGCGCCCGCGGTCTCGACACGTTCAAACAGTATCTCGATCTGCTCGAAGCGGAGAACGATCCGGCTGAGTGGGAAGCCTTCACCAATGCGCTGACCACCAACCTGACCGCGTTCTTCCGCGAGGCGCATCACTTTCCGATTCTTGCCGAGTTCGTGCCGCGCCGCCCGCAGCCGGTCTCGGTCTGGTGCTCGGCGGCGTCCACCGGCGAAGAACCGTACTCGATCGCGATGACGCTGATCGAAGCGCTCGGCGACAGCGGCGCGCGCCAGGCCTCGGTGCTCGCCACGGACATCGACACCCAGGTGCTCGCGAAAGCCGAAGCCGGCATGTACCAGTTCGACCAGGTCAAGCATCTGTCGCCCGAGCGGCTCAAGCGCTTCTTCCTGAAGGGCACCGGCGCGCATGTCGGGATGGTCAAGGTGCGCCCGGAAGTGCGCGCACTGGTGCGCTTCCAGCAACTGAACCTGACCGACCGCGATTACCAGTTGCGCTCGCAGTTCGACGCGATCTTCTGCCGCAACGTGATGATCTATTTCGACAAGCCGACCCAGGCTCAGGTGCTCGGCCGCTTCGAACCGCTGATGAAATCGGGCGGCCTGCTGTTCGCCGGTCACTCGGAAAACTTCACGTACGTCACGCAGGCGTTCAAGCTGCGCGGCCAGACCGTCTACGAACTGACGCGTGACGCCACCGGCGCGCGCGCGCCGGCGCGTGCATCGACATCGACGTCGTCTCACACGACGAGCGGGGTGACCGTATGAGCAGCCGCCTGCCGATCGCAACCAATCTGTATTACGACAACCACTTCCAGCGCCCCGGCGTGAAGCTGTTGCCGAACGAGTTCTACACGACGCACGAAGACATGGTGCTGGTCACCGTGCTCGGGTCGTGCGTGGCGGCCTGCATTCAGGACCGCACCGCGGGCATTGGCGGCATGAATCACTTCATGCTGCCCGACGACGGCGCGGACGTCGCGCAGGCCGCGTCGGATTCGATGCGCTACGGCGCGTACGCCATGGAAGTGCTGATCAACGAACTGATCAAGGCCGGCGGCCGGCGCGAGCGCTTCGAAGCCAAGGTGTTCGGCGGCGGCGCGGTGCTGGCGGGCATGACGACGATGAACATCGGCGACCGCAATTCGGAATTCGTGCGCCGCTATCTGGCGCTCGAAAAGATCCGGATCGTCGCGGAAGACTTGCAGGGCTCGCACCCGCGCAAGGTCGCGTTCATGCCGCGCACCGGTCAGGTGATGGTGAAAAAATTACGCCTGCAGCAGGAAGCGGGCGTGGCCGAGCGCGAACAGGCGCTCGTGCGGCAGGGCGCCGAGGCCCGTGCCGAGCGGCTCGCAGCCGCGCGCAAACGAGTCGAGCTGTTCTCGACGCCGGCTGCGGCGCGGCCCAAGGTCGAACTGTTTTCGTCGACGGGCGCGGCACGCCCCAAGATCGAGCTGTTCAGCTCGAGCGCCGGCGGAGCAGCGGGAACAGCAGGGTCGGCGGCAGGCAGTGCGGGCGCAGCGAAGCCGCGCATCGAACTGTTCGGCGCCGGCTCGCGCCCGATTAACTCAAACAACGCCAGAACTACAGAGGAGGCGTGAGCGCTGTGCAAAAGATCAAAGTACTGTGCGTCGACGATTCGGCGCTGATCCGCAGCCTGATGACGGAAATCATCAACGGCCAGCCGGACATGACGGTCGTGGCGACCGCACCCGACCCGCTGGTCGCGCGCGATCTCATCAAGCAGCACAACCCGGACGTGCTGACGCTCGACGTCGAAATGCCCCGCATGGACGGCCTCGACTTCCTCGAGAAGCTGATGCGCCTGCGACCGATGCCGGTCGTGATGGTGTCGTCGCTGACTGAACGCGGCAACGAAATCACGCTGCGCGCGCTGGAACTGGGCGCGGTCGACTTCGTCACCAAGCCGAAAGTCGGGATTCGCGACGGCATGCTCGACTACTCGGAAAAGCTCGCCGACAAGATCCGCGCCGCAGCCCGCGCCCGTGTGCGCCAGGCCGCGCCGGTCCAGCATGCGGCGGCTCACGCGGCGCATGCGCCGGTGGGCGCCGCGCCGCTGTTCAACAATCCGCTGCTCAGTACCGAGAAGCTGATTATTGTCGGCGCGTCGACGGGCGGCACCGAAGCGATCCGCGAAGTGCTGGTGCCGCTGCCGCCGGATGCGCCCGCCGTGCTGATCGCGCAGCATATGCCGCCGGGTTTCACAAAATCTTTTGCGCAACGCCTCAATGGTTTGTGCCGGATTACCGTTAAAGAGGCAGAGCATGGCGAACGTGTGTTGCCGGGACATGCGTATATCGCACCGGGCCACGCTCACCTGTTGCTGGCCCGCAGCGGCGCGAACTATATTGCGCATCTGTCGGACGATCCGCCGGTGAACCGGCATCGGCCGTCGGTGGATGTGCTGTTCCGTTCGGCCGCGCAGCACGCGGGCAAGAACGCGGTCGGGGTGATTCTGACCGGCATGGGGCGCGACGGCGCCGCCGGACTGCTGGACATGAAAAAAGCGGGGGCGTATACCCTTGCGCAGGACGAAGCGAGCTGTATCGTGTTCGGCATGCCGCGCGAAGCGATTGCGCTCGGTGCGGCGGACGAGATCGCATCGCTGCCGGAAATGAGCCGGCGCGTGATGGCGCGCCTGTCGTCGATGGGCGATCGCGTTCAACGGGTATGATGCTGGCCGGGAGATTGAGGCGTTTATTTGATGCGCTGTTTTGACACGGTCAAGCGCCGCACATGGATCAAGCTAAGGAAATGAAATGGATAAGGGAATGAAGATTCTGGTAGTTGACGACTTTCCGACGATGCGCCGGATCGTCCGCAACCTCCTCAAGGAGCTGGGCTATTCGAACGTCGACGAGGCGGAAGACGGTCAGGCCGGCCTCGCGCGTTTGCGCGGGGGCACCTACGACTTCGTGATTTCCGACTGGAACATGCCGAACCTCGACGGTCTGGCCATGCTCAAGGAAATCCGCGCCGACGCGAACCTCACGCACCTGCCGGTGCTGATGGTGACGGCCGAGTCGAAGAAGGAAAACATCATCGCGGCGGCCCAGGCCGGCGCGAGCGGTTATGTCGTCAAGCCGTTCACGGCCGCGACGCTCGACGAGAAGCTGAACAAGATTCTCGAGAAGATGGCGAAAGCCGGGAGCTGATGTGACTCTGCCGACCAATGCGCAAGGCGCCGAAGCGGTGAATGAGAGCGGCGACTTCGCGTCCGACCGCATCCTCGCCCGCATTGGAGCACTGACCCGCACGCTGCGCGATTCGATGCGCGAGCTCGGGCTCGACAAGCATGTCGAGCGTGCGGCCGAAGCGGTGCCGGATGCGCGCGACCGCCTCAAGTACATCGCGACCATGACCGAGCAGGCCGCCGAGCGCGTGCTGTCGTCGATCGAAGTCGCCAAGCCGATCCAGGAGCAGCTGCAGAAAGACGCCGGCGTGCTGGACGCGCGTTGGGAGCAGTGGTACGCGGCGCCGATCGAGCGCGAAGAAGTGCGCGCGCTGATGAACGACACGCGGACCTTTCTGCGCGGCGTGCCCGAAGCGACCACGGCAACCAATTCGCAGCTCATGGAGATCATGCTCGCGCAGGACTTCCAGGATCTGACCGGTCAGGTCATCAAGAAGATCACGGATGTGGTGTACCTGATCGAGCAGCAGTTGCTCGGCGTGCTGGTCGAGAACATCGCGCTCGAGCGGCGCGAACAGTTCGCGGCGAACGCGGCGGCATTGGCCGCGGCGGAGATTTCGCCGACCGGCAGCCCGGAGAGTCTGCTGAACGGTCCGCAGATCAATCCGGAAGGCAAGACGGACGTGATGCAGGACCAGTCGCAAGTCGACGACCTGCTGGCCAGCCTCGGCTTCTAAGCCTGCAGCGCAACCGGCGGCCCGCCTACCGGGCCGCCCGCATCGTCTGGACAAACCAGTCCGCATAGCACGGCACGCGCCCCGCGTGCGCTTGCTGTCTACCGACACAAACCACAGGCATACTACGAGTTCAAGCAGCGGCACGGCTAACCGGTGACGACAGTCGCCGGGCGGTGGCAAGGTGAGGAAAACCCCTCCCGTTTGCCAGGTCGGCGGTGCCGTATGATCTGCATACATGCAGCCGGTCGCACGTTGTGCGAACCGTGCGCAGCTCGGGAGGAGCCTCGTCATGTGGAGTCGTGTACGCCGCGCCAGGATCGTTACGGCGCTAGTCTTGCCCAGTTCGCTATTCGCCGTGCCGTCCGCCTATGCGGGATTGGGCGGCGCCCCGATGACGCCGCCCGCGGATGCATCGGTTTCCTCCCGCACCGTTCAGCCCGCCGCGAGCGCCGCGTTGAGCGTGATGCGTTCCGCATCCGGTGCCGCTTCCTCCAGTGCCGCTTCCGCGTCCTACACCGTGCGTGAGACCACGCTCGGTAACGGCACGGTGGTTCGCGAATATCTGGCCGCCGACGGCTCGGTGTTCGGCATTGCGTGGCGCGGCCCGCAAATGCCCGATCTGAACGAGATGCTCGGCAGTTATTTCCCGCAGTACGTGGCCGGCGTGAAGGCTGTGAAGGCCGGGCGCGGCGGTGCCCGTGGGCCCATCGCGGTCGATCAGAGCGGTCTCGTCGTACATTCCGGCGGCCATATGGGCGCATTCAACGGTCAGGCGTGGCTGCCGCCCGCGTTGCCCGCTGGCGTCAGCGGTTCCGACATCCAGTAAGAGCGAGGACGACGATGCGAACCATGCGTATTGCTATCAAAGCGGTGAAGCTCAAGAGCTGGATGCAGGCCGTCGCGGCCGTGATGCTGGTGTCGACGCTCGTCGCGTGCGGCGGCGGCGGTGGTGGCGACAGCAACAGCAGCGGCAACAATTCCTCGTTTACGCTGAATGGCGGATCGTTGCCGGCCAGCCCGACGCAGCAGCCGATTGCCGCGAATGCCGCGAACACCGCGACGATCACGGTCGGCCCCGGCGTGAACGGCGTCGTCAATATTCCGACGGTCAGCGTGACGATCTGCGCGCCGGGCTCCACGTCCAACTGTCAGACCATCAATAACGTTCAAGTGGATACCGCTTCGTTTGGCTTGCGGCTGGTCGGTTCGGTGATCAACCAGTCGGTGCTCGGGGCGTTGCCGGTCAGCACAGTGAGCGGCGGTCAGCTTGCCGAGTGCGCAAGCTTTGCCGACGGCTACACGTGGGGCACCGTACGCACCGCGAGCGTGGCGATTGGCGGTGAGACGACCACGGCGGCCATTCCGCTGCAGATCATCGGCGACCTGGCCGCCAGCACGGTGCCGGCGCGCGGTTGCAGCGGCTCGGCGGAAAACACCGTCGCCGATCTTGGCGCCAACGGCATTCTCGGTATCGGCACCGCGCCGAACGACTGCGGCGCGACCTGCGCGAACGCCGTGACGGCCGCGAACTACAGCAATTACTTCGCGTGTCCGGGCGGCGCGTCCTGTGCCCGTACGGCGGTGCCGCTCGCGCAGCAGGTGGCCAATCCGGTGGCGAACTTCCCGGTCGACAAGAACGGCGTGATCGTGCAGTTGCCGGCTGTGTCGAATTTCGGCGCGGCGTCGGTCACCGGCACGCTGGTGTTCGGCATCGGCACGCAGTCGAACAATACGCTGGCCGCCGCGCAGTCCTTCACCACCGACGCCTATGGCGATCTGAACAACAGCGTGTTCAACGGCACGACGGTGCAGGCATTCCTGGATTCGGGCTCGAACGCTTACTTCTTCTCGGATAGTTCGCTTTCGCTGTGCGGCAGCAACTTCCAGGGCTTTTACTGTCCGTCGTCGGCGCAAACCCGTTCGGTGACGCTGGGCGGCGTGAACAGCACGAGAGCGACTGCCAGCATCGGCATCCTGAGTGCGTCGATGCTGTTCAGCAACAGCAGCAGTTACGCGTTCAACGATCTCGCCGGGCAAATCAGCGGCAGCAGCGCGTTCGACCTCGGTCTGCCGTTCTTCTTTGGCCGCTACGTGTACTACGGCCTTGATCAGACCGCGACGCCTGGCGGCCAGGCGCCGTTCGTGGCGTTCTGACGCACGCGTCTGAAGGCGTAGCCGGCCGGCGGCCCGGGTAACACCGGGCCGCCGGCCGCGCGCCGCTCCATCTCTCGAAATACCCCCCTTTCTCCGCCCTTATCCCCCGATCAGCGCTTGCGTCGAGCGGGAATAATCGCTCTCACTGGAAAGAGGCGTCGTGCCTCGGCCGACTGGAGAGCTTTTGTGGCAGAGGACAGCGACCTCGAAAAAACCGAATCAGCCACTCCCCGGCGCCTGCAGAAGGCGCGCGAGGAAGGGCAGATCGTGCGTTCGCGGGAGCTGTCGACGTTTGCGTTGCTGGCGGCGGGGTTCTTCGGCGTGTGGGGCATGTCCAGCAGCATCGGCGAGCATTTGGAGAGCATGCTGCGTACGGCCTTCACCTTCAATCACGCGACTGTCTTCGAGACCCGGCGCATGATGATCGGTGCCGGCGTGGCGGGTCGCGAAGGGCTTTACACGCTCCTGCCGGTGCTGGCTTTCACCGGCGCGGCCGCATTGCTCTCGCCGCTCGCACTGGGCGGCTGGCAGTTGTCTTCAAAGGGACTCGAGCCCAAGTTCAACCGGCTCAATCCGATTGAAGGGCTCGGCAAGATTTTTTCGATCAATGGCCCGGTCCAGCTCGGCATGTCGCTCGCGAAGACGCTGGTGGTGGGCATTATCGGCGGCACGGCGATCTGGAATCGCCGCGAAGAGATTCTCGCGCTGGCGACCCAGCCGTTGAATCTCGCGCTGGCCAACTCCGCGCATCTGATCGCCGTGTGCTGCGGCATGACGGTGGCGGGCATGTTCGTGGTCGCCGCGATGGATGTGCCGTATCAGCTGTGGCAGTTCCACAAGAAACTGCGCATGACGAAGGAAGAAGTGAAGCGCGAGCACCGCGAAAGCGAAGGCGATCCGCATGTGAAAGGCCGGATTCGTCAGCAGCAGCGCGCCATTGCCCGCCGTCGCATGATGACCAACGTGCCGAAGGCCGACGTGGTGGTGACCAACCCGACGCACTTCGCGGTCGCGCTGCAATACACCGACGGCGAGATGCGCGCGCCGAAGGTGGTCGCCAAGGGCGTCAACCTGGTGGCCGCGCGGATTCGCGAGATCGCCGCCGAAAACAACGTGCCGCTGCTGGAAGCGCCGCCGCTCGCGCGGGCGCTGTATCACAACGTCGAGCTGAACCGCGAAATTCCGGGCCCGCTGTATGGCGCGGTCGCCGAAGTGCTCGCGTGGGTGTATCAGCTGCGGCGCTTCAATACCGAAGGCGGCACCGTGCCGGTCGCACCGACCGATTTCGACGTGCCGCCGGAACTCGACAAGGGCGGTGTGGCGGAAGACGAAGCCGACCAGGAAGCCGCCGACGTACTTAATCCCGCTAACGACGACGCATCAGGACGTTCCGCATGAACACTCGCGCCGGTTTCCTCGCCCGACGGCCGGATGCCTTGAGCAGCACCAATTTGCGCGCCCTCGCCGGGCCGGTGCTGATCGTAATGATCCTCGGCATGATGATTCTGCCGTTGCCGCCGTTCCTGCTGGATCTGCTGTTTACCTTCAACATCGCGCTGTCCGTGATGGTGCTGCTCGTCAGCATGTACACGATGAAGCCGCTCGACTTCGCCGCGTTCCCGAGCGTGCTGCTGTTCTCGACCTTGCTGAGGCTGTCGCTGAACGTCGCGTCGACCCGGGTCGTGCTGCTCGAAGGCCACACCGGTCCCGACGCGGCCGGTCAGGTGATCGAGTCGTTCGGCCACTTCCTCGTGGGGGGCAACTTCGCGGTCGGTATCGTCGTCTTCGTGATCCTGATGGTGATCAACTTCATGGTGATCACCAAGGGCGCGGGGCGGATCGCGGAAGTGTCCGCGCGCTTCACGCTCGACGCGATGCCCGGCAAGCAGATGGCGATCGACGCCGATCTGAACGCCGGCCTGATCAACGAAGACCAGGCCCGCAAGCGGCGCCTCGAAGTCTCGCAGGAAGCCGAGTTCTACGGTTCGATGGACGGCGCGAGCAAGTTCGTGCGCGGCGATGCGATCGCCGGTTTGCTGATCATGGTGATCAACATCTTAGGCGGCCTGATCGTCGGGATGGTGCAGCATGGCATGGACTTCGCCTCGGCCGGCAAGACCTACACGCTGCTGACGATCGGTGACGGCCTCGTCGCACAGATCCCGTCGCTGGTGATTTCGACCGCGGCCGGTGTGATCGTGTCGCGCGTGGCGACTAATGAAGACATCGGCACCCAGCTCACCGGGCAGTTGTTCACGAACCCGCGCGTGCTGGCGATCACCGGCTGCATTCTCGTGCTGATGGGCCTGATTCCGGGCATGCCGCACTTCGCGTTTCTGCTTCTCGGCGGCGGGCTGATCCAGCTCGGCCGCACGATGAAGAAGAAGGCCGACGACCGCAAGAACACCAACGCGCTGGTCGACGTCGCGCCGGCCGCGATGACGCCGGTCGAGAACACCGAAGCAAGCTGGGACGACGTGACGATGATCGACACGCTCGGCCTGGAAGTCGGCTACCGCTTGATTCCGCTGGTCGATAAGAACTCGGACGGCGAACTGCTCAAGCGAATCAAGAGCATCCGCAAGAAGTTCGCGCAGGAAATCGGCTTTCTGCCGCCGGTCATTCATATTCGCGACAACCTCGAACTGCGGCCCAATGGTTACCGCATCGCGCTGAAGGGCGTCGAAGTGGGCGTCGGCGAGGCGTATCCGGGGCAATGGCTGGCGATCAATCCCGGTCAGGTGTCCGCAGCGCTCCCGGGCACGCCGACGCAGGATCCCGCGTTCGGTTTGCCGGCCATCTGGATCGACACGAATCTGCGCGAACAGGCGCAGGTGTACGGCTACACGGTGGTCGATTCGAGCACCGTGGTGGCGACGCACCTGAATCATCTGGTGGTCACGCATGCGTCGGAGTTGCTCGGCCGTCGCGAAGTGCAATCGCTGCTCGAGCGGATGCAGAAGGACACGCCGTCGCTGGTCGACGATCTGGTGCCGAAGTCGCTGCCGCTCACCACGCTGCAAAAGGTGCTGCAGAACCTGCTGGAAGAAGGCGTGCCAATCCGCGACATGCGCACGATTCTCGAAGCGCTGTCCGAACATGCGCCCAAGGTCACCGACGCGCACGATCTCACTGCGGCCGTGCGGCTCGCGCTGGGTCGCGCGATTACGCAGCAGTGGTTCCCGGGCACCGGCGACATGCAGGTGATGGGCCTCGATTCGAACCTGGAGCGCGTGCTGTCGCAGGCGCTTTCCACCGGCGCCAACCCGGGGCTCGAACCGGGTCTCGCGCACACGCTGCTGAACGAAACCCAGAAGGCGATGACGCGTCAGCAGAACCTCGGGCTCTCGCCCGTGCTGCTGGTGCAGCACGCGTTACGGCCGATGCTCGCGCGCTTCCTGCGGCGCAGCCTGCCGCAACTGAAGGTGCTGTCTTATGCGGAAGTACCCGATACGCGCAATATCAAGGTGGTGAATCTGATCGGGGCCCATTGAGCGCCGTCATTAATCCGGCATTGAATCCCGCGTTGAACCGGGCAACCGCACCGGTTCATCTCGCAGGCTGTAATTTCACCGGCGCTCTTCGAGCGCCGGTTTTCATTTCCGCGCCTCACTTCTGGCGCCGCAAGCCGGCCGCGTCGTTCATGATGCGCCCGCGGACGCCCCGTCGTGCGGGCATGAAAGGCGCGTTTAAAACCGCTGTGCGCGGGACTTGCAGCACGTTTCCATCGTCCGAATTACCCCCCTTTAACAGTCTTTATCCATCGATCGTCGCTCGAAGGGTTTCGCAATAATGATCTCAATGGGAAGCGGTATGTTGCCGGTCCGTTAGTTCCGTTTACCTCATCGGGGGTCCAGCTTGAACATTCGTAAATTTGTCGGTGCAACCAGTCGTGATGCGCTGCGTCTCGTACGCGAAGCGTTGGGCGCGGACGCGGTCGTACTGTCCAATCGCACGATGGACGACGGCAGCGTCGAGATCGTCGCCTTGGCCGACAGCGACCTGGCTGCCATCACCCCCAAGGCGCCGCGCGCAAGCGCCGGGTCGATGAATGGCACGGCTGGACATCCCGCGCTGGCCGCACCGCGCGCGCTGCCGATGGGCAATCCGATCGGCAATCCGTACGCGAGCGGCATGCCCGACGTCTTTTCGTCGGTCTTCGGCGCGAGCCCGGAAGCCGGTGCCGAGAGTGACAGCGGTCATGCCGCCGGCCCATACGCCTTCGACGACGCTTTAAGCGACGAACCGGCTGCCGCACCGAATCAGGCCATGAAGGCCGCCGCGAAGCCGGCGCCGTCCGCCGCGCCGAAAGCGGCATTGCCGGGCGCCACGAACGTGCTGTCGGCTGGCGCGCTGGGCAAGCCCGCCTCCGCTGCGCCGCAAGCAGCCGGTGCCGAGCAGCCGAGCGCCCGTGCCGCGGTCGCGCGTCTGAATGAAGACATCCGCGCCGATCTGCTCAAAGCCGCCGGCGTGCCGGTCGCTGACTCGCAAACGCCGCGCACGATGGCCGAATCGAACCCCTGGCTGATCGACCACGCTCGTCGTATCGCCGCTGAACAGCAACCGGAAGGCGCTTACAGCGCGCGTCCCGCCGCGATGACGCCGGCCGCCGCCATGGCCAAGGGCCTCGGCGCCGCCGTCCAGCCGGGCAGCGCAAACGCGGCGCAATCCGCCGACACCCCCGAGTGGGCGCGCGAAGCCGCGCAGCTCGCCGCACGCCGCGCCGCGCAGAAAATCGCGCCGTCGCTGACGCAGAACGATGACCGCACGCCGGCGTCCGTCGCGGAAGCGATCAAGGTGCGCATGGAGCAGGTCGTCAACGACACGGTGATGAACGAGCTGTCGTCGATGCGCGGCATGATGGAAGAACACTTCGCCGGCCTGCTGTGGGGCGATCGCCAACGCCGCAACCCGGCGCGCGCCGCGCTCACCAAGCACCTGTTCGCGGCCGGTTTTTCCGCGCAACTCGTGCAGATGATGGTCGACAACCTGCCCGACGAAGTCGACAGCATGGAAGGCGGCATGGACTGGGTGCGCTCGGTGCTCGAGTCGAACCTGCCGGTGATGGAAGACGAAGACGCGCTGATGGAGCGCGGCGGCGTGTTCGCCCTGATGGGCCCGACGGGCGTCGGCAAGACGACGACCACCGCCAAGCTGGCCGCGCGCTGCGTGATGCGCTTCGGCGCGAGCAAGGTCGCGCTGCTGACCACCGACAGCTACCGGATCGGCGGCCACGAACAACTGCGCATCTTCGGCAAGATTCTCGGCGTGTCGGTACACGCGGTGAAAGATGGCGCCGATCTGCAACTCGCGCTCTCCGAACTGCGCAACAAACACATCGTGCTGATCGACACGATCGGCATGAGCCAGCGCGACCGGCTCGTCTCCGACCAGATCGCGATGCTGTGCCGCGCCGGCCAGCCGGTGCAGCGCCTGCTACTGCTCAACGCGACCAGCCACGGCGACACCCTCAACGAAGTCGTGCAGGCCTATCAGCGCTCGCCGGACCATCAGCCGCTCGCCGGCTGCATTCTGACCAAGCTCGACGAAGCCACCAATCTGGGCGGCGTGCTCGATACGGTGATCCGCTACAAGCTGCCGGTGCACTACGTGTCGACCGGTCAGAAGGTGCCCGAGAACCTGTACGTCGCGACCAGGAAATTCCTGATCAAGAGCGCCTTCTGCATTCCGCGCGACAACTCGCCGTTCGTGCCGCACGAAGACGATATTCCGGCCTTGCTCTCCTCGCTGTCCGCCCGCTCGACAGCCGACCTTCACGAGGTCCGCTTTGGATAAGCTCATCTCCGATCAGGCAGAAGGACTGCGGCGCCTGCTGGCGCGTAGCGGCTCGCGCGTGATTGCGGTGACGGGCGGCTCGACGGGCGCAGGCTGTACGACGACGGTGGTGAACCTCGCGGCGGCGCTGGCGCAGCAAGGCAAGGACGTATTGGTGATTGACGAGTGCCTCGGCGAACTGTCGGTGAGCGGGATGCTTGGCGGCCTGCGCGGCGCGGGTAATTTCGCCGCCGTGATGCGCGGCGAGATGGCGCTCGACGACGCCGTCGCGCGCCACGCGCTGGGCTTTTCGGTGCTGGCCGCGTCGCGGCTGAACCGCGAAGGCCACTCGGCCACGCAGTTCGGCGTGGTGCTGCACGGTTCCGCGGATGTGGTGCTGATCGATGCGCAGTTGGACCCGCAAGGCCACCTGTCGCCGCTCGCCAAACAGGCGCACGACGTGATGATCGTTACGCGGATGGCCGCGCAAGCGATCACCGAGGCGTACGCCTGTATGAAGCGCCTGCACTACGCGCACGCGCTCGCACAGTTCCGCGTGCTGGTGAATCACGTGCAGAGTCCCGGCGACGCGCATACCGCGTTCGCCAACCTGGCCGGCGTGGCCGGGCGCTACCTGACGGTGGCGCTGGAAGACGCCGGTTGCATTACCGCCGATGCGCGGATGGCGCGAGCCCTGGAGTTGTCGCGTTGTGTCGTCGATGCGTTCCCATCGACACCGGCTGCGCGCGACTTCCGGCACCTCGCCGCCGAATTGCAGTACTGGCCGATGCGGCCAGCGATGTCGTCGCAAACGCCATGGATGGCGTCTGCGACAGTTACAGCGGCGCAACACGCCGACCAACCGTCTGCGCAGCACGCCTGAGTGGCGGCACAAGGACAAGGGGAGCACGATGTATAACGCTCAGGGAAAAATTTCCCAAGCCGAAGTTCTGACGAAGTACGCACCGCTGGTGCGCCGCCTCGGCTTGCAGCTCGTTGCCAAGATGCCGGCCAGCGTCGATCTCGACGATCTGATCCAGGCCGGCATGATCGGCCTGCTGGACGCCGCGAGCCGCTACAAGGAAGACCAGGGCGCGCAGTTCGAGACCTATGCCAGCCAGCGGATTCGCGGCGCGATGCTCGACGAGCTGCGCAGCAACGACTGGTTGCCGCGCAGCCTGCGGCGTACCTCGCGCGAAGTCGAATCGGCGGTGCACAAGGTGGAGCAGAACCTGGGCCGCTCGGCGAGCGAAACGGAGATTGCCGACCACCTGCAAATGCCGCTCGACGAGTATCAGTCGATGCTGCAGGACCTGCACGGCAGCCAGTTGATCTACTACGAAGACTTCGACCGTTCGGCGGACGACGAGCCGTTCCTCGACCGCTACTGCGTGGACCATTCGGACCCGCTGTCGGCGTTGCTCGACGATAGCCTGCGCTCGGCGCTGGTGGAAGCGATCGACCGCCTGCCGGACCGCGAGAAGCTGCTGATGTCGCTCTACTACGAACGCGGCATGAACCTGCGCGAAATCGGCGCGGTGATGGAAGTCAGCGAGTCGCGCGTGTGCCAGTTGCACAGCCAGGCGGTGGCGCGTTTGCGCACGCGCCTGCGCGAAATGGCCTGGGCGAATGCCGAAGCGACCTGAGGCGACCTGAAGCAACCCGAAGGCGCGCCACCTAACCCGACGTCACCACGTAACCTGAAGCGCCGGCCGGATTACCCCGGCGCTTCAGCTCACGGCGGTTCTGGCAGCCAGCCCGAACCCCGCCTGCTTCACACCGCCATCTCACGCTCTGCGGCGAGCGCGAGAAATGCCGACCGCGACAGACCGCGCGTTTGCGCGTAAACATCGATATCCTGGACCAGCACCTCCGGCAGCGAGATGTTGATGCGCACGGCCTTCTTCAGGGCTGGAATATTCCGGGTGGTGACAAATCCCCACATAAAGCCCGCGTAATCCGGATTGCGATGATGCTCGCTCAATTTGAGCGGCTGCGGCACCGGCAGCCCTTCGTCGAGCAATGTGTCCAGATGCGACTCGACCGCCAGCTTCGCGTTGGCAAAAGCCTCTTCAAGCGTATCGCCGGCCGCAAAGCAGCCGGGCAGGTCCGGCACCACCACGCCGTACGCATGCTCGTCGTCACCTGATTCGATTGCGATCGGGAAAATCAGATTTTTCATTTCAGGCCCGCCTGTTTCAGGATGCTATTCAATGTGCCGGGCGGCAGATCTTTCTTGGGATGAGGGATGGTCACGAGACCGCCCCTGAACGGATGCCGGAAATGATGGTGGCTGCCCGAGATGCGGACCAACTGCCAGTCATTCGCCTGAATCCATTTGATTACTGCGGCGCTGTTCATCTTGTACCCCTGAAATCATACACACGACTACACAATATTGCTAGTGCCTAGCGTTCCGCCTTGGTCTGCGCATCGGCGTCGACACGCGAGACGGGAGCGCGAAAAACCGCAGTGGGGGAGGGCATGATTTCAACCCGGCGCACGCTTTCGCGCCACCTGGCCGGATGGCTAACGTGCGGCTGGGAAAGGGGAAGTGAAGGCAAAAAACAGAAAGGGCTCGTCGATGACGAGCCCTTCGTTCAAGACAATAGATTCAGCGCAGATTCAGCCGCAGACGTGTGCCGCAATCGCGTGCAGCGACGTCGCCCGGCAGATCCGGGAAGTCCGGGAAGTCTCTACGCCGCGGGTTGCGCGGGAATCCGCCCATCCGGTCCGTAGAAGCCGACCTTCTGCGGCACTTCGACCTGCAGCGCTGCCAGCGCGCGCTGGTTGTAATCCATCCGTACGCGGATCAACTCACCGTTGCTCGTGTTGAAGCGCCGCGCGCGTTCGGCGGCTTTCTGCAGTAGTGACCATTGTTCGGCGACGCGCGCGTCGGTGCTGGCTGCGAGCTCCATGCCAGGCCAGCCGGCCGGCAAGCCCATGTCGGCGAGCAGCGTGTCGCGGGTGGATTCGAGATTGGCCAGTACGCCGATCAGTTCGGTTTTCTTCTCGACGATCGGCGGTAGCAATTCGAGCGGCGACAAGGCGGTCAGTGCCTTGGTCTCGAGGGTCAGAATCGAGGCGAACGCCTCGACAGCCGAATATTCTTCGACGAGGGTGGCAAGCAGGGCGTCTTTCATTTCAACAACTCGCTGAACACGACGGCTCGCGCTAGATTCGCGAGCCGGGTTTGTCGAACGTCGCCCGGCAAGTCACCGTACTTCGATGCGTCGATCAGTTGCCGGTCGACGAGGTTTTGCTTTGCAACAGGTCGCGTGCGGTGTTCAGCACGCCGTCGGCGATCTTGCCGGAGTCGATCGTCAGCGAGCCATTCTTGATGGCCTGCTTGATCGACTCGACGTGCGCCGTGTCGATGTCCGCCGAACCGGACGCCGCAAGGCTGCGCAGATGCTGCGACAGGCCCGACAGGCTGACGCTGGCGTCGCCCGAGGTGCCGCTGGTGGCGGGTTGCGAGGCGGTGCTCGCGGTCTGCGCGTTGCTGTTCGCGGTCGTCGCGTCGCTTTGTTGCGAACGGGACAGGGCGTCTTTCAACGACGGCAGATTCGAATTGGTTGTGGAATCGACTTTCACGATTGGCTTCCTGAACGATTTGATCCTGATAACGGCACTCGCTGATCAAAACTTTAGCGCAATCGCTCCAGGTTTTGCCTTGCCATTCAAGACGATCCGGCCCCTTGGCAGGCCCGACCCGTGTCATCCGCACTGCCGGCATCCGGCCCCGCGCGGTGTGGTGCACGCGCGAATCCCGGGCGGCGCGTGCTGCATGCCCGTTCACAGTTGAATCTCCACCGTCGAGCCATCTTTCACGATGCCGGAAATGATCTGGCCGTTGGGCGTACGAACCCGCACCTGCTGGCCTGGCGACGCGTTGTTCATCGCGCTGCCTTCGGACGAAATCGAGAAACCGGCGCCCGCCGCGACGACCCGCACCGTCTGGCCGATCGAGACCGCCGAGGTGCTTTTCAGCATGTCACGGCGCAGCGGCATGCCGCCGGCGACACGCGTGAGCGTCACCGAGCCGATTGCCTGCGACGGGTCCGTGACGATCGCCTGCGGCAAGCCGGTCAGGTCGCCGTCACGCGCAACGAGGTCGGCGGCCGTCAGCACTTCGCCCGGCGACATGGCGCGGGCGGCCAGGTAGTAGGTGGCGTTCAGCGAAATACGCGCTTGCAGATAAATGGTCCACGGCCGTTCGCCGGCGCAGCGCACGCCGACGGTCACGCGGCCCCACAGGCGCGCGCCGCTCGGCATGAAGGGTTCGAGCGCCGTGCAGGCCGCGAGGCCGCGCGGAAACGCCTGGGCGACGGTGATCTCGACCTTGCCCGGCAAACCGGCGGATTGCTGCTGCAGGAACGCGAGAGCGGCGCTGCGGATTGCTTCCGCGTCCTGCTGGCCGGGCAACGGCGCGGGTTGCGCGATGGCCGCGGCGCGCATGTTTTGCTGTGCAATGGCCGGTGCGATGGGACGAGTGGCCGATACGCGGGCGATCGTCGCGGGCGTCGGGACCGTTGCCGGCGTGGCGCTATTGGCCGCAGCGGCGGCAGTGGTCGAGGCGGCGAGCGGCGCGACAGCCGCGCGCGTTGCGATTGCCCGCGCTGCGAGCGGCTTGCCGTTCGCGCCCAGTTGCGGCGGTTCGCCGCGTGAAGCAAGGCTGTCGAAGCCGTCGGTAGCGGAGGTGCTGCTGGCAATGCCGTTGACGCCGCTGGCGCTGCTGACGACACCGCTATTCACGCCGCGATACCCGCCGTTGACCGGTGCGTTGGCCGCCACCGGCTGCACGCCCACCGCTTGCCGCGCGGCCGGCGTCACGACGACCGGCACGACGACCGGCACGACCCGGCGCTGGCCCGGCATGACATTGACGTTGGCCATGCCGGTCGGCGCATTGGCCGCACCCGGCGCGGGAATCGTCACGACGCCGTTCGCGTCGGGTTTGAAATTGGTACGGATCATTTGCGGCGCGGCAGGCGGTTCGCCTTCGCCGGCAATCACGATCGAGCCGCTCGCATTGGCGGCGCGGGTGAATTCGTCCGTGGTGCGCGAGACCGGTCCGCGCCCCAGCGATTGCGCGGTGGCCGCAGCCAGCGTCGCGGCGGTGCCGGCGCGTTTGGCCGGCGCGGCTTGCATCTGCTGCGCGAGATCGGCGAGCGCCGCCGGATTCTTTTCGCCCGGGCCGGGAATCACGATCGGCCCATCGGCTTCCTGCGCGTAGGCGCTCGGCGCGAGCAACAGGGCGCTGGCCGGCAGGCACAACGCCGAACTCAGCGCCAGGCGCGCGAGCCGCATCGACCAGGCCGGCTGTTTCTTTGCCCGGCGCGGCACGCCCGCACCGACGCCATGCGCCGCCGCGCGGTTGGCGCGGAGCGTCGGATCGAAGGTGGGCTGGTCCATCGCGTTTCTCCATCGAATGCATCGGTACGCCTTGCATTCTAGTGAGCGCCCCCTTTGCGCAAACGTTGAATAGAAGCCCCCTTTCCCGGTTATTCGTCCGATTGCTCCTTGCGTAGCGCCCATAAGATGCACTTCATGCAAAAAGGCCTTCTCGCCTCACGCAGTCCTCACGCGAGGCTGCAGCGGGAAGCCTCGGGAACGTTCTCCGGAGATTTCTTATGCTGGACAAACTCGATGCCGAATTCGCCTTTGGCCGCCAGGCGCTCGATGTACGCGCTTACCGCCAGGAGCTGCTGTCGTCGAATATCGCCAACGCCGATACCCCCGGGTATAAGGCGCGCGACGTCGACTTCGCTTCCTCGCTCGCCGGCGCGCTGAAGAAGGGCGACGGCGCCACCGGCACCGCTGCGTCGAACAACTCGACGCTCGCGATGACGCAGCCCGCGGGCGTGACGAGCGGCATGTCGATGGTGTCGACGTCGCCCGGCCACATGTCGGGCAAATCGACGCTGACGCCGACCGGCGGCGCGTCCGACGACTACGGCAATCTGCAATACCGCATTCCGACGCAGCCCGCGCTCGACGGCAACACGGTCGACATCGACACCGAACGGGTGCAGTTCGCGGACAACACGTTGCACTTCGAATCAGGCATGACGGTGCTGTCAGGCCAGATCAAAACGATGCTGGCGGCGATCCAGTCGGGCTCGTAATAACCGACGCCGCGCAGGACAGCAGGTCGCAAGAACAATCGCTACGGGAATTAACAGGAAGCCGGGTCGAACCGGCAGGAGAGGTCAGGAAACCATGCCATCCCTGATGAACATTTTTGGTGTTGCAGGCTCCGCGATGTCGGCGCAGTCGCAGCGGCTCAACGTGACGGCGTCGAATCTCGCCAACGCGGACAGCACGACCGGCCCGGACGGCCAGCCTTATAAGGCCAAGCAGGTCGTGTTCGCGGTCAGCCCGCTGGGCGGCGCGCGCACCGCGTCCGGCCAGCAGGTCGGCGGCGTGCAGGTCACCGGCGTGGTCGACGACCCGACGCCGATGAAGACCGCGTACGACCCCGGCAACCCGGCCGCCAATTCGGACGGCTACGTCACGCTGCCCAACGTCGACCCGGTGCAGGAAATGGTCAACATGATCTCGGCCTCGCGCTCGTATCAGGCCAACGTCGAGACCCTGAACACCGCCAAGACACTGATGCTGAAAACGCTCACGATCGGAACCTGAGGAGAGCTTCTTGACCACCAACACCACCATCGGCAGCAACGGCACGAACGTGTCGCAGACGCTGCTCGATACCATGAACGGCACGGGCAAGAGCTCGAGCGCGACGGGCGCGACCAGCTCGACGAGTTCGAGCAGCAGCACCTCGGCCAGCAGCCTGCAGCAGACCTTTCTGCAATTGCTCGTCGCGCAGTTGCAGAACCAGGACCCGACCAACCCGATGGACAGCTCGCAGATGACGTCGCAGCTGGCGCAGATCAACACGGTGTCGGGTATCAGCCAGTTGAACACGACGCTGAGCTCGCTCGCGACGCAGATGTCGGCGGGCCAGCAGTCGCAAGCCGCGCTGCTGATCGGCTCGACCGTGCTCGCCCCGGGCAACTCGGTCTCGGTCGCAAGCGGCAAGGCCGGCTCGTTCGGCGTGCAGCTCGCCAACGCGGTGAGCGATCTGCAGGTGGTCGTGAAGAACTCGGCAGGCACGATCGTCAACACGATCGACCTCGGCAAGCAGTCGGCCGGTACGGTGCCGGTGGGCTGGACGCCGACCGACACAGCCGGCAACACGCTGCCGGACGGCACCTACACGATCAGCGCCGTGGGCACGATCAACGGCCAGCAGGCAACCGCGACCACGCTGTCGAGCGCGACCGTGCAGAGCGTCGTCATGCAGAGCACCGGTACGCCGGGCCTCGTGCTGTCGAACGGCACGACCGTCGGTCTGACCAACGTCGCCGCCATCCTCTGATTCAGATTCAGTCAGTTACGACTTTCCAGATACGGAGACCGTCATGGGTTACCAACAAGGTTTGAGTGGTTTGTCGGCATCGTCGAGCGACCTCGACGTGATCGGCAACAACATCGCCAACGCGAATACGGTTGGCTTCAAGAGCGGCGCGGCGCAATTCGCCGACATGTACGCGAATTCGGTGGCGACCGCGGTGGGCAACCAGGTCGGTATCGGCACCAAGCTCTCGGAAGTGCAGCAGCAGTTCTCGCAAGGCACCATCACCAGCACCAACCAGGCGCTGGACGTCGCGATCAACGGCAACGGCTTCTTCCAGTTGTCGAATAACGGCTCGCTGGTGTACTCGCGTAACGGCGTGTTCCAGCTCGACAAGAACGGCTTCATCACCAACGCGCAGGGTTTGCAACTGATGGGCTACGGCGCGAACGCCGCCGGCATCATCAACACCGCGCAAACCGTGCCGCTGAGCGTGCCGACCGCGAACATCGCACCGCAAGCGACCACCAAGATCGTTGCCGGCCTGAACCTGAACGCGCAGGATCCGCTGATGCTCGGCACGCCGCTCGTAGCGCCCACACTAGGAACGGGCAGTACGCTGTCCTCGCCGGGCGCGACGATCACGAACACCGCGTCGGGCACGAATAACGACAGCTACACCGTCAACTTTACGAGCGCGACCACCTACACGGTGACCGATACCACGCTCGGCACCACCACGGCGCCCGCGACGTACACGGCCGGCTCGGCGGTTTCGCTCGGCAACGGTCAGACGATCACGATGAACGGCACGCCGGTTCTCGGTGACAAGATGACGATCACGCCGACGCCGATCGCGTTCAACCAGAACAGCTCGACGACGTACAACTACTCGACCAGCACGACGGTCTACGACTCGCTGGGCGGCTCGCAGACGGTCAACATGTACTTCGCCAAGACGTCGGCGGGAACGTGGAACGTGTACGCGGGCACCTCGACCGGCACGGCGAACCTGGTGGGTCAGGCGAACTTCAATTCGTCGGGCACGCTGCTCGGCACGACGCAGGTCAACACCCCGATCGCGACGCCGCCGACCTTCAGCGCGACCACGACCCCGTACGTCTACAACTTCAGCATTCCGACCACCGACGGTTCGTCGACGCCGCAGAATCTGACGCTGAACATCGGCGGCACGACGCAGTACGGTGGCAAGGACGGCGTGAACTCGCTGCAGCCCGACGGCTACGCGGCCGGCACGCTGACGAGCTTCACGATCGGCGCCGACGGCACGCTGACCGGCAACTACTCGAACCAGCAAACGGCGGCACTCGGTCAGATCGCGCTGGCGAACTTCTCGAACCAGAACGGTCTCGTGAACCTGGGCAACAACGAGTTCCAGCAAACGTCGCAATCGGGCGTCGCGCAGATCTCCGTACCGGGTTCGACCAACCACGGCGTGCTGCAAGGCGGCGCGGTGGAAAACTCGAACGTCGATCTGACCAGCGAACTGGTGAACCTGATCACCGCGCAACGCAACTATCAGGCGAACGCGCAGACGATCAAGACTCAGCAGACCGTCGACCAGACCCTGATCAACCTGTAAGCGACCGGGACTTCCCATCATGGATCGGCTGATCTACACCGCGATGTCGGGCAGCACGCAAGCGCTCGAACAGCAGGCTATCGTCGCGAACAATCTGGCGAACGCATCGACCACCGGCTTTCGCGCGCAGCTCGCGACGTTCCGTGCCGTGCCGATGTCGTTCGGCGACGGCAGCACGGTCGACGACAACACCACCCGCACGTTCGTGCTGTCGTCGACGCCGGGCGCGGACTACACGCCCGGCCCGATCCAGCAGACGGGCAACCCGCTCGACGTAGCGATTCAGGGTCCGGGCTGGCTGGCGGTGCAAACCGCCGACGGCAACGAGGCCTATACGCGCGCCGGCAATCTGCACGTCGACGAAAACGGCCAACTGGTGAACGCGATGAACCAGACCGTGCTCGGCAACGGCGGCCCGGTGTCGGTGCCGCCGGGTGCGGAAATCACCATCGGCAAGGACGGCACGGTGTCGGCCCTGACCCCTGGCGATCCGCCGACGGCGGTGGTGACGGTCGATCAGTTGAAGCTGGTGAATCCGGATCCGCAAACCATGACGCGTGGCGACGACGGTCTGTTCCGGACCGCCGACGGCAACCCCGCCGACGCCGATCCGGCCGTCACGGTGGTGCCGGCCTCGCTTGAAGGCAGCAACGTGAATCCGGTCAGCGCGATGGTCGCGATGATCACCAACGCGCGCCAGTTCCAGATGCAGACCAAGCTGCTGGAAAACGCGGACAAGAACGATCAGTCCGCCAACCAGTTGCTCAGCTTTAGCTAACGCTAACAGGATGCGCCGGGTTCGCCCGGCCCCCAGGAGAACAAAAGTGAACCGCTCACTGTATATCGCCGCCACCGGCATGAATGCGCAACAGGCGCAGATGGACGTGATCTCGAACAACCTCGCGAACGTCAGCACCAACGGCTTCAAGGGCTCGCGCGCCGTGTTCGAAGACTTGCTGTACCAGACCGTCCGCCAGCCGGGCGCGAATTCGACGCAGCAAACCGAACTGCCTTCGGGCATCCAGCTCGGCACCGGCGTGCAACAGGTCGCCACCGAGCGTCTGTACACGCAGGGCAACCTGACGCAGACCGGCAATTCGAAAGACCTCGCGATCAACGGCGCGGGCTTTTTCCAGGTGCAGATGCCTGACGGCACGACCGCCTACACGCGCGACGGCTCGTTCCAGACCAACGCGCAGGGTCAACTGGTCACGTCGAGCGGCTATCAGGTGATTCCGGCCATCACGATCCCGAACAACGCGACGTCGATGACGGTCGGCAGCGACGGCGTGGTGTCGATCACCGTGGCCGGCTCGACCAACAGCCAGCAGCTCGGCTCGATGCAGCTCGCGACCTTCATCAACCCGGCCGGTCTGGATGCGAAGGGCGAAAACCTGTTCTCGGAAACGGCTTCGTCGGGCGCACCGAACATCGCGCAACCGGGCCTGAACGGCGCCGGCTCGCTGAATCAGGGTTACGTGGAAGCATCGAACGTGAACGTGGTGCAGGAACTGGTGAACATGATCCAGACGCAACGCGCTTACGAAATCAACAGCAAGGCCGTGACGACCTCCGACCAGATGCTGCAGACCCTCAGCCAGATGCAGGTTTGAGGGACTGGGAATTAAACAGGCGGTAATCATGATGTCGCACTTCTCTCGTAACCCGGTTCATTCGCGCACCGCTCAGGCGCTCGTGCAGCTCACGCTGCTCGCCGCCCTGGGGGGGTGCGGCCTCGTGCCCAAGCAGCCCATCACGCAGCAACCGATGACGGCCCTGCCGCCGCCGCCGCCGCAGATGCAGTCGCCGGGCTCCATCTATAACCCGGGTTACGCGGGCCGGCCGCTGTTCGAAGATCAGCGGCCGCGCAATGTGGGCGACATTCTGACGATCGTGATCCAGGAAAACGTCAACGCGACGAAGTCCTCGGGCGCGAACGCGAACCGTTCGGGCAGCACCAATTTCAACGTGCCGACCGCCGGTTTCCTCACCGGTCTGTTCGGCAAGACCAACCTCAGCGCGACCGGCGCCAACGTGTTCCAGGGCACCGGCGGCGCGAATGCGTCGAACACCTTCAACGGCACGATTACCGTGACGGTGACGGGCGTGCTGCCGAACGGCAACCTCGCGGTGAGCGGCGAAAAGCAGATGCTGATCAACCAGGGCAACGAGTTCGTGCGTTTTTCCGGCGTGGTGAATCCGAACACGATTTCCAGCCTGAACGCGGTGTATTCCACCCAGGTGGCCGACGCGAAGATCGAGTATTCCGCGAAGGGCTATCTCGACGAAGCTGAAAATATGGGCTGGCTGCAACGCTTCTTCCTCAACGTGTCGCCGTGGTGATCATGCGTACCGTCTTCTCCCGCCCCGGCCGCTTCGCGCGACTCGTTCATCTCGGCCGAGCGATGGCCTTCGTCGCGCTCGTCTGCGCGGCACTGCCGGCCGCGACGCCCGCTCATGCGGAGCGCCTGAAAGACCTCGTGCAGATTCAGGGCGTGCGCGACAACCCGCTGATCGGCTACGGCCTCGTCGTCGGTCTCGACGGCACGGGCGACCAGACCACGCAGACCCCGTTCACCACGCAGACGCTCGCCAACATGCTGGCGAACCTCGGCATCTCGATCAACAACCAGGCGGCGGGCTCGAGCAATTCGCAGTCGACGCTGTCGAACATCCAGTTGAAGAACGTCGCCGCGGTGATGGTGACGGCGGTGCTGCCGCCGTTCGCGCGTCCGGGCGAAGCAATCGACGTGACCGTGTCGTCGCTCGGTAACTCGAAGAGCCTGCGCGGCGGCACGCTGCTGCTCACGCCGCTCAAGGGCGCGGACGGCCAGGTGTATGCGCTCGGCCAGGGCAACCTCGCGGTCGGCGGCGCCGGCGCGAGCGCGAACGGCAGCAAGGTGCAGGTGAATACGCTCAACGCGGGGCGGATTGCCGGTGGCGCGATTGTCGAACGCGCGGTGCCGACGTCGGTGTCGCAAGCGGGCACGATGCAGCTCGATCTGAACGACATGGACTACGACACCACGCAGCGGGTCGTGTCGGCGGTGAACAATACGTTCGGCAGCGGCACGGCCATGGCGCTCGACGGCCGCACGATCCAGTTGCGCGCGCCGAGCGATCCGGAGCAGCAGGTCGCCTTCATGGCGCAATTGCAGAACATCGACGTCAAGCCGGCGCAAGCCGCCGCGAAGGTGATCCTGAACGCGCGCACCGGCTCGATCGTCATGAATCAGATGGTCACGCTGCAGAGCTGCGCGGTCGCACACGGCAATCTGTCGGTGGTGATCAATACGCAGCCGGTGGTGAGCCAGCCCGGCGCGTTCTCGAACGGTCAGACCGTCGCGGCCAAGCAGTCGCAGATTCAATTGAAGCAGGACAACGGCGCACTGAAGATGGTGACCGCCGGCGCGAACCTCGCCGACGTGGTGAAGGCGCTCAACGCACTGGGTGCGACGCCCGCGGATCTGATGTCGATCCTGCAGGCCATGAAGGCAGCGGGCGCTTTGCGCGCCGACCTGGAAATCATCTAAGGAAGACAGCAGATGAATTCGGACACGATCAATTCCGCCAACTCGGCCAATGCGGCCAACGAGCTGACCCAGCGCTTCGCGCTCGACGTCCAGGGTTTCAGCAAGCTAAGCGCGCAGGTCAAGGCGTCGCCGCAAGCCGGCATGAAGATGGCTGCGCAGCAGTTCGACGCGGTTTTCACGCAAATGATGCTGAAAAGCATGCGCGATGCGACGCCGCAGGATGGTCCATTCGATTCGCATGACAGCGCGACCTTCACGTCGATGATGGATCAGCAGATGTCGCAGCAGTTGTCGCAAAAGGGTATCGGCGTGGCCGATGCGATGCTCAAGCAGTTGATGCGTAATCAGGGCATCCAGACGGGCGGCGCCGGCGGCGCGGGCGGTCTCGCCGGCATGGCCAACGCACTGGGCGGCGGCAGCGGCGGTGGCGACGAAGGTCAGACCGCGGCGCTGAACGCGCTCGCAAAAGCGTATGGCAATGCGCAAGCCAACGGCCAGTTGGCCATGGGCAGGGGCTACTCGGCCAACAGCGCGCTGACTCCGCCGCTCAAGGGCGACGGCACCTCGCCGAAGGTCGACGCGTTCGTCGACAAGCTCGCCGCACCCGCTCAGGCTGCCAGCGCGGCGACCGGGATTCCGGCGCGCTTCATCATCGGTCAGGCCGCGCTCGAATCGGGCTGGGGCAAGAGCGAGATCAAGAAGACGGACGGCTCGACCAGCCACAACGTGTTCGGCATCAAGGCAACCAAAGACTGGACCGGCAAGACCGTTTCGACCGTCACGACCGAGTATGTGAACGGCAAGCCGCAGCGCACCGTCGAAAAATTCCGCGCGTACGACTCGTACCAGGAAGCAATGACCGACTATGCGAGCCTGCTCAAGAACAATCCGCGTTATGCGCAAGTCATCAACTCGGCGCACGACGTGAGCGGTTTCGCCAACGGTATGCAGCGCGCCGGTTACGCGACCGACCCGCATTACGCGAAAAAACTGATGTCCATCATGCAAAAGATGGGCTGAGCGATATCCCATGCACGCGACGGGGCCAGGTGCATAACAAGACGGACGAGGCCGGCTGTCCACGGGCAGCCGGCCCAGCCGCGCGAGGCGGATGGGGTGAATCGGGCGGTTTTAACGTTTGCGGCAAATAATTCATTACAGGCCCCTAAATTTTGGCCTGGCGATGCCGCTAATCAGTTAGACCCGATACCGGAAAGCGCAGTATTGTCCGGTTGAATGCGCGTGCTGCGGCTTCGATGAAGACCGCGCGAAAGCCCCGGCAGGAGCCTTGGCACGCGCCCGCAAGAACATGCATACCGGCAAGCCCATGGATATGAACCAGTCGAATGGCCAGACCGAAGCGCCCGGCCAGCCGCACGCTTCACCAGACGAAAGTTCCAACGATTTCGGTCGTCGCAATCCGCTGGAGATCGGCGTACAGCTACGCAATCTCGTCAATCGCGGCGATTTCCTCACTGCTCAATACGCGAGCGGCCAGCTCGTCACGCGGCTGCTCGACGTCGACGTGCGCGGGCGCACCTTCACGTTCGACTGGGGCGCGCTCGCCGAACAGAACCAGGGCCTGCTGGCCGCGCCGCGCTGCCAGTTCCATGCGCAGCCGGACGGCGTGCGCGTCGAGTTCGCCACCTCCACACCGCGCGAGACCCGCTACGAAGGGCTGCCGGCGTTCGAAGCCGACTTCCCCGAGGTGCTGTTTTACGTGCAGCGCCGCGAATATTTCCGCGTCGATGCGCCGATTCTCGATCCGTACATGTGTACCGGCCGTTTGCCTGAGGGCGATACGTTCCGCTTCGAAGTGCACGATCTGTCGCTGGGCGGCGTCGGCATGCGCACCACCGACGAACGCGTCGCCGAATTGCCGATGGGCACCCAGCTGCTGGATTGCGAGCTGATGCTCGGCGCGCTCGGCCGTCTTTCGCTCGATCTGCAACTGGTGTCGCACCGCTCCACCGCGTTGCCGAACGGCACGCAGCGCTACCAGTTGGGCTTCCGTTTTCTGACGCTGCCGGGCAGCGCCGAAAACACGCTGCAACGCCTGATCACGCAGCTCGAAATGAAGCGCCGCTCGCTGGTGCGCTGAGCTTTCGCGGATGGATCACGAGGCCCCGGCGGCACGGCCTCGCAAACGTTGAAACAAACGT
Source organism: Paraburkholderia sp. BCC1876 (assembly GCF_902833695.1). Taxonomy (NCBI): domain Bacteria; kingdom Pseudomonadati; phylum Pseudomonadota; class Betaproteobacteria; order Burkholderiales; family Burkholderiaceae; genus Paraburkholderia; species Paraburkholderia sp. BCC1876. The sequence goes on along the minus strand of NZ_CADFGI010000004.1, from coordinate 105,180 downwards.
CGAACACGCATCGGAACGGCCTCAATTTTTCCGCATCGAGGCCGTTAAACAGACTGTTCAAGCAACGCGGCGGCATGCGGTCGATGTCGCCCTTCAGGATGACGCATGTCAGATCTCATCAATCTCGGCCTCAGTGGACTGAACGCAGCCCAGTGGGGACTCACGACGACCGGCCAGAACATCAGCAACGCGTCGACGCCCGGCTATACGATCGAAACCCCGGTCTACGCGGAAAGCGGCGGCCAGTACACGGGTTCCGGCTATCTGCCGCAAGGCGTTTCGACCACCACGGTGACGCGCCAGTACAGTCAGTATCTGACGACCCAGTTGAACAATGCGCAAGCGTCGGGTAGCTCGCTGTCGACCTACAACACGCTGATCTCGCAACTGAACAATCTGATCGGCAGCCCGACTGCCGGGATTTCGAGCGCGATCACCAGCTACTTCACCGGCTTGCAGAACGTCTCGAACAGCCCGTCGACACTGTCGACCCGCCAGACCGCGGTGAGCGGCGCGCAGACGCTGGTGAACCAGATCAATGCCGCGGGCCAGCAATACGACTCGCTGCGCCAGAGCGTCAACACGCAGCTCACCAACACCGTTTCGCAGATCAACAGCTACACGCAGCAGATCGCGCAGTTGAACGGCCAGATCGCTCAGGCCAGCACGCAAGGCCAGCCGCCGAACCAACTGATGGATCAGCGCGACCTCGCCGTGTCCAATCTGTCGCAACTGGTGGGCGTGCAGGTCGTCAACAGCAACGGCAGCTATAGCGTGTTCATGGGCAACGGGCAGCCGCTCGTGTCGTCCACCAACAGCTATAACCTGGGCACCGCGCCGTCGACGGGCGACTCCAGCGAACTGTCCGTGCAGTACCTCGGCCAGGCCGGCGCGAATCCGGCCGCCACGCCGCAAAACCTGCCGGACAGCAAAGTCACCGGCGGCTCGCTGGGCGGCCTGCTGCAGTTCCGCAGCCAGACGCTCGATCCGGGTGAAGCGCAACTCGGCGCGATCGCCGTGAGCTTCTCCGCGCAGGTCAACGCGCAAAACAGCCTGGGCATTACGCTCGGCGGCACCCAGGGCGGCGCGCTGTTCTCGGTGGGCAGCCCGACGGTCTACGCGAACACGCAGAACACCGGCAACGCCTCACTGAACGTTTCGTTCGCGAACCCCGCGCAGCCGACCACCGGCGACTACACGCTCGCCTTCAACGGCAGCACCTACACGCTGACCGACAACTCGAGCGGCGCAGTGGTGGGCTCGGCGAGCAATCTGAGCCAGCCGATCAACGGCCTGAATTTTTCGACCACCGGCACGATGAAAGCCGGCGACTCGTTCACGGTCGAGCCGACCCGTGGCGCGTTGAACAGCTTCGCGACCGCCTCGACCGATCCGGCGGCGATCGCCGCCGCGCTGCCGTTGCAGGTGGCGGCCTCGACCGGCAACACCGGCACGGCGACGATCACCTCGCCGTCGGTGACGGCCGGCTACACGATGCCGAATTCGACGACCACGCTGGCGTACAACGGCACGGGTCTGACCGGTTTCCCGGCCGGTTCGACGGTGACCGTGGCCGGCACGCCGCCGACCAGTTATCCGATTACCGACGCGACCACCGTGGTGCCGTATTCGACGGCCAACGGCGCGACGCTGACGATCACCAATTCGTCCGCCGGCCAGATGAACAAGGTCACGATGACCATCAGCGGCACGCCGGCCGCAGGCGACAAGTTCACCATCGGCCCGAACACCGGCGCGACCAGCGACGGCCGCAACGCGCTGGCGCTGTCGAACCTCTCCACCGCGAAGGCGTTGGCGGGCGGCACGGTCACGCTGAGCGGCGCGTACGCGAACTACGTCAACCAGATCGGCAACCAGACCAACCAGGTGCAGACGGCGAGCACGGCGCAAACCGCGCTGGTGACGCAGATCACCGCCGCGCAGCAGTCGGTCTCGGGCGTGAACATTAACGAGGAAGCAGCCAACCTGCTTCAGTATCAGCAGCTCTATCAGGCGAACAGCAAGGTGATTCAGACCGCGCAGACCCTGTTCCAGACGTTGCTTGGCATCTTCCAGTGAGGCGTTGAACATGCGTATCTCCAGCGCGCAGTACTTCAACATGAACGTGCAGACAATGAGCAACCAGCAAGCTCAGTTGTCGCAGATCTATGCCGAGATTTCGAGCGGCGTGAGTCTGTCCACGCCGTCGGACAATCCGCTCGGCGCGGCGCAGGCCGTGCAGTTGAGCTCGACGGCCACCACGCTTGCGCAGTACACGACCAATCAGACCTCCGCGCTCGCGTCGATGCAGCAGGAAGACTCGACGCTCGGCAGCGTCAACACCGTGCTGACGACCATTCACACGCTGGTGCTGCGCGCCGGCGACGGTTCGCTGACCGACAGCGACCGCGGCGCGCTCGCCACGCAATTGACGAGTCTGCGCAGCCAGTTGATGACGCTCGCCAATTCCACCGACCCGCAGGGCAACTACCTGTTCGCCGGCTATCAAAGCGGCGCCCAGCCGTACTCGACGACCGCCTCCGGCGCCGTGACCTATTCGGGCGACACCGGCTCGCCGGCTGTGCAGATTACCGGCTCGCGTACGCTGCAGACCGGCGATAACGGGCTCGCGATCTTCGGCAGCGTCGCGTCGATCGGCACCAGCGCGGTGCCGGCGGGAGCGGCCGGCAACACCGGCACCGGCGTGGTCAGCAGCGTCAGCCTGACCAATCCGACCGACCCGACCAACGCGGACACGTACAAGATCAACTTCGTGTCGGGGACCACCTACACCGTGAGCCAGACCAATCCGGCCACCGGCGCGACGAGCACGAGCCCGGCGCAGCCGTTCACGGCCGGTTCGGCGATCACGATCGGCGGCCAGTCGGTGTCGATCAGCGGCGCGCCGAATTCGGGCGACAGCTTTACGGTGACGCCGGCGACGCAGGGCAGCATGGACGTGTTCGCCAATCTGAGCCAGTTGATCACCACGTTGCAAACGCCGCTCACGCCCGGCGCGCAGACGGCCAGCTTCCAGAGCCAACTGACCACCAGCATGACGCAGCTCGAAAACACGATGAACAACGTGCAGACGGCGCAGGCGACCGTGGGTGGCCGCATGAACGAAGTGCAGGCTTTGCAGACGGTCACGCAGACCAACACGCTGCAGACCGCGAGCAACCTGGCGGATTTGACGCAGACCGACATGGTCAAGACGATCGGTCAGTACACGCTGACGCAGAACGCGCTGCAAGCGGCACAGCAGGCCTTCGCGAAGATTCAGAACATCTCGCTGTTCCAGTACCTGAACTAGGCGTCAAAGCAGTCTGAAACGAAGAAGGGCGGATCCCGGTGTGAACCGGGATCCGCCCTTTCTGTTTGTGGCAGCGTTTCTTTTCGTTGCGGTCAGGTCTTGCTATCTATCGAAACCCGGCCGCCACGCGTCCCATCTGATCGATCCCGATGTCGAACAGCCGCATGAAGAACGGAATCATGTTCGGGATCATCAGTTGCAGGAGCAGCATGCCGATCAGCATGGTCAGCGGGAAACCGATCTGGAACACGCCGATTTGAGGCGCCGCGCGGTTCAGGATGCCGAGCGCGAGGTTGGTGATGAGCAGCGCGACGACCACCGGCAGCGACAGCAGCAGACCCGCCGAAAACACCGTGTTGCCGAACATCGCCAGCGTGTGCCAGCCGGGCGCACCGAGCAGATTCGCCGACACCGGCACCGACTGGAAGGTTGCGAGCAGCGCGCTGATCATTTGCAGATGACCGTCGATCACCAGAAACACGAGCATCGCGATGGTGTTCATGTAGCTCGACAGCACCTGGCTCGAACTACTCGCCTGCGCGTCGAAGAAGGTCGCGAAGCCGAGGCCCATGCCGAGGCCGACGAAGTCGCCGGTCGCGCTAATGGCCTGGAACACGATCTGCATGGTCACGCCGAGCGCGATGCCGATCAGAAACTGATTGATGATGATCCACACGCCCGCGCCGGAAAACACCGTGAATTGCGGCATCGCGCCGAGCGTGGGCGCGACGATGATCGTAATGAAGGCCGCGAGGCCGATCTTTACGCGCATCGGCAAGGCTTTGTTGCCGAGCACCGGCGCGGTGGCGACCAGCGCGAGAATCCGCACGAACGGCCACAGGAAGGCCGTGAGCCAGCCGTTCAGTTGCGCGTAGGTGACGGAGAACATGACAGCGGGGAAGGGTGAGCGAGGACCGGCGCCGCGCTCAGTTGACGAGCGTCGGAATGTTGGTGAGCGTCTGGCGCAGATAGTCGAGCATGGTGGTCAGCATCCACGGGCCGGCAATCACCATGGTCACGGCAATCGCGAGCAGCTTCGGAATGAACGACAAGGTCGTTTCGTTGATCTGCGTGGCGGCCTGGAACAGGCTCACCACCAGACCGACCACCAGCGCGACCAGCAGCAGCGGCGCGGCGAGCAGCAGGCCGACATACATGGCCTGGTGCGCGAGCGTCATGACGGATTCTTGATTCATGGCGAGGGAACCGGAAAGCGTGAAGGGCGTCAGCCCCGATTAAATAGCGCGCTTAAACGAAGCTCTGCGCGAGCGAGCCGAGCAGCAACTGCCAGCCGTCGACCAGCACGAACAGCATCAGCTTGAACGGCAGCGAGATCGTGGCGGGCGACACCATCATCATCCCCATCGACATCAGCACGCTCGCTACCACCATGTCGATGATGAGGAACGGAATGAAGATCGTGAAGCCGATCTGGAAACCCGTCTTCAGTTCGCTGGTGACGAACGAGGGCACCAGCAGCGACAGCGGCACGTCTTCCGGACCTTGCATCGGCGCGGCGTGCGAGATGCGGGCGAACAAGGCCAGATCGGTTTCGCGGGTCTGCCGCAGCATGAAGGTCTTGAACGGCGCGAGACCGCGATTGACCGCCGTTTCCATCGGAATCGTGCCGTCGGAAAAGGGCTTGTAGCCGTCGTTGTAGGCCTTGTCGAGAACCGGCGACATGACGAACAGCGTGAGGAACAGCGCCAGACCGACCAGCACCTGATTCGGCGGCGTGGTGGCCGTGCCGAGCGCCTGGCGCAGCAGCGACAACACGATGATGATGCGCGTAAAGCTCGTCATCATCAGCACCATCGCCGGCAGGAACGACAGCATCGTGAGCAGCAGCATTGTCTGCACGCTCAGCGAATAGGTCGTACCGCCGTTCGGACCGGGGCTCGTGTTGAAGGCCGGCAAACCGGCGGCTTGCGCGAACGACAGCGTCGGCAGCGCGAGCATCAGCGCGGGCAGTGCTGGCAGTAAGAGCGGCGCGATACGGCGCGCGACGCGACCGAGCGTGGCCATAGCTGTCGAAGCGGTGCTGTGCATGCGAGCGGATTGCGCGTGACGCGCCGAAGAAAGACTGAACTGCATTAACGAACCTCGTTGCCTTGCCCGTTGAAACGTTTGCCCACTTCGCCTTTTAACGCATCGCGAAAGCGTTGGCCGAAGCTGCCGGGCAACGCGGCGCTGGTGCCGGGCGCGGCCGGCGACGTGGCGCCGGCGGGATCGAGCGCGGTGGAACCCGCCGGCATCGTATGAAGGAGTCGTACATTGCCGGGCGCCGTGCCGAGCACGAGCCACGTATCGCCGATCTCGACGACCGCGACGCGTTCCTTGCCGCCGAGCGAGGCGCCGCCGACCGTTTTCACGAGGCCGCCGCGACTGGCCGGCTGCAGGCCGAAACGGCGCGCGAGCCAGCCGCACGCGAACACCAGGCCGATCACGACCAGCAACGCGAAGATGGTTTGCAATACCGCGCCGACGCCGAGTGCCGGAACGGCGGTGCCGGCGCCGACACCGGAAGCGATTTTCGCGGCGTTGTTGACCGCGTTCATGTCGGCCGCGAACGCCGCGAACGGCATGGCCAGCAGGGCGATCGAGGCCGAAGCGCGACCGGCAAAGCGTTTCATCGATTCAACTTCCGGATACGTTCGGACGGCGTGATGATGTCGGTCAGACGGATACCGAACTTGTCGTTCACCACGACCACTTCACCCTGCGCGATCAGACAGCCGTTGACCAGCACGTCCATCGGTTCGCCGGCCATGCCGTCCAGTTCCACCACCGAACCCTGCGCCAGCTGCAGCAGGTTGCGGATCGCGATCTTGGTGCGGCCGAGTTCAACGGTCATCTGGACAGGAATGTCCAGGATCATGTCGATGTCGTTGCGCGTCGTGGTCGGTTCGACTTTCGACAGCGGCTGGAACACGCCCGCCGTGGTCGGGCTGGCTTCTTCGTTGTCGTTCTGCTCGGCCAGCGCGCTGGCCCAGTCCGCCATTGCCGTATCGTCTTCGGCCGAGACCTCGTCAGCCGCCATTTGGGGCGCAGTGCCGGCCAGTTCGGTCTCAGGCTTTGCGTTCAGATCACTCATATCCACCTTCCTTCATCGTGTCGGCTGCGCTGATCATTTTCTGGACCCGCAACGCGTACTGACCATTGAAAATACCGTAGCCGCATTCCATCACCGGCACGCCATCCACTTTCGCGGTGATGTGTTCGGCAATGTTGATCGGCAGAACATCGCCTTTGCGCATGTTCAGAATCTTTTCGAACGTGATCGGCACCTGCGCGAGGTCGGCGGTCAGTTCCACTTCCGCGGCCTGCACCTGCTGCGACAGCACGCGCACCCAGCGGCGATCGACTTCGAGCGCTTCGCCCTGAATCGGCGACACCAGAACGTCGCGAATCGGTTCGATCATCGAATACGGCATGCAGATGTGCAGCGTGCCGCCGGTCGTGCCGAACTCGATCGAGAACTGCGTGACGATGACGATTTCGTTCGGCGTCGCCACGTTGGCGAACTGCGTGTGCATTTCCGAGCGCACGTATTCGAACTGCAGCGGGCGCACGCTTTTCCACGACGCCGTGTAGTTGTCGAACACCAGGTTCAGCAACTTGTTGATGATGCGCTGTTCGGTCTGCGTGAAATCGCGGCCTTCGACGCGGGTATGAAAACGCCCGTCGCCGCCGAACAGGTTGTCGACCACGAAGAACACCAGGTTCGGGTCGAACACGAACAGCGAGGTGCCGCGCAACGGCTTCACGTGGACCAGGTTCAGGTTGGTCGGGATCGGCAGGTTGCGGGTGAATTCGCTGTACTTCTGCACCTTCACCGGACCGACGGAGATTTCCGCCGAGCGCCGCATGAAGTTGAAGATACCGACGCGCAACAGACGCGCGAAGCGGTCGTTGATGATTTCGAGGCCGGGCATCCGGCCGCGGACGATGCGTTCCTGCGTCGCGATGTTGTACGGGCGTACGCCCACACGTTCGCTGGTATCGGCTTCTGAATCTGTTTCGCCGGTTACGCCCTTGAGGAGGGCATCGACCTCCTCCTGGGACATGAACTCTTCGTGGCCCATTCCTTATTCCTCGTGCGTACCGTGGCGGTTGATGGTGGCAGCGCTATGCAACGTCGCGGGGGACGTCACTGCACGACGAATTCGGTGAACAGCACGTCGTCGACGCGGATCGGCGCTGCGCCCTTATCGGTCGGCTGTTCGATCAGCGTCTTGAGTTCGGTGGCGAGTGCGCGCTTGCCGTCGAGCGGTGCCAGATCGTCCGGGTGTTTATTCGACAGTGCCAGCAGGATGTGGCTGCGCACTTCCGGCATATGGTCGGTGAGTTCCTGCTGCGTGCGGGCGTCGCCGAGCTTGAGCGTCAGGCCGATGCGCAGGAAGTGTTGCTGGCCGTCGTCCGATTGCAGGTTGACGGTCATTGATTCGAGCGGGAAGAACAGCGGCACGGCGGGCGGCGTCGGCGCGGCGGCTTCAGTCGATGCGGCGACGGGCGCGCGTTTCGACATGAAGAACCACACACCCGCGCCGGCGGCGCCAGCGGCGATGATCGCGATGACGGCGATCAGGATGATGCGCTTCAAGGGGCCCGGGGAAGCGGGCACGGCTTGCTGGTTTGCGGTTGTGGTTGCCATGAGGTTTGCTTTGCTTGCCTTTAGTGCTGGTGATGGTGATTGTTGTTGATTTGGGCGGTGCGCGATGGGTCGAAAAGAAGGGTTATTGAGGGCTATCTCTTGTTTTTAGAGTTGGCCTTGGCGGGGGGCTTTTGGGGTTTGCGCCTGGGTTGTTGGCCTTTCCTTGCTTTCACGGTGGTCTATTAGCGTTCCCCCTGTGCGGGGGAGCACCTACTTTTCTTTGCCTGCCGCAAAGAAAAGTAGGCAAAAGAAAGCGGCTCACACCGCTAACTCTTAAGCGGGTCCCCCGCACAGCCACGCTATTGGCCCATCTGGAATCCGTGCCCCGCACATTCAACTTCCGTGACAAAGCAGTCATCCATCCGGCAGCGCTACGCGCGCCCCCGGGCACTTTCCAAACCCCGAGCGGTATTCACCGCTGGTTTTTGGGGCACCTCGCCGAGGCGAAGCCGATGGCTCCCACGGGGAAACCAAAACTACCGGCCGAACCGATCCGGTGAGCGCGAAGCGTGAGGCGGGATGAATGAATGCTGTGTCACGGACGCGGAGTGCGCGAGGGCACGGATTCCAGATGAGCCACTACTGTGACTGCGCGGGGGACCCGCTTAAGAATTAGCGGTTTGAGCCGCTTTCTTTTGCCTACTTTTCTTTGCGGCAGGCAAAGAAAAGTAGGTGCCCCCCGCACAGGGGGAACGCCAATAGACCACCGTGAAATCAAGGAAAGGCCAACAGCCCAGCAAGGCCAGCAGGCCCAAAAAGCAGCCGCCTAGGCAAAAGTATCAACAAGCCCAACAGTCCGTTTAACGGGAACAGAAACGACGCTAGAAGCAGAATCATCCCCACTGCCGGAGGCAAAAGACGCCGAAGAGCGCCCACCCCCCCCACCGCCGGACGGCCCAGACTGTTGCCCGCTCTGCCGAGCAAACCCATCACTCACGCTAGCGCTGCCAAGCCCAATCCCATTCTGTTCCATCGCCTCCCGCAACTTCGGCAGCGCGGCCTCAACCGCCTCCCGCACCGACTGATGCTGCGAAACAAACAACGCATGCGCATGGTTATCGGCAACCTGCAAAACCACCTGTAACGGACCCAGATCCTTCGGATTCAACGTCAACTCAGCACTCTGCGTGTGCGCATTCGACAGAAACACCACCTTCTGACTCAACGCGTCTTCCCAATCCGTCGTGCCCACCTGCGGCGCCAACGCATTCGCCACCTGCGCCGCCCCCGCATTCGCCGTGCTCTGCACCGCCGTCGTCACGCTCGCCGCACCCGCCGCCTGCGTCGCAGCCAGCGCCGCCGTCGCCGCGTCAGCCGCATTCTTGAACGAGGCCACATCGTCGGTCTGAGCGCCGGCGCCCGCTGCAGTCGCGCCCAACGTGTCCGCCGCCGCCTTGGCCGCCGCGGAAGGGTCCGCGGTCGTCGCCGCCGTCAGGGCGGTTTTCGACGCGCTCGCCCCCTTGCTGTCGCCAAACAATCCCGCCGCCGACGTCTTGCCGTCCGACGTGCCGTTCAGGCCGCCATTCGCGCCGGCCGTGCCCATCGTCGCGGCACCCGCCGCCGCGCCGCTGGCCAGCGCCTGTTGCGGCACCACGCCCTGGCCGCTCGCCAGTGCGGCCAATGCCGCCTGCAAGGCGTCGTCGGTCGCCTTCGAATCCGTTGCGCTCGTTTTCTTGCCGGGCGTACCACTCGTCGTGCCGTCAGTGACCGTGCCCGCCAGGGTGTCCGGCAGAGCGGCCGCGGCCGTCGTCGGATCCGGAACGGTCGGTGTGGCCGCGGCGTTCGCATTGGCCTGCGCTTGAGCCTGGGCTTGAGCCGCTGCGGCGGCGGCCGCCGTGCCGGCATTAGCCTGGTTCGCCGCGTTGCCGGACTTGGCCGGCGTGCCTGTCGTATTGCCAGTCGACGCCTGCTGCGCATTGCCCGACGACGAAGCCGACGACGTCGTCCCGGTCGAATTGCTGCCGCTGCTGTTCGCGTCGCTCGCGCTCTTGGTGGACGGATCGGCCGGCGGCGGAGCGTCATGCACGCTCGACGTCGACGCGGACGAAGCCGACGAAGACGCGGGCGGCGTCGCCGGCGTCGGCGCAACCTGTTGCTGTCTGGCGGCCTGCGCGGCCTGTTGTTGCGCAGCCTGCTGCTGAGCGGCCTGTTGCTGCTGGGCGGCTTGCTGGGCAGCCTGTTGCGCCGCGGCCTGCTGTTTGGCGCTCTGCGCAGCCGCGCTGCTCTGCTGGTCGATGCTCTGTTGCAGCGTTTGCGAGAACGGCTGGACGTTCGCCGCAGCGGCGATCGCCGCGTTCGTGGACGAGCTGCTGGCGGTGCCGAGCAGTGAGCCGATCTGTGAAAGTGGCGACATAGGGAATCCTGTCAATCCGTCAAACGGGGTGTTCAGTCAGTCGAGGTGGTTGTCGTACCGGGGCGCGTCATGCGCCTTCGGCACGCATCCTCAGAATTCGGGCGGCATGTTCGTCGGCGTCGCGCTGGTCGCGCCGCGCCATGGTCTTCGCTTCAGCCGCTTCGCCGCGTGCCTGCAGCACTTCGTACGAGCCGAGCTTCTGCTTCTGGCGTTGCCAGTCGGGCTTGGCGGCCTCGACCCGCGCATTGGCCGTCACCAGCAGGTTGCGCTGCTGGTCGATGGCGGCGTCGAGCGTGTCGATGAAAGCCTGGAAATTACGCATGTTGCCGGCCGGCATGCCAGTTTGGGCCGTCGCCGTGAAGCGCGCGTGATATTCGTCGCGGTACTGCACGAGTGCGTCGAGCTGTGCCTCTACGTCGTTGCGCTCGCGTTGCGCGCGGCCCAGACGTTGCGCGGCGGCGTCGACATCGTCCTGAGCCAGGCCGATAAGGGTCTTGATCGGAAAGTGTTTCGCCATCGTCAGCCTCCTTGGGCAAACAGCGCGTCCAGCATCTCGAGACTCGGTTCAAAGTTCGCGCACTCGCGATAACCTTGCTGCAAAAATGCTTCCATCCGCGGATACAGCGCAATCGCCCGGTCGAGCAGCGCGTCGCGCCCACTCGAGTAGGCGCCGACGTTAATCAGATCGCGGTTGCGCTGATAGCGCGACAGCATCTGCTTGAACATACGCGTCTTTTCGAGATGGTTATCGTCGATCAGCGCGGTCATTGCCCGGCTAATCGACGCTTCAATGTCGATCGCCGGATAGTGTCCAGCCTCGGCCAGCGAGCGCGACAGCACGATGTGGCCGTCCAGAATCGCCCGCGCGGAGTCGGCAATCGGGTCCTGCTGGTCGTCGCCTTCGGTCAGCACGGTATAGAACGCGGTGATCGAACCGCCGCCCGCCGGACCGTTGCCGGTTCGTTCGACGAGCGCCGGCAGCTTGGCGAACACCGAAGGCGGATAGCCCTTGGTGGCGGGCGGTTCGCCCACGGCCAGCGCGATCTCGCGCTGCGCCATCGCGTAGCGGGTCAGCGAGTCCATCAGCAGCAAAACGTGTTTGCCCTGATCGCGGAAATACTCGGCGAGCGACGTCGAATACGAGGCAGCCTGCATCCGCAGCAACGGCGAGACGTCGGCCGGGGCGGCGATCACCACCGAGCGCGCCAGACCTTCCTCGCCGAGAATCTGTTCGATGAATTCCTTCACTTCGCGGCCGCGTTCGCCGATCAGGCCGATCACGATCACTTCGGCGCTGGTGTAGCGCGCCATCGTGCCGAGCAGCACCGATTTACCGACGCCCGAGCCGGCGAACAAACCCATGCGTTGGCCACGGCCTACGGTCAGCAGCGCGTTGATCGCGCGCACGCCGACGTCGAGCACCTTGTGAATCGGCTCGCGGTGCAGCGGGTTGATCACGGGCGCGGACAGCGGCGCGTCGGCGTGCGCGCCGAGCGGGCCGAGCCCGTCGAGCGGACGGCCGGACGCGTCCAGCACGCGGCCGAGCAATTCCCAGCCGACCGGCAGGCGTTTCGCGCCCGCCATCGGATCGGCGATCGGCGCGCTTTCGAGCGGATAGACGCGCGCGCCGGGGAGCAGGCCGATCACTTCGGTGGTCGGCATCAGAAACAGTTTGTCGCCGGCAAAGCCGACCACTTCGGCTTCGGCCATCGGCCGCGAACTGCCGAGCGGCAGTTCGATCATCACTTCGGCGCCCACCGACAGGCGCAAGCCCACGGCTTCCAGCACCAGCCCCGCGGCGCGCGTCAACTTTCCGCAGGCGCGCATCGGCTTGGCAATCGCGCTGCGCGCGCGCAGCGCGTCGAGCCGGCCGCGCCAGGCTTGCATGTGCGGATTGCTGTCGAGCGCGGGATCGTATGGGGCGTGGACTTGAGCGGCAGCGGCCGTGCCGGCAAGTTTCGCGGCCGCCGATTCGCGGCTGGCCGCCGCGCCGGTCGCCGGATGCGCCAGACTTGGATCGCGCTGCGCCGAAGCGGCCTGGGCCGCATCCGCCGCGCCCTTTGCCGGCTCATCCGTCAGCGCCTCGGCGCCGAACGACGCGAGCGCGAGTTCGCGCTCGAGCGGCGTCAGGTCGCTGGCGCGGATATCTTCGAGCGTCGGCTTCACCACGTACTCACCTTGCCGAGCGCAGCGGCGACGCGCTCCCAGCGCGTGTCGATACCGGCATCCACTTCGCCGGTCGCGGCTTGCGCGCGGCAGCCGCCGCGTTCCACCGCCGGATCGGTCCGCACGGTCCAGCCGCGCGTTTGCAGTTCTTCCATCAGATAGGCTTCGACGACGGGCAGATCGGCGGGACTCACGATCAAGGCCGGCGCGCCGATCAGCGTGGGTTCCGCGGCCAGCACTTCACGCGCGGCGGCGATCAGTGCGGTCGGATCGTGCTGCACGTGCTGGCGCACCACCTGTTGCGCAATGTCCAGCGCCAGCGCGACCAGCGTTTCGGAAATCGCGCCCTGAGCACCTTCTAGCGCGACCTTGAAGGTCTCGGCCAGCGCGGCGAGCCGCGCCGCTTCTTCGCGTGCTTCGCTCTGGCCTTGCTCGAAACCTTGAGCATGACCCTGGTCGTAACCCGCCTGATAACCGAGCGCCTGACCGGCCACATGGCCCGAAGCGATGCCCTGTGCATGCGCGGAATCGCGCAGGCGTTCGAGTTCGGCTTCGAACGCGCCGTCGTCGACCTCGGGTTCGGGCGGCGCCGGCGGCACCGGATCGAACGAAGCCATCTCCCAGCGCTGGTAGGCCGAGAGCCGTTCCTTCGCCGAGGAGTTCTGATCAGACATATGCATCTTCCGCCTTGCCGCCTAGAACGATCTGGCCGCTTTCCGCCAGGTTGCGCACGATCTGCAGGATGCGGCGTTGCTGCGTCTCGACTTCGGAGACGCGGACCGGGCCGCGCGCATCGAGGTCTTCGGCGAGCAGTTCGGCAGCACGCTGCGACATGTTCGACAGGAACTTCTGGCGCAGCGCGGGCGGCGCGCCCTTCAGCGAGATGATCAACGCTTCGGACTCGACTTCCTTCAGCAGCAACTGGATCGCGCGGTCTTCCAGATCGAGCAGGTTCTCGAACACAAACATCTGATCAATGATCTTCTGCGCAAGTTCCGCGTCGTACTGGCGCACGTTCTCGATGACGCCTTCTTCATGGTTGCTCGACATGAAGTTGAGAATTTCGGCCGCCGTGCGGATCCCGCCCATCGGGCTGCGCTTGAGGTTGTCGCTGCCGGACAGCAGGCCGGTCAGCACGTCGTCGAGTTCGCGCAGCGCGGCCGGCTGGATGCCGTCGAGCGTCGCGATCCGCAACAGCACGTCGTTGCGCAGCCGTTCCGTGAAGCAGGCGACGATTTCCGACGCCTGATCGCGGTCCAGGTGAACGAGGATCGTCGCGATGATCTGCGGGTGCTCGTTCTTGATCAGTTCCGCGACGGCCGCCGAGTCCATCCACTTCAGGCCTTCGATACCGCTGGTATCGCTGCCTTGCAGAATCCGGTCGATGATCGCGCCGGCCTTGTCGTCGCCGAGCGCCTTGGTCAGCACCGAACGGATGTACTCGTTCGAATCCAGCGACATGCCGGTGTGCTGTTCCGCCTCGCGCACGAACTCCTGCAGGACTTCGTCGACCTGCTCACGGGTCACGCTCTTCAGTGCCGCCATCGCTACGCCGATCTTCTGGACTTCACGCGGCCCGAGGAACTTGAATACCTGCGCGGCTTCTTCCTCGCCGATCGACATCAGCAGGAGCGCGCTCTTCATTACGCCTTCAGCGCTCATCAGTCACCCAATTTTTCACGACGGTTGCAACGATCTTCGGATCCTGACGCGCGATGCTGCGGGCGAATTCCAGGTTCCGCTCATATTTGTGCTTGGCGTTTTCGAGCGCCATCATCTCGGCGTCGCCTTCCAGTTCGGCGACGGTGCTCACCCCCGCGCGCTCGGCGGCCGGGATGCCGTCCAGCAGGATCGGCTCGTCCGGCGAGTTCAGCGCGGCGACAGCGACCGGTTCCGGCGGCGGGAACGCGCGGCGCACGGCCGGCTTCACCATCACGAAGTACAGGAACAGGGCGACTGCGCCGATGCCGAGGTAGGTCGCGATCTGCTTGGCGAGCGCGATCATGTCCGGCGTGCGCCACCACGGCAGGTCGGCATTCGGATCGACTTCGGTGCTGAACGAACTGTTGACCACGTTGACCGAGTCGCCGCGCGACGCGTCGAAGCCCATGGCGTCCTTCACCAGTTGATTGACCTGCGCGAGCTTGTCGGCGGTGACCGGCTGCATCGTCACGTGGCCCTTGGCGTCGACCACGCGCAGATAGTTGACCACCACCGCCACCGACAGACGCTTGATGCCGCCCATCGGCTGTTCGAGGTGACGCACCGTCTTGTCGAGTTCGTAGTTGGTGGTCGAGTCCTTGCGGTCGCTGACCGGCGTGGTGGTCACGCCGCTTGCGCCGTTCGGCGCGTTGATCGGCGCCGAGGCCGGCTGCGGCGGCTGGTTCGACAGCGCGCCCGGCACGCCCGACGCACCGCCTTGCGACATTTCGGTCGCGCTGCTCGATTGCTGGCTGCGAATCGCCGCCTGCTGCGGGTTGCCGTTCGGGCCGTAGTTTTCCGAGGTTTGTTCGGTACGGGAGAAGTCGATATCCGCGCTGACCTGCGAATGCGCGTTGCCGGCGCCGAACAGCGGCGACAGGATCGAGTCGATGCGCTGCTGGGTGTTGCGTTCGATCTGCTGGCGGTACTTGAGCTGCGAAGCGTCCAGGCCGCTGCCGCCGGACGGCTGCGTCAGCAGGTTGCCGTCCTGGTCGAGGATGGTGACGCCCTTGACCGGCATATCCGGTACCGCCGACGACACCATATGGGTGATCGCCAGCACCTGGCCTTCGTCGAGCGCGCGGCCCGGATACAGATTGACGAGCACGGAAGCCGACGGCGCTTCCTTGTCGCGCACGAACACGGAAGGCTTCGGAATCGCCAGATGCACGCGGGCCGACTTCACCGACGAGATCGATTCGATCGTGCGTTCGAGTTCGCCTTCCAGCGCGCGCTGATAGTTGATCTGCTCGGCGAACTGGCTGATGCCGAACTTCTGGTTGTCCATCAGTTCGAAGCCGACCGAGCCGCTCTTGGGCAGACCCTGCGACGCGAGCCGCAGACGCATTTCATGCACCTGCTCGGACGGCACGAGAATCGCGCCACCGGCGTCGGAGAACTTGTAGGGAATGTTGGCAGCCTGCAGCGCGGTGATGATCGCCCCGCCGTCGCGGTCGGACAGGTTGCTGTAGAGCACCTTGTAGTCCGGCGCCCGCGACCACAGGAACAGGCCCGCGATCACGGCGATCAGCAGCGCGACCGCGAAAATCAGCGGCGCGCGCGGGTTGCCGCGCATTTGCGCGAGGCCCGACAGGCGCTGACCAAAATTGCCGCCGAGGTTGCCCCCCAGGCCGCCGAGGTCAGCGGCGCCGCCTGACTGGCCGGCGCCGGGGGCGCCGGCGCCGGGCTGCGCACCGGCGAGGCCCATGCGGGCGTCGGGGTTGATCAAAGAGTTGGCTGACGAATCCATGCGTCGGGTATCTCCGGGATGCCTTTGCGTTCTGCCGCTTCACCGCACCGAGGTCGGCGGGCGTACGGACAGAGACTTTCACCATTGAAATTATCCGCAGCGCGGCTCAACCCGATTGCTTGAATAGAGCGGGGTTTCCCCCCTAGTTTCGGGGCTTTCCCGTATGCGCCGCTGCTATGCTTTCATCCCAGATCGGTACGGTTCTGGCATGCCGGTCGTCATTCCT
The DNA here is from genome assembly GCF_902833695.1 of Paraburkholderia sp. BCC1876. Taxonomy (NCBI): domain Bacteria; kingdom Pseudomonadati; phylum Pseudomonadota; class Betaproteobacteria; order Burkholderiales; family Burkholderiaceae; genus Paraburkholderia; species Paraburkholderia sp. BCC1876. The sequence continues at coordinate 89,017 of NZ_CADFGI010000004.1, read as the reverse complement.
GGAGAGAACATGACTATGCCCGTGAACGCGCTTTCGTCGGCGCTGCAACAGATGCAGTCGATGGCGGCGCAAGCGGCCGGCAGCAATAACACCGTCGCCGACCAATCCGGCGCGGCCTCGGCCGGCGGCTTCGCGTCCGCGCTGAAAGCTTCGCTGGACAAGATCAGCGGCGATCAGATGAAGGCCGCCGGCGAATCGCAGGCGTTCGAAATCGGCGCGTCGAACGTCTCGCTGAACGACGTGATGGTCGACGGACAGAAAGCCAATATCGGCTTCCAGTTCGGCCTGCAGGTGCGCAACAAGCTGGTGTCCGCCTACAACGACATCATGCAGATGCAGGTATGAAGGCGTTCGGGCGGCAAGGCTTACCCGCCCGCCCGAACCACCGTTTGCCGTGTGGCCCTGGCGGGCCGCGCCATCTGGCGCCTTAATCCTCCTTACACCGGCCTAAAGCTTTCCCGCTGCGTATCCGATAACCAGATACAGGCAGAAATCCGGGTGCGATAACGTGCCCGGACGGGATGTCATGACCAACCGCTGTGCAAGAGAGGAGGAGCGCCGATGTTTTCCCCAGGACACTCTGGAGCCAATGCGTACGCACGCGTGGGCGTCGAGACAGGGGTGATGGGCGCGAGTCCGCATCGTCTGATCGTAATGTTGTATCAGGGCGCCCGGCAGGCGATCGCGCAAGCGCGCATGCATTTGCAGCAGGGCAATGTGCCGGCTCGTGGAGAGGCGATCGGCAAGGCGATTCAGATCGTCGAAAGCGGGCTGCAGCAATCGCTCAACGTTGACGCGGGCGGCGAGATTGCAGAGCGGTTGGACGCGCTATATGGCTACATGTCGCGCCGGCTGCTCGAAGCCAACGTAAAACAGAGCGAGGCGATGCTGGTCGAGGTCGACGGCCTGCTGGCGACACTCGAAGAGGCATGGATCGGGATCGCCCCGGAAATCGCGCGGATGGCGGTCCAGCCGGCCGCGGAAAGCATGAGATGACATCGAACGCAGAATACTTCGCCCGCTACGAGGCGATCGCAGCGATCTCCTGCCGCATGCTGACGGCTGCCCGGCGCGCGTTGTGGAACGATCTGGTCCACTTGCAGGAGGAATACCGGCATCTGGTGGACGCGTTGAAGGACGCCGAGACCGGCGTCAGGCTCGATGAATCGGAGCGATTGCGTAAATACGCGCTGATCCGGCAAATTCTCGCCGACGACGCCGCGATCCGCGATCTGGCAAATCCGCGCATGGCCAATCTGTCGGCGTTATTCGCCGGCCGGCCGACGCGCGTGCTCAAGGAACTGTACGGGGCGCGCTGAGTTCGCACGCCCGCGTGCCGACTTGCCGTCCGTGTGCCGCGCCTGTGCTGGATTCCCCACGGCTTCGCCTGACTGACTGTATTTGAGCGCGTTGCCGCCACTGTGATCAAGGAATCGGCATGAACGGAATCGACACGGCCGTCGCTTCGCTGCTAGCGAACCGGATCGACAGTCTGCTCAATATCGCCCCCGGCAGCGCGACCGCGTCGCAAACCGGTGCGGCAAGCGTCGATGACGCGCCGACCACCGCTGCTCCCGTCGCGACACCCGCACCGCAGCCTTCCGCGCAAACCGCGCTGTCCGCCGTGGCGTTGACCTTGAGCGCGATCGTGCGCTCCGGCGGCGAAGCCACCCCCGCCGTGCTTGGCCAGATGCCGATCTGGCCCGCCGCGCCGGCGCTCGACGTCGAAATCGGCGCTTTGCCGCTGTTCGACACGCCGGCCGCTTCCGGCACGGCCAATCCCAATCCGAATACCGCTGGAACCGCGGCCACCGCCAATGTGGCGGCGGCGCAGGTGCCCGTGGCGGCGCTCGCGGCCGCGCTCGAACAGACGGTCGGCGACAGCGGTCTTTTCTACGAAGCCCATCTCGCGCAATGGCTGGCGGGCCAGCGTTCGCCCGCGAGCCTGGCCGACGAGGCGCAAAACAAGCTCGTGGCCGCCGCGCAATTGCCGCTCGATTGGGCGAGCGATGGCAGCGAGGCGAGCGCGTCGACGGCGTCGACCCGCCAGGGCATGGGCGCCGCGCCGAACAACGGCCAGCCGAACGGCGCGCAGGACGCCAACGCCGCCCGTGCGCAGCAGCCCATTCCGAATGCGCAAACCGCGCGCTTCGTGGCCGGCGAGGTGCTGGCTAGCTCGCTGTCGGATCTGAACGGGCAGTCGACGCATGCCAATCTGCATAGCGGCACGTCGCAGGCGGCCGACGGCAGCGCGTCGCAGAATTCGCAATCGATGGCGGCGGCGGTGCATCCCGCGACGGTGCCGTTGGTGCGCCAGCAACTGGATATGCTCGCGACCGGGCAATTCCGCTGGACCGGTGAAGCGTGGCCGGGCGCCAAGCTCGACTGGACCATCGAACAGGACGGCGACGAATGGGACCGCAGCGGCGGCGGCGCGGCGAGCGAGGACGACCAGCCGTGGCACACCCGTCTGACGCTGTCGTTGCCCACGCTCGGCACCGTCGACGCAGAATTGACGTTGACCGGCACGCGCCTTGTCGCGCGCGTGCAGGCGAGCCCGGTCGGCGCGGCGCGGCTGGCGATGCAGGGTGAGAATTTCCGTCAGCGGCTGGCGGCAGCGGGGATCGAATTGAACGGCTTGACGATTCGCGAGATTGGCGGCGGCGCGCCTTCCACCGGCGCAAACGCGCCAGGCGCCGCGGCGGCCGCGCAGGCGGCGGCGTCGGCGTATGCGCGCTCGGCGTCGGCTTCGGCGGCAGCAGATAAAGCGGCGGGCCGCCGCGCGCCGAACGGCGCCGCGCTCGACGATTTCGACTGGGAGATGTGATGAGCCGCAGACACCGCCGCAGCGCGGCCGCGCTCGTCTACGACGCCAAAGGCGGCGATCCCGCGCCGCGCGTGATCGCCAAGGGCTACGGCATGCTGGCCGAGATGATCGTGCAGCGCGCGAAGGAGGCCGGTCTGTACGTTCACGAAGCGCCGGAAATGGTCTCGCTGCTGATGCAGGTGGACCTGGATTCGCGGATTCCGCCGCAGCTTTATCAGGCGGTGGCGGAAATGCTCGCGTGGCTGCACCGGTTGGAAAGCGGCGCGGAGAGTGAACCCGCGCCAGGCGCCGAGGGTGACGACGCGAGCGACGTCACCGATGTGGTCGCGACTGAAGTGGAAGGCGGGGCGGCGGGGCGCTGATCGCCCGCGTCAAAACCGCATCATCAGCTTCAGCAACGCATTCACCCGTTTGCCGTACGGCGGCGATATCCATCCGCGCGCGTTCAGACGCGCCTGCGTCAGTACCGGCTTCATCTTCGAGAACGTCACGAAGCCTTCATAGCCGTGATACGCGCCCATCCCGCTCGCGCCGACGCCGCCGAACGGCAGGCTTTCGCACGCCAGATGCATCAGCGTCTCGTTGATCGCCATGCCGCCGGCAATTGTTTCATGCGTCACGCGTTCGATGGTGGCGGCGTCGTCCGCATACAGATACAGCGCGAGCGGACGCGGGCGGGCGTTGATCCACGCGATCGCGTCGTCGAGCGTGTCGTACGGGACGATCGGCAGCAGTGGCCCGAAAATTTCTTCCTGCATCAGCGCGCATTCGTCGGGCGCGTTCGTCACGGCGATCAGCGGATAACGGCGGCTCGCCGGATCGGGCGAACTGTCGGTGAGCGTGTGCAGTTGCGCGCCGGCGGCCTGGGCTTCGTCCGCGAGACGCTCCAGACGCTCGAAGTGGCGCGCCGAAATGATCGACGTGTAATCCGGATTGCTGGCAAAACCGGGGTACATCTTCGCCATCCGCGCGCGCGCCCGTTCGACGAACGCCTGCTCCTTGCCGCGCGGCACCAGCACGTAGTCCGGCGCGATACAGGTTTGACCCGCATTGAGCGTCTTGCCGGCGATCAGGTTGTCCACCGCGTTATCGAAACGCGCATGCGCGCCGATCAGCGCCGGCGATTTTCCGCCGAGTTCCAGCGTCACCGGCGTCAGATGCTCGGCGGCGGCGCGCATCACTTCGTGCCCGACCTTGGTCGAGCCCGTGAACAGCAAATGGTCGAACGGCTGCCCGCTGAATGCGGCGGCGAGCGTGGCGTCGCCGTTCACCACCGCGACGTGATCGCGCGCAAAGGTCTGGCCGATCAACTGCTCGAACAGCGCCGACGTGCGCGGCGTCAATTCCGACATCTTGATGATCGCGCGGTTGCCGGCGGTCAGGGCGCTGATCAGCGGGCCGACGGCGAGCAGCACCGGATAATTCCACGGCACGATGATGCCGACCACGCCGAGCGGTTGCGGCACCACCTTCGCGCGGGCCGGTAGCAGCCATTTGTTGGTGCTGCGGCGTTGCGCCTTCATCCAGCGCTTGCCGTGTCGCAGCGCGGCGTCGATCTCTTCTTTCACCAGCAGGAATTCGGCGAGCAGCACTTCCTGTTTGGCGCGATTGCCGAAGTCGGCGTTCATGGTCTCGGCGAGCGCGTCGCGGTTGTCGAGCATGACTTTGCGCAACGCTTTGAGGTGCGCGGCGCGCGTCTCCCACGACGGATACGGCGCGCGCAAATAAGCGTGACGTTGATCGCGCAGCAGCGCTTCAAGCGCGGCGACCTCGGGCAGATCGTTCTTCATGTGTGTCTACTCCCTGATGATGTCGGTGCGCGTTTGCATCGCGCTTTATTGGTTTATTGATGCTGTTGGTGCGGCGTGCCTGAAGGTTTGTTGAGTTTGTTGTCGGATATCAGGCAGGAAAAGCCCGCTCGATAATCGCCGCGTGGTCGAAGCTCGCCGGTAACGTGCCGTACACGCGGCCGCTTTCGCCGCAGCCGTCGCCGAGTCGGGTGGCGATGAACGCGTCGGCGACTTCGGCCGGCGCGTGCTGGAGCAGCAATACCGCCTGCGCGATCAGCACGATCTGCTGGGCGATCCGTCGCGCCGATGCTTCGCGCTGGTCGGCCGGTCCATTGATCACGGCGGCGAGTTTGCCGAGCGCGGCGCGCAAAGCGGGTTGCGCGTGCGCGTCCGCCTGCCACGCGGCGAACAGCGCTTGTGCCGCGTCGGGCTCGCGCTCCATGGCGCGCAGCACGTCGAGGCACATCACGTTGCCGGAGCCTTCCCAGATCGAGTTCACGGGCGCTTCGCGATAGAAGCGCGCCATCGGACCGGTTTCGACGTAGCCGTTGCCGCCCCAGACTTCCATCGCCTCGCCGGTGAATTCCAGCGCGCGCTTGCACACCCAGTATTTCGACGCCGGCGTGACGATGCGCCGCCACGCCCGCTCCGCCGACGAGGTGGACGACGCATCCGCCGTCGACTCGAACGCACGCGCGAGCCGCATGAACAGCACCGTGGCCGCCTCCGATTCCAGCGCCAGATCGGCCAGCACGTTGCGCATCAACGGCTGGTCGGCCAACTGACGGCCGAACGCGCTGCGGTGCCGCGCATGATGAATCGCCTGCACTAGCGCCGCGCGCATCAACGCCGCGCTGCCGATCACGCAATCGAGCCGCGTGTAATTTGCCATTTCGATGATGGTCGGCACGCCGCGCCCTTCGTCGCCGATCAGAATGCCGAACGCGTCGAGAAATTCCACCTCGCTGCTCGCGTTCGAACGGTTGCCGAGCTTGTCTTTCAGACGCTGGATCTGCACGTTGTTCTTGCGGCCGTCCGGCGCGAAGCGCGGCACGTAGAAGCACGACAGGCCTTCGTGTTCGTCGGTGCGGGCGAGCACGAGATGCGCGTCGCATTGCGGCGCGGAGAAAAACCACTTGTGGCCGACCAGCCGGTACGCAGCGCCCCGGCCGCTGCCGCCCGTGGCATAGGCGCGTGTCTGATTGCTGCGCACGTCCGAGCCGCCTTGCTTCTCGGTCATGCCCATGCCGATCATCGCGGAACCTTTGTGCGAGAGCGGCACGTCGCGCGGATCATGGTCGCGCGAGTAGAGCTTGTCGCGCAGTTTGTCGAACAGCGCCGGTTCGCGCTGCAGCACCGGAATGCTCGCGAACGTCATGGTCAGCGGACACAGCGAGCCGGACTCGATTTGCGCATGCAGAAAATAGCCGGCGCAGCGCGCGACCATCGCGCCGCGCTGCGGATCGGAAAACGGTAGCGCGTGCAAACCTTCGCGGCGCAGCAGCGACAGCAGCGTATGCCATGACGGATGAAACTCGAGCGCGTCGATACGCTCGCCGCGCGGATTGTGCGTGAACAGTTCCGGTGTGTGGCGGTTGGCGAGTTCGGCGAGGGCGAGTGTGTCGGGCGTGGTGAGCGCGGCGCCGTGCCGCAGCAACGCATCGCGATGCCACGGCGCGCCGTCGCGGTCGAGGGCGGCGGACAACGCGGCGTCGCTGGCGAACAGGTTGTAGTCCGCCAGCGGCGGAGCCTGATTCGTCACCTCGTGAGTCTGGCCGAAGCTATGCCGTTCCATCTGCTGTCTCCGTTCACCGCGGGTTCGCCGGTGCCGATTGGCGGGGTGCTGTTTGAGCGCTGCGTGTCGTGGCGCACGCTATGAGGACGGCGCTCAACGTGCCGTGTTTGAATACACCGTGGCGTACTGTCACGGCCGTCCGGCGGGCGGCCGCGCGTCTTTCATCATAGGGGGGCGATGGGCCTTCCGTTTAGAGTAATCGCTCTGGCGCGAAGCTGCCGCCGCCTCCCAACGCTCCCTACAATGCCGTTGAAACACACGTAGACAAGTGTGCACGAGACAGGGTCCGCGAGCAACGCGGTCCCAAAGCGGGTCGACAGGAGGAGCGGATGCAATACGACTACATCATCGTCGGTGCGGGCTCGGGCGGTTGCACGCTGGCAAGCCGTCTTGCGGATAGCTGCCCCGACGCGACGATCGCCCTGATCGAAGCCGGACCGCATACGGACCGTAATCTATTCGTCAACATGCCGGTGGGTGTCGCGGCCGTCGTGCCGAACAAGCTCAAGACCAACTACGGCTACCTGACCACGCCGCAACCCGGCCTCGACGGGCGACAGGGTTATCAGCCGCGTGGCCGCGGCTTTGGTGGATCGAGCGCGATCAACGCGATGATCTACACGCGTGGCCATCCACTCGATTACGACGAATGGGCGCAACTCGGCTGCGACGGCTGGTCGTGGGCGGAAGTGCTGCCGTATTTCCGCCGCGCCGAGGGCAATGAGCGCGGCGCGGATGCCTCGCACGGCGAAGACGGCCCGCTCACCGTGTCCGATCTGCGTTATCAGAATCCGTTTTCGAAGCGCTTCGTGCAGGCCGCGCTTGAAGCCGGCTACAAGCCGAATCGCGATTTCAACGGCGCAGATCAGGAAGGAGTCGGTTTCTACCAGGTCACGCAACGCGACGGACGCCGTTGCAGCGTGGCGCGCGCGTATATCTACGATCGCGAGCGGCCCAATCTGCATCTGATCGCGGAGGCGACGGTGATGCGCGTGAACTTCGACGGCAAGCGCGCGAGCGGCGTCGAGATCGTGCGCGGTGGTCGCCGCGAAACGCTCGACGCGCGTGCCGAAGTCGTGCTGGCGGGCGGCGCGTTCAATTCGCCGCAACTGCTGATGTGCTCGGGCATCGGACCGGCCGCGCATTTGCAGTCGCTAGGAATTCCCGTGCTGCACGATGCGCCCGAAGTCGGGCAGAACCTGATCGACCATGTCGATTTCACGATCAACAAGCGGGTGTCGTCGATCGAACCGACGGGTTTTTCGCTGCGCGGCATCGCGCGAATGCTGCCGCAGTTCGTCACGTTCATGCGCCACGGCACCGGCATGCTGTCGAGCAACGTGGCCGAGGCGGGCGGTTTTCTGAAAAGCAGACCGACGCTGGAGCGCCCCGATCTGCAACTGCATTTCTGCGCGGCGCTGGTCGACGATCACAACCGGCATATGCATTGGGGTCACGGCTACTCGCTGCATGTGTGCGTGCTGCGGCCGCACAGTCGCGGCACCGTGACGCTGGCGAGCGCGGATGCGCGCACGGCGCCGGTGATCGATCCGCGCTTTTTCTGCGATTCGCGCGATCTCGATCTGCTAATGGAAGGCGCGCAGATGGCGAGGCGCATTCTCGATGCGCCTTCGCTCGCGCTGCATGGCGGCACTGAGCTGTACACGCATCCGGGGCAGACGGCCGAGGCGCTTCGGCAAACCATCGCCGAACATGCCGACACGATCTATCACCCGGTGGCGACCTGCCGGATGGGTGGGGACGCGCGGTCGGTGGTCGATCCGCAATTGCGGGTGCGGGGGGTGACGGGGCTGCGGATCGTCGATGCGTCGGTGATGCCGACGCTGATCGGCGGGAACACCAATGCGCCGACGGTGATGATCGGTGAGCGCGCGGCCGAGCTGATCGCGGCTAGCCGACGCGAGGCGCAGGCGGGACAAGCAGGACAAACGGCGACGACACGGGCGAACGGGATGGCGGCTTCGGCTGCTTCGGCGGCCTGAATCGGCAAATGGAGCGCGGAGGCCGTTGGGCGTTACTTGCCCGTCGGCACCGGCACCGTAATACCGCTCACGCCGATGCCGGGTCCCAGCATGAAGTCATCGGCGGCCTGACCCGGCAACGCTTCGCGCGCAACCTCCAGCCACGCGCGCGCCGCATGCGACAGATAACCGTTGCGGCGCCAGCCGATCGCCATTTCCCATGGAATTTCGGGCTCCGCCACGGGCCGGCAGGTGAACTGCGCGGGATCGAGCCGCCTGCAATACGGCGCCGGCAACAGCGCAATGCCGACGCCGGCTTGCACCAGCGCCGCCATGAAATCCCAATGCCCGCTTCGCCCGACGATAGTCGGCGCAAAACCGGCCGTGCGGCACGCGTTCAGCACCACGTCGTTGAGCGCGAGACTCTCGCCGTAGAACACGAACGGTTCGTTGGCCAACTGCGCGAGCGGCACTTCGTGCAGTTCGTCCCAGCGCGAGCCGGTGCGCGCCACAAGCCACAGCAGCTGGCGCGTGATCGGCAACACGTCGATGTTTTCCGGATCGACCGGTTGCAGCACGCCGCCTAACTCCAGCTCACCGTTGATCAGCGCTGCTTCGATCGCACGTGAACCCTGTTCGAACAGCTTCAACTCGATTTTCGGATAGCGCTGGCGGAACGCGGCGATAGCGGGCGTGAACAGCGAGCCGCCCATCGGCGGAATGCCGATGGTGAGTTCGCCCCGGCCGAGCGTGTCGAGATCGTTCAGTTCGGCCTGCAATTGTGCGTGCGCCGCCAGCACGTCCTGACCGCGCTGGTAGACGATCCGGCCGGCGTCGGTCAGCACCATCTGACGCCCGTCGCGCAGCAATAACGGCGAACCGATCTCGTCTTCCAGCGACTTCACCATCTTGCTGATGGTGGGCTGCGTGACGAACATCTGCTCGGCGGCGACGGTGAAGCTCTGCCGACGAACCACTTCGACGAAATACCGCAACGCACGTAGTTCCACGATCTCAAGCTCCAGAATTCCAAATTGGAATGATCTTGGGGATTGTAAGTCATGCCATTTATGCGGCGGCGCAAGTTGTATGAGCGTCGTCAAAAGCCGGCGCGGCTCGCCGAATTGGGGCGCGGACATTTCAGGATGGGCGTGGCGCCAAGCGGGATACCATCGGCGGCTCTTTTTTCGGCGGCCGGCTGGGCTGCGTTTCGATCCATGACACCGATTTCGATCATCATGCCGTGCTACAACGCCGCGCCGACGCTGGTCCGCGCGCTGCAAAGCTGCCTGAGCCAGCCCGAGGCGGCGCAGATTGTTGTTGTCGACGACGGGTCGTCGGATGCGTCGGCGGATATGGTGACTTATTGCGCGTCGTTCGACCCGCGCGTGAGCCTGCTGTCCATGCCTTGCAACGGCGGCGCCGCGCGGGCGCGCAACTGGGGCGCGCTGCATGCGTCGCACAACCTGCTCGCCTTTCTCGATGCCGACGACGAGTATCTGCCCGGCGCGCTCACTGCCGCCGCCGATTTCCTTGCGCAAAACCTGGCGGACATGGCCGTGCGCCTCGACGTCGAGTACACCGGCTTTCCCGCCCAACTCACCGCGCATCCCGACTTCGCCGTGCATTCGGCGACGCTCAGCAACACGGTGCCGAGCAGCCTGATCATCCGGCGCGCGGCGTTCGCGGCGCTCGGCGGGTTTCCGATGGATCCGGTGTTTCGCCGCATCGGCGGAGAAGACGGCGCGTTTTCGTGGGCGTTACGCGACATGTTCGGCAACCGGCGTCTCGACGACACGCCACGCGTGCGCATGCATTACCACCCGGGCATTCACGCCGAACGCTACTTCCGCATCGCGCTGGGCTTGCAGCAGCCGGACCCCGCCGATGTCGCCGACGCATTCCACTTTTCAAAGCGCTTTGTTGATAGCGCGCGGGCGGGCGTCGATCAATTACGCGCGGCTTTCGTCGCGAATGTGACGGCGACATAAGCCACACCGGCCAACGCCCCACAAGCCGCACGCTGAAGGCCAAACACCCCTCCGCCGCACGCCGTTTTCCGCTCGCCAAAACCGGCCCGCGCGAAAAACCGAAGCTCGCCACCAAGCCATCTCGATTTGCTACAATCGCCGTTCGCCTTCGAGGAGCGTTGCGACGGGTACCGCGAATCAACATTCGCCGGCCGCCCGCCAGGCTCGAAGGCTTCAATCGGAGGGGTGAATGCGCCATGCGCTTTTACCACCACCGCATCGAACCGCGCTCACGTCAAATTTCTAGTCAATTTCTTAGAAAGGAGGGCGTGATGAACGCCGCAGTAATCGATTCCCAAGCTTCCCAGGACTTCATTGTTGCCGACATGTCGCTTGCCGACTGGGGCCGCAAGGAACTGACCATCGCCGAGACGGAAATGCCCGGCCTCGTGCAAACGCGCGAAGAGTACAAGGCGCAGCAACCGCTGAAGGGCGCGCGTGTGGCAGGTTCGCTGCACATGACGATCCAGACCGGCGTGCTGATCGAGACGCTCACCGCGCTCGGCGCCGATGTGCGTTGGGCCTCGTGCAACATCTTCTCGACGCAAGACCACGCTGCCGCCGCGATCGCCAAGGCCGGCGTGCCGGTGTTCGCGTTCAAGGGCGAATCGCTCGACGAATACTGGGAGTTCTCGCACCGCATTTTCGAATGGCCGAACGGCGAATTCGCCAACATGATCCTCGACGACGGCGGCGACGCCACGTTGCTGCTGATCCTCGGTTCGAAGGCGGAGAAAGACCGTTCGGTGATCTCGAAGCCGACCAACGAAGAAGAAGTCGCGCTGTACAAGTCGATCGCGTCTCACCTGGATGCGGACCCGACGTGGTACTCCACGCGCCTCGCGCACATCAAGGGCGTGACGGAAGAAACCACCACCGGCGTGCACCGTCTGTATCAGATGGAAAAGGAAGGCCGTCTGCCGTTCCCGGCCTTCAACGTCAACGATTCGGTCACCAAGTCGAAGTTCGACAACCTGTATGGTTGCCGTGAGTCGCTGGTCGACGGTATCAAGCGCGCAACCGACGTGATGATCGCGGGCAAGATCGCGGTCGTGGCTGGTTACGGCGACGTGGGCAAGGGCTGCGCGCAATCGCTGCGCGGTCTGGGCGCCACCGTGTGGGTGACCGAAATCGATCCGATCTGCGCACTGCAGGCGGCGATGGAAGGCTACCGCGTCGTGACGATGGAATACGCGGCGGACAAGGCCGACATCTTCGTGACGGCAACCGGCAACTTCCACGTGATCGGCCACGATCACATGGCGGCTATGCGTCACAACGCGATCGTCTGCAACATCGGTCACTTCGATTCGGAAATCGACATTGCGTCGACCCGTCAATACCAGTGGGACAACATCAAGCCGCAAGTCGACCACATCATTTTCCCGGACGGCAAGCGCGTGATCCTGCTGGCTGAAGGGCGCCTCGTGAACCTGGGTTGCGCGACGGGCCACCCGTCGTTCGTGATGTCGAACTCGTTCACGAACCAGACGCTCGCGCAGATCGAACTGTTCACGCAGGGCGAGAAGTACGAGAACAAGGTCTACGTGTTGCCGAAGCATCTGGACGAGAAGGTCGCACGCCTGCATCTGGCACGCATCGGCGCAAACCTGACCGTGCTGTCGGACGAGCAGGCTGGCTACATCGGTGTCGACAAGAACGGCCCGTTCAAGCCGAACCACTACCGCTATTAAGCACGTGGGCGGTTTGACGGCATGACAGTTTGACGACAGGGCGGCGCATCATGCGCCGCTTTGTTCGCCATCGCCGCCTTTTCTGCGCTTTTTTCCGCGCGTTTCTGCGTTACCGCACATCCTGCTTGAAAGGAGCTCTACATGACCGTGCTGCTGACCTGGCTGATCAACGCGCTCGCGCTCCTGATCATCACCTACCTCGTTCCGTCGATCCATATCCGCAGTTTCGGCACCGCCCTGATCGTCGCGGTGGTGCTCGGCTTGATCAATACCGTCCTGCGGCCGGTGCTGATCCTGTTGACGCTGCCCGTCACGATCGTCACGCTCGGGCTTTTCATTCTGGTGGTCAATGCGCTGTGCTTCTGGCTGTGCGCGTCGCTGCTGAAGGGCTTCGAAGTGTCGGGTTTCTGGTCGGCGTTCATCGGCTCGATTCTGTACAGCATCGTTTCGTGGATTCTGTCCGCGATTATTTTCGGCAACCGCAGTCTCGGTTGACCTACTGAATCATGAACCCCATCGAACTTTCATTCGAATTCTTCCCGCCGAAAACCGCGGAAGGCGTCGACAAGCTGCGCGCCACGCGTGCGCAGCTCGCGCCGCTCAAGCCCAAGTTCGTGTCCGTCACGTTCGGGGCGGGCGGCTCGACGCAGCAGGGCACGCTCGACACCGTCGTCGATATCGCGAAGGAAGGCATCGAAGCGGCGCCGCACGTGTCGTGCATCGGTTCCTCCAAAGACAGCCTGCGCGCGATTCTCAACGAGTATCGCGCGCATGGCATTCGCCATATCGTCGCGCTGCGCGGCGATTTGCCGTCCGGCATGGGTGAGGTCGGCGAGTTGCGTTATGCGTCGGAACTGGTGAGCTTTATCCGCGCCGAATTCGGCGACTGGTTCTGGATCGAGGTGGCCGGCTATCCGGAGTACCACCCGCAGTCGCGCTCGCCGCGTCACGATATGGACAATTTCGTGCGCAAGGTGAAGGCCGGCGCCAACTCGGTGATCACGCAGTACTTCTTCAATGCGGACGCCTATTTCCGTTTCGTCGACGACGCGCAGAAGCTCGGCGTGGACGTGCCGATCGTGCCGGGCATCATGCCGATCACGAACTACTCGCAACTGATGCGTTTCTCGGAAATGTGCGGCGCGGAAGTGCCCCGCTGGGTTGCGCGCCGGCTGGAAAGCTTCGGCGACGACCGCGAGTCGATTCGCGCGTTCGGGCTCGACGTGGTGACGGACCTCTGCGAGCGCCTGCTCGACGCCAAAGTGCCGGGTTTGCATTTCTACACGCTGAATGGCGCCGCGGCGACCAAGGCGATCTGCGAACGACTGAACGCCTGAACGCTTAAAATCCGGTTTGCCTGGATCTGGGCAAAAAACCGCGCGGCCGATGCAAGCCGCGCGGTTTTTTTTGCGCCGCACCAACCGCGCGCCGTCGCGCCCGGCAAGCTGCGGGTCTCAAGAGCCGCCTGAAATAGCCACGGCCGCTATGCTTTTTCTGATCCCACCCTCTGCAGCGTGTCGGCCGGCCAGCGCCGATGGGCGGAGCGCCTTATGCCCTAAAGGTTTCCGATCGTCAACACGGGTAATTTCCTCCGCTTGTTGCCCCGAGCCAAGCTCAAGTAAGATCGCGCTACGCTGGCGATAGCCGGCCCCGATCCTGGAGGAAACATGAAGCAAAACAATCTGTTGCGCGCCGTGCGTGTTACGACGCTCGTCGCCGCCGCAGCGGCATCGATGGTGGGCGCGAGTGTCGCGCGCGCCGAGATTCCGAATAAAACCCTGGTTTACTGCTCAGAAGGCAGTCCCGCGGGTTTTGATCCGGCCCAATACACCACGGGCACCGACTTCACGGCTAACACGTTCACCGTCTACAACCGCCTCGTCGAATTCGAGCGCGGCGGCACCAAGGTCGAGCCGGGCCTCGCCGAAAAGTGGGAAGTCTCCGCGGACGGCAAGACGTACACATTCCATCTGCGTCACGGCGTGAAGTTCCAGACCACGTCGTTCTTCAAGCCGACCCGCGAATTCAACGCAGACGACGTCCTGTTCACGTTCCAGCGCATGCTCGACCCGAACTCGGCGTTCCATAAGGCGTACCCGGTCCAGTTCCCGTACTTCACGGACATGGGCCTCGACAAGCTGATCACCGGCGTCGAAAAGGTCGACCCGTACACGGTCAAGTTCACGCTGAAGGAAGTCAACGCACCGTTCATCCAGAATCTGGCGATGGAATACGCGTCGATCCTGTCGAGCGAATACGGCGACCAGTTGATGAAGGCCGGCAAGGCCGCCGACATCAACCAGTACCCGGTGGGCACGGGTCCGTTCATTTTCCGCAGCTACACGAAAGATGCGACGATCCGCTTCGACGGCAATCCGGATTACTGGAAGCCGAACGCGGTGAAGATCTCGAAGCTGATCTTCTCGATCACGCCGGACGCCGGCGTGCGCGTGCAGAAGATCAAGCGCGACGAATGCCAGGTGATGAGCTATCCGCGTCCGGCCGACATCGCGCCGCTGAAGGCTGAAGCCAACATCGACATGCCGTCGCAACCGGGCTTCAACCTCGGCTACCTCGCGTACAACGTCACGCACAAGCCGGTCGACAAGCTCGAAGTGCGTCAGGCGCTCGATATGGCGATCAACAAGAAGGCGATCATCGACTCGGTGTATCAAGGCGCGGGCCAGGCCGCAACGAACCCGATGCCGCCGACCCAATGGTCGTACGACAAGAACCTGAAGAGCGCGTCCTACGACACGGACAAGGCCAAGGCGCTGCTCGCGAAGGCCGGCTTCCCGAACGGCTTCGACATCACGCTGTGGGCAATGCCGGTGCAACGCGCCTACAACCCGAACGCCCGTCTGATGGCGGAAATGATCCAGGCCGACTGGGCCAAGATCGGCGTGAAGGCGAAGATCGTCACGTATGAATGGGGCGAGTACATCAAGCGCGCGCACGCGGGTGAAGACGACACGATGCTGATCGGCTGGACCGGCGACAACGGCGATCCGGACAACTGGCTCGGCACGCTGCTCGGCTGCGAAGCGGTGAACGGCAACAACTTCTCGAAGTGGTGCTACAAGCCGTTCGACGATCTGGTCCAGAAGGGTCGCGTCACGTCCGATCAAGGCGCGCGCACCTCGGCGTACATGCAGGCGCAGCAGATCTTCGCGCAGCAACTGCCGTTCTCGCCGATCGCTCACTCCACTGTTTACCAACCGGTCAGCAAGAAGGTGGTCGACATGCGCATCGAACCGCTCGGCTACGCGCGCTTCGACGGCGTCAGCGTCAAGTAATTCGCCAGGCGAATCGTAATAGTTACGCAGTACGCTTTTCGCACGGTTAGAAAACTGGTCGAAATGGTCCGGCGACCGGGGTCACAAGCCCTCGTCGCCGGTTGCGTTTTTTCTTCATCAAGACCATAGGGACAAAACCATGTTCCGCTTTGTTTTGCGCCGCATCGGCATGGTGATTCCGACTTTCATCGGTATCACGATCCTTGCGTTCGCGCTAATTCACCTGATTCCGGGCGACCCCATCGAAGTGATGATGGGCGAGCGCGGCGTCGATCCCGCCATGCACGCCGCGGCGCTGCACCGGCTCGGGCTCGACGAATCCCTGCCGATGCAGTACATCCACTACGTCGGCCGTGCGCTGCATGGGGACCTCGGCACGTCGATCATCACCAACACCAGCGTAATGGGCGAATTCCTCGCGCGCTTTCCCGCCACGATCGAACTGTCGATCTGCGCCATGCTGTTCGCGCTGATCGTGGGCTTGCCCGCCGGCGTGTTCGCGGCGTTGCGACGCGGTACGGTGGTCGATCACGGCGTGATGGGCACGGCTTTGACCGGCTACTCGATGCCGATCTTCTGGTGGGGTTTGATCCTCATCATGGTGTTCTCCGTGAAGCTCGGCTGGACGCCGGTGTCGGGCCGCATTGCGGTCGAATACGACATTCCGCACGTCACGGGTTTCATGCTGATCGACGCGATGATGTCGACCGACGAAGGCGCGTTCAAATCCGCGCTGAGCCATCTGATCCTGCCGGCAATCGTGCTCGGCACGATTCCGCTGGCAGTCGTCGCGCGAATGACGCGTTCGTCGATGCTCGAAGTGCTGCGCGAGGATTACATCCGCACCGCGCGCGCGAAGGGCTTGTCGCCGGGCCGCGTGATCATCGTGCATGCGTTGCGCAATGCGCTGATTCCGGTCGTCACGGTGATCGGTTTGCAGGTCGGCACGCTGCTCGCGGGCGCGGTGCTGACCGAGACGCTGTTTTCGTGGCCGGGTATCGGCAAGTGGCTGATCGACGCGATCAGCCGGCGCGATTATCCGGTGGTGCAGGGCGGTATCCTGATGATCGCCACGCTGGTGATCGTTGTGAACCTGTTCGTCGACCTGTTGTACGGCGTGCTCAATCCACGCATCCGCCATACGAGGTAAATCACTATGGCCGACATTCAAAATACAGTCCCCCAGGCAGTGACGCCGCCCAGTGGCCGCGCTATCGCCGCCCGTGAATTCTGGGCGAATTTCTCGCGCAACCGAGGTGCGGTCGGCGCGGGCATCATCGTGCTGGCATTGATCTTCGTCGCGATCTTCGCGCCGTTGATCGCGCCGCACAGCCCGATCGAGCAATACCGCGACAACGTGAAGATTCCACCCGCCTGGCTCGACGGCGGTAACTGGAAGTTCATTCTCGGCACCGACGAAGCGGGCCGCGACATCCTCTCGCGTCTCATGTACGGCGCGCGGCTGTCGTTCTGGATCGGCTTCGTTTCGGTGGTGCTCGCGCTGATTCCGGGCATCGTGCTCGGCTTGATCGCGGCGTTCTTCGAAAAGTGGGCCGATACGCCGATCATGCGCATCATGGACGTGCTGCTCGCGTTGCCGTCGCTGCTGCTCGCGGTCGCGGTGGTGGCGATCATCGGTCCCGGTCTTGTCAACACGATGCTGGCGATCGCGATCGTCGCGTTGCCGGGTTATGTGCGTTTGACGCGCGCGTCCGCGCAGGGCGAGTTGCAGAAGGAATACGTGACGGCGTCGCGCGTGGCGGGCGCGGGCACCTTGCGGCTGATGTTCTCGCAAGTGCTGCCGAACTGCACCGCGCCGCTGATCGTGCAGGCTACGCTGGGTTTCTCGTCGGCGATTCTCGACGCGGCCGCGCTCGGCTTTCTCGGCCTCGGCGTGCAACCGCCGTCGGCGGAGTGGGGCGCGATGCTGGCTTCGGCACGCGATTACATCGACAACGCCTGGTGGATCGTCACGTTGCCCGGTCTGTCCATCGTGATCTCGGTGCTGGCGATCAACCTGCTCGGCGACGGGCTGCGCGATGCGCTCGACCCCAAACTGAAACGGATGGCGTGATATGACGAATCTATTGACCATCCGCAACCTGGCGGTGAATTTCAACGGGCTGCCTGCGGTCGACCGCATCAGCCTCGACGTGGCGCCGGGCGAAGTCGTCGGCGTAGTCGGCGAATCCGGTTCGGGCAAGAGCGTCACGATGATGGCGCTGATGGGCCTGATCGACGCACCCGGCAAAGTCACCGCCGACGAAGTCACCTTCAACGGCCGCGATCTCCTGAAAGCCTCGGCGAAGGAACGCCGCAAGATCATCGGCAAAGACATCGCGATGGTGTTTCAGGACGCGCTCACCAGTCTGAATCCGAGCTACACGGTCGGCTATCAGATCAAGGAAGTGCTGAAGCTGCACGAAGGCCTGCGCGGCAGCGCGCTGGACAAGCGCGCATTGGAACTGCTGGATCAGGTCGGCATTCCCGACCCGAGAGGCCGCATCGGCTCGTTCCCGCATCAGATGTCGGGCGGTATGAACCAGCGCGTGATGATTGCGATGGCGATTGCCTGCAACCCGAAGCTGCTGATCGCCGACGAACCGACCACCGCGCTCGACGTCACGATCCAGGCGCAGATCATGGAACTGCTGATCAAGCTGCAGAAGGAACGCGGCATGGCGCTGGTGCTGATCTCGCACGATCTGGCGGTGGTGTCCGAGGTCGCGCAACGCGTCGCGGTCATGTACGCTGGCGAAGTGATCGAAACCAACCAGGTGCCCGATATCTTCGCCGCGCCGCATCATCCGTACACGGAAGCACTGCTGGCGGCGATTCCCGAGCACAACGTCGGCGCGGTGCGGCTGGCCGCGTTGCCGGGCATGGTGCCGGGGCGTGACGATCGGCCCAAAGGGTGTCTGTTCGCGCCGCGCTGCAAGTACGTGGCTGACGACTGCACCAAGGCGCGCCCGGCGCTGGCGCCGCTGCAAGGCCATGCCGAGGTGGCGCGCGTGCGCTGCATCAAACCCCTGAACCTGAGCGGCGACGCCAACGTTCACACCCATGGAGGCGCACGATGAACGCAGTACCCGAAACGCGGCGCCAGTCGAACCATGCGGGCGATCACGTGCTGGTTGCCGACCAGCTCGCGCGTTACTACTCCGTCAAGCGCGGCATGTTTTCCTCGGGCACCGTGAAGGCGCTCAACGGCGTGTCGTTCGCGCTCGAACGCGGCAAGACGCTGGCGGTGGTCGGCGAATCCGGTTGCGGCAAATCGACGCTGGCGCGCCAGCTCACCATGATCGAAGCGCCCAGCGCGGGCCGCTTGATGATCGACGGTGAAGACGTGGCGGGCGCGGATCACGCGAAGATCGCGGCGTTGCGGCGGCGCGTGCAGATGGTGTTCCAGAATCCGTTTGCGTCGCTCAATCCGCGCAAGACCGTCGAGCAGACGCTCGGCGAACCGCTCGCGATCAACACGCAACTGAGCGCGACCGAACGCGCCGAACGGATCGCGCAGATGATGCGCACCGTCGGCCTGCGTCCGGAACACGCGAAGCGCTATCCGCATATGTTCTCCGGTGGTCAGCGCCAGCGTGTGGCGATTGCCCGCGCGATGATTCTCGACCCGCAGATCGTGGTTGCCGACGAACCCGTGTCGGCGCTCGACGTGTCGATCCAGGCGCAGATTCTGAATCTGTTCATGGATCTGCAGGAACAGTTCAAGACCAGCTACGTGTTCATCTCGCACAACCTCTCGGTGGTCGAGCATATCGCTGACGACGTGATGGTGATGTACTTCGGCGGCGTCGCGGAACTCGGCGACAAGAAGCGGATTTTCTCGAACCCACGGCATCCGTACACGCGCGCGCTGATGTCGGCCACGCCGTCCATCTTCGAAGCGGATCGCACCATCAAGATCAAGCTGCAAGGTGAGATGCCGTCGCCGCTGAATCCGCCGTCGGGTTGCACGTTTCACCTGCGCTGCCCGTATGTGATCGACCGCTGCCGCAGCGAAGAACCGAAGCTGCGCGAAGTGGATGGCCGCCAGGTGTCGTGTCACCGCGCCGAGGAGGTGGGGGACGTGGATGCCTGATGGGGTGGCGGCGCGTCGTTTTACGCGCCGCTCGCGTGATGGCGGCCGCCGTGCCGCTTTCGCGCGGCGCTGGAAGACGCGTGCGCTGACCGGCGTCGCGCTGGCCTGTTCGGTATTCGGCATCGGCCTGGTTTTGCCGCCGGGCATGACGTCGGATTTGATGCCGATCGGGCTCGCGCAGGCGGCCGGGGCGGCCGCCAATGCGCCTGGGCAAGCCGGGCGTCCCTCAGCACCATTGCCCAGCATGCCGGCGCCGCCGCGCGCCAGCTTGCCGGGTTTCAATCCGCCGCCCGCTTCGCCGGGCACCACGGCAAGCGGCCCGGTGCGTCAACAGCCGGCGCGCATGCCGTTCTACGTCGCGACACGCGGCACCACCACCATTTATGTTCTGGGCACGCTGCATGTCGGCGACCCCGCCGACTATCCCGCCAAACAGCCGTTCCGCGCGCCGATCCTCGGCGCTCTGGCGGCGTCGCCGACTTTGGCGCTCGAACTCTCACCCGACGAACTGCTCGTCTCGCAAGACGACGTGTCGAAGTACGGCGTGTGCCGGCGCGACTGTCTGCCGGGTCTGTTGCCTGATCCGTTGTGGCGCAAGCTGGCCTTTCGTCTGCGGGGCAATCCCGCTGCGCTGGATGCGATCAAGAAGATGCGGCCGTGGCTCGCGTCGCTGGTGGTCGAAACCTACGATTCATTGAGCGCCGGCCTGCAAACCGAGTACGGCACGGAAGCGCAATTGCAGAACGTGTATATCCGCACGCGCGGCAAGATCGTCGGACTCGAAACCTTGCCGCAACAGATGCGCGCATTCACCGGGCTCTCGCTCGCGCAGCAGCGCGAGATGCTGGCGCAGGACCTCGTGCAGACGCCCGCGGAAAACGTCGAAGACGTGCGGACCTTGCACCGCCTGTGGCGCGTCGGCGACGCCGATGCGATCGCCGCCTGGCAGGCGGCCAAATCCGAAAAACTCGCGCGTGACCAGCGCGTCTCCGATTCGATCGACAACCGTATCGTCTACGAACGCAACCGGCGTTTCGTGTCGCGCATGTTGCTGATCGCCGCACCGAACAAACCGGTGTTCGTGGCGATCGGCGCATTGCATCTGGGTGGCCGCAAAGGCGTGTTGCAATTGTTGCGGCAGCACGGTTTCATCGTGGACGCGTACTGACATTCGCTCCGCGTGCTGAGCGCGAGGCACGCTTGATTGACACCGCATCCTAAGCCGGGCTGGCCGTTCGGCCAGAACAGGAACAAGGTTCCGCACCGCCAGTCCGACGCTGACGTGTGCCGCAAAATGCTCGCGGCGCACGCTGACGTAGCCTGCCTTCGCATGCTATGCTGTATGTACAAACGTCAATACAGGTGGCGCGTGCTTTTTGAATGGGACGAAATTAAGAATCAGATCAACATCCGCAAACACGGCATCGACTTTGGCGATGCGATCGACGTGTTCAATCATCCGGTACTGACGGCGCTGGACCAGCGCGAAGACTACGGCGAGGAGCGCTGGATCGCGCTGGGCTGTATTTCGGTGGTCCTGGGTGTGGTGGTGTATGTCGAGCGAGACGAAAATGTGCTGCGGATCATTTCAGCGCGTAAGGCAACCCGCCACGAAGTCACGCAATACAAGCAGCGTATCTGGCACTGACTGAAACCGGCGCCATCGCGGCAAACAAGCAGAGGTGAAATGATGAAAAAGAAATCGGCAACAGACTGGAAGCGGCTTGCATCGTCCAAAGACGAGCAGATCGATACGAGCGAAATGCCCGAACTGGCCGGCGACTTCTTCGAGCGCGCCGAACTGCATGTTCCGCCGAAGCAGGCGGTGACCATGCGCCTCGACGCGGACGTGCTGAGCTGGTTCAAGGAGCAGGGGCAGGGTTATCAGACGCGCATCAACAAGTTGTTGCGCGCTTACATGATGGCGCAGCAGCGTCGGCGGCCTTAACCTCGCGTCGCGCGCGGCTGGGCGGCGTGTTGAGAGACGCTGTGAGCGGGCGTCGCGTGGGTTTTAATGGCGGCCGTTGCGTAGCGCTTCAGACACCTGCTCGACCACCGGCGCCCAATCGCCCAGCGTCGTCTGCCGGAACAGCGTCATGCCGGGATACCACGGCGAATCGCTGCGCGTCTCCAGCCAGCGCCAATCGGAGTTGGCGGGCAGCAGCAACCACACCGGCATGCCCAGCGCACCGGCCAGATGCGCAACGCCCGTGTCCACCGAGATCACCAGGTCGAGATTCATGATCAGTGCGGCGGTGTCTTCGAAGTTCGCCAATTCCGCGGTGAAATCGTGAGCGCGGAACGCGGTCGGCGCGTCGGCCAACTGCGCGTGCGCGGGACCTTTCTGCAGCGCGTACCAGGCCACGTTGTCCAGCTCGCCGAGCCGGTGCAGTTCGGTCAGCGTGATCGAACGGTAGCGGTCGTTGCCGAAGGTCGGGCTGCCGGCCCAGACCAGTCCGACTTTGCGCAGCGTCTGACCGGCGGCACCCATGCGCTTGCGCCACGCGTCGATCTTTTCCGGCTTCGCGAATAAATACGGAACCTCTGCGGGTAGGGTGGATAACTCCGTGCCGATGCATGACGGTACGCTCATCATCGGGACCCAGAAATCGTAGTGAGAATCGGGCTGGCCGCTGAATGCGCGGCGCACGCCCGGTGTGCGCTCCGCCAGCGGCAGCAAAGGCTCGCGCACGCGGAGGTCGACCGTTGCGCCGAGCCGTTCGAGCACGCGCGCAAAGCGCAGGAACTGGAAGTGATCGCCGAAACCCTGTTCGCCGACCAGCAGCAGATGGCGTCCGGCAAGCGGCTCGCCGCGCCATTCGGGCACGCCGGGAATCGCGAGCGCGTCGTAGTCGCTTTGCCGCCAGCGCCGCGCAGAGACAACCCAGCCCTGCTTATAGTCGCCACGCTTGAGCAATAGCCACGCGAGGTTTTGATGCGCGTCCGCGTAATCCGGATCGAGCGCCAACGCGCGGCGATAGAAAACTTCCTCCTCGTCCAGTCGGCCCTGCGCGCCGAGCGAACCGCCGAGGCACACCAGGTGAACCGGATTCGGCTTGAGCGCAACCGCGTGCCGGTAGTGCGCTTCGGCGCCCGCATAGTCGCCGCGCTTACCGATCAGGCTGCCCAGGTTGATATGCGCTTCCACGTAGTCCACTCGCAGCGCCAATGCTTGCTCTAAGCTGGCGATGGCCGCTTCGTGATGTCCAAGCGCGTTATGCGCGTTCCCTGCGTTGAAGTGTGCCTGGGCCGATTGCGGATCGAGCGTCAGCGCGTGGCGATAGCACGCGAGCGCTTCGTCGAAACGTTCGAGCCTGGCCAGCGCCGTGCCGAGATTCAGATGAACGTCGACCATCGCGGGGTTCGACGCCAGCGCCTGCCGGTAGTGTTCGAGCGCTTCGCCGAAGGCGCCTTGTGCTTGCAACGTGACGCCGCGGTTGTTGTGCGCGTCGGCGAAATCCGGTTGGCGTTGTAGCGCCTGGTCATAGCAGATCAGCGCCTCGTCGGCATGGCCGAGTGCGGCGGCCACGAGACCGCGGTTGCTCCAGCAGGCAGCGTCGTCGCGGTCGAGTCTGAGTGCCTCGCTCATCAACCGTGCGGCGGTTTCATGATCGCCGCGCTGATAGTGCAGCACGCCGAAGTAGTGCAGGACGCGCGGATTGGCGGGACCGAGTGCCAGCGCCTGGCGGTACAGCGATTCGGCGGCGCGGGGCTGGCCCGTTCGATGTGCGGCGAGTGCGGCGTCGATCAACGCGGCGAGATGGGACGGCGGCGAGTCGCTACGCGCGTCGTCGACGTGGGAAGGTTGTTCCATGAAAACCTGCTCGGGAGTGCCGCCGGCGCGCATTGCACGCGTCGGCGAGCCGTGGAAGGGAGGCAATCCGCCATCCTAGGTTCCACCTCGTTGAGGCGCGATCGGACGCATCCCAATTGGGATGCGTATCCGTCGCACACTGCACCGATATCTACCGCATTGAAACGCAGGCGCCCTACAGGAACATCAGAAAATTCAGCAGGAAGATGTTCACGACCAACATAGTCAGCGCGGTCGGAATCTGTACCTTGATCACCGCGTTCTTATCCGGCAGTTCCAGCAGCGCGGCCGGCACCATGTTGAAGTTCGCGGCCATCGGCGTCATCAGCGTGCCGCAGTAGCCGCTGAACATGCCGATCGCGACCATCACCGCCGGGTTGCCGTGGAACACGCCCACCAGAATCGGCACGCCGACGCCGCCGGTCATCACCGGGAAGGCGGCGAAGCCGTTGCCCATCACCATCGTGAACAGCGCCATGCCGATGCAGTACACGGCCACCGCGATAAAGCGGTAGTCGAGGCTGATGTAAGCGATGGTCACGTGCGCGACGGCTTTGCCGACACCCGCGTCCGAGAACACTAGGCCGAGCATGCCGAGCATCTGCGGCAGCACCGCAGCCCACGACAACGCATCGACGAGGCGCCGCGCTTCTTTCATCGACTGGCCGACGGTGTCGCGCGTCAGCACGCAGGCAATCGCGAGCGCGATCACGCAGCCAATGCCGAAGCCAATCAACGTGACGTTGGCCTTTTCGATCAGCGGCATTCCGCCGAAGATCAAATGGCTCGCCGACAGCGTGACGATCACGGTCACGACCGGAATGGTCAGTGCGGGAATGAACAGCTTGTTGCCGAGACGCGCGGCGCTAGCCTTGCGTGCTTCGAGCGACAGTGTTTTCGCCTTGCCCGCGGTGACGCCGCCGAAGCCGGCGATCAACGCCATCACGATCACGGCCACGCCCACCACGGCGGGCGGCAGCTTGTCGCCGATCAGAAAAATCAACGCATAGAGAATCCAGAAACCGCCGGCGGTGAAGCGGCGCGGGTGTTCCTTATCCGTGACGATCATGCCGCCGATCACCAGCAGCACCACGCCCAACAGCCAGAACAGATAGTTGATCGTGAGCGTCATGCTTTGTCTCCTGCGGCGGATTGCGTCGGCGCGACCGTGGCGCTGGCGGCCGCGGCATTGCCGCGCAATTCACGTTCGAGTTTGCGGTCGAGCAGATAAAGGCGGAAGCCGTGAACGAGAAACGCGCAGATCGCGGTGGGAATGCCCCAGACCGCAACGTGAATCGGCTCGACGACAATGCCGGCCTCTTTCAGGAAGGTGGTCATCAGCACGATCGCACCGAACGCGACGAAGATGTCCTCGCCGAAGAACAGGCCCACGTTGTCGGTGGCGGCGGAGAACGCGCGCAACCGGAAACGCACCGCGTCGCTGATCTTGCCGAAGCGGGTTTCCGTCGCGCCTTCGGCCATCGGCGCGATCAGCGGACGCACCATCTGCGGATGACCGCCGAGGCCGGTCAAGCCGACCGCCGCCGTCAATTCGCGGATCAGCAGATAGACGATCAGGAGGCGTCCCGCCGTAGCGGCTTTGATGCCGCCGATCCACGCTTGCGCGCGCTCACGCAGACCGTGCCGTTCGAGCAGGCCGATCACCGCGAGCGGCAAAAAGATAATCAGCGGGATATTGCGGGTTTTGATGAAGCCGGTGCCGATTTCGGCCAGGATTTTTTCAGGCGGGAAGTGCGCGGCCAGACCGGTGACGATCGTGGCGACGGCCACGATCAGCATCGGATTGAACCGTAATAAAAAGCCGACGATGATGACGGCCACGCCGATGAGCGGCCATAGACTGACGGTTGTCTGCATCTGGATCTCCAAACAGGGTTTCAACCTTGCCGCTTGTGACGGCTAACGTGTGCCGGCGCGTCGTGATTCACGCGCCGTTTTGTTGCCGCGGCTCTTCATGGCCGCGTTGCTTCGAACGACAACATCTGCGCTACACCTGCCTATACCGCTTCGGTACTACCTTTGCTGATACTGATTGACTGCGGGTAATGCGATGCGTCGTGCGCCTGGCAAACGCCCCGCCTGGAGCGGGGCGTTTGGGGCATGACAACGGTCTTTGCACAACGGTTGAAGCGCGCTGTCCGGTCGGTTCGCCGGTTGGGCTCAGATCAACGTAAATCGGCGCGGCTCAGACGCGCGTCGCGCCGGCCGCGTGGACTTCGATGCCGGCGTCTTCCAGTGCGCCGCGAATCCGTCGCGCGAAGGCGAGCGCATGCGGGCCGTCTCCGTGCAGGCAGATGGTCTGCGCGTTGAGCGGGACCCATTGACCGTCCACGGCTTGCACGCGTTGCTCGCGCACCATCGCGAGCGTGCGTTCCAGCACCTGGTTTTCGTCGTCGAGCAGCGCGCCGGGCTCCTTGCGCGGCACGAGCGAACCGTCGGCGCGATAGCCGCGGTCGGCGAACACTTCTTCGACGGCGATCAGCCCTGCGTTGCGCGCGGCGGTGACGAGTCCGCTGTTGGCGAGCGCGAACACCGCCACCGACGGATCGAAATCGTGCACGGCGGAGACGATCGCGTCGGCGATCTTCGGATCGCGCGCGGCCTGGTTGTACAGCGCGCCGTGCGGCTTGACGTGCGCGATGCGCCCGCCTTCGGCCTGGGCGATCGCGGACAATGCGCCCAACTGGTACAGCACGCCCGCGTAGATGTCGTTGGCCGGCAGGTCCATCTCTTTGCGGCCGAAGTTTTCCGGATCGTTAAAGCTCGGATGCGCGCCGATCGACACGCCTTTTTCCACCGCCCAGCGCACGCAGTCGCGCATCGCGTTGGCGCCGCCCGCATGCCAGCCGCACGCGATGTTCGCCGAACTGACGAGGTCGAGCAGCGCTTCGTCGGACCCGCAGCCTTCGCCGAGGTCGGCGTTCAAATCGATTTCCATGGTGTTCCTCTACGCTCAAGACAACGCCGGGCCACCCCGGGTTTGTCGCGACGAGGGCAGTCCCTCGCAGCGCCAGACTCGGAGCGCCCGTTTTTACAGCGCCGCGACGGCCGTCTGCCGCGCGCAGCGTTCTTCATGCATCGCGATCGCGGCGTCGATCTGCCGCAAATACGTGCGTTCTTC
The DNA here is from genome assembly GCF_902833695.1 of Paraburkholderia sp. BCC1876. Taxonomy (NCBI): domain Bacteria; kingdom Pseudomonadati; phylum Pseudomonadota; class Betaproteobacteria; order Burkholderiales; family Burkholderiaceae; genus Paraburkholderia; species Paraburkholderia sp. BCC1876. The sequence continues at coordinate 62,551 of NZ_CADFGI010000004.1, read as the reverse complement.
CAGTAAGGCCTGACGCGCCTCGTAAGGCGTCGTCGGAATGAAGCGGACGGCGGCGTTCAGACGCACCTGAGCCAGTTTCCACAGATCGGCCTGGATCACCGCGCCGATCTTCGGATAACCGCCGGTGGTTTGCGCGTCGCTCATCAGCACGATCGGCTGGCCGTTTGGCGGCACCTGAATCGTGCCGGGCAGCACCGCGTGCGACAGCAGATCGGTTTTCTGCGTGCGTTTGAGTTCGCTGCCGGCAAGGCGATAACCCATGCGATTGCTGTTCGGCGTGACGAGCCATTCATCGGACCAGAACGATTTGTGCGCGGCTTCGGTGAAGTTGTCGTACTCGGGCCCGCGCAGCACACGGATCGGTACCGCCCACGGCACGCCAGACGGATGCCGGCCGCGCCGCAGCGGCTCCTGAACCAGCACGAACTTGCACCAGGAGGGCGCTTTCACGCCGAATGCCGGCGCCTCGGGCGTGAAGCCGAGATGGCCGCGCTGCGGCGGCGCGCCGACCGGCAGGCGGTCGCCGTCGCGCAGCGCGCGGCCGCCGAGTCCGCCGAAGTGGCCGGCCAGATCGGTGCTGCGCGAGCCGAGCATCGGCAGCACGTCGATACCGCCCGCTATGCACACATAACCGCGCATACCGCGCCTGGCCGTGTTCAGCACCAGTTCCTGACCGGCCTGGACCGGCAGGCTCCACCAGGAATAGACCGGCTTGCCGTCGAGCGTCGCGCCGAATTCGGTGCCGGTGATAGCGACCCGCGTAGCGCGCAAAAACCGCAGCACGGTCGGGCCAAAGGTGATTTCCAGACCGGCCGCATCGGGCCGGTTGCCGACCAGCCGGTTGCCGACTTCGAGCGACAGTCGGTCGAGCGCCCCGCCCATCGCGACACCGAGATGCCGGTAGCCATGACGCCCGAGGTCCTGAATCGTGGTCAGCAGACCCGCGCGAATCACATCGATCATGTGTGTATCCCCGCGATGGTGAAGCGCACCCGGTCGCCCGGTTGCAGCAGCGTGGGCGGGCGGCGCGCCGGGTCGAACAGCGGCAGCTCGGTGCGGCCGATCAACTGCCAGCCGCCGGGTGACGTGGCCGGATAAATGCCGGTCTGTTCACCGCCGATCCCAACCGAGCCCGCCGGCACTTCGAGCCGCGGCGACGCGCGGCGCGGCGTATGCAGCGCGGCGTCGAGCCCGCCCATGTAAGCGAAGCCCGGCTGAAAGCCCAGAAAGAACACCACGTACTCGGCATTCGAATGACGTTCGACCACCTCGCGCACGCTCAAACCCGTGTGATTGGCCACGGCTTGCAGATCGGGACCGAACTCGCCGCCGTACTGCACCGGAATATCGACGTCACGCCCAGCCTCCGGCGCTTCGGCCGCGGCGTCCCAGGCCGCCTGCAACTGGCCGGCGAGCGCCTCAGGGTCGGCTTCGAGCGGATCGAACACGAGCGTCAGATTGTTCATGCCCGGCACGACTTCCAGCACATGCGGCCAGTCGCCCGCGGCTGCGGCGGCGGCCCACACGCGCCGCTGGCAGTCCAGCGTGGCGGGCGGCGGCGCTTCGCAGACTAGCGCGGCATCGCCGAGCGGGAAGATTCTTGGTTGGCTCATGGCTTAACGGCCCAGGACGAGTCGGAGGAGTCGAACATCTGGCGGACCTGCTGCCCCTATTAACGGCATCGGGTTCGCGATGGTTGAAGCGTACATTATCAATAAAATATCAACAATTTCTCAATAAGCGTTTTTGCCAGGCTCGCCGGGACCGATGGCTCGTCGTACACTCCCGACACCTTCCCATCCTGTTTGCCGAGAATCGTCATCATGTCGCGCCATCCCACCAAGATCGTTTCGTCGGAGCACCTCGTGTCCGACAGCAGCGCGGAACTGTCCGAACTTGAATACGCGCTGATCATGGCGGGCAACGCATTCAACCGGTGGATGGTGCGTTGCATGTCGGCAGCCGGAGAAAAGGACATGACCGCCATCGAAGTTTCGCTGCTGCACCATGTCAGTCATCGCGAGCGGCGCAAGAAGCTGGCGGACATCTGCTTCGTGCTGAACATTGAAGACACGCACGTCGCCACCTACGCGTTGAAAAAGCTCGTAGCTAGAGGGTATGTAAAAAGCGAAAAGACCGGCAAGGAAGTGTTCTTCTCGGCGACCGATGCAGGCCGCGAGTTGTGCATGCGGTATCGCGAGGTCCGCGAGAGCTGTCTGATTTCGACGCTGAAGGAGAGCGGCCTGACCAACGAGCAGATCGGCGAGGCCGCGCAACTGATGCGCAACGCGTCTGGTTTGTACGACACGGCGGCGCGGGCGGCGGCTTCGTTGTAGTTGCGCGTTGAGCGTCTGGGTGGTTGAACGGGGCAGCGTCTGACTGCCTTACTCACTCACTGAGTGAACGCGAGCCCCGAGATCGAAGCCCGCCTTTCTCGCCGCGCCGGCCGAACGCTCAATTCACCGGACGCGGATAAAGCCCTGCCTCGGTCACGATCAGGTCGAGCGGCATGTCGTGGGCTTCGCGTCGCAATGCGTCGGTCCGACACGCTTCATAAGCGACGCCGACCGTGAGCGGTTGCGTCGCCCCCGGCCACGCCGCTAGCGTGCGGTCGTAATAGCCACCGCCATAACCCAGCCGGTAGCCTGCCGCGTCGAAACCGACGCATGGCACGAACAGCAGATCGGGAATCACCACCTGCCCGGAAGTCGGTTCGGCGATCTTGTGATGACCGAGCTTCATCGGCGTATCGGGCGTCCATGCATGAAATTCGAGCGGCACGCCGCGCTCCCTGACCACCGGCAAACTGGCTTCGCGTTGCGCGCCAGCCGCGAGCCACAGCGCGATCGCGCCGCGCGCGTCGAACTCGCCGGTGAGTGGCCAGTAGAACCCCACGCGGTTCACGTCATGGCGCTTCAACACGTCGAGCATGCGCCGTCCGAGCGCGGCATTGTGAGCCGGCTCGGAAGCCGCTTGTAGCCTGGCTTCCAATAGCATTCGACGCAGTGCCTTTTTCGATTCGGCGACGGGGTTGCATGCTATGCTTGGGTTCAATTCGCGCTCCAGAAACAACGATGTCAAAACGCCTTTACCGAGTATATCGCGCGGCCGGTCTGGCGCTCGCCGCTGCGGCGCTCGTCGCGTGCAGCACGGCCTCAGCCGTCAAGCCCATTCCCATTTCGCAGCTCTCGAACGACGACCAGATTTTCGTCCAGCTTCGCGAGGCCGCCCGCAATAACGACGCGGCGCGTGCAGCCCAGCTGGCGAGCATGATCCCGAACTATCCCGCGCCTTCTTATCTGGCGTACTTCCAGCTCAAGCCGCAGTTGTTCGACTCGAGCGGGCATGCCCGCGTCGACGCGCCGGACGCGCCCGTGCTGGCCTTCCTGCAGCAGTACGACGGCCAGGCGATCGCCGACCGTCTGCGTAACGACTACCTGACGGTGCTCGGCGCGCGTCACGACTGGCGCAACTTCGACCAGCAATACGCGCGCTTCGTCCTGAACGACGACACGCAGGTGAAGTGCTATGCGCTCGAATCGCGTGCGTCGCGCGGTGAAAATGTCGCCGACGCGGCGCGTGCGCTGCTGGTCGATCCGAAGTGGTACGGCGACGGCTGCGTCGATCTGATCACCTCGCTGGGCGTAAGCCGCCAGTTCAGCACCGACGACATCTGGCAGCAGATCCGTCTCGCGTACGAACAGAACTACACCGCCACCGGCAGCAAGCTCGTCGACGCGCTCAGCAACCAGCCGCCCGATCCGGTGCTGTTCGGCCAGGCCACCAGCACACCGCCGTTGCTGCTGGCACGCGGCGTCGGTCCGGATGCGCAGTCGCATCAACTGGCGTTGCTGGCGATCACGCGCATGGCGCGCAACGATCCGGCCATGGCCGCGGCCACGTTCGCATCGGTGGCGCCGTCGCTCAGTTCACCCGAACGCGCGATAGGCTGGGGCACCATTGCTTATCAGGCTGCCGCCAAGCAGATGCCGAGCGCGGTGGACTGGTATCGCCTGTCGGTGAACGCGCCGCTGTCGAACCCCGCGTATGAATGGCGCACCCGCACGGCACTGCTGGCGGGTGACTGGACGATGGTGCGCTGGTCGATCGAGCAGATGCCGGCCGCGCTGCGCAATCAGCCTTCGTGGATCTACTGGCATGCACGCGCGTTGAAGCAGGCAGGCGACACGGCCACCGCCAACCAGGAATTCGAATCGATCTCGCAGGGCTTCAATTTCTACGGCCAACTGGCCATGGAAGAACTCGGCCAGAAGATCACGGTGCCGCCGAAAACCTCGGTGACCGACGCCGAAGTCCAGCAGGCCGGCAACACGCCGGGCTTCGATCTGGCGCAGCGTTTCTACGCGCTGAATCTGCGGCTCGAAGGCAATCGCGAATGGAACTGGCCGCTGCGCAACATGAGCGACCGGCAACTGATCGCCGCCTCCGAATACGCGCGCCGTATTCAGTTGTATGACCGCACGGTCAACACGGCGGACCGCACGAAGAGCGAGCACGACTTCTCGTTGCGTTATCTGTCGCCGTTCCGCGATATCGTCGAGCGCGATTCGCAGTCGAACGGGCTCGACGTGGAATGGGCCTATGGGCTGATTCGCCAGGAATCGCGCTTCATCATGAACGCACGCTCCGAAGTCGGCGCGAGCGGCTTGATGCAGTTGATGCCGGGCACCGCGCAACTGGTCGCCAAGAAGATCGGCCTCGGTCCGATTTCGCGCGAGCAGATGAACGACATCAACACCAATATCCTGCTGGGCACGAACTACCTGTCCATGATCTACAATCAGTTCGACGGGTCCGCCGTGCTCGCTACCGCCGGCTACAACGCCGGTCCGGGCCGGCCGCGCAACTGGCGGCAATCGTTGCAGCGTCCGGTGGAAGGCGCGATCTTCGCCGAGGCGATTCCGTTCCAGGAAACCCGCGACTACGTCAAGAATGTGTTGTCCAACACGGTCTACTACGCGGCATTGTTCGAAGGCCGTCCGCAATCGCTGAAGGCGCGTCTGGGTTATATCGCACCGTAAGCGCCGTGCCGCTGCCGCTCGGGTCCGCGTTCGACCCGAGCGGCAGCGCGCCACGCCAGCCCTTGCCGCGGCTTCCACCAAGGGAGTCGAAAATGCGACATCAAGCCGTTGCGATCATCGGCGGTTCCGGTTTTATCGGCAGTCATCTCGTCAATGCGCTCGTTGAAATGGGCAAAGACGTGCGCATCGCCACCCGGCGGCGCTATAACGCCCGCCATCTCACGCTATTACCCATCGACGTGATCGAAGCCGACGTGTTCGATCCGGTTCAACTCGCGCGTTTTGTCGAGGGCGCCGATTGCGTGATCAATCTCGTGGCCACGCTGAACGGCAAACGCGGCAGACCGTATGGTCCGGAGTTCGCGCGCATGCATGTCGAACTGCCGACCAAAATCGTCGCGGCTTGCGAGGGCAAGGGTGTGCATCGCCTGATTCACATCAGCGCGCTGGGCGCCGATTCGAACGGTCCGAGTATGTACACGCGCTCGAAGGGCGACGGCGAGAAGGCCGTGCACGCGGCGAACCTGGCGTGGACGATTTTCCGACCGTCCGTGGTGTTCGGGCCGGAGGACCAGTTCCTCAACAAGTTCGCGTTTCTGCAGAAGATGTTTCCGGTGATTCCGCTCGCCATGCCCGATGCGAAATTCCAGCCGGTGTATGTCGACGACGTCGCGAAAGCCATCATCAACGTGCTCGACATGGACGCCGCCAGCGGCCACACATACGAACTCGGCGGCCCGACCGTGTACACGCTCGAAGACCTCGTCGCCTATTGCGGCGACGTGATCGGCAAGCACGCGCGCATCATTCGTCTGCCGGAAGCATTCGCGCGTTTGCAGGCGCTGACGTTCGAAATGGCGCCCGGCGAACCGGTGATCTCGCGCGACAATCTGGATTCGATGAAAGTCGACAATGTATTGAGCGGGCCGCTGGCGCCTGAACTCGGTATCGAGCCGACCAGTATCGAAACCATCGCACCGGTCTATCTGACCGGCGCGTCGACGCGCTCGCGCTTCGATACGTTCCGCGCCAGCGCCGGACGCTGAATTTACTTTTTCTCCCGTTATAGAAAGCATGAAGCTGCTCATTGGTGACAAGAATTATTCGTCGTGGTCGATGCGTCCATGGCTGCTGCTGAAGCATTTCGGCATTCCCTTCGACGAGGTGCTGATCCATTTGCGCGAACCCGGCACGACGGCCGCGATCCTGGCGCATGCGCCGCGCGGACCGGGCAAAGTGCCGTGTCTGATCGGCGACGACGAACAGATCACGTGGGATTCGCTGGCGATCGCCGAGACGCTGGCCGAGCGCTTCCCGCAGCACGCGCTGTGGCCGCGCGACGCGGCGGTGCGCAACCACGCACGTAGCGTGAGCGCCGAGATGCATTCGGGTTTCGGCGAGTTGCGCTCGAACATGTGGATGAACATTCGCGCGTCGTTCCCCGGCAAGAACGCAACGCCGGGTGCGCTGGCCGACATCGCGCGAATCGACGCGTTGTGGCGCGACTGTCTCGACACCTACGGCGGCCCCTTCCTGTTCGGCGAGTTCAGCATTGCCGACGCGATGTACGCGCCGGTGGTGATGCGCTTCAACACCTGGCAACCGGCGTTGTCGGAAGCGGCTTTGGCCTATGCCCGCCGCGTGACCGCGCTGCCGGCCGTGCAAGCCTGGATCGACGACTCGCTGCGCGAAACACACGCTCTTCCCGATCAAGACGTATGCCCATGAAACTCTACGTGGTAGGCGGGGCGGTTCGTGACGAGCTACTAGGCGTGCCGGTGCAGGACCGCGATTACGTCGTGGTCGGCGCGACGCCCGAGCAGATGGTTGCGCAGGGTTACCGTCCGGTGGGTAAGGATTTTCCGGTGTTTCTGCATCCGCAGACGCATGAGGAGTACGCGCTCGCGCGTACCGAGCGCAAGACGGCGGCGGGCTATCACGGCTTCCAGTTTTTCTATGCGCCGGACGTGACGCTGGAGGAAGACCTGGCGCGCCGCGACCTGACCATCAACGCCATGGCGCGCGAGGTGCGACCGGACGGCGAGCTGACCGGTCCGGTGATCGACCCGTTCAATGGGCAGGGGGATTTGCAGGCGCGGCTCTTCCGTCATGTGAGCGATGCGTTTCTCGAAGACCCCGTGCGGATCTTGCGAATCGCACGGTTTGCCGCGAGGTTCGTGGATTTCACGGTCGAGCCGGATACGCTGGCGTTGATGCGCAAGATGGTGGCCGACGGCGAAGTGGACGCGCTGGTCGCCGAACGCGTCTGGCAGGAAGTGTCGCGCGGTTTGATGGAGAAGAAGCCTTCGCGCATGTTCGAGGTGCTGCGCGCGTGTGGCGCGCTGGCGCGGATTCTGCCGGAAGTCGACGCGCTGTACGGTGTGCCGCAACGCGCCGACTATCACCCGGAAGTGGACACCGGCGTGCACGTGATGATGGTGGTCGACCACGCCGCGCACCAAGGCTACGCGCTACCGGTTCGCTTTGCCGCGTTGACGCACGACCTCGGCAAAGCAACCACGCCGGAAGACGTGTTGCCTCGGCATATCGGTCATGAAGAGCGCAGCGTGAATCTGCTGAAGCCGTTATGCGAACGCCTGCGCGTGCCGAACGAGTGCCGCGACCTTGCGCTGCTGGTGGCGCGGGAGCACGGCAACATTCATCGCGTGATGGAAATGGGCGCGGCCGCGCTGGTGAGGCTGCTCGAGCGCAGCGACGCGATTCGCAAGCCGGCGCGCTTCGCGGAAGCGTTGCAGGCTTGCGAGGCGGATGCGCGTGGACGGCTGGGTTTCGAGGCGCGGGATTATCCGCAGGCCGAGCGGCTGAGAGTGGCGCTCGTCGCGGCGCGTGGTGTCGATGCCGGTGCGGTGGCGAAGCGGTTGGCCGATGCGCCCGCGGGAATCAAGGACGCGGTGCACAAGGAGCGGATTCGGGCGGTGGAAGCGGCGATGGGCTGATCAGGCGTAACTACAACAGCCTGGCCAGCAACGACAACACCATCGACAGCACCAGCGTCGACATAAACGGAAACGGGTACTCGCGGCCGAACAGCCGCAAGGTCACGTCGCCGGGCATGCGTCCAATGCCGATTTTCCTCAGCCACGGCCAGCAGGCCGACAGCACGGCCACCGCTACAAACGTCGTCAACAGCCAGCGGATCATTGCGCGTTCCCGAGCCGGATCAGGCAAAAAATCACAGCGTATGCGAGCGGTCGCCGCTCGAAAACGCCTGCAACGTGTCGTCCAGACCGCGCGAAAACGCGATCACCTTGAACAGCTCACCCATCTCGGCCTCGGACAACAACTTTTGCACCGCGTTTGCCGCGGGCAAGAACCGTTTCGTATCCGACGGATCGATTTCCGACAGCGCCTCGGTGATTCCGGCGTTCAACAAAAACCGCGCTTGCGACGTGAAGCCGAGCAGATCCGCGCCCGTCTCGCAGCCCGCTTCGGCGATGCCGGTGAATTCCACGTGCGCGGTAATGTCCTGCAAGCCCGGATACAGAAACGGGTCGCCGTGCGCGCGATGCCGGTAATGGCACATCAGCGTGCCCTGCGCGCGTTGCGCGTGGTAATACTCGTGACGCGGGAACCCGTAGTCGATAAAGAACGCCGCGCCGCGCGTGAGCATCGTGCAGATGGTCCGCGTGAAGGCGCGTGCCGCTTCGTGCGTTTCGGTCACGTAGGCGTCGTTGGCGGTGTCGGTGTCGATTTCGGACAGCAGCCTGAGGTCGTCGGCGGCTGAAACCGCGCGATCCTCGAACGCAAACACGCCGTCGCGCGAAACGACACCGCGCTCATGCCATGCGCCGGCATTGAAGGCGAATAGCCGTACCGGCATCGCGTCCAGCACTTCATTGCCGATCACCACGCCTTCGAAGCGCTCCGGCAACGCGTCCAGCCAGCGCACCTTGGCGGCAAGCGAAGGTGCCCCCGCTTCGATCGTTTCGCGTTGGCGCTCGCGCAATTCGCCCGATAAATCCACGATCGCGTAACTGTCGAATTCCGCGCCCAGCGCTTCGAGGGCGACGAGCAAGCCCGCCGCCAGTTTGCCCGTGCCGGCGCCGAATTCCATCACGTCGCGCGTGCCGCTCGCCTGCAGCGCTTCCGCGAGCGGACGCGCGAGCGTCGTGGCGAACAGCGGCGACAATTCGGGCGCGGTGACGAAGTCGCTGCCGTCGTCGCTGCGTAGCCCGAATTTGCGGGCGCCGCCGCTGTAATAACCGAGCCCTGGCGCGTATAACGCGCGCTCCATGTAGCGCTCGAACGGCAGCCAGCCGCCGGCGTTGTCGAGCTCCGCGCGCAGTTGCGCGACCAGCGCTTCCGACTGCGCCAGCGCGCTCGGGCCGGGAGCAGGTAAACTATCGGGTTGGTGAGCTTTCGGATTCATCCCCGCATTGTAAATGACCGCCTCTCTGGATACCGCCGCTGCCCGCGCGCCTGACGCGCCGCGAATCGTGCTGATTACCGGCGCCGCCCGCCGCATCGGGCGGGCGCTCGCGCTCGGCTTTGCCGCGCGGGGCTGGGACGTCGCGGTCCATTACGGCGAATCGCGCGAGGCAGCCGACCAGGTGGTCGCCGAAATCGTCGCGCTGGGACGCCGGGCGGTCGCGCTCCAGGCCGAATTGGGCGACGAAGCGCAGGTCGAACGGCTTTTGCCCGCCTGTATCGCGGCGCTGGGGCGGCCGGCGTGCATCGTCAACAACGCGTCGCGTTTCGAAGAAGATACGGCGCTCAATGTCGGCTACGAGTTGTTGCTCAAGCTGACCGCGATGAACGTCGGCGCGCCGTTGGTGCTGGCGCGTATGCTCCATGAGGCCACGCCGGAGGCCGCGCGCAGCGACGAAAGTCAGCGTGGTGTCGTGATCAATGTGTTGGATCAGAAGCTGTACAACATGAATCCGGATTACCTGTCGTACACGCTGTCGAAGGCGGCGTTGCAGACAGCCACGGTCGCGCTGGCGCAGGCTTTAGCGCCGAAAGTGCGGGTGGTCGGGCTCGCGCCCGGCCTGACGATGCAGTCGGGCGATCAAACGCCGGACGGTTTCGCCGCCGCCCACCGTACTACGCCTTTGGGTCGCGCGTCGCGGCCCGAGGATATTGTCGCCGCCGCGCTGTATCTCGCCGATGCAGCGGGCGTCACCGGAACGACGCTGGTGGTCGACGGCGGGCAGCACCTGGTGCCCCTGCCGCGCGACGTTATGTTTTTGACGGGCGCCTGAAACGCCCTTTGCGTGCTCCGCACGCTTTTTTCGACTGGAACGAACATGTTTGCCGCTCTTTCGCATCCCCGGCTCGCCGATTGCCGCCGGCTCTTTCTGCGCAATTACGAAGTGCACATCAACATTGGCGTGCACGACTTCGAAAAGCGCGGCGAACAGCGCGTCGTGATCAACGTCGAACTGTTCGTGCCGCTCGCGCTGTCCACGCCGGTGGCGGACAAGCTGAATGAAGTCGTCGACTATGACTTCATGCGCTCGACCATCGCGCGTCGCGTCGAACAAGGCCATATCCACTTGCAGGAAACGCTCTGCGACGACCTCGTCAAGACCATGCTCGAGCATCCGCTGGTGCGGGCCGCGCGCGTGTCGACCGAAAAACCGGACGTCTATCCCGACTGTGACGCGGTGGGCGTCGAAGTCTTCCGCGTCAAGGAGGATTGAGTCATGGCCACGCCCGACACCCTGAACCCGACGGTAGCCGCTGCGCCGACGAAGATGCCGCTCACACGCCGCGAGCAGAAAGAAGCGTACGAGAACAACAAGCTGTTCAAGCGGCTCGCGCGCCAGGTCGGCGAAGCGATCGTCGACTTCAACATGATCGAGGAAGGCGACAAGGTGATGGTGTGCCTGTCGGGCGGCAAAGACAGCTACGCAATGCTCGAGTTGCTGATGCGGCTGCGCGAACGCGCGCCGATCAACTTCGACATCGTTGCGGTGAATCTCGACCAGAAGCAGCCAGGTTTTCCGGAGCACGTGCTGCCCGAGTACCTGAAGCAACTCGACATTCCGTTTCACATCGAGAACCAGGACACCTACAGCATCGTCAAGCGGCTGGTGCCGGAGGGCAAGACCACCTGCTCGCTGTGCTCGCGGTTGCGTCGCGGCATTCTGTACCGCGTCGCGGGCGAGCTCGGCGCGACTAAAATCGCGCTCGGCCACCATCGCGACGACATTCTGCAAACGCTGCTGCTGAATATGTTCTACGGCGGCAAGCTGAAGGGCATGCCGCCCAAGCTGCAATCCGACGACGGCAAGAACATCGTGATCCGGCCGCTCGCCTACGTGAAGGAAACCGATCTTGAAAAATACGCGGAGTTGCGCGAATTCCCGATCATTCCGTGCACCCTGTGCGGCAGCCAGCCGAACCTGAAGCGCGCGGAAATGAAGGCGCTGGTCCGCGATTGGGAGAAGCGTTTCCCGGGGCGCATCGAGAATATGTTCAATGCATTGTCGAACGTCGTGCCGTCGCATTTGATGGATCGCAAGCTGTTCCCGTTCGCAGGCTTGCGCGCCACCGGCGAGGTCGATCCGCAAGGCGACATTGCGTTCGACGAAGAGCCGTGCTCGACCGATTCGAACGACGGCGCGATGCTCGGTGCATCGAAGTCGATTTCGATCGTTCAATTCGACGATCTTTAACGAAAACGCCCGAACTACGGGCATTTCAGCCGGTTATAGCGTGTTTCACAACGGCGTCGGCGGTGGGCTGCATGATAGAATCGGCGCCTCCAAACTCGTCTATTCGCCGACGCCATGAACATCGTTATTTTGGCGGCAGGCACCGGTAAGCGCATGCGGTCCGCGCTTCCCAAGGTGCTGCATCCGCTGGCCGGCCGGCCACTCCTCGCTCATGTCATCGACACCGCACGCGCGCTGAATCCCGCGCGTCTCGTGGTGGTGATCGGTCATGGCGCCGAAGCCGTGCGCCAGGCGGTGGCGGCGCCGGACGTCCAGTTCGCCGTTCAGGAACAACAACTCGGCACGGGCCACGCGGTGCAGCAGGCATTGCCGCTGCTCGACCCGAGCGCGCCCACGCTGGTGCTTTACGGCGACGTGCCGCTCACGCGCGCCAGCACGTTGCGCGCGCTGACCGACCGTGCGGGCGAGGGCGGCTACGGCGTGCTGACCGTCACGCTTGCTGACCCGAGCGGCTACGGCCGCATCGTGCGTGACGCGCACGGCAAGGTATCGCGCATCGTCGAGCAGAAAGACGCATCGCCCGAGCAACTCAAGATCGCCGAAATCAACACGGGCATTATCGTGGCGCCGACCGCGCGGCTCGCCGGCTGGTTGGCGGCCTTGAAAAACGACAATTCACAAGGCGAGTTCTATCTGACCGACGCGGTCGAAATGGCGATCGAGGCAGGCCTCGAAGTCGTGACCACGCAGCCGGACGAAGAGTGGGAAACGCTCGGCGTGAACAGCAAGCAGCAGCTTGCCGAACTCGAACGAATCTATCAGGGCGAACTGGCGGAGGCGTTGCTGGTGGCGGGCGTGACGCTGGCCGACCCGGCGCGTCTGGACGTGCGTGGCACGCTCGAATGCGGCCGCGACGTTTCGATCGACGTGAACTGCGTATTCGAAGGCCGCGTCACGCTGGCCGATAACGTCACCATCGGGCCAAACTGCGTGATCCGCAATGCGACGATCGGCGCCGGTACGCGTGTCGATGCCTTCACGCATATCGAAGGCGCCGAAGTCGGCGCGAACGTCGTGCTCGGACCGTATGCACGGCTGCGCCCCGGCGCGTCGCTGGCTGATGAATCGCATGTCGGCAACTTTGTCGAAGTGAAGAACGCGGTGCTCGGCCGCGGCTCCAAAGCGAATCACCTCACGTATATCGGCGACGCGGACATCGGCGCGCGCGTGAATATCGGCGCGGGCACCATCACCTGCAATTACGACGGCGCGAACAAATTCCGCACTATTATCGAAGACGACGTGTTCGTCGGTTCGGACACGCAACTGGTTGCGCCGGTGCGCGTCGGGCGCGGCGTGACGATCGCGGCGGGCACTACGGTGTGGAAAGACGTCGAAGCCGAGAGTCTGGTGTTGAACGACAAGACACAAACTAGCAAGACGGGCTACGTCCGCCCGACCAAGAAGAAGAGCTGATGAACATGACGCGCGCTTTGAGCGCGCTCCTTGCAATCCAGCACTGAAAAGGAATAAGCCATGTGTGGCATTGTTGGCGCGGTTGCGCAACGTAACATCGTTCCCGTCCTGATCGAAGGACTGCGTCGCCTCGAGTATCGCGGCTACGACTCGTGCGGCGTGGCCGTGCTCGGCGCCGACGGTCCGCGTCGCGCTCGCAGTGTGGCGCGCGTCGCCGATCTCGACGATCAGGTTCGCGAGAGCCATCTGGAAGGCATCACCGGTATCGCGCATACGCGCTGGGCCACGCACGGCGCGCCGGTCACGGACAACGCGCACCCGATCTTCTCGAAAGACGCGCTCGCGTTGGTACACAACGGCATCATCGAAAACTACGAGTCGCTGCGGGAGATGCTGCGCGGCAAGGGTTACACGTTCGTCTCGCAGACCGACACCGAGGTTATCGCTCACCTGGTTCACAGCCTGTATCGCGGCGATCTGTTCGCCGCGGTGCGCGAAGCGGTTGCGCAGTTGCACGGCGCATATGCGATCGCGGTTCTGCACAAGGACCAGCCGCATACGGTGGTCGGCGCGCGTCAGGGTTCGCCGCTGGTGGTCGGGCTCGGCAACGGTGAGAACTTCCTCGCGTCGGATGCGCTTGCGCTCGCGGGCAGCACCGAACGCTTCATCTTCCTCGAAGAAGGCGACGTGTGCGAACTGTCGCTCGAAGGCGTGCGTATCGCTGATCGCGACGGCAACGAGACGCAGCGCGACGTGCGTCAGGTGGCGGCATACGGCGGCGCGGTCGAACTTGGGCCCTACCGTCACTTCATGCAGAAGGAAATTTTCGAGCAGCCGCGCGCGATCTCCGACACGATCCCGCAAGCGGATTCGTTCGACGCGTCGCTGTTCGGCGAAGGCGCGGACAAGGTGTTCGCGGACATCGACAGCCTGCTGATTCTCGCTTGTGGCACGAGCTACTACTCGGGGCTGACGGCGAAGTACTGGCTTGAATCGATCGCGAAGATTCCGACCCAGGTGGAAATTGCCAGCGAGTATCGCTACCGGGAGTCGGTGCCGAATCCGAAGGCGCTGGTGGTGGTGATCTCGCAGTCCGGTGAAACGGCGGACACGCTCGCGGCGCTGAAGCATGCGCAGTCGCTGGGACATAAGCACACGCTGGCCATCTGCAACGTCGGCACGAGCGCGATGGTGCGTCAGACCGAACTGTCGTTCCTCACGCATGCCGGCCGCGAGATCGGTGTGGCGTCGACCAAGGCATTCACGACGCAACTGGTCGCGTTGTTCGTGCTCGCCGCGACGCTGGCAAAGTTACGCGGGCGCGTGAGCGAAGCGCAGGAAGCCGAATACCTGAAGCAGTTGCGTCACCTGCCGGCCGCGCTGAATAGCGTGCTGGCGCTGGAGCCGCAGATCATCGCGTGGTCGGAAGAGTTTTCGCGGAAGGAACATGCGTTGTTCCTCGGGCGTGGTCTGCATTACCCGATCGCACTCGAGGGCGCGCTGAAGCTCAAGGAAATTTCGTACATTCACGCTGAGGCGTATCCGGCCGGCGAGTTGAAGCATGGGCCGTTGGCGCTCGTGACCGAGGCGATGCCAGTGGTGACGGTGGCGCCGAATGACGCGCTGCTGGAAAAGCTGAAGTCGAATATTCAGGAAGTGCGCGCGCGCGGCGGTCAGCTGTATGTGTTCGCCGATGCGGATACGAAGATCGTCAACGACGAAGGCCTGCATGTGATCCGGATGCCGGAACACTACGGTTTGTTGTCGCCGATCCTGCATGTGGTGCCGTTGCAGTTGCTGGCGTATCACACGGCGTGTGCGCGGGGCACCGATGTGGACAAGCCGCGGAATCTGGCGAAGTCGGTGACGGTGGAGTGAGGGCGGGGCGGGCGTCCGTGTAGAGAGTTTTTCTCACGGACCTCGGCAATCGCCAATGTCGCGCTACGCGGCGTGAGTAGAAGTAATAGAAAAGTTTGTCAAAGGGCGCTGAAGCGGTTTTCAGCGCCCTTTTGTTTGCAACGATTGCTGACGGTTTAGCTGTCGGCAGCGATCAAAGCTCCGGCCGCGCCAGATCGCTGGCCACGATATGCTCGCCATAAACCTGCGCCGCCGCGACCGCTTCCAGCTTGGTCGCATACGGGCCCAGTTCCGGCGCGCCGTCGAACGGAAACAGCACGCGGCCGTCGGTGGTTCGAACCACTTTCAACACGCCGAAGAAACGCCGGTAGCCGGCTAGTTTGGACGTCGCCGATACATCGAACTCGTCTTCCGACTTCGCGGGCACGCTGGGAATAAAGGCGGTCTTGCTCATACCTGAAAACATCTCTTGTTCAAGGGGGCGGCATCTGCGCGGAAGGCCCAACTGCGCCCGGTTGTCCCGGCAAGACATTCACCGGCGGCCTTCATTGTCTCAAATCCCAGCGGACTTGGTCGGCCGTCCGGCATGCGTGTTCGCCACCCACTTTATCAAGCGCCGCTCACCGCCGCCGCATGTTCGGCCGCCAGCGCGACATCCCGCTCATTCACTCCGACGAAACTCGGCCGCGAGCAAATGCGCTCGACGTATGCCAGCAAAACCGGCGTTTCCGGCACCAGCTTGAACATCATTCCCCAGTGCAACGCGATGCCCCACAGAATGTCCGCCGCCGACAGCGTGTCCCCTAGCAAATAAGGCGATGTTTGCAACTGACTCGCCAGCGTGCCGATCATCGAATCGAAATCGCCATAGGGCGACGTGGCGAGCGGCGCCGGTTCACGCTTCATTGCCTTGTCGACCAGCGCCGGTTCGTAGCACGCCGCGTAATAGACGAGCCAGCGCAGATACGGACCGCGGCGCGGATCGTCGAGCGCCGGGGCGAGGCCCGCCGCCGGAAACAGATCCGCAAGATAGATGAAGATGGCCACCTGCTCGGTGACCAACGCGTCGCCGTGAAGAATCGCCGGCACCTTGCCGAGCGGATTGATGGCCAGATACGGGGCCTTGCGCTGCTCGCCGGCCTTCATGTTCAGCACCTTCAGTTGATACGGCGCGCCGAGCTCTTCGAGCAGCGTGAGCGCGCTGACGGAGCGGCATTGCGGTGAATGGAACAGGGTGATCGTGCGATCGTTAGTCATGGTGGGAAGCCTCCAGGAGGACGTCATATAGGAAAACCGGCAAGAACGGGGCACAGCGAGCGCCGGACTGCCTTCATCCTATGCCGCCATACCTGTCAGTTTCTGTCAGGTATGACTACACTTGAGCGAATGAGAGCCAGCCGCCTTCTTTCCATCCTGATGACGCTGCAGGCACGCGGCCGTGTCACCGCGCAGTCGCTCGCCGACGAATGCGCGGTCTCGCTGCGCACCATCTATCGCGACATCGACGCGTTGAGCGCCGCCGGCGTGCCGGTTCATAGCGAGCGCGGCGCGGAAGGCGGTTATCGCCTGCTCGACGGTTATCGCACGCGCCTGAACGGGCTCTCGTCGCAGGAAGCGGAGTCGCTGTTTCTGTCAGGTTTGCCCGGGCCGGTGCAAGCGCTCGGTCTGGGCGCCGTGATGGCCGGCGCGCAAACCAAGCTGCTCGCCGCGCTGCCGGTCGAGCTGCGCTCCACCGCCGAGCGCATGCGTTCGCGCTTTCATCTCGACGCGCCAGCCTGGTTCTCCGACGCGGATCAGCCCGCACACTTGCCGTTGATCGCGCGCGCGGTGTGGGAGCAGCGTCCGTTGCAGATTCGCTATCAAAGCTGGAAGGCCGAAAAATTCCGGCGGATCGAGCCGCTCGGTGTCGTGCTAAAAAGCGGCGCGTGGTATGTGGTCGGACGCGTCGATGCGGACGTTCGCATCTACCGGATCGCGCGCATTCTCGAACTGAGTCTGCTGGACGAGACGTTCGAGAGGCCGCTCACGTTCGATCTCGCCACCTACTGGCAGGACAGCACGCGCCGTTTGTCCGAGGAGCTGTACGCGAATGAAGCCACCTTGCGTCTTTCGCCATGGGGCGTGCAGATGCTCGAGGCGTTCACGTCGCCGTTCGCGCGTGCGGCCGCGACAATCGGCGAGCCCGATCCTGTGGATGGCTGGCGCACCGTGACCTTGCCCGTCGGTTCGACGAGACAGGCGTGCGCGGAATTCCTGCGTTTCGGCAGCGAGGCGGAAGTGCTGGCGCCGCTGGAATTGCGCGAGAAGATCGCCGAAGTCGTCGCGGCGCTGCATCGTCGTTATGTTCAATGAACACGCTGGGCGCGTGCGTTTCAAGCATGCCCATACGTCGCGTTATATGTCCTATATATGACGAAAATACGGCAATCGTCACGCCACAGTCATCCGCGCTGCCTAGAGTTTGCCCCCACCAAAACGGCACTACTCAGGGGCAAAAAACATGTCACAACGCAGCAGCTTGCGTGCTTTATTCATGGTCGTTTGCGCGGCCTTGATCGGGGTGATCGTCGCGGCGTGCGGTTCATCGTCGTCGTCGATCAAAGCGGCCGGACAGCAGCAGATCAAGCACGTGTTCGTCATCACGCTCGAAAACGAAAACTACGCGACCACCTTCGGCGCGAACAGCAAGGCGCCGTATCTGGCGCAAACGCTCGCCTCGCAAGGCGCGATGGTGCAGCAGTACTACGGCACCGGCCACGTGAGTCTCGACAACTACATCTCGATGATCAGCGGTCAGGCACCGACGCCGGACACGGACAACGATTGCGTCACCTACGAAGACTACAAGCTCACCGGCATGACGCCGGACGGCCAGGCGATCGGCTCGGGCTGCGTGTACCCGGCGAGTATCAAGACGCTGCCGGACCAGTTGAAGGCGGCGGGCTTCACGTGGAAGGGCTATGAAGGCGACATGGGCAACGACCCGACGCGCGAAGCCGCCACCTGCGGCCACCCGACGCTCAACACGACCGACCTGACGCAGACGGCCGAAGCGCCGAGCGCGGCGGTGCCGTTGGGCGATCAGTACGCGACGCGCCACAACCCGTTCATGTACTTCCACTCGATCATCGATTCGTCGGACTGCGGGCAGAACGTCGTGAATCTGAACAAGCTCACGACCGATCTGCAATCCATCTCGACCACCGCCAACTTCAACCTGATCACGCCGAGTCTGTGCGACGACGGTCACGACTCGCCGTGCGTGAACGGCCAGCCGGGCGGCCTGACGAGCGCCAACACGTTCCTGCAGAAGTGGGTGCCGATTATCACGGCGTCGCCGGCGTTCCAGCAGGACGGCCTGCTGATCATCAACTTCGACGAGAGCAGTTACGCCACCGTGACGCAGACCGCGTCGAGCGAGGACCTGATCTTCTCCGGCGCGACCTGCTGCAGCCAGCAACCCGGGCCGAATCTGGCGCCGTTCCCGCAGACGTCGTCGCTGACGTACAAGGGCTTGACGATCAACCTGACCAAGCAGAGCTTCGGCGGCGACCAGACCGGCGCGGTCATGATCTCGAAGTTCATCAAGCCGGGCACGGTGTCGACGGTGCAGTACAACCACTATTCGATGCTCAAGAGCATTGAAGACATCTTCCAGTTGGGCTATCTCGGTTACGCAGGGCAGGCGGGTCTCGTCGGCTTCGGCAGCGATATCTTCACGAACCTGTAAGCGACACGATGCAGTTTTCTGTCATGCGATTCACGGTGCGCGCTGCCGCGCGATGGGCGGCGTTGGCCGGGTTGATGGGTGCCGCGCTGCCGCCTTGCGCGGCAGTGGCGGCAGCGTCGGCGGCCGTTACAAGCAACGCGTCGGCAACGTCAGCGCCGCAGCCGGCTTCGGCCAATGCGAAGCCCGTCTACAGCGACGCCGCCGCGCTCGGCAAGCTGATGTTCTTCGATGCGTCGTTATCGGCCTCGGGCAAGATGTCGTGCGCGAGTTGTCATAGCCCGTCGCACGCGTACGGGCCGCCTAACGGCCTCGCCGCGCAGTTGGGAGGCCCCGACATGCGCTCGCAAGGTACGCGCGCCGTACCGAGCCTGCGCTACGTGCTGAACCGCACGCCGATCTGGAGTCACGCGCAGGCGGCCAGCCTGTCCGAGCGGCTAAGCGAAACGGACAACGCGCCGGTGGGTGGTTTCGGTTGGGATGGACGCTTCAACCATCTGCACGATCAGGCGAGCTTCCCGCTGTTCAATCCGGACGAAATGGCCAACAAGGATCCGGCCGCAGTGCTTGCGAAGCTGGAACAGACGCCCTACGCGACGCGATTCAAGGAAGTGTTCGGTCAGAACATTTTCGCGGATCGCACCAAGACGTTTACGCAGGCAATGTATGCGATCGAGCGCTTCGAACTCGAAGACCCGAGTTTTCATCCGTATACCAGCAAGTTCGATGACTACCTGGACGGTAAATTGCAACTAACGGCACAAGAATTAAGAGGCAAAAAGCTGTTCGACAGTCCGACGGGGGGCAATTGCGCCTCCTGCCATATCGACCAGGTGGGTGTCGACGGCTCGCATCCGTTGTTCACGGACTTCAATTTCCAGGCGTTAGGCGTGCCGCGTAATCCCGAGCTGCGCGCGAATGCAGATCCGAAGTACTTCGACATGGGCTTATGCGGGCCGCTGCGCACCGATCAGGCTAGCGACAGAAGCAACTGCGGGCTCTTCAAGTCGGTGTCGCTGCGAAACACGGCGACGCGCCAGGTGTTTTTCCACAACGGCCGCTTTCACACGCTGAAAGACGCACTGCGCTTTTACGTGCAGCGCGACACCAATCCGGCGAAGTGGTATCCCAAAGACGCGCATGGCAAGGTCGATAAATTCAACGATCTGCCGGTCGCGCTGCGCATCAACGTCGATACGACGGACGAACCATTGACCCGCAAAGCCGGCGAACGCCCGGTCTGGTCGGAACGCGATATCGACGACGTCGCCGCGTTCCTCACCACGCTGAACGACGGTTACGTACCGACACCCAAACGCGTGAAATGAACCGCGCCAACCACCCCGACGCCGATCATTCTTAAGACGAATTTCGCCGTTTGGGTGCCTCATTTGGGGGCAGAGCTATAATGCGCGAATCCTTTTTCTCTTCCGTCCACCGTTATGAGCCGATTACTTTGCCTGATCGTGCTTTCGCTCGGCCTGGTGCAGACCGCAACGGCTGACGAAAACAGCGATCGCATGTCCGCGTATCTGACTCGGAAATTCGGTCTGGCAACGGAAAAAGCTCAAAAGATTTCCGACGCGGTGCAGTCCGCCGCGTCGAAATATTCCCTCCCGCCGGCCTTGCTGCTGGCGATCATCTCGATCGAATCCCGCTTCAAGGAAAAAGCCAAGGGCGCCAACGGCGCAACCGGGCTGATGCAGGTCGTGCCGGGCGCGCATCGCGGCTTGCTGCGAAACGTGAAGGATCTCACCGAGCCGACCGCGAACATCGAAGTGGGTTCGGCGATTCTGTACGGCTACATGCGCTCCGCGAACGGCGACCTGAACGCGGCGCTGAAGAGTTACGGCGGCTCGAAAGCCTACGCGCAGAAGGTGAGCTTGCGCGTGGAAGACTTCGCCGCGGTCGCTCCGCCGCAAGATGCCGCTCCGCATCCGGGCGCGCAGGGCGGCATGTGCGAAGCGGATCGCTGCGCGACGTCGGACAATTGGGTCAATGCGTTTACCGTGCCGGCCGTCAGTGCGATGGGCGGCAGCGGCCCGGCCGCAACGTCGAACTGAAAATTCCTTCCGGCCGCTTTCTCGCGGCCCTCAGTACCCTTGGCGTCACGCGCCGATCTCTCTTTCTCTTCTTCCTTGCTTGATGGCTACCCGCCTCGGCGAGTGATCTTCTAGCGTCAAACGAGCCGACATCGACCGTGTGCTGCGTGCTTTTTACGCACGTCAGGCAACCGCTCTACAATGCTTTCCCATTCGCGCTCGCGCAGCGCCACCCTTCCGAACGACCATGCTGACCTTGTTTTCCAGAACCACCGCCACAGCGCTGCTCGGTCTGCTGACCCTTGCCGCCTGCAACACCACGCCGCAGCCGAAATTCCAGCAGGAATTATTCGAAACCGGCGCCAGTCCGTACGCACGCAATTTCAATTCGAGCACCACTGATACCTGCGAAGCCGCGCGTCGCGCGTTGTTGAGCCAGGGCTATCTGACGACGATGACGCGCACCGATACCGTCGACGGCACGAAGAATTTTCAGCCGACGGGCGATACCCACATCGTCGTTGAGTTTCATGTGGTCTGTACGCCGGGGGAAGAGGCGAGCGATACAAGCATCGTTTACGTCAACGCCGTGCAGAACGGTTTTGCGCTGAAGAAAAGCGACACCTCGGCAAGCGTCGGGTTGAGCGTGTTGGGCTCGCTGTCGTTGCCGATCCGCTCGAACAGCGACGCGATGGTCAAGATTTCAAGCGAGACCATTCCGTCGGGCAAGTTTTACGATCGGTTCTTCGGTCTGGTCGATCATTATCTGCAGACGGTCGTGCGTACGCAGCCGGTGGTAAGTAACCGCATCGAAACACGGCTATTGCCGATGCCGGTTGAAGTCACGACGCCGACGCCGGTTCCGGTTCCCGACCTGCTCGATGCCCTTGACAAGGCCGCCGCGGCGCAGCCGGCGAGCGGAGCGAGCCTCGCGCCGTGAGGTGAGGTGAGGTGTTTACCGGAGTCGATGTGCGTCGGTAAACGTAACGGCATTCATGCATTAAAACCGTAACACTCATCGAGCCGAAGGCTGATCAAGCGTTGTTCAGCCTTCAATCTCATCGCGATGCGGTACTTATCCTATGTCTTTTACTTCTTTCGTATACATATGTAGTAATAGTTAACAAGGGTTAACCCCTTCTGTGGATAACTCCCAAATGTTCTGTCACATCAAGGTCATGCAAACTCTCAAACCCTGCGGAACACGTCTGTAGAAAAACTACAAAGCTGGGATAACTTTGATGGGGCTTGGCTGCCGTGCCGTCTTATCAAGAATCCGCACACAGGCTGTTCCATGGCCTATCCCGAAGTTATTCATAGGCAATTGTGGATAACTCTGATGGGCGGCCCAATTTTCATCCTCTGGGCAGCACGCTTTTCATCCCTCCCTAGCGCTCGCCAGCGTACATACCGTCACGCACCGCACGCGCACTCTGAAGCTGGACGGTACGAAGATTGCGTGTCTGTTTTTGCAAGCGCAACTGTTGCTATTTCGTCGAAATCATTTCGGCAACGCCGATCCAGGCATAGAGTTAAAGTAGTTTCTGAAGTTATTGGTGCAGTGCGGGGGTGTGTAATGAAACGCAGAACAGCACGACAGCTTGTCCATCTTCTCTCGGATATCCGACATGCCACCCATTGCACCACGCTGCGGGCGGCAGCTACCAACCGGGCCATTGCCCTTGCCGCCGCGGAACACGACGCGGACAGCGCGGATCGCGACGACACCGACAATACCGACGACAACGCCGAAGCCATACGCGACGCCCATCACGACAAGCCGATCCGGAGTGGATCATGAGAACCGCGAGCGAACGATCGCTGCGTTTTCTGGTGGAAAAATGGCTGGCGCCGGCGTCGACGGAATCGGTTCACGTGACCGAATTCAGCCGCACGCGCCTGGGCGGCCGGCGCTATGTGCGCGTGGAGACGTCGCTCGACGCGGTCTCGAACTCGCGCGGGCTATTTTTCTTTCGTCACGATGACGGCTGCTGGTGTGTGTTTCCGCCGACGGCGGATACGCCCAGTCTGTTTGCGCATCCGCGAGCGGCTTGACTGCAAATCTGGCGGCACAAGACGGCTGAAAAGCGCAGCGGTGTCACGGCCACGACGAAGCGGGCCAACCGCCGAACGTGCTACGCCATCAGGAAGACGCGCGAGGCAAGTGTTCCCGCCCGCGTCCCCAAACCGGCATCACCTGACACACGATCAACCCCGCCAGCATCAGCGCGCATCCGAATAGCGCGCGCGTCGACAGCGTTTCGCCGAGCACCAGCCAGCCGGCCAGCGCGGCGAACACGCCTTCCATACTGAAGATCACTGCGGCATGCGACGGCGCCGCATGCTTTGCCGCGACCACTTGAATCGTGTACGCGACGCCCACCGACAACGCCCCGCCGTACAGGATCGTCGGCGCGGCGCGCGCGATCACCGCGAGACTGACCGGCTCGACGACAAGGCCAACCGCGAGACATGCAATCCCGCACGTTACGAACTGCACGAGCGCCAGCATCAAGGTGTCGTGCCGTAGCGCGAACCGGCCGACCAGCATCATCTGTACGGAAATCACGAGCGCTCCGCCGAGTTGATACCAGTCGCCGTACAGCATCGAAAAATGCTCGTCGACGCTCAGAAAATACATGCCGATGGCCGCGAGCGTCGCGCCGAGCCAGGTGCCGACGCCTGTGCGATGACGGAACAGCACACCCAGCAGCGGCACGATCACCACATAGAGCGAGCTGATGAACCCCGCGTTGGCGATCTTCGTGTATTGCAGACCGATCTGCTGCAACGAGATCGACGCGGCCACCACGAGGCCGAGCAGCATCCCGGCGCCGAGCAGTTCGCGAGAGCCGCCGGGGCCGCGCTTCGTCAATTCGGCCAGCGCGGGGCGTCGTATGCAAACGATCAAGGTCAGCACCACCATCGCGCCGAGCAGGAACCGCAGACCGGTGAACAGGAACGGGCCGATCGCGTCGAGACTCAGGCGTTGCGCGACGAACGCGGAGCCCCAGATCATCGCGGCGACCAGCATCAGCAGATTGGCGCGTAGGTGTTGGCGGGTGTCAGTTTTCAAAGCGGGTCTTTCGAAAAATTGATGCGGCAGCAACGCGGCCGAAGCTGATCTGCGGAACGCGCCGCGCGGTGTGCGGCAGTGTCCCGCATTGTCCTTTACGACGCAGCGTCTTTCACCGGAACCGGCAGCGGCAACGCGGGCAGCGTCATCACGAAGCGCGCTCCACCCGACGCCGCCGACTCCAGCCGCACATCGCCGCCGTGAACCAGCGCGACGCGTCGCACGATCGCGAGGCCGAGACCGAAACCGCCGGTATGCCGGTCGCGGCTCGAGTCGAGCCGATGGAACGGTTCGAATACGCGCTCGCGATCGGCGAGCGGAATGCCGGGGCCATCGTCGTCGACGGTCAGCACCAGTGCGCCGGCCACGCCGATTTCAGCGCGCAGCGAGATGGCCTGCCGTGCGTAGCGTGTGCTGTTGCGGATCAGATTCAGCAGTGCGCGCGCGACCAGTTTCGGATCGCAGACATGATACGTGGGCTTGCCCTGAATCACCCCCGCCGTCGACACCGACAACACCAGCGACCGATCCGCCACGTCGTCGGCCATGCTCGCGGCCACGCTATCGAGCAGCTCATCCACCGACACCCGCATCAGCACCAGATGATCTTCGCCTTGCTCCAACCGGCTCAAGGTCAGCAGTTCGGTGACGAGTTCGTCGAGTTCACGCACGTCTTGCCGCAGCGCCATCTGACGTTCGCGCTGCCGATCCGGCGACTCCGGCGATTGCAGCAACGCGAGGCCGAATTCGAGCCGCGCGAGCGGCGTCTTCAGCTCGTGCGAGATGCCGTGCATCATGTCGCGCTGATGCAGGATCGACGCTTCGATCTGCCGCGCCATTTCGTTGAATTGCTGCGACAACTCGTAGATGTTCGACTTACGCGACAACTGCGCGCGCGTCGACAGATGGCCGGAACCGAACGCGCGCGCCGCGGCTTCGAGCTTGCGCAGATCGCGCCAGTGATAGTGAACCCACAAAATCACCGACAGCAGGATAGCGAGCGCGAACAAGCCATAGGCGAGCGCCTGGATGTCGAGATTCGACACTTCATTGCGCTGCGCATACAGGACGACGCCGTCCGGAAGCGGCAAGTAGTAACTCGTCGCGTCGTCGTTCAGCACCAGCTTGCCTTCGCGCAATTCACTCCAACTGTGCTCGGACAGCAGGGGTCTGACGTCGGCGAGGCTCAGTAGCGTGAAGCCGTTGCGGCCGTGCTTTTGCAGTTCGGCCAGGGCTTGCGCCCGCTCAGCGCCCGCGTGTCGTTGCAGGTAATCGCCGAGTACGAACGCGTAGGCGCTGTCCGCGGCGCGCTCGATCTCCGTCACGCGGCCATGGAACAGCTTCCCGAACGATTGATTGATGAGCACGATCGCAATGGCGCCGCCGATCAGCACCACCAGATAAAGGCGCACGAGTGAGCGCAGCATTTATTCCTCCCACGCTGATGGGCTGAACAGATAGCCGCGTCCCCAGATCGTCTTGATCTTGTGCGGTTCGGGCGACGCGTCTTCGAAACGCCGGCGCAGCCGCGAGATGCCGGCATCGACCGTGCGATCGATACCGTCGAATTCGATCCCGCGCAGTTGCTTGAGAATGTCGTCGCGACTCAGCACGGTGCCGGCGGCGCGCGCGAGGATTAGCAACAGGTTGTATTCGGCGGTTTTCAGTTCGACCGGCTGACCGCGCCAGTTCACCGCGCGATCGGGCGGCGAGATCACCAGTTCGCCGAAGCTCAGCGTGTCGTCCTGAGTAGACGGCGCCGCGCCTTCCGCGGGCTGCGCGCGCCGCAGCAGGGCACGTGCTCGCGCGACCAGCACGCGAGGTTCGATCGGTTTGAGGACGTAGTCGTCGGCGCCCGTTTCCAGACCGGCGATCTGGTCGTACACATCGACGCGCGCCGTCAGGATCAGCACCGGCACACGCGAAAAGCTGCGAATCCGCCGGCAGACTTCCATGCCGTCCAGATTGGGCAGCATCAGATCGAGGATCACCAGCGCCGGCTTGTGTTCATGCACGGCGGCCACCGCCGTATCGCCTCGCCGCACGATCGTCACGTTGAATTCGTAGCCGTTCAGATATTCCCCGATCAACTGCGCGAGCCGATCGTCGTCCTCGATCAGCAGCACGCTGGTCTTGAGGGGGGCGTCGTTCATAGAGGTCTCCACTAGCAGGCGCTGATTCTATCCGTGCCTGCCTGAGCGGGATACGCCGCGAACACTCTCGAACACTTGAACACAATTGCGCACACATTCCCCCAACTTCAGGACAGACGGGGCGGGGCGGCATCCCTAGACTGCGGTCTCCGTCCCAATAAAAAGATCTGACCGTGCGCAAACGCCTGCTGACTCTGTGTATTCCGCTCTTTGGCCTGACCTGCTCGTCACTGACCTACGCCGAGAACTTTTATACGTTTTCTCTGGCGGGCGGCGTTGGACCGCGCTATCAGGGCAGCCGTGATTACCGTCCGTTCGTCGCGCCGCTGATTGCCGCGGAGTTCAGCAACGGCATCTTTCTAAGCCCGCTCGAAGGGCTCGGCTACAAGCACGACTTCGCCAACGGGATGTACGCGTCGGCGGCACTCACCTACGACTTCGGCCGGACCGATCGCAATCGCGCCGACCTGCCGGGCTCCGATTACCTCCGGGGCATGGGACGGATTCCCGGCTCCGTGATGATGTCGTTCACCGTCGGCGCGCACGTGTTCGGCGAGTCGACCGTCAGCGTCACGCTCGATCAGCCGCTCACCCACACGAGCCACGGCACCAGCGGCCACTTCGACGTGGTGGTGCCGGTGCTGCAAACGGCCGACAACATCATCAATGTCAGCGGCTCGCTGCATGCAGGCAGCGGCCGCTACACGCAGACCTTCTTCGGCGTCACCGACGCGCAATCGCTCGCGAGCGGCTTCCGGCCGTATTCGGTGAAGGGCGGTTTCGACAGCGCGAAGGTGTCGCTCGGCTGGACCTACATGTTTTCGCCGCGCTGGTCGGTGCATACCGAAGGTGGCGTGACGCGTCTGCTGGGTGCGTCGGCGAACAGCCCGATCGTGCAGTCGAAGAACAACTACTTCGCGATCACGGCGATCAGCTACCGCTACTGATTCCGTCTGTCGACAGGTTGGCCGGACCCTCGGCTCGCCGATCCGACGTCTCATCAAGGAGCTTGCGATGTTTGCATGGCAAACCCCGCTGTCCAGCGCGTGGCAGGACAGTCTTGTTTCACCGGTGCGCGGCGAGGCGCTGGGCGTCGACAGTTTGCTGCTCACCGGCGCGACCGGGTTTATCGGCGGCAATCTGCTGGTGACCCTGATCAACGCCGGCCTCGCCAATCGGCTGGTGTGCCTCGTGCGCGGCGTGAGCGTGGCCGATGCGCTCGCGCGGCTGCGAGCGTCGGCGGTGCGCTGCGGTCTGTCGCACAACCGTGCGCACCGTATCACCGAGGTCAACGTGATGGTCGGCGAACTCGGCGGCGCGTTTTCGGAGATCGATCTGGCGCGTCTTGCGAAGGTCTCGCACGTGATTAATTGCGCTGCGCTGGCGTCGTTTTCGACCAACCCGCAAGTGCTCGACACCAACGTGCGCGACACCTTGCGCTTTGTGTCGCGCTTTGCCGGCAGCAGGATGTTGCGGCGTTTTCTGCACGTGAGTACGGCGATGGCGTGCGGCACGCAATGCGGCGCAAACGTGCAGGAGTCGCCGTTCGGCTATGGCGAAACGAACCACATCGTGCCGTACACGCGCAGCAAGCGTGAAGTCGAACGGTTGTTGCGCACCACCTATCCGCGCCTGCCGCTGGTGGTGGTGCGGCCGTCGATCGTGGTCGGTCATACGGTGCTCGGCACGCTGCCGTCGGCGAGTCTGTTCTGGGTATTTCGCGTGGTGCACGGCGCGCGGCGCTTCACCGCCCGCGCGATGAACCGCCTCGACGTGGTCGCCGCCGACGACTGCGCGCGCGCCATTGCGCTGCTGGCGGTGAAGCCGACGCTGGCGTTCGACACGTATCACGTGTCGGCGGGCACGGAGGCGCCGACCGTCGGCCAGATTATCAGCGCGATGGATGAAGCCACCGGTACCTCGGGCCGCCGTTATTCGATGTGCCGTGTGCGCGACTTCGGCAAGATCGCGCGCGAAGTGGTGGGCCGCGACCGCAGCGGCAGCGGCCGGCTGATCGAGCACGCGCTGCGTTTATATGCGGGCTTCGCGGAGCTGGACTATGCGTTCGACAACCGGCGTCTGCGTGACGAAATCGGATTCGAACCCCTGCCGTTCACCGACTATGTCAGCGAGTGTGTGCGGACGTCGCGCGGTGTGGGCATCGTTGAACAAATGCGTTGGGATTTCAAATGACACAGTGGCCTATCAATTCGGAGATCGTTCGCGTCGCGACCGACTCCCATACTCCTCTCGACGCCGATGCCGCGACCGATTCCGGCGCCGACTCGCGCGATAATCGCGCAACGGTCGTGCGACCGATCACACGACCAACCGGCAGGCCGGCTGTTTTTCAGGCAAGTTCAATGGACGAGAAAGACTGGATTGCCGGCGCGGCGAAAGCGTTGGCGATCATCGAAGCATTCGACGAAGAACACGCGCGCATGACGCCGACCATGGTGGCCAGCCGCGCGGGTTTGTCGCGCACGGCGGCGCGCCGCTATCTGCTGACGCTGGGCGAACTCGGCTACGTGGACACCGACGGCAAGCTGTTCTGGCTGGCGCCGCGCGTGCTGCGGCTCGGCCAGTCGTATCTGGATTCGGCGCGTTTGCCGCGTACCGTGCAGCCGTTTCTTCAGCGCATCACCGCGACCGTGCAGGAAACCGCGCTGGTCGCGATCCTCGACGAGCACGACGTGGTGTACGTGGCGCGCAACGGCGTGAACCGGGCGATGGCGGTCGGCTTCGTGCTCGGCTCGCGCGTGGCGGCGCCGTTGTCGTCCGCAGGGCTGGTGTTGCTGGCGTTCCAGGCGCCGGAGAGCATCGAGCAATGGCTCGCCACTTATCAGATCAAGGTGTTCACGCCGCACACCTACGCAACGATCGAGCGCTTGCGCGAAGTGCTTGGTGAAATTCGCCGCAATGGCTATGTCGTCACCGATCAGCAACTCGAGCTCGGCGTGCGCGGTGTCGCGGTGCCGTTGCGCGACCGGCATGGTTCGGTGGTTGCCGCGATCAGCGTCAGCATGCCGATCGGCCAGGAATCGGCGAATGCCGCGCTGCATCGGGTTTTGCCGACCTTGCAGGAGACCGCCAGCCTGTTGCGCAACCTCGTTTAACCGATACTAAGTAATCCCCCTGGTATGGGATGCTTAACGAGTGAAAGCGTCTCGAAAGCAAGCTGTCTCCCGGAAAATACATATCGAGTTTTGGGCATGACAAACCGCCTACACTGGGTAATACTCTCCCGCGGGGAGCGGGAAGGCGCCTGAAGCCCTGTCTGCTTCACCGTGCAGCTATTTCATTCACATTGACTCAGTCGTCCAGGTTTGGGGAACAACACATGAAAAAAGTTATCGTCTCGCTCGCAGCAGCTTCGATCGCGCTGGTTTCCGTTCAAGCTTTCGCACAAGCATCGGACGCAGCAGCACCGGCTGCAGCAGCAAGCGCGCCGAAGAAGCATCACGTCAAGAAGCTGAAGACGCACGGCAAGCGCGCTCCGGTCGCTGCAGCAGCTTCGGCAGCTGGCACGAACGACAAGGGCACGGCAAACTAAGCTGTCTTTAGTTTGCTGGGCGAGCCAGGTCGGGTCGCCGCATTGCGCCGCCAGCCGGTCAGTGCATCGTGGTTCGGTTAATGGCATCGCCAGCAAAAAGGCCAGAGCTTATGCTCTGGCCTTTTTGCATTTCACGGCGCGCTTTGCGCGCGCCTCGGTTCGCGGCACTCAGCCCGCGAGGCCGCGCTTGATGACTTCGTCGAGCAGGCCGCTCATGCCGTCGGGATGCGTGGCCGCGCGCGTCTTGAGCTCTTCGACCAGTTCGCCGTTCAGCTTGCACGCGAACGCAACAAGGCCTTGCGCCTGATCCAGCTTGCGCTGTTCGCGGCGATCGAGTTTCGGGTCGGCCGCAGCGGATTTGCCGAAGCGATCGGCGGTGGACAGATTCATTGCGTTGTTCAGCTTCTTTGCCTTGTTCTTTTCAAGGTCGGTTTTTTTCATCGCCATTTGGAAGGCCTCTGCAGATAAGTAAACCCCGCATTGTACGCATCGCGCCGGGCGTCGAGCGAGCGGCGGGATTCAGCGGCGGGTTGAGGGGCGGCTTGCGCGGATCGTGCTGATTGCGCGGCACTCAGCCGGATCGGTCCGGCGCGGCGGCCATGCTGTCCATCAGCGCGCGCATTCGTTGCCAGTGCGTGCCTTCCCAGAACACTCGCAGACACACGTCGCAGGTGACGAACTGGTTATGCCGTTGCAGTACACCGTCGGGCGCGCGGCTGCCCACTTCTTCTTTGGCGATGCGCCGCAGCGGCGCGTTGCACATCAGGCATAGCCGGAACGGCGTCGCGCTGCCGGCCAGGTCGAGCCGTTCAAACACTTCGCGCAGTTGCTCACGCGGTTTTAGCGTGCGAACGTAGCAGCCATGCGTGATGCTGCGGCGTTTCAATAGCTCGCGGTCGCGCGTCAGCACCACGCGCTGTTGCGCGGCGGCGAGCGCTTCGATATCGGCGTCCGGGTAGTGGTTGTCGTACAGCGTATCGAAGCCGGCAAGCCGCAGCAGCGGCGCCAGGCCGCCGAGATGCGCGTCGGCGATGAATCGCACCACGCGCAGCGGCCGTTCGCGCACCCGCAGGAGCGGCTGGATGTCGAGCGCTTCAAACTTGGGATAGACGGCGATGCGGTCGCCGTCCGCGAGAGGATGATTGAAACCGACCGATTCGCCGTTCACCAGAATCAGCTCGACCTCGGTATGCGGCACGCCGAGTACTTCGATCATGTGTTTGGCGGTGGCGCCGCGCGCGCAGGCGTAGCTGAACGCGCGCCGACGCAGCGGCCGGGCGAGAAAATCGTTCAGCTCCTCATAGAAGCGGAAAGTCGCGGTCACCATTCCTGCAGTATGGCACCGCCTCCCGTTGCGCGCTGCCCTGCGGGTGTCGCATGAGTGTGCTTTACTGCCAGTTCTTTAGAAGACGGAGCGACAGATGGACATCGGTTTTATCGGTCTCGGCGAGATGGGCGCCGCGATGGTTGCCAACATTTTGAAAGCCGGGCATCAGGTGCGGGTGTGGAACCGCTCGCCGGAACGGGCGCGAGCGCTCGCTGACGCTGGGGCGCGCATCGTCGCGACGCCGGCCGAAGCGTTTGCGGGCGATGCCGTGTTCTCGATGCTCGCCGACGATGCCGCACTGCGTGAAGTGATCACCGCTTCGCTGCTGGAGCATGCACCGCGTGGGCTGATCCACGTGAACATGGCGACCATCTCGGTGGCGCTGGCCGAAGAACTGGCGACGGCCCATGCGTCGCGCGGGGTTCACTACGTTGCCGCGCCGGTGCTGGGTCGGCCGGACGTCGCGGCGGCGGCGAAGCTGACGATCGTTGCCGGTGGTCCGGCGGAGTCGATCGACCGGGTGCAGCCGATTTTCGACGCGATCGGCCAGAAGACGTGGCGCATCGGTTCGCTGCCGCAGCAGGCGAACGTGATGAAACTGGCCGCCAATTTCATGTTGGGCGCGGCGGTCGAGACGCTCGGCGAAGCGGCCACGCTGGTGACCGGTCATGGGCTGGCCATGCAGGATTTCCTCGACGTCATCACGAGCGGGCTGTTCCCGGGGCCGGTCTACGCGGGCTACGGCAAGCTGATCGCCGAGCAGCAATACGAGCCGGCGCAGTTCAAGGCGCGTCTCGGCTTGAAGGATATCCGCCTCGCGCTGGCCGCCGCCGATGCGGTAACGACGCCGCTGCCGATCGCGAGCGTGGTGCGCGACAGTTTGCTCGAAGCGGTAGCGCACGGCGACGGCGAGAAGGATTTCGCGGTGCTGGGGCAGGTGGCTGCACGGCGCGCTGGGCGTTAGGAGCGCTAGGGCTGCGGGGCGAACCGCAAGGGCCAGGGCAGAGACAGCGGCACGGGCAGAGGCGAAGCGAACGCTTTGAGTCCCGCGCGCCGCGCTCTGCACAAGCCCCCACCCCGTGCGTCAAGTCGCGTATTGGCGCGGGCGGGCATAATGGCCGCCCGTCCTTATTCACCGCGATTGTCATGACTCTGCATACCTGGTGGCTGTTCGTCGCCACTGTTTTCGTCGTATCCGCGATTCCCGGCCCGAACATGCTGCTCGTCATGACGCATGGCGCTCAACACGGTCTGCGCCGCTCCAGCGCGACGATGGCGGGTTGCCTGTCGGCGCTGGTATTGATGCTGGCGGTGTCCGCGGCGGGGCTCGGCGTGGTTCTGGCCGCGTGGCCGGCCATGTTCAACGCGCTGCGCCTGATCGGCGCGGCTTACCTCGTCTATCTGGGCGTCAAGGCATGGCGTGCGCCGGCCGACGAAGCCGCCGCCGACCAGGCCGACGCGCTCGCCGCGAAGCCAGCGCGCTCGCGCTTCGCGCTGTTTCGCAACGGCTTTCTGGTGGCCGGCAGCAATCCGAAAGCCATTCTGTTCGCCGCCGCCTTGCTGCCCCAATTCATCGACGCCGCGCAGCCGAAGCTGCCGCAGTTCGGCGTGCTGGTCGCCACGTTCGCCGTGATCGAGGTGAGCTGGTATCTGGTGTACGCGGGGTTCGGCACGCGGATCGGCGCGAAATTGAAGAGCCGCAGCGTCGCAAAAATGTTCAATCGACTGACGGGCGGCGTGTTCGTCGGCTTCGGCGCGATGATGGCGCTGGTGCGGCACTAGCCGCCAGGCGCCTCCGCAGACTCAGCAAGGTGTCGCACGAGCACAACGCTGAGGGTCATCCCTAATTAGAATGTTGCGCCGCACCAAACCATTTGCTATAGTTCGTCTTGTCTCCTCCATGTCTCCTCTGATATGGATTCAGCCCGCCAAACTAGGCGGGCTTTTTTTTGCCCCGAATTTCCCGGGCGCTTCAGAAATGACAAACGACAAAGCCGGCTGGCCCCTTCGCAGGGCCGCCGGCTTTGTCGTTTGCGATTCGCGGACTTATCTGGCCGCGTGCCAGAGCGCCGTCGGACTCAGAACTTGTACGAGACCGCCAGGAACGAAATGATCGGGTCCGCTTTCAGGTCCGCCTTGGAGACGCCGAGTTCGGTGCCGTCCGCCGCCTTGATGATGACCGACGAGGTCGTCTTCAGCGGAATGTACGTGACCGATGCCACCAGACCCCAGTGATCGGTGATGTTGTACGCCAGACCCGCATTGAACACCGGCTGCCACGACGACGACGCCTTCGCCGACACCTGCGTCGTGCCCGGCTTGCCGGCGCCCGCGGCCAGCACGGCGCCGAGGTTGTTCTGCGTCGACGTGACGAAGTTCGGGCTCAGTTGAATATCCGAGAAGAAGTTGTACGACACGCCGATACCGACGAACGGCCGGAACTTCGCCGTCGGTTCATTGAAGTAGTACTGGAACAGCAGCGCCGGGCTCCACTGACGCACGCTTTTCACGATCGGATTGGACTGCGGGTCGCCCAGATCCTGCTGACCCAGCGCGCCCGCCGGTCCCGGCGGCTTGATCGTGCCGTGGCCGTAGATCTTGAACACCGGCGGCACACCCGCCACCGTCGTGATGGCGATGTGATCGGTGAGGTAATGGCTGAACACCAGGCCGACCGTATCGGCGCTCCCCGTCGACAAGCCCGTGCCCGACGACGTGAACGAACTCGGCAGACGCAGCGGCGTATTGATCGGCGTTGGCGCGACGTTGGTGGTGAGCGGCGTGCTCGAATCCTGCGGCATCACGTGAAACCAGCCGAGCACGGCGACGTTGTCGCCCGCGTGTTGGGCATAGGCACTGGCGGACAGGCAAACGGTCAGTATCGCGAGACAGATTTTTTTCATGTTGTTTCTCCTCTGGCGCTCGTTGCATCTATCGCGCGCGTCGAGCGGCGGCGGGTTGGCGGCCCGGCCGTTGCGCTGGATAGTCGGTGGACACCGGCTGCCGCGCGCTGATCGGGCGCGGCAGCCGGGGCGCGAACGCCTCGTTGCGGGTTGGCGGCGCGGGTCACGTCCATTACTGGACGAAGGCGCCGATCGTGAAGTACGGCGAGGCCGCGTTGGTCAGATCGAGGTAGCCGAACACGCCACCCGTGAAGATCATCTTGCCGGTCGGCGTGGTGCCGGTACTGGCGCCCACTTGCGTCGTCGTGACCACGCCCGGCACGGCCTGCGTGAAGTCCAGATTCAGCGCCGTCGCGAGCGATGCCTGCGACGCGTTGAACGGATCGAGCAGCGTGGCCTGGGTGCCCGTGAGCGCGGTGGTGCGATAGTCGAACTGGCTATCCACACCGATGTACTCGCCGTTCTGCGAGCCCACTGTTACCGACGTTTGCGGCGACAGAATCGAGATGCCCGATTCGTCGTCCGCGTACGGCCCGAGCGCGCCGTTTTGCGGCACCGTCACCGACGAGTTCGCCGCGCCGGTGCGCACCAGGATCGGCACGAGTTGACCGCGGAGCTTGCCGACGATCATGTAGCCGCGTGCTTCCGGCGTGGCCGCGAGCGTCGGCTTTGCCTGACCGAGGAAGTTATTGGTCTGGAACGCGCCGCTGCCGTCCGCGGCCGGCGCGAAGTTGCCGCCGGGCTGCTGACATTTGCCGGCGTTGATACCGGAGTTGTCGCACTCCGTCCACGTACCGTCCGCGTTGATCGTGATCCTGGAATCGACGGCGACCGGCGCGAAGCTCTGCGACGGCACCTGGTGATAGCCGAGCTGGTTATACGTGCCGGCCACGTTCGCGAGATTCGTTTCAATCGACGAAAAACCGATGAACGGGTAGTACGGGAAGGTGGTATCCGGCACCGCGCCGACACCCAGAATCCCGCCGAACGAGATTTCCGCACCGGGAATCGTGCCGCCCGCCACCCCTTCGCCGACGAAAATCCGCGCTGGACGAGTCGGGTCGAGACTCGCGCCGTTGAGGCGGAACGCGCATTGATTGAGCTTGTTGGTCGGCAGCAGGGTTTCCTGGGTCAGCGTGCCGCTGGCGGTTTGACCCGCGCGCGTCGGTACGACGGTGCCGGTGGTCGCCGGAATCGGCGACTCGACGTAATTGATCTGCCACGTCATCTTGGTCGTGTCGAGCTGCAGCTTGACCAGTTCCCCGTCACCGCCGCCGCCCGTAAACGTGGTGGTGTAGTCGAGCGATGAAGGACACAGACGCACTTCCGTCACCGGCCCATCGCCGCCCCCGCCGCCGCCGCATGCCCCGAGCAACGGTGCTGCAAGAGCGAGCACCGAAAGGAATCTCCAATTCATACCGCCTCCAGAATTTTCTCGTTGTGTGTGGCCGGCTCTCAGTCCGGCCACCTTTTGCTTTAGTGGTGTTGCGTACGGCTCGTGCTTCGCTGCTGATGCTTACTTGCTGATCTGCGCACCGATGCCGAAGTACGGCGTGCTCGGCGTGTCCGCGTTGGCCGAGGTCGACGTGATGCCGCCGTTCTCCGCACCCTGAATCACGATCGCGTACAAGCCGCCCGAGGCGATCGCGAAGCCGGTTTTGCCGTTGGTGTCCTGCACGCCGACCAGCCCAGGGCTCGGCAACCCGTAGCCGAGACCGAACCCGCTTTCCGCACCCGACGTGCTCGGGTTGATGAACGTGCCGACCGCCCCCTGAATCAACGTCGCGGTGTACTTGAAGTTCGAATCCGCGCCGACATAGCCGCCGTCGAAACCGCCCGAGGCGAGCGGGGTGGCTGCGGCGAGCATGGCGATGCCGGATTCGTCGTCGATCTGCAGCGTGTTCGTGTTGACCGAACCGGTGCGCACCACCAGCGGGACCGTGGCGCCGTTGACCTGACCGAGGATCATGTGCGCGGTGCCGAAGTTGCCGGTGCGCAGCGGCGCCGGACTACCGCCGCTCGGCACGATCTGCGGCGGGCTGCTGCTGTCGAAGTAGCCGTTGCTGTTGAGCGTGAGCGCGTTACCGGTCGACAGGCAGCCGCTCGAACTCGGCGACGTGCAGTTGCCGCTGGCGTCGAAGGTTTCGACGGAATTGGTCGCGACGGTCTCATAGTTCGCGGTCGGCGACAGGTGATACAGCAAGCCGTTGTAGGTGCCGGGCAGCTTGGTGATATCGGTTGTGGTGCTGGCGAAACCGAGGAACGGATAGAAATCGAAGTGCCGCAGGTTCACGGCGCCAATGCCCAAAATCCCCGCGTATTGCACCGTCGCGCCGGGAATGCCGCCGCCAGCCACGCCTTGGCCGACCAGAATCATCGGCGGGTTCGGGTTGTTGACGAAGTCGGGCGTCGTGTACGTGGTGCCGTCCGACGCGGTGCCGGTGCCCGCGCCGAGAATGAACGCGCAGCGGATCTGTTCGGCGGTCGGCAGCGCGCCGGTGGGCGGGTGAATCACCGCGCCGGCGATTTGCGTGCCCGCGCGCGTGGGCGAGACCGTGCCGGTGGCCAACGGAATCGGCGACGCGAGCCATTTCAGCGTGTACGTCATGGCCGTCGCGTTGATGTTCAACTGGACCACTTCGCCACTACCTGCGCCACCGAGGAAGGTGGAGTTGCCGATGTCGGCGGTTGCCGGACAGAGCGACGCCGACGTGCCCGAGGCCGGCGGACCTTGCACGCCACAGCTCGCGCCCGAGCATTGCGGGGCGTTGACCGCGCCCGGATCGCCGGCTTTGCCGCCGCCGCATGCGATGAGCAATGGGGCCGTGGCGAATGCCAACGCCAGGCCTCGAGTAATGGCGTGCGCCATGCTGCTGTCTCCCTTCCTGTAATTGTGCGAACTAATTTCGCTGCGCGCTTAATGCCTGTCAATTGAATGAGCCGTCTAAAAAGCGCGATTCAAACAGTGTGGGTTTTGCCAGACGCAGACAGCGTGGACGCGGACGACCCTTTTAAACAAAAAATAAATTCGAGCTGTATGACGGTCTCGGCGCCTCGCCGCACGCGCCTTACCAGGCAGGCGTTTCAGCAAAATGCTCCTATCATCTTCGAACGATCGTTCGAGAAAAAGTCCGGAGTTTCCCTATGCGGAAAACTATGCGACGCGGGTCATTTTCAGGAATGAATTACCGCACAGCGGTGAGCAGTCCGATTTTGATTTTTTAAGTAATACGGGCTACTACTCATTAAACCCGATAAGTGGAATTCAAAGCGCATGTTTTTAAAAACAAAAAAGCCGGTCTGTGAAGACCGGCTTTTCGGGGCGGTGGATTAACGGCGAAAGCGCCGCCGTCTCCTTGAATCCGTTTAGCGTTTCAGACCGCTTTCTTCCGCGGTGCCGATGGCGAGGTTCATACACTGGATCGCCGCGCCCGACGCGCCCTTGCCCAGGTTGTCCAGACGCGCGACGGTGACGAAGCGTTCCTCGTTGCCGAACACGAACAGGTCGACGCGATTGGTGTCGTTGTTCGCCTGCACGTCGAAGAAGCCGTCGTCCAGGTTCGCTGCCGCGTCGAACGGCGCGACATGCACGAAGGCTTCGCCCGCGTAGTACTCGGCGAACAGCGCCTGCACGTCTTGCGGCGTCGTCTTCTTGGCCAGTTGGCTCGGCGAGAAGAATGTGGTGACCGCCAGACCCTTGTAGAAATCGCCGACGATCGGCGTGAACACCGGCGCCGACTTCAGCCCCGTGTGCGCGGCCATTTCCGGCAGATGCTTGTGCGTCAGGCCGAGCGCGTACGGACGCGGGCTCTTGAGCTTGTCGTTACCGCCGGCTTCGTAGTCGGCGATCATTTTCTTGCCGCCGCCGCTGTAGCCGGTAATTGAATAAGCGTGCGCGGCGAAATCGGCCGGCACCACGCCGGCTTCGACCAGCGGACGCATGGCCAGCACGAAGGCCGACGCATGGCAGCCCGGCACGGCGATACGTTTCGCGCTGCGCAGGCGTTCGCGCTGTGAATGGGCCAGTTCCGGCAAACCGTACGCCCAGTCGGCGGACGTGCGGAACGCGGTGCTCGCGTCGATCAGCACGGTATGCTCATTGTCGACCAGCGACGCGGATTCGCGCGAAGCCACATCCGGCAGACACAGAAACGTGACGTCCGACGCATTGATGAGACGACGGCGCTCTTCGATGTCCTTGCGCTTCGCTTCTTCGATACGCAGGATCTCAACGTCGGCGCGCTGCGACAGGTATTCAAAAATCTTCAGGCCGGTCGTGCCTTCCTGTCCGTCGACAAAAACTTTCGTGCTCATCTCGATCTCACTGGCTTGCTGGAAACAGGGCGCGACTTGGCGCCGGAACGCTATTTTAAGACCGGACGGTCGCGGGCGTGCAAAACGGGTGAAAAAAGCGCGCTGAGAAAAGCACGATGCGCGCTGAAAGTGACATCGGCGTGACCCGTTGCAGCATAGATGCACGCCGATGTCGGCCGGTTCGCGGCAGCGCCGCGCCGATGTGTTGGTGCGCCAGTGCGCCAGTGCGCCAGTGCGTCGGTGCGCCAGTAAGTCGGTGAGTCGGTTAGTCGGTTAGTCGGCGGCTTAGCGCGGCGCGCCGGCCAGCCAGCGCGCCGTCACGCCGGCAATGCGCGCGCCGAACATCCGTGCGGTTTCCAGGTCGCCGGCGGGCGGTGCTTCTTCCGCCGACGCATCCGCCGGCGACTGCGTCAGCAGACCGGTGAAGCCGCCCACGTAGTTCAGGTCGTTGCGCGTGGCGGCCTTGGTGTTCGACGGCATCATGCCGGTGCCCGCCCAGATCATGCTGTGCTGCATCGCCAGCGTGACGAAGTACTGGATGGTCGAGAACTTGTCGCCGTTCATGGTCGCCGAGTTGGTGAAGCCGGCGGCGATCTTGTCCTTCCATGTCTGGCCGAACCACGGTTTGGAACTCGCGTCGGCGAATTTCTTGAAGTCGGCGGACGGGCCGCCCATGTAGGTCGGCGCGCCGAAGATGATCGCGTCGGCCGTGGCCAGTTCCGCCCAACCGGCGTCGTCGATTTCGCCGACCGGCAGCAGGCGCGCCTCGGCGCCGGCTTCGAGGGTGCCCGCGAGCACGGCTTCGGCGACTTTTTTCGTGTGGCCGTAGCCGCTGTGATAAACGATGACGATCTTCGACATGGCATTCTCCGGCAAAGGAAAAAGGATGGGATAGGGCACGGCAATGGTGCGCACACAGGCGATGCGGCAACACCCAAGCATCGCGCATAGCGCTCCCCGGCACATTAGCGTGCGCGGATGACAGAAATTCCACGCGGACGGCAATCCGATGCAAGCCGCAGGCCAACGCGGATTTCGTGGCGGTCATTGACGGCGGATAAACCGTGTTCGCTTTGCTCGGTGCTGGGTCTTACCTGAGCCTGGCCATGCCGCCGGCCGCCGCCGCCCGCGCGGTTAATCGCGCCCGGCACGGCGTTATCCGTGCGCAGCCCGCATCACCGCCCGTAGTTCACCACCATCCGCGCGCTGCCGAGCGTGGCGGTGCCGATCTCGTGATCGAACATCAGCGCGGGACGGCCTTGCGCGAGCCGCAGATCGGCGGTGCTCAGCGCATACACGGTGACGATATACCGGTGAGGTTTGCCCGGCGGCGGACACGGGCCGCCATAACCGTCGACATCGAAATCGTTGCGCGCTTCAACCGCGCCCAGTTTGCTGAGGAAGCCGGAAAAGCTCGCGTTCTCCGGCAAGCTCTGCACGCTGGCGGGAATGCCGGCTACCGCCCAGTGCCACCAGCCGCGGCCGGGCGCGTCTTCGTCGTACATCGTGACAGCGAAGCTGCGCGTTCCGGGCGGCGCGTCGTGCCATGTGAGTTGCGGCGAGCGATTGCCGCCTTTGCAGTCGTCCTGATTGAAAACCTGAGCGTCCGCCACCGTGCCGCCCGCGTGGAAGCTCGCGCTGGTTAGCGTGAATGCGTTCTCGGATAGCGCGTTCGGGCTATGCGCCGCGAGCAGCGCGACACCCAGCGCGGCGCAGAGGAAGGACGGCGTAAGGCGGAACGGCGAAACAAGCGAAACAACCAGGCAACGCGAGCGCATGTGCCGGTTCTCCTGTCAGGGCGCGAGGCGGTCGTCCTCGCATCATCATTGTCCCTATTTTGTGCCCCCAGGTCGAATCATGTCTAACATTAGCTCTGCGACACATCATTGTTGTCGTTGGCTGGAATTTGCGGATGGAATATCGGCTATAGTCGGAGGAATTGTCCGCGCCAGTACCGCCGCGTTTTCATCCGATTGAATTCCTACAATAGAAAAGCATGTCAGAAGTTCTGGAGAGAGTTTTAACCGTCGAGGGGAGGGCAATGCAAGATCCAGTCAGGGTCGTGGTCGCCGACGACCATCCGGTAATTCTGTTCGGCGCCGAGCAGGCTTTGCTCAAGTTTCCCGGGCTGCAGGTCGTCGCGCGTGCGCGGCAATCCACAGAATTGATCAAGGTGCTGCAAACCGTAGCCTGCGACGTGCTCGTCACCGATCTCGCCATGCCAGGCGGACAGTACGGCGACGGGCTGCCGCTCATCGGTTATTTGCGCCGCAATTTCCCCAACCTGCCCATCGTCGTGCTAACCATGCTGGAGAACGCCGCGTTGCTGAAGCGACTGAGCGAGCTTGGCGTGACGTCGGTGGTCAACAAGTCCGACGATCTGAGTCATATTGGCCTTGCGGTGCAGCACGTTAGCCGCAAGCTCGAATACATGAGCCCGTCCGTCAAAGCTTCGCTGGACGCGCTGCGCATGAACGCCGGCGGCAAGACCGAC
Source organism: Paraburkholderia sp. BCC1876 (assembly GCF_902833695.1). Taxonomy (NCBI): domain Bacteria; kingdom Pseudomonadati; phylum Pseudomonadota; class Betaproteobacteria; order Burkholderiales; family Burkholderiaceae; genus Paraburkholderia; species Paraburkholderia sp. BCC1876. The sequence goes on along the minus strand of NZ_CADFGI010000004.1, from coordinate 21,946 downwards.
GAAGTGATGTTGTCGCGGCGCGAACTCGAGGTGGTGCGCCGCTTCGTGTCCGGCATGACGATCAAGGAAATCTCGGAGCAGCTCAACCGCAGCATCAAGACGATCAGCACGCAGAAGAACACGGCCATGCGCAAACTCGGTATCGAGCGTGATTCCGAATTGTTCCAGTACGCGCAAAGCAATGGGCTGCTGAATCTGTCGTCCAGTTCGGTGGAAGATACCGGCGAAGCGTCTTAGCAACGCGCGCCCGGTCGGGCATGAGCGGGTGCGCGCACACCGCTTAACCGCATGAAACCGCGCGAAACGAAAAAAGGGCTGCCTGTCTTGTCGACAGGCAGCCCTTTTGCATTAAGCCCGCTTAACCGGTCCGCAAAGGACCGTAGCGCTTAACTGAGATGCTTACTGCGGCGTCGCGTTGGCGCCGCCGTGCGCAGCCGACCATTCAGCCGGTGCGTGCAGGAATTTTTCCACTTCGTCGAGCGTCTTCGTGTCGAAGTAGTTGTTTTCCTTGGCGACGCGCAACACGTCCCACCACGTGGCAAGCGCGTGCAGATCGACGTCAATGTCTTTCAGCACCGACACGCTTTCCTTGAAGATGTTGTAGTGGAACAGCACGAAGCAGTGGTTCACCGTCGCGCCGGCGGTGCGCAGCGCGTTGATGAAGTTGATCTTGCTGCGGCTGTCGGTGGTCAGGTCCTCGACCAGCAGCACGCGTTGACCTTCGGTCAGCAGACCTTCGATCTGCGCGTTACGGCCGAAACCCTTCGGCTTCTTGCGCACGTATTGCATCGGCACCATCAGGCGATCGGACAGCCAGGCCGCGAACGGGATGCCGGCGGTTTCGCCACCGGCCACCGCGTCGATCTGCTCATAGCCGACGTCGCGCAGAATGGTGCTTTCAGCCATTTCCATCAGGCCACGGCGCACGCGCGGATACGAGATCAGCTTGCGGCAGTCGATGTAAACCGGGCTCGCCCAGCCGGACGTGAAAATGTACGGTTTCTCCGCGTTGAAGTGCACTGCCTGAACTTCCAGCAGCATCTTGGCGGTCGTGTCGGAGATCGTCTGGCGATCGAAGCCTGTCATGGGCGGATCCTTGGGTGTGAGCGGGGAGAAGCGGGCGCGGGGCCCGGTGGCGCAGCAAGTGGAGTATGTCCGCCCTGACGGGCGGCGCCCTGATAGGCGAATACGCTGCCGGCCAGTGGAGTGCAGGTCGGTTTTTGCTGCGCGCGTAGCCCGACATTTTACCCGAAACGGGCTCTTTCGAGGAGGCCGTTGTGCGGTGCGGCGCCGAATGGCGGTCATAACGGCGCCTCTGGCCGAGTCTGGCCGGCTTCGACGCGACTTGCTCGGCGCGTGCGTTTCACCGGCTTTCCGCGTGGTGTATAGCGTGTCTCGCCGCGCCTTTTTTGCGTCGGCTTGTGAGCCACGGAAGCCGCCTTTACACTCACGCGAATTTCCCGGGCGGCTGATCGCTTTAGCGCCCCTTGACCTACGGAATGCTTTCGATGACTGCCGCCTCCTCCGCCACCGACTCCCGCGCATCGGCTAAACAAGGCTATGCCGGACGCGCGTTGATTGCCTCGGTGCTCGGTTACGCGATGGACGGTTTCGATCTGCTGATCCTCGGTTTCATGCTGCCGGTGATCGCCGCCGATCTGCATCTGAGTTCCGCGCAGGCGGGCTCGCTCGTGACGTGGACGCTGATCGGCGCCGTCGCGGGCGGGTTGATTTTCGGCGTATTGAGCGACTATTTCGGCCGCGTGCGGATGCTGACGTGGACGATCCTGATCTTCGCCGTGTTCACCGGCCTGTGCGCGCTGGCGCAAGGTTATACGGACCTGCTGGCCTACCGGACCATCGCGGGAATCGGGCTCGGCGGCGAGTTCGGCATTGGCATGACGCTGGTGGCCGAAGCGTGGCCGGCGTCGCAGCGGGCGCGCGTCTCGTCGTATGTCGGCCTGGGGTGGCAGCTCGGCGTGCTGGCGGCCGCGTTGCTGACGCCGCTGCTGTTGCCGGTGATCGGCTGGCGCGGCATGTTCGCGCTCGGGTTGCTGCCCGCGGTCGTGTCGTTTTTCGTGCGCCGCCGCGTCGAGGAGCCGGCGCTGTTCACCGAACGCGTTGCACGAAGCACATTCGGCACGCGCAAGCTGCCGCTAAAACGACTGGTTGCCGATGGCCGCACCACGCGCGCCAGCATCGGCGTCTTGATTCTCTGTTCGGTGCAGAACTTCGGCTATTACGGGCTGATGATCTGGCTACCGAGCTATCTGTCGAAGACCTTCGGCTACTCGCTGACCAAATCCGGCGTGTGGACCGCGGTGACGGTGCTCGGCATGGCGGCCGGCATCTGGCTGTTCGGTATCGCCGCCGACCGCTTCGGCCGCAAGCCGACATTTCTGTTTTACCAGGCCGGGGCCGTCGTGATGGTGTTCGTCTACGCGCACCTCACGACGCCGTCGGCGCTGCTGATCGGCGGCGCGGCGATGGGCGTGTTCGTCAACGGGATGATCGGCGGATACGGTGCGTTGATTTCCGAGCTCTATCCGACCGAGGCGCGCGCCACCGCGCAGAACGTGCTGTTCAACATCGGCCGGGCGGTGGGTGGTTTCGGGCCGGTCGTGGTGGGCGCGCTGGCCGCGCGCTATTCGTTCGGCGCCGCGTTGGCGTTGCTCGCGTCGATCTATCTGCTCGACATCTTCGCGACACTTTTCCTGATTGCCGAACGACGCGGCGCCGAGCTCGACTAAGCTCGAACGGCACACGCATTGCCCCTCGCATGACCCCCGTCAAATGCCCGCCGGATGCGGCGCTGCACCATTGTTTCGCCGATGGTGAGCCGGATTAACCACTCAGTGCATCGACTCATTCGGGGTGTACACTAACCGACCCGCGTAGCACTCCGCACCGTCTTGTCCTCCGCTGAGGTTCGACGCCGCGCCTAACCGGCGCACGCGTCAGCCGTCTCAGTCGATCATCCATTCGATAGGTGGAAGCGTCGTCAGCGGTGCGGTATGCCGGGCCCAATTACTTACGTCTCGCAGGCCAAAAAATGGACGAACAACTTAAGCAAAGCGCTCTCGCATACCACCAGTTTCCGAAACCCGGCAAGATCTCGGTCACGCCTACCAAGCCGCTGTCCAACCAGCTCGACCTGTCGCTCGCGTACTCGCCGGGCGTCGCCGCGGCCTGTATGGCGATCTACGAAGACCCGCTCGACGCGCAGAAGTACACCTCGCGCGGCAACCTGGTCGGCGTGATCACGAACGGCACGGCTGTGCTCGGCCTCGGCAACATCGGCCCGCTCGCGGCGAAGCCGGTCATGGAAGGCAAGGGCTGTCTGTTCAAGAAGTTCGCCGGCATCGACGTGTTCGACATCGAACTGTCCGAGTCCGATCCGGACAAGCTCGTTGAAGCGATCGCCATGCTCGAGCCCACGCTCGGCGGCATTAACCTCGAAGATATCAAGGCGCCGGAATGCTTCTACATCGAGAAGAAGCTGCGCGAGCGCATGAAGATTCCGGTTTTCCACGACGACCAGCACGGCACGGCGATCATCGCGTCGGCGGCGATCCTGAACGGCCTGAAAGTGGTCGGCAAGAAGCTCGACGAAGTGAAGCTGGTGTGCTCCGGCGCGGGCGCCGCGGCGATCGCGTGTCTGGATCTGCTGGTGAACCTTGGCCTGTCGAAGAAGAACGTGCTCGTCACCGACTCGAAGGGCGTGATCTTTGAAGGTCGCGGCAACCTCGATCCGTCGAAGGAACGTTACGCGGCGAACACCGAAGCACGTACGCTGGCTGACGCGATTCGCGGCGCCGACGTGTTCCTCGGTTGCTCGAGCGCGGGCGTGCTGAAGCCGGAAATGGTCGTCGAAATGGGCACCCAGCCGCTGATTCTCGCGCTGGCCAATCCGGAGCCGGAAATCCGCCCGGAAGAAGCCAGGCGCGTGCGCCCGGACTGCATCATCGCGACCGGCCGTTCGGACTACCCGAATCAGGTCAACAACGTGCTGTGCTTCCCGTTCATCTTCCGCGGCGCGCTGGATGTCGGCGCGACCACGATCACGGAAGAAATGAAGCTCGCGTGCGTGCGCGCCATCGCCGAGCTGGCCGAAGAAACCGACCAGGGCGATGAAGTCGCGAAGGCCTACGAAGGCCACTCGCTCGAATTCGGTCCGGAGTACCTGATTCCGAAGCCGTTCGATCCGCGCCTGATCATCAAGATCGCGCCGGCCGTCGCGCAAGCGGCCATGGACTCGGGCGTCGCGACTCGTCCCATCAAAGATATGGACGCGTACCGCGAAGAACTCGGCACCACCGTGTACCGCACCGGCATGGTGATGCGTCCGGTGTTTCAGGCCGCCAAGTCGGAGCCGGCGCGCATCGTGTTCGCCGAAGGTGAAGACGAGCGCGTGCTGCGCGCCGCGCAATTCGTGCTGCTGGAAAAGATCGCCAAGCCGATTCTGGTCGGCCGTCCGTCGGTGATCGAGATGCGTCTGAAGAAGATGGGCTCGAAGCTGAAGTGTGGCGAAGACTTCGAGATCGTCGATCCGGAAGACGATCCGCGCTATCAGCAATGCTGGCAGGCTTATCACGAAGTCGGCGCGCGCGAAGGCGTCACGCCGGACGTCGCGAAAGCCGCCATGCGCAAGTTCAACACGCTGATCGGCGCGATCCTCGTGCGCCTCGGCGAAGCGGACGGCATGATCTGCGGCATGATCGGCCAGTACCACGCGCATCTGAACTTCATCGAGCAGGTGCTGGGCAAGGCGGAAGACGTGCAGAACTTCGCCGCAATGAATCTGCTGATGCTGCCGGGCCGCAATCTGTTCATCTGCGACACATACGTGAACGAAACGCCGACGGCCGAGCAGCTCGCCGACATGACCATGCTGGCGGCGCGCGAAATCGAGAAGTTCGGTATCACGCCGAAGGTGGCGTTGCTGTCGAACTCGAACTTCGGCAGCGCGCCGTCGTCGTCGTCGCAACGCATGGCGGCGGCTCGCAAGCTGATCGCGGAACGTGCGCCGACGCTGGAAATCGACGGTGAAATGCACGGCGACGCCGCGTTGTCGGAAGCGGTGCGCAAGGCGGCGTTCCCGGGTACGACGCTGAGCGGCGAAGCCAATTTGCTGATCATGCCGAACGTGGAAGCGGCGAACATCACGTACAACCTGCTGAAGATGATTGGCGGCGAAGGCGTGACGGTCGGTCCGTTCCTGCTGGGCGCGGAAAAACCGGTGCATATCTTGACGCCGGCCGCGACCGTGCGCCGGATCATCAACATGACGGCGGTGGCATCGGCCAACGCGCGTAAGCGGGTGGGCGCGCAGTAAGCCACGCGTTGAAATGAGAAAAGGCGGCGGTCCGTGAGGACCGCCGCCTTTTTATTTGCAAGCTAACCGGCCTGCATCAAATCATTCGAGCCATTCAAGCCACTGATTCAAGCCGCGTGTTGCGTCTTGCCGGCGTCAGGCGAACGCCAGCGCGCCAGCAATTCGTTCCACTTGATGCGCACGCCCTTCAGGTTATTTTCCTTCACGTGACCGTAGCCGCGGATGCCGTCCGGCAGATTCGCCAACTCCACCGCGAGTTCACGCTTCTGCGTGGTCAGCCCGCCGATCAGCTCACGCACCAGCGCTTCGTACTCGCCGATCAACGCCCGCTCGGTGCGACGCTCTTCGGTCTTGCCGAACACGTCGAACGCGGTGCCGCGCAGGAACTTGAACCTGGCCAGCACATGCATCGCGCTGAACACCCACGGACCGTACTTCTTCTTGACCAGATGGCCGTGAGCGTCTTTCTTCGAGAAGGTCGGCGGTGCGAGGTGAATATGCAGCTTCCAGTCACCTTCGAAATTCGCCTTCAGCTTGTCGATGAACGCCGGGTCGCTGTACAGACGCGCGACTTCGTACTCGTCCTTGTACGCCATCAGCTTATGCAGGTTCTTCGCGACGGTTTCGGTCAACGGCAACTGGCTGTCGATCGAATCGAGCGCCGATTCCGCCACCCGCACCTGTGACACCAGCGCGCGATAACGGTCCGCGTACGCGGCGTTCTGCCATGCCGTGAGGTAGTCGGCGCGCTTGTCGATCAGCGTGTCGAGCGCCTTCGGGGTGTGCAGCGAGATGATCTTGCTGCTCGCCGTTTCCGCCTTCACGCCATTGCCTTGCGCCTGTACCAGCTTGCGCACCGCAGCCAGATCGTGCGCGGCGCGACGGCCCCACTCGAAAGCCGCGCGGTTCTTGTCGACCTGCACGTTGTTGAGTTCGATGGCGCGCATCAGCGACTGATACGTCAACGGCACCCAGCCGCGTTGCCATGCATAGCCGAGCACGAATGGGTTCGTGTAGATCGCGTCGCCGAGCAGCGCGAGCGCGAAGTGATTCGCGTCGACTGTATCGACACCGTCTTCGCCCGCACCGGCGCGCACGTCGGCTTCCGTGCTGCTGCCCGGGAAGCGCCAGTTCGGGTTCTTGATCAGGTCGGCGGTCGGCGTGTGCGCGCTGTTCAGCACGACGCGCGTGCGGCCCACCTGCATCCGCGACACGCATTCGTCGCTGGCCGTGACGATCGCGTCGCAGCCGATCACGAGACTCGCTTCGCCCATGGCGATGCGGGTGGCGTGGATGTCGGCCGGATGCTTGGCGATCTGCACGTGGCTCATCACGGCGCCGCCCTTCTGCGCGAGGCCGGTGACGTCGAGCACCGTGACGCCCTTGTTCTCCAGATGCGCGGCCATGCCGAGCAACGCGCCGATCGTGACCACGCCTGTCCCGCCGACGCCCGTCACCAGCACGCCGTACGGACGTTCCATGGACGGCAGTTCGGGTTCCGGCACCGGCGGCAGGGTGTCGCCGGCGGCGCCCGAGGCGGCCTTCGGCTTACGCAACTGACCGCCTTCCACCGAGACGAAGCTCGGGCAGAAACCGTTCACGCACGAGAAGTCTTTGTTGCAGGTCGACTGGTTGATCTGGCGCTTGGTGCCGAATTCGGTATCGAGCGGCTCGACCGACAGGCAGTTCGACTTCACCGAGCAATCGCCGCAGCCTTCGCAGACCGCGTCGTTGATCACCACGCGGCGTGCCGGATCCGGATACGTGCCGCGTTTGCGACGGCGGCGCTTTTCGGTCGCGCAGGTCTGGTCATAGATCAGGATCGTGGTGCCCGACACTTCGCGCAGTTGACGCTGAATCTCGTCGAGCTTGTCGCGATGGTGAATGTCGATACCCGGCGCCAGACCGACGTTCGCCGAATACTTCTCCGGCTCGTCGGTGACGATCACGATCTTGGTTGCGCCTTCGGCGGCGAGCTGATGCGTGATCTGCGGCACGGTCAGCACGCCGTCGACCGGTTGGCCACCCGTCATCGCAACCGCGTCGTTATAGAGAATCTTGTAGGTGATGTTCACCTTCGAGGCGATCGCCGCGCGAATCGCCAGCAGCCCCGAGTGGAAGTAGGTGCCGTCGCCGAGGTTGGCGAACACGTGTTTGTCGTTAGTGAAGGGCGACTGACCGACCCACGCCACGCCTTCGCCGCCCATCTGGCTGAAGGTGCTGGTGTTGCGGTCCATCCACACCGTCATGTAGTGGCAGCCAATGCCGGCCATGGCGCGCGAACCTTCCGGCACATTGGTCGACGTGTTGTGCGGGCAGCCCGAGCAGAACCACGGCTTGCGTTCGGCTTCGACGCGCGGACGGGCCAGTGCTTTTTCCTTCGCTTCGATCACCGCGATGCGCGATGCGATACGCGCACGCACGTCCGACGGCAGATCGAACTTGTCCAGCCGCGTGGCGATCGCCTTGGCGATGATCGCGGGCGACAGTTCGTAATGTGCGGGCAGCAGCCAGTTACCCATCGGCACCGACCATTCGCCGCCGGCGCCGTCTTTCTCGTCGAACTTGCCGAACACACGCGGACGTTGCGCATCCGGCCAGTTGTACAGCTCTTCCTTGATCGCGTATTCGAGAATCTGGCGCTTTTCCTCGACCACGAGAATTTCGTCGAGGCCCTTCGCGAAGGCATGCGCGCCTTGCGCTTCGAGCGGCCACACGCAGCCGACCTTATAGAGCCGGATGCCGATGCGCGAGCAGGTTTCGTCGTCGAGACCGAGGTCGGTCAGCGCCTGACGCACGTCCAGATAGGCCTTGCCGCCGGTCATGATGCCGAAGCGCGCATGCGGCGAATCGATTTCGACGCGGTCCAGCTTGTTGGCGCGCACGTAGGCGAGCGCCGCGTACCACTTGTAGTCGAGCAGACGCGCTTCCTGCACCAGCGGCGAATCCGGCCAGCGGATATTCAGGCCGCCCTCGGGCATCGCGAAGTCTTCCGGCAGGATGATTTTGGTGCGGTGCGGATCGATGTCGACCGACGCCGACGATTCGACCACGTCGGTCACGCACTTCATCGCGACCCACAGGCCGGAGTAGCGACTCATGGCCCAGCCGTGCAGACCGAAGTCGAGATATTCCTGCACGTTCGACGGGAACAGCACCGGCAGGCCGCACGCCTTGAAGATGTGTTCGGACTGGTGCGCAAGCGTGGAGGACTTGGCCGCGTGGTCGTCGCCGGCCAGCACCAGCACACCGCCGTGCTGCGCGGAGCCGGCCGAGTTGCCGTGCTTGAAGACGTCGCCGGAACGGTCGACGCCGGGGCCCTTGCCGTACCACATCGAGAACACGCCGTCGTATTTGGCGCTGGGATACAGATTGACCTGCTGCGAACCCCAGACGGCGGTTGCCGCGAGGTCTTCGTTGACGCCGGGCTGGAACACGACCTGATGCGCGGCGAGATGCTGCTTCGCTTTCCACAAGGATTGGTCGAGTCCGCCGAGCGGCGATCCACGGTAGCCGGAGATGAAACCGGCCGTATTGAGTCCGGCTGCACGGTCGCGTTCCTGCTGCAGCATCGGCAGGCGCACCAGCGCCTGGATGCCGCTCATATACGCGCGGCCGCGTTCGAGGGTGTATTTGTCGTCGAGCGTGACGGAAGACAAGGCAGCTTCGAGCGAGGCTCGCTGACCTGCGTCTAGCGGGGCATTCATTATGTGTACTCCTCCAACCAGTTTGGGATCACCAAAACTTTTTGGGCCTCGGCATCTTTTGAATGCTTGTGCCCGGGGTCGCCATATTGACGTGTTTTAAGTGATGGTAGCACTGGTGAAAACCCGCCGCAGTGCGCCAAAAATGCTGCGCTGCAAGGGATTTGGCGCATTGATGCGCTCTGCATTGCGACGCGTGGCAATCTTTGACGACGAGCATGTAACAAGCTGTAAAAACTACAAATTCAAGGAACCGTAGTTGAAATACCTGTCTAACCCCCACCTGCGAGCAATGTCAGCGCAACGCTCCGCATTCGGTGGAGCTTCACGACAGCAGGGCAGTTAGAAAAAGGAGTACGCATGAACACGAGAAACATCCAGACCTTCCTGATGGTATCGGCCGCTTTTTTCGCGATGAGCGCACCGGTCCGCTCGAGCACGGGCAGTGCGGGGGCGTTGTCGAACGCGGTGACCCGTACGGCGCAAGTGGCGCCCGCGAGCATCGCCATGGAACGCGTTACGCGCTCCAGCAAGGACGACGAGGAAGACCAGAATTCGTGATGCACCGCCCGAGCGGTGTGTCGATGTCGTTGGATAACTAGCCGTTGATCCTGTTGAGATAACGGTGCAAATACGCGGTGCAAAAAAAGGGCGGGGATCGCAAGATCCTCGCCCTTTCTTCTTATCGGCCGTGCGCGGGTTGCGCGCACCGGCTCACCTCAACTCAATCTGGCTGTCAGACCTTGTCCTGCACCACGCCGCGGCGAATCTGATCCAGTTCGATCGATTCGAACAGTGCCTTGAAGTTGCCTTCGCCGAAGCCCTGATTGCCCTTGCGCTGAATGATCTCGAAGAAGATCGGGCCGATCTGGTTTTCGGTAAAGATCTGCAGCAGCAGGTCGTCCGGCGCGCCGTCGATCAGGATCTTGCGCTTGCGCAGTTCCTCGAGCGGTTCGCCATGGTTCGGCACGCGGCGATCGACCAGCTCGTAGTACGTGTCGATCGTGTCGAGCAGCGAAATGTTCGCGGTGCGCAGACCGTCCACGGTACGGTAGATGTCATTGCTGCCGAGCGCAATGTGCTGAATGCCTTCGCCGCGATACGCGTCGAGGTATTCCTGAATCTGGCCGGCCGTTTCCGAGCCTTCCTCGTTGATCGGAATCCGGATCTTGCCGCACGGCGAGCTCATCGCCTTCGACTTCACGCCGGTCACCTTGCCTTCGATGTCGAAGTAACGCACTTCGCGGAAGTTGAACAGGCGCTCGTAGAACTCCGCCCATTCATCCATGCGGCCGCGATGGACGTTGTGCGTCAGGTGGTCGATATAGGTAAGGCCGTGGCCGACCGGATTCGGGTTTGCGCCCGGAATCGGTTCGAAGTCGACGTCGTAAATATCGATGTTGCCGATGCTGCCCGCGTCCGCGCCGTTCTTGCCGCGCCAACGGTCGACGAAATAGATCAGCGAGTCGCCGATACCCTTGATCGCCGGAATGTTCAGTTCCATCGGGCCGGTCTTGTTGTCGAAACCCCAGGCGCCTTTTTCGACTGCCTGCTGATAGGCCTTGGCGGCGTCCTGAACGCGGAACGCGATCGCGCAGATCGACGGGCCGTGCAGGCGCGTGAAGCGTTGCGCGAACGAATCCTGTTCGCCGTTGACGATAAAGTTGATCTCGCCCTGGCGATACAGCGTCACGTTTTTATGGCGATGCCGCGCGACGGCGGTGAAGCCCATCTGTTCGAACAGCTTGCCGAGCGCAACCGGATCCGGGGCGGTGTATTCGATGAATTCGAAGCCGTCGGTGCCGACGGGATTGTCCCAAGTTGAAACCTGCATGGTCTGTCTCCTGATTCCTGAAGTGCGCCGGCGCGTTGTGCGAGTGGGGAAGGGGTGTTGAGCGCGATTCGGATGACGCCAGTGTAAAGGCGTCATCACGGCGAAAACTTGCGAAATAAAGCACGTGTGGATACGCTGGCGCTATTTTCTAGCGCAGTAACTCACGTGGAGGGCAGAAAATGGCCGATTTAGAGATGGACGCCATCGACAGGCGCATTCTGGCGATCCTTCAGGAGAATGGCCGGCTGTCGAATCAGGAGATCGCCGAGTGCGTGAACCTGTCGCCGAGTCCGTGTCTGCGGCGGATTCGTCGGCTGGAAGAGTGCGGCGTGATCCGCGGCTATGTCGCGCTACTGGATGCGCAGCGGCTCGGGCTGGATCTGCTCGCGTACGTGAACGTGCGGCTGGAAAAGCGTGGCGGGCCGGCGCCTCGTCCGCGCGGCGACGTCACGCACGCGGATCAGTTTCGCGCGGCCGTGCAGACATGGCCCGAAGTGGTCGCATGCCACGCAATGACGGGCGACATGGACTATCTGCTGCGCGTGCAGGTGGAGGATATGGCGCACTTTTCCCGCTTCATGCAGGATCAACTGCTGCACCATCCGTCGGTGATCGACGTGAAGACGAGCTTCTCGCTCGACACGATAAAGGAGACCACCGCGTTGCCTATTTTGTAAGCACGGTACGGGACCGCAGCCCGCGAGCGGCGGAACGCGCAGGCCAAACAAAAAGGGCAGCCATTGGGCTGCCCTCTGTCATTGCGCCGAAGCGTTTGCTGCTCAGGCCGCGGCGGCGGTCGGCATAAACGATTCGAACAGTTTCGACGCCTGACGCGCTTGGCGCTTCATGGCGTAGTCGAACACGGCGGCCTGCTCCTGCAGCATCTCGGCGATGATGCTCGATTGATCCGCCGGCGGCAGCGTCAGATAAGCGTCGGCTTCGCCGTACGCGTATTCGATCTTCATGCCGGCCTTTTTCGCGATGTGCATCATGGTCGAGTTGCGCGACAGGCAATGCATGTACAGCGAGCTGACGTGCGTATTGCGGCTGCGAATGGCGGCGCGCTCGAACAGCTTCGAGCCGATGCCCTGGCCGCGCACGCTTTCCAGCACCGAGACGCCAAATTCGGCGGTGCGCTTGTCGCCTTCGGCCGGCAGATACGCCAGATGGCCGACGCCGGTGAGTTGCAACTGGCTGTTGAATACGCCGAACACCGTGTCGCGCGTGAAGTCGATTGCGCGGACGTAGTTTTCGATCACGTGGTTCGGCACGATCTGGCCGAAGCGCAGCAGGCGGTCGTCTTCGCCGAGCGCGAGGAAGTGGGTCAGCAGCCGCTCGCGGTCGACCGCGGTGAGTTCACGGACCAGAGCAGGCGCACGACCGGCAGGTTGCGACAACGGATCGCGCGGAACGATCTGCTCAGCAACGCGGGGTGTAATCAAGTTCATGGTCGGGTTCTCCTTGGATCAAGCGGCGTGGTGCACCGCAAAAATCATTTTAGCGGAAAGCCGACCCCGAGCCTAGGGAAAACCCGTATCTCGTTTTGAGTTAAATGCCTAAAAATATTGCGCCCTATTTTTAGGGCGTTGATTCATAAAGAAAAACAAAATGAACGGGTGTTCATGACCCAATGCCACGCCAACGCGACGGGCAAGCCTTTATTTCATATGAATATTGCTGCTTTGCGTCATCAGGCGGGTGTCGAGCTTAGTCCGTGGTCCACCATATTGACCACCTGCTCGGCGAATTCGGTGTAGTTCATCCGGCCGTCCGGCTTGAGCCAGGTGAAGGTCCAGTTGATCATGCCGAACACCATCATGGTCAGCGCGGTCTGGTTGTCGCGCGTGGCGCGCTCCGGATACGCCCGCGCCAATTGCCGCGCGAACGCCGCGACCACGTCGCGCTGGCGGTTCAGAATCACCTCGCGCTGGGTGTCGACCAGATACTTCACGTCGTTCAACAGCGCCACGTGCCGGCTATGCGACGTCTCGTACTCGGACAGAAACGCGCGAATCAGTTCGGCGAAGGTTTCCCGCTCCGTCAGGCCGCGGCGCTGGCTCGCGCCTTCCACCTCGGCGATGATCAGCATCAGCCGCTTCGTGTAGCGGTCGAGCAGATCGAACAGGATCGCTTCCTTGCTCGCGTAGTAGTGGTACAGGCGCGCTTTCGAGGTGCCGCTCGCGGCGGCCAGATCCGCCATCGACGTGCTCGGATAGCTGGTCTGGGCGAATTTCGCCGCGGCGAGTTCGAGAATCTGTTCGCGCTGGGTTTCGTGGTCGGGCGCTCGGGTGCGGGCCATGGTCGTTGATTTTATTAGTGTGGACAGGGAGCGAGCACCGCGCACAACTCCAGCGTGCGCCACGTGTTCGCATCGCCGCGTAGCCGGATGCGCCGGGTCGCGGACAACTCGCGCAAACGCCACAGCACCATGTTGTCGCTGACCAGAAAGCCCAGTTCGGCGGCCATCAGTTCGGCGGCGACGTGCGCGGCGGGCTGCCAGCCGTCGGCGATATGTTCGAGAATCAGCGCGTCCAGATCGGCGAAATGGCCGCTCGTGAACGTGTTGTCACGCCACCGGCGGGTTTCGCCGTTCGCGTGTTTGACTTCCTGCCATTCGAGCGCCAGCCGGCTAATGCGCAGCACGGAAATCGGCGCCGCGTCCGGGAGGCGCGCTTGCAGCACGTCGGGTGCGAACATGCCGACGGACGTCGCGTGATCTTTGCGGCTGTGCGCCCATGCGCCCGGATCGGTGAGGTCGCGAATCGACAGACGCACTTCGTTCAGCCGCTGCGGATTGTTGCGCAGGTAATAGCAGACGCGACGGAGCATCAGTTGATCGGCGGCGCTGTCGCCGTGCCAGACCACGAGGTTCGCTTCGCCGCGCGCAATCGCGTCCAGCGTCGCGCCCTGCTCGCGGAATTCGCGCAGGAAATCGCGCTTCGTGTCCGCGCTGACCCGTTCCCAGAAGTCCGCGCGCACGTCGGGCGTGTCGTCGGCACCGCGCAACGGGCCGACCGCCAGATCGTCGCGCAACGCATGCACGCGATCGTCGCGGCCCGCTTGCTGCAGCGCGGTGCGCAGTGACTCGGCGGCGACGTCGCCGTTGGTGAGGTGGATCGTGCTCATCGGCAGTGGCTTCGGCAGTTGACAAAAAGGGGCCGCTCGACGACCGGAACAGGTGTCCGATCGTGAGCGGCCCCTAGTGTAAGCGGATCGTGGAACGGCTCAAAGGATTGCGGGCGTCGTTCCTGCCCGCGTGCCGTGTACGATTTACCGTTCGTCGTAGCTCACCACCACGCGATCGCTGATCGGATGGCATTGGCAGGTCAGCACGAAACCATCGCGGATTTCCTGCTCTTCAAGCGTGTAGTTCTTGTCCATCTTCACTTCGCCTTCCAGCACCTTGGCGCGGCAGGTGCAGCAGACGCCGCCCTTGCACGCATAAGGCAGCGCGAGCCCGGCCTTCAGCCCGACATCCAGCACGCTGACGCCTTGATACGGCAGGCGCAGCTTGCGCCGTTTGCCGTCGAGCACGATCTCCAACTCGGCGGCCGGCGTGTCTTCGGTGATTTCGACGGCCGGTACGCCCGCTTGCGGCAGCGGCGAACCGAAGCGCTCCACGTGGACCTTTTCCTGCGGCACGCCGGCGGCTTTCAACGCGGCTTCGGCGGCGTCCATCATCGGTGCGGGACCGCAGATGAAGGCTTCGTCGATCGCATCCGCGGGCAGCAGATTCTCAATGAAGGCCGCGCACTTCTGCTGGTCGAGCACGCCGTTGAACAGCTCGACGTCCTGCAGATCGTCGGACAGCACGTGATACAGCACGAAGCGGTTCATGAAGCGGTTCTTCAGATCCTCGAGCTCTTCCGCGAACATGATCTGATCGACGCTGCGGTTGCCGTACACCAGCGTGAACGTGCTGCGCGGCTCGATTTCGAGAGTCGTCTTGATGATCGCCAGCACCGGCGTGATGCCCGAACCGCCCGAAAACGCCAGGTATTGCTGGCCCTGATCGGCGTTCAGATGCGTGAAGAAGCGGCCGTCCGGCGTCATCACGTCGATCGTGTGGCCGGGCTGCAGCGTGTCGAACGCGAAGTTCGAGAAACGCCCGCCACGTACGCGCTTGATGCCGATGCGCAGTTCGCCGTCGCGGTCGTAATCGGTGACGCCGACGCAGATCGAATACGAGCGGCGCGTTTCCTCACCGTCGAAATGCGTTTTCAGCGTGACGAACTGGCCCTGCGTGAAGCGATAGTGATCGCGCAGTTCGACGGGGACTTCGAAGGCGACCGAGACCGCGTCGGCGGTTTCGGGCCGTACTTCGCGGATACGCAGCGAGTGGAATTGCGGGGTGGCCATATCAGTATGGTTTGAAGTAGTCGAAGGGTTCGCGGCAGTCGATGCAGCGGTACAGGGCTTTGCAGGCGGTCGAGCCGAATTGCGCGAGACGTTCGGTATGCGCCGAGCCGCAGCGCGGACACGACGGCGCGGGCAGCGCGCGCGGCACGAAGCGCATTACTTTTTCCTGCGGCGCCGCGGCCGAACCGCAGTTGCCGGTGGGCGGCGCGATGCCGTAGGCGCGCAGCTTTTCGCGGGCGTCGGCGGTCATCCAGTCGGTGGTCCAGGCCGGCGCGAGCACGGTGGAAATCCGGTAAGGCTTCAGTTCCGCGACGTCGAGCGCGTGCGCGACGTCCTCGGCGATCTGCGACATCGCCGGGCAGCCCGAGTAGGTCGGCGTGATGACGACTTCGAGCGCGCCGTCGGCGGCGCGCCGCACGTCGCGCAGAATGCCAAGCTCGCGAATCGACACCACCGGAATCTCCGGATCGGGCACCGTTTCGAGCACGGCCCACGCGTGATCGAGCGTAGCGTCGGTGCTGTAAGTGGCTGTCGAGGTCGTCATCGTCGCTTTACCGTTGGGTTAAATCGCTTGGGTCAAGTCGCTTGGCTTAGGTCGCTTGGCTTAAGCCGCGTCACCAGGTGGCGCCGGGATGCTGGCGCGCGAGGCTCTGCATTTCGGCCAGCACAAAGCCCATGTGCTCGGAATGCTCGCCGTGCTTGCCGGTCGTGATGTGCTTGACCGCTTCGGGCAGGCTCAGCGTGGCTTCGTCGAGCGTGGCGCGCACGTCGTCGAGCCAGGCGGCTTCGAGATCCGACGTCAACGGGCCGATGCCGGCCGCCGCGATCGTCTCCTCCACGGCGTCCGCGCTGAAAAACTCGCGGGTGTAAGGCATCAGGTAGTCGAGCGCGGCTTGCGCGCGGCGATGCGACTCGTCGGTGCCGTCGCCGAAACGGATCAGCCACTCGCTTGCGTGATGTACGTGGTAGCTCGTTTCCTTGATCGACTTCGACGCGATCGCGGCCAGTTGCTCGTCCGGGGACGCGGTCAGCGCCGTCCACAGATGCGCCATCAGCGTCGAATACAGGAAATTGCGCACGATCGTAACGGCGTAATCCTTCTCGGCTTGCGCCGTGCCGCACAGCGGGCCGACATGCGGCAACTCGGCGAGCGTGTAGTTGGCGAATTCGCGCTCGGCGCGGAAGTACGCGTAGTCGTCTTCCGTGCGGGTCTTGCCGGTGAGCTGCTGTTCGAGCGACGCGGCGTGCGTGTACAGCAGACGCGCCTGGCCGATCAGATCGAGACTCATGTTCGACAGCGCAATGTCCTCTTCGAGGATAGGGCCGTGGCCGCACCATTCGGTATTGCGCTGACCGAGAATCAGCGCGGTATCCGCGAGACGCAGTACGTATTGGAGATGTTGGGGCGTGATATCCATGGCCGCGCTTACATGTGGTTGACTTCGTCGGGGAGCGTGTAGAACGTCGGATGGCGGTAAATCTTGTCGCCCGCCGGTTCGAACAGCTCCGCCTTGTCTGACGGCAACGACGCCGTGATCGCCGAAGACGGCACCACCCAGATGCTCACGCCTTCCTGGCGGCGCGTGTAGACGTCGCGCGCCATGCGCAGCGCCATCGGCGCGTCAGCGGCGTGCAGGCTGCCGCAGTGTTTATGGTCGAGTCCCTGCTTGCTGCGCACGAAGACTTCCCAAATCGGCCATTCCTTGTTCATTGCTGATCTCCTGATGCTGTGTCTGGCGTGCCGCGCGAATCAGGCGGCGTGCTGTTGCGCGCGCTGGCGCTGTTTTTCGGCGTGGGCGAGGGCGGCTTCGCGGACCCACGTGCCGTCGTCGTGAGCTTTGACGCGGGTGGCGAGGCGCTCGCGGTTGCACGGGCCGTCGCCGTTGACGACGCGCCAGAATTCTTCCCAGTCGATGTCGCCGTAGTCGTGCTGACCGCGCGCTTCGTTCCACTTCAGGTCCGGGTCCGGCAGCGTGACGCCGAGCACCTTGGCCTGGTCGACGGTGGCGTCGACGAATTTCTGCCGCAGGTCGTCGTTCGAAATGCGCTTGATGCCCCATTTCGACGACTGATTGCTGTGGATCGAATCCTTGTCGCTCGGGCCGAACATCATCAGCACCGGCCACCACCAGCGGTTCACCGCCTGCTGGACCAGTTCGCGCTGCGCGTCGGTGCCGGCCATCATCGACATCAGCGCGTCGAAACCCTGGCGCTGATGGAACGACTCTTCCTTGCAGATGCGGATCATCGCGCGGGCGTACGGACCGTACGTGCAGCGGCACAGCGGAATCTGGTTCATGATCGCCGCGCCGTCCACCAGCCAGCCGATCACGCCGACGTCCGCCCAGGTGGGCGTTGGGTAATTGAAGATGCTCGAATATTTGGCTTTGCCCGCGTGCAGCGCGGCGATCAGCTGATCGCGCGAGACGCCGAGCGTTTCCGCCGCGCTATAGAGATAGAGGCCGTGACCGGCTTCGTCCTGCACCTTGGCGAGCAGAATCGCCTTGCGCTTCAGGCTGGGCGCGCGCGTGATCCAGTTGCCTTCCGGCAGCATGCCGACGATTTCCGAATGCGCGTGCTGCGAGATCTGCCGCACCAGCGTTTTGCGGTAAGCCTCGGGCATCCAGTCCTGAGCTTCGATCTTGCCGTCGGCGGCCATGACCGCATCGAATTGCGCCTGCTCGGGCGAACTCGCGCCCGCATCCAGCGGGGCGACATTGCCGGGAATATCCAGGGATTGCGTGTACATGGGGACGCTCTCTGCGGAAGTTGTCTGTGTGCGCACAGTATAAGCCAACCGACCGGTCGGTTAATAAATTTTTTGAGACAGACTGACAGTGTTGATAGGGGCAAGATTTCCGTGACGGAGGGCGTTTCGACGGAGCCGATGCCCCGTGCCGACACTTAACCTATAAAATTGCGAATTGGCCGCGATTTGCGGCCTTCCTGCATCCCCCGGTACTCATGTTACGTCTAAGCGAAATCAAACTCCCGCTCGATCACCCCGATAGCGACCTCGAAGCCGCTGTCCGCGCGCGCCTCGCGGAACTCGGCGTGGGCGCCGACGGGCTTATCCGGTACACCGTGTTTCGCCGCGCGCACGACGCGCGCAAACGCGCCGACATCAAGCTCACGTACATCGTCGACGTCGAGGTCGCGGATGAGGCCGCCGCGCTCAAGCGGCTTGCCGACGTGCCGCATTGCGGCGTGACGCCTGACATGGCTTACCGGTTCGTCGCGAAGGCGCCGGCGCAACTGACCGTGCCGCGGCCGGTGGTGATCGGCATGGGGCCGTGCGGGCTGTTCGCCGGGCTGATCCTGGCGCAAATGGGTTTCCGGCCGATTATTCTCGAGCGCGGCAAGGCCGTGCGCGAGCGCACCAAAGACACCTTCGGGCTGTGGCGCAAGTCGGTGCTCAATCCGGAGTCGAACGTGCAGTTCGGCGAAGGCGGCGCAGGTACCTTTTCGGACGGCAAGCTGTATAGCCAGATCAAGGACCCGAAGCATTACGGCCGCAAGGTGCTCGACGAATTCGTCAAGGCCGGCGCGCCGGAAGACATTCTGTTTCTGAGCCGGCCGCATATCGGCACGTTCCGGCTTGTCAGCATGGTCGAGAAGATGCGCGCGACCATTCACGAGCTGGGCGGCGAAGTGCGGTTCGAGACTCGCGTCGACGATATCGAGATCGATCAGGGCAAGGTGCGCGGGCTGAAGCTGTCGACCGGCGAGACGCTGCGCTGCGACCACGTGGTGCTGGCGGTTGGGCACAGCGCGCGCGATACCTTCCAGATGCTGAACGACCGCGGCGTCTATATAGAAGCGAAGCCGTTTTCGCTTGGATTCCGGATCGAGCATCCGCAGGGTTTGATCGATCGTGCCCGTTTCGGCAAGTTTGCCGGCCATAAGCAGTTGGGCGCCGCCGACTATAAGGTCGTGCATCACAGCAGCAATGGGCGCGCGGTGTATAGCTTCTGTATGTGCCCGGGCGGCACGGTGGTGGCGGCGACGTCGGAGCCGGGTCGTGTGGTGACGAACGGCATGAGCCAGTATTCGCGGGCGGAGCGCAACGCGAACGCGGGGATTGTCGTCGGTATTACGCCGGAGGACTATCCGGGCGGCCCGCTCGCCGGCATCGCTTTCCAGCGGAAGTGGGAAGAGCGGGCGTTCGAGTTGGGCGGCGGTAACTATATGGCGCCTGGGCAGCTGGTCGGCGATTTCATTGCTGGGCGGCCGTCTACGTCGTTGGGTTCGGTGGTGCCTTCTTACAAACCGGGCGTGCATCCCACTGATCTCAGCACCGCGCTGCCTGATTATGTGATCGAAGCTATTCGCGAAGCTTTGCCGCAGATGGACAAGAAGATCGCCGGCTTTGCGATGCATGACGCTGTGCTGACGGGCGTGGAGACGAGAACGTCGTCGCCGATCCGGGTGCGTCGGCGGGATGATTATCAGAGTATGAATGTCGAGGGCTTGTATCCGGCGGGTGAGGGCGCCGGGTATGCGGGCGGGATTTATTCGGCCGCGATTGATGGGATCGAGGTGGCTGAGGCGGTGGCGCTGAAGATGGCGGGGGTGTAAGGGGCGGCTGGTATTGGGTGAGGGTGCGGTTATGGGTGGGTGGTGGCTTGGTCTTGGTATTAGCGGATGAGGTTGGCGTCTGAGGCTTGGTGATCGGGGCCCGATGTCCACGGCCCCGCACTCAAAGCTCGGCACTGCGCACCGGTTCCCAGTGCCAGTGCCAGTGCCAGTGCCAGTGCCAGTGCCAGTGGGCGTGGCCATGCCCGGCGCCCCAGCACCCAGCACCCAGCACCCAGCACCCAGCACCCAGCACCCAGCACCCAGCACCCAGCACCCAAGGTGCGCCGCGATCGATCTAGCGTTCGGGCACAATGGACGCTTCGCCTCGAACCGACCATCCGAATGACTTTTCGCACCCTGGCTGCCGCATGCGGCGCGGCGCTGCTTGCCCAATTCGCTGTTTCCCCGACCGTTTTCGCCGCCGATGCCCCCGCGCACTGGGTCGCCGCCTGGGCGACCGCGCTGCAGCCGATTCCGCAACGCGAGGACTTGCCACCTTTGTATCGCGCGCCGGAAGTCGCCGGACGCACCGTGCGCCAGATCGTGTATCCGACGCTGTCGGGACGAGCCGCGCGAATCCACCTCAGCAACGAGTACGGCAAGACGCCGCTCGTGATCGATGATTTGCGCATCGCCCGCTCGGCGGGCGGCGCGGCCGCGGTGGCGAATGACGGGGCACGCGTGACTTTCGGCGGCAAATCGGCGGTGAGCATCCCGGCGGGCGGCGAGCTGGATAGCGATCCGGTCACGATCGACATCGCCGACGGCGCGCCGTACGCCATCAGCGCGTTCATGGGCCCGGAGCAGCGAATCGTTGCGTGGCATCGCGTATCGAGCCAGGTCAATTACGTTTCCGAGCCGGGGAATCATGCAGCGGATGCTTCTGCCGAAGCGTTCCGTGGGCGTTTCACTCAATATGTGTGGGTAACGGGGGTATCGGTGGAGGCGACGCCGTCATCGGGCGCGGTCGCCGCCATTGGCGACTCGATCACCGATGGCATGCGCTCCAGCCTGAATCAGAATCACCGCTGGCCGGACGCGTTGGCGCGCCGACTGGCCGGTAGCAACGACCGGACGACGGCGATCGTCAACCTCGGCATCAGCGGCAATCGGCTGCTGAGCGACTCGCCTTGCTACGGGGATGCGCTCGCCAGACGCTTCGAGCGCGATGTTCTCGGGCGGCCGGGCGTCAAGACGGCGATCCTGCTGATCGGCATCAACGACATTAATTTCGCCTCGATGCCGGCTCGCAGCGGCCTCGACTGCGACTTTCCGCATACCTCGGTGACGGCGCCCGATCTGATCGCGGGGTACCAACGGGTGATTACCGCGGCGCGGCACGCCGGCGTGAAGGTGTTCGGCGCAACTTTGACGCCGGCATCGCTGCCGGCGCAGCGGGAGAGCATCCGACTCGCTGTCAACCAGTGGATTCGGACCAGCCATGCATTTGACGGCGTCGTGGATTTCGATGCGGCGTTGCGTGACCCGGGGCAGCCGGACCGCCTGCGGCGGAACTTCGACAGTGGCGATCACATCCATCCGAGCGACGCCGGCTATGCGGCAATGGCGGACGCCGTTCCGCTGGACACAGTAGTAAATTCCATGCGCAAATGAGCTGCGGGAAAATATTTCCATCGAACCCTTGTCATATGGCGAATGTTGTCCTAAGATTCGCCTCCTCGTTTGCGAACGAGGGCCGCGGCAGAAACCAGCGGCCGTAGCGTCAACAAGGTTTTAAGCGAAAGCAAAAAATGTTGTTGACGAAACGAAAAAGAGCCTTCATAATCTCGTTTCTCTGCTGCAGATGCAGCGACGCAGAACGAAGTGGTGCCGGGTAGTTGTGATGTTGACGACACGCGGTGCTGGTTTGGTAGTGAATGCGTAATCGATCTTTAAAAATTAACAGCCGATAAGTGTGGGCGCTTGATGCGAGACGCGAGGCGGATCTTTCGGGATCTGCCGTAAAGCGAAAGTATCAAGTCTCACACAGTAATGAAAGGAAGGTTTGACTGTCGAAAGACGATCGAACAATTCGTCAGTACGTTGAGTGAGCGACCGGTTCTTAACGGAACCGAAAAACAGTAACAGGTTTGAACTGAAGAGTTTGATCCTGGCTCAGATTGAACGCTGGCGGCA